>NZ_CP087952.1:0-1453750 GCF_028752835.1 Desulfosarcina sp. BuS5
TTGCTTTTCAAACTTTATGAAATAGTTCAGTCAGCCTAATTAACCATAATATAATACTTTAGGATGAAAATGGCCGAAACTGCCAATACAATCAAAGTCGATCAAATCATAGCGATTATTTTAAGACGGCGCTGGATTTTGATAATTCCCTTTTGCATAGCAATAGTGGTTGGCAGCTACCTTGCGATAACTTTGCCGAAAATATACAGCGCCAGCACCCTGATTTTTATCCAGCCACAGAAGGTCCCGCAATCCTATGTTCGATCCATAGTATCAAGTGATATTAATTCCCGAATCAACACCATCTCGCAGCGGGTCATGAGCAGGACAAATCTGGAAAACATTATAAAGAGATTCAACCTTTTTTCAGAGCCGGAAAATCAGGATATGTTCATGGAAGACAAGGTGGCTATACTTGCAAAGCGTATTTCGGTTGATGTAACAAGATCGTCAAGGAGGGAGGCGGATTCATTTTCAATCTCTTTTAGGGGAGGGGATCCTGACAGAGTAATGAGAATCGCCAATACACTTGCCGCCTATGTAATTGATGAAAATCTCAAGGTCAGGGAAGCCCAGGCTGTAGGCACCAGTGACTTTCTTGCGGGAGAACTTAATTCAACCAGAACAAAGCTCACTAAACAGGAGAATACCCTTAAGGAATATAGGGAACAATATATGGGGGGATTGCCTGAGCAGCTTGACAGTAACCTTAGAATCCTTGAACGGCTTCAGGAACAACTTGATTCCGCCAACATTAATCTCAGGGATGTAAAAAACAGGCTTGCCAATCTTGAAACAATCCGGTCGCAACCAGCAATAATGCAGCCGGCAGGTACCGACGCCGCACAAGGCACAGGTACTGAGACTAACCTGGCGCAGATGCAGATGCAGTTATCTGATCTTAAAGCAAGGTATACTGACAAGCATCCTGATGTTCTTCGCCTGCAGAAAATGATTGCAGATATGGAAGCTGGAAAAATATCAGATAAAGACACCGGCGAAACAGATGGGCCGGCATCAGGCAGAAGCAGAAATATAAATTATGCAAATTCAAACCGCATCAATGAGCTTAACAGCGAAAAGGCAGGGCTGATATCTGAAATTAAAAAACTTAATAATCAGATAATCGTTTATCAAAAACGGGTTGAAGATACTCCAAAAAGGGAGCAGGAGCTTTTATCTTTAAACAGAGACTATGACAATATCAGGGATACCTACAACTCTATTTTGGAAAGAAAACTAGAAGCAGAGCTTTCCGTTAACATGGAAAAAAAACAAAAAGGCGAGCAATTTCGCATTATCGATCCTGCCAGACTGCCCCAGAAACCGGTCTCTCCGGATATGAAAAAACTGTTTCTTTTTACAATTGCAGCAGGGCTTGGAGCTGGAGGCGGCATTGCTTTTTTGTTTGAATTTTTCAACCAGGGCTTTAAATCGATAAATGATGTTGAATCTTATCTGAATATTCCTGTAATTGCAGCTATACCATCGGTTTTTCATAAAAAGGATAAGGTCTTGAGAGGACTGAATAATGCGGCGTCTGTTTTTTCATTAATGATTTCATTCGTATTATTGGCAGGTTTTGCATTACTGACCTTGAAAGGTGTTGATTATGCACTTGAATTGCTTAAAAAGTTTATCTAAACGTAGCCAGGGGTAAAAATGGGTAAAATATTTGATGCGCTGGAAAAAGCCAAGCAAGAGGAACCGATTCCGGCGCCACCTGAAAAGTATCCCGAACTTGTCAGGACTTTATTTGATAAATCCGGATCTGATAAACCTGGATCTGATAAATCCGGCATCCTGATTAAAGACTCAGAATTTGAAAATAATAACAGGGTTATCGATGAAGATATTATAGCATACGCAGATTTTGATTCTATAGAAGCAGAGCAGTTCAAAATGCTCCGGACTAACATCCTTTTTCCTGTTTCCGGGCAACCTCCGCGCTCAATACTTGTAACCAGCGCCATGCCTGGTGAGGGTAAAACATTTGTAGCCGCAAACCTTGCGGTCAGCATTGCCAGGAATATTAACGAACATGTTCTCCTGATTGATTGTGATTTACGCAAGCCCAGTATACATACAAGATTCGGTTATAATAACGTCCGGGGTCTGAGCGAGTATTTAAGCAGGAATGTTCCCCTTGCTTCGCTCCTTTTGAAAACAAAAATAAAAAAGTTAACCCTGCTGCCGGGCGGGAAAATTCCTGACAACCCGTCCGAACTTTTATCTTCCGAAGCTATGAAAAAAATGCTGGTGGAGGTCACGGAAAGATATAAAGACCGTATTATTATAATAGATTCCCCGCCTCCGCAGTTGACGGCAGAAACAAATGTGATTGCGAGACAGGTGGACGGCATCCTCCTTGTGATAAAATACGGCGGCACTAAACGCGAGATGGTGGCAGAGATGATCGGCAGGCTTGGTAAGGAAAAAGTGCTGGGAGTTGTGTTCAACTGGTTGAGCAAAAGAGCTACATCCTATTACGGCTATGGTAAATACGGTAAATAGACTATAATGCTGCGGTTATTAAAACAATACTATCCTATAAGAAATGCTGTTTTCGTAATCGGAGAAGCCTTTGTAATTTTTTTTTCAGTATTAATTGCATACTGGTTTATCATAGATTCAAACATACTTGGCGGGTGGTTATACTGCAAAATATTTTTAATATCATTTATAGTACAGGCATGCCTGTACTATAATAATCTTTATAATTTCAAAGTAATTGACGGCTTCACAGAACTTAGCATCCGGCTTTTTCAAGCCGTGGGTTTTGCTGCTATAATTCTTGCAGTAATTTATTTTTTTTTTCCGGGCGCTATTATCGGCAAGGGTGTATCCGGAATAAGCATTGCTCTTATCCTTATTTTTATTACATCATGGCGGTTATGTTACACTCTTGTTCTTGAGCGCGGTTTATTCAATCAACAGATAATAATTCTTGGTTCCGGAGAACTGGCCAACAATATAAAAATCGAAATAGAAACTACTAAAGACTGCGGATATACCGTCAAGATGATTTTTAAGGAAGATGCCGATACCGACAGACTAAATGCAACAAAAATCACCATATCCCGAAGTGGATATGATGGACTCTGTGAAATAGCCAAAGATTTGAATATTGACAAAATTGTTGTTGCCTTGAAAGAAAAAAGAGGGGTTTTTCCTGTTAAGGAGCTTCTAAACTGCCGTGTGGCAGGGATCGATGTGCTTGAAGGAAACAGTTTTTACGAAATGCTTACAGGCAAACTTATTGTAGAGCAAATAAATCCAGGGTGGCTGATTTTTTCCAAAGGTTTTAAGAAATCATTCATAATGCGCGCTTTTAAACGTTGCACAGATTTCTTTTTGTCCTTGAGCATGCTTATCATGTTTTCGCCATTGATAATTTTGACTTCGATTCTGATCAAAATGGACTCTGAAGGACCAATCTTGTTTTCCCAGGAAAGAATGGGGCAAAACGGAATACCATATGATGTTTATAAATTCAGGTCAATGTTTACAGATGCTGAAAAAAACGGCCCGGTCTGGGCCACAACTGACGATAACAGGGTAACGCGGGTGGGAAAATATATCCGCAAATGGCGCATAGACGAAATTCCTCAACTCTGGAACGTAATGATTGGAGAGATGAGTTTTGTCGGGCCCAGGCCGGAAAGAGAACATTTTGTAAAAGAACTCGAAGCCATTATTCCTTATTACAGCCAGCGTTTTAATGTAAAACCGGGATTAACAGGATGGGCCCAGGTAAGTTACGGTTATGGCGCGACTGTTGATGAAGCAATTGAAAAACTGAACTATGATCTTTTTTATATTAAAAATATGTCGATCCCGATGGACTTAACTGTAATTTTCCGTACCGTTAAAACAGTACTCTTCGGCGAAGGCGCTCGATAGTGCCTGAGCGAGCCCTAAGGCACGGTTTTAAGTTTTTGGTTTTGCGTTTTGGGTTAAAAAAATAAGCAATCTCAGCCAGTTGTAAATAAATCAGATTAAAAAAATGTCATTGTAATTGACCAGGCGGAGCTATATCATTAAGGAGGTAATTTATGAAAAGGTTAAGACTTTTTTACTTTACTCTATTTATATTAATTCCAGCTTTTACCCTTTCCGGGTTGTGCTTTGCAGGTAATAAAGTTCCTGATAAAAATTCATATGTTATTGGATGCGGTGATATCCTGGAAATTATCACCTGGAAAGAACCGGATTTTACACGGGAAGATGTGCTTGTAAGAATAGATGGCAAAATAACATTTCCCCTGCTTGATGATGTTCAGGCAGCAAGCATAACACCGATTCAGCTCAAAAAAGCAATCGAAATAAAATTAAAAGAATATATTGATAATCCTGTTGTAACAGTTAATGTTACAAACCCAAGCAGTCAGAGGTTCTACATTTTAGGTGAAATAGTAAATACAGGCGAATATCCGCTCGTTAAACAACTGACTGTTCTGCAGGCTTTTGCACTTGCAGGCGGTTTTACAGAATGGGCGGCAAAAAAAGAAATTATACTTTTAAGAAAAGAAAACGGTCAAGAAAAGTTGTATCGGGTAAATTATAAAGACATCGCCAAAGGTAAGAATTTGAACCAAAATGTATTGATCAGGGCTGATGATACTATAATTGTACCGTGAGGAGCGCTGCGTTGGAGGAGCGCTTCGCTGGAGGAACCGGCCTGCGGCCTTGAGGGGCACTTCGTTTGAGGGATAAGGGGATGATGAATAATAAAAGAATAATCTTACTATTTTTTTTGGGAATATTTTTTATTATAAATAACGCTTATGGCTTCCAGGCTGATTTTACGCCGCGGATATCTGTTGATGAGGAATATTCCGATAATATTTATCTGTCATCCAGGATTAAAGAGCATGACTATATTACCAGCATAACCCCGGGATTTACTCTTGATTTTTCCGGTAGGCGCATCGGCGCAACTATCTCTTATGAACCCTCGCTTGTTTTTTATAAAAGAGAAACAGATAATAACACAATCAGGCATAGTGCCCAGTTTTCCGGGTGGAGCGATTTAGGTAAAAACACGAGGCTTGAACTTAATAACTCATTTATGCGCACTGAAGACCCGCTTGGAGAAGATGATCTTTTCCTGGAAACAGGTGAATCCCTGAGAGATCCGGATCATACTGTGCGGCAGAGCAGAGAACCATATTATACAAATACAACCAGCCTTAATCTTACCCACCAGTTCGGCGCGGCCGATTTTTTCCGGATGGGATATATTTACGACATTCTCCAGAATGAGAACCCGGAAGATGATGATAATAAAAGCCAGGCACCTTATATCGGACTTACATACTGGTTCATGCCTGATATGGGATTTGAAACGGATTTTTCATACACAAGGGCGAAATATTCCGGCACTGATGATCCTGCTGATGATTCCAAAGAATTCCAGGGAAGCTTAAGACTGATCAAACGATTTTCCAGGCATCTGGAAGGATTTATAAATTATAACCATATAATCATGAATTATGATGGCGATGAAGAAGATTACAAGGTTTTTGACCCTTCCATAGGCATTAATTATGCAATTTCAGACGATGCTCACATTAATATAGGTATCGGATATTTTATGCAGGACAGAGAAGAGAGTGACGGCGATTCCGGCCTTTCTTTGTCCGGCGATATTGGCAAAACCTGGGATTTCAGACGCGGCTCAATAGGTTTAACCGGAGCAATGGGTTACGATGAAGCCAACCTGGGAGCTGAAAACCTGGGTTTTGAAAAATATTACGAGATTGCCTGTATTGGTGAATACGGTTTGACGCAGCGTTTGAGTGCGAATATAAGCTATTCTTTCAGACGCAGCAAATATGTTGATACAGATGAAAATCGGACTGACAGAACTTCAAGTTTCGGAGCCGGGTGCCGTTACGCTCCGACCAGGTGGATTTTTTTAAACCTGAATTATCAGTATAACACTGTTGCCTCTACCGATAGAGAAGACGAATATGATGAAAACAGGGTTGTTTTTTCAATTTCATTTGTGCCTGAAAGGCCATGGAGGCTGGGAAGCTAATAAACTGTAAATCTATGTGCCGGGAGGAATAAAATTTTGAATATTGATCAAGTTAAAGCGCAATTAAAGCAAAATCCCAAAAAATGGCTTGTGACCGGTGTTGCCGGTTTTATTGGATCAAACTTGCTCGAAGTTTTGCTCGATTTAGGTCAAACTGTTACAGGTCTTGACAATTTTTCAACCGGCAAACAGGAGAATCTGGATGGGGTGGAGCAGATTTCAGGCCCTGACAAGTGGCAAAACTTCACTTTTTTAAAAAAGGATATTGTTAATCTCCCGGACTGTATGGAGGCTTGCGCCGGTGTTGACTATGTCCTGCACCAGGCAGCATTGGGAAGTGTACCCAGATCAATTGATGATCCTTTGACAACCAACAGTTCCAATATTGACGGATTTGTCAATATGCTTGTAGCGGCAAGAGATAACAGCGTTAAAAGATTCGTTTATGCCGCATCGTCATCCACTTACGGAGATCATCCCGATCTTCCCAAGGTTGAAGATAAAATCGGCCGCCCACTATCACCCTATGCTGTTACCAAGTATGTTAATGAACTTTATGCGGATGTTTTTGCCACAACTTACGGAACTGAAAGTATAGGCTTGAGATATTTTAATGTTTTCGGAAAAAGACAGGACCCGGAAGGCGCTTATGCAGCGGTAATCCCTAAATGGATCGATATGTTGCTGCAAGGCAATCAGCCGGTAATAAACGGAGACGGAGAAACAAGCAGAGATTACTGCTTTATAGATAATACAGTGCAGGCCAATATCCTTGCAGCCGTAACAGATACTCCCGAAGCAGTAAACAAGGTTTACAATGTAGCCTTTGGCGAAAAAACCACCTTGAATGAACTCCTGGATATGATCAAAAGCGGACTTTCGGCACATAAATCTGAAATCGCAAAAATTGAACCGATCTACGGCCCCTTCCGTAAAGGAGACGTTCGACATTCTCTGGCCGACATCAGCCGGGCAGAGAAACTGCTCCAATATTCACCTCAATACAACGTTAAAACCGGCATGCAGGCAACAATAGACTGGTATATGAAAAATGCCTGAAAGCTATAGATAAGGCTAAAGAGCCCCAAGCATATAAAACCTTACACCCAACAACAAAAACAATGTGCGGAATAGCAGGCATAATAAATTTTAAAGATCGGGAAGAGATGCTTCCTCTTCTCGAGCAGATGGGGGAACTTCTGCATCACAGGGGCCCCGACGCAAAAGGTTATTATAGCAATGGACCCGCAGGTCTTGCCCATGCAAGGTTGAGCATAATCGATCTTGATACCGGAGATCAGCCTATTGCCAATGAGGATAAAACCGTTTGGGTGGTCTTTAATGGTGAAATATTCAACTACCCCGAATTGCGTAAAGATTTAAAATTAAAAGGGCACTTTTTTTCCACTAAAACAGATACCGAAGTACTGGTTCATCTTTATGAAGAACTGGGAACCGATATGTTCAAGGAGCTCAACGGCCAGTTTGCATTTGCCCTGTGGGATGCAAAAAAAGAGATCCTGCTGCTTGGACGGGACAGGGTTGGCATCAGGCCCCTTTTTTATTATCTTGATAATCAGCGCCTGGTCTTCGGCTCTGAAATAAAAGCAATTTTTGCCGACAACAGAATCCCGCGCAGGATCGACACGGAAACCCTGGCAGATATATTCACCTGCTGGTCATCTTTTGGAGCACGCACCACCTTTGAAAACATATCCCAGGTTCCACCGGGACATTACGCCCTGTTCTCCAGCAACGGACTGGAAATACACAGGTACTGGCAGTTAACCTTCAATCCGGATAATGAAAACAAAAATAAATCTGTGGAGGATTGGGCACTTGAGCTAAATACCTTACTCAAGGATGCTGCCAAAATCAGGCTCAGGGCGGATGTTCCGGTGGGTTGCTATCTCAGCGGAGGAATTGACAGCACCTATATCAGCAGTCTGGTAAAAAATAATTTTAACAACCGCCTCAGAACTTTTTCAGTAGCTTTTCAGGAAAAACGATTTAATGAAGCCGTATTTCAGAACATAGCGATCCAAAATCTTAAAACCGATCACAGTACAATCCATTGCAGCAACCAGGATATCAGCCGCCTTTTCCCAAAAGTTATCTGGCACACGGAAACCCCTTTATTAAGAACCGGACCTGTTCCCCTTTTTCAACTCTCCGGGCTCGTGCGTAAAAATAATTTCAAGGTTGTGCTCACCGGTGAAGGGGCAGATGAAATTTTTGCCGGGTATAATATCTTTAAAGAAGATAAGGTCCGCCGTTTCTGGGCCAAAAATCCTGATTCTGTTTTACGGCCGAAACTTCTGGAAAGACTCTATCCTTATATCTTTTCACGGAATGACGGCCGGGCAAAAACCTTTTTAAGAAACTTTTTTAAAAAAGGGATCCAGGAAACATCTGTACCCTTTTATTCACATTTACCAAGATGGCAGAATACATTTACACTGCAAAATTTTTTTTCAAAAGATCTGTTTGCACAAACAGGCGGGCCAAACATTTACGGACCAGACAGATTCTATAACAAAATTATCGATTCGCTTCCATCGGAATTTATGTCCTGGGCACCCCTTTCCAGAGCCCAATATACCGAAAGCACAATCTTCATGCCCAACTACCTGCTCTCTTCCCAGGGCGACCGCATGGCAATGGGCAACTCGGTTGAAGGCCGCTATCCCTTTCTGGATCACAGGGTAATCGAGTTTGCAGGCACAATACCGCCAAAATACCGGATGAACGGCCTCCAGGAAAAATTCATCCTGAAACGGGCTGCTAAAAATTTAATACCCAATGAAATTGTCAGCAGGCCTAAACAGCCCTACCGGGCTCCTATCAGCGAAAGTTTTTTCGGGAAAACAGCGCCTGGTTATGTGACAGAACTGCTCTCTGAAAACGCTATAAAAGAAAAAGGTTATTTTGATCACAAAAAAGTATCCCGTTTGGTTGCCAAATGCAGCCGAAACCAGGGGAATCTTTTAAGTGAAAGGGAAAATATGGCAATCGTCGGAATTCTTTCAACCCATCTAATTGACGAAATGTATGTGCATAAACTGGGATTACAGGAATAAATATGGCAAATAAAATTTGTACCAGATGTATTTTGCCGGATACTTTTCCGGGCATTAAATTTGACGACAAAGGAGTTTGCAACCATTGTAAACGTGAAGAAAAAGCTCTTGCAAAAGCGGCTGCAAAAAAAACAGAATACAAAAAACGGCTTGATGGCTTGATTCAGACCCATAAAGGCAATGCCCCTGTATATGATGTAATTGTAGCATACAGCGGCGGCAAGGATTCCAGCTACACCTTGAAACTGCTTAAAGAGCGATATGATTTAAGAATTCTGGCCTTCACATTTAATAATCACTTTGTATCACCTTTTGCCTTTGAAAATATAAACCGGATTACAGATGAACTTCAGACCGATCTTGTACAGTTTCGCCTCCCATGGCCGGCTGGAAAACAACTCTTTTCATTAACAGCCCAAAAAGATATTTTCCCGGAAACAACCATGCTAAGGGCCAGCAGTATATGCACAACCTGTATAGGAATAGTCAAACCATTAGTGCTGAAAACAGCGCTTGAAATGTCGATTCCCCTGGTTGCATTCGGATGGTCTCCAGGCCAGGCTCCTATTCAGTCGGCTATTATGAAAACGAACCCGGCTATGAATCGCCTGACCCAGGAGGCATTTTTAAAGTCTTTTCCCGAAGATACAAAAAATATTATCAGCCGTTATCTGCTTCCCCTTTCCTATTATGAAATTTATAAAGAGAGATTCCCATATAATATTCATCCCCTTGCTTTTTTTGATTATGATGAAGAAAAAATCAAGATTGAATTGAACTCCATAGGCTGGGAAGTCCCTTCTGATACAGATACGAATTCATCCAATTGCCTGCTTAATGCCTATGCCAATCATTGCCATATTACAAGAAACGGTTTCCACCCTTATGTGTGGGAGATCGCCAACATGGTCAGGCAGGGGATAGTGGACAGGGATGAAGGCATAGAAAAAATATATACAGAGCAGAACGCTAAAATGGTTGCATACGCGCAGGAGAAATTAGGGTTATGAGCGGTACAAAACAGAAGATCAAAGAGTTTATAATAGAAAATTTTCTTTTTGGTAATGACGAAGGCCTTAAAGATGACACCTCTTTTCTGGAAGAAGGGATTATAGATTCAACCGGAATACTGGAGCTGGTAAATTACCTGGAAGAAGAGTTTGAAATAAGCGTTGATGATGAAGAGTTGATTCCCGAAAATCTTGATTCGATTGATAATGTCACTGCATATCTTACAAAAAAACTATGATGAAAATAATTAGCCACAGACCCACACAAACACACACGGACAAAAAATAAATTATCGACAATCTTTATTTATGAAATCTTCCCTGATCCATCATTTTCTCGAACAGAGTGCAAATTCGTTTCCGGAAAAGATAGCTCTAATACATGAGGATACAAGAGCTGGTTATGCAACAATAAATGCATGGGCCAACCGCTTGGCAAAGAGCCTCATTAACAGTGGAGTAAAAACCGGTGACAGGGTTGTTATCATTCTTGAAAACTCCCTTGAATATGTCGTAAGTTATTATGGCACTCTCAAGGCAGGCGCTGTGGCTGTTCCGCTCAGTTTGGAGATAAAGCCGGACGGATTAAAGCCGCTTTTGGATGAAATTGAACCGACAGTACTGATTTCTTCCGCAAGGTTCGAAAGACTGCTTAAGGCTGTCGATCTTTCCCAATTTAAGCTTAAGTATTTAATACTAAAACAACCCAGGCTTCAATGGCAGGAAAGCAAAACTCTTCTCCTGCTATGGGATGACCTTATTAATGATGGGCCGACTGACAATCAGAACCTGCTGCTCAAAAAAACAGATCTTGCTTCAATTATCTATACCTCCGGTTCAACCGGAAAGCCGAAAGGGGTTATGCTGACGCATAATAATATAGTTTCCAACACTAAATCAATCTGTACCTATCTGAATCTTACAGGTAAAGACAAACAGATGGTGGTGCTACCCTTTTTTTATGTAATGGGCAAATCACTTCTCAATACTCATTTTGCGGTTGGCGGAACAGTTGTTATCAATAATAAATTCGCATTTCCGGCAACAGTGCTAAAACAAATAGAAGCAGAGCAGGTTACCGGCTTTTCCGGCGTGCCGTCGACCTATACCTATCTGCTTCACAGATCGCCCCTGGCGGATTATAAAGATCGACTCGGCTCACTCCGTTATTGCACCCAGGCCGGCGGACATATGTCAATGCAGACCAAAAAAGAATTAAGAAAAATTTTGCCGGAACATACTGAAATCTATATCATGTACGGCGCTACCGAAGCATCCGCACGCCTTACATATTTAGAACCTGATAAATTTGATAAAAAAACAGATTCTATCGGTCGGGCCATTCCAGGGGTTTCCATTAAAATTGTAGATAAAAACGGCAGTGAAGTACCAACCGGCCGGACCGGGGAACTTTTGGCAGCCGGTGATAATATCATGGCGGGATACTGGAAAGATACCATGGATCCTCTTGACAATGACTGGTACCATACCGGTGATCAGGCTTATGAAGACGAAGACGGCTACCTTTACATCACAGGCCGAAAAGACGACCTGGTCAAAGTTGGCGGACACCGCATCAACACACGGGAAATTGAAGACGTATTAATGGCAACCGGTTTTGTACTTGAGACCGCCGTTTTCGGCCTGCCCGACAAACTGCTTGGTCATAAACTTATCGCCCTTGTCGCTCCCCAAAAAAAAGAAACCACGGAAACACAAATATTAGGCGAATGCGCTGCAAGACTGCCCAAATATAAATTGCCGGGCTTAATAAAACTTGTAAGATCAATACCTAAAAAAAACAGCGGAAAAATTGACCGAAAGAAATGCCTTGAACTGATGTGATAATTATGAATTTTGAATGATAAATTATGAATTGAAGGATTCTACTGATTTATATAACAACTCACAACGGATAAAATATGAAACTAACAATAGTAGGCACAGGATACGTTGGTTTAGTTACAGGAACCGGTTTTGCCAATCTTGGTAACGATGTCATTTGTCTTGATGTTGATAATTCAAAAGTAGATCAACTTAAAAACGGCCGGCTTACAATCTATGAACCTGGCATGGAGGAAATTTTTAAACGCAACCTCAAGGGCGGGCGGCTTAAATTTACCACTGACACAATAAAAGCCATCCAGGAATCCGATATTATTTTTATTTGCGTGGGTACCCCCTCCAATTCCAGGCAGGAAGCGGATTTGACTGCAGTTAAAGAGGTTGCCAAATCTATAGGTAAATATATGGATGGCTATAAAATCGTGGTCAACAAGAGTACAGTGCCGGTTGGAACGGCAGATCTTGTAAAAGGGGTGATCCTTGAAAATCAGTCTCAACCCATTGAATTCGATGTTGTTTCCAACCCTGAATTTCTGCGTGAAGGTGCGGCAGTAAAAGATTTTGAAAATCCGGACAGAATAATAATCGGAACAGACAGTCCCCGCGCGGAAGAGATGCTTACCTCCCTCTATCGATCAGTTGCCCGAACAGACAGGCCGATTATGGTGACCTGCATCAAAAGCGCTGAATTGATTAAATATGCAAGCAACTCCATGCTTGCCACCAGGATCAGTTTTATGAACCAGTTGTCCCATCTCTGTGAAAAAACCGGAGCAGACATCAAGGCCGTATCACGCGGACTCGGTCTGGACGGACGAATAGGTTCACGTTTCCTGCATGCCGGCATCGGCTATGGCGGAAGCTGCTTTCCCAAGGATGTTAAAGCGCTGATCGCAACCTTAAAAGAGTATGGCTGCGATGCTGATTTGTTTGAAGCGGTTCACAGAATTAATGAAAAACAAAAAACTGTTGTGGTGGAAAAACTGAAATCAGTATCAGAAATAAAGAGCAGCGCCATAGCCATCTGGGGAATTTCCTTTAAACCTAAAACTGATGATATCAGGGAAGCCCCTTCAATCCGGATAATAACAGAGCTTCAAAATGCAGGCGCCAAAATAAAAGCGTATGACCCGGTTGCTATGGAAAATGCGAAACAGATATTTAATGATGTTGAATTTTTCGAAAGTCCCTACGAAGCCATCAAAGACTGCGACGCGCTGATTGTGGTGACGGAATGGGACGAATTCAGAAATCTTGACCTGCGTGCTGTTAAAGTACTTTTAAAAAAGCCGGTTATCATTGATGGCAGAAATATCTACGACCCGAAAGAGATGGAGAAACTCGGATTTACCTACTTAAGTATCGGTAGATAAAATTGGGTTTTTTTGGGGGGAAGGGCACAAAATTTTGTGCCCCTACGAACAAAAAAAATATTATAAAAAATGAGGCAAAATTTAAAATCATGAACCCTGATATTCCAATATTAGTCACCGGAGCCGCCGGTTTTATCGGTTTTCATCTGGCCATGCGTCTTTTGAATGATGGCTTCAAGGTCGTCGGACTTGACAATCTGAACAGTTACTATGATGTAAAACTTAAAAAAGCCCGGCTGGAAGAATTAAAACCGTTTGATAACTTCTCATTTTTTAAAGCAGATCTTGCTGATGCCGCCGGGCTTGAAAATATATTTAAAAACAATCATTTTGATATTGTAGTTAATCTGGCAGCCCAAGCCGGTGTCCGCTACTCTCTCGAAAATCCCGCTTCTTATGTTAACTCAAACCTGGCCGGGTTTGTCAACCTGCTGGAATGCTGCCGTCATTACAAGGTAAATCACATGGTCTTTGCATCATCCAGTTCAGTTTACGGCGCAAACACCAAAATGCCTTTTTCCGTTCATCATAATGTTGATCACCCTGTATCCTTGTATGCCGCTACAAAAAAAGCCAATGAACTGATGGCACACACCTACAGCCATCTATTTGATCTGCCCTGCACTGGTCTTAGATTTTTTACGGTTTACGGTCCATGGGGCAGGCCGGACATGGCCCTGTTTCTTTTTACAGACGCGATTCTTAAAAATAAACCGATAAAAATTTTCAATAATGGCAACATGCAGCGGGATTTTACCTACATAGATGACATTGTAGAAGGAGTTGTGCGGGTGATGGACAAAATTCCCGAACCAAACCCGAAATGGAGCGGAGACTCTCCCGACCCTGGCACTTCGTACGTAAAATATAAAATATATAACATCGGAAACAATCAGCCTGTAAAACTGATGGATTTTATCGAAACAATAGAAAAAGTAATCGGCAAAAAAGCCCAAAAAAACTTTATGGAAATGCAGGCCGGCGATGTGAAAGCAACATACGCAAACATAGATGACCTTACACGGGACGTAGGCTTTACACCTTCAACCCCCCTGGAAACCGGTATTAAAAATTTTGTTCAATGGTTTAAAAGCCGGCAAGCGCTGCAATCCACAACTCACAATAAATAAGTCTTTTTTTGTTTGAACCTGAATTTGAAGATGTTTATTTACACGCTATGGGCTTCTTGATTGTCTGAATCAGGATATCCAGGATTAAAAGATAAACAGGATTATTGAGAACGTTTCCCCTATTTCAAGCGCTAAGAAAATCCACAACCTGTAGACTTATGCGAACAGGAACCATTCCTATTATTTTAAAATAAAATAACAAATCAGGAAAATCCAAAAATCATGTAAATCCTGATTCAGACAATGAAAAATACAACCAAATCAATACAATAGCAGTTCACAATACTAAATACCTATGTCTGATATTATCTTAACAATCGACGTTGAAGACTGGTTCCAGGTAGAAAATTTCAAACCCTGGATATCATATTCTACCTGGTCATCCAGGGAGCTGAGAGTGGAAAAAAAGACCAATCAGCTCCTTGACCTTCTTGATTCATTAAAAAATGTTCACCCAACCAACAACCTGCCCAAAGCCACTTTTTTCATCCTTGGGTGGATTGCGGAACGTATTCCTGATCTGGTCAAAGAAATTCACAATCGTGGACACGAAGTTGCCTCACATGGTTATTTTCACAAGCGTTGCGACCGGCAGCCTCTCCCAGAGTTAAAAGCAGATCTCCAGGCATGCAAAAAAATACTGGAAGATATAATAAGCGCCAAGGTTTACGGTTACAGGGCTCCGAATTTTTCAATTAACAATAAAGTATTACAAGTCATAGAAGAATGCGGATATAAATACGACTCCAGCTACAACTCCTTTGGCCTGCACGGCAGATACGGGCATTTAGCCCTTCCTCACAGCAACAACAAAAGCATTGCAGTCAATATAACAAAAGATTTTTATGAAATACCTGTCAGTAATTTAAAAATAGGCAAAACAATTATTCCCCTCGGAGGAGGCGGCTATTTTCGTCTTATGCCCTTTATGCTATTTAAATATGGAGTTAAAAAAATTCTTCAAAAAGATAACGCCTATATATTTTACATGCACCCCTGGGAAATAGATCCGGAACAGCCCAGGGTGGATGAAGCATCTCCGGCATATAAATTCAGACACTACATCAATCTGGACAAAACCGCCGCAAGATTATCCGCACTGATAAAAAGTTTCAAGCACTGCTCATTTGTAACCTGCAGTGAATATATCAATTTCATTAGGGAATAGCTAAAGAAGTATATCCCGGCTATTCGAGTGAAAAAAATCGTATGAAAAAGCTTCCAATCGGAATACAAACCTTTGCCAAAATAAGGCAGGATAATTTTTACTATATTGATAAAACCAGGCTGGTAAAAAAACTTGTAGATAGTGGTGAATACTATTTCCTGTCGCGTCCCCGCAGATTTGGAAAGAGCCTTTTTCTTGACACATTAAAGTCTGCATTTGAAGGCAAAAAGGAATTATTTAAAGGCTTGTATCTTGAAAATCATTGGGACTGGGAAGCAGAGTATCCTGTAATAAAGATAAGCTTTGGTGCAGGTATTTTCCGTAACAGTATAGAGCTTGACCAAACCTTTGAGGCAATGTTTTTGAGATGGGAGGAAAAATTTAATCTCAAATTAGCGGGTATTAATTATAAAGAAAATTTTAAAGAACTCATAGAAAAACTGCATCATCGTTATAATAAGAAAGTAGTAATTTTAGTTGACGAATACGACAAGCCCATTCTTGATAACATCACAGATCAAAACAAAGCAACAGAGATGCGGGAAAGTCTGAAAAATTTTTATTCTGTGATTAAAGATTCAGATGCTTGTATTAAATTTGTATTTTTAACAGGAGTCTCAAAATTTTCAAAAGTCAGCCTCTTCAGCGGTCTCAATAACCTTGAAGACATAACTTTTAATCGTGATTATTCAATTATCTGCGGTTATACCCAAAATGATCTTGAAAGGGAATTTGCCGACAGACTGCAGCAGGCTGATTTAAATGAAATAAAAAATTGGTATAATGGATACAACTGGCTTGGTGAATCTGTTTATAATCCCTTCGATATCCTTCTATTTCTTTCTAATCACTGTGAATTCAGAAACTACTGGTTTGAAACAGGGAGTCCTGCTTTTTTAATAAAACTTTTTAAAGAAAATAATTATTTTATACCTGATCTTGAAAAAGTAGAAGTCACAGAGAGTCTCCTGGGAAGTTTTGACGTCGATTTCATTGATCTTGAGACACTTCTCTTTCAAACCGGATATCTGACCATAAAAAAACAAAAACGGATTGGCCCCAGATTAAAATATGAACTCAAATATCCAAATATAGAGGTACAGTATTCTCTAAACGATTATATTCTTGATTATTTGATATCCGATCCGGCAGGCAAATCAAAACATCAGGATGCGCTCTATTATTCCCTTGAAGCAGGTGACCCTGAAAGACTGCATTCTGCTATTAAATCTTTGTTTGCATCTATTCCGTACAATAACTTTTCCAAAAGCAGGATTCATGAATATGAAGGTTATTATGCCTCTGTGATCTACAGCTATTTTGCCGCTCTTGGGATTGAACTGATAGCAGAGGATGTAACCAACAAAGGCAGGATTGATTTAACTCTAAAATTAGATGACAAGATTTATATAATTGAATTCAAGGTATCGGAAGATTCGGGAGATGATAAAAATTTGCCTCTTCAACAAATAAAATCAAGAGGCTACAAAGAAAAATATGTATACAAAAATAAATCAATTTACCTGATAGGAATGACCTTAAGCAAAAAAGAGAGAAATATCAGCTTCTTTGAATGGGAAAAAGCATAAGTGTCTGTATGAAAAAATTACCAATCAGTAAAAGTGTATTTAAAGAAATTCGGACGGAAGATTGTTGTATGGAATAGAACAGATCAAAGAAAAAAAATATCATGAAAAATATATAGCAGAAGATAAAGAAATCTTTTTGATTGGAATAGACTTCGACGAACAAGAGAAAAATCTTTCAAAGTTTGAAACAGAAAAATTGGCATTAACAAAACCTGAATTTCAATGCCAGATCTACCCGATATAGCATTAGGTATAAAAATGTTGAAATAGCTCGAAATTTTGCATGGTATTAAACTTCTGACTGAACCTGTAGAGGTTGATTAAAATGAAGTAGTCGCACCTAAAAATAAATTCAACGGCCGCAAAAAGCCTTAATTCAAAATTGAAGTATTTTCCTTTTATTGACAAAAGCAGCAATTCGAAGCAGACTCTGTCGGCCAAACTAAAGGAGGTTTTTTTAAATGAATCTAAGTGTAACCATTGAAGTATGGCGTAAGGGGCAATGGTATATTGCTAAATGCCCTGAATTGGATTTTATCTCCCAAGGGACGACTCGTGAAGAAGCTAAAAGCAATCTTTTAGAGGTTATCCAAATACAATTTGAAGAAATGAGTCAAATAGGCGCTTTGGATGAATACCTTGCCGAGTGCGGGTATGAGAAGCAAAATAATACAATCATTCTTAATACAGAAATGATTGGATTTGAGAAATATTCATTGCAGGTTGCATAAATGCCAAGAATAGCGCCAACTAATTGGAAAGTGCAGATGGAAGTTTTTCAACTTTATGGTTGCAAATACAAACGTAAAAAAGGGTCTCATCATATTTTGACTTATCCAAATGCAAAACGGGCAGTTGTAATTCCTGAATATGATGAAATTGATATTGATATCATCAAGAACAACATGAGAACTGTTGGAATGAGTCGGGATGAGTATTTTGAGTTCTTAAAACAAATCTGATTATAACGGATTTACGGGAGGCCCTAATTTCGGTAGTCTGAATGCAGACTCCTTATCTCTACAATTGCAATGATTGTTTCATAACCTAACAATTTTATAGGGAATATAATATGTTTTAGGAAAAAAAGCAGGAAAAGGTGTTGAGGTATAAATTCTGCGTTATGCTGCATGATTTGAAGTTAAGGCACGCTTAGGGTTCGCACAAAAATAAGTTAGCAATTTTAAGTGTTGAGGCGCCTGGCTGGCAAGGCGCGAAAGCGTAGGAATATCAAGATATTTCTACGCTTTTGTAACGCAGCCAGGCAGGATGTATCGACGCTTAAAATGTAAAGTTATTTTTGCGCGAGCCCTTAGGAACGGGGACTAATTTTGAATATTGAAAAACTGATGGAATGGACAAAAGAACCAGCCTTTATGAACCGCAAGCAGGAAATATTTTTTCTGGAGCAGTGGATATCGGAAAAACCTGATAGCCTGCTTTTTATTTTCGGCCCCAAAAGCAGCGGAAAAACAACCTTGCTGTCACACTTCATTGAACAGAACTTGCCAGGCAGCAGGTATGAGATCAAACATTTTAATCTTCGAAAAATATTCATTGTTAATTATCAGCATTTCATTCAGACTTTTTTCGGGGTTGATTACAGTAAAAGCAAGGCTGATATAAAAGAGCGAAGACAGTACAATCTTAAAGTGTTTAATCTGACCGTGGATACCCTGAAAGGTCTTGAGGATAAGTCTCTTGATCCCTTTGCCGTTATGGAAAAAGAACTGCAAAAAACAGCCAACCATGGAATTCGTCCAGTCATCATTATTGATGAACTTCAAGCCCTGGAGGGAATCTATCTCAATGGTCAGAGGGAACTGCTCAAGGAACTCTTTAATTTTTTTGTGGCCATGACCAAGGAGTCTCATCTATGCCATGTGATCATCGCCTCCAGTGACGGTTATTTCATAGAGCGCATCTATAACGATAGCAAACTGAAAAAGACCTCAAAATTTCTTGAGGTTGATTATCTCTCTAAAGAAGATGTCCAATTCTGGCTTAATGATCTTGCCGGAAACTCAAAAATTAAAAAGTTTACTTTAACTAATTCTCAAAAAGAACAAATGTGGAAGATATTCGGTGGAAGCTGCTGGGAAATCAGTTCTTTTCTTGGAGATTTGCTGAGAGTGGCCAGTGATGGTTTTATACCTGATGATGAGTTTGAAGAGCTTCTTGAACAAAAAAAAATTACTATGCGCAGCATGTTTGAGGACTATGCAGGCCTGAATAAGCAGAAAACAGGTCTGTTTCGTGCCATAAATCAAGTCAATAGTGCACAGCCACATATCAAATTACGCGATCTTGCAGGAATTGTTGAAAACGGCCTTTTCGCAGAACCGGAACTTCGCAAAGAACTTTCTGAACTGGTAAGGCAGAATTTCCTGGCGTATAACCCTGTAACTGCTGAATATACCATCCAGGGGCGCAGCATGGAACATGGACTGCGTATGTTTATAGAGATGATTGATGATACACCGGCCGCTAATTAGCCGTGTTTGGATGAAAACTCAAAACCCCTGAAATTATAGTCAGTTGGATGCTATTCTCAAATCGAAGATTTTTAAAGGTGGAAGGATAAACATGATGTTTATTTCTATTCTTCCGGATAAAAGGGAATAACCTCGATGAACCGGTACATCCACCATCTTGGAGCAGAAGACTGTGTCACCGGCTCATGCCACCTGATGCAGGTAAAGGGACTGAACATTATGGTTGACTGTGGTCTGTCCCAGGGGAACGATTATTGTACGCCGATGGGAAAGTGGCCGGCTTCGCCTTCGGCCCTGGACTTTCTCTTTCTCACCCATGCACACATAGATCATATCGGACGGCTGCCGGAGCTTATTCAAAACGGTTTTAGAGGCGAAATCATCTGTTCCCATCCAACAAAAGCCCTGCTTTGTCCGATGCTCGCAGACGCCATGAAATTCTCCCACCTGCCTGAGAAGGATATGGAAAATCTGGAGAGAATCATCGATGATCTTTCATGGGGATTTGAATACAATCAAACCTTTGATCTGAAAAAAGGAATTACATACAAGCTTGGCAGGGCCGGTCACATCCTCGGCTCCTCCTTTATCAGGTTTGAAGTTGACCGCGGCTGGTCTGTAATATTTTCCGGTGACCTGGGATCAAAGGATACACCCATTTTGCCTGATCCGGAAATTCCTGAGCCTGCCGATCTTCTTGTACTCGAATCCACCTATGGCGACAGGCTTCACGCAAAAAGAGATCAAAGAGTACACAATCTTGGAACCATGCTGACCAGGGCTTTGTCTGATAAAGGTAAAGTTTTTATACCGGCATTTGCACTCGGGCGCACCCAGGAACTAGTTTATGAAATGGACAGGCTTTTTACAGACTCCAAATATCATGAAATATTTCCTGAACTCAGCAATGGAAACAGTCCACCTGTTTTTATCGATTCTCCTCTGGGACTTAACATCACAAAGGTTTATTCAAAGCTTGCTGAATACTGGGATAAAGAAGCAAAAAAACTGCACTGTCATGGCGACCATCCCATTGATTTCAAAGGGCTTTACGCTGTCAGTAATTACAGGGATCATCAAAAGTTATGCAGCACAAGCGGCCCGGCCGTCATCCTTGCAGGCAGCGGTATGTGTACAGGCGGCAGAATAATCAATCATTTGACAGTAGGTATAGACCAGCCTGAAAACGACATTTGTTTTGTGGGTTATCAGGCGAAAGGCACACCTGGAAGGAAAATTCAAAAATACTGCAAATATCTTGGCGGTTATGTTTATCTGGACGGAGAAAAAAAATTTATAAAGGCAAATGTCCACACGCTTTCAGGCTACTCCGCACACGCCGACCAAAATGGACTTGTATCCTGGGTGGAGTCAATAGCCGAAAAACCGCATGCAGTCAAACTCGTTCATGGTGAAACAAAAGCCCAAACAGCTCTGGCATCTGTTTTAAGAAACAAAGGTTATACAGTATTGGATTAATCCTATTAATCCTAAGGAACGAGGCATAAAAAAATGAAATATCCATTGAAAGCTCAGAGCTGTTTTTAACAAGTATCCAACAATTTCACCAGAACCAATAGGTAGTTTGCTTTCTATAGCATTTTGATAATTAAATTGGCCAGGACGATGGTCAATATATCTGATGCATTTTCTAACCGAGGCCTTTTAACCTGAAATTTCGTTATTTTTACATGTGGCCTTAATTTTATCATGTAACCCCTTGAAAATCTATGTAGTCTGTGTTCGTCCGTGTGAGTCTGTGGCTAAATGAAAAAAATGAATATCCTTTCATCCAAACGAAGCTTGATCGCATCAGGCCTTATGCTAATCACGCTTCTAGTCATTAATCACTTCGGACATTTTAAAAATATCAACCCCCTACAACCCCTTTCAGGATTTCCTCGTCATATAGGGCACTGGTACGGAGAAACAGGGCGCTTTGATCAAAAAATCTATGACATTTTGGGGGTAGATGATTTTTTCCTGTGCAATTATAAATCTCATGACGGAAAACAAATACAGCTCTACATTGGCTATTACAATAATCAAAGAGAAGGAGACCTGATTCATTCTCCAAAAAACTGTATGCCCGGATCAGGCTGGAACATTATCCATACCTCAATAAAAGAATTGACCGTCCCGGGAAGAGACTCTGGTAAAACAAATATCATAAAAATGATTCTGAAAAAGGGAAATCAAAAACAAGTTGTTCTTTACTGGTTTCAGTCCAGAGGCCGTATTATTTCTTCAGAATATCGGCAAAAAATCTATCTTGTGCTGGATGCGATTTTAAAACACCGTACAGACGGATCGTTTGTTCGGCTGATAGCACCAGTAGTACAAACCGAAGCTGAAACAACCGGATACATGGGAGACTTTGCTCAGCAGCTTTTCCCAATCCTTGAAGAATACCTCCCTGAAGCATAATTTTGGGTATTAAAAAAATAAAAACCTGGCTGCCGATCGCCATCCTGATCATTTGTTTTGCAGCGCTTTATCAGCATGTTATTATTAAAATGGTTCAGGACTGGCTTGGCGACGATAACTATGGCCATGGTTTCATGATTCCATTTATTACAGTCTATTTTATTTGGCAGCGGAAAGATGACTTTTCAAAGCTCCAGGTTAACCCTGCCAACACTGGTATCGTTATTCTGTTTTCAGGCCTCTTAATCCTTTTTGTCGGCACTATCGGCGCAGAACTTTTCATGATGCGTTTTTCAATGCTTATCGTGATCTATGGACTCATCATTTTCCTGAAAGGAGTCGAGTTTGGAAAAATTACTCTGGCACCTGTAGCCTATCTGATTTTCATGATTCCGCTCCCAGCTATTATTTGGAACAAAATCGCCTTCCCCTTAAAGCTGTTTGCAACAAAAATGGCCGTTAACACTATAAAGTTGGCGCAAATACCTGCTTACAGGGAAGGAAATATTATTCACCTTAGCAATACTACACTTCAGGTAGTAGATGCCTGCTCCGGCATGCGTTCCCTTGTTTCACTGCTGGCATTGAGCGCCGCCTTTGTCCTGGCTGCCGGTTATTCAAAAATAAAAAAATTGGCATTGTTCCTCTCTGCCGTACCTATTGCCATATTGTTAAACATTGCCCGTTTGTCCTTTACCGCTTTGTTAACGCAGTATTTCAACCCCCAGATCGCGCAAGGTTTTTTGCATGAATTGTCCGGGATATTTGTTTTTATTTTTGCAATACCCTGTCTTTATTTTTTGCACAAGCTTATATGCAAATTTTGAATTTTTAATTATGAATTAAGAATGAGGGGTTAAATAAAGCTTGAAAAAATTGTGACATCTTTGCCAGTATAAAAATATAAGGGGAAAAATGAAAAAAATGTATATAAAATCAAAATTATTAATAATCATCCTTTTATCGATCTTTTTTATCTCTTGCAACGGAGGAAAAATGGAGGAAAAAAAAGTTAATTATAATGCATTAAAAGACGTCCCTGCATCCGCATGGAAAAAGTTGTCTCAAAAGAAAATATATTTTGGCCATCAGTCAGTTGGATTCAACATAATAGACGGCATAAAAGACCTGATGAAAAAAAATTCAAAAATAAAGCTGAACATTATCGAAACATCATCACCTGCTGATTTCAAAAAAGGTGTTTTTGCCCATTCACGAGTAGGGAAAAATGTAAATCCTGAGTCAAAAGCAGATGCATTTGTTAAAATTATCAACAAATTGGGGGATAATATTGATATAGCTTTTTTTAAATTCTGTTATGTAGATATTAATTCCCAAACAGATGTGAATAAGGTTTTTAATCATTACAAAGAAACTATGGCAAAGCTGAAAAATAAATATCCCAAAACAAAATTTGTTCATTTTACTATACCCCTTGGCACAACAAAAATTACTTTAAAAACAAGGATTAAAATGCTGATCGGGAAAAAAGATATTTGGGAGTTAGACGCAAATATCAGAAAAAACGAATATAATGAATTACTGATAAAAGAATATAAAGACAAAGAACCTGTCTTTGATATAGCAAAATTTGAAAGCACTTATTCTAACGGAAAAAGATCTACCTTTACAAAACAAGACAAAAGCTATTTTTCTCTTGCTCCGGAATATACTTATGATGACGGCCATCTTAATGAACCCGGCCGCGTAAAAATTGCTGAACAGCTTTTGATCCTTCTCATAAATCAGTAGAATTCCTTAATTCAAAATTAAAAATTGTTATATAAAAGATATGGGACTAATAGCAGGAATATATTCAATAGAAAATAAAGCCATTGATAGCGGCAGGCATCTGGATAAAATGATACAATGTCAACAACATCGCTGCCAGGGTGGAGAACCTGTTAAATATATAAACAAGCAAATTGCCATTGCTATGGTAAATCCATTAGACTCCATATTTTCCGAATACGATATACCAACAAACAGCCATAATCCTATTTCCGGCCTGTATAATGGCATATATGCTTTTACAGATGGAATAGTGTTAGACGTACCAAAGCACAAAATATATTTTGAAAGCAACGGGCTTCCAATGCAGGATAATACATGTTCTTCCATAGTTGCAGCAGCATACCAGAAATGGGGTCTTGATTTTATGTTGCATCTTGAAGGAGAATTTTCCTGCGCTATCTGGGATGAAAAGAAAAAAAGGCTTGTTCTTGCCCGTGACCCTTTTGGGCATAAACCAATACATTATTATTCCAATAATAAAAAAGTTTATTTTTCTTCAGAAATTAAAGGCATCCTGGATGCCGGCGTAAATCCTGGCATCGACCTGACTTCATTAAGCGATTTTTTAAGTTTAAATTGTATCCCTTATCCGGCAACAATTTTTAAAAACATTTTCCAGGTCCCGCCAGGCAGCCTGGTAATTATAAACAGTCTTGATATTAAAATAAAAAAATACTGGGAACCGGTTATATCCGTTGACAAGACGATATCCTTTGAAAATGCTGCTCAAATGATTACCGAATCTTTAAAAGAAGCGGTAAAAAGACGGATGATGGCAAAAGATGCCTTTTGCTTTTTAAGCGGTGGTATGGATTCCAGTGCCATAGTCTCTTTTATGACAGAAGTATCTTCCTCTACAGTTCATGCTGTAAGCGTGGGGTTTGAGGAAGAGGAAGAAAATGAACTTGAAGATGCTGCTGTAATGGCAAAACATGTCGGCGCAAAACTGCACCAGGTAATTGCAAAGCCGGATTCTTTTTTTGATATGCTCGACCTGATGGTTTTTCATCATGACACCCCTTTCACTGACACTTCCGCATATCCCACTTTTTATGCCGGTAAACTCGGAAGCAGTCTAACTGATGTTATCCTGACCGGTGACGGCCCTGATCAAACCATGGGAGGAAGCGGTCATTATGTCTTTGCCGTAAAAAATAATATATTTGCAAACAGAAAAAAAACTTTTCAGTTTCTTTCAGGAATTGGAGCAGGCATAGCATCTGCTTTATCAATCGACCCGACCCCGGCGCTTTTTTCCAAAATTCACAGAAAATTATATCGGCAAAGCCTTGGACCGGTTCATGCAGCATATGATATCCGTTCATATTTTCCTGATATAGTAAAAAAATATCTTTGTACAAAAAATCTGTACGATGTCCATTCTGCCCACAATCCCTACCGGCATCCTGAAGCATGGTTTAAACAGGCGCAAGGTCTGGACGATATTAACAAATATTTATATGCGGATATGCAATTTTATGTACCTGACGATCTTATGATAAAAGTAGATCGTATGTGTATGGCACATGGTTTGGAGACTCTTTCTCCATTCCAGGATATTAAACTTGCTGAAATAGTCAACAAATTACCCGGTCACTACAAAATACTGCAAACAAAAAACAATCAGATAATAACAAAATATATTCTTCAAAAAGTTTGTGAAAATCGGTTTCCAGAACAAATTCTGACAAAAAAAAAACAGGGTTTTGGTGTTCCTCTTGAAAAATGGTTAAAACAGAATAATGGAGAAAAAATAAAAGAAATATTGCTTGATCCAGGCTCACTTCAAAGAGGTTATTTTAAGGGAAAATCTATTGAGAAGTTTGTAAATGTTTTTCTTGAAAACAAAGGCGATTATTTTTTCCCGGGACCAAATGCGATTGCCGGTCTTTTAACCCTTGAGTTGTGGCACAGGAGATATTTGGATTTTATATGAAAATGAAAAATTTTATAATTAAATATTTTAATCTTATTCTTATATGTGTTCTTCTGTTAATACCATTAAGAATGAGAGCTAAACTGTTGTGGATGATGTCGAGCTTGAAACACAATTTTAAATTTTAAATTTTTTAATGAGGCAT
Organism: Desulfosarcina sp. BuS5; assembly: GCF_028752835.1. Classification (NCBI taxonomy): domain Bacteria; kingdom Pseudomonadati; phylum Thermodesulfobacteriota; class Desulfobacteria; order Desulfobacterales; family Desulfosarcinaceae; genus Desulfosarcina; species Desulfosarcina sp. BuS5. Next base: position 26,036 of record NZ_CP087952.1, read on the forward strand.
ATATTATGCTTGATGGGAAAATAAAAAGTGAAATATTGCAGTGCCTTAAAAATGAAAATTTACATAAAATTATTCTTTTCGGTTCATATGCATATGGAACTCCTTGTGCTGACAGCGATATTGATTTGATTGTTGTATCCAACGCCAGGGGTATGAGCAAAAATTATAAAGATTATTTAAAAAGGGTGTTGCAAAGATTGCTATTATCGGTAATTAAAACAGGTGGTTACGCCATAATGGGAAAATGGGGTTTTTATAGGTTAACTAATTGATTTTATTATAAAAGTTTTTTTACTTTGCAACACCCTTTTAAAGAATAAAACAATGATCTCTAAAAAACTTTTAAAGATAAAAAAAAAATATCCTCTTGATTTGATTGTTTACACTAAAGATGAATGGGCTTTTCTCAAAGATTCAAAAACTTCATTTATACAAATTATAGAAGAAAAAGGTATTAATTTTTATATGAAAGATGGTGCCAGATCCTGGATGGCTTTTACCGATAGAGACCTTGAAGCAGCAAAAATACATAGCGTTGTTCGTTTGTATGGAATAATTAATGAAAAAATTGAATTAAAATTTACAATTGACGAGGATCATCTTAATCTCATAGACGATATATATATCGACACAAGATACCCAAGTGGTCTTGGCTTACTGCCATCCGGTTTTCCTTCAAAAGAAGAAGCAATTGAAGTTTTAAATATTGCAAAAAACATTTATGATAATCAGTAGTGTCCGGTTAAGTTTTTGCATATAGCATTTGCTCTTTGATAATCAGATTATTAGACCATACGTTTTTTTCGTCAGTACGTAATTCGTTCTGGATGGTATTTCTAAGCTGACGAATCCTCTTTATTGATACAGGTTCATTAAACTGTTCATGGCAGTATATGGCCATAAGCAGGTAGGTTATTAACCCCGCAAGGATTTGAACCATCAGGCCATATCTACTGTGAGCAATCAAGTGGTACACTTTTAAATGTTTCTTCCACCATTTGAAAAAAGTTTCGATATCCCATCTAAGCTTATAAACGGTTGCAACCTGCTCGGCTGTAAGATCATAACGATCAGTTGCCACAAAATATTTGACACCGGCAATTTTATAACCAACCAGTCGAACCGGCTTTCTGGTCTGGTTTACCCCAGGAGTGCCAAGAAGAACCACAGCATCATAAAAAATATAGCTGTCGGGATCAACAGGCTGCTCTTTGATAATAGTTCTTGTTGTTTTCGCTTTGATGCGGCAAACAAAATGTTTTTTTTCATCCTGAAGAAGATCAAAATCCTTATGTGATTGATACCCCCGATCCATGATTCCTGTTTGGCCTTTTGTAAGGATAGACCTGACAAAGGGGCGTTCAGCGCCATTTCCATTTGTCAGATGAATTTTTATAGGAATCTTGCGATTGACATCAAAGCCGAAATGGCCTTTTGCTTTTTTAGCGCCTTTTCTGTAATCAGCCCAGTACATGGACAGAACTGCATCAATTAAAGATCCATCAATGGAAACGAGTTCACCGAGATCTGAATAATTTGATGGTAAAGCATTTTGTGCCTGGCTGCAAAGAGCTTGAAAAACATATTCAAGCTGTTCAAGCCCTCGAGAATTGATAATTTCGGAAAAACTGCTACGACTGATCCCTCCATCTGGAGCGACACATTCTTTGGCAAAATCGTCTTCTTTAAGGTGTTGAATAAGATCACGAGCTGATTCATGTTCTTGTAGATGGAAAAATATCAGTGCGTGAAGCTGATCTTCAAAAGTCATTTTCAATGGCCTGTGACCTCGGGATTTAAGCTGTGGCGTGTCAGGAAAAATCTTTTGCAAAGGTTTGAGAAATCGAGCATGAGATTGGGGATTAAAATTCTTTTTTGGGATATTGAATATGTCCATTTTTGTCTTAACTCCTTGTTATAATTATATTTTATAACAAAACGATAAAAAATTTTTATTTGGTTTGTCAAGTAAAAAATGAACATTTTTCTAATTTTTTTATCCCATATAACATGCAAAAACCTAACCGGACACTACTGTATGATAATATACTTTTGTGTTTTTCCAGGAATTAATAGACCAAAATAAAAATTATAGGTGTTTGCGTATGATTGGACATGCTGCGTCCTCAGCGATTTTTGCGGTGAGGAAAGTTTTTTATTATCTGTATCAGCCCATTATAATTATGAATTAGGGCATTCTACTGATTTTCTAAAATAGAATTTAACATTTTCTTGTTTGTCAGTTTTATTGTCAGTGATAGTCCGTGTGTATCTGTAGCTAATAAACTCATCTCTTTTGAGGAGGAATACAAAATGCCATACGTAACAAGTGTAGAAAAAATTGGTATTGAAAAAGGAATACAGCAGGGACTGCAGCAGGGAATGCAACAGGGAATACCGGTGGGAATGTTAATAGAAGGCAGGGAGATGATTATTGAAGTTTTAACCGAGCGTTTTGGCAGGACAAGCGCCAAATTGTCGAAACAACTTGAAAACATAGATTCACGTGAAAGATTAAAAGCCTTGCTCCGCCAGGCGCTTCGGGTAAAAAACATCAATGAATTTGAAAACAGATTATAAGGGTTAGGAACGAGGACGAAATAACTTCCCCAACTATGCATCACAGCTTCAGGCCATCTTTGCCCGATATAAAAGTATAAAAATCTTGAAATAGCTTGCTATTCCTGCAACTTTTATACTTTTAGATCGAACAAACCTAACCTAAATCTGTGCGCCTACTTGTGGAAGTTATTTCGTCCCCGTTTCTTATTGAACAGTATACTTTTGTATTTATCTGTGTCCAATTTTTGCCGAGCCGGCATAAATAATAATATGTGTCCGTCCGTGTGGGTCTGTGGCTAATAAAAAAAGGTAAAAATATCAAAAAAACAAAAAAAAGTCTGGCATACAATTTTCCGGTGGTTCAGATTCCTCTTTAACAGCCTACCGCATGTCTCTTGAGTTTGATCAGGTTCATCTCCTGACGTTCCGCCATTTTGGAAAATTTAAGGAAATAGAGTTGTGAAACAAAACAATCAAGACTATGACAGCCCCTGGAAAGATATCCTTGAGGTTTATTTCCGGGAATTTTTGAAGTTTTTCTTCCCCAAAATTGAAAAAGACCTGGATTGGAAAAAGGGATATGTCTTTCTGGATAAGGAATTTCAGAGCATAGTAAAAGAAGCAAAAACAGGCAGAAGGCATCTCGACAAACTGATAAGTGTATACCGGAAAAACAATCAGGAAACCTGGCTTTTGATTCACATAGAAGTACAAGGGACAAAAGAAACGGATTTTAGTGAACGGATGTATGTGTATAATTACAGAACCTACGACAGATATCGACGACCGGTTGCAAGTCTGGCGGTTTTGACGGATGAAACCGTTTCATGGCGTCCTGAAAGGTTTGTCTACGAAATTTGGGGATGTGAAGCAAGTTTGCGCTTTCCAGTAGTGAAAATTTTGGATTATAATAATAGCGAAAAAAAACTTTTGGAAAACACCAACCCGTTTGCTATAGTAGTTTTATCGCAACTAAAAGCAATGGAGACCCGTAATGACCCGGAAGCCAGAACCAGAGTAAAGTTTGATCTGGTAAAGCGGCTTTATCAAAAAGGTTATAAAAAAAAAGATGTGGTTCAGCTTTTTTCATTTATTGACTGGATCATGTCACTTCCTGAAGAATTATCCCAACGGTTTTGGGACAAACTCATCTCTTTTGAGGAGGAATACAAAATGCCATACGTAACAAGTGTAGAAAAAATTGGTATTGAAAAAGGAATGCAGCAAGGAATACAGCAGGGACTGCAGCAGGGAATGCAACAGGGAATGCAACAGGGAATGCAACAGGGAATACCGGTGGGAATGTTAATAGAAGGCAGGGAGATGATTATTGAAGTTTTAACCGAGCGTTTTGGCAGGACAAGCGCCAAATTGTCGAAACAACTTGAAAACATAGATTCACGTGAAAGATTAAAAGCCTTGCTCCGCCAGGCGCTTCGGGTAAAAAACATCAATGAATTTGAAAACAGATTATAAGGGTTAGGAACGAGGACGAAATAACTTCCCCAACTATGCATCACAGCTTCAGGCCTGGGGTGTCTAAAAAGGTAACATGTTGATTTGATAATATTTTTTAGACAAATTTCACAAAAAAATTAACGGGATATGGTACCTATTTATAAAAAAATTAAATGAAAACAACGAGTTATATTTATATTATTGTTGAAAAAAATAGACGTTCGGTCAACTATTGAAAATGTTGTATGCATTTGATTTTATTGGCTTAAATGATATTTTACTTTAAACAGTATAAAGGCCTTTTGAAACATACCAATATCAGTTTTTCCTCACTTTTTGGACCCCTTAAATTTTGCTTAAAAGCCTTACGAGAATGAGCCTTGCAAGCAATTTTCTTGGGTCCATTTTTGAGCAACTATGTCTGTCGATTTGGACACCCCACTTCAGGCCATCTTTGCCCGATATAAAAGTATAAAAATCTTGAAATAGCTTGCTATTCCTGCAACTTTTATACTTTTAGATCGAACAAACCTAACCTAAATCTGTGCGCCTACTTGTGGAAGTTATTTCGTCCCCGTTCCTTATTGAACAGTATACTTTTGTATTTATCTGTGTCCAATTTTTGCCGAGCCGGCATAAATAATAATATGTGTCCGTCCGTGTGGGTCTGTGGCTAATAAAAAAAGGTAAAAATGTCAAAAAAACAAAAAAAAGTCTGGCATACAATTTTCCGGTGGTTCAGATTCCTCTTTAACAGCCTACCGCATGTCCCTTGAGTTTGATCAGGTTCATCTCCTGACGTTCCGCCATTTTGGAAAATTTAAGGAAATAGAGTTGTGAAACAAAACAATCAAGACTATGACAGCCCCTGGAAAGATATCCTTGAGGTTTATTTCCGGGAATTTTTGAAGTTTTTCTTCCCCAAAATTGAAAAAGACCTGGATTGGAAAAAGGGATATGTCTTTCTGGATAAGGAATTTCAGAGCATAGTAAAAGAAGCAAAAACAGGCAGAAGGCATCTCGACAAACTGATAAGTGTATACCGGAAAAACAATCAGGAAACCTGGCTTTTGATTCACATAGAAGTACAAGGGACAAAAGAAACGGATTTTAGTGAACGGATGTATGTGTATAATTACAGAACCTACGACAGATATCGACGACCGGTTGCAAGTCTGGCGGTTTTGACGGATGAAACCGTTTCATGGCGTCCTGAAAGGTTTGTCTACGAAATTTGGGGATGTGAAGCAAGTTTGTGCTTTCCAGTAGTGAAAATTTTGGATTATAATAATAGCGAAAAAAAACTTTTGGAAAACACCAACCCGTTTGCTATAGTAGTTTTATCGCAATTAAAAGCAATGGAGACCCGTAATGACCCGGAAGCCAGAACCAGATTAAAGTTTGATCTGGTAAAGCGGCTCTATCAAAAAGGTTATAAAAAAAAAGATGTGGTTCAGCTTTTTTCATTTATTGACTGGATCATGTCACTTCCTGAAGAATTATCCCAACGGTTTTGGGACAAACTCATCTCTTTTGAGGAGGAATACAAAATGCCATACGTAACAAGTGTAGAAAAAATTGGTATTGAAAAAGGAATGCAGCAGGGAATGCAGCAAGGAATACAGCAGGGAATACCGGTGGGAATGTTAATAGAAGCCCGGGAAATGATTATTGAAGTTTTAACCGAGCGTTTTGGCAGGACAAGCGCCAAATTGTCGAAACAACTTGAAAACATAGATTCACGTGAAAAGCTAAAAGCCTTGCATCGCCAGGCGCTTCGGGTAAAAAACATCAATGAATTTGAAAACAGATTATAAGGGTTAGGAACGAGGACGAAATAACTTCCCCAACTATGCATCACAGCTTCAGGCCATCTTTGCCCGATATAAAAGTATAAAAATCTTGAAATAGCTTGCTATTCCTGCAACTTTTATACTTTTAGATCGAATAAACCTAACCTAAATCTGTGCGCCTACTTGTGGAAGTTATTTCGTCCCCGTTTCTTATTGAACAGTATACTTTTGTATTTATCTGTGTCTAATTTTTGCCGAGCCGGCATAAATAATAGTCTGTGTCCGTCCGTGTGTGTCTGTGGCTAATAAAAAAAGGTAAAAATATCAAAAAAACAAAAAAAAGTCCGCATACAATTTTCCGGTGGTTCAGATTCCTCTTTAACAGCCTACCGCATGTCCCTTGAGTTTGATCAGGTTCATCTCCTGACGTTCCGCCATTTCGGAAAATTTAAGGAAATAGAGTTGTGAAACAAAACAATCAAGACTATGACAGCCCCTGGAAAGATATCCTTGAGGTTTATTTCCGGGAATTTTTGAAGTTTTTCTTCCCCAAAATTGAAAAAGACCTGGATTGGAAAAAGGGATATGTCTTTCTGGATAAGGAATTTCAGAGCATAGTAAAACTCGATGATCAAGTTTTTATGATTAGCTAAATTTTAAGCTTGAGAGTATAATCACGGCCATTGAAAAATATTAATAATTTTGAAAGAGTCCATTCATAATGCTATTAACTGAATCTGCACCATTTATCAAACAGTACATTGAAGATCTCAACAATAGCCTGGAGCAATACAAACCTGGTGCGGGATTAACATTTACCCAGAAAGCATGGCTAAGCTTTTGTCTTACCGGTATATTAATGGTAAATGCTGTATGTTGGGCAAAATTTGAACGGGCGAGTCTGGGCAATTATAAATTAGCAGCTCTATCTTGGATGTTTCGTAAGGGTAAGATTTCATGGGACAATTTACTTGTTGGAAGCGTCAGGCGTATTTTGAAAAAATATGGTATCACAAATGGTGTAATTGTTTTTGATGAGTCTGATCGTGCCCGTTCTAAGAATACAAAGCGAATATACAAGGCTCATAAGCAAAAACACAAAGCAAGCGGAGGTTATGTTAATGGGCAAACAGTTGTTTTGCTTCTTTTGGTCACAGACTCTATAACCGTACCTATTGGTTTTAAGTTTTACATGCCTGATCCAGTTGTTAGTGCCTGGAAAAAAGAAGAAGAGAGATTGAAAAAAAAGGGACTCCCGAAGAGTAAGCGTCCTGTCAAACCAGCATTTAACCCTGAGTATCCGAAAAAAATTCAATTAGCCCTGCTCTTACTTGAGAATTTTAAAAAATATTATCCTAAAATTACTGTTAAATGTGTATTGGCTGACGCTTTATACGGTTCAAAAGAATTTATGAATGGAGCCTCTAATATTTTGGGAGGAGTGCAAATTATCAGCCAATTAAAGTCAAATCAAAATATACGATACAAAGGTAAAAAAAAGACAATTACGGATTATTTCAACATGATTAACAAAGGTGTAAATTGCACCATTCGTGTGCGAGGCGGTGAAAAAGTCAATGCAACAGTGAGCAGTGCCCGCCTTAAGGTTGATGCACACGATGGCAATGTGCTTTTTGTGATAGCTCTTAAATATGAAGGGGAAGATGAATACCGTTACTTAGCTGCCACTGATGTGAGTTGGCGCACAGTTGACATTATTCAAGCATATTCTTTGAGATGGCTTGTAGAGGTTTTTTTTGAAGACTGGAAGCTTTATGAAGGATGGGGACAAGAGGCCAAACAATATGACGAAGAAGGATCAAGCCGAGGCCTGATCTTGAGTCTGTTGCTAGACCATTGCCTCCTCCTTCACCCTGAGCAGGAGGCCTGCATAGAGAACAAAACTCCCGTGTTTACCGTGGGAAGTCTGCAAAGAAAAACTCAAATGGATGTTTTGATGGAATGTGTCAAATCTTTGCTGCAACAACAAGATCCCGGTGAAAAACTTAAAGAAATGGGCCAAGTTATCAAAAAAGTTTTCCGACTTATGCCATCGGGAAAACATATGAGCGGAAGAACTATAGGTAGATTGGGGCCAACACCTTCTCTATCACGTAAATATTGTCCTTGCTAAGTGCTTTTGGCAAGTTCATCATCAAAAACTTGAACATCGAGTAAAAGAAGCAGAAACAGGCAGAAGGCATCTCGACAAACTGATAAGTGTATACCGGAAAAACAATCAGGAAACCTGGCTTTTGATTCACATAGAAGTACAAGGGTCAAAAGAAACGGATTTTAGTGAACGGATGTATGTGTATAATTACAGAACCTACGACAGATATCGACGACCGGTTGCAAGTCTGGCGGTTTTGACGGATGAAACCGTTTCATGGCGTCCTGAAAGGTTTGTCTACGAAATTTGGGGATGTGAAGCAAGTTTGCGCTTTCCAGTAGTGAAAATTTTGGATTATAATAATAGCGAAAAAAAACTTTTGGAAAACACCAACCCGTTTGCTATAGTAGTTTTATCGCAACTAAAAGCAATGGAGACCCGTAATGACCCGGAAGCCAGAACCAGAGTAAAGTTTGATCTGGTAAAGCGGCTCTATCAAAAAGGTTATAAAAAAAAAGATGTGGTTCAACTTTTTTCATTTATTGACTGGATCATGTCACTTCCTGAAGAATTATCCCAACGGTTTTGGGACAAACTCATCTCTTTTGAGGAGGAATACAAAATGCCATACGTAACAAGTGTAGAAAAAATTGGTATTAAAAAAGGAATACCTCTGGGAATGCAGCAGGGAATACCGGTGGGAATACAGCAGGGTATACCTCTGGGAATGTTAATAGAAGCCCGGGAAATGATTATTGAAGTTTTAACCGAGCGTTTTGGCAGGACAAGCGCCAAATTGTCGAAACAACTTGAAAATATAGATTCACGTGAAAAGCTAAAAGCCTTGCATCGCCAGGCGCTTCGGGTAAAAAGCATCAATGAATTTGAAAACAGATTATAAGGGTTAGGAACGAGGACGAAATAACTTCCCCAACTATGCATCACAGCTTCAGGCCATCTTTGCCCGATATAAAAGTATAAAAATCTTGAAATAGCTTGCTATTCCTGCAACTTTTATACTTTTAGATCGAACAAACCTAACCTAAATCTGTGCGCCTACTTGTGGAAGTTATTTCGTCCCCGTTTTTTATTGAACAGTATACTTTTGTATTTATCTGTGTCTAATTTTTGCCGAGCCGGCATAAATAATAATATGTGTCCGTCCGTGTGGGTCTGTGGCTAATAAAAAAAGGTAAAAATATCAAAAAAACAAAAAAAAGTCTGCATACAATTTTCCGGTGGTTCAGATTCCTCTTTAACAGCCTACCGCATGTCCCTTGAGTTTGATCAGGTTCATCTCCTGACGTTCCGCCATTTTGGAAAATTTAAGGAAATAGAGTTGTGAAACAAAACAATCAAGACTATGACAGCCCCTGGAAAGATATCCTTGAGGTTTATTTCCGGGAATTTTTGAAGTTTTTCTTCCCCAAAATTGAAAAAGACCTGGATTGGAAAAAGGGATATGTCTTTCTGGATAAGGAATTTCAGAGCATAGTAAAAGAAGCAAAAACAGGCAGAAGGCATCTCGACAAACTGATAAGTGTATACCGGAAAAACAATCAGGAAACCTGGCTTTTGATTCACATAGAAGTACAAGGGACAAAAGAAACGGATTTTAGTGAACGGATGTATGTGTATAATTACAGAACCTACGACAGATATCGACGACCGGTTGCAAGTCTGGCGGTTTTGACGGATGAAACCGTTTCATGGCGTCCTGAAAGGTTTGTCTACGAAATTTGGGGATGTGAAGCAAGTTTGCGCTTTCCAGTAGTGAAAATTTTGGATTATAATAATAGCGAAAAAAAACTTTTGGAAAACACCAACCCGTTTGCTATAGTAGTTTTATCGCAACTAAAAGCAATGAAGACCCGTAATGACCCGGAAGCCAGAACCAGAGTAAAGTTTGATCTGGTAAAGCGGCTTTATCAAAAAGGTTATAAAAAAAAAGATGTGGTTCAGCTTTTTTCATTTATTAAGGGTGTTGCAAAGTAAAAAAACTTTTATAATAAAATCAATTAGTTAACCCAGAAAAACCCCATTTTTCCGTTATGGCGTAACTACCTGTTTTAATTACTGATAATAGCAATCTTTGCAACACCCTTTTATTGACTGGATCATGTCACTTCCTGAAGAATTATCCCAACGGTTTTGGGACAAACTCATCTCTTTTGAGGAGGAATACAAAATGCCATACGTAACAAGTGTAGAAAAAATTGGTATTAAAAAAGGAATACCTCTGGGAATGCAGCAGGGAATACCGGTGGGAATGTTAATAGAAGCCCGGGAAATGATTATTGAAGTTTTAACCGAGCGTTTTGGCAGGACAAGCGCCAAATTGTCGAAACAACTTGAAAATATAGATTCACGTGAAAAGCTAAAAGCCTTGCATCGCCAGGCGCTTCGGGTAAAAAGCATCAATGAATTTGAAAACAGATTATAAGGGTTAGGAACGAGGACGAAATAACTTCCCCAACTATGCATCACAGCTTCAGGCCATCTTTGCCCGATCTAAATCTGTGCGCCTACTTGTGGAAGTTATTTCGTCCCCGTTTCTTATTGAACAGTATACTTTTGTATTTATCTGTGCCCAATTTTTGCCGAGCCGGCAGAGGTAATAGTCTGTGTCCGTCCGTGTGAGTCTGTGGCTAAAAAATGAAAACAAATGATATAACATACAAAATCAACGGAGCCATATTTGAGGTAAATCGTGAACTCGGCTCAGGCTTTCTTGAAAAAATATACGAAAATGCCTTAATGATCGAACTGAAAAAAGTAGGTTTAAAGGCAGAAAAGCAAATGCCGATTAAAGTGAATTACAAAGGCACTGAAATTGGTGAATATTATGCTGATATTGTAGTAGAGAACCAAATTATTATAGAGCTCAAAGCTGTTGATTCATTGCAAAAAATACATGAAGCTCAGATACTGAACTACCTGAAAGCCACCGGATATAAAATCGGTCTCCTTGTAAATTTTAAACATCCAAAAGCAGAAATAAAGCGTTTTATTATGTAGCCCATCAAAAAACTGTATAGTCTGTGTCCGTCCGTGTCCGTCCGTGTGAGTCTGTGGCTAATAAAAAAAGGTAAAAATGTCAAAAAAACAAAAAAAAGTCTGCATACAATTTTCCGGTGGCTCCGATTCCTCTTTAACAGCCTACCGCATGTCCCTTGAGTTTGATCAGGTTCATCTCCTGACGTTCCGCCATTTCGGACAAATGAATATAGAAAACAGCAGAAAAAGTTATTCAATTTTAAATGAAAAATTTCCAGATAAATTCCAGCACTCTATAACTGATGTAAGTGATTTATTTTCAAAAATCTACAACCGTCATTATATCAAAAATCTATTTAAATACCGGACTATCCAAATGCAATTTGTCTGCTTTGCCTGCCAGGCCTGTTTTCATGTTCAAACCATAATGTATTGCCTGAAAAACGGTATTTCTGATGTAAGGGATGGAGCTAATACAGAATACGAAGAAGCTTCTCCAATGCAGATTGAGATTGTAAAAAAAGAAATAAAAAAACTCTATGCCGATTATGCCATTATTCATGACAGCCCCGTATATTATGAACATCAAACTGACAGAGCCGATCATCAACTATTTAGATTAGGGCTTAGACCGCAGCCTGACATAAAAGATGATATGAATATGTACAAAAAATATCAGGGTTACTGCAGGTTCATGTCTGGAGGAGTTTTGTTTTTAAATTACTGGAAACGATGCAAGGGATTTCCGCAAAAGGTACAGTTGAAAATGCGGGAACACTGGATAGAAGAAGTGGATTTTTTAAAAAAGCTTATTGATGGAAGCTGCGCTGGTTAAACAGCGTTAAAGGTTCTGTGAACGGCATGAAATATTCAAAGGTGAAACCATCTTTGATGTGAAAATTATTAATTTTGAATGATGAATTATAAGTTCAAACCTTGTTACGATTCCTCATTATGGAGAGAAAAACAGTATTGTTTTTAGGGCGACAAGCTATTAATATGGTATCTCATTTTTATGTTTTGTTGTGCCCGACAGGCCATGGGGGTTGATGAGAAAAAATAAAATACAAATAAATTTTCCGTACCTTTTGCTTTCTTTCACAATAACGGTGGCAATAATATGGATGTCATCCATCCAGGGCCAGTCATTTTTTGGGAATCCATCACTACTTAAAAGAATTATTTGTAATCTCGCGCATATTCCGGTTTTTGTATTGTTGACTTTTTTTTGGTTAAAAGCATTGGAGCCTGGGAAAAAAGAGAGGCATAGCAAAAAATATATTGCATTAATTTTAGCATGTTTGCTGTTATTCGCTGTGTCGGATGAATTTCATCAGTATTTTGTCCCAGGCCGTTCAGCCACTATAATGGATTTGGGGTTAGATTTGCTTGGAATATTATTTGGGTTGAGTGTGTATTTAGTATGCTCAAAATCAAAGTATGGGGAAATTGGACTTGGAAAGTGTCAGCACAATTCCAAATCAACAGGCCACACACAAGATGGAGACTAAAAAGTGAGAGTTAGAGTCAATATAATTCAGTCAATTCATGCCCACGCATGGGATGCCTATGTGAACAAACACCCCAAGGCAACCCTTTACCATCTGTCCGGCTGGAAAAATGTTATCGAAAAAACCTATGGCCACAAGACTTACTACCTGATGGCTGTAAACAGCTCAAATACCTGTGAGCAGAATGAGCATAGTTCGTTGGACAAACCAATTCAAAATTTAACAAATGGTGTTGTCGGAATACTTCCGATTGTTCATATGAAGAATTTTTTTTTTGGTAACAGCCTTGTATCAATTCCTTTTTTTGATATGGGAGGCATTTTGGCTGACAATGAGGAAATCGAAAAAGTTCTTCTGACCGAAGCCGTTAAACTTGGGCAAAAACTCAAAGTCAAAAGCATAGAACTTCGCCAGGCACAACCACTTACATGGCTATCTGACAGCTCAAACTTATCAATTGATGATCAAAAAAATACTTCCTTGGGCAATAAGCTGTCATCTTTGAGCCATACCATACAATCACATAAGGTTCGCATGCTGCTTGAATTGCCGGATTCTTCTGAAGCATTGATGAAATCATTTAAATCCAAATTCAGAACCAAGATAAAAAAACCAAAAAAAATGGGATTAAATTTTCGACTTGGTGGGGTTGAGTTATTAGACAATTTTTATGAGGTATTTTTAGTGAATATGAGGGATTTAGGTTCCCCAGTCCATTCAAAAAAAATAATACAAAATATTTTTAAAGAATTTTCAGAAAAAGCAATAATTGGTGTGGTTTATAAAAATAATATCCCCTTGGCATGTGGTATGGGTATAGGCTTTAAAAACACACTGGAAAACCCATGGTCATCGGCTCTAAGGCAGCACCGTGCATTTAGGCCAAATACACTTCTTTATTGGTCACTCCTGGCATATGCCTGCGATAATGGTTTTAAATTTTTTGATTTCGGTCGTTCAACACCTGATGAGGGGACATATAAATTTAAAAAGCAGTGGGGAGCAAAACCGGAACCGCTCTACTGGCATTATATATCCATGGATGACAAACCAGTAGAACAAGAGATTTCTGACAAATCAAAATTTGATACAGCTATTAGACTATGGCAAAAAATGCCGGTTGGAATTACAAAAATAATCGGGCCGGTGATCAGAAAACATATTGCTTTGTGATTAAAGGAATACAATATTTTTCTTTCAGTAGGGGGGTAAAAAATAATGTTAAAATATCGAAAAATTACATGCGAGCTATTATTCTCTCTGTTTTTTGTTCTTTTTGCAGGAACTGCCTGTTCATATTTTTTACAGACCTCGGTATTTGAGTTCGACAATGTTTTTATAAATTTTACCACTAACTTATTGAATTAATTTAAACAAAACGATGGCATGAAAATTGCCGTGTCCAATTTTTATACAGCTTTACACTATAGCTTTAATTATAAATATATTCAGATTATTAGATATCATAGCGTCTAATTAATATTGATAAAAATACGAGGTCTGTTTTAGGACAAAGGGAGCCGCTCTCTTTGTCAAGCCCTTTGATTATCAATCATACATGTACAGAGTTTACTCAAATTCCTGATCAGATGATAGCAGCGGCAAAAAATCGCATTCGTTGTTACTATGCCCACACATCGCATGGCGAACAACTTACATTCGGTTTGACAAAAATCATGGAGAACGATTCACAGTATGCTTTATCCATTGACAGAAAGCATTTGTCTTTGAGCAAAACTGCGGTGTCTATTATGGACAACCCATACGTGGCTCCGGAAGGGTTCTGGGCTTCATCAAAAGGGCGGGCGCGCACAGAGGAAATTATTAACAGGAATTCTTCTATCAATCTTTGCATGTGGTGCTGGTGTGGGCAACTGGGGATATACACACCCGGGCAGGTGCAGGAATATCTTGATGCAATGGCTTTTTTTGAAAAAAAGTACCCGGATGTAACATTTGTTTACATAACCGGCCACGCCCAGCAAGGAGGCAAAAAAGGGTATAATCGCTATATATGTAATAATATAATTCGCAAATGGGTAAAGAGCTGCCAGGACAAAAACCGTGTCCTTTTTGATTTTGCTGATATAGACACCTGGCGGTTCAGTCCGCAGACCGGCAAGTGGGAACAATCCACCTACAACTATTGGAATGGCAAAGAATATATACATGTGCCGGTAGAGCATCCCGGCTTTCATGGAAATGAAAAGGCTCACACCACAATTGAGAGCTGCATGCAAAAGGGAAAGGCTGCCTGGTGGATGTTTGCCAGACTTTCCGGCTGGCAGCCGTTGTAAAAATATGCCTGATATTTCAAATTTAAACGATATTTTTTTTTAAAAGATCGCAGGATATCGGCAAATTGTCCTGCATAATAGCGGTGGTGTTTATAACAGAAAAAAGAAAAATTTGTGTAGCCTATAGTTGCAACTTGCTTTCAAAAGGATGCCCAACAAAATTACAGCAGGAATCCAGTAAAATTTATTAGAAATAATTGAAGATATTCTGGAAAATCAAGCAAGATAAAATTGATGAACTCATGCAACGATGATTGCTTTTCGACCAGTGTTGATAACTTTAACCTTTAACATTTGACCTTATATAATGAAAAGAACGCTTTCTCCGTCAGGCGCGCCTGTTAAATTTCGTGATCTGTTTTGCGGATTAAAAGCAGAGCTGTTTAATGACGATTCCATCCGGATTTTTAAAAAACAGGTTGCAGATTATTTCGGTTGTAATAATATTTTTTTGCTGTCATCCGGCAAGGCCGCACTTTTCCAAATTTTAAAGGCCATCTCTTCCTTCTCTGACAGAAAAGATATAATTATTCCTGCTTATTCCAGCTTTTGCCTGGCATCAACAGTCGCGGCTTCAGGTCTTTCCGTCAAGCTTTGCGATGTGGATTTGAAATATCTCGATTTTGATTTGGAACATCTCTCCAGATTGGTAGATGAGAAAACACTGGCAGTTATTCCTGTCCATTTATTCGGTCTGGTGGCAAGGCTTGATGAGATATCTGAGATAACCCGTTCAAAAGGAGCGTTTCTTATAGAAGATGCTGCCCAGGCCGCAGGTGCCGAATACAACGGCCAATGCGTTGGGACAATAGGAGACGCAGGAATATACAGTCTTGGAAGAGGTAAAAGCATTTCAACTGTTCATGGCGGGATAATAGTATCCAAAAAAAATGATCTTGCCAATGTCATTGCTGAAAATGTCAGAAAATTGCCATTCACGAAAGTGCCGAATAAATTTAGTATGTTATTCACAGCCTTTGCCATAACATTTTTTTTACGTCCCGAATTCTATTTTATTCCGAACAGTCTTCCGTTTTTAAAGTTGGGAGCCAATATTTATGCTCCTGATTTCAAAAGTTTTAGTTTTTCAAAGTTGCAGGCAGGCATTGGGAAAAAAAATTTCATCAAACTCGATTCCTATAACATGCAACGTATGAAAAACGCCCGGCTTCTGTCAAAAAGCTTGATAAACACCAATAAGGTCGCGCTGCCCCAAATTGCAAAAAAAACACAGCCTTGTTTTATCCGTTTTCCTGTGATTTGTATGGATTCAAAGAGCCGTGACCGTAAGTTTTATGAACTGAATAAAGCCGGCTTAGGTATTAGCAAAAATTTTCCTTTTCCTTTAAGCAAAATAAAGGAGTTTAAAAAATATATTGTTAATTCCAATGACGGTTTTCCGAATTCTAAAAAACTTTGTGAAATTCTTTTAACATTGCCAACTCATCCATTTGTAAAAAAGAAAGATTTAATGAATATGGTTGAAATAATTTCATTATAATTTATTAACACTTGACTTGTGAAATCATCTGGAATCAACATTACATGTTATGACCTTTCCACTTCAATTTAAAACCAGGTCCAACATTTACAAATTGTGATTTTTATGCTGACTGTTGTAGAAATATTTTTTGTTATATCACTATTATTAATTATATATACCTATGCTGGGTATTATGTTGTTTTGAATCTTGTTGGCCGCATATCGCAAAAGAACAAATTTTCTAAAACCGGTCTCGAAAAATATCCCCATGTTTCTTTTTTAATAGCTGCATATAATGAGGAAAAAAATATCCTTGCCAAGCTTCATAATATTTTTGAATCAGAGTATCCGGCAGAAAAAATTGCTGTTTATATAGTTTCTGATGCATCAACCGACCGAACTCATGAAATAATAACGTCATTTGAGAATAAGGCAGTACATCTCATTATTTCGCAGGATCGGCGGGGTAAAACATATTGTGAAAATCTTGGACTGAAAAAAATAAAGAGCGATTTCATCATCTTTACCGATGCCTCAACCGTTCTTGACAAAAATTGTATTCACAACATGGTAAAACATTTCGAGTTTAAGGAAATCGGGTGTGTCAGCACCCGTGATAAAAGTATAAAATCCGATACAAATAAAGGTGAAAACCTTTATGTAAGATACGAAATGGCAACAAGAACACTGGAAAGCAGGGTTGATTCATTAATCGGTTTAAGCGGGAGCTGTTATGCGGCAAGAAAAAAACTTTGCACAGATCTGCCGAATTATGTAACACGTGATTTTGCACTTCCTTTAATTGCAAGGGAAAAGGGTTATATATCGGTAGATGAACCTGATGCAATTTGTTCCGTAAAACCGACTGAAAACCAAAAAACCGAATTTGCACGAAAAACAAGAACCTTTACAAATGGCATATCAACACTGTTTTACAAAAAAAGCCTTTTAAATATATTCAGGTATGGAAAATTTTCTTTTATTCTCTGGAGCCATAAAGTGTTCAGATGGCTGCTCCCTTTCTTTTTTATAGCATTATTTATCACTAATGTTATGCTTTTTAACCTGAATGTTTTTTATAAATTTTGTCTTTTTTTACAGATTATTTATTATATATTGGCCTTTTTAGGGTCACAATCAATATCCGATAACTTTTTCATGAAAATTTCGAGGATTTTTTATTTTATATGTATGACAAACATGGCAAGCATGGGTGCATGGTATAATTTTTTTATTGGCAATAAAATGGCAAAATGGGAGCCGACAGAAAGATGATATGGGTAACCCATGTATTCTTATTGTGACTTTCTTTAAAGATTAGGGGCACTCGAATGCGTATAACATCAATACTGGAAAAGATAAATCGTTTTGTACCTGAATTTGTGAATAGAATTCTTTATCTTTCAAACAATATAGTGAAAATGGACAATCGTTTTATGGCGATTTATTGGCAACTTAGCAAAGAAGGAAGAATGCTTTTATCAGTAAGAGAAGCATATAATATCTACCATTACGTGACCGAAGCAGTATGTTTAGGCGGTGCCCTCGCTGAATTCGGAGTGTATAAGGGGGGGGGCGCGAAGCTAATTAGTTCAATTAAATCGGATCTGGCTCTTCATCTATTTGATACATTTGATGGTATGCCCGACGTTGATGAAACCGTTGATTTATGCAAAAAGGGAAGCTTTTCAGATACGACGTTATCTTCAGTGAGAGAGTATCTGAAGGATTACCCCAATATCCATTTTTACAAGGGCTTTTTTCCGGATACAGCGCATGGCTTTTTGCCATCCGATATCGAATTTTGTTTTGTGCATATAGATGTTGATATATACGAGTCGACAATTGCAGCCCTAAACTACTTCTATCCACGTCTTAAAAAAGGTGGGGTGTTGATTTCCCATGACTACTATTCAGTATTCTATCCAGGAGTAAAAAAAGCTTTCGAAGAGTTCTTCTTGAATAAAAAAGAACAAGTTGTTCATTTATGGGACACTCAATGTATGGTCAGAAAAGAATGATCAAATAGATCAACCGAAATATTTATAAAAGTATACCGGCTAAGTTATCCCAACATGAAATTTGATTTACATATTCATAGCAAATATTCATATGATTCTTTATCTTCAGTTGATGCCATCATTAAACATGCAAGGCAAGAAGGGTTAAATGGCATTGCTATTACAGATCATAATTCTTTTGATGCTGCATTTGAAATTTCCTCCCAAAACGATAACTTTTGGGTGATTTTTGGTAGTGAAATCCATACAGAAGTTGGTGACATCATTGGATTATTTATTTCCAGGCCTCTAACAAAACATAATGCAGTGGATTTAATTAAAGAAATCCATGATCAAGATGGAATCGCAATTTTGGCTCATCCTTTCAAGCGCATGAAACAATATCCAAAAAACGTTATTGATATGTTAGATGCTATTGAAATTGTAAATTCTCGGTGGGTGAATTTGAAGAATTATGATAAAAAGTCAAAAACTGCTATGTTATTGTCTACAGTGCGTGGCCGATCAGCAGGAAGTGATGCACATTTTTTATTTGAAATTGGAAGAGCTTATTTAGTTACTCCTAAACTTTCTTCCCCCTGTGAGCTAAAAAAAATAATTCGTGAAGGGACAGGACAGATACATAGTAAAATTTTTTCTTCTTCTTGGTTAGATGAAGCAAGCCAAGTTGTTAATTTTATAAAAACTCCTTCAATTTATCAATTTGGCCGTATTCTTTTTCGTATACTAAGACGTTTATTAAAAGGCAAGCAAAATAGGATTTTTGATGAAGATGCTAAATGATGTTCGGATATTGACAACTGATGCTCAAGCACGCATCGGATTATATGCTATCCAGTATTTGGGAAAAGCTGGCGCTCAGGTTACAGCCATTGGTACTGGTAAAGCACTTAATAGTACTGTAGGTTTTTTTTCGAAGTATATTACTGAAAAAAGATTCATTCAGGAAGAAAACTACACTGATAATTTTGAAAAGTTTTTAACTAAAAATTATCATAAATATGATGTCATAAATCCTATTTTTACTTCATCTATGCGAAAATTTTTGGATGTTGTTAAAAACTATAGCATTAAATGTAACTACTTGCTTCCAAGCATGGAAAGTTTAGTTATTGCTGACGATAAGGAATTGTTAACAAAACATGCTCAAGCACTTGGGCTTAACTGCCCAAAAACATATACTAAACAACATCCATCTCAAATAGAAAATTTACCAGCTTCTGGCCTCACTTTTCCTAGTATTATTAAATTTCGAGGTGATAACAGATCTACTCATTGGAATCCGGCAGATAGATATTCTATTGTTCATTCTTGTCAAAAATTAGTTTCTGAATATTCCAGGATGCACAAAATAGAAGAATATCCAATTATTCAGGAGTACATCAATGGAACAGGATATGGGTACTTTGCGTTATTTGATAAAGAACGTAGACTTAAAGCACAATTTTGCCATAAAAGAATTAGAGAATACCCTATTACAGGTGGACCTAGTAGTTGTTGTGAGAGTGTTTATGAAGAGAAGTTAGTTCAAATAGGGCGGTCTCTTTTTGAATCGCTGGATTGGATGGGTTTAGGTATGGTGGAATTTAAATATGATATTAATAGGAAAAAGTTTTATATCATAGAGATAAATCCCCGTTATTGGGGTTCTCTTCCCCTTGCTGTGTTTAGTGGCGTTAATTTTCCAGTGTTGCATGTCTTGTCCGCCCTCGATGAGGATTATGAGCCTGTACTCAATTATAAAACAGGTGTTAAAGTACGTTTTATCCATAAAGATATTTTATCAATTGTTGAACATATAAGAAAAGAGAAAAGATTTAAAAAAAAGTTTCGTTTAATTTTCGAATTGATGAATCCTGCCTTAAAAGATGGGTTGTCAATTTTAGATGATTTTAAACCGATAATATACAGTCTAATTAGTATCTGCTGAATTTCTATATTCGTAGTATTTTAAGCTGGTTAGGGATTTCCATATTATTGCTGCCCAAGAAGGAATTGTCATAGTTTCCCTGTTGCCGCTATATATGAAAAGGCCGTTTTTGATGTCTCGCAAAGAGTCGAACGTAACCATGACTAACTACCTGAAAACATGGTACAATAGAAATTCAGCAGATACTAATTAATCGGTGATGCAGCTGCACTTTTTTTACCAAGTTCGTAATGGTTAAAATGAATTACATGCCAAGCTTTATGAGCAACCTGACAAAAAAAATAAAGATAGTTCATATAGTAACCACTCTTGGCACCGGCGGAATGGAAAACGGGATTATAAACCTGTGCAACAGGCATAACAGGGAGATGTTTGATGTGACAGTCTGCTGCCTGAAATTTGCCGGAGCAATGGCAAAACGGCTTCGCGATGATGTTAAAATGGTATGTCTGAATTTATCTGAGGGAAAACCGGTTTTTGATCCCATGAAAATGAAACGATATTTCAGGCAATCTATGCCGGATATAGTTCATACCCATGGCCTTGCCGGCGGGTCGTATGTAGGCATTGCCGCTGCCAGATTGGCCAGAGTCCCTGTGATAATTAACGGTGAACACGGCTCGTTTTTTTTAAAGCCGCACCAGGTTATACTCCAAAGAATTCTTGCCATCATGTGCAACCTGACTCTTTCAGTTTCTGAATCCCTTAAAAAACGAATTGTGCAGAATCTATGTATAGCGCCTGATAAAATAAAAGTAATCCCTAACGGTGTTGATACAGACATATTTACCGGCAATTATGATTGCTCGTATATCCGTGAAGAACTATTAAAAAAGTATGGGGTTTTAGTAGATGACGGCAGCTTTGTAATAGGCTGCACAGGCTCTTTAAAACCGGAAAAAAATCAAATGATGCTTTTAAAAGCCTTAATGGAGATTAAAAATAGAAAATCTGATAATAAAATATGTGTAATATTTATTGGTGATGGAACAGACCATGCTAAATTAAGCCGGTTTGTTACAGATAATGGCCTTGAAAATAATGTTGCCTTTCTCGGTAACAGAGATGACGTACCTCAACTTTTATCTGCAATGGATATATTTATATCAACAAGCATATCCCGTCATGAGGGTATGTCAAATGTAATTCTTGAAGCCTTTTCTTCCAGCTTGCCTGTTATTGCCACAAGATCTGTTGGTACTTCTGAACTTGTTATAGATGGAAAGGTCGGTTTTCTGATTGAACAGAATGATGTGTTAGGGCTGGCAGACAGGATTGATCTGTTGAGTAGTAATTTGGAATTGCGCAAAACAATGGGTGCTAATGCGCATAATATAGTAAAAAATAAATATTCCATTATTAGAATGGTGTTAGACTACGAAAAACTATATTTTGATATTCTGAAAGGTCGAAAAATATAAATGGCATTTTTCTTTTTAAATGTTTTTACATTTATTATGTTTTTCCAGCCTGTTTTTATTTTTCCGGTCTTAGCGCCTTATCGGCCATACAGATACTCTGCCATTATAGCGCTTATTTCATTCCTGCTGGCTGGTAAAAAGTCTGACATACCTTTATTGTCTGTGCCTAATGTGCGCTATTTTTTATTATTTGCGACGATGCAGGTAATAAGTTCCAGCGCTATATGGCTCCATGGCGGAATAGATACATTTAAAAATATCTGGTTAAACTTGATTATTATATATGTAATTATAGTAATGTCCTGTACCGATGAAAAAAAAATAAAGTCAATTATCTTAATGGTCGTCGCAGCAATATTTTATCTTTCGTATAAATCAGTTTCAGATGTTATCATCAATTATCATCCTGGTTTGCGGCCCCAGGGCTTTGGATGGTATGAGAACCCTAATGATCTTGTTTTGATATTAACCTGTGCAATCCCTCTGGCCTTATGTCTGGGAGAATCTTCAAACTCAACTATTATCAAATATTTTTTTATAGCTATTGCTTCTTTTTTTGCGTTTAATATACTGCTTAGTGCTTCTCGTAATGGACTTTTGGGGTTGATGTCTGTTGGTTGTCTGAGTATTTTATTTATGAAAAAAATATCACGTTTTATCCGATTGTCTATTTTAATCCTGTTAATATTTTCTGTTGTTACTTTTGGGGTTGCCACAGTTCTTACAAGAAGCGACTTGATGCCAGGGCATCTTTCAGGCGATGATTCATCGGAAAATCGTATCCTTCAATGGAAAGCATGCCTGCGTATGGTTAAGGCGCATCCTTTTCTTGGGGTAGGACCTGGCGAATCTGCTTATGAAATGAGAAGCTATGGAGGTATCCGAGGTCTGGTACCGCATAACACCCTGATTCAGGCGTTTGCTGAAACCGGTATTCCAGGCGGTATTTTTTTTGTAATGTTCACAATTTTTCCGCTATGGGAAGCATGGAAATTCTTTAAATTAAATCGTGATAATATGACCATCCAATCAGTTATTATATATAAATATTTGATTATTACACTTGCGGGTTTTTGGGTATGCGCTTTTTTTTCAAACAGGATCTATTTCAAGATATTGTATGTAATGATTGCGCTGATAACGGCAGTTCGAAAAAATATTTTAAAACAGCAGGGATTAATTGCTGATGAATAAAATTTTAGAAGACTGTTTTTTCTTTTACAACCAGCAAGGTCATTATCTTTATGGGTGCAGTTATATTCCAAGGTCTAATATGTCGGAAACCGGTATAGTAATTGTCCCGCCAGTCGGCCATGAAAGGCTGCGGTGTTATCGGGAAAGCGTTAACCTGGCCCGTTCCCTTGCCGGGGCCGGGTTCCCGGTTTTGCGCTTTGATTATCGGGGGGAAGGGGAGAGCTTTGGTGAATTTGCTGATTTTGATATTAACAGCAGGCTTGACGATATAGATACTGCTTTAATAGAGGTTGAAAAAAGATTTGGGATTAATGTGATAATTTTGCTTGGTTTCAGGCTGGGTGCCTTGTTTGCCTTAAAGGCTGCTAACAAAAATAATATTACCAAACTCGTTCTTTGTGAGCCGGTTTATAATCTGGAAAAATTTATAAAAAATTATATACGCGCCAACATTATTGCTCAACGTGATTATTTTGGCAACACTTTAATGAAAGAGGACGATATTTGGAAAATTTTAAAAAAAGGAAAGACAATATCCATTTACGGTTTTCAAACGACTTTGACATTTTTACGACAATTACAGGGTTTTGATATATCCGCTGAGTTAAAGTTATTTCTAGGCAAGGCATTACTTGTTAATTTTTATAAAAATAAACAACCTGTTGCTCCAGCCCGGCAGGTTAGCAATTGGTGTGCTGATTTTAGTGAAAATGCCACTTATGAAATCGAACCAGTGAAGACCAGGTTTTCCTGGACTACCAAAAAAATATGGACTCCGATCCTCTCTGGTTTGAATGCCTGTGTAATAAAATGGATAAAGACAAATGGCTGTTGATATACAGAAAGAGGTTGTTCGGATTATAAACCAAGAAGGTTTGTTCCTGTATGGTATTCTGACTAAACCATGTCAGGAAAATAACCAGAATCGCCTTGTGATTTCGTGTCAATCAGGGATAGTTGCCAAAGGGGAGATAGGAGACCATTTGCGGTGGGTGGCAGATCGCCTCGCCGAGCAGGGCATAACAGTTCTCAGATTTGACCAGCATGGCACTGGTGACAGTCAAGGCGAGTGCGAACAGGATATCCCGGTCAGATTATTTTTTCAGCGGGTTCAGGATGGCTGCTTTGTCAATGATACTCTCAGCGTAATAGACTGGGCCATTAAACGTTTTGTTGATTATGATATTTTCTTATTGGGAGAATGTGGGGGCTGTATTTCCGCTTTGGCAGCCGGGGCGGAAAGATTAAAAAATATCCAGGGTTATATTTTGATAGCTGCGCCGGTATTGCGCTTTTCCATAACGAATAACAGTAAATCTCAAATTGGTGTCCTTGATGCCAGAAACACCAGTAAACAATATCATCGTAAATTTTTTCAGCTCTCAAGCTGGTTTCGTTTTTTAAGTGGCAAATCGGATATGAAATTAATTTTCGGGAGTATTTTTGTTCAATTAAACTTTTTGGTGAGAAAAAGTTGTTCGATAATTTTTCCCCATCCAACCAGTATTCCAGAAAATCCGGTCTTTAATATGCTGTTCTGGAAAAGTTTCAAGATAATCGCCGAGGCGAAAAAAAATATCTGCTTTTTATTGCCGCAGCTTGATAATGAAACATTTGAATTTAATGTAGAGTTTAAGCAAAAAATTTTAGATAAACATAAAAAGCAATTTCCCACCTGTAAAATTGTTTCGCTGCCTGATACTGATCATTCCATCATGTTTCCACAGTCACGTAAAATGGTACTTCATGAATTGCTAAACTGGATGAACAGATGAGTACCAATAAGCTGGTAGTTAAAGGCTCCTTTTTAAGCGCAGTTGTACTGTTCAGCCGCATAGCCGTTTCCTTCTTCCTGATGCCGTTTATTATCAGGATGCTGGGCGAACATGATTATGGCTTCTGGATACTTATTTCTGCATTCGTAGGCTATTATGGAATGCTTGATTTTGGCATCAGCGGGGCGGTATTGCGTTTTGTTTCCAGGGAGATTGGAGCGGGCTGTGATGATAACGCTAAATACTACATAAACAGTGCCTTGTTTGTTCTGTGTGGATTGGGGTTGTTTATTATCGCCATATCCTTTGGCGCCGCATGGGGCGCGCATTTTTTTATTACAAGCGAAAGCAATCTTTTTATTTTCAAGTTCGCAATTATCATTCTTGGACTTTCCATAGGCCTATCATTTCCGTTAAGAGTTTTTGATGGTGTTCTCAGTGCTCATCTGCGCTTTGATCTGAAACGTTATATTGAGTTTGGCGAAATTGTTTTCAGGACTGTGGCCATAATTGTCCTTCTGAAAATGGGTTATGGACTTTATGGCCTTGTAATTGTCTCCGCGCTGGCAGGGGTCGGTGAGTTGGCTGTCAAAACATTTACATGTATAAAAATAGATCGCCAGTTCAGCTTGGGAATAAAATTTTTCAGTCTGTCCAAAATTAAGGAGATGGGGGAATTTGCTTTTGTTACGTTTATCAATGCCATCACCAATATATTGACCAGCAGGCTTGATCCTTATGTCGTGGCTCTTGTATCCAACGTAACCACTGTGGCTTACTATGGCGTAGCGTTAACCCTGACTAATTATTTTGGAGAATTTTTCAGAACTACCCAGGGAGTATTATTCCCCTTGTTCAGTCAGAAAGAGGGGGCTGGGGATTTAGAGGGGTTGGAACGATGGCTCACTTTGGGCTCAAAGTTGGGGACTATTATAGCTACTTTTGCCGGAGGTCTGGTGCTGCTTTATGGACGAACATTTCTCGTTTGTTGGCTTGGCCCGCATTTTAACACCTCGTACCTTTATACGGCAATTTTGATTGCTCCAATGATATTGGCGTATGGTGTATTCCCAAGTGTTTTTGTCCTGAATTCTACCGGCAAACATCGCCTGGCTACTATCCTGGATGCCATGAGAGGAGGGATGAATCTTATATTAAGTCTCATCCTTGGTTATAAGATCGGGGCTGTGGGGGTGGCCTGGGGAACGGCAATTCCGTGCATTATTTTTGATGTTATCCTGAAACCTTATTATGCGTGCAGGGTGATCAATACAAGTCCATTCCGGCTGTTAGGCAGAGTTGCTGGTGCAAGTATGCAAACCTGTATTTTGCTGGCACCAGTTTGGTATTTCCTGGGCCGGGGAGTGCAGGAAAACTATTTCTCTTTGTTGAGAATATTTATCATTCATATTTGCGTCATGCTGATATTAGGATTTTTGGTATTTTTAAGCAAGAAAGAACGAAGAGAGGTTAAACTGTTTATTAAGGGACGTTTGCAAAAGGGGATAATATGCCGGAAGTCAGTGTGATAATGCCTGTTTATAATGGAGAGAAATTTTTGGCTGAGGCTATTGAAAGTGTATTGAGTCAAAGTTTTCAGGATTTTGAGCTCATATGTGTCAATGATGGCTCCACGGATGGTTCACAGCAGATAATTGACAGTTTTTTGGATTCAAGATTGAAACGTCTTAGTCAAACAAATGCCGGTCAAGCATCGGCCAGAAATTGTGGTATAAAATTTTGTAAAGGAAATTTGATCAGTTTTCTGGATCAGGACGATGTTTATTTGCCCACTTGTATTGAGGAGCGTGTTAAATATTTCCATAAGTCTGATAGCTACTCATTTATATATAATGATTTTATGATCATTGATAAAAATAGCACTGTTGTCAATCCGTCGGTTTTGAAATGGCGGAAGACCAAATCTATATCAGGCAAGTGTTTTAACGAGTTATTTCTAAATGGAACATTTATTAGTCCATCCTCTGTAATGATGGAGAAAGAAATTTTTGACAAAATAGGGCTGTTTGATGAAACATTATGGGGGGCTGATGATTATGATTTATGGTTAAGAATTTCCTATTATTATTCTATAGGATTTGTGCCATCGCCTCTTAATAAATATAGGGTGCATTCTCAAAATTTTTCAAAAAATAATTCCATAATGGAAAATCGTACAGCTTTAGCTATATTAAAAGCTGTGGAAAATTTTCCTGATGTAGATAAGTTAGTTGGAAAAAGGGAAATGAAGAAAAGATTATATCAAGTATGTTTTGATACAGCTTATAGCAATTTGAAGGTAGGTGATTTGAATCCTGCGTACTACTGGCTGAAAAAAGCCTGGCACTGGGGGCGGAAACCGAAAACGTTACTCATTCTTGTCGCAACAAAGTATTTCGGGGCATTGGTCGGTAAATATTATAGCCGAAAGGCGTCAGAGTAAATTTTCATAGTTTACAAACAGTTACAGCGTGAACAACTATCCTGGATATTGATAATATTATGCATAAAAAGCCGGTACGCACATTATTCATAACCCAGAGTAAAATTTTTTCCGGTGCAGAGGTTAATTTACTGGCGTTGCTGAATACCATTGATACTCATAAGGTCAGCCCGTATTTATGCTTTGACCCGGCTTCTGGAATGGATAAACAAGATATCCGACAGAATATCCAGGTTTGCCCTTTATCATTGCCCCCGTTCGAGAAAAAAAATGTATTTTTAATCGCAGTTGCGCTGATCAGACTGTTGTGGATATTAATGAGATTGGGTGTCGATCTGGTGTATGTAAATGTTGGAACCGGTTCTGAATTTAAGTTTTTGGCTCCTGTATGCAGGTTGTTGAGACTGCCGATTATACTCCATCTGCATATTCATGAAGACGATGCGAGTTTGAGTTGGATTAAGGCTGACAGGGCGGACAGAATATTGTTTCCTTCCAAAGCAACAATGGAGGCAGTATTGGAAACTTCTCCGTGGCTCGATCGGGAAAAATGTTTTTTCGTCCATAATGGTATTGATTTAGGCAAACATTTCCCACGACCCATTGAAAAACTGAAAAATAAGTTAGCAATAGCCAATAACTCTCATGTAATTGGAATTATAGGTCAATTAAAAAAAATCAAAGGCCAGCATCTTTTTCTGGAGATGGTAAAGTCTCTTTCCTCACAGGGCATTAATGCCGTTTACTTAATTGTTGGTTGTGATACAAGCCGAGATAAAGAATATGAAAAGCAACTAAGGCAGACTGTAATTGATTACGGTATTGAGAATATGGTCAAATTTTTGGGATTTCGCAATGATATTCCAGACCTGATGAGCTTGTGTGATTTGCTTGTGGTTCCTTCCATCAGGGAACCTTTTGGCCGGGTTGTTATCGAGGCCATGGCCTGCGGAACGCCAGTGGTGGCCAGTGCCGTTGGCGGCATTGTTGAAATTTTTAAAGATGGTGAGGGCGGTCTTTTTTGTCAGGCTAATGATGTTGATGATCTGACAGAAAAGGTGAAAATATTTTTTGATAATCCTGTCTGGTGGGAAGAACAGAAAAAAAAGGCTATTGCTACTGTGAAAAGAAATTTTACTCAGGAGAAACATACCAAGATAATAGAGAGTCATATTTTAAAGCTTTTGGGAGAACAAGTCATTTGAAGTTGCTTTGGGTTGTCAAAAACTTCCCCCCCAGCATGGGAGGTGTACAGCAGTATTCTTTTCATTATGTTCAGAATATGCTGCCGGGTTCCTGCGTAGTTTTGACCCGAAAGCAGGGGGATGAAAAAGAGACAGATAAGATTGATGATAAATTGGGCCTGAAGCAGCAAAAAGTTTACAGGGTAACGGAAATTCCGGAAGATTTGAATGTTTTTTCCATTGTAAAACACCCATTACTTTTTTTCTCTTTTTGTACAACTCTGTTTAAGATTATCAAAAAAGAACACATCTCCCATGTGATTTTTGCCCATTCATCCTTTTTTTATTTTTTTTCTCTCTTGCCGTTAAAGTTGGTACTTCATTTGCCTTTTATCTGTATTTTTCATGGTGAAGATATCCCGGTAATTAATCTGAAATCAAATGGTTTGTTTCGCTGGTTGATAAACCGTCTGGATGCTTATGCTTGCAATTCTCTTTTTACTCATAATCGTTTGCAGGAATTTTTGGGGAAAAAGATACCGGAATTTATCGCCTATCCTGGAGTTGAAGAAAAGTTTTTCCAGCACATGGATAAAAATGAGTGCAAGAAACAGTTTGGGGTCAGTGACAGAAAAGTTATGTATACCGTAGGCCGGCTTGATAAACGAAAAGGGCATGATCTTGTTATTCGGGCAATGCCGGAAATCATCAAAAAAATTCCTGATGTCATTTATTTAATTGGTGGTACAGGGCCATATTTGCCACAATTAAAATCGTTGGTTGAGGAGCATCATCTGCAGGATTATGTGAAGTTCTGTGGCTTTATAGCGGATAAGGATATCTGTGCTTTTCATCATTGTGGAGATGTTTTTGTCATGCCTAACCGGATTTTAGACGATGGCGATACAGAAGGCTTTGGTATTGTATTTTTAGAGGCATCTGCTTCAAGCAGACCTGCTATCGGCGGTAGTGCTGGAGGAGCGATAGAGGCTATTGAAGATGGTGTGACTGGTTATAATGTAAATCCTTATAAAACTGAAGAATTGGTTGAAAAAATTATATATTTATTAACTAATACTGATAAGGCAAAAGCTATGGGTAAAGATGGAAAAAAAAGGGTATGGGAAAATTTTCGATGGAATATGCTTGCAGCTAAACTGGAAAATGAATTAACAAGGTATGTTTAATGAACATTTCAGGAAAAGGATTAAGATACTGGCTGCCTTATTACTTATGGCAACAGTTGCTGTATAGAGAAAAACCTGACCCCGGTAAACCGATTCACATCTTTCTTTGCGTAGTTGACCATTTTGAACCATTTAATGGCCATGTACCTTATTCTACAGCATTAAAACGTGTATTGGAATGGAAACGCAGCTATCCGAAATTTGCTGATAAACATTGTGATGCAGACGGCAAACCAATTCAGCATACATGGTTTTATCCACCTCATTTAGACCACAGTCTGCTGCCCCACATTGTTGAGCTGTGCCAGTGGGGTTATGGTGATATCGAGATGCACCTTCATCATAATCTAATGGATCCATTCCCGGATACATCGCAGACTTTAAGAGAAAAAATTTTAAAATGTATTGATGATTACGGGAAATATGGAATTTTCAGTCAGCCCGATGGCAAGCCGCGGTTTGGTTTTATCCATGGTGACTGGTCGCTTGATAATTCTGCAGGGGATGCAATATGCGGGGTAAATGATGAATTGACTATTTTACGTGAGTGTGGATGTTATGCAGATTTTACTTTTCCATCTCTTGGGCAATGTCAGCCTGCAATTGTTAACAAAATTTATTATGCACACGATGATCCTCGTAGGCCAAAATCATATAATTGGGGCATTCCTGTAAAGTGCGGGCAGAAGCCCCCAGCGAATGATTTAATGATAATACAGGGGATCATTGGTTTCCGTACTGATAAAAATAAAAAAATGAAACTCGCAATTGAATATTCTGATTTAGATTTTAATAACCCTCCGACTGAGGAGAGAGTGGATTTTTGGGTGAAAAATTCAATTGCAATTAATGGTCAGCCCAATTGGAGGTTTATTAAGCTGCATACACACGCTGGAAGGAAAATTCGCTTTGATGCTAATTTTGGAGAATCCGCTGACAGAGCTTTTGGGTACTTGGAAAGAAAATATAATGATGGCAAAGATTATATTTTGCATTACGTGACTTCCCGCGAAATGTATAACCTTGTTAAGGCTGTTGAATTGGGTCTGGAAAAAGCACCAAACAAAGTAAGGGACTTGGTCATCAAACCCTATTGTTATTTGTAGTTTGGATTAAAAGGAGCAAACATGAAACTCGCCGTCATCTATACAGACAGGAGAGGCAAATATATTGCAGAGGGTTGTGCACAATTTTGCGAAGTAGTTGAGATTGATCTGTCGGGGGTTTCAATTAAATGGTGGCAAAAATACATTTCAGCGCTTGTCTCTTTTCATTTGAACAGAAAACTGTGGCAAAACGAATTTTATAGAAATCCCCTTGCAGTTTTTTTCAGAAAAAAAAATGGTAATAATGCAATCAAAAAATTTAGTAAAAAAGTTGATGCTGTTTTGCAGTTTGGGCTAATGAATTCCTATGATTATTCTTTGTTCGGTGATCCGAAGATTTTTTTTTATCTCGATGGGGCATATGACCCCAATAATCCCTATTGGTATTGTCCAAGATTCGGACAATGGCTTTCCGGGATGCAAAAAAAGGCATATAAACAGGCCACGCGCATTTTTACTTTCAGCAAATGGGCAAAAAGACAACATATTGAGCAATGTGAAATCGAATCAGAAAAAATAATTGATGTAGGATGGGGACCTTGTTTGACTATAGAAAAGAAAGATAAAGGCTTTTTTAATAATCCTCCTCATTTTGTATTTGTGGGTCGCAACTCTCCTATAAAGGGGCTGGATATTTTAATCTCTGCTTTTAAAATAGTACAGGAAAAATATCCTGACGTAATATTGAATATTGCTGGTATGAATAGTGAAGAATATTCAGGTGATTTGACTAAAGGTTTGCTTTTTCATGGATATTGTGAAGCTGACAAACTTAAAAAAATATTAGGCTCGTCTGATATTTTCATTTTACCTTCGAGATATGAGAGAGCGGGTCATGTAACCATTGAAGCTATGTCCTATGGTCTGGTTCCGATAGTAACTGAAACATGTGGTGCGCCTGAACCGGTTTTAGCCGGAAAATGTGGCATTATCGTGCCTCAGGAAGATATTGAATCTTTAGCAAATGCGATGATCTCTCTAATTGAAAACCCTCTGCTTTTAAAACAACTTTCACATAATGCAACTGGTGAAGCGTTAAAAAATTGGATGTGGGACAAAGTGTGCGAAAAGATTGTTTCAGTAATTTCGAAAGCCAGTTAATTTTTAATAACTGTCATGCTCTGTCGCGTACAACAAAATCTGAAAAGGAGATATCGTTTAACGCCATTTTATAAATTATTAGAATTCCTAAATTTAAAATTCTAAAAAATGAGGTCATATAAATAAAATTGAAGATTATTTTTCTCAGCCATATGTTTCCGAATACTATTACACCATTCAGTGTGCCTTTTATGGTCGAAAGAGCAAAGGCATTGTCCCTGCTATTTAAGACGGATATTGTGGCGCCTGTATCATATGTTCCTTTATTAAAAAATAATATTCCCCCATTTGTTGAAAAATTTGATTACCTTAAGGTGCTGCACCCCCAATATTTTGGCTTACCTTCATTACTATGGCCATTAAGGTGGATAACATATTATATTATGTGTTTTCGATTTTGGAAAAATAAAAAGCCAGATTGTGACATTATGCATGTTGAATGGATTTATCCTGATGCTTATGCAGCCGCCAGGTATGCTAAAAAATATAGTATAAAGTTTGTTGGAGTAGTGCATGGTAATGAGGCTATTGAATATTACGGGAAAAAAAGTCATAAGAAAAAATATATTAACGCGTTTAAACTTCTTGATAAAATAATAGTTGTAAGCAATGATTTAAAACATAAACTTGTTAATGAATACCATGTGGATAAAAATAAAATTTCAGTAATATTAAATGGAGTAGATTTAAATAAGTTTCCTGTAATAGATCAGAAAAAAGCAAGATTTAAACTCGGGTTGACCTCTGATAAAATAATTGGTGTTTGTGTCGCTCGTTTATCAGAGGAAAAGAATCTGGATATTTTGCTTAAATCAGTCTCATTGGTAGCAGATAGTAAATTAACGATATATATCGTTGGAGATGGGCCCTTAAAAAAGAGGCTTGAGGCACTTGTTGTCAGCTTGGGATTGAAAGGTAGTGTTAAATTTGTTGGGCCTGTGCCTCATGATCAAATATATTGGTGGCTCAATGCGTCTGATTTTTTTTGTTTACCATCTCAAAGAGAAGGATGTCCAGTTGTCATTCATGAAGCCCTGGCATGTGGCGTGCCGGTTATATCGACAACTGTGGGAGCTATCCCTGATTTAATAAAAGATGACAGGTTTGGGTTTTTATGTGAACCGGATAGCGTTTCAGAGTTTACTGCCATAATGAAAAAAGCAATGTCACAAAACTGGGGCAAAGAAATGATATCAGCTTATGGCCGTCAGTTTACCTGGGATAAGGTGGCAAAGCAGACCGTTGATGTTTTTAGGTCGGTCTTGGAAGGCGATTCTTAATTTTAAATTTTGAATTGTGGCTGATAAATAAAAACTCGATATTCTCAAAGAGAAGACGTATTAATTTGCCATTGATATTATTTATTTGTACAAAAAATTACAGGGACCAAAAAAATACATAATAAGGTGCAGGTGGATGTTTTTCAACTTTCTTTTTATAAGAAAATGATGAATTTTGAATGATGAAGGCTGAATTAAGGAATTCTATAATTTACAATTCAAAATTTAAAATTCATAATTGTTTTTTGTTGACAAACGTAATAATTCGGATTAAACTCCGTAAAAAATAGAAAAGAGAGGGAGTTTGCTCCGAATGTTCGAAGATGTTATTGTTGATCAAAATCCCCATTGGGATAATCTGTTTTTTGAACCCGGCATTCCGCGAAAGGCAATGGAAACGGTCAGGAAATATATTGATGCACGGCAGGTCATATCTATTGTCGGGGTTCGACGCTGCGGCAAGAGTACATTGCTGCGGCAGACCATAAACTATCTTATCCGGGAAAAAGATGTTTTGCCCTCAAATATCCTGTTTCTCAATCTTGAGAATCCATATTTTACTCCATATCGCGAAGATATCCGTAATCTTGAAAAAATATATGATGATTATTTAAAAATTGTTGATCCTCATGGAACAATTTATTTTTTTCTTGATGAATTACAGTATTTTAGCGATTGGCAGGTATTTATTAAATCAAAATATGAAACTGAAAATATAAAATTTTTTATCACGGGTTCAAATTCACAATTACTTTCTTCAGAGCTGGTCACACTGCTTTCAGGGCGGACGCTTCCGCTGACGCTGTATCCTTTTGACTTTAATGAATACCTGCTGGCCAGAGGTGAACAGGCGGCATCACCAATACAGGCCATTCGCAATCGTAACAGATTGAGAAAATTATGTGATAATTATTTATCTGAAGGTGGTTTTCCTGAAGTTGTACTGGCAGGAAAAAAACTTCTAAAAAAAGATATTTTATTCAATTATGCAAAAAATATTCTTTATCAGGATATTGTGCCTCGTTTTGAATTGAAAAAACCTTATGAGGTTGAAAAATTATTCTACTATCTTGTTTCAAATATCAGTAGTCTTTTTACTTTCAACAGCCTGACTAAAGTGGTTGGTTTATCTGACAAAACAGTCAAAGACTATGTGGGCTTTTTTAATGATGCTTTTTTACTTTATACGTTGGAGCGATATGATTTTTCGCTTAAAAAACAACTGCGTGCGTCAAAGAAAATTTACTGTATTGATAATGGGTTGACAGCTTCTGCAGCTTTTTCATTTTCTGCCAATATCGGTCGCTACCTGGAGAATATGGTTTTTTGCTCCTTTCTGCAGGCTGAGCAAAAAGTTTACTACTATAAAACTAAAAATGGTCTGGAGGTTGATTTTTTCTGTCCCGATGCAATTGGTTCAGAAAAACTTTTACAGGTTTGTGCAGATATGCAGAATGAAAAAACCAGGCAAAGAGAGTGCCGGGCTTTGTTTAAAGCTTTTGAGGAGTTAGATCTTGAGGGCGGTATAATCGTTACCATGGACGAGGAAGATAAAATAGAAAAAAATGGAAAAATAATTAGAATCGTACCAGCCTGGAAGTATTTTCTTTACGGAGTAAAGTAATTTTTAATTTTAAATTATGGAATATGCGTAGCAAACCAAAGGTTATTAAAGAGAAAACTTATCTTCAGCTCAATTTGATTTCACATGGGAAGGTGGTTTGGCTGATTTTAAAAGCAGGTATTCTTCTGTCGAATTACAGCATCAATCAGTTGTTTTATGGGTTTTTTGCTTCCATCTTGCTAACAAAAAGGTGGCTCATGTCATTTGTTTTTTTGCGGGGTTGCGGGCATTTAGCCCGTCTTGGCTGCTTGATATATACATGAATAAGTTCGACCTGTGCGGTTAGCTTTTGGATAAAACTGTTCAACATCCTCTTTACCTCATTGACCTGTTGATTAAGTTCTTTAAAATCTCTCATTTCCACCCCTTTTCAATGCTAACGGCTAAACGCTAATGGCTAACCGGCTAATGACTACCCGCACAGCTCGAATAAGTTAATAAGTTTAAAGACAGTCTCTTTTGCGTCTTGCGGGGGAATTGTTACTGTTATCATGGAAGTTGTGAAAGGAGGTATAAATGCTTGCATTATCACCAAAGTTGGGCGAATTTTTAATTAAAGCAACCCAAAGTACTGATTTGGAAATTGCTTTGAAGCAAATCCTTAGTGAATATCTGGTGTTAAAACTTAAGGATTTGAATAATGAATTAGAAGGATTCGAGGCTAAATGGAATATGTCGTTTAATGAATTTACAGAAAAAAGCAGCAAAGGGGAAATAAACAAGGATATATTTTCTTATGATGTAGAAAGAGACTTCTGGGCATGGGAAAGGGCAGAAACACTGAAAGTGCATTATGAATCTATGAGATCGCAATGGATGTAAAAACTTTTCTAAAGGAACTTATTGCTGCTTTGGCTGATACTAATTTTGTCGAAGATATTGATCTTAAGTCAGAAGGAATTATTATAAATGGACGAGTAGTTTTGGCAGGTGAAATGTTTTTGAATGTTTACTATAATGAAATAACTGAGACGATAGCATTTGCTTTAATTAAAAATGAGAAAAGAATATGGGGTATTGATAAAGATAGTATAAGAGATTGGCATATTCATCCTTTGAATGATCCCGAACAGCATGAGTCAATTCAACCAGTAACAATATTTGATATTATTGGAAAACTAAAAAATATATTGAAAAATTAGTCGTCTTTTTGAATTTTGAATTATGGGAAATGAGAAGAAACCAAATATTATTAGAAAAAACCTATCAATTCGCGCTTGATGTAATAGGTTTGTATAAAGCGATGTTAGAACAAAACGAATACATAATATCGAAACAGATTGTTCGCTCGGGAACAAGTATAGGCGCCAATGTAGAAGAGCTATAGCAGCCCAAAGTCGCAAGGATTTATCTCAAAAATGTCCATAGCCTCCAAAGAAGCAAGAGAAACAAATTGCTGGTTACGTTTATTGCGGGACAGTAATCTTTGTAATGATCTGGATTTGTCCGTTTTGCTCATGAATTCTGAAAAAATCATCAAAATTCTCACCTCATATAGTCAAAACAACTCAAGATAATACATAAGATGACAATTTAAATGCCTTCATTCAGCATTAAAAATTGATCTTATTTGCTTTTAATTCAAAATTAAAGGATTGATTCTATTTTTGATACCCTAATTCACCATTAAAAATTCAAAATTAAGAATTAAAAATTGGTCTTAGCTCATGTGTGGAATTTTCGGAATATATTTTTTAAACAAAGATCATCCTGTCAACAAACAGATGGTAATAGATGCCACCACCACCATGGTACACCGAGGCCCTGATGGCTGCGGGTATTTTGTGCATAAAAATGTTGGTTTGGGACATCGCCGCCTAAGCATTATTGACCTTTCTACAGGCAAGCAGCCAATGTTCAATGAAGATGAACGGATTGCCACTGTCTATAATGGAGAAATTTATAATTATAAAGAGATAAAAAAAGAACTTGAAGCAAAAGGGCATATATTTAAAACAGATTGCGATACTGAAGTAATCGTACATGGATATGAGCAGTGGGGCGCTGATTGTGTTGATAAATTTAACGGTATGTTCGCATTTGCTGTGTGGGATAATAGTGCAAAAAAAATGTGGGTTGTTCGTGACCGTCTGGGGATAAAGCCCCTGTATTATTATTCAGACAAAGATGTATTTATTTGTGCATCTGAGATAAGGGCAATTTTAAAGACAGGGCTGGTAAAGCCGCAATTAAATGAAAATGTGCTGGATGCCTATTTTTCACTTGGTTATGTTCCAGGGCCTGAAACAATGTTTAAAAATATAAAAAAACTTGCCCCTGGTCATTGGCTGATGGTGGACACATCCGGGATTAAAGAGCGTGAATACTGGGATTTTAATTTTAATCATATTCAGGAGATGAATTCCAATACAGCTACGCAATATATAAAGGAACTGCTTGAAGACGCTGTAGCAAAGAGGCTTATGAGTGATGTGCCCCTTGGCGCTTTTTTAAGCGGTGGCCTGGATTCTAGTCTGGTTGTGGCATTAATGAGCAATGTTACGGCCGATCCTGTTAATACCTTTACAGTCGGCTATCATGAAGGTGAAAGCGAGGAAAAGTATGCGAAGATTATAGCCGACAAATTTAAGACCAGCCATAATCTGTTTTATCTTGAATCCAACGATTTTTTTTCTTCTCTTAAAACACTGGTAAAATTTGCCGAAGAACCAATTGTTGAACCTGCGGCCATTGCTCTTTACCATATTGCAAAACTTGCCCGCAAAAAAGTAACCGTGCTTCTTTCCGGGGAGGGCAGCGATGAAATTTTTGGAGGCTATTATCTTTATCAATATATGGCAAGGATTGATAAGGCACATAAAATTTTGCCCAATTTTATTTTTCCATTATTAAAAAGCCTGGGGAATCGTGCCCCAAAAATGAAGCAACGCAAGTATCTCGACTGGCTTACGCTGCCTTTATCCGGTCGTTATCAAGGGACTTCAAGTTATCTTACAGATTCGCAAAAAAAATTATTATACACTCCTGATTTTTTTAACTCCAAATCAGATTATCTTGAATCTGTTTTTGAAGGTTATTTTGAGCGTGTTAAAAAAATGGATTCATTATCACAGATGCTTTATGTTGATACCAAAACCTGGCTTGTTGATGATCTTCTGGTTAAGGCAGATAAAATGACCATGGCAGCCTCTGTGGAACTTAGGGTTCCATTCCTGGATCACAGACTGGTGGAAGCTGCAATGGCGCTTCCTGCCAAATATAAAATAAACGGCGGAGAGGGGAAATATATTCTGAAAAAAATTGCAGAGCCTCTTTTGCCCCGTGAAATTGTATATAGAAAGAAGATGGGATTTCCAGTACCGACAAAAAAATGGTTTCAGGGAGAATTATTAAACAACGTTGCAGAAGTTATTACTAATTTGAAAGGTTCTTCATTATTTACACGGAAAATCCTTGATAAGATAATATCAGCGCACAATAAGAGGGAAGATAATAGTAAAATATTAATGACGCTTTTAGTGTTTTCAGAATGGATGCATGAGAATATATGATGTCAAATTATAAAGGAACAATGGAAACTTCAGATCGGTTTAATATACTTTATTCTCACCGTACAAGGGGTGAGGATGTTGAGGGGATACACATAAAAGGCATGGCAAACGCTTTTCTTCAGCTTGGACATCATGTCAATTATGTTGCTGTCCCAGGCGCAACCACAAACAATGTGGAAAAAAAACTCAAGAAAAACGAAAAAAACGGTGGTGGACGTCAAAGTTTTTGGACGTTTGTTAGTAAATTTTGTCCGCAATTACTTTTTGAATTAATGGAGTTAGCCTATAACTTTGTATTATATGCTAATTTGAAAAAAAATGTTCAAAAAAAGCATATTGATTTTATTTACGAACGGTATGCTTTGAACACGTTTGCAACCGTTTGGTTTGGGAAAAAATATAATATACCTGTTATATTGGAGGTTAATGATGCAACAGGCATAAGGCGGGTTCGCCGGCACAAAGCAGAATTTTTGGCGCAGCGGATAGAATCGTGGGTGTTCAGGAATTGTGACGCTATTGTAACTATTTCTTCTGAATTCAAACGAATACTTTGTCAAAGGGGAGTTTCAGAGGAAAAAGTTTCATTTCTCCCCAACGCGGTTGATCCTTTGGTTTTTGATCCTTTTAGATATGATGACAAAGTACGTTCTCAGTTGAAGCTAAAAGGTAAAACAATTATAGGCTTTATAGGTTCTTTTGCCAAGTGGCATGGTGTTGATATGCTGTTGCGGGTTATGCCGGATGTGATCAAGAAGATCCCCAATGTTTATTTTTTGATGGTTGGTTCCGGCGTTTGTCTTCAGGATGTTAAAGATAAAATAAAAAACAGTGGTTTAATCGAAAAAGTGATATTTACGGGAAAAGTTTCGTCGGAATATGTACCTTGTTATTTAAAGGCGATGGATATCGGTGTTATTCCTGACTCAAATCAATACGGTTCTCCTATGAAGCTTTTTGAGTACATGTCCATGAAAGTAGTGCCGGTTGTGCCAAAACTTCCTCCAATTTTAGATGTCATACAAGATGAAGTGACAGGTTTTGTTTTTGATAGAAAAAATGTACAAAGTTTAAAGGAACAATTAATTCATGCTTGTGAAAATAAAGACCTGCGCAAACAAATAGGAAAAAATGCCAGGGAACAAGTTTTAGAAAAACATCTTTGGATACACAATGCACGTTCAGTTTTAAATCTCTATAATCGGATAAAGACCTTCTCATAAAATATTTTTGTAACCGTTCACGGTTACAAGCGGCATAATTTCCTGTTTATAAATTGAATTTCAGGCCATCAGCGTAAGGCGGGACAGCTACTTTAGTGGATTCGTCGCTTACGCTCCTTAATCCACCCTACGGTTCAAGAGCAACGTAAGTTTGTAGGGTGGATTAAGCGAAGCGAATCCACCGAAACCCGCTGTATTTTTCAACCGTTAACTGTGAACCTATAACCGTGAACGGTTACATATTTTTTTATCATGTTGAATAATATAGGGCATTGGATGGTCGTCTTTCAACTTATGCTTTTTTTTGGCATATTCCTTGCGTGTATTTTGAAAAACATGAAATGAAAAAATTAATGAGGAGGAAAAATATTATGGATTCAATCAGGTTGAATAAAAAAATTATTATTATTATGTTGTTTTTTGCTATTTCTATTTTTTTAAATAGTAAAATAATATACGCTGCAACATATTATATGCCGGATGATTTTGCTAATTTGCGAACAGCAGTCGCAGGTATGAATGGCGGCGACACGCTTATAATTAGAGACGGCACTTATTCTGGCGACAATAATGCATTATGGCAGTTTGCGGTTCCGCCAAGTGGGACGGCGGATCAGTATACAACGATTAAAGCTGAGCATGATGGGGAAGCCATTTTTCCAGACAGTTTTTTAAGGATGGCTAATGTTGCAGATCAACATTATGTTAGTTATGAAGGATTAAAATCAGAGTCGAGTGTTAGAATTTCTGGTGCAGATCATATTAAATTCCTTCGATGTTCTTTTACAATGAATGTATCAGGACTATCAAACGATAATTGTTTTAGTGCTGGGTCTTCTGAGTATATTCTTTTAGAAGATTGCTGGGCATGGGGTGGAAATCATTACGCATTTTTAATAGGTGGAGATCATATAGTTCTTAGGAGATGCGTAGTAAGAATTGATAGAATTGATTGCTCTTGGCCAATGGCGGCATTTAGTATGTATTCATCTAATAATACAGTTTTACAAAATTGTATAGTTATTGATAGTGATCATGATGAGTATTGGTTTAATACTGATGAACGAGGTCCGTCATTTTATGTGCATCATGGCGCTACTAATGTTATTATTGACAGTTGCATTGGCCTTAATAATGATAATTATTTTACAGGTGGTTCTCCTGGAGCAGGATGGGATATAAAAAATTCTGTTGCCTGGTCAATAAAAAATCGTGGCATAGGAGCGAGAAGTGATAATGGACTTTCTCCAGGTGGTTATAATATTAATCATTGTACTATGGGGGGCTTGGTAGGTTATGGAGTAGATTCGTGGGGTGGAACAGCAGGCACAACTGATGTTACTAACAGTATTTTTTATAATATTAGTGATACAGCTTTGCACAGTGGAGATATAGCAGGTTCTTCTTCGGATAATAATGTATTATATGCTAACGGACAAAATTATAATGGTTTTTCAGCATTCCCTAATGATTATTGTTCGGAAAACTCCAACGCCATCGACCCCATAGACGGCACTCCCGGTAACGGCATACCAGCTTTAAAATATCTCGTTCGTATCGAAGACGGCTCAAATCTTGACGGAACCGCAAGCGATGGAGGCGATAGAGGCGCTACAATTATCAAAAGAATGGGTAAATCAGGGACATTTTGGGGAGAACCTGGCTATAACCTTTTACAGGACGGAACAAATGGCCAGGCAGATGAAAATCTTTGGCCTTTCCCGAATGAAGATATCATTCGTCAGCACATGCGTGCCTATTCTTATGATAATGGCAATCTGAGCGGCGCCCGCGGTTTCTGCACAGGAACTTCCATGGACGGCAGCCCCCAGACACTCACAAAATACATCTGGGAATACCTCGGCAACCCAATTCCCCCCGAAATTTACGGCAGTCAGCAGCAAAACACCCCCCCTGTAGCAAATGCCGGGGCAGATCCGACAGTAACGGACTCGGATAATAACGGCAGCGAGGAAGTAACCCTTGACGCTTCAGGCTCTTATGACTCGGACGGATCAATTGCCGGCTATGTGTGGAGCGAAAACGGGCAGCAAAAAGCCACAGGAGAATCTCCAACAGTAATTTTAACCACAGGTGTCGCCCACGAGATACAATTGATTGTTATAGATAATCTGGGCGCAACAGGTGAAGATACAGTTCAAATTACAGTCAATCCTCCTGCCGGAGATAATACTCCCCCGGTTATAAGCGATGTGCAGGCAGGCAATATGTCTACACAATCTGCAACCATCACCTGGACAACTGACGAACCATCAAGCAGTAAGGCAGAATATGGCGAGTCAAATAATTATGGACTGGAAGTGACAGATTTATCCCTTGTCACTAACCATACGATATCAGTATCCGGGCTTTTGCAGGAAACCGCCTACCATTTTAAAGTTATTTCAAGCGATTCCAGCGGCAATACATCGGAATCCGATGATTTCACCTTTACCACAGGGGCACAATCCGCTCAAATGAATACCCTGCAGGATTTTGAAGACACTGTTTTGTGGCAGCCTGGCGGCAGTCAGGATCCCACCGGCAATGGCAGAGGCTGGGCCTTTCTTTCAGCAGGCTCCGGTGACATGCTTGAAATAGATAATATCGGGGCAAACGGTACAAATAATTCCTTAAAACTAACTTTTGCAAGCTCTAATGATAGTGTCTATTTTCGCTCAAACGACAAAATAACAGACCACATGCCTGAAGCGGAAAATGCCAACCGGATGAGTTTTTATGTCAGGTTCCCTGAAGGATTTCCCATACAGCCGCTTCCATTCCGGTATGACACCTGGCAGCTTGGAACATTTATTCATGACCCTGATAACTGGGATGATACCCATTCAGCAACATCAGAAGACGATCATGGCATACACCACTATTACTCACGTTTAACAATCGAGCAGGTCGGTGACGGCTGGGTAAAATATATTGTCAATACCCATCCTGACCAGGCAAATTACAGCGGCTCTACTGTTCCTCCTGATATTCCCTATTATTTTGACAACTTCGGCAGGTTCTGTTTTCACTTTGGCCCTGA
This sequence comes from Desulfosarcina sp. BuS5, assembly GCF_028752835.1. Taxonomy (NCBI): domain Bacteria; kingdom Pseudomonadati; phylum Thermodesulfobacteriota; class Desulfobacteria; order Desulfobacterales; family Desulfosarcinaceae; genus Desulfosarcina; species Desulfosarcina sp. BuS5. The sequence goes on from NZ_CP087952.1 coordinate 68,294, forward strand.
AGCCGGTGGGCCAAATCCGGGTCGTCCCTTTACAATCTGGATAGATGAAATTAAATTCTATTACGATGACGGTTCTGTCGGCGGCCAGATTCATAACGGCGGCCAGGACGATGCAGGCTTCGATGGACAGTTTTTTGCTGATACTACAGGACAGGATAACATTCCCCCTGGCGATGTCACAGCATTCAACGCTGTTTCCGGCAATAGCCAGGTCGCACTAAGCTGGACGAATCCAGCAGATACAGATTTTGAAGGGGTTATGATTCGTTGCGGCACAGATGATTACCCAGCTAATTATCAGGAAGGCACGTTAGTCTGCGATCAAATTGGCCAACCCGGAAGCAGTGATGCTTTTGTGCACTCTGATGGTGTGCAAAACGGCACAACCTATTATTATTCTGCGTTTACATATGATGATAACAGTAATTATTCATCTACAGCCCATGCAAGTGCCACACCGGAGGAAAATCCCGGCGCCAACCAGGCTCCGATTGTGACTATCACAAGCAGTTATACAGGCGAAGCGAATTCCAGGGTTAATTTTACCAGCTCAGTTGAGGACCCTGATGGGCAGATAATATCATGTCACTGGGATTTCGGCGATGGAGATGGTAATGATAACTGCAACGCAACAACCCACACCTATTCCAAACCGGGCAGCTATACAGTTACCGCAACATCAACAGACGATGATGGCGCTACTGGCGCAGACTCGATTAACGTTTTAATAAGTCCTGACGTGACTCCACCGAAAATTGTAAGTGCTGTACCTGTGCAGTAGGTTTTTTTCAAAATAAAATATTAAGATACCCGGGAGTCTTCAAGACGCTTCCGGGTATTTTTTTTCATACACATAACGTTCAAAAAAATAGACAGAAGTTATGCTTCGAAGACCTTGCTGGACGCGGATTTACGCTGAACAGGATTAAAATATAATTCCAGGAAAATTTGTTTAACTGGATTATAATTTTCCAAATTAGGTCTTTTTTGCATGAAACGTCATACAGAAAGCAAAACCACGCTTGATCATCCTGTATCGTTTTTTTGTCGATCAAAAATTTTTTAAAAAGCCGGAGAAGCTGTTATTGACAATCTTGCGGTAAGGTTTGTTGTCCCACAGTCAATCGTGAATAGATTAAGTGAAATATATGATTCTTTGATTCTGAAGCTTTTTCGCAGAAAGGCGGAAAAGGACAATTCCCTATATTTTTCCTTTTATCAATTAATTGTCTGAAAATCTATATTAGAGCAGCTTAACCAGGGTTGCCACAACAGCGGACTGGGCCAAAAGCATGCCGGCCACCCATTTTATAATTCCGGCTTTTGTTTCGGCAATTTCTTTTTGCAAGTCGCCTTTGGTCTCAGCAATATCCTTTTGCAGCATCAGGATATCCTGTTTGGTGGCAAGGTTGCTGTCAATAATTCTTTTTAAAGTTTTGGCCTGGACTTCAGCCTGTTTTTCGGTAAAGTATAATACTCCCCAAAAACTGGACAGTTGTTTAAGGTGTAAAATGAGTATATCCTGATCAACAAAAAGGAGGCTCATCAATGGGTAAAATTCGAAAAAATTACAGTGCATCATTCAAAGCTAAAGTAGCGCTTGAAACGGTTAAAAAGGAAAAGACGATTTCTCAACTATCTAGTGAATATGGAGTTCATTCAAATCAAATAAATCAATGGCGAAAGCGTCTATTAGAAGAATTGCCCGATATATTTTCAAAAAAGCGTCAAAAAAAAGAAAAAGACGCTGAAGAATTCCAGGCGGAGCTTTACCAGCAAATCGGCCAATTAAAGGTCGAATTGGACTGGCTAAAAAAAAAATCTAACCTTCTCAATTGATATAAAGCGTCAATACATTGAGCCGAATCATTCTTTGATACCGGTAATGCGCCAGTGTGATCTTTTGGGAATAAACAGATCAACCTATTACTATCAATCCTGCAAAGATGAGAGCTATATAAGGTACTCCCCATTGTCAAGACAAAAAACAAGGTTTTTTAAGGTGCGCTTTTGAGCTATAAATAATCCTGAAAATTAAAAAAATAATAGTAAATAAAAAAAATATGTTTCTGTTTATCATAAAAATGTTCATAAACAACTTAACTAATTGATTTAATAAATAATAATACCATTCTAAAATGTTCATAACTTATTGATAAAATGTTTATAACTTTTTTGTATCTCATTAACATACTGTTAAAATTCAATATTAATATGTTTATAACTTATGCCGCACGTTGAATAGGGCATTCACCAAAATATATTATTTTTACAACCTCACATTGATCACCATTGCTGATAAATCTTGCCTGTTACTTCCTTTAATTTGTCCGATCTTAACTATCAATTTCGTAATCATCCGGCAAATTCAAAAAATCTTTTTTCGCCAATTGACTCTCAATTAAATAACCAATTTGACCATTCCTCTTGAGCTGTGAAATCATCCACTGTGGTAATCTAATTGTCACAAGCTCTCGTTTCAAATGGTCTGGTTTCTTTTTTCGACCAGCCCCTGCACGTTTTCCTCCTCTCATTTTTTTACCTCCAAAACATATAGTATGTTGAATTAAGTGCAACGCTATTCAAAAAATCATCCTAAAAATACGCTATATATTTGATTAGCGTTATGCAATATTCAAACAAACTCTACTACCAACTGATTATGTGTTGGATAGTACGCTTTTATCTTGTTTGCAGCAGGAAACATTTTTTATAATATCAATACGACTTAATGGTATTCTAATTAATTATACAAAGTGGTTCTGAAATTACCCTGGAAAAGTTTTAAAATATATCTCTGCCGGGGTCTGGTAATCCAAAGATTGATGGAGTCGTTCATTATTGTAAAAGCCAAAATATTCTCCAATGTTTTGAATAGCCTCCCTGACGGTCTCATAATTGTGAAGATAAACACGTTCATATTTCACGGTACGCCAAAGGCGCTCTACGAAAATGTTATCCAGAGCACGGCCCCGGCCGTCCATGCTGATCTTCACATCGGCTTTTTTTAAAACGCCGGTAAAGGCATCACTGGTAAACTGACTGCCTTGATCCGTGTTAAAAATCTTAGGTTTTGCAATTTTTAAGGCACCCTGTAAGGCTTTTATACAAAAATCCTTATCCAATGTGGTTGAAAATTCGTAGCTCAGGACATACCGACTAAACCAGTCTATCACTGCTACAAGATAGATAAAACCTGAATTCAAACGGATATAGGTAATATCCGTTGACCACACCTGGTCAACTTGCTCAATGGAAACGCCTCGCAGCAAGTATGGATAAATTTTATGCTCTTTTGATGCTTTGCTCAAATTTGGTTTTGGATATATAGCTTCAAGTCCCATAAGCCGCATCAAACGTCTTATTCGTTTAGGATTAACAGTGTGCCCTTGTCGCTTTAATACGGCCGTCATTTTTTCAACACCGTAGAACGGATATCGGGTATATTCTTCGTCTATCAATCGCATGAGAGCCAGGTTATAGCTCTCATCTTTGCAGGATTGATAGTAATAGGTTGATCTGTTTATTCCCAAAAGATCACACTGGCGCATTACCGGTATCAAAGAATGATTCGGCTCAATGTATTGACGCTTTATATCAATTGAGAAGGTTAGATTTTTTTTTTAGCCAGTCCAATTCGACCTTTAATTGGCCGATTTGTTGGTAAAGCTCCGCCTGGAATTCTTCAGCGTCTTTTTCTTTTTTTTGACGCTTTTTTGAAAATATATCGGGCAATTCTTCTAATAGACGCTTTCGCCATTGATTTATTTGATTTGAATGAACTCCATATTCACTAGATAGTTGAGAAATCGTCTTTTCCTTTTTAACCGTTTCAAGCGCTACTTTAGCTTTGAATGATGCACTGTAATTTTTTCGAATTTTACCCATTAATGAGCCTCCTTTTTGTTGATCAGGATATACTCATTTTACACCTTAAACAACTGTCCAGTTTTTGGGGAGTATTATACTTTTAATATGGCCCACTCCATCATTTCTACTGCAAGATCATATTTGGTTATGCAGTCACACCGTTTACCGCGTTGCCAAGGCATAAGAGTACCGGTTCCCTTGTGATATACTCGAAAAGCAATGGGGAATTTGATAAGTGCCCCATCACTATAATAGAGGAAAACAATGCAAGTTGCTTTTAAATTGGTTCCAAGTGCATGATCGAACAATATGAAAACACCATGAATCCATTTACAAAATTTGGTATGATGTTTCATGGTATCATCTATGATGAAATAGCCATGAGAAATTTTGTATGTGTTGAGTGTCTGAAGCAAATAGAGCATTTGCAATTCATCTGTACAAATTTTTGCATTCGAAAAAAGATAGGAAAGTGTGCTCACTGCTTTCTCTTTCAGCAACATACAGCTAATTTCAGTAAGATGTAGACGTGACCCTAATATTAATGCTGTAGCAACCAAGGTAAAGTCATACATCTGGGCATTCGTCAGTGCGGGTTGAAGAAAAGAGAGACCACTTACAACAAAACCAAGCCGTTTGGCACATGGAATTTTCATTTGTTCTCCTTGATGTATATGTGAGAAAAAAAATGAACCAAACTATTTTGACACGTTTTGTTAATTTTGTCTACTATTATTTTTCGAAAACTTGAGTTTAATGGGCCTTTCCAACTGGAACGTATATTTAAGGCTGCTTGTTGACGGTAATGTCAGCACCCCGTTTAATATGCGGACAATTATGCCCGGGCAATCAAAAAATTCTGAACGTATGGAAATGATTCTGGAGCTTTCCAGGAAACGTTATGGCAGGCCAAGAGAAGAAGTTGAAAAAGAAATACAGGAATCATGGGAGATTGATGGAGAAAATCCCGAAGTATAGCCGCGAAAATACAAGCCTGCTGAAACCGGCTACATCATTTGTCGGCCAGGCCCTTTCGTAACGATTCCGCTTCGATATATATCTTCCCGACTGCCGGCACTGCTTTTTTTATTTCCAATTCAATCTTGTCAATCGCAGATTCAACTTCATCTGTGGACAGGTTGTCCTTAAACTCAACTTCCAGATTTACAAGAATGTCATCCGGCCCCAGGTGCATTGTCATTAATCTGCCGCACTTGCATACTTCCGGTATCCCTGATACGGCCTGGTACATTTTGTATCGATCCGCCCTGCTTGCGCTCTCGCCGATAAGCAGCTCTTTTGTTTCTCTTGCCAGAAACAGGGCAACCACCAGAAGGATGATGCCGATTATGATACTTGTGATGCCGTCTATTACCGACATCTGAAGATAATGGGCCAGGCTGATGCCGATAAAAGCCGCAAAAAGTCCAACCAAGGCCGCCGTATCTTCAAAAAGCACAACCATAACTGTCGGATTTTTTGATTTTACCGCCATATTAATGTAACTTTTAGTGCCTGTTCCTGTTTTTATTTTTCTTGCTTCACGCAAGGCCACAAACCAGGGGTAGGCTTCAAATAGTGCAGATAATCCCAGCACAATTAATGTCAGACGGAAAGACACTATCGGCTGAGGGTGTAAAATTTTATGGATACCTTCAAAAATCGAAAGAACCGCTCCCACAAAGAAGATGGATACAGCCACAATAAATGCCCAGAAATATAATTCCTTGCTGTAACCAAAAGGATGCCGCCCGTCCGGGGCCTTTTTGGATCTGGCAAGACCAAGCAGCATCATTATTTGATTGCCGGAATCCGCCGTGCTGTGAAAAGCCTCGGCCAGCATTGCCGAACTGCCGGAAACAGAAGCTGCAAAAAACTTCATCATGGTAATGGCAAGATTGCCGATTAAAGCAGCGTAAATTATTTTTTTATGTTTATTGTTGTTCACAATTTTTAAAGTTCGTTTAAAAATGTTTTTGGCAATAAAATTATTCATATGGAGATCTATGTTGAATTTTTTAAAATAACATATATTATCATTATTCGCCACCGGTTTTTACGGTGAAATACGGGGCGTCTATTTTGCCTGGGTATTTGATTTTGCTAACCTAAAAATGACACCTATTACTTTATGAACTCACTTATTTTAGAAAAAATCGGCTCCTTGAATTATCAAAAAATACCAATCCCCGCTGTGGGTTCTGGTGAGATTCTTTTAAATGTTACCCATTGCGCGGTATGCAGAACAGACGCCAAGATGTGGAAGATGGGCCAGAGAGATCTTGTTGTGCCGAAAATTTTAGGTCATGAAATATGCGGATATGAAACGGATGGCCGGAAACGTTTTGTGGTTTGGCCTGGTAAAGCCTGCGGTACTTGTGTTCAATGTAAACAAGGAACGGAAAATCTTTGTGAAATGATGGAAATCACAGGTTTTCATAAAAATGGGGGTTTTGCGGAATATGTGGCTGTTCCGAAATCAAGCCTGATTCCGATCTCGGATGCATTACCGGGGAATATTGCGGTGATGGCAGAGCCTCTGGCCTGCGCAATAAATGCCCTTGAAAGGATTAACGTAACGGCAGGAAGCGATGTTTTGATTTACGGTGCAGGGCCGGCAGGGCTTTTAATGGCGCTGGCAGTTAAAGAAAAAAACGCCAATCCGTTTATTATCGAAATTAACCCGGATAAATTAAAGATATCAAAAAAATTTCAAGATGAAACCGGGATAAAGGCCGCGAAGGAATTTAACCGGGTGAAATTTGAATTTGCTATTAATGCGGCATCTTCCGTAGATACTTTCTTAAATGGCTTAAAGAGGCTTAAAAGCGGCGGGGGATTCTGCCTTTTCAGCGGGTTTACGGATTCCGGATCAATTCCCGCAGCTCTGATAAATGAAATCCACTACCGGCAGTTAAAAGTAGCCGGAGCATATGGATGCACTCGGGGGCAGATCAAGGAAGCGGTTGAGATATTAACAAAACAGAAAAACAAAGTTGTTTTTCTTATAGAAGAGCATATCAGCCTGGAACAGATCCCTTCAGTTCTTCCGAAGGTTTTGTCTGGTGCGGTACTAAAATTTGTTGCAGAACTATAAAGGTAAATCTGATGGCATCAGAAACTCAATTACGCGCTTTTGGGCATAAAATATGTTCAATTGCGGCTGGTGAATTTATGACACGGGAAGAAGCCTGTGAAACATACAAACAGGTAATTTTGAATGAGCAGCCTGAGCTCCAGCAGGGAGCTTTCCTTATGGCCCATATTTCAAGAGGCCCTTCAATCGTTGAACTTTCAGGAGCATGGGATGCTCTTGATGGATATGATACTTCAAAATTGAAAATCAGCATCAAGGGACCGATTTGTGATATTGTGGGAACCGGTTCAGATACCCTGAAGACGGTCAACTGCTCTACTCCGGCTGCATTCATAGCATCAGCTTGCGGATTGCCTATTGCCAAAAAAGGGGCAAGGCTGGTAACAGGCGTTTCAGGCGCGTCTGATATCATGGATATTTTGGGGATAGACCTGAACGCACCTCTTAATCAGGCTGAGAAATGTCTTGAAATGTACGGCATCTGTTATCTTCCCGGCGAAGCTTTCCTTAAATCAGGGTGGGCAAGACTTATAAAAATCATGCGGTTTACTTCGGTTTTAAATATCATCGGCCCCCTTACCTGTCCCTGTGAACAAACAGACAGCATTGTGATAGGAGGCTACTCTCAGGAAGTATGTGCTCAGCTGATTCAAGTGCTTAAAGAGATTAAAATGCCGTCGGCCGTAGCTCCTTTTGGAATGTCCGACAGCACGGAAAAAGATAAAGGCATAGATGAATTTTCCCTCGCAGGGCCAACCCGGGTGGTGGAATTAAGAGACGGCTCCATTCAGACCTACGAAGTAACTCCTGAAGATTTTGGTCTTAAGACCGTTCCGATTTCAAAGATTGCCAGCAGCCGTTCTGCTTACGAAAACGCCAGGCGAATCCTTAACGTTCTTAAAGGGAAGTACGATACTCCGGATGCGGATTTTTTCTGCATGAATGCAGCTGCCGCTCTTTATATATCGGATATGGCAAAGAGCTATGCCCAGGGATTTGATAAAGCCAAAGAAGCTCTTGCAAGCGGCAAAGCTTTTGAAAAATTAGAGCGGCTAAGGGAGTTGCAGGGATCATTGCAGACCGGCAATATTGCTGAATAACCCCTATGCCCTGATAGGTACAAAACAAAAACATTTGTTAAAAAACTTTGGCGTCTTTCATTTGTCGTTGACACTTTTGAAACAACAATGGGACACAGATAAACATAGATAGGTTTATTTTTTTATTATTATTGCACTCCTTGCAGGCCGTGACCAGATTGCCCCTGGTGCTTTTACCTACACGGGCCAGGGGCACAATATAATCCATGGTCATCTTTAGCCGTAATATTCCGTCCACAGTAATGGCATAGTCCCTTGGCAATTCGTCGTTTCCACCATTGCGTTGCCCTGAGTTCACGCGCTTTGCGTTTCTCTCTTTTAATATCAGCTTCATCAAAAAATTGTGTGTAGGGATCCATTTATTTTTTATTTACTTTCAGCCTGATGCTGTTGAGCCATTTTTTTATCTCTTTAATCAGTATATTATGCAGGAATGGAATTAATCATAACATAAGCGATACGATATACCGTTTATTCATAGGCCCGACCATTTTCTGCCATTCCAATATTTAAAGAGGGTATTTATGCTCGGGAACGGTTACAAAAATTTTTTATAAAAAATAATAAACATAATTTTGTTCAAATCTTGTCAATAATTGACTCAGTTTGAACAATACTATTTTATATGTTTAATTCTTAAAGGTTATAATATTTTTTTAATTATAGTTTTAAAATTATTATTATTATTTTTTATAAATAAAATGAAATACTTAAAAAGTTATTATAGTTATTAACAGTCTTTATTATATATTATTAATATATAATAAAAATTAATAATGTCCTGTTATTTTTTTTACATGTAAAGGGTGTTGCAAAGATTGCTATTATCGGTAGTTAAAACAAATAGTTACGCCATAATGAAAAAATGGGGTTTTTCTGGGTTAACTAATTGATTTTATTATCAAAGTTTTTTTACTTTGCAACACCCTTATGTAACAGTATTAGGGTAAAATTCAGCTAAATTCGTTTGCCCTGGCAATGTACTTAAAAATAAATTGATAGAATTAGAAAAACCGGATAAAATATGGTATAAAAATAAATCTTTAAAAAAATAATAAGACATAATCTTGTTCAAATCTTGTCAATAATTGACTTAGTTTAAACAATACTATTTTATATGTTTAATTCTTAAAGGTTATAATATTTTTTTAATTATAGTTTTAAAATTATTATTATTATTTTTTATAAATAAAATGAAATACTTAAAAAGTTATTATAGTTATTAACAGTCTTTAATAATTATTATTTAATATTTCTTAATTAATAATTATAATATTTATAAAAAAAAATTAAATATAATTATATTTCCGATTTATTCGGGTCAGGTTTTTTCTTATGAAATTTGTTATAAAAAAAAATATCATTAAGGATGTTTTATCTAAAATCCAGGGTCTGACAAATTATAAAAGCAGTTTAGCCATAACTGAAAATGTTTTAATAAAAACAGTCAATTCTAATATTTGTTTTATAGCTACTGATCTTGAGACTGGTTTTGAAGGGTTATATGAAGCTGATATTGAATTAGAAGGTATTATAACTATAAATGCAAAAAAATTATATGAAATTGTAAGAGATTTTCCTGAAGAAGATATCCTCATTAATGAGGTTAAAAAAAATTGGATTGAAATAGGCAATGAGAATGTTCTTTATCATATAGTAGGTATGAATTCAGATGATTTCCCGAATATTCCCAAAATTGATGATATATATTTTTATAAAATTAAAGAAAAAAAAATAAAAAAAATGATAGAAAGGATGGTTATAATATCGGCTTCCGGAGATGATAAGAGAGCTCATATAATAGGCATATATTTTGAAATAATTGAAGATAATAATAATAAAATTTTCAGGATGGTTTCCACAGACGGAAGCAGGCTTTCAAAGGTTGATTATATACTTGACAAGGATGTTGATATATTTTCACTGAAAAATGTTATTGTTCCTAAAAAAGGGATGACTGAGGTTATTAAATTTTTAGATTCAGAAAGGGATGTAGAATTTGGTTTTATGGAGAATAATTTTATACTGAAAAAAGATAAAGAAATTATAACAATAAGACTCCTTGAAGGGATATTTCCGGAATATGATGATATTGTTGATGAAAGTGAAGGAACATATATTAAATTTAATAAATATTTATTTAATATGATGTTAAAAAGAATGTCAATTTTATCATCTGAAGATTATAAAAGTGTAATTTTTACTTTTGAAAAAAATAGACTCTTAATAACATCATCAAATCCTGAAATTGGTGAATCAAAGGAAGAAATGGAGATAGATTTTCCTGATAATAAAGTTGAAATTGCATTTAATCCTAAATTTTTTATGGATACATTTAATGTAATTGATGATGAAAAAGTGATTTTAAATATTGTAGATGAAGAACATCCCTGTTTAATAAAAGGGGAAAACGATAATAACTTTTTAAGTATTATAATGCCGATGAGAATATAATGGATAATATTTACGATGCAAGCAGTATAGATGTTCTGGAGGGTCTTGAACCTGTAAGATTAAGACCATCAATGTATATTGGAAATGTTGATGTTGAAGGACTCCACCATCTTGTTTATGAAGTTTTGGATAACAGTATTGATGAGGCAATGGCTGGTTTTTGCGATCTCATTAATATAAAAATTCATACAGACAACAGTGTCAGTGTTGAAGATAATGGTAGAGGTATTCCTGTAGATATACATAAAACAGAACATATTCCTGCTCTCGAAGTGGTGCTGACAAAGCTTCACGCCGGAGGTAAATTTGATAATGATACTTATAAGGTTTCAGGAGGTCTGCATGGAGTAGGCGTTTCTGTTGTTAATGCTCTTTCATCATTATTTGAGGTGGAAATATATTTAGACGGGAAAATATATTATCAGACATATGAGAAGGGTGTTAAAACTTCAGAATTAAAAGTTATCGGAAATACTGAAAAAAATGGTACAAAGATTCATTTTTTTCCTGATAAAAGTATTTTTAACAACGTAGACTTCAATTATGATATTTTAACCCGAAGAATAAGGGAACTTGCCTTTTTAAATAAAGGAATAAAGATATTAATAGAAGATGAACGCTTTGATGATAAAAAAAAAGAATTTTATGATAAAGGCGGAATTATATCTTTTGTTGAATATCTTAATAAAAGGCATGCTATTATTCATAAACCTATATTTATTGAAGGGAACAAGAATGATGTTAAAATAGAAGTAGCCATACAGTATAATGAAACCTTTAAAGAAAAAATATTCTCTTTTGCAAATAATATTAATACCGTTGAAGGTGGGTTTCATCTAATAGGTTTTAAGGCCGCATTAACGCGTACAATTAATCAATATGCGGTTAATGGAAATATACCTAAAAATATGCAGGAAAAAATAAGCGGAGATGATGTAAGGGAGGGTTTAAGCGCAATTATAAGTGTTAAAATTAAATCTCCACAATTTGAAGGACAGACTAAAACAAAACTTGGGAACAGTGAAGTTAAAGGATATGTAGAATCTCTTGTTAATGAAAAATTAGGAATATTTCTGGAAGAAAATCCTTCAATAGCCAAAAAAATATTATCAAAAGCTGTTGATGCAGCCAGGGCCAGAGACGCTGCTAAACGGGCAAGAGAAATGGCAAGAAAACAGGGTTCCTTATTAGATTCCACTCTTCCGGGAAAATTAGCGGAATGTCAATATTCCGAGCCTTCTGAAAGAGAACTTTTTCTTGTTGAGGGAGATTCCGCCGGTGGAAGCGCAAAACAGGGTCGGGACAGGAAATTTCAGGCTATTCTTCCCCTGAAAGGTAAAATATTAAATGTTGAAAAAGCAAGATTTGATAAGGTCTTACACAGTGAAGAAATAAAAAATATAATTACCGTACTCGGCACAGGTGTTGGAAAAGAAGAATATAATATTGATAATATTAGATATCATAAAATTATAATAATGACAGATGCGGATGTTGACGGATCCCATATAAGAACTTTGCTGTTGACCTTTTTTTACAGACAGATGCCTGAATTATTATCCAAAGGATATTTGTATATTGCTCAGCCGCCTTTATTTAAAGTTGGTAAAGGAAAGAATGCATTATATCTTAAAGATGAGACCGAATTTAGTGATTATGTTTTGAAAAGAGTGTGTGATAATAAGAAATTAGCATACGGAGATGATTATAAAATATTATCAGAACATAATCTTTATATTTTTGCAGGAAATCTTTCGGAATACTTTGCAAATATGAATAATTTTAAAATAAAGGGTATAAGTTCCGATTTAATTAAAATACTTATGCAGGAAGGTATAGAAGACAGCACTTTTCTCCGAAATCATCAAAAAATGTCCTCTTTAAGAGATTCTCTTCATGAACAAGGATTTGAGGTTGATGAACTTATATGGAATGAAGAAAAAAATATATATGAGATTATAGTGAAATCCTCGAAAAATGGAAATAACGGCATTTTAAAAAAAATAGTTAAAGATGATAATGAGAAACCGGTAAAAATAGGAGCAGGACTTATATATTCAACTGATTTTCAAAAGAGTCTGATTCTTTGGAAAAAAATTATGAAATATGACCACCCTCCATTTAAAATCTTTAAAAAGGATAATAAAAATGAAGATATAATCATTGAGGATAAAAAAAGACTCCTTTCTTTTTTAATAGAGGAAGGAAAAAAAGGAATAAATATTCAAAGATATAAAGGTCTTGGCGAAATGAATCCGGATCAGTTATGGGAAACAACAATGAATCCGGAAAAAAGAAACATGCTCAAAGTTAAAATTGATGATGAGATCGATACTGATGAAATCTTTACCATTCTTATGGGAGAGGAAGTAGAGCCAAGAAGAGAATTCATTCAGACTAATGCCCTCAAAGTAGGAATTCTTGATATATAGAAGAAAGGAAGTTGTGAAAAAGATCGGATTAGTTGTTAAATCAGATAACAGGGCTATGGAAAAAGCCGATGAATTTGAAGAATGGCTGATAAAAAAAGATATTAATGTAATAAGAAAAGATATAACTTCACATGCAAATAGTTTTTTTAAAAAAAAACTATTTGCACCGTCTGATCTTTTTTGTGTTTTTGTTTTGGGAGGGGATGGAACATTTTTAACCGCCGCCCGCTGGATTTCTAATCAGAATATCCCTATAATAGGCGTTAAATTTGGAGAAGTCGGTTTTCTTGCAGAACTCTCTGAAAATAACCTTTTCTCTGCGGCTGAAAATATTATAAATGAAAATTTTATAACACAACCAAGGATGCGCCTCCGGGTCCAGGTTATAAGGAATTATCTGGAATATTTTAGTGAAGCTGTTTTAAATGATATTGTTATTAACAAAGGCGCCCTTGCCAGATTAGCCGATATTAAAACATATATTGATGATTATTATTTAACCACATACAGAGCTGACGGGCTTATAGTTTCAACACCAACAGGTTCAACAGCTTATTCTCTTGCAGCAGGCGGGCCTGTAATCCATCCTTCGGTTTCAGGCATACTTATGACCCCTATTTGTCCTTTTACTCTTACTAACAGGCCCCTTATCGTTCCTGATTCAGTATCTATCAGAATTGAAACAAGCAAAAAATCTTCGGATATAATGTTAACCATAGATGGACAGGAAGGTGTTGAAATAGATAGAGAAGATAAAATTATTATAAAAAAATGGCCTTACCCGATCAATATGATAACAATACCAAACCAATTGTATTACAATGTTTTAAAAGCAAAATTACGATGGAGCGGAAGCAGAGTATAATACTCCCCAAAAACTGGACAGTTGTTTAAGGTGTAAAATGAGTATATCCTGATCAACAAAAAGGAGGCTCATTAATGGGTAAAATTCGAAAAAATTACAGTGCATCATTCAAAGCTAAAGTAGCGCTTGAAACGGTTAAAAAGGAAAAGACGATTTCTCAACTATCTAGTGAATATGGAGTTCATTCAAATCAAATAAATCAATGGCGAAAGCGTCTATTAGAAGAATTGCCCGATATATTTTCAAAAAAGCGTCAAAAAAAAGAAAAAGACGCTGAAGAATTCCAGGCGGAGCTTTACCAACAAATCGGCCAATTAAAGGTCGAATTGGACTGGCTAAAAAAAAAATCTAACCTTCTCAATTGATATAAAGCGTCAATACATTGAGCCGAATCATTCTTTGATACCGGTAATGCGCCAGTGTGATCTTTTGGGAATAAACAGATCAACCTATTACTATCAATCCTGCAAAGATGAGAGCTATAACCTGGCTCTCATGCGATTGATAGACGAAGAATATACCCGATATCCGTTCTACGGTGTTGAAAAAATGACGGCCGTATTAAAGCGACAAGGGCACACTGTTAATCCTAAACGAATAAGACGTTTGATGCGGCTTATGGGACTTGAAGCTATATATCCAAAACCAAATTTGAGCAAAGCATCAAAAGAGCATAAAATTTATCCATACTTGCTGCGAGGCGTTTCCATTGAGCAAGTTGACCAGGTGTGGTCAACGGATATTACCTATATCCGTTTGAATTCAGGTTTTATCTATCTTGTAGCAGTGATAGACTGGTTTAGTCGGTATGTCCTGAGCTACGAATTTTCAACCACATTGGATAAGGATTTTTGTATAAAAGCCTTACAGGGTGCCTTAAAAATTGCAAAACCTAAGATTTTTAACACGGATCAAGGCAGTCAGTTTACCAGTGATGCCTTTACCGGCGTTTTAAAAAAAGCCGATGTGAAGATCAGCATGGACGGCCGGGGCCGTGCTCTGGATAACATTTTCGTAGAGCGCCTTTGGCGTACCGTGAAATATGAACGTGTTTATCTTCACAATTATGAGACCGTCAGGGAGGCTATTCAAAACATTGGAGAATATTTTGGCTTTTACAATAATGAACGACTCCATCAATCTTTGGATTACCAGACCCCGGCAGAGATATATTTTAAAACTTTTCCAGGGTAATTTCAGAACCACTTTGTATAATTAATTAGAATACCATTAAGTCGTATTGATATTATAAAAAATGTTTCCTGCTGCAAACAAGATAAAAGCGTACTATCCAACACATAATCAGTTGGTAGTAGAGTTTGTTTGAATATTGCATAACGCTAATCAAATATATAGCGTATTTTTAGGATGATTTTTTGAATAGCGTTGCACTTAATTCAACATACTATATGTTTTGGAGGTAAAAAAATGAGAGGAGGAAAACGTGCAGGGGCTGGTCGAAAAAAGAAACCAGACCATTTGAAACGAGAGCTTGTGACAATTAGATTACCACAGTGGATGATTTCACAGCTCAAGAGGAATGGTCAAATTGGTTATTTAATTGAGAGTCAATTGGCGAAAAAAGATTTTTTGAATTTGCCGGATGATTACGAAATTGATAGTTAAGATCGGACAAATTAAAGGAAGTAACAGGCAAGATTTATCAGCAATGGTGATCAATGTGAGGTTGTAAAAATAATATATTTTGGTGAATGCCCTATTCAACGTGCGGCATAAGTTATAAACATATTAATATTGAATTTTAACAGTATGTTAATGAGATACAAAAAAGTTATAAACATTTTATCAATAAGTTATGAACATTTTAGAATGGTATTATTATTTATTAAATCAATTAGTTAAGTTGTTTATGAACATTTTTATGATAAACAGAAACATATTTTTTTTATTTACTATTATTTTTTTAATTTTCAGGATTATTTATAGCTCAAAAGCGCACCTTAAAAAACCTTGTTTTTTGTCTTGACAATGGGGAGTACCTTAGAGTATGAAAAATATTGAAAAATAAACCTCAAAATTAAGTTTGATATAACGTACTAATCACGTGGGGCGGCTTTTTGCTATCCCGTGCATTAGATTGTTATATTCTTAAGATCAGAATCGATTTTCAACTATTTTATTTTTGATCAGGGTAAAGAACTTTGTATTCCACCAGATAATGCTCTTTTAAACAATCAGGACAAATGCCGTGACTGACGTCAGCTTGTGAATGCTTGTAAATATAAACATCAACCTGCTCCCAGTATCCTTTATCATCCCTGACTTTCTTGCAAAATGAACAAATGGGAAGTATGCCCCTTAAGGTTTTTACCTCATCGAGAGCCCGTTGGAGATTCAGAATGGTTTTATAGCGCTCCGCTTCTGCTGCGGTGCGTTCTCTATTTTCGTTTTCCAGTTGTTGGTTTGTTTGAGCCTGCTTTTTTATCCTTTGTTCAATCTCGGCAGTGTATAGAATTTTTCTTAGCATGAAAAATGCCAAAAGAGTCGTCAATAGCAACGATCCAAATAAGACAATCTATCCTTGCCACATCTTCCGAGATTGATAATAGAAGTCCGACGGCCTAAGTGAAATTTTCCACTGGCGTTCTGCGAACTCAATATTTTTGCTCCAGAAAATGTCTTTTTGAATTTCCTCCGCTGATATCGGATTAGATTATCTATTATTTTTGACATCTGTGAAGGCCGGTGGTAAAGAATACGATTTTCTTTATCGGCAGACAAACATATCGTAAAGCGTTAAACAAATCCCTTCTCGTGCCAAGATAAATCCGAATCGTTGGGATAAGACACAAGGTCTTTGAAACTCGATATTGTTACCAAGTGGGTGCTCGGGAAACGGTTTGTTTCCTTCATCTCTGCAGGGCTTGCTCTGGCATTGATGTTAAGATAGTCCCACCTGACTAAAGACTAACCAGCAGGTCAGTAGCGAAGTCCACAGGTAAACCCGGTAACGGGAGTCTGGAGCTGGACGGAGCAAGATTGCAGGCTCTGTATTGAGCCCCGAAAAATGTATGGTTGTGGTCATTGTGATAATCCTGCTTGCAGGAAAAAGCCGACGCTTTGGAGACAGCGGAAGGCAGCAGTCCTGAATATGCTAAGGCAAGTATTCAGGACACCACCGGGGTCTTAGACCAGGGCATGTACTCAAAGGGGTAGCTCGGGAACTTGGGAGACCCGGATGTTTCCTTGGGTAAAAAGAACGGTAACAGGAAATCCAGCGCAAGCGAAATCCCGGCGTTGCATAGGAATGTCCCGCCTTGCAACGAGTCTGCCATTGGCAGAAACACAAACATTAAAAGATGGGCGATACAAGGTATCAGGGGAGGATAGCGAAGAGCGAACGAACCTGAGATAAACATTCGGAAGTCTTAGCAGATCATAGTACCGATGATTAAGAATTGAACTATCTTGATCGGAAAGGTGGGGAAGTGATGCCCAAGCGACCCACTGCAGGGAAGGTGAAGCAGGGTATAACGTTTTTTTGGCAGGAATTATGGGAGATACACAGATGTCACAAACCATATCAACAAAAAGCCGAGAAATTGCAAGAACGGTCGCTTGCAATTCCAGACCGATAGAATGGGGACAACCACCGGTGTTAACAGGTGGGTCATCCCTTATCAAAATCGAGCTGCTTGCTCAAAGTAATCCTGAACTGGTATTTACATCAGTAGTCCATCGGATAGACTTTGATTTACTGAAACAATCCTTTCGTAAAATTCGGAAAAGCAAATCTGCAGGAGTGGACAAGGTTACGGCAAAGGAGTATGCCGAAAATCTTGATCAAAACCTCTATAATCTGTATGAACGACTGCGGAGAGGACAGTACGTTGCGTCTCCTGTAAAGCGTATCTGGATAGACAAGGAAGGAGGGAAAAAGCGTCCAATTGGCATACCTGTACTTGAGGATAAAATTGTCCAGAAAGCAGCAGCAGCCATATTGAATGTCATATTTGACAGGAATTTTTACAATTTTTCCCATGCATTCAGAAAAGGTCGGAGCCAACACATGGCAATCAAAGATTTACGTGAGCAATGCTTGAAGCAGAATATCAGCTGGATAGTAAGCGCAGATATTACAGGACTATTTGACAATATTAATCACGAGTTACTTAAAGACATGATACGTCGGAGAGTAAGTGACGGCGGAATGATTCGCCTGATAGGGAAGTGGTTGAATGCAGGCGTAATGGAGGAAGGCAACCTGACGTACTCTGAAACGGGCACTCCACAGGGAGGAGTAATTTCCCCTGTGCTCAGTAATATCTTTCTTCATTATGTTTTAGATGACTGGTACGTGAAAGAAGTGATCCCCCGGATGAAAGGGAGATGCTCCATCATACGCTGGGCGGATGATTTCATCCTCGGGTTCGAGTATGAAAAAGACGCATTGCGTGTCATGGATGTATTACCCAGGCGGTTCGAACAGTTCGAGCTGTCACTTCACCCGGAAAAGACAAAACTGATTCGATTTTCCAAACGCATTAGCGGAAAGGGAAACGGGACGTTTGATTTTTTAGGGTTTACATTTTACTGGTCAAAATCATTAAAAGGGTACATGGTAATAAAGAAAAAGACGGCAAGAAAGCGTTCAAGCCGTTTTATGAAGAGAATATGGATATGGTGCAAGGATAACCGTCATAAGCCAATGGCCGAGCAGTATGAGATTCTTTGCAGTAAACTGCGAGGTTTTTACCAGTACTTTGGAGTAATAAGTAACTACAAAGTGCTGGAAGTTGTGTTTGAATATACTGAGAAAGCATGGCGTCGATGGTTAAGCCGAAGAAGTCACAAGGGCGAAGTAATGTTCGAGGACTTGCGCACAACATACCCACTGCCATTACCCAGAATAGTCCATAATATTTGATGCCGTAAGGGCTGCAAAGTTATACGCCAAACGGGGTGTCGCCTGTTTGGTTGATAATCCGGTAAAAAGGATTTGAACCGAGGAACCGTATGAGGGAAATCTTCACGTACGGGTCTGTAGGGGGGGCGTCGGGTAACCGATGCTCCTACCTGGAATCGGAAAAGCCTCTCAGCGCGGTTTCTATTGCCTGGCCAATGCGAAGGACTTCTACAGCAAATCTTTTTCGGCGTTCTTCCGCTGTATTCAAGGGAACATCTTGATGATAGATTGGTAGGAGGAGCAGAATTCCGAACTGATTGCCGGTTTCCTGTACCAAGGTAATTCTGCCGGTGGTAGATAGCTTTCCCGTATTGAATCCTTTTGTGATGGCCTTTAGCCGTGTGCTATTGGAAGCGATGTCAAAACCTAAGGCAGGCCTATTGGTTTCCAAGGAATGTATATAATAGACGATGACATATTCCTCTCGGCGTGCAGCTCTAACCAACTCATTTGTTTCTGAACGTTCCGTGAATTCAAAATCATCGAACCCATCTTTCCTTGCCGCGGATTCATAAAGGGTACGTTCCTCGTCCTTCACAAGAGGATTCCAAGAAAATACCTGGATCCCTGGATAGCGGGGCAGAACGCTTTTCACAAGGCCGGTGTACTTCTGACGGGTCACGAGTGATGAATTATCAAAAAAAAATCACCAAGGAACAGGAGTACCCCGACATAGGCATTTAAGCTGCTTTCTACGGCGTTCGTGTACGTTTTTGCCCAAGATTCGAATTCGCTGCGCTGATTCGTCTGTTCCCAACTGTGAATGAGCAAAAACATGACGAATGATACCGTGACCCCTAAAACAAGCAGAAATATTATGGGGAAATAGCGTCGCATTGGAATCAAAACACGATGTTTTATCTCATTTTCTTTTTGCATCTTGACCCTGCATTGTCGCTATGGCGTTAGGGTGGCTTCTATTTCCAGTTTTCACGATAGCTAATGTTCTATTTAAATAGTTTGATTTTTCATCTTCGATTTTACATATCAACTCATGATGAAAAATACAATAAAGAGGAGGCTTAAATTATGTGCGAACAGCTCTGTCCTGAAGACCTGCTTAAGAATAATATAGATTCCCTTTTTCGAGTAAATGAAATAATAAATAGCTCACCATGGGTGATAGGCGCAAGCGTTTTGGCGCGCACTGTTTAACTTTCGGCGCTTCGTTTAATAACCAGTGTAATTTGGTTGCACCATAATAGGCTGACAAGGGCAACCCGGTGGCCAGTTGAATATCGGCTTCGTGTGAGCGCAGGGTCTGCATAAAATCGACAGCGCGAGTGTCCTGCCAGCTCAGAATATTACTTAAAGCTTTGCCCTGTATGTTTCACGCCAGCACACTGGAGTCGGCGGCGCAGCCGCCGAGAACGTTGCAAATCAGCCGCCGCTGTAAGCGGTCGGCTGTATTTGCCTTGTTCGGTCATCTAATCTGCATTAAGATTCTTCAAAATCTTCTTTGCTAATGGTTCTTTGATCTCGATGTGCCGAGGGACAGCTTCCGTAGTTCCATTCTTTGGATTAATCCAAAGTGAATGTGAGGCGCCTTCCCGCTTCAGGTAGCAACCCGCGATTCTCAACATTCGCTCCAGGTCCCGTCGCTTCATCCAATCATCACCGTATCTTGGATAGTGTCATCAGGCAGCCCTCGGAGGATGTCAGCCTTGCGATCCTCCAAGATCAACTCAATAGCCTGTCGCAAATTAGCCTTGGTTTTCTCTATTGTCTCACCCTGTCCATTGGCACCAGGCACCTCCGGGCAGATAGCCCAGAAGCCGCCCTCGGGTGCGGCTTCTATGATTGCTGTGAATTCTGCCTTCATTATGATCTCCTATCGTTTGATGTTGACCGAACACTAAGCTGAGGAGCCAGGCGTTTAAACCCCAAAAGCTCCGATGAAAGTTAAATTTTCCTGAACCAGGCATTTCCGAAAGGCCGCGCAGTAAGCCTGGTCCCTCTCCAGCGTTTTGTTCTGCTATTCTACTTGCATTTTTTGTAAACAAATTCTGGATCTAAGTCAGCTCCAGATTCCCATTCTATAGTGTCAAATGCCACCCGAACACGAGAGAATTCATTTTGATTTTTTAGACTTTGGAAAACTCCAAAATCCAAAAATGGTTTCATATCCAGAATTCCACGTTCCCCATTATCAAAAGTTACTGAAAGTATATAATTTTTTTTTGGAATTACTTCTTTAACTGCTGGATACATTATTTTGCCTCCTATTGAAGAGGTTGAATATTAAACGGCTTTTCACCATTCATTAGTAGTGTCCAATTAGCCATTAATTCTTCTTGATGAAGCTCTGCCCATGCAATTACAAGTCTCGATTGCTTCTTTGGCAATTTGCCTTGGGTTATTTCGCATGTTTGAATATCGACAGAGGCTCTATACTCCCCATAGTATACATGGAAATGCGGGGGTGGGTGTTTACTTGGGGCATAATACATTCGTATAATAATGCCATAAAACATTGAAATTGTGGGCATAAGTCCTCCTCTGCAATCAAGCATGTTTCATTTTTTGGCTCTTTCGTGTTTCAATATAGCCATAATATATGTATACCATAATTACACGCGTTTACCAATTCGGTTTTATTTTGAAAGCAGAACATGGCATATAAGAAAGAACATTGCCCAAAGTAGGTTCAATTTTGCTTTTTTCCCGTGATATAATAATTTTGTTTTGGACTTCTATTCCTGCCTGCCCCTGTTATTTCCAGCAATCCTTGTTCCAGTAATTGATTTAGAATATTTTTCTTAAACTTGGTGTCTTTTTGCGCTTTGAGTGTTTTTTATAAATTGCACCTGAAATGCGATAGCTGTTTTGTTTTACAGTCTTTATGTCAATGTTCTAAACATTTACCCAGAGATTATTCCCTCTTTAATAATAAACTGTCTGTCGGAAACTCTTTTTAACTGCTCTATATCATGTCCGGCAAATATCATGGATGATTCTGTTTCAGAAATATATTTGATTAGTATTTTTTCAACCTTCAAAGTATTTTTTGTATCAAGATTAGCTGTAGGTTCATCCAAAAGAAGAACTTTAGGATTGTTTGATAAGAGACGAAGCAATGCAAGACGCTGGCGTTCACCGCTTGAAAGCCTGCTCACCTTCCATCTAAGAATTGTATGATCAAAACCTAGTATTTGCAACTGACTTTTGTCCGGATTATAGAAATGTTCTCCAACAGAATCAAACCACCAACTGCTTTCGGAAGGTAGTAAACCGACTTTTCTTCTCCAAACATGAGCCGGAAATTCCCTGTATTCTTTTCCATCCAAAAAAAGACTGCCGGAATGATCGTCAATGTCTGCTATGGCCCTTAGAAAGAGTGTTTTACCTGATCCTGAAGGACCTGTTATTCCAATAGATTCCGATCTGTATAGAGTAATATCAACAGGGCCGATATTATGAAAATATAAGGAATCTATTTTTAACCGTTCCAATTTAACCCCGTTTTTCGTGTCCTTTAATTGCTATCATAAGTACGGAAATTGCAACCGGCGTTATTCCTTCAATGCGGGAGGCCTGTCCCAGGGAGGCCGGCCTTATTTTAGTTAATTTTGATTTAAGTTCATTCGACAGGCCGTGTACAGCATTGTAATCTATATTATCCGGTATTTTTATTTTTTCCAAATATTTAAATTTGTTAATCTCTTTCAGTTGTCTCTTTATATATCCTTCATATTTTATCTCTATCTCCACCTGCCTGGTTATTTTGCTGCTTAGCGTATTATTGCTTTTAGCAAGAATCTCCACGGTGGTGTAATCTAATTCCGCTCTTTTTAAAAGCTGATCAAGATGTATACCATTATTAATGGGCTGGGTTCCCCTGGAAACAAGATAATCATTTATCTTTTTTTTAGGTTTAACAACTATTCCTTTTATCCGTTTAATCTCTTTTTCTATCTCCTCTTTTCTTGCTTTAATATCTTTCAGGGTATTATCATCTATCAAGCCTAACTCATGCCCTTTTTCCATTAATCTCAGATCTGCATTATCCTCTCTCATCGTGAGTCTGTATTCGGCTCTGGATGTAAACATCCTGTATGGTTCTTTGGTTCCTCTTGTTATAAGATCATCAATCATAACACCCATGAAAGCCTGGGAGCGATCTAGGATAAAGTCAGATCTGCCCTGCGTTCTGCAAGCAGCATTGATCCCGGCCCACATTCCCTGGGCTGCAGCCTCTTCATAACCCGAAGTGCCGTTGATCTGGCCAGCCATATAAAGACCGGATACAAGTTTTGTTTCAAGAGTTGTTTTTAGCTGGACAGGATTTACATAATCATACTCTATAGCATAAGCTGGCCGCATTATTTCCGCCTCTTCCAGCCCTTTGACGGATCTTATAAATTTTATCTGAACATCCATAGGCAGACTGTTCCCAAGACCACTGGCATAGATTTCATCAGTATCAAGCCCCTCAGGTTCCAGGATCACCTGATGCCTGTCCCTGTCGGGAAATCTTACTATTTTATCTTCGAATGAGGGGCAATACCGCGCTGCAACACCTTTTATAATACCGCTATGCAATGCGCTCAGGTGCAAGCTGCTCCGCACAATGTTATGCACATTTCTGTCTGTATGTCCTATATATACAGATACCTGAGGCATTTTAATCTTATCTGAAAAAAAAGAAAACGGAGTCGGATCATTTTCTGAATCCTTCCGGGTGAATTGTGAAAAATCTATACTCCCTTTTTTTAATCTGGGAGGAGTACCGGTTTTCATCCTGCCGAGTCGGAACCCTATATCTTTTAAATGTGCCGGAAGGCCATAGGAGGCAAACTCACCAGCCCGTCCGGCCTTAAAAGATTTAAAGCCGATATGAACCAGGCCGCATAAAAACGTTCCAGTTGCCAGAATAACGTTTTCAGCCTGATAACCGAAGCCGGTCTGATCTTCCACTCCTGCGATCCTGCCGTTTTCCACGACAAGTTTGTCAACCATGGCTTGCTTAACGCTCAGGTTGGCCTGTTTTTCAATAACCGACTTCATGGCCATATGATAGCGAATCTTGTCATTTTGGGTTCTTGAAGACTGCACCGCGGGCCCTTTTTTTGTGTTGAGGGTTCGATACTGGATGGCGGTTTTATCCGCTGTTTTGGCCATCTCGCCCCCAAGTGCATCTATTTCTTTGACAAGCTGCCCCTTGGCCATGCCGCCTATGGAGGGGCTGCACGGCATCGCCGCGATTTTGTCCAGATCTATGGCCATCAGCAGAACCCTGCACCCCATCCTTGCCGCGGCCAGGGCAGCTTCACAACCGGCATGGCCCGCGCCGACAATAATTATATCATATTTTTTATTATATAAATTCATAAGAATATTATCTATCTGGTTTTTTCATTAAATCTAAATTTTTTATCCCAACGCATTGCAAAATAATCTTGTAATTTCATTATAGTTTGATAAAGTTCACCTATCCCATCTTTGTGAAAAAATAGCAAAAAGTGGTATTTTTTAAGCATACCTTATAACATTATGAAATATTTTAGCAACAAAATTAATGTGTTACAAACTACATTTGCGCAATTTCTCAATTCTTGCGTTATTTGATGATAAGCGAGAATGAAAAAAATATTACTTAAAAAAATATCTTCCGAACCTGAAAATCTGGAGCGGATCCTGGATAATCTTCAAGACGGTATAATTGCTCATGATCTGGAGCGGCGTATTTTTTATTATAACCGGAAAGCTGAAGAAATAACAGGCTACAGTAGAGATGAAGTCCTTGGAAAAGATTGTCATGAAGCGCATGGCGGGCCTTTTTGCGGTGAACATTGCCAGTTCTGCAATCCCTCCCAAGAAAAAAAAATAGATACCGATACAGTTGATTATTCCATCACTATAACAACTAAAAGCGGAGAAATCCGTCAGCTTGACATGGTATCCACCATGATGAAAGATAAAAACGGTCAGGATTTCGGCGTGCTGGCTTCATTTAAAGATGTAACCGATATTCTAGATCTGCAAATCAGGCTGGGTGAAATTTCAAACTTTGCCAATATTATCGGCCGGAATTCCAGGATGCTTCAGGTTTTCCAGCAGATCAGGGATGTTGCTTCATATGACTCAGCGATACATATTCATGGTGAAACCGGAACCGGCAAGGAGCTTGTGGCGATGGCTATTCATAATAAAAGTCATCGCAGCGGCGCTCCTTTTGTGGCAATCAACTGCGGGGCTCTTCCTGAGGGCTTGATTGAAAGCGAGCTTTTTGGCCATCTTAAAGGAGCTTTTTCAGGGGCGGTTCGTGATAAAAAAGGCCGCTTTGAATTAGCTGAGGGCGGCACCATTTTTTTGGACGAGGTTGCAGAATTGCCGAAACATGTCCAGGTAAAATTGCTTCGTTTTTTGCAGGAAGGAACCCTTGAAAAAGTCGGCAGTGAAAAAACGATTTCTGTAAATACGCGCATAATAAGTGCAAGCAATAAAAACCTTAAAAAGGAGGTCAAAAAAAATAATTTTCGCGATGACCTGTATTACCGATTAAATGTCATACCAATTGATCTCCCGCCCCTTCGCGAGAGGAAGAGCGACATTCCTCTTTTGTGCAATCATTTCCTTAAGCAAGTCGCTGAAAAATATAAAAAGGAACGTCTGCATATTTCCAAAGAAGCTATGTATGCAATGATGGATTATAGCTGGCCCGGTAATGTGAGAGAACTTGAAAATGCCATACAGTTCGCTATTATCAAATGTAAGGGCAATATTATATCTTTTGAAAATCTTCCAATGGAACTGGCTGGTAGTCAGGTTGATCGCAAAAAGCGCGGTCCCTTTAAAAAACTTGATATTCATGCGGTACAAGCAACCCTGGAAAAGACCGGGGGTAATAAAGCCCGGGCTGCCAGGCTGCTTGGTGTTGGAAGGGCCACCCTATACCGTTTTTTGAACGACCATTCGTAAACAGCGTCTTAAATAAGAATGCTGCTTTCCCCAATTCATACGAGAATCTTGTTGCATGAGACACTAATGTCTCACAAATAAAAACGAAATATTTTTTAGTAATAATACTATATAATTTTAACTTGTTATAAGCTAAACCCTATAAATTTTATTGCGGCTCAGTGACTCATGTTTCAGTGTGTATCAAATATAAATTATTTAATGATCGCCCGGATAGCCGTTATAACTACATAACTATTTGTAATTTTATATAATTTAAATACAAGCAATCCGTATATTTTATTTGGCATGCATATTGAAATCTATGAAATACATGAATTATAGAACTTGAAAACTATAAGCCTTTCCAAGGACAATATACATTGAAATCATGTGACAAAAATCTGAAAGCAATTTTAAAATTAACTGATGCCATGATTGAGCTCGCAGTAAAAGGAGATGCGGATCGGGAAGATACAGGGTGTGGAATCCTTTATGGAATGCTGCTCGATTCAGCTTATAAACTTAAAAAACATGCCGAAAAAGAGAAACAGGCTCATATTAAAAAGGGCTGGTGGAAAGAAGATCAATAACTCTAATAAACGTAATTAATTCAAGGGCCGGGGACTTATCCCGTGCTCATTTCTTAAGGAGGAATCAAAAAATGGCAAGCTTAAAAGGAACACGGACAGAAAAAAATATTTTAACTGCCTTTGCAGGTGAGTCCCAGGCAAGGAACCGTTACACTTATTTTGCCGGCCAGGCCAAAAAAGAAGGTTATGTGCAAATAGGAGCAATATTTGAAGAAACCGCCAATCAGGAAAAAGAGCATGCCAAAAGGCTTTTCAAGTTATTAGAGGGCGGAGAGGTTGAAATTGGTGCAGCCTTCCCGGCCGGAGTTATTGGAACAACCCTGGAGAACCTCAAGGCTTCCGCTGCAGGAGAAAATTATGAGCATACCGAAATGTATCCCGGTTTTGCCGTAACAGCCTTAGAGGAAGGGTTTGAAGATGTTGCCCTTATATTTAAATCCATCGCAGTGGCGGAAAAACAACATGAAAAAAGATACAATGACTTGGCAGCCAACATTGATGCCGGTCTAGTATTTAAAAAGACTGAAAAGGTAGTATGGCGCTGCAGAAATTGCGGGTATTTGCACGAAGAAAACGAGGCTCCAGGAAAATGTCCGGCCTGCGACCATCCCCAGGCCCATTTTGAGTTGCTGGGTGAAAACTGGTAATCCTTTACTTTGTACAAAAAACCGGTTTAACCGCGGAGAACGCAGAAATCGCTGGGGTATTACATTAAAATTATAGGGGCACGATGCATCGTACCCCTACTGTGGAAAATTATAACATCAGAAATTTACAAACTGAATAACTGTTTGATATTGTTAACTTTGGTGGATTCGTCGCTACGCTCCTTAATCCACCCTACAATTTAATATAAAAGTTGGTAGTTTGTAGGGTGGATTAAGCGAAGCGAATCCACCAAAAAAAATTGATTGTTAATCAATTTTTTACCTATCAGATAGTTATAATGAGTTTGTAAATTTCTGAACATTTTAAAAGGAGGATAACATGGCTGAAAGACTGGAAGTTTATAAATGTGAGGTTTGTGGAAATATTGTCGAAGTTCTTCAGGGAGAAAAGGGCGAACTTGCATGCTGCAATCAGCCGATGAAACTTATGGCTGAGAACAGTGTCGATGCCGCCAAAGAAAAACATGTGCCGATGATAGAAAAAATTTCAGGCGGAGTAAAAGTTACAGTGGGTAGTGTGGCTCATCCCATGGAAGAGAAACACTATATTCAGTGGATAGAGATTGTTGCCGATGGAATGGCTTATCGCCGCTTTCTAAATCCAGGTGAAACGCCCGAGGCGACTTTTCAGGTAGAGGCCGAACAGATTACGGCCCGGGAATATTGCAATCTCCACGGGCTATGGAAAAGCTGAGGAAAGGCGGCGCTGTAATTCTTTTATAACAAGGAGTATAATATGTATTTTAAACAGGTTACTGCCGAAGGGCTAGGCTGCCTCTCTTATTTGATCGGATGCCCGGCAGCTCAAACAGCATGTGTTGTCGATCCCAAAAGGGATGTGCAGGATTATATCGATATTGCCCGTGAAAACGGTATGCAAATCACACATATTTTTGAAACCCATATCCATGCCGATCATGTATCAGGGAACATGGAACTTAGATCCAGGACCGGCGCTGATATTTATCTTCTCAAAGATTCTCCTGTCGACTACCAGTTTAAGGGGGTGGAAGAAGGGGATCGGTTTGAGATAGGTAATGTAAGGCTTGAAATAATCAAAACACCCGGTCATACGCCCCATTCCATTTCAATTCTGGTCACGGATAAAACAAGGAGTGATAGTCCCTGGCTGGTTTTGACCGGTGACTGTCTTTTTGTGGGAGATATCGGGCGGCCCGATCTGGCCGGAAAAGAACTGATTGATGAACAGGTGGCCAATCTTTTTGATTCACTTTATAATAAACTGGGACGTCTCCCTGAAAGCATGGAAGTCTTCCCCGCTCACGGACAAGGTTCCCTTTGCGGCAAGGGTATGAGTGCCAAATCAAACTCGACCATTGGGTTTGAAAAATTAAACAATTCCTTTTTGAACCTTTCCAAAGATGATTTTGTAAAAACAATGTCTGCCACGTTTCCGGAACGGCCTAAAAGTTTTACCCATATCATCGAAACCAATAAAATCGGTCCTCCGCTTCTGGAGCGGTGTCCGGTAACCAGGGATCTGTCGCCGTTGCAGGTCAAGGATTATCTGGAACGGGGAGCCGTACTGCTGGATACCAGGGACAACGCTTCTTTCGGAGGAGTGCATATACCAGGCAGCATTAATATAGGTTTTGCCAAACAGACCGCTAATTGGATAGGAATGGTAATAGAGCCCGGCGCTGAACTTATCATGGTGACGGCTGATGAGCAAAAATATGATGCTATGTGCGTTGAGTTGCACAGAATCGGTTATGACAACATTATCGGTTATCTTTATGGAGGAATTACAAGCTGGCAGGAAGCCGGGTATCCTATTTCGCAATTGTGGCAGATTTCCACCGCAAAATTAAATGATAAACTTAATGCAGGCCATTACAAGCATTTTTTGGACGTTCGGACGACAGATGAATGGAATCTTTTTCGCATAAAAGAAGCTGAACATTATCCCCTCGCGGAGCTGTTGAAAAAAGCGCCGGATATTTCAAAAGATGAGGAGATAATTGTAACTTGCGGGGTCGGTTATCGTGGTAATATTGCCGCAAGCTTTCTTCAAAGTAAGGGCTTTGAGCATGTTCACAGCCTGGCGGGAGGCATGAAGGCCTGGATAAATGCGGGGTGTCCGATAGTGCAGGAGTAGTAGGCTGTTCTTGAGCTTGATAAATTTTTTATATATGGATCGACAATTTCTAAGCTGAAATTAATTAAAGGGTGATATAATGGTAAAACCGGAAGAAATGAGGCAGTGCCAGACATCAAATTGTGGATATATTTATAATCCGGATAAGGGCGACAAAAAAGGAAAAATTGCTAAAGGAACCCGCTTTGAGGATTTGCCCGATGACTGGCACTGCCCGATTTGCGGCGCCAGCAAAAAATCGTTTAAATCTTCAGTCTGACAAGACTGCAACAAAAGGAGCAAAATATGAAACCGCTGGAAACAGGAAAGAATATTTATAATGTTGGCGTTAGAGACTGGAATATTCGTGATTTTCATGGATATTCCGTTTATCAGGGGACAACCTACAATGCCTTTTTAATAATAGATGAAAAAGTAGCCCTCATAGATACTGTAAAAAGTGAATTTGCTGATCAGCTTTTGGATAACATTGCCAAAATTATTGATCCCAAAAAAATCGATTATGTAATCAGCAACCATACCGAGATGGATCATTCCGGCAGCCTGCCGCGTATTATGCATAAAATAGGAGAAGATAAACCGCTTTATTGCTCAAAAATGGGCTGTAAAAATCTTTCTCTTCACTTCAGTCAAAAATGGAATTATAAGGCCGTTGAAAATGGCGAAGAATTAAGCCTCGGCAAAAGAACCCTGGCTTTTCTTGAAACCAGGATGCTCCATTGGCCGGACAGCATGTTTTCCTATTTAAAGGAGGACAAAATCCTCTTTTCCAGCGATGCTTTCGGACAGCATTATGCCGGATCTGAAAGTTTTGACGATGAAATCGGCGCAGCAATCATGCCACACGCCCGTAAATATTTTGCCAACATTCTTTTGCCTATGGCGCCACTGATTCTTAAACTTTTAGAAAAAGTTAACGAACTCGGACTGGAAATTGATACTATCTGCCCGGACCACGGTATTGTCTGGAGGAAAGACCCCGCAAAAATCATTAATGCCTATCTTGACTGGAGCAGTCAGGAACCGCAAAAAAAGGCGGTTGTTATTTACGATACCATGTGGCACAGCACCCAGGCCATGGCCGAAGCAATAGCTGCCGGCATTGGTGAGGAAGGCGTAAGCGCCAAGCCGATCCACATCAGGAGTTCCCATCGCAGCGAAATCATGACCGAAGTCATGGATGCCAAGGGAATAATCGTCGGCTCTCCCACCATTAATAACGGGTTGTTTCCCACTGTCAGTGATTTTTTAACCTACATGAAGGGTCTTAAACCAAAGAACAAGATTGGAGCAGCCTTTGGGTCTTATGGCTGGAGCGGCGAATCGGTCAAATTGATTAACCGGGAATTAGAGGCCATGAAATTTAAAATCATAGATCCGGGACTGAAAATTCAGTTTGTGCCGGACAAGGAAAGCCTTGCAGCTTGTATCGAGTTTGGTAAGAAAATAGGAAAGTCAATAATAGAGTAAATCTGTAATAGATTTTAACCGAGATAATTTTCCACCAACGCTGCTAACTTTTTTCGGTTAAAAAGGGGCTCCTTTTCGTTAAACTGATAAAATTTTTTGCCATTGACCATAATAATGGGAGGATGCCAGGCGAATCTAACAATACAATAAAAGAAATTATCGAGCCATGGTTTAACTTCGAATGTAACGTTTTTATTTTTGAATTCATTTTTCAACATATCCTGAAGGATGGAGGTGGTCAGGTCGCACTCGTCACAACTGGTTTTAATACTAAAAGGACCGAGCTTGCCGGATCATTTAAATTGGGTAATAACGACGGGCTCATGGGTGTTATCATTAATCATGATTACCTCCTTATAGCTGTTGTTAATGTATAGCATTTATCTTTTTAAGATAAAAGATTTTAAATTCTGGATGAGACAAAGTCAAAAAGTTTTTTCCAATATTCGGAAGGTATTAAAAATTGGAAAGGGAAAGGGGTTTTTGTTGTAACATCAAATAGTTAAAGCATTAGAGTGTTTTTTGAATGCTGAAGATAAACTGGAAAATTAGAAGACATTTGATTTGACAAAATAATTTTCAATACGAATAAGATAACAGGTTGAACTATGAAATTTGAATATGAAATCACTAAACATCCGACAGAAACATTTAAATCGCTGGTTTATTTTTGCACCGAATCCGGACACTGCAATATTGAAGAAGTTGGCGGGGATGAGATAAAAATATTGACGGATATTTTGAATGACCGGGGAGCAATTGGATGGGAATTTGTTCAGGCGGTCTTTGCTAAAGATGGGGTACTGATTTTTTGGCGTCGCAAAATGAAATAGATAAAATTTTTTTATGCTAACAGTTGGTTATCTATTCTTCTTCAGTAGTGTCCGGTTAAGTTTTTGCATATAGCATTTGCTCTTTGATAATCAGATTATTAGACCATACGTTTTTTTCGTCAGTACGTAATTCGTTCTGGATGGTATTTCTAAGCTGACGAATCCTCTTTATTGATACAGGTTCATTAAACTGTTCATGGCAGTATATGGCCATAAGCAGGTAGGTTATTAACCCCGCAAGGATTTGAACCATCAGGCCATATCTACTGTGAGCAATCAAGTGGTACACTTTTAAATGTTTCTTCCACCATTTGAAAAAAGTTTCGATATCCCATCTAAGCTTATAAACGGTTGCAACCTGCTCGGCTGTAAGATCATAACGATCAGTTGCCACAAAATATTTGACACCGGCAATTTTATAACCAACCAGTCGAACCGGCTTTCTGGTCTGGTTTACCCCAGGAGTGCCAAGAAGAACCACAGCATCATAAAAAATATAGCTGTCGGGATCAACAGGCTGCTCTTTGATAATAGTTCTTGTTGTTTTCGCTTTGATGCGGCAAACAAAATGTTTTTTTTCATCCTGAAGAAGATCAAAATCCTTATGTGATTGATACCCCCGATCCATGATTCCTGTTTGGCCTTTTGTAAGGATAGACCTGACAAAGGGGCGTTCAGCGCCATTTCCATTTGTCAGATGAATTTTTATAGGAATCTTGCGATTGACATCAAAGCCGAAATGGCCTTTTGCTTTTTTAGCGCCTTTTCTGTAATCAGCCCAGTACATGGACAGAACTGCATCAATTAAAGATCCATCAATGGAAACGAGTTCACCGAGATCTGAATAATTTGATGGTAAAGCATTTTGTGCCTGGCTGCAAAGAGCTTGAAAAACATATTCAAGCTGTTCAAGCCCTCGAGAATTGATAATTTCGGAAAAACTGCTACGACTGATCCCTCCATCTGGAGCGACACATTCTTTGGCAAAATCGTCTTCTTTAAGGTGTTGAATAAGATCACGAGCTGATTCATGTTCTTGTAGATGGAAAAATATCAGTGCGTGAAGCTGATCTTCAAAAGTCATTTTCAATGGCCTGTGACCTCGGGATTTAAGCTGTGGCGTGTCAGGAAAAATCTTTTGCAAAGGTTTGAGAAATCGAGCATGAGATTGGGGATTAAAATTCTTTTTTGGGATATTGAATATGTCCATTTTTGTCTTAACTCCTTGTTATAATTATATTTTATAACAAAACGATAAAAAATTTTTATTTGGTTTGTCAAGTAAAAAATGAACATTTTTCTAATTTTTTTATCCCATATAACATGCAAAAACCTAACCGGACACTACTGAATTTTTTTATCCCATATAACATGCAAAAACCTAACCGGACACTACTGATTCTTCTTTTAATTTTGGGAATGGAGGTAAACGTGCAGGCTGTTGATGCAAAACTGAATAAGTATGCTAATCATTTGGCTGGAGAGAAGAGCCCCTACCTGTTGCAACATGCCTCAAATCCGGTAAACTGGTATCCTTGGGGAGAAGAGGCATTCCAAAGGGCCAGGCAGGAGGAGAAACCGATATTTCTCTCTATCGGCTATGCCACCTGTCACTGGTGTCATGTAATGTGGCACATGAATCGTTTGAGGATGAAGACGTAGCCGAGCTTTTAAACAGGAATTTCATAGCTATTAAGCTTGATCGCGAAGAACGACCGGATGTGGATATGGTTTACATGGCTGTATGCCGGCGCCTTACCGGTAGCGGCGGGTGGCCCCTTTCCATCTTTATGACAAACGAAGGTAATCCTTATATTGCCACTCCCCTTGCCGGTTTTGCATCCGAAATAGGCCTGGATTCAGCAAAATTTGAGAATCTCTTGAATAATGCGCGCAGCAAGCTCTTTGATATTCGCAGGAAACGCATCCACCCCCTAAAGGATGACAAAATCCTGACATCATGGAACGGACTTATGATTGCGGCCCTGGCTAAAGGCTATCAGGCTTTGGGAGACCAGGAATATATTAGGGCCGCCGGAAAAGCAGCCGATTTCATCTTAAAAAATCTCAGGACAAAAGATGGTAAACTCTTACATCGTTACAGGCATGGTGATGCTGCCTATTCAGGGTTTCTGGACGATTATGCTTTCTTGGTATGGGGTTTGATTGAACTGCATGAGGCCACCTTTGAAGTCAGTTATCTTGAGGAGGCGATTGCTTTAAACAGAGCCATGCTTGATATGTTCTGGGACGAACAAAATGGGGGCCTTTATTTTTCCGGTGCGGAACTTTCTCCCCAACAAGGTGTTGTTATTTCATCCTGCCGGGCTCGATGCGGGCAGACTCGTGGAGCTGGTCCCTTTTGTGGAAAACATGCTCCCAAGAGATGGACGTCCCACGGCATATGTGTGTAAAAATTTTGCATGTCAGGCTCCTATTACCGATATAAATAAATTAGAGCCAATCCTTAAGTAGTGCCCATACACCACGGCTTGATGTTGAACCGGTGCCCTTGCTTATGAACGGACACGCGTCAGGAGGGTGAAAGAAGTGGAACAGCAGCGAAGGGAAAATCGGAATAAAGCTATTTTTATTTTTTCTTTCTTAATTCCCAAAATTATCAAGAAAATAAAAGGTGAGAATTGAAGAAAGTCATCTTTTGAAAGAATACAGCATGATAAAAATTATGTCTCGTAAAAACAAACCGGATAAAAATTCTTTTTATGCAGTATGCCGTGATTGCGGATCAATAAAAGATGAATCTTTCGATCATAGCCCTTGTGAGTGTGGGGGAGTTTCCCATGTTGATTCAGCCAGGTGTATACTTTGCGGAAAAAAGAGGGTTCGTGATCGTTATACCCTGATCGCCGCCGGGGGTCTTAAAGGACCAGCCGATTTTGCCAAGGTTCTGGCACTGGGTGCGGATGCCGTATACAGCGCCGGATTTATCAAATTTGAATTAGGTTGCGTTTACTGCCGATCCTGCGAGTCGGGCAGATGCCCCACCGGTATTACAACCCAGGATCCCGCTCTTAGACGCAGGCTGGTAGTAGAACAACGGTCAAAAGAAGTTGAAAACCTGATAAAGGTTTCAACAAACGAAATAGCCAGAATCTGCCGCCTGTGCGGCATAAGCAGCGTAGCCGGGCTTGCTGCTCACCACATGAGGTCATTGTCGCAGGAGGTGTCGGAGATCACACAAATACCGATGGCCCACAAACAATCTCATCAAATGTAAGGATGAATAATTATGCGCTGGAAACAGTTATTAACTCCTGTAGCGAATATTGACAGTGAAAACGCCAAGGCCTATATCGAAAAACATAAAGAAGGAAAGTATGTTCTGTTAGATGTGCGTCAGCCATCTGAGTACGAAAAATCGCATATTCCCGGAGCCAAGCTCATCCCTTTGCCGCAAATTAACGATCGTTTTGATGAACGTGTCCTTTCGGCAAGCGTGCATGAAAAACAAATTCAAATAAGGTAGTATCGGTCATTCAAATCACGTAATATTATATAAGGAGGATGACCGATGAATCTTATGCAGCCTTCAGGCGAGTACAGTCTGGATGAAGTACGGGAAAAATTTAAACAATGGCGTAACAGCCGGGATAGAGGTAAAGCCATTCCGGAAGCATTATGGGAAGCCGCTGCCTCGTTATACCCTGCCTATTCTCTGCACCGTATATCAAAAGCCTTGAGCCTCAACCATACCAAGCTAAAGCATTACGTCCAGAATATATCACCAAATCCGTCCGTGCCGACGGCATCTTTCATCGAACTTGATGTAGCCCAAGCCCCTTTGCCTTTCAAGGGCATTATCGAGATGCAACATCAGAACGGTGCCAGGATGACAATGCAAATTGCGGACAGTTCTGACTTGATCAATATAACCCAACAGTTTTGGAGTCAGCCATGATTCAGATAACTCCGCAAATGCGTATCCTGCTGGCCATAGACCCGGTGGATTTCAGAAAAGGTATCGACGGTCTAAATGCTGTTTGTCGGCAGGTGCTGCGCTCCGATCCATTTTCAGGGTATGTTTTTATTTTTCGTAATAAAAAGGCAACTGCCATAAAGATCATTATGTATGATGGCCAAGGATTCTGGATGTGTCAGAAAAGGCTGTCTAAGGGACGTTTCAACTGGTGGCCAAACAAATCCGGTGAGGCGGTCAGGCCTCTGGCCGTTCATGAACTGCAGCTTCTGATCTGGAACGGTAATCCTGTAAAGGCTCATGTTGCACCATTGTGGCGGCCAATTCCTGTAAAAAAATAAAAAAAAATATTTAATGACTTGCGTTCCAGTAAAAAATGTGATATTTGATGCCCATGTTTACGTATAGAGGCAGAGTCGTTACTGACAAAGATATTATTTTTATCAAGGAGCTTATTGCTCAAAATCCGGATGCCAGCCGCCGGGCGCTTTCCAGAAAACTGTGCATAGCCTGGAATTGGGTCCAGGCCAATGGGGCATTGCGTGATATGGTCTGTCGGGGTATGATGTTAGAACTGCACCGTGCAGGATTCATACGTCTGCCGGACAAAAAATGTAATCCCCATAATCCATTTGTAGAACGTAGAAAACCTAAAAAAATTCAGATCAATCAAACTTTACTGGAAACAAAATTAGCCAAAATACGGCCGCTTGAATTTTGCCAGGTACGCAGAAGCCCGCATGAAAAAATGTTCAACAGCCTGATCGAGTATTACCATTATCTGGGTTACTGCCATTCAGTGGGCGAACAGCTGAAATACATCGTTTATACTGATGGGCGGCCAATAGCATGTTTTGCCTGGTCTTCTGCAGCGAGGCATATAGGCTGCAGGGACAGGTTTATCGGCTGGGATGCGAAGACGCGTAAAAAAAATCTGCACCTTTTGGCGTATAATACACGATTTTTAATTCTACCATGGGTGCGCGTACCACATCTGGCCTCCCATCTTCTTGGTCACATGATAAAAATCTTGGCCCTGGATTGGCGTAAAATCTACAATCATCCCATCTGGTACCTTGAAACTTTTGTGGACAAAACCCGTTTTGCCGGTACCTGTTACAAGGCTGCGAACTGGAAGTATCTTGGAGACACCACCGGCAGGGGTAAAAATGATCAAACATTTAAACCGAACCGATCTATAAAGGCTGTTTGGGGATATCCATTAGCCAAAAATTTTCGCAGCCTTTTACGGGGGGACACACAGTGAAGACCCCGGAACGTATAGACCTGGACGTCAAGCAGTTAGATGCTCTTTTAAAGCGTGTTAAAGAACTGTTGCCACCTGAGGACTATGAACTCATCAAGGCTATGGCTGACACTATCTACCTTTTAAGTCAGTGTGTGGACAATAAAGCCGCCTCCATACGACGGCTGTTGCGCATGCTGTTTGGTGCAACTACCGAAAAAACTGGAAAAACAAAGGCTCACCCAAAAAAGAAGAATTCTGTTAAAGCTAAAAAAGGTCATGGCCGCAAACCTGCTAAAAATTATACCGGGGCAAAAAAAGTCAGAGTCTTCCATGATACTCTTAAACCTGGAGACAACTGCCCTGAATGTTTAAAGGGCAAGGTATATGAATTAAAGGAGCCGCAGCGAATCATACGCATCACCGGAAACGCTCCATTAAGTGGAACTGTCTATGAAATGCAGCGTTTACGCTGTAATCTCTGTGGAGCAATTTTCACCGCATCGACACCTGAAAATGTGGGTGAAGACAAATATGATGCAAAAGCCAA
Source organism: Desulfosarcina sp. BuS5 (assembly GCF_028752835.1). NCBI lineage: Bacteria > Pseudomonadati > Thermodesulfobacteriota > Desulfobacteria > Desulfobacterales > Desulfosarcinaceae > Desulfosarcina > Desulfosarcina sp. BuS5. The sequence continues at coordinate 105,355 of NZ_CP087952.1, forward strand.
GGCCATGATTGCTCTTTTGAAATATGGTACCGGTATGCCATTTAACAGACTTAAAGATCTTCAGCAAAGTCTTGGCATACCATTGCCTGCATCGACACAGTTCGAGATTGTCGATCAAATGGCAATGGAACTTACTCCGATTTATCAGGAATTTATCCGTCAGGGCGCTCAGGGCGATATCATTCATAATGATGACACCACTATGAAGGTTTTGTCCCTGATGAAGGAAAACAAAGAAAATAACCCGGAACGTAAAGGTATATTTACCACGGGTATACTGTCAAAAACCGATGATCATAAAATTGCACTGTTTTTTACCGGCCGTCAGCATGCCGGAGAAAACTTGATGGATTTACTTAAGCGTCGTATTGGTCTGAGCCCACCCATTCAGATGTGTGATGCTCTGTCCAGAAATGTTCCCAAAGAATTCGAAACTCTGCTGGCAAATTGTCTTACACATGGACGAAGACAGTTTGTTGACGTACTGCAAAGCTTCCCGGAAGAGTGCAGTTATGTACTCGAAATCCTCGCAGAGGTATATAAAAATGATAAGATTACCAAAGAACAGAACATGGAAGCTGAAGAACGGCTGCGGTTTCATCAGGACAACAGCGGTCCGCTGATGAAAAAGCTCAACACCTGGTTTCACAAACAAATAGACCAACATTTGGTGGAGCCCAACAGCGGGCTGGGCCAGGCTATTGGCTACATGCTCAAACATTGGGAGGCGTTGACCCTTTTTCTCAGGGAACCAGGTGTACCTTTGGACAACAATATTTGCGAACAGGCTTTGAAAAAGGTCGTTCTGCATCGCAAGAATGCTCTGTTTTATAAAACTGAGCATGGTGCCATGGTAGGTGATCTGTTCATGAGTCTGATTCATACCTGTAATTTATCCGGTACCAATCCTTTTGATTACCTGACAGCACTGCTGGAACATGCCTCTGAGTTGTCAGAATCCCCAGATAAATGGATGCCGTGGAATTATAAATCCGCACTGATTGAACCGGACAATCCTGAAGCATAAAATCACTTTTTAATATTTCCATCCTGATTGATCAGCCGGGTGCCTGCAAAAAACAGGCACCTAACCGCTGACTGCTTACCTACGCCAAATTTTTTTTTGCGCTATGCACGCTTGCCGAAAGGACACTGATGAACTGGATCCTGAAAAACCTACTATTGTATATTGAGCTATGGGAGGACGCAGCCGGGCTGCCGCGCAATTGCTTTCCGGAAAAGGATTTAAAGAAGTATATAATCTCAAGGGTGGTATCAATGCCTGGGAGGGTCTCGTTGCAGAAGGTCCTGAAGAAGCTGGAATGCTTTACTTAAAAGGTGATGAAACTGCTTCTGAAATAATTCTTCTTGCATATGGGATGGAGGCAGGCCTTGGATCATTGTATTTAAAGCTTGCTGAAATGCTGGATGAGCCTGAAGTAGTCAGGATTCTGACAAAGCTGGCCGGTATTGAGGATAAACATAAAGAAAAGCTTTATACTGTATATAGCACCCTTAATCCGGGTGTTGGAGATATTGAGGTATTTGAGGCCGGTATCTCTGCAGATGTCATGGAGGGCGGTCTTACTACAGACGAATTCTTAACGAAGAACAAAGCGGTTATGCAGACCCTGGAAGATGTTCTGAGTATTGCCATGATGCTTGAGGCACAAGCATTGGATTTCTATTTGAGGTATTCCCGGAGTGTTAAAGAAGAAAAAAGCAAAGCCATTCTTTATAAGATAGCAGAAGAAGAAAAGGCTCATCTGGCTGTATTGGGTAAACTAATAGATAAATACTTATATAGATTGTCACATAAATAATTTCACTGCGTTATCGGTCGTCGGAGTATTACAATACGCCTTCCTCCCTCTGGCCTTGTGAAATTTATTATCTGACAATCTATAGATGTTCACATAAATTATTTATGTGACGAGCTATAGGTTGAAATAATATTATCTTTTTAAGGAGGTTTAAAAATGGAAGAAAATTCTGGAATAATCACTATGAAAGGGAACCCCTTGACCTTGCTTGGAAAACAACCCAGGGTTGGAGATCCTGCTCCTGACTTCGAAGTCCTGGACAATAATCTTTCGCCGGTAAGACTTTCATCATTTCGGGGAAAAGTCTGTGTTATCGCTTCGATACCTTCCCTGGATACACCGGTCTGCGACATGGAGACTCGAAGATTTAATGAAGAGGCGGGCAAGCTAGGTTCCGACGTGGCCATACTCACTATCAGCATGGACCTGCCTTTTGCCCAGAAGCGCTGGTGCGGCACAGCAGGGGTTGATAAAGTAACTACCCTTTCAGACCACTTCAGCGCTTCGTTTGGCGAGGCATATGGCGTTCTTATCAAGGAGCTGCGTTTGTTAGCGAGGGCAGTGTTTGTTGTGGATAAAGATGGGGTCGTCAATTATGTTCAGATTGTCAAAGAGATAGCAGATGAACCTGACTACACCGAAGTTTTAATGGCCCTTAAAAAGCTGCTGTAACCCACGGAAGGTATGCAAAAAACAGGGTATTGAAATAGTGGAAAGATTTACGGTTTTTTAGTTCGTGTATTATTTAACAACTTTATGAAGGAGGATCGTTATGAGCAAGACCATAGAGAATCTAAAGGAAGCTTTTGCAGGAGAATCACAGGCAAACAGAAAGTATCTGGCTTTTGCCAAGCAGGCAGAAAAGGAGGGCTATCCACAGGCGGCGAAACTCTTTCGAGCTGCGGCCGAAGCCGAAACAGTTCATGCCCACGCCCATCTGCGCGTCATGGATGGTATTGGCAAAACGGTTGAAAATCTTAAAGAAGCAATCTCCGGTGAAAGATTTGAATTCAAAGAGATGTACCCCGCTATGATAGAGACTGCTAAAGAGGAGGGGAAAAAGGCTGCGGAGAGATCTTTTGTCTATGCTAATAAAGTTGAAGCGATCCATGCAGACCTTTATCAAAAAGCCCTTGACAATATAGACTCTGCCAAAGAATGCGATTACTATGTCTGCCCCGTGTGCGGGTACACCTGTGAAAACGAGCCGCCTGAAAAATGTCCTGTATGCGGCGCTCTCGCAAAGGCATTTTCAAAAGTTGAATAAACATAAGGTGCAGACCTCGGAAAAAAATAGCATTTTAAGCATAATTTTTTGGACACTTTCCTTTTAAATAGGTGACGAACCAACTTCAATCTGTAATATTTTTCCAATCGGAATATAGGCGCTTAATGCATTCAATCTTTTACAAAATTGTTCCTGCGCTTTTCGGCGGCTTGGTTGTTGAAGAGGCTCCAATCGGACAACCACTCTGTCTGCTTCAGATTTGATCCATCCATGAGACTGAGTGATGGCATAAAACAAGTCCACATATTCATTTTCATTCGGGTAATGACACAATAACCAGTCAGTCATATCCTTACGCGCATTCCATAATGAAGCTGTAACAAAATCAAAAAGATTTTTTCCTTCATTATCAATCTTCTTAAAGGAATTATAATCCTCAAGAGTAGAAACATCCACCTTTTCAGGCAGTTGTTTTTTCTCATTGAGGAGCTTTGTGAGCTCTGCCTCTAACTGGCTTATTCCTGATTCTAAACAGGCTTTCAAGCTGTTTTCGCGCCTTGAGCCATCTTTGTTTAAAACTTCCTTAGTCCTTGAATTTTTTTTATGCTTTTTATCAAGCTTTTTACGTACGGTCTTAATTTCTTTCTCAATGGATTTGATAGCAGGATTTGCTATAAGCTGTTTATCGCTATCTAATGTTTTAAAGCCGGGGTGATAATGAAAAGGATGCCTGTCATGGAGGTGTTTAAATGTATTTTCAGAGGCACCCCAGCGGTTCAATATAGCTTGTGCGCATTGAAGAGTAGTTATAGGTCTGCCGTCATCCCATGCAAGACAGCATGTCCGACGGTTGCTGGTCTGATTCCAAAGATAAATTTTCCTGAGTTCAAAGGTTTTAGTTTTACCATTTTCCTCCAGGGTGAAGGTCTTTTCACCCTCGAAAATGCGGTATTTTTTGTTGTTCATCTCAAAGGATTCGTTAAAACAATCATCATCTAACTCCTTGAGTTTTTTTGAATCAACGTGTTTTTCCCAAGTAACAAAGGGAATTTTATCTTCAATAAGAGAGTTAAAAAATGGAGCGCCATACCCTTCTCTGTCAAAGACCATGATGGGAGGCTCTGTAAGTTCCTTGGCCCATTTTTTTTTCAGTTCGACAATATGAGTTTTAAGATCGCCTTTTCCTTCTTGAATCTGAAAATCAACAATACGACCACTTTCATCGCATGTAACTATATTTGTTTGTCCCGGCATCATCATTTTGCGCTGTGTATTAAAGGCAAGATGAATTTTTCGTCTGCCTGTGTATGGAAGCAGATGCCCATCTGCAAACCATATACAGGTACTGACCAATCCGCCTAAAAGCTGTTGCTTAAAAAATAATTTACAAAGAGATGTGGAAAATCGTAAATTACAAGCTGCATAGAACCATTGCCAAACATCTCTTTTTGGAGGCAATTTATTGAGGCCCAAAATAAGCCCCGCTTCTTTCTGGTTAATATTTTTCAGTTGTTCTATGGATTTGATATTATTGGCGACCATCAACAAGAAAACTAAAAATATTTTATAGGCAGAACCAAAATAACCCATTATCAGCTTAAGCCATTGATTTGTACTAATTAAAACAATTAGATAAGGGAATATCCCTGCAAAACGAGTGAATTTCCAATCATGAAGGCTCTTAAATGGTTGTTCGTCTTTTGAAACAAGTTGTTCGCCGAATTCAAAATCAAGCTCCTGCTGTTTTTTTTGATTTTCTAATCGTTTAGCTTTTCTCTCTTTAGCGAGAATGACAGCCTTGGTGCCCTGTATGCGTTTGTGCTGCGTGCTCTTGCGATGTTGTTCAAGATTTTTGCCCATTTTGGGATTATATCCACCCAATAAGCCTTCTGTCCCAAATTTTTTTTTGCTCTCAATGTAATTGTGTATCGTTTGTCTGCTAATATTAAGGGCACCAGCCAATAAAGATTTATTCGCACCCAATTCAACGGCATCAACAACAAATATTTTTTTTGCCGGCTTGTCAGAAATATCAACCTTTTTAACAATGATATCGCGGTTTTTAAGGGTAATCATGTGCTTATTTCTTCTGTTAAAAACCAACGACAAATTTGCGCCAATCATTTTGGTGTTATCGTTTTTTTTCTTTGGTATATCTGGAAATAGTTGTTTTTGCATAATTGATACCTTAATGTGGTGTACGCAATGTGAATTTTTAATAAGGTATCACAAAAAAATATTTTTTACAAAATAAATTTACATTAAATAAAAGAAATAGTTAAAATAAAATAGGTTAAACATATGAATGTCCAACATTATGCTTGTCCAATAAATTACTGGAGAATAGTCTAACTACCTGAATAATAAGGCTTTACGTATTTCTATTCACTTTGTACGTTCCGAGGTCTGTTTTCACTGAAGCCGCCTCAAAACTTTGGGACTGTTATCATGCCGAGAACAAGCGGTCATTTTCACAACGAGTCAGAAGACTTGTAGAGTGGTGCAAGAAAAAGGAGATGCCAGCCGTCATTTCAAAGCCCATCGCAAAGTTACGCAAGAATATTGCTGAATATAAAGTGGCTTATGAACACCCGAATGCCCATAGAACCAGTAATATGGTCGACCGGCTGATGCAAAGAATGGATCGTCACCTGTTCAGCGTCCAATATTTTCATGGTTCCATGGCCTCAGTCGAACTGAGCATCAGAGGTTGGGTTCTTATCCAGAATTTTGCGCCCTATAATCCACGTACCGTAGAAAAACTACATAGGCTAAAAAGTCCGGCTGAACGGTTAAACAAGTTCAGGTACCACGATAATTGGCTGCACAACCTTTATGTTTCGGCTTCTTTGAGGGGCTATGGTAGGCCTCCCCTAAATCCGTTATAATGAGAATAATTCTTCATCTGAACTTGCAGATATTTCCGCTCAGATGTCTTCCGGCACGGAATATCTTAACGGCTACTCGCATACCATCGCTGCTGCAGCGGAAGAGTTGAACGACAAACGAATAAATCAGCTTGGTAATATTACCAAGGCCATAACGGAAATTGCGGAGCAGACCAACCTGCTGGCCCTGAATGCAACTATCGAAGCGGCCCGGGCCGGGGAAACCTGGAAAGGATTTACGGTTATTGCAAATAAAATCAAAGAGATGGCCAAACAGACTGCCGAAGCGCCTATGGAGATGTGGCAGAAAATAGAATGCATCCAGGGTTCGACCAGGGACACCGTTTCGAAGATTGAACAGATTTCCAAAGTAATCAATCAAGTCAAAGATATTGTAGAAACAATTAACATCTCGGTTGAGGAACAATCATCCACCAGCAATGAGATTGCCGAAAATGTGGCGCAAGCCTCAATCGGCATCCAGGAAGTAACCGCAAACTTAGCTTAAAGCCCCACAGTTGCAGGTGAAGTGGGATAATATTGGGGGGGGATGTACACCAGCCCTGCAATGAGATTGCAGGCAGCAATTTCCGGGTTAAGACGAGCTCTCTGGGACTTAATGATCTTACTGTTCACAATATAATCCCCAACCAAATTGCATTGGGCAAACTGCAACAAAAAAAAATCAGTAGAGGTACCCATGAGGATACCCAAAATACGAAAAATACCACCGAAAAAAACACGCCGACGACAATTGTCCCTGGTGGGGATTTTAGTCCCTATCCCCTGACAATACACTCACCCACCTGTCCGGATGCAATCAATTTTAATCCCTGAAGCTCATCCTCTTTAATCAGCCGGTCAGTAGTATTGAAAAAATCACGATCAAGGACTCTTTCGTCATTACATCTCTGCAGCACATAAAGCCTGGCTCCTTTTATAATGCCCGATATCTTCTCAATGATCTTTTCATCAACAAAAGGCTTAAGGCAGGTTGTCCTGAATTCATAATCCAGGCCTGAGCGCATAATAATCTCCGCCGAAGCAAGAATTTTATCAGGTTCCGCTTTTTTCCATATTAAAGGCGAATATTTATCAGGATCGGTCTTGATATCCATGGCAATATAATCGACCAAAGCAGAATCGATAAGTTTTTTAACAACTACAGGCCTGCTGCCGTTGGTGTCCAGCTTGACCGGATAGCCCAGCCCCCTGATCTGTTCACATATTCGCAAAAGGTCAGGACATAAGGTCGGTTCACCGCCTGTAATCACAATCCCTTCGATTAATCCCCGCCTGCTTTCAAGGAATGTAAAGACTTTCGCTTCATGGAGGAACTCATGTCTCTCAGACCTGCCGACCGCAAGATCCGGATTATGGCAATAAGGGCAGGTAAAATTGCATCCCGCAAAAAAAAGCACAGAACTTATTTTACCAGGATAATCGATGAACGAATTTTTTAATACTCCCCCGAATATCATATTCCATCATGCAACTTTATATATAAAGTTCCACATGAATAATTTCACTGCGTTATCGGTCGTCGAAGTAGGGGTTCAAAATTTTGAACCCCTACTCCCTCTGGCCTTGTGAAATTAATTTATCTGAAAATTTATAGGTTTTCCGCATGGTAAATTCCGCCATTTTACCGTTGTTCCACTGCTTCACAGGCCGCAGATACCCTACAACCCTGGAATATACCTCGGTCTGATCGCCGCACACAGGACATTCTTCATGCCTGCCGTTGATGTACCCGTGCGAAGGACATACACTGAATGTAGGAGTCAGCGTAAAATAGGGCAGCCTGTAATTTTGCGCAACTTTCCTTACCAGCCCCTTTAATGTATTGATATCACTTATCTGTTCACCAAGAAAAACATGCAGCACCGTGCCTCCGGTATATTTGGACTGCAGCTTGTCCTGATGCGTGAGGGTGTCAAAAACATCATCCGTATAATTAACCGGAAGATGGGTTGAATTAGTATAATAAGGCGCGGCTCCCATTTTGTATTCATCCTCATTGGCGCAGACTATCCCTGGAAACCGATCCTTGTCTATCATTGCGAGACGATAGGTGGTCCCCTCGGCGGGAGTCGCCTCCAGGTTGAACATTTCTCCGGTTTGATCCTGCACTTCAGCCATTACAGCGCGGATATAATCCATGACTCCAAGGGAAAAGGCCTGTCCCGCGTCACTGGCAATATCAAGGCCAAGGAGGTTAAGGCAGGCTTCGTTCATGCCGATAATTCCGATGGTGGAGAAATGGTTCTTCCAATAAATCCCGGAACCCTCTTTTACGGCTCTCAGATAAAATTTTGAGTAAGGATATAAATTATTTTCCGTAAACTGTTCAAGCACTTTGCGCTTGATCGAAAGGCTCTCAACCGAAGTCATAATATGATTTTTAAGAATTGCCAGAAAATCTTCTTCATTTCCGGCAACGAATCCTATCCTGGGCAGATTTATTGTTACAACTCCGATGGAACCTGTAAGCGGATTGGCCCCAAAAAGCCCTCCGCCCCTTCTCAACAGTTCCCTGTTGTCAAGTCGCAGCCGGCAGCACATCGACCTTGCGTCTTCAGGCGACATGTCGGAATTCACAAAATTGGAAAAATAGGGGATGCCGTACTTGCCGGTCATTCTCCATACTGCATCAAGATTAGGATTATCCCAGTCAAAATCGGCTGTAATATTATAAGTTGGTATGGGAAAAGTGAAGACCCTGCCCCTGGCGTCGCCTTCCATCATCACCTCGGCAAAGGCCCGGTTCAGCATATCCATTTCCGGCTGAAAACCGGAGTAGGTATCATCGGTTTCCAGGCTTCCGATAATTACCGGCTGATCCTTGTGAGTGGACGGCACGCACAGATCCATGGTGATATTTGTAAAAGGGGTTTGGAAACCGACCCGCGTAGGAATATTAATATTGAAGATAAACTCCTGCATGGCCTGTTTTACTTCGGTGTAGCTTAAATTATCATGGCGGACAAAAGGCGCTAAAAGGGTATCAAAATTGGAAAGTGCCTGGGCTCCTGCGGCTTCCCCCTGTAATGTATAGAAAAAGTTGACCACTTGCCCCAGGGCCGACCTGAGATGCCTGGGTGGAGCGCTCTCTACCTTGCCTTCAACGCCTTTAAAACCGTTTTTTAAAAGATCGGCAAGATCCCAGCCAACGCAATATACGGAAAGCAGACTCAGGTCATGGATATGAATGTCACCGCTTTTGTGTGCTTTTCTTATCTCGGGGGGATATATCCGGTTAAGCCAGTACTCTGATGTAATTCCGGATGATATGTAATTATTCAACCCCTGTAATGAATAACACATATTGCTGTTCTCTTTTACCTTCCAGTCTTCTTTCCGGATATAATGCTCAACCAGATCTATATTGGCCCTGGCGGTAATATCCCTGATCCGGGCATGCTGCTCCCTGTAAAGTATATAGGATTTGGCTGTTTTATAATATGGTGAATCAAGGAGGACTCTTTCGACAATATCCTGTATCTCTTCCACATCCGGAATCGGTCCCAACCGAATCTCATGGGACAGGGTCAGAACCCTGAGGGTCAATTTCCTGGCCTCCCTTTCTTCAAACTCGCCGGTAGCCTTTCCTGCGCATGCAATAGCCGCTGTAATTTTGGGTGAATCGAACTCGACAATCCTTCCATCCCGTTTTTTTATCTCTTCAAACATAGGTTACTCCAGGAGCGGCATCACAAGTTGAAATACTGTTAAGTCTTCTCTATTTATTAAAATATTGAAATCAACTTATACAACATATTGTTGCACGTCAACAAAAAAATCGCTATATATAGTATTTTTGTCAAAAAAATGTAACTGTCGGAAATAACAAAAAAAATCCACATAACCCTCGTTCCCAGGCTCTGCCTTTTTTAGGTCAGCGGTTTTACTGCCACCAATCCTTTTAACCCGATATATAGATTGTCAGATAATAACCTGATTTTAAAATTTGGCACAAGGCCGGAGGTGGTAGGGGTTCAAAATCTTGAATCCCTACTCCGACGACCGATAACGCAGTGAAATTATTTCTGTGAACATCTATACAACAAGATCAAAATGAGTCTCCATTAAAACCCGGGCATGAATTTTGATTCTTTGCAGTTGCTACAGAAAATTCAACGAATCAATGACAATTCCGGCTGGCGCGGGCAGGGCAAACAAAGAAAGCCGGTTTATAACACTGCTTGTTATGAAATATGTTTTACCGCTCTCAATAATTTTATATCTGCTTCTTCCCATAAAAAGTTTTATTTTTCGGGTATCCTTCATTTATGCTACAAAAGTAGTTAACACTTTTTTTAATGCCGGAATCAATATTTTACCGCAGAGTTCGCAAAGAACGCTGAGATATTACATTCAAAACCAAGCAGTTCCCTCTGCGCTTTCTGCGTTCTCCGCGGTAAAATTTAATTTTTTATAGAAAATCAGTGTAAACTAAATTTGAAGGATGCCATTTTTCGTATTATATTTTAGTGAGTTTTGGTGCGTAAGGCAGAGCCTGGGAACGAAGGTAAAATAACTTTTTCATATTGCACCCCAGGTTCTCTTAGTTGGCTGGTCGCAGTATTTTAGTGTGCGTGGATAACTTGCTCAAGTGTATCTGCTACCCATTTATTGATGCTTTTTCCGGTATGTGCTGCGGCTGCGGCGATATCAGCATGAATATTGGGAGGGATGCGCAGGGTCAGCTTGCCTGAGTAAGCTTTTTGTGGTTTTTCACCACGTTGCTCGCATACATCCAGATAATGGTTGATGGCATTGTGGAAGTCGGCGGTCAGTTCCTTCACTGTTTCCCCATGAAAGCCTATAATATCTCGAACGCCAAGCACACGTCCAAAGAAAACATTGTCAGTGGAGTCGAATTCAATCCGTGCTGTAAAACCCTTAAAGGAAAATATATTTCTCATGTCTCGATTCCTATGCCAGGCTCTGCTTTTACTCGTTTAACCCGAATAATTACCCGGGATATTAACATAACCCTCAAAATCCTTTTCCATCAAAAAACGTGAAATCATTTCACTGACCTTATCAGCGGTGTCCACGCGATAATGCCCCTTTGCATCCCGCCCGACAGCTTTTTTGGCGTTGCCGACAATTGTCTGAAGCGCTGTGACTGAAATTTCAATATTCGCGTTTATTAATATCATTTCTCCGGTATCGGTCATAGAAAATCCTTTTTTTATTCACCACCGAATGCAGTGTGATTTAATTTTTTTTCATTGCAATATCTATAATCTATTGATAATAAAAATACGTCAACCTTTTTTATCAACATTCCCGACATCCATTATATAACATAAAAAATGAAATATTTTTCACACTTACCATGAAAAATATTTATCAAATTATATATTTTTATTCGTAAAAAGAGCCTACGCAGACGTCCAACGCACCTATAATTTATCGTAAAAGTGAATAATATTAAGGTGTTATGTTTTTTTAAAAAAAATGGCATAATACTTGCGTTAAGAAACGCTTAAATACACTTCTTAAATATTAAATATACTTAGATATAGTTAAAATAATATTCCGGTTTGATAATTCCGCTCAATTGTTTATTCGATTAAAAGAGAGGTTGCAGGTGAGTATTTTAGGCTCATCGCGGATTAGTGGAAAATCCCTGTTCCGCAAATACGCGGAGTTTACAATTTTCGAAATTTCTGTAACCAAAAGCTGACCTAATGATATTCCTTATGCTATTGTTGAGGCCTTCAACGAAACCATTTGTAATCCTTTCTATAAAATACGTGAGGATTTCTTTCCACCAATTCTTTAACGTACTGACAAACTTCAAAAGAAACTTATTCCCTGTCCATTTTGCTCTATATATCCAAGCAGTTAGGAATCTTTTCGCCTTGTCTCGGCAGTGCACTTTGTCAAATATATGCCTGAAGTCCTCTTTGAGGAGATATAATTCTTTAAGTGATGGACACAGATCAAGCATCGTGCATAAACGTGCTTCTTCAGCCGCTGAAAGCCCAGATCTGTTTTTAACAAGTATCCAACGCATTCCTTTCAATATGTCTTTTTTATCTTGTGGAAGTCCGCGTTGGATAGTGCGGCGCATTTGGCTTAAGCGCCCATTTAATTGCTTCATCACATGGAATCTGTCAACCACCAGTTGAGCCTTGGGGAGCTTTTTACGCGTCGCTTGAGCATAAGGCGCCCACATATCAATAGACACAAAGCGAATTGCCTTAATTTAAGATTGCTGATTGAAAAAAATCATTATTCCCTATATATTTAAATATTTTAACCAAAAAGATGGTTATTGCTATGAGTAAAGTTTCAAAATTAAAAAAAGTAGAACTGCCTGGAAAAACAAAGCAGTTGATCGTACTCGTATAATTAAGTATCAGAAAGCTGAGCTGAAACGTACTAAAAATGAACGAAATAAATACAAGTCTGAACTCCGGAAAAATAGACAAGAATTAGAACAAGAACGTAAAAAGAACACATTGTCGGTTAATAGTGGTGAAATGGGCTGAAATGGTTCTTAAGCACTCACCACGGGGGCGAGTTTCAAAGGACTCTGTAGTTTCAAAACTTAGGAATTATCTTGGTAAACTTCCTGAATATAAACAGTTTATCAAGCGATTTCTTCGTGATGCATCTCCTCTTTTAAAAAGCCGGGAAATTTTTAAAGCTCAAGGCTTGAATATGAAAACCTACAAAGAGTGCAAAGAACTTTTAAAAAATATCCCTCAAAGCTCTCAAGTACGTATCGGTTTTATTACCTGGATGGAAAAACAATTAATAGTCGCTGAATCATTGGGCATGGGCAATACTGGAATGCCTATTTGTTCTGATAATATTGAATCCCTGTTTGGACTTGGTAAAACACATGGTACAGGAGAAGTAAAAGATGCAAACCGAATTGCACTTCGTTTACCGGCTTTTTGCGGATCTGTGAATAGAGAATCCGTTCGGATGGCAATGGGCGTTACAGTAAAGGAACAACAGGAAGTTGAAAATAAGTTGTTGTCTTTAACTCGGCAGCGCCGAAAAATTTTACCAACCCCCGGAAGCCTTACAGATAGTTTGTCAACTGAGTTTGACTGTGGTTTAACTCTTCTACCGGTGCCAAAAAATGATGAAAAATCAAAAGATGTAACTGATATTACAGCAAATTTTGAACAATTAGGTGGGCCCGTAAATAAGTTTACAAAACAACCTTATGCGCCCAATAATGCCGAATATAATAACCGTGCCGCAGCTTAATAAGCATTTGTTTAACCACATTCAAATATAAATAATGGGTATTATCAACATGTTAATGCTTTGTTTATAAATGGAGCAAATTGACATACATAACTTATATTCTGAAGGGGGGGCCAAATCCTGAGCAAGCTAATTATGGGGATTTAGACACCCCAGATTACAGCCTGTCTGTCGGGCAGGGGAATTCTCTACATAAACGAAGTCAACCTGCTCGATGAACATGTCGTTGATCAGCCAAAAGATATTCAAGAAAGGAAGCAACGTTTTTGGCAACATAATGCACGCCGGCCCGCCGGGCAAGACATGGATCTGCTTTAAAGATCGGCCCTCCGACCACCACCTTTGTTTTGGGCGGCAGATTACGGCAAATTGCGGTAAGAGCCTCTTCAGTGTCAAATTGTAAAATCGTAAGCCCCAAAAAATCCGGGTCCACCTCACAGCAGGTCTTCATTATTTGTTTCGGTGTCTGAAGCAGTCCGAGAGGATTAATCCGGATGCCGGCCACTTCTGCGTATAGATGAATCACCTGAAGACCATGCCCAAAGGTGTCGTTCAGGGTTGCCGTGACCATCAGCGGCGGTTCTTCCCAAATTCCCTCAATATGGTTTTTCTTCTTCCACTCAATCAATTCGTTTGCTGTAGACACCAGTCCTGAACGAGACGGGAATCCGGTTTTTTTCCAATGGCCAAGAAGATCCATCAGTTTTTTCCGAAGTTTTATTTGAGATTCGTGCATAATTTATTAAAAAAAATTCAGGCGGTGGCCCTATGTGTCAGGATATATAGATTTTTAGATAATTATGTTGAAAGCTATTTCGATGACGTTGTTAATGTTGAATTTTTTCCTGTTAGGGAACTGGAAGGAAATAATCTACGCATATCGCGCAGAATTTTTGTTCGTCTTCAAGGCGTGGTAACAGTTGCATAGTGAACTATAGACCGTCACATAAATAATTTCACTGCGTTATCGGTCGGAGATATACGATTAGTATTATCTCCTCGCTCTAGCCTTGTGAAATTAATTATGCGACAATCTATATACAACTGTTACCGCAACGTAGAAGACGGACAAAAGGGCAAGCAGGATGCGTAGATTATTTTCTGTAAGTTCCCTTAAGTCCTTTCAGTTTTTTAGAAATTGTCGGCTATTATATGCATCCGCAAAGCGTGCGCCAGTTTTGCTGTTTTTTTTGTAATAATCAATACATTTTTTTGCAATTTTCAGGGTTTCATCTTCACTGAAGATGCCCGGAAGTTCTTCAGCAAGTCGTGGATGTCTCCCCAGTTTCCCTCCAAGGAGAATCCTGAAACCAGCCTTTTTTTCAGTAATTGTTCCTGTGGGGCATTCTTTTAAACACTGCCCGCATTTTATGCAAAGATCATGATCTATCTCAGGCGTGCATTCTTTTTCATTCAGTGTAACTGCATTTTCTTTGCATATTTCAACGCACTGTCCACATAGTGCGCATTCATTTCCTGTGATTGCCGGAATACTTGCGCCTATGATTCCGATATCCTTAATCTGAGGCTGCGAACATGCATTTGGGCAGTCTGCCAGTGTCACTCTGAACTCATGGTGAAATTTTATATTATCTCCAATCTTCTGCCTTAGAAATTTCAGGATATCTTCTTTTGCAAGCAGGTTTTCAAGCCTGTTAAAAAGTGCATTACTTTCAAGAGCACGGTTGGGACATCCGCCTGATCCAAAACATGTATCGATCTGGAACCCTTTTATTTCAGAACTCATATTCGTCAGATATCTTTTCTGTGCGGTCTTGAGATCTGAAATCGTGACTCCTTTTCTGCCTGCAGCCATGGCTTCATTTTCAACACGGGCCCTGACTTTTTTCCTGACAAAAAAGGGAATTTTCTTAATCGCTTTTTCTGCTTCTTCAGTCCATTTCATAGCCAAAATTCCAGGTTAACCTTCAATTATTTTGCCCCTGTTGCTTATAACCACTTTTTTAAGCGGAATAGTTGTTTCGGCTTTTTCCATTGCTTTGATCAAGATTCCGGGAAGTCCGGAGCAGCACGGGACTTCCATGGTAAGACACGTTATACTTTTAATCCTTGCAATTTTAAATATTTCTGCAAATTTTTCAACATAGCTTTCCTTATCATCAAATTTAGGACAGCCTATCATCACCGCCCTGCCTTTAAGGAAATCGTTATGAAGTGTAGGGTAGGCAATGGGTACACAGTCTGCTGCCACAAGAAGGTCAGCTCCTTTAAGAAACGGCGCATTAGGAGGAACAAGTCTTATCTGAACCGGCCAGTGGGAAAGAGCCGACTCTTCAGAGGCAAGTGAAACGGGTTTGTTGGCAGACAGGCAGGTTGTTTCCTTTGAGAAATCCTGAATCTGTGTTGATGGACATCCACAAGGCAATGTGTCCTGCATGGGCCCTGCTTTTTTTTGCTGCTCAAGATGCTTTTCAACAGCATCTTCATCAAATTCATCAGTTTCGCGTTCAACTATCTTGAGCGCCCCTTGCGGGCAGTCTCCAATACATGCGCCAAGTCCGTCGCAAAGATTATCCGAGATTACTTTGGCCTTGCCGTCAATAATTTTAATGGCACCTTCAGCACATGCTATTACACACTGACCGCATCCATCACAGAGTTCTTCATTAATATCGATTATTTTTCTTTTTACTGTCATCAGGATACCTCTAATTGTTGTTCAATAAAATTTTTCGAGCATGCGCTTTACCGGAATCGGTCATAAATGATTTTGTTATAATTCCTTCGAGCTTTTCAGCGTTGATCGGTTTGTCCTTATGGTTATCCTCCATATTTGCTATAAGGTCTGCATCATAAACCGCTTTGAAATTGGCGGTTTCTTCCGGCCTGGGGTGGTGGTGATGCTCGACGATATCGCATACTTCTTCTATAAGTTCTTCTTTGGCTCCAAGCTTTTCCATTATTGAGCGGGCTATGGGCGGGCCTTCCTGCTCCTGGTATTTTGGCGCGGTGCTGTTATATTTTTTTTCCGCTTCATGAATTCCGATATCATGAAGGTATGCCGCAGATAAAATAACCGCCAGATTTCCCTGGCCTTCGGCTTTGCTTATTTTTTCCGCATACCGGGCTACACGTGTAGCATGGCCGATTCTTTTAAAATCGGTTCTAAAATACCGTTTCATTTCAATGGCCACCCTATCCTTTAACAAATCTTCCTTCTGTGCCAGGAGTTCAGGGGGAAGGTTTCCTATGCATTGTTCGGCAAACTGGCAATATGAAGCGCACCCAAAATCCATTTCAGGATTGATGAACTTGTGCCCGCAATGTGGGCATTTGCGGGTTGTGTCATCCTTGAAAAATTCCACCTTTTTACCGCATTCCGGACATTTTGCATCAAAGATAGCTCCCGGTTTCCAGTACATGGTATCTTGACCTGGGCATTTCATGATTTCCCTCCATTTTTCTGATTGATTTTTTGGCAGGATTTAGGGGCAGGCCTGTAAATCCTGTCAAAAAACCAATATATCTACTTTCCTGCCATCATTGCCTCAATATCCGCTTCTACCGTGCCTATTGGTTTAATGTCGAATTTTTCAACCAGAACCTTGACGACATTCGGCGAAAGAAACGCGGGAAGAGTCGGCCCCAAGCGAATACCTTTAACACCGAGAAATAGAAGAGCCAGAAGAACAGCTACTGCTTTTTGTTCATACCAGGCAATATCGTATGAAATCGGCAGATCGTTAATATCGTCCAGCTCAAACACTTCTTTCAGCTTCAGAGCAATTACCGCCAAAGAATAACTGTCATTGCACTGGCCCGCATCGAGTACTCTCGGGATTCCTCCGATATCACCAAGATCAAGCTTGTTGTAACGATATTTTGCGCATCCGGCCGTAAGAATCACAGTCTCCTTGGGCAGATTTTCGGCTATTTCGGTATAGTAGCTTCTGGATTTCTGGCGTCCGTCGCATCCTGCCATAACCACAAAGCGTTTGATTGCTCCTGATTTTACTGCATCTACTACTTTGTCGGCAAGAGCGAGAACCTGGTTGTGGGCGAATCCGCCGACAATTTTGCCGGTTTCAATTTCAGTTGGAGGATCGCATTTTTTTGCCAACTCGACAATCCCGGAAAAATCCTTTGAGCCGCCTTCGGGCCTGTCTTGAATATGTTTTACACCAGGATACCCTGTCATTCCGGTAGTAAAGATTCTGTTTTGATATGTATTATTCTTTTTCATGGGAATAATACAGTTTGTAGTCATAAGGATAGGGCCGTTAAAGGATTCAAACTCCTTGTTCTGGTGAAACCAGGCATTACCGTAGTTGCCTACAAAATGATCATACTTTTTAAAGGACGGATAGTAATTGGCAGGAAGCATTTCACCGTGGGTGTATACATCTACCCCGGTTCCTTCTGTCTGCTTTAAAAGTTCTTCCATATCCTTAAGATCATGGCCGCTGATCAAAATCCCGGGATTTTTTCCTGCACCGATATTGACTTCGGTGATCTCCGGATTTCCGTAAGAAGATGTATTCGCTTCATCCAGCAGCGCCATTGTATTTACTGAAACCTCTCCGGCTTTCATGACAAGGGCGACCATATCATCAACAGATAAATCTTTTGTGGTTGAAGCAAGGGCTTCCATGAGAAAATCGTAAATATCTTCTTTTTTACACCCCAAAAGAGCTGCATGATCAGCATATGCGGCAACACCCTTTAAACCGATGATCAAAAGCTCCCTTAAAGAGCGAACATCTTCATCTTTTGTTGAAAGAACGCCCACGGATTTTGCTTTTTCATTAAACTCGGCAGCATTATCTGAAGACCATGTTGCTGAATCATGTAATTTTTCATCAAAATCTTTTCCATTTTTTTCTTTATATGCAGACAAAAATTTCTCTTTAAGCTCTTCCCTACGTTTTAAAGCCTCTTTGATCATGGCGATAAACCGCTCATTATCCCAGTTTGCGTTGGTGATTGTCGTAAAAAGTCCCTGTGCAACAAATAACCCGGTTTCCTTATCATGGATGCTGAGCTCTTTTGTCTTTTCACCATAAACGGCTATACCTTTTAACACATAGATTAAAAGATCCTGCAAGTTTGCGGTTTCTTCCGGTTTTCCGCAAACACCCTTTACAGTACAGCCTTTATTCTTGGCTGTCTCCTGACATTGAAAACAAAACATAATTGCCTCCTTTAATTAATGGTTGTTTGTAAATAAACTTTCCTTACAATTATGGTTCATCACGGATTAGTGTGGTAATCCATGATGAACAGCTATTAGCACTTAGCTTTTAGCTGTTAGGAATTAACGCTAAAAGCTAATAACTAACAGCTAAAAGCTAATACTTGATGGCATAAGTTTAATTAGTATATGCTCAAGAAATAGAATCTCCACAATAATCCGCTATGATCCACAATTATTTATAGCGTGTCCCGTAAATCTTGATACTCGTAGAAAGCAACTTGTGACGCATGTTTACTGCCAAAAATTTTCATAAACAGTATCAAGACTTCCGAAACGTGCTATAGTTTTGATTATAAATTACTGTACCGAGCATTTATTTACCTTGACTTATGTCAAAAATTGAAAAAATATATTTTTGAATGCCTATAGACCGTCAGATAATTACCTGATTTTAAAATTTGGCACAAGGCCAGGGGGAGGAAGGCGTATTATAATACGCCTTCCTCCCCCTGGCCTTGTGAAATTTATTATCTGACAATCTATAGTTTGTTCCAACGCCGGAGCGTTGGAATAAGATGAAAATTACCAAATATGACCTTGCCGAGTATAGTTTTGAGAGTTCAAGCTATGAGCTTTCAGTTACGGGCAAGTGTATTTCGATAATAAGTCCGCCACCGGATACATAAATATCGTTAATATCTTCGATGGAAATAACAGGCAATAAGGAGTATCGCCGATTGTTTTTCAGGTGCCCTAATTGTGTTTACTGTCCTGATTAGTGGCTATTTGAAAGTGGCTGATTGGTCTGAATCCATAATCCATCCTGGTTCCAGCGTGGCGGGAACCAGGATGCAGTTATTGAGAAGTTACATAATGATCAGCAATTTTTTTATATTCACTGAGAATAAATTTTTTAGGAAAATCTTCTCTTGAATAATATAGAGATGTATGGGTTAGTACGGAATCGCACATTTCTTTGAAAACAGCATCCTTATCGGCAGCGCTTATAAAATTTCTTTCCCTTTTTTTTTCAAAGACGATCATATCCCCTGTAGCTCCGACAATTTCATCGTAAGTCGCAGCTTCCGCACCGTTATTAGTGAACATTTCCGGTTTAACGGGAATATCCATCCTTGTAATCAGGGCTACATAATAACGTCCCCCAGCTATCTTTCTTGATGCATCATAAAAATTTAGTGTCAGATTATTTTCCAGCAATACAGTTTCAATAAGTTTTTCTTCCATATTTTTTTATGCCTTAATTGATTATGGTTTTAATTTATATTTCAAAATAATTGCATCTGCTTATTTACGCGTTGCTTCCTGCTTTGCCCGGCCTGTTTTTCACGTTCCTGCAGATGTTCTTCAATATTCCTGACAAAGGGCGAGAGCTTGCGCATGGTCAGGCGGCCGAAGATGCGGCGTTTTTTTGCCCAGGTGAGAAAGAGCATCTCTTTCGCGCGGGTCATGCCGACAAAAAAGAGTCTTTTTTCCTCTTTAATATCAGGAATATGTTCTTCTGATTTTTTATAAGGTATGAGCCCGTCTTCACACCCGGTGATAAAGACAACCGGAAATTCGAGTCCCTTGGCCGCATGCAGGGTCATTAGGGAGACCTTCTCAATGTGCTGTTCGTAAAGATCCGTATCTGATCCCAGGGTTATTTCAGTTAAAAATTGTTTTGAATCGCACGCAAACTTTTTGGCAAAGGAGATAACCGCCCGGACCTTGTCCGCCGCAATGGAATCATCAAGGATGGTACCAGCTATACCCGTATGATCGAGTAGATATTCGAGCTTGTTTTCAAGAGTCATCTTTGCCATGCCCTTTTCAATATCTTTCAGTCTCCCCAGGAAAGAATCGAGCAGCCCCTGCTGTTTTTTTGGCATTTCCTGTACAGGAAAACGGCGAATATTATAAAGTGTTTCGTGTAGTGTAAAATTGTTGTCAAGCCCCCATCCGGCCAATTTTTCCAAAGTCTTTGCGCCTATGCCGGCAACGCCTGTTTTAACTATTTTTTCAAAATCTAAAAAAGTACCCTGCTTTTCCGTAATCTTAAGCCAGGCAAGAAGTTCCGCAACGGTTTTATGTTCATACAGCCTTTCCCGGCTTGCGACCTGGCATGGAATTCCGGCGGCCTCAAGCTGGTCGGCAATAACCATGCCCTGATTATTGGTTCTGTAGAGTACCGCAAAATCGGAAAAACTTCTGGGGGAATCTTCGCTGGAAAGGTCTATTTTATCAAAATCTATGCTGTGAAATCCGGTTCCTCCGATCATCTGTTCAATCCGCCGGCCAACATCCACGGCTTCGGCCTTTTCCGATCCTGTTTCTATGATGCCTATGGTCTTTTTGCCCTTAATTTCCGAATAAATCCTGAAACCTTCCGGGGTTGCATCTTCCCGCGCAAGGGCCTGGTAAGAGGCGTCAAGAATAGTCTGAACGGAACGGTAATTTCTGGTAAGCCTTATAATCTCCGCATCCGGATAATCCGTAATAAAATCGTGAAAATATTTCTTGTCGGATCCTCTGAATCCGTAAATAGACTGATCCGGGTCGCCGATCACGCAGAGATCCTTTCCAGGAGGAGAGAGCGCCTTTATGATCCGGTACTGCCCGTAGTTCAGATCCTGATATTCATCCACAAAGATATATTTAAACCTGGAGCGGTATTTTTCAAGAGTTGAACGATTGTTTTTAAAAAGCAGGGCGGTTTTCAATATAAGGTCTTCGTAATCGTATAAAGAGAGCAGAGACATGATCTGCTGATATTCTTTATATATTGCGGCAAACCCGATTGCATGATTTTTATCGGTTATTTTATTAATTGCGGACTCATCTTCCGGTCTGAGCAGCTTCTGTTTGGCGGATATAATTATATTTTCTATTTTGTTTTTATGGAGGGATATTTTACCTTTGCGGCGCTCCACACGCTTTATCGTCGTCATGATGATATGGCTTCGGCCGCGATCGTCTATTACGCAAATGTCGCTGTTTTTTTTCTGCTCATAAAGAATTGAATAGCACAGGGAATGTAAAGTTGAACATAAAGGAAGTCTGAAACTATTGCCTAACATAGGAACCAATCTATCCCTCATTTCCCGGGCTGCTTTGACTGTAAATGTGACTGCCAGAATATTTTCAGGCGGCACATTCCCTGCTTTTACAATATGAGCTATCCTGCCGGTAATAGTCCGGGTCTTGCCGGTTCCAGGACCGGCCACAATCATCATGGGGCCGTTTTTATGGAGAACCGCTTTTTTCTGTTCTTCATTAAGCGTTTCAAGAGCGCTGGAATCCGACAAATTGACAACAGCTTCCAGACGGTTTTTTTTAACAACATCAGGCTTTTTTTTTCGCAAGGTTTCCGGAGAGGCCTTTTTTTTGAGCTTATTTTTTTTTGCGGCCCCTTTTTTTGCAACTTCAGGAATGCTGAAGAGGGTTTTCTGGCCAAGAAGCTCCGCCCGCTCCGAATCAGTAAAAATTTTAATAACTCCGTATTCCCCGTCATATCCCGGAATAACATGCATCTCTTTGGAGCGCATGCGCCGGACGGCCTCGCCTATAAGTGGGATGCCAGCCTTTTCAATATCAGCAATTTTCAAGTCATGGAGTATGGAAAATTCACTGCCCAACCGGGCAAGCGCTGAATTATAATATTTTGCAACTTTTTTTGATTGGGGCCCCACACGAAATATTTCGGAAAGAATGTTGACAAGAGGCGCTATGCTGTAAAAAGGATGGGTATGCCCGGGTTTTTCTCCGGCAGGTCTTCCGGCAAGCTCCTCCACCCTGTACAAAACTCCCAGTGTCAACGGCTTTCCGCAGACCGGGCAGATTCCGTCTGCGGCAATGGTTTCATTAGGTTTGAAACAGACACCGCATTTGCGATGCCCGTCCAGGTGGTATTTACCTTCTTCCGGATAGAATTCAAAGGTTCCCAGAAAGGACTCCGGGTCGCCCGATTCCAGGGTGGTTTTTATGTCCGCAAAACTTAAATTCGTATCAAACAGGTTGGCCTCCCGGCCCAGCTTCATGGGTGAATGTGCGTCTGAATTCGAGACAAGCGTCAACCCGTCGAGATCCTTGATCCGCCAATTCATTAAAGGATCTGAAGAAAGACCCGTTTCGACTGCGAATATGTTTGAAGAGAGATCTTCAAAACATTCCTCAATTGCATCAAAACCCGATTTGGAACCAAATAGAGAAAACCAGGGCGTCCAGATATGGGCCGGAATAAGAAATCCGTTATTTGTGGTTTCCAGGAGGATTTCAAGCAGATCCCTTGAATCTAGTCCAAGGATCGGTCTGCCGTCCGACTTTATATTGCCTATCTTGTCCAGGCGGGAGTTAAACCTTTCTGCCGCATCAATATCAGGCAGAAAAACCAGGTTATGATTTTTACGGGTCCGACCGTTTTTTTTATAAATAGAACTTATTTCGGATTCCAGCATAAAGCGCACCATGCCCCGGCAGGCCCGGGGAACTTGCTGATCGCATTTTTCAGCCAGATCCGCTTTTAATTTGAAGAGCCCCTTTTCAGCAGGAACCAGTTTTTCTTTAATTTCGGCCATCCAGCCCGGATGGGTGGCATCTCCGGTTGCCACAACCTGGATTCCTTTTAACTGGGCGGCGATGTACAGGTGTTCAAGATCAAGATTTTTGGCGGTGGCCATGGAAAATTTTGAATGGATATGCAGATCCGCTATAAATTTCATCCGTTTTTTCCATTTTGAATTTTAATCGACAAGATGTACTCCTTTACCCCGCCTACAGCGGAACTGAAAATCCTGTTGCCTAACATTATCACATGCACATTATCCTTGTTTCCACAAATTTTTGCGAATTCAGGGCCGATCAGGGATACTGGTTCTGCGGCGCCTTTGGAAGCACTTAAAGCGGCCACGTATTGATCAAGACGTTCTTTCAGGATACTAAAGTAGTCGATCTCTTTTCCTGTTACGGAAGATGCTGTAAGCGACAAATTGACCGAAAATTCATTAATCGCATTCCAGAAAGACTCGGTGAGTTCATTCTTCCGGGAACTGCCGGAAAGGAAAAAGGATATCCCCCATCCCACACTGATTATTTTTAATATCTGTGCTTCATACTCTATGGCAACGGGGTTGAGCTCTTTTCCGTCAGGAAGCAGACCCAGGAACTCTTTCAGATCATCACGGGCAATAGCAAAATTTACCAGGCGCTCTTTTACATCATCCATACTTACTTGCTGTTTAATGGGAGAAATCATGGTCAAAAATTTTTTCCAAGTTTAAGGTTTTTGAAAAATTTAAGCAGTTCCTCTGCGGTGAATATACCGAGCCTAACAGGTAGAAAAGTGTTAACTATTTTTACACTCCAATGAAAGACGCTTTATAAGCATAGCAATATTTTTTTACCTTTAAAACAGATTTTTATTTTTTTTAACCAGCCTGGCGCAGCCTTCTTCCTTTTTGTACTTTCTATATTCAATTTTATAGGGTATAAAGTTCTCAAGGAATACCGACAAAATAAGGGGCATGCCCGGCCTTCGGGCGGATCCGGGGAATATAATAATATGAAACCTGAAAAAGAAAAAATGGTAGAGTTGACTGAAGATAAAATTGACCTTGCCGGCGCAATGGAAAGATTAAAAAGCCCGGAAATCGGGGCGATTGCATCTTACTTCGGCAGTGTTCGCAATACTTCAAAAGGAAAAAATACAGCCAGCTTAACATATCCTGGGGAAGGATCGTCCCTGGTATTAGAAAAAATGAAAGAACTCAGAAAAAACGCATTGAATAAATACGACATTCGGGATGCGATGATGATCCAGAGAATCGGGTACTTAAAACCGGGAGATAATATTCTTTTCGTAGGAATAAGCGCTGCAACACGAACCCCGGCCTTTGAGGCCTGCAGTTACATAATAGACAGGATAAAGGCCGAGGTTCATCCCGGCTGGAAAAAGGAAAAATTTCAAAGCAGTGTCGACCTAACCTGAATCTGTGCGCCTGCTTGTGGAAGTTATTTTTGAGCGAGTCCTAAGGGAACTTACAGAAAATAATCTACGCATCCTGCTTGCCCTTTTGTCCGTCTTTTACGTCGCGGTAACAGTTGTATATAGATTGTCGCATAATTAATTTCACAAGGCTAGAGCGAGGAGATAATACTAATCGTATATCTCCGACCGATAACGCAGTGAAATTATTTATGTGACGGTCTATAGTTCACTATGCAACTGTTACCACGCCTTGAAGACGAACAAAAATTCTGCACGATATGCGTAGATTATTTCCTTCCAGTTCCCTAAGGCCTGGAAATCTGCCGCCATACAAACAGACCTTCTCCTCGCGACACTAAAATGCCGGCATTACGCAGATAGTTTATGGATATGTATGGGTGCGGGAAATCAAATTTTTTTGAAAGTTTAATTAGGGCGGATAATTTAAAAGGCTCTCCAAGCTGATCTACCAGCGGTTTATAATGATATGAAAGACTGCTGATATCCATGGATAAAACAGACCCCGGTGTTTCAATAATCTTTGGCCTTTGTTTTTCTATGTTTTTTTGTATCTTTTTAGCAAATTTTTTTTTATCAAGGAAATGGAGCACCTTGTGTATCCGGGAAATAACAAAGGAAAGGGTTACAAGCCCGGTGAATACGATGGCAATGCCAAGTATGGCCATGACCCAGCCGTTATAGGCGGAAATAGCTTCTATACCGTACAATGAAAACCTCCTTTATTATTGCAAACCTTTTAAAGTATTTTACTAACCTGACTATTGATTGTCAATAATTGGGAACCTCCGAAACCATTTGACATTACTGCTATTCATTAGTTATAGGTTTTTACATAAATAATTTCACTGCGTTATCAGTTAAAACCTTCGGCCGACTTATTGTCGGTGCGCTTCCTAAGGTTTTTTGTAACCGTTCACGGTTATAGGTTCACAGTTAACGGTTGAAAAATACAGCGGGTTTCGGTGGATTCGCTTCGCTTAATCCACCCTACAAACTTACGTTGCTCTTGAACCGTAGGGTGGATTAAGGAGCGTAAGCGACGAATCCACCAAAGTAGCTGTCCCGCCTTACGTTGATGGCCTGAGATTCAATTTATAAACAGGAAATTATGCCGCTTGTAACCGTGAACGGTTACGGTTTTTTCTATAGCCTTGTGAAACTAATCAGATAGTATGATTTTTTAGTAACCAAAAGGGTTGGCTATAATATGGGTAATGCCATCAGGTTCTGGAAATGGCTGGGGATTGTATTAGTAATTATTATAATTTTTGCCGATGTGGTTTACGCATTGAGTTTCAATGCCGGAATCATCTTTCCTGCTTCAATTCTCGTGACAGGTGTTTTTTTCGTTATCGGGTTTATTTTATTCCGGGCGGGGAATCGTCGCCAGCATGAATATATAAAAAAGCTTGTGCAGAACGAGCAGACCTTGCAACAGCGGGAACGATACCTGGTGGCGTTAAATAAAGCAGGTTCACTCCTGCTTAAAGCTGGCCGGGAAGTTCCCTGTAAGGAGTTCATCAATGCAATCGGACCCGCCTATGATGCCAGCCGGACCTATTTATTTTTCAATCATCGGGATAATGACGGCAAGCTGCGCATGAGCCAAGTTGCGGAATGGTGCGTCGAGGGCATAAAACCTGAAATCGACAACCCATCATTACAAAATCTGCCCTATAAAGAAAATTTTTCACGCTGGCAGAAGATACTTTCCAGGGGCGATATCATAAGCGGCCGGGTTGTTGACTTTCCGGCCGCTGAACGTGACATGCTTGAACCACAGGGAATTCTCTACATTCTCATTGTTCCTCTTTTTATTGATAATGATTTTATTGGTTTTATTGGTTTTGACAATTGTGTTGATGATCAAGAATGGGGTTTGGCAGAGCATAAGTATCTTGCCACTGCCGCAAATCTTCTATCCCAGGCGCTGAAGCGAAGCCAGGCTGAAGAATCGTTACGCCAGGAGAATAGCCGTTTTGTTACGGTTATGGATTCCCTTGATATAGTGATATTAGCGGTTGACATACAATCCTATGAACTTATTTTTTTAAATAAGTTAGGCAAAGAGATATTGGGTGATAATATAGGCCGGCCCTGTTGGAAGGTTCTGCAAAAAGGACAAACAGGGCCTTGTGATTTCTGCACTAATCATCGCCTGCTTGACAATGACGGGAGGCCCTCATCACCTTATACCCGGGAGTCCGGGAATAACATAACAGGCAGGTGGTACCAATGCCACGAACAGGCCATTGTCTGGCCTGACGGCCGTCTTGTCCGTCTTCAAATTGCTACGGATATTACCCAAATTAAGCAGGCTGCAATAGAAAAGTCGGCCTTGCAGGAAAAACTTATACGTTCCCAAAAAATGGAAGCCATAGGTTTAATGGCCGGCGGTGTAGCCCATGACCTGAATAATATTCTGTCCGGAATAGTCGGTTATCCGGATCTGTTACTTATGCAACTGCCGGAAGAGAGCAAATTACGAAGGCCGATTGAGGAGATCCAAAAATCAGGCCACCGGGCTGCAGAGGTAGTTGCAGACCTGCTCACTGTGGCCCGTGGCGTTGCCGCCGGACGGGAAACCTGCAGCCTTAACACTCTGGTCGCCGAGTATATGAATTCGCCGGAATGCCGAAATTATAAATTATTGTATCCAAACGTAATCTATACCTTAAGGCTTGAACCGGACCTGCTTAATATCTCCTGTTCGTCGGTGCATATAAAAAAATGCATCATGAACCTGATGATAAACGCTGCTGAAGCTATTAGCGGGGACGGCAGTATTATTATAAGCACTGAAAATCAATATGTGGATAAACCGATTCCCGAAAATTGTTACATGGAGAAAGGCGAATATGCTGTTCTCAGCTTTAAGGATACCGGTTCGGGCATCTCTAAAGAGGATATCAATTGCATTTTTGAACCGTTTTATTCAAAAAAGGTGCTGGGCAGAAGCGGCACGGGATTGGGATTAACCGTAGTCTGGAATACGGTACAGGATCATGGCGGCGGGGTCACTGTTGAAAGCGGCGACAAGGGAACGAATTTTACATTATATTTCCCAGCAATCAGGGAAGCTTTGAATAAACAGATAAAAAGTATCAGGCTCGACGAATTGATGGGACATGGCGATAAAATTCTGGTAATAGACGATGAAGCATTGCAGCAGGATATTGCTACCAAGATGCTGACTACACTTGGCTATCAGGTTGACTCCGTAAGCTCGGGAGAAGAGGCAATCGAATACCTGGAAAAGAATTCTGTGGATTTACTTGTGCTCGATATGATTATGGATCCCGGTATAGGCGGGCTGGAGACCTATGAACAGGTCATAGATCTGCATCCCGGCCAGAAGGCCATCATCGCCAGCGGCTTTTCTGAAAACAAAGATGTGAAAAACGTTCAAAAAATAGGCGCAGGTCAGTTTATCAAAAAACCGTATACCATGAACCGGATTGGGGCGGCAGTCCGGCAAGCTTTGTATGAATAAGTTATTCCGGCTAAAGCCGGAATCAGGGGACTGTGCTGCTTTTGAACGAACCCTAAATTTTTTCTTGCGATAATCTTATGAAATATATAAAATATATGGTTATATTGAAAACGAAACTATTGATGCGGGAATTTTGAAATGAATGAAAATATGTCCCCGATTATTATAGGCTGTGATCATGCGGCATACTACTTAAAAGGGAAGATTAAAGAATTTATTGTTAAAAGAGGAATAGAAGTTAAAGATGTCGGAACCGACAGCGAGGAATCGGTCGATTATCCGGACTTTGGAATCAAGGTTGCTTCCATGGTATCTACCGGGAGCTATGCGCGCGGCATACTTTTATGCGGCACAGGGTTGGGCATGTCTATGGTTGCAAACAGATTCACCAATGTTAGAGCCGCTCTTTGCGGTGATATGTTTTCCGCCATAATGAGCAGGTGTCATAATGACTCGAACATTCTTGTTATGGGAGCGCGTGTGATCGGCGAGTCGCTGGCAATGGAGATAGTCCGGGCTTGGCTTGAAACTCCTTTTGAGGGAGGCAGGCATCTTGAGCGGATAGAAAAGTTTAATAATATATAGATTTCGTTCTCCTCTCTTATTTGAAAATTTATAACCAAGATTTAGGAATATGTAAGTGGATTTTAAAGCTGTTGAAAATATAGATTCTGAGATTGCATCTGTTCTTGAAAATGAAAATAAAAGGCAGAAAAATACCCTTGAACTAATCGCCTCTGAAAATGTGGCAAGCAAGGCTGTCATGGCTGTGCAGGGGAGTATCCTGACTAATAAATATGCGGAAGGTTATCCAGCCAAGCGGTTTTATGGCGGCTGTGAATATGTTGATGTGGCGGAAACCCTCGCAACAACCAGAGTAAAAAGACTATTTGGAGCGGAATATGCAAATGTACAACCCCATTCCGGTTCCCAGGCAAACATGTCCGTATATTTTTCTTTGCTGGAGCCGGGCGATACCGTACTGGGGATGGATTTGTCGCATGGCGGCCATCTTACCCACGGGAGCAAGGCCAGTTTTTCAGGAAAACTTTTTAATTTTGTTCATTATGGGGTTGATAAGGAGACCTGCAGAATCGACTATGATTCTGTTGCCGAAATTGTTGAAAAGAGCCGGCCCAAGATGATTGTTGCCGGCGCAAGCGCTTATCCCCGCACAATAGACTTTAAAGCCTTTGCAGGGATCGCAGAAGCGGCCGGATCCTATTTGATGGTTGACATGGCCCATATTGCAGGTCTTGTTGCCGCAGGTCTTCATCCTTCGCCGATACCATATGCAGCGGTTGTTACTTCAACGACCCACAAGACATTGAGGGGACCGCGCGGGGGGCTGATTCTTGCGAAAAAAGATTATGGAGCCAGGTTAAACAGCACAGTATTTCCCGGAATACAGGGCGGCCCGCTTATGCATGTTATAGCTGCCAAGGCAGTTGCCTTTAAAGAGGCTTTATCGGAATCATTTAAACTCTATCAGCAGAATGTTTTGAATAATGCCAAAACTCTTGCCGGATGCTTGATGAAAGAGGGGATCAACCTGGTTTCAGGCGGGACTGATAATCATATGATCCTTGTGGACTTAAGGAACCTTGATATTACGGGTAAAGATGCTGAAGCAATATTGGGCCGCGCCGGGATAACCGTCAACAAAAATTCGATCCCATTTGAAGAGCGTAGTCCGTTTGTAACCAGCGGAATTCGTATAGGCACACCTGCTGTAACTACACGCGGCATGAAGGAACCTGAAATGGAAATTATTGCCGCAATGATTGTCAAAATCCTGAAAAATTCCGCTAATGATAATCTTGTAAAAAACATAAAAAAGAGGGTTCGGGAGCTGTGTGACAGGTTTCCGCTTTATAATGACCACGGGAAGGATTAAAGGGGGTTATGTTCGAAATCGAGGACCGTCCATCATGGGAAAAATATTTTATGGATATTGCTTTTCTTGTGGCAAAACGCTCCACCTGTCTTAGACGTTCCGTCGGCGCAGTCCTTGTAAAAAATAAAAGAATTCTGGCAACCGGTTACAATGGCGCACCTTCAGGTATTCGCCATTGCTCCGAAACCGGCTGCCTTAGAGATAGCTTGAACGTACCGTCCGGTGAAAAGCACGAACTTTGCCGGGGCATACATGCCGAGCAGAATTCTATTATCCAGGCTGCTTTTCATGGCGTTTCCATTAAAGGCGCTACTCTTTTTTGTACAAATCTTCCATGCTCAATATGTGCCAAAATGATAATCAATGCCGGTATAACCAGGATATATTTTCATGACGGATATGCCGATGCCATGTCGGAAGAGATGTTGAAAGAGGCCGGAGTTGAGGTGATACGAGTCTGTTCATAAGGAACGGGAATAAAGTTTATGAAGTGTCCATTTTGTAAAGAAATTAACAACAAGGTTATAGATTCCAGGTTGAGCAAGGATGGTGAAGTGACACGCCGGAGAAGGGAATGTATTGCATGCCGAAGGCGCTTTACAACCTATGAGCATATTGAGCAGACGCCCTTGATGATAGTAAAAAAGGACGGACGGCGTGAGGTCTTCTCCGGAAACAAGATCCGGTCGGGCATAAAAAAAGCCTGTGAAAAGCGCGATATAAGCATGAACCTGATCGATGAGTTTATCGCTGAACTGCAACATGACCTCCGGGAAATTGGTGAAAAAGAGGTTCCGTCCGCAATACTCGGAGAAAAAATAATGGCCAGGCTGCATAACCTTGATCCTGTTGCCTATGTCAGGTTTGCATCGGTATACAGAGAATTTAAGGATGTAAATGATTTTGTTTCGGAACTGAAAAATTTACTGAGTAGTAATAAAGCTGATTAGTAATAAAGCGTAATCTTTTTATGGACGACAGATACTTTATGAAAATGGCCCTTGGGATGGCTGTCAGGGGAGAAGGTTTTACATCCCCAAATCCTATGGTTGGCGCTGTTATTGTCAATGACGGTACGGTGGTGGGAATGGGATACCATAAGGCAGCGGGCGGAGCACATGCTGAAATTCATGCGATACGGGATGCAGGGTTATCAGCCAACGACGCAACTCTTTATGTTACCCTTGAACCCTGCAATCATACTGGCCGTACCCCTCCGTGTACTGTGAGCATAATTGATGCGGGGATAAAAAGAGTCGTTGTCGCGGCACGAGATCCTAACCCGGATGTAGAGGGCGGCGGCATTAAATTTTTACAACAGCACGGAATAGAAGTGGAAGCAGGTATCTGTGAAGATGAGGCTAAAAAGCTGAATGAGGTATTTAACAAATATATTATTACAAAACGTCCCTTTGTGACAGCAAAATGTGCGAGTACTTTAGACGGCCGCATAGCTACCAGAACATTCGATTCAAAGTGGATAACATGCCCTGAATCAAGGAGATTCGTGCATGGTCTTCGTCATGCCTGTGATGCAATCATGGTGGGCGTAGAAACCGTCAAACAGGATGATCCCAGTTTGACAACCCGGCTTGAAGGAAAAAAATCTCTGGATCCTGTCAGGATAATACTTGACACCAAGCTTTCAGTTCCTGAAAACGCTAAAATATTTCAGCTCGATTCCGCTGCCGACACTCTGATTATTACCGGAGATTCTGTTTCAAAAGAGAAAAAAGAGAAGATCGAGAAAAAGGGAGCCAGGGTAATAGAAGCGCCTGTAAAGGATGGTTTGATAAATCTTTATCAGCTGATGGATTATTTGGGTCATCTTGGAATTACAAGCCTGCTGATAGAGGGAGGCAGCCGGGTGAATGCATCTGCTTTCAGAGCCGGGATAGTCGATAAAATATGTTTTTTTTACGGACCCAGAATTCTTGGCGGAGATGATGGCGTTCCGGTGTGCAGGGGGCCCGGCCCGGCCCTGATGAAGGATTCCATACCAATTACAGGTGTCCGAGTGCGGCAGTTTGGCGATGATGTGATGGTGGAAGGTTATTTATGTTCACAGGAATAATAGAGGCGCTCGGAAAAATAAAGGGTATCCAAAAGTCGGGCAGAAGTATCCGTATGTCAATTGATGCAGGCTTTTCCCTTGATGAGACCAAGTTGGGAGACAGTATTTCCGTAAGCGGGGTATGCCTGACTGCTGTTGAGATTAACGGACGGATTTTTAAAATAGACATGTCGCCGGAAACATACGCAGTTACAAATTTTAGCAGGGCAAAGGTCGGGGATCGGGTTAATCTGGAACGGGCGCTGCGTCTGTGTGACCGCCTGGACGGCCACCTTGTTTCAGGGCATATTGACGGAACAGGAACAATCATCAGCATCAAAACCCTCGACAACGCAATTGTCATTACCATAGGGGCGACTGAAGCCCTGACACGCTATATGATCAAGAAGGGCTCGGTTGCTGTTGATGGTATCAGTCTCACAATCAATAATTGTACAAAAAACAGTTTTGAGATTACCATTATTCCGCACACGGCAAAGCTTACAACAATAGGCTTTAAAAAAACAGGCGACATAGTCAACATTGAGACAGACATGATAGGGAAATATGTGGAACGTTTTATGACTAAAAGTACCGGCGCTGAAAAAGGAGCAACCGATTCATCAATAGATATGCAGTTTCTGGCAAAAACAGGGTTTCTTTAAAAATTGAAACATTTAACAATTTGGTATAGATTTCAAGATTAATTATCTGAAAGTCTATTGCAGGAGATATTTAAGAAAAATGCCGTTAATAACAATAAAAGAGGCGCTTGATGATATACGAGCCGGGCGCATGGTGATCCTTGTAGATGATGAAGATCGTGAAAATGAGGGCGATCTTACTATGGCTGCTGAGTCAGTTACCCCTGAAGCAATTAATTTTATGGCAAAATACGGCCGCGGCTTAATCTGTCTTTCCCTGACAGAAGAAAAGGTGAAAGCGCTCGGATTGCCGATGATGGTCGACAAGAATACATCTCAGTTTGAAACAGGATTTACTGTTTCTATAGAGGCCAGATACGGAGTTACCACAGGGATATCGGCTGCTGACAGGGCGACCACAATTCTTGCCGCTGTAGCGGATGATGCAAGACCCCGCGATTTAGTGAAGCCTGGTCATGTTTTCCCGTTAAGGGCCAGAAACGGCGGCGTTATGGTCCGCGTGGGCCAGACGGAAGGTTCTGTGGATCTGGCGCGTCTTGCCGGGTTAAAACCTTCTGGAGTGATCTGTGAAATCATGAATGATGACGGCACAATGTCCAGAATGCCGCAACTGGAAAAGTTCAGCGAAGAGCATGGAATAGGTATTTGTACGGTTGCAGATATAGTGGAATACCGCATGCAGACCGAATCATTTGTGAAAATATCCGCAGAAACGACCATTCCTACCCGCTATGGAGGCGAATTCCGAATTATTGCGTATGAAAACTTGGTGGACGATTTGCTGCATATAGCGCTTGTGAAGGGAGAGGTTGATCCTGAAAAACCTGTTTTAGTCCGTGTTCATTCCGAATGTATGACAGGCGATATTTTCGGTTCCCGGAGATGTGACTGCGCTGGTCAGCTTCACAAGGCCATGGACATGATGGACAAGGAGGGGGCCGGTGTTCTGCTTTATTTGAGGCAGGAGGGCCGGGGGATCGGTCTGGTTAATAAGTTAAAGGCTTATGAACTACAGCAAAAATACGGTTTTGATACTGTAGAGGCGAATCTGAAGCTGGGGTTTAAGGATGATCTCAGGGATTATGGAATTGGAGCCCAGATACTGGTCAGTCTCGGTGTAAAAAAGATGAGACTATTGACCAATAATCCCAAGAAGATGATAGGTCTGGAAGGCTACGGATTAAGTATTGTCGAACAGGTCTGCATCGAAGTCGAGCCTAATGAATATAACAGGGGGTACCTTGAGTGCAAGAAACTTAAAATGGGTCACCTGCTTAATATGCATTCCGGAAAATAAAAGGGGAATAATGAAAGGGGAATAGAGATGGCTAATATAATTGAAGGTAAACTGCAGGCTGAGGGAAAAAAATTTGGGATTGTAGTGAGCCGTTTTAATAATTTTATTTCTGACAGATTGCTTGAGGGAGCTCTTGATGCCCTGATACGTTCAGGCGCCGGCGAAAAGGATATAGACATTGTAAAGGTTCCAGGAGCTTTTGAGATTCCTCTTCTTGCAAATAAGATGGCTCAGAAAGGAAAATATAATGCAGTGATATGTCTCGGAGCAGTAATTCGAGGCGCGACCCCACATTTTGACTATGTCTGCGCGGAAGCGACCAAGGGCATTTCAACTGTAAGTCTGAAGCATGATATCCCTGTTGTGCTCGGGATATTGACAACAGATACTATCGAACAGGCCATAGAGCGGGCAGGAACAAAGGCCGGCAATAAAGGTTGGGAGTGTGCCATATCTGCGGTGGAGATGGCAAATCTTATCGATGCCCTTGATCAGGGATAGATATGTCTGCCAGACGCAGGTCGCGAGAGCTTGCAATGCAGGCCCTTTTTTATAAGGATATGAGCCTTTGCAGCTCAAAAGATTGTATAGAACTTTTCCCCGGACACTTTAATGTTTCAAAGAGCGCCCGGCCTTTTTTTGAAAGAATTATAAAGGGCCTTGAGCAATTCGGTTCGGACATTGATTCTGTAATCGAGAGATTTTCCAGTAACTGGAAAATTAGTCGTATGGCTTGCGTAGACAGAAATATTGTGAGAATTGCGGTATATGAACTGCTTTATTGCGATGATATCCCTGCTAAAGTATCTATCAACGAAGCAGTGGATATTGGGAAAAAATTCGGCACCGAAGAAAGCGGGGCATTTATAAACGGAATTTTGGACAGCATACACAGGGCACACGAAAATAAAGAGATATCGATTTCCACATAAATAATTTTAATCTGTTATATCTATTATATAATCTATATTTCCTGAATTTCGGGATAATGGAGGACGTCTTGCTTATTAAAGATTTGACTGTAGGGCCTATTATGGCAAACTGTTATATTGTAGGTTGTGAAGAGACCGGGGAAGCGATTGTTATAGACCCCGGGGCGGAAGCAGACAGGATTCTCTTCTCTCTGGCGGAATCCGGACTTAAAGTAAAATATATTTTAAATACCCATGGCCACTTTGATCATGTGGGAGCAAATAAGATGTTGAAGGAGTCCACTGGCGCTGACCTGCTGATCCATCCCCTTGACGCTCCAATGTTGGGTGAACTTGCAGAAAATGCCGCTGCCTGGGGGCTTATGTCTGACAATTCCCCGCCTCCTGACAGAACTTTGGAAGATGGCGATACTGTTTCATTCGGTAATATTACATTCCAGATTATCCATACACCCGGCCATTCACCTGGAGGCATCTCCATTTATTCAGATGGGTATGTATTTGTTGGAGACACTCTCTTTGCCGGATCAATCGGGCGAACCGATTTCCCGGGGGGTAGTCATGAAACCCTTATTGCCAGTATCCGTAATAAACTGTTTGTTCTGGGAGATGATGTAAAAGTTTATCCCGGTCATATGGGAATTACAACAATAGGTCAGGAAAGACGTTATAATCCCTTTTGCGGGACAGGTTGAATCAGAATGCCCCCAGTTGGCATCCCGTGATTTTGATATTCATAGAATTGCAGAGTCGTCCTGCTGCAATTCTGGATATTTCAAATCTTGAAGCGATATCCCAGCAATCTTTACATCTTAATTTTTCGTGAACAAGCCTATCTGTAATCGCTTGTTTTAGATCTTTAGGCAAATTTTTGGGTAGATTTTTGGGCAGGTTATTATCTGCGGAACCTTCCGGTATTGCTTTATTCTTTTTTGTTTTATAACCGAAAAGACCAAGCTGGCATCCGATCAGTCTGCAGTTTATGCGATCGGCTGTTTTTCCGACCTGCTCCGCAGGCACTTCAAGTTTTTTTGCAATTTTAAAGGCTGCTTTGCATGGAAGGAGGTTGTTATTTATTAGTTTTGTGATTTCTTGCTTAATTATAATATCCGGTTTTAAATCCGAATTGTGCTTTGCTGCAAAGTTTTTTTTTGAATTAATTGTCATTGGGCCCTCCCAGGGAAAAACGGGAGACGTTAAATATTCAAATAACCCAGGTTTCCAGTCGACAACCTCTAACTATTTAACATTCCCCCTTTTTTTCAATGTCTAAAAAATATCAAGTATATATTCAAAGATGCCATAATCATACAATTTTAAATATTTAAAGCAATCCATTTTTTTAACAAGATATCCTGGATTATATATTTTCCATTTTTTATTAAAATTTCTTTCTCAGACAAACTTTTCAAGCACCGTGTGACAATGGAAGCTGTTTTAATATTAACGGTGATTAAAGCTTCTGCAAAAAAAAGGTTTTGTCCATCATTGAGCAATACAAGCTTTAATGTTTTTTTTTGATTGATGGATAGATTGTCCCACAGCATTTGACATTCAAGATGTTTTTGTTCAATCATAGAACGTTCAATTTTGCTTATCGTTGCATCATTCCAAGGAGTTTGCTTCAATTCTCTCCAGAGAAAAAAACAGAACAATTGAATATACATTGGGTGATTTTGAAATTGTTCAACAATCTGTTTTAAATTATCATTCTCAATGGAAAAATTTCCGCATTTAAACATTTTTTTCATCCAGAGAATATAATGCTTTGTTTCAATTTCTTTAAGCGGAAAACTTGCTGCCTGCTGATAAAAGGCTTTTTTTTGTGATTTGAACATTGCTGTAAGTAAATGCTGTTGACTTCCGGAGAAAATGTAACAGATATTAGAATGCTGCTGAACATAGGATCTTAATTGTTTTTCAAACAAATCAGCGTTTGTATATTTAGCCAATTCCTGGAACTCATCAAAAGCAATGACAATCTTCCTTTTCTCAGAAAATTTTTCAAGCAGTTCCATAAGGTTTTTTTAAAATCAAATTTTCATCCGCAGCCTTAAAAGATGGAGCAATGGTCGGTGAGCTTGTGGCTGGATCAATGCTTATTTGAAAAGAAAATTTGTTAATGCTGTTTTTCAAAAAGTTTAATAACTTGTTTGTATTTGATTCCAAAGCATTTAATTGTTGGAATACTCTTGTAATAAATTCTTTTTCAGAAGTCGTGCCGTAAAGATCTATATACAGCATTCCAATATCAAGCTTTTGTTCTTTTATGTTTTGAAAAACTTGCTTTATTAATGAACTTTTGCCTGTTCGTCTATGGGAGTACAGCAAAACGTTTTGTGAGGCCGTAATAAACTCAAGCAGTTCTCTTTGCTCTTTTATTCTGTTGCAAAAAGAGAGACCTGTTACAAAATTGCTGTAAGTAAAAGGGTTCTTCATTTCAGCTCCATAATTACACATATTAGCATAATAGATTATGTGAATAAAATATTACACTACGCGTGTAACGTCAAGATCAACGGCCCTGTTCACGTTTGGGTTATAAGTGTGGAAAAGCTCCTGGCTCTGTTAGTTTGACAATATGTTATCCATTCACCGTATTTTTATGGGTAAGAGTAAAAATACGTCAAGCCCTTTCAGGCTGTCAATAAAATTTTATTAATTTTAGAGGTACCCCCCCCGCAATAAACCGTTTTGCTCACAAAGTTACCAAAATTAGTCTACTAACAAGTCGATTAAAATATATTCTAAATATAATATATATTGTATTCAAACCTTTTTTAAATACCATTCTTAAGTAAGTTTTCCTTGATACTTACTATTTAATAGCTTATATAAACCTCACGGATAAGAATTCTTCTGTTTTTTTGTAAAAAATTAGTTTGAATAGGAAAATTTTTTTACCGTATTATAACTTGGTGTCTATTATGCATTCCTCCATCTTATTCCAGGTGGAGCTGTTTTTTCAGAGTGGGGAAATTGTGAATATCAGACAGGTCGATAAATCAAAATTATTATTAGGCAATAATACAGTTGAAATGCTCTTTCAGGCTCACAAGGATGCCTTATGGATACTGGAAAATTTGGGTGTAGGGTGTAAACAGCCGGACATGCAGGAAGCTTTTCAAAAATTTGAAGCGGAAGGGCTGGCGGTTGTTTATGAAAATCGGGTGTATATTATGTCTGACCTGGTTGAAAAATGCCTTAAAACGGTTCCCTCTGTTCCTGACTTCTTTGTGCCGCTGAACAGCTTTTTTATCGGTGGTACAGCCCCGTACATTTATGATGATAAGGCGGCTAAAGGAGGAGTTATTCCAACGGCCGCTCATGTGAAAAAAATTGTTCAAATAGCGGAGAAAAATAAGGTAGTTGCCGGTATGGGGCGTGGAGTAAAACTGAAAGATGAAGTTGAACAGATGAATATAATGGATGAAAACTGCTCTAAACCGCTCTATTTTGCAGTAACTTCGGATGCAGCCCTTGAAAGAGCCAAAAAGATTCATGAGAAGAGAAAAAATGTCATGATCGTGTTTTGCCTTACACGTCCCCCTTTGGAGGTTAATGAGAATTTTTCCGAACAATTTGTCAGGGTAGCAAAGGCCGGACTCCCTCTTTTCATTTCTGCCATGCCGATGGCCGGTATAAGCGCGCCATACTGTTATAATGGAGTTTTGTCCATGACCCATGCCGAGGTGCTGTTTGGGATCTGCGTAGCGCAATTGCTTAACCCTGGGACAACCTGCATTCATGCCGGATACCCGACCATTGCCGATCCACGGATTGAATACAACCCCAATTACGGCCTGATCAGTCATAACATGTTAAACATCTTAATGGCCCATATGAACCTTATGTTGGATCTTCCTTCGTTTCAGAGTGCCGGCACCACCCATGAAGAGCATCTTACGGATCGTGCATTTGACGATGCCGTGATGGGACAGGCCCTTTGTAAGAAATATGGGACTCACATGATCCGTCATCCGTTTGCCTTTCTCCGGTACCTAATTGATTTTTCATTTGCCAAACTGGAGAAGTGCATCCAAATCGCAGAAGAAGTCACAGCAGAGGATGCACCGGATTTCGAAATGCCGGTTTATGATGAAAGAAGTATGGAATCCATTCAAAATATCGGCTTAGGAATGTATATGGACGATTCGCTCACAACCGCCAACCTTGGAAAAATCTTTGTTGATTAATCGTCAAAACCCATAAGGACTTGACTCGATCGTTTTGACCGGAGTCATTACAAACAATATATTAAGGAACTGGGAATAAAGGAGTCACGAATGTGTGGAATTGCAGGATGTATTGGTGCAAGAGATGATGAAACCGTCAATAGAATGCTAGATGCCCTCCCCCATAGGGGGCCAAATGACAGGGGCATCCATCAATGCCAAAATATGGTATTCGGCCATACGCGCCTGTCTATTGTAGATGTTGCCATGGGCCACCAGCCCATTTTGGCAAACGGTGGGAATGCCGGCATCATTTGTAATGGAGAGATCTATAATTTCAATAAACTTAGAAAAACTCTTGCGCCTAAATTTCGCTTTAAAACCAAATCCGATTCCGAGGTCATACTCCACTCGTATCAAAAAAAAGGGTACGAATGTGTCAAAGATCTGGACGGTATGTTCGCCTTTGCCCTGTTTGATGGTGAAGATTACATGCTGGCAAGAGACCCGATTGGCATTAAGCCATTATATTACGGCTATCAAAGTGACAAAATGTACTTCAGCTCTGAGCTTAGTGCCATGAGCCATGCCGGCCTGGATCAAGTGCATGAATTCCCTGCGGGGCATTATTACACCCCTCAAGACGGATTCGTAAAATATTATGAGATCCCTAAAATTGAAGACCATCTTCTTACCGATATTGATGAAACCTGTGAGTTGATTCGTGAAACGTTTATTCGCTCCGTCAAAAAACGGCTGCTGGCCGATCCGGAAGTACCTGTGGGTTCGTTTTGCAGCGGAGGTCTTGACAGCAGTCTGGTGGCTGCCATTGCGGCTAAGGAGATTCCGAATCTGCATACATTTGTTGTCGGAATGGAAGATGAATTCGGTGATGTAAGCGATGATGTCAAGGCGGCCCGCATCGCTTCCAAACATATCGGCTCGACGCATCACGAAATGCTCTTTACAGAAGACGAATACTACGAAGCGCTTCCCATCGTAATCAAAAAACTGGAAAGCTATGACCCATCTCTGGTGCGATGTGCCATCCCATGCTATTTCACATGCAAAAAGGCTGCCGACTACGTCACCGTGGTACTTACGGGTGAAGGTGCAGACGAACTCTTTACCGGTTATCACTATATGAAACACTTTCCCTTTGACAAGCTCAACCCGGAGGCAAGACGCTGCATAGGCAATCTACATAATATTAATCTTCAAAGGGCCGACCGCATGGGCATGCTTTTCAGCCTGGAATTACGGGTGCCTTTTCTGGATGTGGAAATGATTGATCTTTCCATGAAAATTCCGCCGGAGCTTAAAATACGCGAACATAACGGGGCCAAGATAGAAAAATGGATTTTCCGAAAGGCATTTGAAGGGACCGGATACCTGCCTGATGATATCCTCTGGCGCTACAAGGTCCAGTATACCCAGGGGGCCGGCTGCGAGAGTCTGGGAGAAAGACTGGCAAAAAAACAGATAACCGAGGATGAATATGAACAGATCAAGGCGGACAACCCCAAGGCGACTATTAACAGCCCGGAAGCCGCTTATTATTTTAAGATTTTCCGCCAGTTTCATCCCCAAGACTCCATTCTCGGCTCCATAGGTATCTGGACCGGGTTTGATTTTGAGGAGGAAAGAGAACGGGTCCGGGGAACTATAGACGGGGATCTGAAACATAACCACAAGGAAAACGATAGTAAGGAACGTAAAGTTGCCTGAGCATTTTCGCTCACAATGCATATGAATTTAACAATATTAGGTTCCGGCGGATGTGCCGTAATCCCGAAACCATTATGCGGCTGCAATGTTTGCAGGGAGGCCAGAAGAAAAGGGCCTCCTTATGAAAGAACAGGCCCATGCGCCTATATTTCCGATTCGAACCTTTTGATCGATACTCCGGCCGAGGTTGCAACCCGTTTGAACCGTGGATTGATAGATGCAGTCGATTTTTTGACTTTTACTCATCTTGACCCTGACCATGTGGAAGGGTTCCGGGTTGTAGAGCAGATAGCACTCGACTTTCGCACCTGGGAGGCTTATCCGGACAAACAGATTCAATTGGTTTTGCCTGAGCTACTGATGGAACGGGTAAGGGATATACGATCGGTTTATGGTCCTTTGGTTGAATTTTATGAAAAACAAGGATTCATTAAATCCATTTCCTATAAAAACAGCATAAAAATCAAGCAGATCCTGGTATCTGCAATTCCTGTAGATCGTGGAAATCAGACGGTATATATATATATATTTGAAAAAGACGGCCGGAAAATAGTTTACGCTCCCTGTGATATCAAGCCTTTTCCTGAAGAAAAAAAAGAAGTACAGGATGCTGACCTTGTTGTTATTCAGCCCGGAATTTTTGAAGACGGGCTGAAGCATAATTTTAAATATCCTGATAATCATATTTCACGAACAACGCTATATACATTTGAAGAGACAATTGCGCTTTGCAAAAGAATTCGGGCCGCTAAAATTTTGTTTGTTCATCTCGAAGAATACTGGAATAGAAGCTATGCTGATTATTTTACAATGCAATCTGAATATGAAAATATTCAGTTCGCCTGGGATGGCATGCGGTTGAGAATTTGAGGATAAAATAAAACAATGAATATTGTAGACAATCAGTATCTGGAAAAAATACATACGGATGCCCTTGCGGTGCTCGAAGAGGTCGGGGTTAAATCTGTTTCAAATAAAGTTCGGAAAATCTTTGAAGACACCGGGCTGGCAGCCTATGACGAAACCACCGGCCATATCCATGTTCTTGCCCCCCTGGTTGAACAGGCTCTGACGACGATGCCCAAAAGGGACCAATACTGGATACCTGACAATTCATTCGGGGTCGGCGGCACCGCCCCTTTTTTATATGACGATAATACCGGCGAACTGGTAGTTCCGACTTTTGAGCATGTTGCAAAGATTTCGCAAATTGTCAATCAGACCTACGTGGTCGATTTTATGGCGCGTGGCGTGCTGATACCCAAGCAGGAAGCAAAGGTTATGGATACAATTATCGCCAATTGTGAAAAACCGATCTATGTGGCGGCTCTCACAGAGGAGGGGATTGCAAGGGCGCAGCAGATTTATGAATCAAGGGGTAAGCTTACAATCCAGTTTTCCATTATAAACAGTCCGCTTAACATTATTGAAAGCATGGTCGACCCATTTTTGTCCTGTGTTGAAAAAGGGATACCGATTTATGTTTCCACGATGCCGATGGCGGGACTCTCGGCGCCCTATTCCATGTCGAGCCTGCTTACCCTGACCCATGCAGAGGCTCTTTTCGGAATTACTCTGGCCCAACTGGTAAATCCCGGTATTATGACGGTACATGCAGGGCTGCCCTCGGTCGCCAGTATTAAAAACAACTATGCGGTTGATATGGGCCTTGTTTCATTTAATATCGCCAACCTTTTGATGGAAAAGGTCAACAGCCGGCTGAATCTTCCTTCAATTCAGACCGCCTGTACCACCAGTCAGGAAAAACCGAATGAAATTGCAGAAAAAGAAGCTGTTTGCGGTTATGCTTTGATGAAGAAATATGGATTTC
This sequence comes from Desulfosarcina sp. BuS5, assembly GCF_028752835.1. NCBI lineage: Bacteria > Pseudomonadati > Thermodesulfobacteriota > Desulfobacteria > Desulfobacterales > Desulfosarcinaceae > Desulfosarcina > Desulfosarcina sp. BuS5. Next base: position 147,766 of record NZ_CP087952.1, read on the forward strand.
ATCAAATGCGGCATGCTTTTGGATTTTTAAAGGAGCTGGTTTCGTTTTCCATAGCAAAGCTGGAAAGGCATATAGAACTTTGCCGGCAGACAGGCCCGGAGTTGGCGCCGGATTATCAGATTGACCCGTATGATCCTGAAGGGCTGGAAGCAATCAAGCGGAACAGCAGCCAACCCAATTATATGCGTGATGATCACACTTTAAAAAATACGGGAAAAGTTTTTTTGGTTTAATATTTTTATCAAAGTCAGGTAAGAGAGGTAATAAAAATGGATAAGATACAGCCCCTTATAGATGCTGTAATCAATGGGGATGAGGATAAAGTTAAAGTGATAGTACTGGAAGGAATAACCAAAGGGGAAAAAGCGGCTGACATTATGAACAAGGGGCTTATCGCCGCGATGGACATAGTGGGTGGAAAGATGGAAGCAGAAGATATGTTTATTCCTGAAGTCCTGATGTCGGCAAGGGCTATGAAAGCAGGTGTAAATGCTCTTCAACCTCACTTGACCAAAGACGATGCCAAGGACTTGGGCGTAGTGGTTATCGGTTCCGCCCAGGGGGATCTTCATGATATTGGTAAAAATCTTGTAAAAATGCTTATGGAAGGCGGCGGCTTTTCGGTTATTGATTTAGGCACGGATGTTAAGCCGGAAAAGTTCCTGGAAGCGGTTCGTGAAAACAATGCTGACATTGTCGGAATATCCGCCTTACTGACAACAACCATGCTCAGCATGAAAAATGTCATTGAAGCTCTGGAATCAGCAGGTCTTCGCGATCAGGTAAAAGTTCTTGTAGGAGGCGCTCCGGTTACCAAAGAGTATGCTGAGGAAATCGGCGCTGATTGTTATGGGGCTGACGCAGGGTCAGCCGTAAGAATTGCGAAATCACTTCTTTACAAATAATTTAGAAAATTTGTAACAGTTTACTATTTTAATCTGATCACACCTTAAAGCTTGTAGACAATCAGCTTCTTTCAAAAGACCAAACTTTTACTAAAAATTTAGGAGAAAAAATATAATGGCAAATATTTGCAGCCATCAGCAGGCGTTAAATAGTCCGTATGCAGGTAAAGTTTCCGAAGGGCAATGCCAAAAACTATACTGGGCCTGTCTGGAAATTTTGGAACGTACCGGTGTGTCCCTGCATGATCAGGAAGCAGTGGATCTTTGTAAAAAAGCCGGAGCGCTTGTAACCGACGGAAACCGGGTGCGGATTCCGTCCGGCCTGGTAGAAAAGGCATTCAGCACAGTGCCCAAAAGCATAACTTTGTATGACCGAGCCGGCAACCGGGCAATGCAAGTGGGAGGGCATCGCTGTTATTTCGGAACAGGTTCTGATTGTCTTCATCTTTTGGATCACCGTAGCGGAAAACGGCGGCGGGCTGTTTTAAAGGATATCGTTGAAGGCATGATTGTTTGTGACGCGCTGGAAAATATAGATTTTGTGATGTGCATGTTCCTGCCCTCAGATGTGCCTCAGGAAAAATTAGACCGTTATGAAATGGAGGCCATGCTTAACAATACAACCAAGCCGGTTGTTTATGTGACAACAGAGTTTTTCGGCTGCCGGGATGCTGTTAAAATGGCTGAAATTGTGACTGGAGGAGCTGATACGCTGCGCCACAACCCATTTGCAGTCTGCTATATCAATGTTACAACCGGCTTACGGCATAATAAAGAAGCCTTGCAAAAGCTTCTTTATCTCTCCGGCAAGGGGCTGCCTTTTACCTATATCCCTTCTGCCCAGGGAGGAGTGACTGCTCCTATTACAATTGCGGGCGCTATGGCTGCCAACTATGCCGGCGTTCTGGCAGGCCTGGTACTATCTCAATTAAAACGTGAAGGCGCTCCGTTTATTATACCTGGCTGGGGGGGCAATATGCTGGACATGAAAACAATGGTGCAGCCCTATGCTGACCCGCAAAAAAGGGGACAGGCTATCGATTTTGGCCATTACCTGGGGCTTCCAATGTTTAGCTTGGCAGGATGCAGTGAATCAAAATTGGTGGATCAGCAGGCCGCGGCTGAAGCAGCGCTTACCCTTTATTCTGATGTCTTGTTCGGCGGCAATCTTATCCATGATGTGGGGTACCTGGAGTCCGGCCTGAGCGGTTCTTTGCCCCAGCTTGTGATCTGCAATGAAATTTTAAGCTGGCTGGAAGCTTTTATGAAAGGAATTGAAATAAACGAAGAGACTCTGGCGCTTGATGTGATTGATGAGATTGGACCTGACGGGCAATATCTTGATCACCCGCACACCGCCAGACACTTCCGGGACCGCTGGTATCCAAAGCTTTTTGAGAGATCAAACTATGATGGCTGGGAAAATAAAGGGGGAAGTTCATTAGGGGAGCGGGCCGTCGGTAATGTGGATAAAATACTGGCGGAACATAAACCGGAACCGCTGCCTGACGATATTGCCAAGGCTGTCAGGGCAGTATTTGAATAACCGTTCATTCTTCTCAGGTTGAACCTATAGATTGTCAGATAAATAATTTCACTGCGTTATCGGTCGTCGGGGTAGAGACGCAAAATTTTGCGTCTCTACCCTGGCCTTGTGCCAAATTTTAAAATCAGGTTATTATGTGACAATCTATAAGGGCTCGCTCAAAAACCCTGAACCAGTAAAAAGGATTACCAAAAAATGATTATTATCGGTGAACTAATTAATACCAGCCGGAAAAGCATTGCCGCTATGGTGAAAGAACAGGATCAACCCGGAATACAGAAAGTGGCTTGCGACCAGTCAGCCAATGGCGCAAATTATATAGATGTAAACGCGGGAACATTTGTGGATAGTGAAGCGGAGCGTCTTAAATGGCTTATAACAACTGTGCAGAGTAAAACCGACTGCTCCTGCTGCATAGACAGTCCGAATCCTTCAGCTGTTGAAGCGGCACTGTCTGTTCATAAAGGACAGGCCATGATAAACTCCATTTCGCTTGAAAAAAAAAGATATGACGCCTTGCTTCCTATAATCGCCGGAACCGGCCTGAAGGTTATCGCTTTATGTATGAGCGATGAGGGTATGCCCGAGACTGCTGATGAACGGTTGAATATTGCTGATAAACTTGTAAACGGACTGGTGAAAAACAATGTTTTGCCGGAAAATATTTTTATCGATCCGCTGGTGCAGCCGGTGGCCGTCCGGACGAATTATGGGGTGGAGTTTCTGGATGCGCTTGAAAAGATAAAGACAGCTTTAAAAGGTGTTCATACTGTTTGCGGACTATCAAATATCTCTTACGGACTTCCGGCGCGCAAGCTTATGAACAGAACCTTTATGGCTATGGCTATAGCAAAAGGGCTTGATGCCGCCATAATCAACCCTCTTGACAATAAAATTATGGCAAATATTTCAGCAGCTCTTGCGCTTGTGGAAAAAGATGATTTTTGCATGAATTACATCAAAGCGTACCGGGCGGGCAAACTTGCATAAATAGTGCATAATATCGTTTTTAAAAATACAGGGGAATCAATAGCTGTTGAACATGCAACAACTATCCTGGAAGCATTGCAGCAGCGCTCCTTTTTTGTAAGAAGCGATTGCGGCGCTAAAGGTTTATGCGGCAAATGCGTTGTAAATGCCGGCCCCTCAAAAAATTTATCACCTGTAACTGAATCTGAAACCACACTTCTTACCCTTGATCAGCTTGCCTCCAACTGCCGCCTTGCCTGCCAGGCCAAAATAACGGGGGACATTACAGTATCTGTTCTTGAAGAGAGTGATAGCGGCAAAGGAATCGAGGCAAAAACAGACATTAGAAAAAAATATTTTACCAATCCCCTGGTTGAACGGATTTTCGTGCCGCGGGTTCAGGTTCCTGTTGATAATAACGGGGTTTGTTTTGATCTGGCAGGTCTGATTTTAAACAGAGCATCCACGGTTCAAAAAGAAAAAATTTTTTTCAAAGAACCGGAAGTCCTGCGCCAGCTGGCCGGTCTTTCGGAAACTGAAAAAGAAATTACGCTGGTTTTTCATCGCCAAAAGGGTATTACTGCTGTGCTACCCGGTACAAGGGAGCCCTGCCTTGGACTATCCGTTGATCTGGGAACTACGACAATAGCTGTATATTTATGCGATTTTAAAACCGGTAAACTTCTATCAGCAAAATCAACCGCCAATCCACAGAGGTGTTACGGGGAAGATATTATAAGCCGAATAGCGGCAACAGGGCAGGCACCCGGAAATTTAAAAAAAATGCAGTCTCTCGTGGTGGAGGCAATCAATTCGACTGTCAATCTGTGCCTTGTAGAAGCAGGTTTTTCCAGTCTTGATATTGATGAAGCCGTTGTGGCCGGCAATACAACCATGGAGCAGATTTTTGCGGGTTTCCATCCCCGGGGGCTTGGCCGAGCGCCCTTTTTTCCTGTAAGCAGGCTTCTGCCTGATCTGAAGGCCGCTGATTTAGGGTTGAATCTGAATCCCGGCACAAATATTCATCTTTTCCCGGTCATATCAGGATTTATCGGCGGTGATACCCTGGGTGTGATGTTGACTGAAGATGTCTATAATTGTAATGAAAATCTTCTTGTTATTGATATAGGAACCAACAGCGAACTGGTTTTAAGCACACACGCCGAAATATGGGCTGCCAGTTGCGCTACTGGTCCGGCTTTCGAAGGCGGTCAGATTTCCTGTGGAACGAGAGCCGTTCCCGGAGCAATTTACAAAGTTGAGATCGACCCTGAAACCCGTGGCTTTGCGTACCGCGTTCTGGGAGAAAGTAAGCATGCGGAGCCGACCGGAATTTGCGGTTCCGGCATAATCGATGCCATTGCGGCTATGCGAAAGACCAGGTTAATTCTGGAAAGCGGCTCGTTCAATAAAAAAATGCCGGAAGTTATCTTTAAAGAAAAAGCGGCCAAACAAAAGGTAGTCCTTATTAATAAAGAAAAAAACAAAGCCGGATTAGAAATAGCCATTACTCTCAGAGATGTCAGACAAATTCAATTAGCCAAGGCCGCCATGTGTGCCGGAATTGAGCTGTTGATGGAAAAAGCTAAATGCAGACGTCTGGACAGGACTGTTTTAACCGGAGCCTTTGGAGCTCAATTTAATTGGAAAAATGCGGCTGTTATTGGTATGCTGCCTGAGGCTGTCGCAAACAGCAAGATTATGCCTGAAAATAATTTGGCCGGCGCGGGCTGTATCATGGCGCTTCTGAACAAGAAGAAAAGAAGAGAGGCTGTCAGGTTTTTAGACCATGTACAATTTACGGAACTTGCAACCGAGCCTGATTTTTCTGCAAAGTTTGAACAAGCTTTATTATTTCCGCCTATAGCGTAGCGAATGACTGTTTTATCTGATATTAAAATCAAGCTTGATACCGAAGAATTGACAGCTTATCTTCATGAAGGTAAATCTTCCCGAAAACTGGTAACCAAAGCCGAAGAAGTCCTTAATGAATCAAAAAATCTATTGCAACCGGCCGCAGCGTATGAGCAAATAAAAATTTTGGAAGTAACTAATAACGCTGTTCTTTGTTCCGGTATAAATGCCCCCAAAGTATGGCTGAACATAGGGCAGTGTTCTGAGCTTATGAAAAAGGCGGCAGCGGCAATAACAAGTGTGGTTACTATCGGCTTTGAACTTGATAAAAGGGTAAAAAATTTGAATCTTCAGGGTGATTACCTGTCAGCCTGGTTGATGGATGCTATCGGACTGATCGCTTTGGAGCAAGCTGTTTCGAAAATACAGCGTACCGCCGTAATCGAAGCTAAAAAAAATATGTGGAGGACCGGGCCTTTTTTAAGCCCCGGCTCAATTGACGGCTGGCCATTATCCGAGCAAAAAAAGTTCTGCTCTCTTGTTCCCATTGATCGAATAGACGTTCAGCTCAACAAATCGAATGTTCTTGTGCCTCTCAAGTCTGTTTCCGGAATCATTGGAATCGGACCGGAATATTCTTCGGGTAAAATCGAATCGATCTGCCGGTTTTGCGCGCAGTCTTCTTCCTGCCGCATAAGAGCGGCCAAGCTTAAAATGAAATTGCGAGGTTGTGAATGAAAGTTGTTATATATCAGACGAATCCGGTTTTGCTGGATATAAAAACCAATCTTGAAAAGATAATCTCAAAAATTCAGATAGGCAAGGGAAAAGGAGCCAACCTTATTGTGTTTCCCGAACTTGCCCTGACCGGATATTTTGTCGGGCAAGATTACCATAAAGTCGCGCTGAAAATCGATTCTCCTGAAATCAAACGGCTTGCGAAGGCTAGCAAAGGGACTGCGGTAGTAGTCGGGTTTATAGAAGAATCGTTATCAATGAATTTTTATAATGCCGCGCTGATAGCAGTAGACGGAGAGGTTCGGTTTGCTTATCGCAAGCTCAATTTGCCCAATTACGGAGTTTTTGAAGAACGAAAATTTTTTTCAAACGGCAAGCGTGTGGTTGTTTTTAAGCTTTATGGATTCAATGTTGCCGTTTTTATTTGCAACGATATGTGGCATCCGTCTCTTCCTTACCTCGGCGTAACCCAAAAAGCAGATATTTTTATCACCATTTTCAACTCATCAAAGGGATCTATGACGAGTGAATTCGAAAATATAGAAAGCTGGGAAATTATTAACAAGTTTTATTCACGTATTTTCGGTGTTTACAATATATGCGCAAATCGTGTAGGTGAAGAATGCTCTGCAGAAAATAGAAACACAGATGATCTTGCTGCAAACCAATATACCGACAGTTGTTTGGAAAATAGAAAAAAATACAATTTCTGGGGAGGTAGCGAAATTATCAATCCATACGGTCAGCTAATACAGAAAGGAGCTTTTTATCAGGAAGATGAAATCATCGGTAAAATTTCAAAGGATCTTCTTCGTCGAAAAAAGATAATTCTTCCCTATCTGAGAAATGATGATCCCTATTTTACGCAGCGAGAGTTAGCGCGCATTCTATAAAAAAAGTGAAGCTTTTGATCCTTTTGTAATGCAAAAATATTGGAATTTCCTTTTTTGAGTTTTAAGAATTCGGGTTTCATATGTCAGAATTAAGAAATACAAGAATTGAAACATGATTTGATTTGTATGCGATAAAATAAATACGTTGAAGTTGAAAAGGATGATTGTTGCATCAAGATATTTAAAGCCAAACAGAAAAAAAATGGAAAACAATCACAGGAAAAAAACAAATACAAAACGAGCAATATGTGATGAAGTACTTATCGCTATCAGGCGTATTATTCAATCGATTGATCTTCACTCTCGATACCTTGTGAGGCAGTTTGGCCTGACCGGTCCACAGTTGATTGTCCTGAAGGAGTTATCGAGGCTCGAAGAGGTGTCGGTAGGTGAAATAGCAAAAGCGGTCAGTCTCAGCCAGGCAACAGTCACAGGTATTCTGGAACGTCTTGAAAACCGCAGACTGATTGTCCGACAGCGCAGCAAAAAAGACAAAAGGCGGGTTCTTGTTGAGGCAACTTCTGCGTCTAAACAGCTGTTGGACAAAGCGCCGCCCCCAATGCAGGAGCATTTTATTCAACAGCTTACAAACCTCCAGGATTGGGAACAGGCGATGATTTTAAGTTCGCTTCTGAGGATAGTCTCTATGATGGATGCAAGTAAAATTGAAGCGGCACCGATTCTCGTAGCAGGACCTATTGACGAGATAGAAGAGAATCTATAGTTCTGTGCAAATGAATTGTTGGACGAAGCTGCTACGCGGCAAAAAGAATCAAATTTAAAAAAAATCGTAACTATTCAGCTCTATCATCTGCCAAGAGGGTATATATTTAAAGGAGTTGGTTCGTTATATCCATCTAAATCCATTAAGGGCAAAGATTGTTCAAGATATTAACTGGTTGAATAGATATAAGTATAGTGGGCATAGCGTCTTGATGGGGGAAAAAGAATTGCGATTGGCAGGATATAAAATATGTGCTTTCCAATTTTGGAAAAAGTATATTAAAGGGAATACAGAACTATTTTTTCTATGTGAAAAAAGGTTTAGATCAAGGAAGACGCCCTGAGTTGGTTGGTGGAGGACTAATAAGGAGCCTTGGTGGTTGGTCTGGGCCCGGAAGTTAAGATTGAAGGGTCAAGATTGCACGAAGGGGGATGAACGGATACTTGGGGATGGCGATTTTGTGATGGATGTTTTATCCAAAGCAAATGAACGGATAGAGGTTATTATTCTATGAATGACAAACCCGGCAAAACACCTCTTTATGATATTCATGTGTCAAACAACGCCAATATGGTTGTTTTCGGCGGATATGCCATGCCTTTATGGTATGCATCTGCAAAAAAAGAACATCTTGCAGTACTTACAGGAACCGGTCTTTTTGATACAAGTCATATGTCGACCCTGATAATTGAGGGGCAGGATGCTTTTGATATTATCCAGTTATGTTTTACCCGGGATATAAGCAGGTGCATGGGGGGACACAACAGACCGATTTATGACGGCAGATCGGTTTACGGGGCTTTTCTGAACATAAAGGGCTGGGTGATCGACGATGCCATTATTTTTCGTCTTAAAGAAAAATGCTACATGGCGGTTATAAATTCCGGTATGGGAAGCATTATTGCCGAACATTTAAAGAATAATATTGGAAGCCGGGATGTAAAAATTACCGACCTGACCGACAAAGTAGGCAAAATCGATATCCAGGGCATGGATTCTGCTATGATATTAAAAAAAATCCTCGCAGACCATGAAACAGTATTTAATGGAATGAAATATTTTTCATTCAAGGGCCATTTTGACACGGCTTATGCATCTATTGAGAATATACGTTTAAAAGACGGCACGCCGCTGCTTTTATCAAGAACCGGATATACCGGTGAATTCGGTTTTGAAATATTTATCAATCCTGATCATCTTGTTAAGCTCTGGAAGCTGATTATGTCTGCCGGAAAACAATACGGACTTATTCCCTGCGGCCTGGCTGCCAGGGACTCTCTCAGGGCCGGCGCTATGCTGCCCCTCTCTCATCAGGATATAGGATCATGGCCTTTTATCAATCACCCGTGGAATTTTGCGCTCCCTTTTAATTCCGACCGAACCGGCTTTACAAAAAAGTTTATCGGAGATGAGGCTTTCTTGAACATCAAGAACCCGGAATTCACATATCCGTTTGCGGGTTTTGATCTACGCAAGGTTTCCGTTTCAGATCCAGCGGTTGTGCTCGATTCGCATGGCAGTATTATCGGCGATGTTCTCACCTGCGTAACAGACATGGGAATAGGAAGACAAAAGAATCGAATCTACAGTATATCGAGCCCGAAAAAACCGGACGATTTTAATGCAAAAGGCTTATGCTGCGGTTTTATTAAAGTATTAAAGCCGCTAAAATATGGAGAAATAGTAAACCTTAAAGATAAACGGCGGGAGATTAAGGTGGAAGTTGTATCGGATATCCGTCCTGATCGTACGGCGCGGGTGGGGAGCGCTGCGCTTTAGGAGCGGCCTTCGGCCTTTAGGAGCGCTGCGCTTTAGTGGTTATGGGAGAAATTCCGGAGTATATTCTTGAGGAGGAACTAAATGAAAGATATTGATGAATTAAATATTCCTGATCATATTAAATACGGTGATACTCACGAATGGGCTGAATTAAAGGGGGATATGGTAAAAATCGGTATCAGCGATTATGCTCAGGATCAGTTGGGCGATATTGTTTTTGTGGAACTGCCTGAAGTCGGCACCTCTTTCAGCAGGGGCGATGAATTCGGTACCGTCGAATCGGTAAAGGCTGTATCGGAACTTTATATGCCGGTGGGGGGTGAGGTTTCAGCCGTCAATGCAGCTCTTGGCGATGCACCGGAACTTGTCAATAATGACCCTTACAACGCGGGCTGGATGATAGAGATAAAGTTGATCAATAAGGAGGAATTAACAGACCTGATGGATAAAACCGCTTATTTGAAGATGCTGAAAGGATAACAGGATGCGTTATCTTCCACACACAGAAGAAGAGATTGCCGCCATGCTCGATCTGGTGGGGGTGAAACGGCTGGATGATCTTTTCTCGTCTATTCCCGACAATTGCCGCAAGAAAAGTCTTAACCTTCCGGATGCAATGACTGAATGGGAATTAAACCTTCACATGGACAGTCTGGCTGAAAGCATGGCCGGGCCGCCTGCTTATAAGGTCTTCCTGGGTGCGGGCAGGTATGATCATTTTATTCCGGCTTCTGTGACCCACTTGCTGAACCGTTCTGAATTTGTGACTGCCTATACTCCTTATCAGCCTGAAATGAGCCAGGGTACCCTTCAAGCTATTTATGAGTATCAGACCCTTGCAGCCAGGTTGATGGGAGTCGATTTAGCCACGGCCTCACATTATGACGGGGCCACCGCTTTGGCGGAAGCACTCTTAATGGCGGTACGTAAAACAAAAAAAAATAAAATAGCAGTATCAGGCCTGATACATCCGGCCTGGCTGGATGTTGTAAATACTTATTTTGCGCCCGGGGACTGTGAAATTATCAGGCTACCCTGGACAAAAGAAGGAAGAACCGACCTTTCAGTTATAGAAAAAAGAGAAGATCTGGCTGCTGTTGCGATACAGTCCCCTAATTTTTTTGGATGTATAGAAGATCTTAAAGCTGCGGGTAAAAAAATAGATGCAATCAAAGCCCTCGTTATTGTATCCTTTACCGAAGCCCTGGCATACGGACTTTTAAAAAGCCCTGGGAATTGCGGCGCGGATATTGTTTGCGGTGAAGGACAGAGCCTTGGACTGCCGCAAGCCTTCGGCGGACCCGGTCTAGGCATGCTCGGCAGCAGATCCGAATTTATGCGCCTTCTTCCGGGCCGTCTGGTGGGCCGGACAAAAGATATAGACGGAATGCCCGGTTTTGTGCTGACCCTGGCAACAAGGGAGCAGCATATCCGCCGTGAAAAAGCGACTTCAAATATTTGCTCCAACAACAGCCTCTGCGCCTTGGCTGCTGTAATCTACATGGCTTCCCTCGGCGGAACAGGTATTCGACAACTGGCCCAGCTTAACCATGACAAGGCCCAATACCTGAAAACTGAACTGAAAAAAGCCGGTTTTAACATTCCGTATTCAAGCCCGGTTTTTAATGAGTTTGTAGTTGAGTTCCAGCCGGATTTTAAAAAAATATATGACCGGCTCCTGGAAAAGAAAATTATAGCCGGTCTTAATATAGAGCCATATTTCCCCGAACTGCCTGGTCGGTATCTCTTGTGCGTTACAGAAACCATTACCAAAAAAGATATGGATGCTTTAATAAAAGAGGTGCAATTATGAATGACAATTCGGTTGCCGGAGGCCTGATTCTAAACGAAAAAATGCTCTGGGAGCGTGGAAAAAAAGGGAGATCCGGTTTTTCCCTGCCGAAGCGTGATGTAAAAGAATGCCTGCTTGATCACGAACTTACAGGCTCAGGATCAGGACCCGATTTGCCGGACCTTAGCGAAATAGATGTTATTCGCCATTTTACAAGGCTATCCACCTGGAATTTCGGTATAGATACCGGCCTGTATCCTTTGGGCTCCTGCACCATGAAATATAATCCCAAAACCAACGAAAGGCAGGCGGCTCTTACAGGTCTGGCAGGCTCTCATCCCCTGCTGCCTTCTGATTTTTCCCAGGGCGCGCTGGAATTGATGTTCAAGTTAGAGCAGTTTCTGGCGGAAATAACAGGGCTGGATGCGGCTACACTTCAGCCCGGAGCCGGTGCCCATGGAGAACTATCCGGAATGCTTATGATCAACGCCTGGCACAAGGCCAAGGGCTCGCCCAGATCAAAAATCATAATCCCGGATACCGCTCATGGAACAAACCCCGCAAGTGCTGCGCTCTGCGGATTCACGCCGGTGCATATACTGTCAAATGAGAAAGGCATCCTTTCTTCCGAAGATGTTGCTGCTGTAATGGATGATGATACAGCCGGTATCATGGTAACAAATCCCAATACTCTGGGTCTGTTCGAAGAAAACATCGTGCAAATAACCGAATTGGTACATGCAAAGGGAGGGCTGGTATATTGTGACGGCGCAAACCTGAATGCCGTTATGGGAATTGTCGATATGAAGAGAATCGGGATAGATATAATGCACCTGAATCTGCATAAAACATTTTCAACCCCCCACGGAGGGGGCGGTCCCGGTTCCGGTCCTGTCTGTGTTACAAAGATGCTTGAACCTTTTTTGCCGGTCCCCAGGGTTATAAAAAAAGGCGGCAAGTATATTCTTTCGGAAGAATTTCCCAATTCCATAGGCCGGCTGCTCGCCTTTCACGGGCATTTCAGCGTTCTGGTAAAAGCCTACAGCTATATCCTCAGTATGGGAGCCGAGGGATTAAAAAAAGCCAGCAGTCTGGCCGTTCTTAATGCAAATTATATTAAAGAGAAGCTCAAGGACCTGTTTCATCTTCAATTTGACCGCCCCTGTATGCACGAAGTTGTTTTTTCGGATCATAAGCAGGAGCAGAATAAGATCTCGACCCTCGATATTGCCAAGCGCCTGATGGATTTCGGTTTTCACCCGCCTACTATCTATTTCCCGCTGGTGGTCAAAGGCGCGATCATGATTGAACCGACTGAAACCGAATCAAAGGATGATATAGATTCTTTTATTGCCGCAATGAGAACAATTGCCCATGAGGCGGACAACGACCCTGAAATTCTCAGACAGGCTCCTTCAAAATGCAAAGTCAAACGGATGGACGAAACAACTGCGGCTCGCAAGCCGCAGCTTTGCGGGTAACAACGTGAGCGCGTCAGTTAGGTATGTATTCCGGTTTAATGACCAATTTAAAAAATAAAAGGCGTTGTTTTGTTCTGGATTTGCCTCTAATGGAGTATTCAGAAGCCCTGGGCTTGCAGCGCAGGATTGTATCGGCAATCAACGACAAGGTTATTGGCGCGGATATTTTGCTGGTGCTGGAACATCATCCGGTCTTTACATTGGGCAGCCGGGGCGGTCTTGAAAACATTCTTGTTTTAGACGATTTTTTAAGAAAAAAGGGTATCCGGGTAATAGATGCGGAACGTGGAGGGGATATTACATTTCACGGGCCTGGACAAATTGTGGTCTATCCTGTTATTAATCTGCCGGGATCCGGATTAAGGGTAGCCGACTTTGTCTCGGGTCTTGAGGAGATGATGATACGGGCTGCAGCAGACTGGGGTATTTATGCAAAAAGAGATCTCAGAAACAGGGGCGCCTGGGTCGGAAATAAAAAACTCGGAAGCGTTGGGATCAGAATCCGCCGCGGCACCAGTTTCCACGGTCTTGCCCTGAACGTGAATATTTCCCTGGAACCTTTTAAATGGATAAATCCCTGCGGAATTAAAAATATTGAAATGACCTCTTTTAAAAAGGAGCTTTCCCGCAAAATTTCCATGCCCGGGATACGGAAAACCGTAATGAATCTATTTGCGGATATCTTTAAAAAGGATCTTATTAAAACAGATCTAACAAAATTACAGGAAATGATAAAATGTCCGGCAACAGCCTGAAAAAACCGGATTGGCTCCGCATCAGCCTTCCAAAGGGGCCTGAATATGAAAGATTAAGATCCCTCATAAAAAAACACCGGCTCAATACAGTCTGTGTGGAGGCGAAATGCCCCAATATATTTGAATGTTTTTCCCGGAATACGGCAACCTTTCTGATTCTCGGCCCCAATTGCACCCGCAATTGCCGTTTCTGCTCAATCGGAACCGGAAAAACCGGACCACCCGATCCGGAAGAACCTGTCCGGGTTGCAATGGCTGCCTCACAAATGAATCTGCGCTATGTAGTGGTAACCTCAGTTACCCGGGATGATCTTCCCGACGGCGGGGCCGGAATATTTGCAGAGACAATCATTGAAATTAAAAAAAGAATAACATCTGCGCGTGTGGAAGTATTGATTCCAGATTTCAAAGGAGACCGGGAAGGGCTGAAAACTGTTCTTTTCGCTGGCCCTGACGTATTAAACCACAATATAGAAACCGTTTCCCGCCTCTACCCGCGGGTCAGGCCCGTAGCAGAATACCAACGATCACTTACGCTGCTGAAACGGGTAAAAAAATATGCCCCGGACATTTTTATCAAATCAGGCATAATGCTAGGCCTTGGTGAAGAGGATCATGAGATAATGGAAACACTGAACGACCTTTATGATTATGGATGCAGGATACTTACCATTGGTCAGTATCTTCAGCCCACAAGGGCTCATCTTCCTGTTCACAGGTATCTGTCTCCGGATGAATTCGATAAATGGCGCACAACCGCCATTACTACAGGATTTTATCAAGTTTCGTCAGGGCCTTTTGTGAGAAGCTCATATAACGCCAGGGAGATGTTCCAATGCCACTGTAAAAAAAAAGATACATTCAGCTAAAAATAATTTGATATTATTTAATACTTATGATATCATTATAAAAAAGCTTATAAATCTTGCTTTATTTTTTACTTAAAATGCGTCTTTGTTGACGTATCGAGGCCTTTTTAAAGGCCTCGGATCGGTTTCGTTCGTGTGGGGAAATATTTGTCGAAGTGACAAGATCCTAAAACGTGGAACCATTAATTTTTTTTAAAGGAGTTTGTCACAATGGAGAATGGAGTTGTAAAATGGTTCAATGAGCAAAAAGGTTATGGCTTTATTGAGCAGGAAAACGGGCCTGATGTATTTGTCCATCACTCAGGAATTAATGCATCCGGATTTAAATCTCTCAACGAAGGAGACCGGGTTACGTTCGACATTGAGCAAGGCCAGAAAGGTCCTTCCGCAGTCAATGTAAGTGTAGTTTAGCTCAACATTTTATTTTAAAAAGGCGCTCAAGCTATAGATTGTCAGATAATAAATTTCACAAGGCCAGAGGGAGGAAGGCGTATTGTAATACGCCAACGACCGATAACGCAGTGAAATTATTTATGTGACAATCTATATTAACGACGAGCGCTTTTTTTGTCTTATTCCAGGGACTACAGTCGGTTGAATCCTCCGTAACAGCCTGCGACAGGATATGCTTGCCCTTTGATCCTGCATTTCGGGAACCCCCCACCCATTTCGTCCCAGATTTTACAGTGATGCATAATAAAAATATTAGTGTAAGAGCACTATGACATTGAACCGTTAACTGTAAATAGTTTATTTATATAAAACGTAACTTTTCCATGAACAACATCTCCTGTTGCGTATCCCCCAGAGCCTTGTAACAGTTTGCAATATGGCCGACAGCATCCTTTGAATCCTGAAATTTCAGCAAGCATGAGAGTGCTTCGTCGTATTTCCCCAAATTCATCCATGTTATCCCGAGACAGATGTTCAAAGGTTCGCTCTCCGGATAATGACTGACACCTTGCTTAAGTGTAGATGCGGATTCTTCGTACATCCCGCATTTCTGCTGTATAATACCAAGACCGAGATAGGCCCTGTGATCGGGATAATAATCAAGCGCTTTCTGATATAAGCCGGCAGCGGTCCTGTCCTTATATTTGATTTTGTCAATCCCTGCATAATCCCCATGACTGAAGGTCATGCCCAACCGTGAATAGAAATCGGCATGATACGCATAAAGCTCCTTTTTATCAGCAAGACTTATATTATCCGCAAAACCATGAATGTTATCATAATAGCTAAATCTCAATTTTTTTCCAAAATCTACAACCGCTTCTCCTGGGAGATCGGGGTCTGTTTCGAAATAGGGTATATCCTCTACTCTATTAAGCCAAATATCGTCGTCCAGTTTAAGTCGTTGCTTGAAATCCTCATAAAGCGCTGTGCCTGGAAACAATACCAAAATATAAAATATTATGCTTAAGGGTTTTATTTGCTGGATAAGATCTATGGTTTCCTGGATAGTTATTTCATTTTCTCCGGGACAGCCGTAAATAAAATAGGCCCTGGCAAGTATTCCGTACTTTACCGTCAGGGCAAAAGCCTTTTTGATATCATCGGTCTTAATTGCCTTGTTCAGCTTGTTTCTGATTTTCTCAGAACCGCTTTCCACACCGTAACTGATCTGGGTGCAGCCGGCCTTCCTCATCCACAATAGAATCTCTTCATTTATATAATTGACACGTGAAATCGCCGACCATGAGATGTGGAGATTACGTTCGATAATTTTTTGACAAATTTCTATTACAAGCTTTTTTTTAAGAGTAAAAGTATCATCTGAAAAATAAAAAAAGGTGACACCTTTTTTATAAAGAATATCCAACTGGTCTACAAAGTAGTCTGGGGAATGAAATCTTACTCCCCTTCCCCAGAATTGCGGTGATCCGCAGAAAGAACAGCAGCCGGGGCAACCACGGGTCAAGGAAAGATGCTGATAGGTAAAATACCGGGCAGGATTGGGAAGTTTGTTCAGATCCTGGATATGATTGCGTGCCTCATTTTTTTTAACTCTCTCCCCATCTCTGAATGCTATCCCTTCAATATCTTCTACATTCAAAGCAATTTTACCTTGCAGCGACTCCAGGAGATTCAAAAAAGAATATTCACCTTCTCCTGTTATGACAAAGTCTATCTCCTTAAAATGAACCAGAAGATGTTCCCATAAAAATGTTGCCCCTATGCCGCCGAAGACAATCCTCACATCAGGAAAAATATCCCTTGCTATACGAGCAATCTCAATTCCGCCCCATCGATTTGCATGGAGGATGGAAAATCCTATCAGATTCGGTTTTTTTTCGACAAGTATGTTTCTGATTATCGGTGAATCCTTATCAAGATCATAAAAATTCAGGATCTCCACATCATAATGATTTTCCTTTAACAGGGCGCCTATATAATAGAGGCCCATGGGAACCACGCTGATGTCATCTTCCTGAATGCGTTTATCTATAGAGTAAGGATATATGAGAAGTATCTTCACATCATAAACCTATGACGGTAATAACAACCCATCATAACAGCCTTCCGACGAGCTTTTTTTGCATTTTTCGGTATTTGCTTTTGTCATTGAACAACGACATGCGGGATTCATTTCTTAACCCGCCTGAATGTGGCATTCTATCAAAAGGCAATATTTTTATCTATATTTTTATTGAAACAAATTTTTTTTTATTCATAAAATGTTATTATAATTGATGCTGTATAGAGGGTGCGCCGGGGCTGGATAAAAAAATACTTCTTTGAATTTGAAAAATATCTGTGATAGAAGTTTTAGTATAATAAATACCGAAATACCGTGCTGCCGGAAGAAAATGACTCATTTAGACTATAACGACATCACCGTGACAATCCTTGGCTCCGGGACATGTGTGCCATCTTTGAGAAGAAGCTCTTGTTCCGTACTCGTTCAAACCGGGGGGCGGCAGCTTCTCTTTGATGCCGGGCAGGGAACCATCAGGAGGCTCCTGGAGGCAGGTATAACGATATTTGAGATTTCACACATTTTCTTCAGTCATTTCCACCCCGACCATACCGGCGAACTTGTGCCGTTTCTATTTTCAACCAGGTATTCTGACGAAAAAAAAAGAAAAAAACCGCTTGTAATCGCCGGGGGAAAGGGATTCGCATCATTTTACAGCGGACTTAAAGCTGTATACGGTATATGGATAGAACTTGACGAGGAGATATTAAAAATTATTGAGTTTGATAATGCGGCCCGCGATATGCGTAAATTCAACAATTTTACCATTGAAACAATACCCGTTCAACATAATGAAGAGAGTATCGCGTACAGAATTATAAGTCCGGCCGGTACAGTCATTGTCTATTCAGGCGACACGGACTTCTCCCTTAACCTGGTTGATCTGGCGCAAAATGCCGATTTACTGATTTGTGAAGCATCATTTCCTGACAGCAAAAAAGTAAAAGGCCATCTGACCCCGTCCCTGGCCGGAGAGATTGCTTCAAAAGCAAATGTAAAAAAGCTTGCGCTTACCCACTTTTACCCGATCTGTGATGAGTATGATATTAAAAAAGAATGCCGTAAAAATTATGATGGACAGATTATTCTGGCTGAGGATCATTTGAGAATCAGCATTCCTGCTTGTAAAGGCCGAAAAAAAAATGAAATATTATCCTGTTAATCTTGATGTAAATGGTAAAAAATGTCTGGTCGTAGGAGGGGGTTCGGTTGGCGGCCGAAAAATAAAAACACTTCTCGACTGCGGCGCCATGGTTACAGTTATAAGCCCGGTGGTTACACAAAAAGTACAAAACCTCGCCGATAACGGTTCCATAATGTTAAAAAAAAGACCTTACCTGACATCCGATATTGACGAAAAAACCTTCCTTGTTATCGGAGCAACCGACAATGATAATCTAAACCGTCTGATACATAAAGATGCGGAACGTTTTAATATGCTCTGTAACATAGCTGACCGGCCTGAGGTGTGCAATTTTATTCTGCCTGCCATAGTTAACAGGGGCGACCTGATAATAGCCGTTTCAACCTCCGGCAAGAGCCCGGCTTTTGCCAAAAAGTTGAGGCAGCGGCTTGAAAAAGAGTATGGCGATGAATATGCGGAATTTCTAAAATTAATGGGGGCCATTCGTGAAAAACTGTTAATCGGTGAGTACGAACCCGAAGAGCATAAACATCTTTTTGAAGAATCTATATCCAAAGGGCTGCTTGAGATGATCAAAGATGGAAAAGAAGATAAGATTGACGCACTTCTGGGCGAGATATTCGGAACAGAATATAGACTGAGCAGTCTGAAAAAAAAATTAAATAGAGACGGAAGAGTACCAGGACAAAGATGAATATCCGGAAAAAGATGATCCTGTGTCTTTTCGGGGGTAGAGCAATATAAATATATAAAAGGTATGGAAGCTAAAACCAAACAAAAACGAAAGCCGCTGTACCGGCGAGTTCCAGTTGAAAAGATCCGCCTGCAGGAGCGGGATCGGAAGATCATTTATGAGGTTTTCCGTTACCGATTTTTGAATTTCCGCCATATCATCGCCCTCACGGGCGGGCAGCCCGCAAAGGATACTAAGGCGCTTGCAAAGCCTGTTTCACGCCGATTATTTGAGCCGTCCGGTGGAGGATGTCAAGGGATATCCGTGACATCAAAAGTAGTTTTGAATTTACCAAAAAACCCATTCACTGTTTTTTAAATTTTTCTGTGGGATATAACTGCTCTTTTACGTTATTTTTCTTAAAATATTCTATAATATTTGATCTGGTGGCCAGGTAGATTGGCAGATTGATAATGATCCGCCCTTTATCTACTATCTTTTCATAAGGAGCGGCGGAAACCAGTATGCCAAATTTTTGTCCGGTTAAATCCAGATAATGTATAATATTTTTATAATGTCTTTTCTGTATTGACGTCGTGGCCTTGCATTCAACAGGTATTCGGGTTCTTGCATCTATAATAGCTACAATAAAATCGACTTCAATACCCGCCTGTTTGCTTTTTTTCCATGTGGCAACAGATTTAAATGCCGAAGCTCCTTGAAGAAGATTTAACAAAACAGCATTCTCAAATACCCCTCCAAGTGGTGTCCTCAATCCCGGATCAATAGTGCCTATCAAGGAAATCGCAGGAACAGCCAAACTTCTGAACATATTTACAACACCGAGATCATGAAGATATCTTTTTGGAAGAAAATCGCTGTGATTGGGATCTAAAGAATACTGAGAGACTTCAAGTATAATATGCCAGGATTTCATTGCTTCCAAAATCTGTTTTGCATGATATTTGGTTGCATCAATATGGGTATATTTTGACGGACTTCCAATATGATTGGCTACAGAGCGAAGCGTATTTATAAACAAACCGGGCTGGTATGCTTCTTTTCTTTCAAAATCTTCTTCAAGAGATGCAATAATTTCTTCAATAATGTCAGATGATGGTTTGCCTGATTTAAATGCTTTAACAGCTTCAGGATAGCCTCCGATTAGCATATAATCATCAAAAAGCTCCAGCAAAAGTATGTGTCTTGACTCTGGTGTTTTTTCCGGCGCTGAGAGAATATATTCATACAGAGGCTTTCCTTTTACAAATTTGACGAATTCGGAAAAGGAAAAACTAAAAATACACATGCTTTTCATTCTGCCGACAGGTATTCGCGCACCTGCAGGAAAAAATCTGTTCATCGAAGAACCTGTCAGAATCACTTTAATGTCATGCCAGTCTTCTTTAAACGATTTGACATACTCTGCCAGTTTCCTGCATTCCTGGGCTTCATCAAAAAACAGGATTGACCCGGGCTGAAGATTATATCTATCAGTCATCAGGGTGCTAAAATCGAAAAAATCTTCTGTTTTTGAAATTTCCCGGCGTATTTTCGGATTTTTTTCCAGGTCATAAGCCAGATACGGTCTGCCTATGGTTTTTAAAACGCTGTTCACAAGATAGGATTTCCCAACCTGCCTGGCACCTTCAATGATAATCACATCATTGTCAGCTCGATCTGTAATAAGATCTTGTAATCTGTCATAGATTTCCCGTTTCATAAAAAAACTATTAACACTTTTTAACATTTTTATCAAATAAATTTATCAAAATTAGCGATTTTTATAAAATCAATTGTTTTAAAAAACGCTATTCTTGATAAACTACAAAAACGGAATCGTCCTTCAAATCTCATTCATTAAAACCTCATTAACCTCATTACTCGTCAACCCCAAATATCGCATAGTAACCGCCGGACTGGTATGATTAAACCGTTTGGCCAAAATCTCAAACCCCACCCCGAACTCTGTCCTCTGGATATATCCGAAAGTTTTCCGCAAAATATGAGCCCCATAATTACCGGAAAGATTAATTTCCCCTGTCCATTTTTTAACTAGGGCATTGACCGACTGATCGGGTTAAAGCCTTTTGCGCTGCCGTGAATATTTTGATGAAAAAGTCACAATTAAAAGGGTTAGAGAATTGCGAACTACCATTTTAAATGAATTGTTTCATGGCCAAGAGAGCCCCGATACAGCTATGGAGGGGAATAATATTGGCAAAAAACAAATCATATCATGCAAAAACCTAACCGGACATCACTGAATATTAATCTTCTATTTTTCCGTTGATTAATCTGTTTTTAGCAATTGCTATTGATTTATAGAGCTTATCACCTGAATAATTTCATTACCTTATTAAGAATTATCTTAAACTTATCAACAACCCCCTTAATACCTTAAATTCGTTTTTTATAAGATGCTTCATATCATCCAAAGATTCTATTACAGCTTTTCCTGGAGGGAGATCATCATCATTATTATGTGCCTGCTCAACCATTTCTTTCTTGATCGCAGGCTCCACGGTATGTTCGGCTTGTTCTACGGCCCCTGTATCTTTTTGTATCATTTTTGACTTCAATTCTGAAAAATCCCTGGCCCTTGAGGCAAGGATGATTTTCTTCTCAACATCAGTAATGTCTTTGGATATAATAATTTTTTCCAGACTTTTATATGATAATATCAAAAGTTTTATTGCATCCGGATGAGCATTTGCTTTTTTATCCTTGATATATTTCCCTAGAGAGCCAAGAAGCTTTAGAAACATCAGTACAATTTTGTCATTTCTATAAAAGGTAGTCTGCAACCTGTCGATCTGTTCTATAAATTCTATCAACACATCATCAGTAATCTCCCAGTCTATAGAGAGTACTATTGTTTTGAGCCACTTCAATGGTGAACCATCCAAAGAAGATTCACCCTCAGCAAACATTTCGTTTTCTTTAAAAAAATCTTTCATACGACTTTCAAATTCACTGCGAAAACCGCCCTGTTTTTTTTTATTCAATTAACCGCCTCCCGTGTTAATCTCTTTGTACTGAAATTATGCTCAGTTAGAAGGGCCGCTAAGTAGTTTTGCTATTTTTCTGACAGCCTCATCTACTTTTAATCGTAAAAAACCCAAGGAGACATCATTACCGAATATAGTTATAAGCAAAAAATCGGGCAGAACCTTGCTGAAATGTATGTTTTCTTTTTTCCCCTTATGAAAAAGTAAAGAGAATTCCTGTTCCCCGACAATTTTTGCCATGGCGGCAACCGCTCCGAAATTACCGGCTGCTAACGCTGCCAGAGAATAGACATCATGATCTACATTCCCGTTGTCCAGGTTGGCGATTACATTTCCGGCCATATCTATGAGAATTACGCTTTTTATGCCGAGTTCCATAAGTTCTTTTTGCAAGATACGATCAATATCATCAAGCTGTTTTTGAGTAAGTATATAAGACAAGTATCCACCCCTAACCCGGATAAACCGGAATGTTCAATTGCGAATTGTCGGTATTATAGATGATTAAAAAATCACTATTTGAAATTATTTATCTGAAAATTGACAATCAATTTGAAAGAGCTGATTATATCAGGCGTATTTTTCGAATATCGAATATAGACAGCAAATTTTATGCCAAACATAGGACTTGCTAAATAATGTCTGTTTTGTTCACAATCCGTATATAGATTTTCACATGAACAATTCTACTGGGTTATCGGTAAAAACCTGAGTATTGGTACTACAGGTAGGCTTCCCTCGGATTTTTCTCTCTATACTTGTAGCAATTCTAATTATGGCATATTTTTATCTATATATAGATTATGGAGCATAGTATTACTACAATATGATGTGCCACAGCATCCCAAAATGAGAATTGCTGCTATACTTGTGCCAAATTTTAAAATAGGGTAATTATCTGAAAATTTATAGCTCGTTTGCTTGGCGCAATATGGCATATATCTTGCTTATTTGTAAAACTATTAAAAAATTAAACAGCTCGGCCGGGAACTGGATAAAATTTTGACGAAAAATAAAAGAAAAAAGGAGCGTCAATGATTGCTGTTGAATCTGCAGGCTTAACAGATGTTGGGAAAAAGCGGAAAGGAAATGAAGATGCCCTTGTCCTGGATGATACCCTGAGTCTATATATGGTAGCCGACGGTATGGGAGGGCACCTGGCCGGAGAGGTCGCCAGCAAAATAGTTGTGGATACAATCCCTGACTTTTTGCGTGACCCTCAGGGCGTTCAAGGGGAAACCGCAGATCTTGAAGATGAAAGCCTGTCAACAGAGGCGAAAAGACTGCTTTCCAGCATTGAACAGGCCAATCACGAAGTCTTTAGCAGCGCCCAGAAAAAGGAATCATGTCGCGGAATGGGATCCACAGTATCAGCAATCTATTTTACAGATCAAACATTCATTGCCGCCAATGTAGGCGACAGTCCAATATATTTGGTGCATAACGGAGACATAGAAACTGTTTCTGTGCCGCATACTGTCCTGGCGCAACAGGCTGCACTGGATCCTGACAAGGCGGAACGTTTTGAGAGCAGGTACAAGCATATCCTTACAAGGGCGATCGGAGTTAACGAAAGCGTTCAGTCCGATATATGTGAAAGCCAGTCTTTTAAGGATGATATTTTTATAATCTGCTCAGACGGCCTTTCCGATAAGGTTTCTCCGGAAGAAATACGTGACGTGGTAAATATTCAATCACCCGCAAAAGCCTGCCATACATTGGTGGATATTGCAAACAAGCGGGGGGGGGATGACAATATTACCGTAATTGTAGTGAAAGTAATCAAAACAGGCAAAAAAGATAAATGCAGAATTGTAAAACTATTTTTGCGAATTGCCGGTGGTTTGAGTAATATTCCGTTAATAAAAATATTTAAAAAATGAGAGGATCTTTTTACTATGCCGACCCTTATATTAAAGTTTAAGGATAAAGTCATCAAAGAGTTCGCCTTGGATAAAGGCACCAACATTACCATCGGACGACATGATAAAAATGATGTGGTAATCGACAATCTGGCGGTTTCCGGATACCACGCCAAAGTGGATTCGGTTGGAGAAGGGTTTCTAGTTACAGACCTGCAGAGTAAAAACGGAACATTTGTCAATGAAAAGAAAATCAATTCCCATTATCTTAATAACAACGATGTTGTGCTTATAGGAAAGCATTCACTTGCATTTGCTTACAGGGCAAATGAATCCAAGCCCGACGAGACTGTTGCCGACATGGATCGTACTATGGTAATGGACACAGGCAAGTATAAAGAGATGATGGGCAAAAACGAGTCTGAAAAACTTGAAAACAAAGAGGGTACCCTTTCAATTCTCTCGGGAAACAAGGAAGAGATACTTTTAAACAAAAAAATTACAAGAATAGGCAAGGCCGGTGATAGTGACATTATTGTCGGAGGGTTGCTGACAGGCAAGACAGCAGCTACCATAAGCAAGCGACCAGGCGGTTATTTCTTAAGCTATGTTGAGGGTATGAACAAGCCGAAAGTGAATGGTGATACTATGACCGGATCCGTCCAGCTACAAGAGTTTGATATGATTTCCATCGGTTCAGGAAAAATGCAGTTTGTTTACAAAAATTAGAAGATGGAATCTTGGAGGTTACTCTTGCATAGGGACGCAGGGTCAGGTCTCAACATTTGACTGCATGTTTTCAAGTGTCAAAAGTTGAAACATAGCCTCGCCGTTTCTCTGTTTTTATTACTTGAGCATTGGGTCGCTTTCGATCTGCTTGATAAGATCAGCACTCTGCTGCATTACTCGATTATATTCCGCCTTCTGGTCAGAACTTATTTGTTTCTGGTGCGGGCCGAATTGGTGAGGCTTATTATAAATATCATTAAGCAAACGATTCGTTTTTTGCATAATCCGATTATATTTGGCCTTTTCTTCAGGAGTCATTTGCGATTTTTGGTCTCCTTGTCCTGTTTTTTTCGGAACCTTCCAGTTGTCGCGGTTGTTGATATAGTTCTGACCTGCCTGACCGTAAGTACCTCCATATTTAAGCGTAGTTGAAGCAGAGTTTTTAGCGGAAGACTTGCGAGAGTAATGGTCACTCCATTCCGCCATGGCCGGTTCTACACACAGAAAGCCTGTTGCTATGAAACCTGCAATCATTAAGAAAAATACATACTTCATAGTGATACCTCCTTTTCGGAAAACACCTGATTAACTAATTGTAACCGTTCACGGTTATAGGTTCACAGTTTAAGGTACTCCCCATTGTCAAGACAAAAAACAAGGTTTTTTAAGGTGCGCTTTTGAGCTATAAATAATCCTGAAAATTAAAAAAATAATAGTAAATAAAAAAAATATGTTTCTGTTTATCATAAAAATGTTCATAAACAACTTAACTAATTGATTTAATAAATAATAATACCATTCTAAAATGTTCATAACTTATTGATAAAATGTTTATAACTTTTTTGTATCTCATTAACATACTGTTAAAATTCAATATTAATATGTTTATAACTTATGCCGCACGTTGAATAGGGCATTCACCAAAATATATTATTTTTACAACCTCACATTGATCACCATTGCTGATAAATCTTGCCTGTTACTTCCTTTAATTTGTCCGATCTTAACTATCAATTTCGTAATCATCCGGCAAATTCAAAAAATCTTTTTTCGCCAATTGACTCTCAATTAAATAACCAATTTGACCATTCCTCTTGAGCTGTGAAATCATCCACTGTGGTAATCTAATTGTCACAAGCTCTCGTTTCAAATGGTCTGGTTTCTTTTTTCGACCAGCCCCTGCACGTTTTCCTCCTCTCATTTTTTTACCTCCAAAACATATAGTATGTTGAATTAAGTGCAACGCTATTCAAAAAATCATCCTAAAAATACGCTATATATTTGATTAGCGTTATGCAATATTCAAACAAACTCTACTACCAACTGATTATGTGTTGGATAGTACGCTTTTATCTTGTTTGCAGCAGGAAACATTTTTTATAATATCAATACGACTTAATGGTATTCTAATTAATTATACAAAGTGGTTCTGAAATTACCCTGGAAAAGTTTTAAAATATATCTCTGCCGGGGTCTGGTAATCCAAAGATTGATGGAGTCGTTCATTATTGTAAAAGCCAAAATATTCTCCAATGTTTTGAATAGCCTCCCTGACGGTCTCATAATTGTGAAGATAAACACGTTCATATTTCACGGTACGCCAAAGGCGCTCTACGAAAATGTTATCCAGAGCACGGCCCCGGCCGTCCATGCTGATCTTCACATCGGCTTTTTTTAAAACGCCGGTAAAGGCATCACTGGTAAACTGACTGCCTTGATCCGTGTTAAAAATCTTAGGTTTTGCAATTTTTAAGGCACCCTGTAAGGCTTTTATACAAAAATCCTTATCCAATGTGGTTGAAAATTCGTAGCTCAGGACATACCGACTAAACCAGTCTATCACTGCTACAAGATAGATAAAACCTGAATTCAAACGGATATAGGTAATATCCGTTGACCACACCTGGTCAACTTGCTCAATGGAAACGCCTCGCAGCAAGTATGGATAAATTTTATGCTCTTTTGATGCTTTGCTCAAATTTGGTTTTGGATATATAGCTTCAAGTCCCATAAGCCGCATCAAACGTCTTATTCGTTTAGGATTAACAGTGTGCCCTTGTCGCTTTAATACGGCCGTCATTTTTTCAACACCGTAGAACGGATATCGGGTATATTCTTCGTCTATCAATCGCATGAGAGCCAGGTTATAGCTCTCATCTTTGCAGGATTGATAGTAATAGGTTGATCTGTTTATTCCCAAAAGATCACACTGGCGCATTACCGGTATCAAAGAATGATTCGGCTCAATGTATTGACGCTTTATATCAATTGAGAAGGTTAGATTTTTTTTTTAGCCAGTCCAATTCGACCTTTAATTGGCCGATTTGTTGGTAAAGCTCCGCCTGGAATTCTTCAGCGTCTTTTTCTTTTTTTTGACGCTTTTTTGAAAATATATCGGGCAATTCTTCTAATAGACGCTTTCGCCATTGATTTATTTGATTTGAATGAACTCCATATTCACTAGATAGTTGAGAAATCGTCTTTTCCTTTTTAACCGTTTCAAGCGCTACTTTAGCTTTGAATGATGCACTGTAATTTTTTCGAATTTTACCCATTAATGAGCCTCCTTTTTGTTGATCAGGATATACTCATTTTACACCTTAAACAACTGTCCAGTTTTTGGGGAGTATTATAGTTAACGGTTGAAAAATACAGCGGGTTTCGGTGGATTCGCTTCGCTTAATCCACCCTACAAACTTACGTTGCTCTTGAACCGTAGGGTGGATTAAGGAGCGTAAGCGACGAATCCACCAAAGTAGCTGTCCCGCCTTACGTTGATGGCCTGAGATTCAATTTATAAACAGGAAATTATGCCGCTTGTAACCGTGAACGGTTACTCTTGCCGGATGTTTTGATTGCCGGAAGAATTACAACACAATTCCCCCAAATTCCCTTCCATACGATGACCACCAAGCGTAACCAAAAACAGCAAAAAGCATTCGATTTGCTCCAGACGATACGTGTGTAGACAGTACGATCGCATCAAGGCGAATTCTAACAATTTGTATTGACAGGATATTTGTGCTTTTTTAAAAAGGGAACTTCAGATTAAAGGATGTATGTTGAAGAAAAAAATGACAAACTGTTTATTAACAATAAACAGTTTGTTATTGCTCATACTTCAATACAAAAACCTCTTCGGTTCCTCCAAATCTATCCTCCTCAATAAGACGGTTGATTTTTTTTGAGGCCTTAGCGGTAATATATTTTTCACCGCATTGCATGCACAGACCGGCCGGAATGTTCTTGACCACATAAAGATTTCCTTCCAGGCGATAATCGAAATTGCCCACCTTGACCTGTTTTATCTTACCTCCGCAAAAAAAACATTTGTTTAAATTTTCACCCATACCCTTACCCCCCTCTTTAACTCTGTTTACGGGATCTTTCCACATCGGACGAGCCGGAACATAGGCAAAAAGAATAAGCAGCCAGCCGTCTTGATCATCAGCGCACATAACATGGATCGGCTTTTCTCCCGCATAGCCAAGCAATAGAGCACAGGCTCCCTTTTCGGGGTGCCTGTGGATTTCGATTATCCTGCCATTTGCGATGGCATCCTCAATCTCACGGATGGTCACCTTTTTGGTCAAAAAGTCCCTGATAATATGTTCAGATATATGATAATCGGCGGCCTTTGTCTTTTCCTTTATCCATTCGATCCCTGGAGCATCATCGGTTGATATCATAACTATTTCCTGTCGAAATATCCTTATGGCTCATCTTTGGATAGCTTTAAAAAATATGGGATGGTACCATTCGTTGTGATATATACAAAATATTTGTGGGAACTATCTTTGCATTTCGGTATGTTGCTTGCTGAATTGTTCCAAATAGGATACATGGCAGCAACTCAACCAAAACAATTATGCTGTCATTATAATCCACAAACAACTCATTCAGCTATCACATAATGGTAACCATCCCAAAAATGGTCAATTTCGTTTAAGTTCATCGTATAAATAAATGAAAAATTCTTAGTGTAGTACTAAAGCTTTAGCGTATGCCGAATTTTGATGCTAAAGTATAAGTTTGGTACTTATAAATCTAAAGGCCATAAATTGCAATTATTTAATTGCCCTGAACATCAATATATATTTCCAAAGAAATAATTTCACTGGATTTAGGGTTCGCTCAAAAATAAATTAGCAATTTTAAGTGTTGAGGCGCCTGTCTGGCAAGGCGCGAAAGCTTAGGAATATCAAGATATTTCTGAGCTTTCGGAACGTAGCCAGACGGGATGCATCGGCGCTTAAAATGTAAAGTTATTTTTGAGCGAGCCCTTAGTTTAATTAATAGTATCAGGCTGCGCCCACATCCTTTTTAAATTGCTCAAAACCGACCTCTTCTATAACCATCCCTAATCTTACAGCTTTGGGGTGCTGCCGGTACCGTTCTGCTATTCCCCTAAAGCCAGGGTCTCATCTGTACCAAGGCCATCTGCAATAAGGCTGCCAATCGCCGGTTGTGATGCGGCTTTGCCGCCGGCCAGGACTTTCCACCCTTTTTCCCTCGCTCCCAGGCTCTGCCTGGAAACGAGGGTTATAAAATAACTTTTTCATATTGCCCCCATTTTCCCCCATACACTTTTCCCATGTGCGTGTTGTAACTTCTCAGAAATTTGGGGTAACGACAGGGATGATCGAACTTCTTGAGAGTTTACTGCGTGTTATGCTTGCTGTCTGCAATTACTTTGTAAAATAACACCAAGATACCAGATGTAATCTATTCGGACTTTTTCCCTGCAGCAACAATTGGTCTGGTCTCAATAATATCAAAAATTACAACATAGGCATTCGGTTTTGACTTTTCAGTGTCTTTAGCTTTACGATCAACATTAAAGGATT
The DNA here is from genome assembly GCF_028752835.1 of Desulfosarcina sp. BuS5. Classification (NCBI taxonomy): domain Bacteria; kingdom Pseudomonadati; phylum Thermodesulfobacteriota; class Desulfobacteria; order Desulfobacterales; family Desulfosarcinaceae; genus Desulfosarcina; species Desulfosarcina sp. BuS5. The sequence continues at coordinate 176,816 of NZ_CP087952.1, forward strand.
GTTCCCATCCAACTGTTTCCCCACCTGCTCTTTCCTGTAGATAAACCGGATTTCGAGATCTTTCCATAAAATTCATTTAAGGTAGAAGCGGTGGCCTTTGACCTGAAATCCCTTAGCACCGGCCGCCGGTAAAAGAACCAAGCACGATGCATATGGATTTTCTTTTATATTCGCTAAAGACCTTGATGTTTCTTTGAGAACAAAGGAAACTGTGTTTTTCTCGGTTAGCAATGCAGAGCCAAAAACAGCAACATCAGTTTCACCATTTTTATTTGCCGTGCTTAATATGTTTATTCTGTTTTTGTTGGTCAATACTTCTTTTACTTTATCATTTAGTTCCATTTTTCCCCCCTTCTTTTTTTGGCTTCCCATGAAGAAAGCATTAGAAAAAGGTGTTAAAAAAATGTAAATATTCCCCTTTTTAACACCCCTTAAAAGCAACGCCAAATTAAAGTTCCTGAATTGTTCTTGCGATAATTGTATCTTGTGTTTTTTTGTTAAGTCCTACAAACTGTGCGCTGTAACCTGCAACCCGGACGATCATCTCTTCAAAGTCCTCTGGTTTTTCCTGAGCAGCGAGCAGTGTTTCATTATCCACAATATTAAACTGAACATGATTAATTCCAAGATCGCACCAGCTTTGGATATAAGCATTCCAGGCGCCAATGCCCTTCTCACCGACTAATTTTATTGTACCATTATTTAATCTCATTTTGTTCTCCTTTCCCTGATAAAAATTAAAAGACACATGTAAAGTTGTTCAACGACTTGATTGTTTAGCGAAAAGTTTCAACGCCTCCAATCTTTTCAATAAAAGTTCCCAAATGAAAAACTGTTTCTTAATAATAAACACCTTATAAAATGCTCAGGCTGCGCCCACATCCTTTTTAAATTGCTCAAGACCGACCTCTTCTATAACCACCCCTAATCTTACAGCTTTGGGGTGTTGCTGGTACCGTTCTACTATTCTGCCGATCAAAGCCAGGGTCTCATCCGTATCAAGGCCATCTGCAATAAGGCTGCCGATCGTCGGTTGCGAGGCGGCTTTGCCGCCGGCCAGAACTTTCCACCCTTTTTTTTCACCCACAAGGCCAAGATCCTTGATCCAGGACTCGGCGCATGCATTTCTACACCCCGAAACACCTATTTTAAACTTGGACGGCATTTTTGTTCCGTGATATAATTCATCCAGCTTCATCCCAAGTCCAACCGCATCCTGCTTACCAAGCTTGCAAAAAGTTGTGCCCGGGCAAAACTTGATGCTGCGTACGCAAAGGCCCACCGCCGCGCCGGGTGATAATTCCAGATCTTTCCAGACATTATCGAGATCTTCTTCCTGAAGCCCCACAATGGCGACCCGGGAGGCGCTTGTCAGCTTTATAGCGGCGGCATTATATTTATCAGACACATCAGCAATCTTTCTTAACATTTCTGGTGTGCATAAGCCTCCCGGTATATGAGGTACAATTGCATAAGTTTGACCATCTCTTTGCACCAGGGCTCCCTTTTCCAGCAAATCTTTCTTCTTCTCCACTTTTTTTTCTCCTTTCTGCCGTTGATAATTGGTCACAAAAAAATCACTTTATACTATTTTTTTAATTGATATATCGTATTTAACTATCAAGAAACATGCCATGATTCGGAAATATTTTAAAAACATATAGAATTAATATTGATAACAAATAGTTATGGGAGGATCAGAGGTGTGATTTCAGATCAACCAACCCCAAGGCCGGCAATCATCTCAAGGCAAATATGTATCGTGAAGCAATTATACACTAACAGTTTAATATCATAACATTATGTTGTCATAAAAAAATAAGGAAAATTTGTCGGAATATTTCAAAACAACAGATTACAGGTGCAATATTTTTTACGAATCTAAACAGTCTTTTTCTTTTTATATTAAATAATTATATCGGGTACCAGGTAAGGTGAAGGGGTGTCGGGGGCTTTGAAAAAAATGTCGCAACAAAAGTGTCTCAACTTAGCTATGAAACATAAGCGTTTCATGAAACGTATTAATTTTTTTGTTGAAAAGGCGATGAAAGAATATGACGCACAAGTGCAACACACCCCTTTGTTTTTTTGCGTCGGTTAAAAGTTTTTATTTCTCCATACCGTGATAATTCTGCAAAACGGTTTTACAGATATCAAAACAATAATTACTGTCCCGGCAATCTGCAACCACAGGGGAAGCATCTCGGATGCTTTTCCGATAATTGCCTGGGGAGATATATTCATAATAAGGTAAATTTGATCAATCACCAGGCCAAAGGTAACTGAAAAGAGGGCAATCGTCAGCACCGGGTCAAGCAGGGCATAAGAAACGGCAATTGAGTCAACCCCGGATTCCGGTGTTGAAATCAGGAAAGCAGTTGTTGCGCCGCTATTGGCCCCTTGTCTTTTTAGTGACACCGCGGCAGGTAAAACACCGCATGAACAAAGCGGAAGGGGAATCCCCAGGAGCGCAGCTTTTAAGACAGAACTGAAACGCCCTTTTCCAAGATGCTTTGAGATTGCTTCAGGGCTCAGGCAGAGACTGAACAGTCCGCTGAAAAGAAGCCCCCCAAGGATATAGATTGCTGAATCAAGCAGAAGACCCGTGGTAGAAGCACATACTTTTATAAGAAATTCAATCATTGAATTACTCCGTTTCTATTCACGTATATGGGCAAGACCTATTTCAAGAAGCTCCTCCACATGCTCGTCATCTAATGAGTAATAAAGAATCTGGCCTGCTCTTCTTTTTTTTACAAGGGCAAGATCCCGGAGCCTCCTTAATTGATGTGATACGGCCGACTCTGTCAGGCCCGTAAATGCAGCCAAATCGCATACACACATCTCATTATCACTGAGAGCCATAAGCATTTTCAGGCGTGTGGGATCTCCCAGCATCTTGTACATCATTGACATAACTTCGAGTTCTTTGAAGGGAATGGCTTGTTGTTTTGCATACAAAACTCTCTCGAGATGAATCATGCGCACATTGCAAAGGTCTTTGTTTATCCGATTTTGAAATTGTTTTTTTTCATCCATATTGATTTCCTGTTATTATATTTGAGCATATGTTCATATATAATATAAACCTCAAACATTGTCAACCGCTCTAGAACATTCCAATCTAGAAGGTTCCATTTTAGAAGGTTCCACGGTTTTTTTTTATACATTAAGAAAAATATCCCTTGATTTTTTGTTCATAAAAAGAAATAAAAAGAACATCTTTTTTTTACCATCACCTTCTTTATTATGGAGAGATGTCCGAGCTGGCTGAAGGAGCACGACTGGAAATCGTGTGTGCTGTTTATAGCAGTACCGAGGGTTCGAATCCCTCTCTCTCCGCCAAAAAAGCAGCCTTGTGAATTCCTGTAAAATACGGAATAATTTTTTATGTCCTATCTTGTCCTTGCGCGTAAGTATCGGCCTCAAACTTTTGACCAGGTTATCGGACAAAACCATGTCACCCAAACCCTGGCCAATGCCATTGCACAAAATCGTGTTCACCACGCAATCCTCTTTGCCGGACCAAGGGGCACCGGCAAGACAACCATTGCGCGCATATTGGCCAAGGCGATGAACTGCAAAAACGGGCCGGTTGCATCTCCCTGCAATACTTGTAGATCGTGCCGCGAGATCACTTTATCCGGCGCGGCGGATGTCTTTGAAATTGACGGGGCCTCAAACAACTCTGTCGACCAGATCAGGGAGCTGCGCGAAAATATTAAATATATGCCCGCGCACAGTCTGTATAAAATATATATCATAGATGAAGTCCACATGCTTACACTGTCAGCCTTTAATGCCCTCCTGAAGACTCTGGAAGAGCCGCCTGCGCATGTTATGTTCATCTTTGCCACTACTGAGCCGCACAAGATTCCGATAACCATATTGTCAAGGTGCCAGAGACATGATTTCAGGCGGATAGATGCCGAAGCTATTGCCAGGCATATGCAGAAGCTATGCGCGGATGAAGGGGTAGAGATAGCCATAGAAAGTCTTGGGCTCATAGCGCGTGAAGCAGGCGGAAGCATGCGGGATGCCTTGAGCCTGCTGGATCAGGTGATGGCGGCCGGTCAAGGGGATATATCGCATGACCAGGTCATCAATATCCTGGGAGTTGTCGACAGGAAGATAATTTTTGAAATTTCAGATGCTGTTATGCGCGGCGATCTCTCTATATTGCTTGATATTCTGGATGAACTTTACGATTATGGGCATGATATGAAAAAGTTATATGCCGATATAGTTGAACATTTCCGGAATATGCTTGTAGCCAAAATAGGAAAAAAAGTAAACAAGCTGGTTGATCTCCCAGTACACGAACTGGAAATGATATTGGGGCAGGTAAAAGGAGTATCTGCAACATATTTAAACCAGGTTTTTGATATCCTGTTTCAGGAAGAGTCGATTGTAAAATACTCGGAAAGACCGAAACTGGCGATCGAGATGGCATTTATCAGGATTTTACAGGTTAAGCCTGCTTTGCCCATAGAGCTTCTGATTCAAAAATTAGATGATTTAATAAGTAATACGGGTGACCTGCCGGCAAATGAATTGGATGAAATCTATAAAGCAAAGATAGACCATTACACTGAAAATAATTTATACCGGGAAAAGGAGCCTGCGGCGCAACATGATTTCGAGGCAAATGTCCCGCACGTCCGGCCTGTTAAACCTGTGCAACGCAGCAGTGATGATCCTTTTCAAGATATTGAAAACTGTTGGGGAAAAATCTGTAATGCACTTTCGTCCAAGCATCCTGCGCTTTGCGCTCATTTGAAAAATTCTTCAATAAAAAAAATGAACGGGCAAGGCCTTGAACTATCAGTTAATGGTAACAATTATAACTGCAAAACAGTTTTCCAGGAAAAAAATCTGTCAATTATACGGAAAGCGTGTCAGGATTGTTTTGGAGAGCAAACGGAAATTAAAATCAGAGCTGGAAATAGTAAGGAAAATAATTCAGATAAAATCATGGAGTCGGAGCATTTGCGGCAAGAAGCGTTAAACCATCCGCTGATAAATGATATTACTGAAATTTTTAGCGCTAAAGTTTTAGACGTAAAACTTTTACAGGAGGTGTTTGAATGAAGGGTATGGGAAATATGATGAAGCAGGCACAGAAGCTTCAGTCACGTATTGCTAAAATGCAGGAAGAGCTGGCAGATAAGACTGTGGAAACCACTTCCGGAGGAGGAATGGTAAAAGTGTCGGCAAATGGCAGACAGCAGATAATATCGATTCAGATAGAAAAAGAGGTTGTGGATCCTGAGGATGTGGAAATGCTGGAAGATCTGGTTCTGGCGGCCGTAAATGATGCCTTGACAAAATCCCAGGAAATGGTTGCGTCAGAGATGGGCAAAATTACCGGAGGTCTTAACATACCTGGTTTGACGTAAAGATGAATTACTATCCTTTATCAATATGTAACCTGATAAAAAATATTACCAAACTGCCGGGGATCGGACAAAAAACTGCTGAACGTCTTGCAATGCATATACTGCATGCCCCCCGCCGGGAGGCCGAACTTCTTGCCGGCAGTATTCTTGATGTTAAGAACAAAGTAAAGAAATGTTCATTATGTTTTGCCCTAAGTGATGACGGTATCTGTAATATCTGCGGCAATCCCGCCAGAAATTCAGGATTGTTGTGCATTGTCGAGAAGGTTGCCGATATGGTAGCTATAGAAAAATCAGGTTCTTTTAAAGGGCTCTATCATATCCTGGGAGGTGTTTTGTCCCCAATGGATGGAATCGGGCCTGAAAATATCAGGATCGCTGAACTTGTAAACCGGGTCGGCCAGGCTGAAATCAAGGAAGTGGTAATTGCCACCAGCACCAGTGTCGAGGGGGATGCTACAGCATCCTACCTGGCGCAACTTCTTCAAAAATATCAAATAAAAGTAACAAGAATTGCTTCAGGCGTGCCGATTGGAGGCGAGCTTAAATATGTTGATCAGGTTACCATGAAGAGAGCAATGGAAACAAGACATACGTTGTGAATAACAGTTTTCGGTTGACGGTTGATTATTCGGAGTATATGGATTTAAATGAAACCTTCAGATATTTTTGATTGCACCAAATGCGGTGATTGCTGCAAGGGTTATGGGGGTGCTTTTGTTACTCCTGATGATATAATAGCTATTTCAGATTACATTAACGCCGAGCCTGAGCATTTTATTGAAAAATTTTGTCAAATTTCCGGGGGGAAGCCCCTGATTGCCCAGGGTGAGAATGGCTACTGTATTTTCTGGGATGAAGTATGCACTATTCACCCTGTTAAACCACGCATGTGCAAAGAGTGGCCGTTTATCAAAGCTGTGCTTTTGGATATAGAAAACTGGCACATTATGGCAAGCTTGTGCCCCGGAATACGCACAGATATTCCTATGGATATTGTGCAGGACTATGTGAGGAAAAAACTTTCAAAAGGTTAATCTGATGTTATCATGATAGGCGTTTTTGATTCAGGTATAGGGGGGCTTACGGTTGTCAGAGCATTGCTTGACCAGGTTCCGGGATATGACATCGTTTATTTTGGCGACACAGCGCGTACACCATACGGGAGCAAGAGTCCTGATACGGTAATCGGGTACGCCCTTGAGGATACGGAATTCCTTTTAGATAAAGGAGCACAACTAATAGTAGTGGCATGTAACACAGCCTCGAGTGTTGCTTTTGAAAACATAACGGCGAAATACGATGTTCCTGTTTTCGAGGTAATTACACCTGCGGTGGAATTGTCAATTAAAAATTCCCGCAGCCTTAAAATAGGAGTTATCGGTACAAGGGCAACAGTAAGCAGCGGCGCTTATGAAAGAAAAATAAGGGAGGTCAAACCTGCTGCAAAAATATATTCAAAGGCCTGCCCCCTTCTGGTTCCGCTTGTTGAGGAAGGGTGGTTCAATAAACCCGAAACCGTTATGATTGTTAAAAAATATTTACATTCTTTAAAGGTCAGGCAGATAGATACCCTTGTTTTAGGTTGCACGCATTACCCGTTACTAAAGAATACTATACAAAGAAAAATCGGCAAAAGAGTTTTTATAGCCGATTCTTCCTTAGCAGTTGCAAGGGAAATTAAAAAATTTTTATCCGGGCATCCCGGGGTCGAGCAAAAAATCAGTAAAAAGGGATTAACAAAATTTTTTGTTTCTGATATTACCCCGCAGTTTGAAAAAACAGCAAGAATGATCTTGAAAAAGGATATACAATTAGTACATATAAAACCATAGAAAACTTGGCCTCCGGAGTCTGTCATGCTTGATAACGAAAATTGCCGGATAGATACAATCCAGATAGATACAATACTTATAGTGGATGATAATCCTGTAAATAACAAACTGATAAAAGTAATATTAGAAGCCGCCGGATATAAAACATGCTGTGCAAAAAACGGCCTGGAGTGCCTTGACAAGGTTAATGAATACCTCCCGGATCTTATTTTGCTTGATATTGACATGCCGGTAATGAATGGCATAGATGCCTGCAAATATTTAAAAAAGCAGCCGGAGGCAGAGGGAATTCCGGTAATTTTTGTGACGGCAAATCTGGATGATAATATTCTGAAAGAGGCTTTTAACTCAGGCGGCACAGACTACGTACGAAAACCTGTTAATCAAATTGAGCTGCTGGCAAGAATTAAAACAACATTGGATAGCCGGAAATTTCACAGGGAACGTCTGGAAAAAGAAAAACTTGCCGGTGTGATTGAAATGGCAGGCGCGATATGCCATGAAATCAATCAGCCCTTACAGTCTATATATGCGTATTGTGAGACCGTAACCCTTGACGGGCAAATGGAAAAACAGGTTTATGATTATTTTTCTAACATATATGAACAGATTAAGAGAATAGCGGAAATAACAAAAAAAGTTAGTCGCATAAAAAAATATGAGAGCCGGGACTACCTGCCGGGACGCAAGATAGTTGACATAGAGAAGGCCTCGGAGTTTATTAGGTGATATGAAACCGGTTGGTTTCTCATGCTATTTGAATTGAGATAATTTATTATAATTAATATATGAGTAAGGAGGTAGCATGAAGAAAAAAGAACAACTTTCGGAGAGTTTAGAGGATTACCTGGAAATTATCCTGGCTCTGGAGAAGATCAATAAAGTCGCCAGGACAAAGGATATTGCCGAAAAAATGGGGGTACAGAGAAGTACTGTTACGGGCGCATTAAAGAGCCTCAGCGAAAAAGGAATGATTAATTATGAGCCATACAGTTTTATCACATTGACCAAAAAAGGTGTCAAAATTGCGAAAGATGTTACGCGGCGCCACAAAATCCTAAAGGATTTTCTATACAGAGTTTTACAACTTGATGATAAGAATGCCGACAACACAGCCTGCCGTATGGAACATGCAATGGACAAGAAGTCTTTTGAAAGATTTGTTCAGTTTATCGACTTTCTTGACACCTGCCCTAAAACAAGTTTTAATTGGAAAGAAACTTTTTTTAATTTCCGCGAGGGGAAAGAGCCGGACCGGGAGGCCTGCCGCAAGTGCCTTACGGAATTCATAAGCAGTAGTCCAAAACAAAAACAATAATTCTAACTTTTATAGATTTTAACAGCCATTGTTTTATGCTGTAGCAGGTTTAATCTGAAATAGAACCCTTTTTGCGCCATTAATTTATCATGCGTTCCCGTTTCTATTATCCGTCCTTTATGAAGCACTAAAATCCTGTCGGCATTGCGCGCTGTTGAAAGTCTGTGCGCTATCACGATAGAGGTTCTGCCCTTTAGCAGTTTGGCAAGAACCGCTTCAATCTTTTTTTCTGTTATAGAATCAATATAAGATGTAGCTTCATCGAGAATCATAAGCTCAGGGTTTCGAACAAAGGCCCTTGAAATTGCTATGAACTGACGTTCTCCACTTGATATGGATGCGCCCCCTTCCGAAAGGAGCGTGTTAATACCCTCCGGCATACTTTTAATAAAAGAGTCGAAATCGGCATCATCCAGCATCCGGTTCATATTTTCGCGGTCTACACCGGCTGCGCCGAAGGCAATATTATCCCGTATAGTGCCGGAAAAAAGGTAGGTATCCTGCATTACAAAGGATATTTTTGACCTTAGCTCTGAACGAGTCATTTTTGTAATATTTTTTCCGTCAATGTAGATATGCCCGGAACCGGGATCGTAAAATCTCTCTATCAGGTTGATCAGGGTCGTTTTCCCGGAACCGGTGGGGCCTACTATGGCAATTGTTTCACCTTTGGCGGCTTTGAATGAAACACCTTTCAGAACCGGCTCATTTTTTATGTAACTAAAAAAGACATCATCAAAAACCAGTTTTCCCATTCCGCCGCTTTCCGCAGTAAGATCCTTGCAAATATTTTTATACGGAACAGGCATGGCTGTTTTTTCAGTCTCATTATCCGTTTCAGCGCCTGCGTCGAAAATCAGGAATATTCTTTCGGCAGATGCCATGGCATTCTGCATTATGTTATATTTTTCGGCTATATCCCTTATAGGTCTGAAAAACATCTTCATATAGGATATAAATGCAACCAGCGAACCGAGGGTAATTGTATCCGACATCACTCTCCCGCCGCCATAGAATATTACAATGGCAAGCGAAAATGCTCCAAGCAGTTCGATCACAGGCATGAATAGCGCAAAAACATGAATCTGCCTCATTCCAGCGAGATAATTTTCATGATTTAATTTTTTAAAATTCCTGTAGTTTTCCCTTTCCTGCAGGAAAAACTGAATCACCTTTATGCCTTCGATTGTTTCTGAAAATTTAGCGTTTATTTCGGCAATTTTAACCCGTAATGTTCTGAACGCATCCCTGGCCTGTCCGGAAAAAAGCTTTGAGACATAAACAACAGTCGGAAGAATCACAAAAGAAATCAGCGCAAGTTTCCAGTCAAGACATAACAGGATAATTGCAATGCCGATTAATAAAAAAATGTCCTTAAAAACAAACGCTATGATGGAAGTAAAAAGTTCGTGCATATTCTGGATATCGTTTGTTAATCTTGTAACGAGCCGGCCGACCGGGTTGCGTGAAAAAAAGTCCACAGGCAAATTTTGAATATGCTCGAAAAGGCGCACTCGCATATCGTGCATGGTCATCTGACCGGTATATTCCATTATCATAACTTGAATAAAGTTAAGAAAAAAATTTAAGCCTACCAGGCCGATAAAAAAAATGGTAATTTTCCCCACTCCTGAAATATCCTCCCGGCGAAGAATCTCGATATCGATTTTTTTTATGGAATCCAGATTATTAAAAGATATATAAGCTGATGCTCCGTTAATATTAAAAAATTCCGGGTATCTCTTTACAATTGCTTTTTTTCGTAAATCAGTTAAATCAACTTTTAGATATCTTATTCTTTTTTCAGATAAACTGTAATCTTGAGTTTGTGAATGATTAATCTCCGGCACAATATATTTATCTATCGCAATCTTTGTTATATAAGGGAGTGCCAGATCAAGCATGGTGATAAAAATAACCAGCAGAATTGAGATCAGAAAATAGCGTTTGTAAGGTTTGGTAAAAGGATATAGACTAATGAAAAGGTTGATGTCATAGGCTTTTCCGATTTCCTTTTCCTCGAAATAGCTCTGATCAGAATGCATTGAGCTCCTCTTCTAATGCCTGCAGGCGATAAGTCCCGGCATAAAAATTATCATTCTCCATTAATTCGGCGTGACTTCCGGATTCAGTTATGCGGCCTTTTTCAATAGTAACAATCCGATCAGCAAAACTGACAGCCGAAAGTCTATGGGATACAATTATAATTGTCATACGGCCCGCCTTTTGTTTTATCCGGTTGATGATTCTGTTTCCGGTTTCAATATCTACCTGGCTGATGGGATCATCCAGAATAAGAACAGGCTTATGGTGCATAAAAGCGCGCGCAAGGGCGATGCGCTGTTTCTGGCCGCCTGAAAGGATTACCCCCTTTTCACCCACAAACGTTTCAAAGCCATCCGGGAATGATTTGATGGTCTCATAAAATGACGCTTCGGTCGCGGCCTCGATAAGTTCCGAATCATTATTTCCGCTTATGCCAAAACAGATGTTTTCGCGTATTGTGCCTGAAAAAAGAAAAGGTTCCTGGGGCACAAAGGCTATCATCGACCTGAGATCCCGTATTTTTATTGACCGTATATCGTTTCCATCTAATGCAATAATGCCGTCCGATACATCAAAAAGCCTTGGCAGCAGGTTGAGAAGGGTCGATTTCCCACCGCCCGGCGGGCCGACAATGCCAAGAATTTTTCCATGCTCCAAATTTATATTTACATCGGAAAGAATTTCTTGTGAACCGGGTTTATAAGAGAATGAGACATTTTTTATTAAAATATTTCCCCTCAAACTATTCACAGGTTGAGCTTCCGGAAAATCCTTAATTTCCGGTTCGGTCTTCAGGATCTTGTCGATTCTGTCCATCGATGCTTTGCCGCGCTGAATAAGATTAATTACCCATCCAGTCGCCATCATCGGCCATGTCAGCAGCCCCAGATAACTGATAAAAGCAACAAAATCACCGGGTGTTATGGTCAGTGCGATAGTCTTTTTTCCACCTATATAAAGAACTATGGCCAGGCTCAAGTTGGAAAAAAAGACCATCATGGGAAAAAATGATCCGACGATCCTGATCAAGGCCAATTTTTTTGCTATATATGTTTTTGAAATACTTGCCACTTTGGATGCGGCCTCTTTTTCCATGTTATAGGCTTTTATTGTTCTGATACCTGCAAAGCGCTCCCTGACGGCTTCAGTCAAATCTGCAAAAACCGACTGTACCTCCCCATACCGCTGGTGCATCTTTTTACTGAAAAAACGTGTTCCAAAAATCAAAAAAGGCATTGGAATAAAAACAAGTAATGTTAAGGCTCCATTTATATAGGCCATAAAACCTATGGCCGCTGTGCCGAGAACCAGGGCATCGGTAAGAGCTACAATACCCATGCCGGTTGCCATCCTGATATGCATGATATCATTTGTGGCATGGGCCATAAGATCGCCGGTTTTCATTTCGCCGAAATATGATGCGGAAAGTGTCTGGATATGCTCAAAAAGTCTGTTGCGCAAGCCCTCTTCCACTCTTCTCGACATACCGAGCAGGCAGCGCCGCCAAATATAACGAAAGATACCTATCAGGATTGCGCTTCCGGTAATATATGAGGCATATAAAAGCAATCCGTGCGGGTCGATCCGGTATGAAGATATATCGTCCACCGCCCATTTTATTATGCGGGGAATAAAAAGCTGTATAAAATCGACTATAATAAGACAAAAAAGACCGAGATTAATAAAAATGAGGTTTTCTTTAAGATAGGGAGTTATAATATTAAATGATTTCATAATGGCAATGGAAACGGATTTTGATTTTTTAAAGAGGGCACGAGGCCCCTTCATGATTGATCAGTCTTTTTTTCAAAGCAGCGCCAGCGCCAAACATGCCTGCTGAACCATCACTTCTGATTACTCTGTGGCATGGTATCAGTATGGGGAACCTGTTTTTCGCAAGAGTGGAGCCGACAAATCTGTATGCTCCCGGTCTGCCGATGGCGGCGGCGATCTCCTTGTAGGAACGCAAGCTTCCGTATTGAATACCGGCGGTTGCGGTCAGAACTGTTCGTTGAAGCTCTGTCAGGTATTCCAAATCCAGCCATTGCCATGGTGTGCTTATGGGTATTCCTTTGCAATAGTCGATTATCATGTTTTGGATTAAAGCAGGGGCACGATGCATCGTGCCCTTTTCAGGAACAACAAATTCTTTACATCCGTTTTGATATATCCTTTTAACGGGGAATTCTTTTTTTACGGTCGGCAAATGAATTTTGACAATTTGAAACGGATTTATATTATAGGATATGGTACAGGATATGGCAAAGTCGTCAAAACCTGTTGTCACACAAAGAGAAAACATCATTTATTCGTGTTGCCGGGAATGGTTTTCAGTGCCCGGCACACCTGTTTGATTACCCATTCCGGTGTGGAGGCTCCGGCTGTTATTCCAATGGAATTGAATTTGGAAATCATCTTTATATCCATCTCGGATTTTGTTTCTATATGAAAAACCGGTTTGCCTGTTTCCCCGGCAATCTCGGCGAGTCTTTGTGTGTTTCCGCTGTTATGGCCGCCGATTACTATTACCGCATCTACTGATTTAGATAGAAGTTGTGCCTCGGATTGCCGCTTTATGGTGGAATTGCAGATAGTATTAAAAAAAATGTAATGGGGAAAATTTATTGATGCCCATTCCTTGACTTTTTCAGAAAAAGTTATGTTTTGTGTGGTCTGAAAAACGATTATTGCTTTTTTGAAAGACGGCAAGGCTTGAAGATGATTAATATTATTTACAACATGTCCGTTGCCCCGGGCAAAACCGAGCAGCCCCACAACCTCGGGATGATCCTTATCACCAATAATTATAGACACATACCCTTTTGCGGCATGCCTGGCTATGATTGTCTGGACCTTTATTACGCGCGGACAGGTTGCGTCTATCACGTTAAATCCGGCTATGATCAGTTTGGCCTTGATATCAGGGGGTATTCCATGGGCTCTGATTAATATTGTGCCGGATATTTTATCCGGTATTTCACCAATAACAAAAATCCCCTTCTCTTCCAGGCAATGCAGGACGTTTGAATTATGAATAAGGGGACCGAAAGTGTATATGGGCGGATCATGTTTATCAGGAGCAGCCATGGCCATTTCAACGGCTCTGTGGACACCCATGCAAAAACCTGCCGTTTCGGCAATGATTACTTTCATAAATGCTGTATCAGAATTCTTTCAGAAAGATATTATGATCCACCAGCGCCAGTGAATGTATGTTTGCCCTGATAAATTTTTGATCTCCGAAGATGCTGACAAGTTTCAGACCGTCTTCTTCAGGTTCAACAGTATCGACAGCTTCCATTATCAGTTTATTACCGTTTTCTTCTATAAGGTATGCATTGGCTTCGCACATTGTATTACCTCTTATTTGTTGTTTTTATAGAATTTATATAAATGCTCTTCAATCAGAGCTTCTAAAATATGGGGAAGCGGCATTGCGGTTATCCCTGCAAGTTCAATATTCTCCTGCGAAAGAGGTATCAGAAGTTTTTTTGCAGGACTAAGTGACACGGCTTCGGCAATTCCCGGGGTGACCTCACCCATCATGGCATGGGCCATAATAATACCTATGGGCCCGATTATTACATCAACATTCCGTACGGTCTGGATAATGGCATTTTCTCCGGAAGCACCGCGATTAGCCCTGGCTTTAAGCATCTGAGCCGTGGCTATGGCATTTGTTCCCAGGGCAATTATTTCAAAATACTCATGAAACAATCCCTTAAGTTTTTTTATGACAGCGCTGCCGATACCTCCACCCTGCCCGTCTATAACGCAAATCTGTTTCATAATAATAATTAGATTCCAAGTTTACAGCTTTATGATCTTCTTCCAGGAATGTTTCTTTCTTTTTGAAAGACGTTTGCTGGGCCCCTTCTTCTTTGTTGTGGGAATCCAGCCCGGATTATCATCTTCGACCATCCCTTTTATATCCATATATTCCGCCATAATCATTTTTTCCTCAAAAAGAGGAGAACTGATTGCTGCAGAGCCGTAAGAAACAGCCGTATTAATAATATCCCGGTCGGAACTGACGACCATAGCCTTTTCTCTCTCCCTGGCGGCCATTCTTTTAATTACTGCATCGGCAGACTCTCCTTGGCGGGAAAATTTTATTATTATTCCTTTAATATAATCCCTGAACGCTATTATGGAATGAGAAGTTGTTCCGTCAAAAACAACGGTAATTTTATGATGCTTTATTTTTTTATATTTTATAAGCGCCTCTATCAGGGCATCCCGACCTGATTGCAAATCCTGCTGATCAAGCAGGCTCAATCTGTTGGATTGGCGTATAAGATTATAACCGTCTACTATAAGATGAATTGACATAGCTTTATTATTTTTTCAACATACCGAGCAGCCGGTCTAGATCATCATCATTATAAAATTCAAAAAAAAGCTTTCCTTTTTTGTCCTTTCTCTGAATTGTAACCCTTGTGCCGAAAAGGCGTGCCAAGTCATCTTCAATATCTTTAAAATATAATGAATCAGAATCCGGCTTTTCTTTGAGCTGAATCTTTTTCTTTTGATTGATCCGTTTAATAAGCGCCTCGGTCTCTCTGACGGAGAGCTGTTTTTCTACAACTGTTCTCCAGACATCGATCTGCCGGGCAACATTTGAAACACCTAACAATGCCCTGGCATGCCCCATGCTTAAAGTTCCTTTGATTAAATCAACCTTTATCTGCATGGGCAACTGTCTTATCCTTAAAAAATTGGCAACTGCGGGTCTGCTTTTCCCCACCCGCTCAGCAACCTGTTCCTGGGTCATATCGAATTCATTCATCAAACGATAATATGATTCCGCCTCTTCAAGCGGATTGAGATCTTCCCGCTGGACATTTTCAACAACAGACATCTCAAGCATTTCAGTATCAGAGATATCTTTTATAATTACAGGGATCTGGTTAAAGCCTGCCATTTTAGCGGCACGCAGACGTCGCTCGACGGCAATCAATTCATAACCGATATAATCCTTTCTTACCAGAAGTGGTTGAATTATTCCCTACTCTTTGATTGATTTACTCAATTCTTCCAGAGCCTGATCTGAAAAATCAAGTCGAGGCTGATATCTGTTAGGCCGGACCAAATCTATGGCACACGTAATATATTCTTTTGCCTGGTTTTCTATGTTGTCAAATTCCGGTATTAAAGAATCGAGACCTCTTCCCAGAGCCATTTTTTTTCCATTTGCAACCCTTGTAATTCGTAGTAAAACTATCATGATCAATTATTACCGTTAATTATTTCCTTTGCCAGCGAGAAGTAACTTTGTGCTCCGACGGACGCGGCATCGTAAAGAAGAATCGGTTTTCCGTAGCTTGGTGCTTCACCCAATCTTACATTTAAGCTCAATCCGTGAGGGGATTACCTTTAGAGTCTCGATATCGCTCTCCACAACAAGATCAGCCGACTGAACCTCCCCTATCATTCCATGATAGATAGTATGTTTCAGCCGGGTTTTGTCAATCCCTATTCCGATTGTCGCATTTGCCTGGGGGTCGCAATCCACAAGAAGGATCCGCTTTTCGGAAACAGCCATAGCGGCCGAAAGATTTATTGCTGTGGTAGTTTTTCCTACGCCACCTTTCTGGTTGGCTATACTGATAATTTGTGCCATAATGAAATTAATTTACCATAAAAAATTCTGTTTGCAAAGATAATTGATTTAAGAAAATGTGCATAAAAAATATATTAAAATTATTTATAATTTACCTGCTTTCAATTATTCTCAGCGGCATATTCATACCTGCACCGGCCATAGCCATTACTGCCAGGGAAGAAGAAGATATGGGCCTTAAATTCATGGAAATGGCGAAAAGGCATTTTGAGTTTATAGAAGACCCTGTTATCATTAAATATATAAATAAAATCGGTAACAGAATAATAGCAACTCTTCCGCCGCAGCCTTTTAAATATCATTTTTATATGATCAAGCAGGATGTTTATAATGCCTTTGCCGTGCCGGGCGGCCATGTTTTTATAAACAGCGGTTTATTTGAAGCCATGGAGGGTGAAGATGAACTTGCCGGTATACTAGGCCACGAAATTTCGCATGTACTTTGCCGTCATATATCACAACGGATTGCAAGATCATCAAAAGTCGGCATCGCGACAATGGCCGGTATGATTGCTGGAATTCTTTTAGGTATAGATGGTTCCGGATCCGCCGCAAGCGCCATGACTATAACCTCTGCTGCGGCAGGACAGTCTGCCATGCTGGCTTTCAGCCGGGAAAACGAAATGCAGGCCGATCAGATAGGATTAAAACTGCTCTCAAAAGCCGGTTACAGCGCCCAAGGCCTCCTTACAATGCTTAAAAAAATTCGCGATAAAAGCTGGTTCGGTTCCAAAGAAATTCCTTCATACCTTATGACCCATCCCGCTGTGGAGGATCGTATAGCTTATATCGATGTCTGGATGAACGGAAACAAAGATAGTGGAATGTCTGTGCGTAAAATAAATCCTTTTGATTTTGAAAGAGCGCATACAAGGCTTGAAGTGGTTTACGGGGATGAAAACCATGTAAAGAAAAAATTCGAGGCAAAGCTTGCAAAAGATCCTTCAAACCCAATGGCCAATTATAGATTAGGGCTTATCCTGGCAAGAACAGGCAACAGGGATGACGCTATTCAGCACCTAAAAAAAGCATTGCGTAAAAATGTTTTTGAACCTAACGTATTAAAAGATCTCGGAAGAATATATTTTCTGAATGGTGACTACGAGGAAGCCTTAAATACATTAAAAGGGGCGCTGAGCATCACGCCGGATGATTTGGAAGCGCTATTTTTTCTTGGCCGCACCAGAATGGGACTGGGTAATTATAAAGAGGCGGCCTCAATATTTGAAAAACTGATTACCGCTAAAACGGGAAACAGGGCACAGGTATTATATTTTCTTGGCAAGACTTATGGTAAACAGGATAAGCTCGGCGATGCGCATTATTATCTTGGCATCTATTATAAAGAGAAAAGAGATGGAAAAAATGCCGTTTTTCATCTGCAAAAATCATTGAAATATATAGATAACAAGGAGAAAAAGAAAAAAATTCTGGCCATGCTTGAAAAAATCAGGGGTAAATCATCCAGGCTTAAGAACGATAAGGATAAAACCGGTTTTAACAAAAATTTATATCAAGGGATGTTACCGAAATATTGACAATTTTTTTTTTTTTTGGGATAAATAGTTTTTTTAATATCATATTTGATCTGTATTAGATTATTTAAAAAGATCTTTTTAAAGGAGGAAAGTTAATGGCGGAAGAACAAAGATTGACGTTAAAAGGAGTATCTATTGCGGATTTTAGTCATGCGTTGTCCGCACCGTACGGGAGCATGCTGCTGGGGGATCAGGGCGCCGACATAATCAAGATAGAAAATCCCAAGGGGGACATTTTCCGAACTCTGATGGGAGGCGCTTATGCCGCTGTTGTTCATCGAAACAAAAGAACAATTTCTTTAAATCTTAAAATGAATGAGGCTAAAGAGGTAGCACGAAAAATTATTGAAAAATCAGATGTTTTGATCGAAAATTTTACGCCTGGAGCAATTGAAAGGCTCGGTTTCGGTTATGATGAGGTCAGGAAATACAACCCGCGGATCATTTATTGTTCAGTATCCGGTTATGGACAGACAGGACCTTACAGTAAGCTTGGCGGGTATGATGTTGTAGCACAGGCAATATCAGGCATAATGGACAACACCGGCGAGCGTGACAGACTGCCCGTACGTATCGGCCCGTCCATCGTAGATATGGGTACAGGGATGTACCTGGCTATGGGTGTCATGCTTGCTTTGATGGACAGGGAAAAGACAGGCAAAGGACAGCATATCGAAATTTCGCTTATAGAAACAGCTCTTTCCTGGATGTCAGCGCAGGCGGCCTACAACTCCATGACCGGAGAAATCCCTTTAAGATTCGGTTCCGGTTTTTTTCCTTTTTGTCCCTACAAGGTCTATGAAGCTTCGGATCAATGCGTTTTTATAGGCGTTTCAACGAACAATTTTTGGGAAAAATTCTGTAAAGAATTCGATCTGATGAACCTTTATGAGAGAGAAGATTTTAGAGATCCCGCAGATAGAGTTGCGAAGCGTGATGAACTCGACGAACTGGTTCAGGACGCCATGAGCAAATTAAAGGCCGGGGATATTATAGACCGTCTTAGAAAAACCGGGATTCCATGTTCTCCTGTAAATAATATTCAACAGGCCGTTGCAGAACCACATGTTATAGAGCGTGGATGCCTGGCAGAACAGGACCATCCCACCGCTGGAAAAATAAAGTTTGTCAAAAATCCGATTAACCGGGATGGAAAATTTCCGGAAGTTCGTTCCCCGTCTCCCGAGATGGGGCAGCATACCAAGGATATTATGTCTGAATTAGGATATTCAGACGATGAAATAGAGACCTTGATTGCAGCCGGCGCTGCCGTTGCACAGGAAAAATAGAGAGATTAATAGAATCTTGATTTTTTAGGATATGAATGGGTTCCTTAAAAGCTATCCCATTCTTTAACAACAGGAGGTGATCCCTTGATAGAAAAGAGCAACATAGGGAAAGAATATCCGGAGCGCACGTTTGAAATCGAAAAATGCAAGATACGTGAACTTGCACGAGCGATCGGAGACAAAAGCAAAATATTTTACGATGAGGATGCCGCGCGGGAGGATGGTTTTGAAGGACTGGCTGTTCCACCTACTTTTTTTACTCTCTTTGCAATGGCAGGCGGGCTTGAATCTGTTATTAAAGATCTTGAAATCAATATGGCCAAGCTTTTGCATGGTGGTCAGGAATATGAATATTTCAAACCTGTTAAACCGGGCGACGTCGTAAAGGCCAAAACAATAATAACGGATGTAATAGAAAAATCCGGAAAAGCCGGAACCATGGATTTCGTTGTCATGGAAACAACCTATATTAATCAGAATGAAGAACCTGTGCTGCGCGACAAGTGTACTCTCGTGGTTCGAAGATAAAAGTCAATAGGAGGAAACAATGGCGCAACCTAAAGTATTGTTTGATGATATTGAGGTCGGTTATAAAATACCGCAGCTTGTTAAAGATCCGATCACAGAGACTCAGCTTGTAATGTATGCCGGGGCTTCAGGAGATTTCAACCCGATTCATACAGTTCATGCCTTTGGTGAAAAAGCCGGTTTCGGCGGAGTGATAGGCCATGGAATGTTATCCATGGGTTTTGCAGGTCAGTTCATGACGAACTGGGTCGGAGTTACGGCTGTAAAAAAACTTGCGGTGCAGTTTAGAGCTGTGACTAAACCTAAAAACGTGATAACTGTTTCAGGAACGGTTGTTAAAAAATATACTGAAGATGGTCAAAATCTGGTCGATTGTGAGTTTTTGGCTGTCAACCAGAATGGCGACAAGATTATAATGGGGACGGCTACAGCAGAGCTTTCTTAAAAACTGTTAAAAAAATAATGCGAAAGCATTTGGCAGGCCGATGAGGAAATATATACATCAAAAAAAGTCTGATGATGTTATAATCAATACAATATCAGGCTACTACACCATAGAGAAGGAAGAAAACATAGATTTTAAAGGCCGGGATCTCCTTTGCGTTACAGGGATGGGTATCATAGACTCATCCTGCTGTGGAGTGGGAGGCTGTAGATATGCGCTTGTCCCAGGATATGTTCAGTCAAGCGAGCAAGATGAAAACGGCTCCATCATATCAGAGGTGGAGCCTGTCTTCAGCAAAGAGGACAAAGTAGAAATAATAAAAATATTGAAAGAACAAGAGGTTGTTACACAGGTAGAATTCTGGTAATATATAGATTGTCAGATAATAAATTTCACAAGGCCAGAGGGAGGAAGGCGTATTATAATACTCCGACGACCGATAACGCAGTGAAATTATTTATGTGACAATCTATAATTAAGGACTCGTTCAAGGCAGCAATATTCAAGATAATTTTTAATCTTAAGGAGGTAAAATCAATGACAGGAATTGTATCTTACGGCGCATATATTCCAAGGTACCGAATAGATCGCAAAATTATTTACAAGGCCATGGGTTGGCTTAATCCAGCCACTTTTATGCCTGGTGAAAAAGCTGTGGCCAATTATGATGAGGATAGCATTACCATGGCAGTTGCCGCAGGCATAGACTGCCTTGGAGATATAGACCGCAACAGCGTAGACGGCGCTTTTCTTGCCAGCACAACCTTTCCTTACAACGAAAGACAGAGTGCTCAAATCATGGCAGATGCCTTTAATATGCGCTCTGATATTCGGACAGTCGATTTTGCAGACACATTGAAATCCGGCACAACAGCAGTACTTACAGCTCTTGATACTGTTAAAGCCGGAAGTGCAAAAAATATTATCGTTTGTGCCTCAGATATTAGAAAAGGCAAAGCCGGCAGCATCCAGGAAGAAATGTTTGGCGATGGCGCAGCTTCCCTGTTGTTGGGGAATGATAATGTTATCGCAAAGGTTGTGGGATCACATTCAGTTTCTTATGACTTTGTTGATCATTGGAGATCTGATACCGACAAGTATGACCGCCAATGGGAAGACCGCTTTATTCGAGACGCGGCCTACAAACCATTTATTATTGAATCGATCAGCGAAGTACTCAAAAAATGCGGCCTGGAAGCTAAAGATATAGCAAAGTTTGCATATCCGTGCCTGTATGCCGGGGATTTTAAAGGGATTGCAAGAAAATTTGGCCTGGAAGAAACCCAGTTACAGGATCCAATGATAAATAATGTCGGCTTTACCGGTACGGGAAATCCTTTAATGCTGCTAGTGGCAGCTTTGGAAGATGCAAAACCCGGAGATAAAATTTTGGTTGCCAGTTTCGGTACAGGCAGTGATGCTATAATATTTGAAGTAACTGATGAGATAGAAAAGATAAAAGGTTCCAGAAGAGGTATTAAAAAAAATCTTGCAGCAAAACGAAACCTTGATTTGTATGAAAAAATGATAGCATTCCGGGAGTTATTACCGGTTGAAAAAGGTATTCGCGGTGAAGGAATGCCCTTTACTCCATTCTCCAAGCTTTGGAGGATACGAGATCAGGTGCATGGGCTGATTGGAAGCAAATGCACAAAATGTGGAACACCACAATTTCCGGCTCAAAAGGTGTGTGTAAATCCTGATTGCGGAGCCATTGGCCAGATGGAAAAATACAGCTTCTCTGATAAAAAAGGTAACCTGATTATGTACACCGGCGATAGCCTGGCATTTAGCCCCAGCCCTCCTGAAACATATGGATTGCTGGATTTTGAAGGCGGCGGCAGATACCAGTTTAATATAACAGATGTAGATTTAGAAAATTTAAGTGTCGGAATGTCGGTTGAAATGAGTTTCAGGAAAAAGTATGTTGACACCAAGTTTGGTGTGCATGGTTATTTTTGGAAGGCTGTACCGGTAATAGAGTAGTTTTTATAATGACCTGTATCCAAAATAAAAAATAAATTCTTATTTTGACACCTGTTTTAGGAGGTAGAAATGGCAGAAGGAATAAAAGATAAAGTCGCAATTATCGGCATGGGTTGCACAAGGTTCGGTGAGCGATGGGACATGGACTCCGAAGGGCTTATTGTTGAAGCTTTTCAGGAAGCAATAAAAGATGCCGGTATAGAAAAAAAAGATATAGATGCAGCCTGGTTTGGTTCATCCATGACAGACACTAATGTTGGAAAAACATCAATGCCTCTTAGCATGACTCTAAAGCTTCCCTACCTTCCGGTAGCACGCGTTGAAAATTTTTGTGCCACAGGTACCGAAGCTTTGCGAGGAGCTGTATATGGAGTTGCATCCGGCGCGTATGATATATGCCTGGCCCTTGGGGTTGAAAAACTCAAAGACACCGGATTTGCCGGTCTTCCGGATATGCCGTCGATGTTGGGCACTGATGCTAAATTTATGATGTCCAATATAACGGCCCCCGGCGAGTTTGCAATGATGGCCATTGCCTATTTTGAGAAATACGGATTAACCCCGGAAGAGGGCAAGGAAATAATTGCCATGGTTTCTTCCAAGAGTCACAGCAATGGCGCAAAAAATCCCAAAGCTCATTTAAGGCGGGAGGCTTCTGTAGAAAAAATTATGAATGCCCCCATGATTGCCTATCCATTAGGTCTGTTTGATTGCTGCGGAGTCAGTGACGGCGCTGCCGCCGCCATAGTCTGCCGTGCGGATATGGCCAAAAATTTTGGCAAACCTGAACCGGTCAAACTCAAGGCCATGCAACTGGCGCTCTGCTCAGGCGCTGAATTAATGTACAGCGATTGGGACGGAACATATGTAAAAACCGGTAATGAATGCGCCATCAAAGCTTATAAAGAAGCTGGGATCAAGAATCCCAGGGAAGAGATGAGCCTGCTTGAAGTTCATGACTGCTTCTCGATTACAGAACTTGTAACTTATGAAGATCTACAGATTTCTGAAAGGGGCAAGGCCGGGAACGATGTTAGAGATGGCTTTTTTAATCTTGACGGGAAGATACCATGCCAACCTGACGGCGGATTGAAATGTTTCGGCCATCCCATCGGAGCTTCCGGGTTGAGGATGATGTATGAAATATATTTGCAGCTCCAGGGGCTGGCCGGTGACCGACAGATTAAAGATCCATCCCTCGGGCTCACCCACAACATGGGAGGATTCCCCAATCAGAATATTGTCAGTATCTCTATCGCCGGCTTGTAAAATTAACGCTGGATAATTTAACCCGGTGGGCTGAAGGCTCACCGGTTTTTTTTTATACACAGGGTCATATTAAATTTTACAATCCCAGGTGATAAAATGAACAGGTATAAAATACATCCGATTGTAATGGGTACAAAAATTTTCGATAAGGGAATGATGACCTATCAGCACGACTATGGCAAGCCTTACACAATACCGATATATTGCTGGTACCTTGAGGGGGGAGATAAAAAAGTCATTGTGGATACTGGCGAAATGAATCCTGTTAAATCAGAGGCAAGAGAAGCGTCAATCGGCGGCAAGATCTATACTTTTGAAGAAGGTCTCAGCCGCTGGGGACTCGCACCTGAAGATATTGATATTGTGATCCATACACATCTGCACAATGATCACTGTGAAAACGACTATAAGTGTGTAAATGCCGTTTTTTATGTACATGACAAAGAACTAAAGCGGGTACACGATCCCCACCCCCTTGATTTCAGGTATCTGGACGATTATATAATAGATGTGGAAGAGGCCGGTCAGATATCGACTATAACAGGTGATACTGAAATAATTTCCGGCATTAAGGTTATTCATACTCCGGCCCATACCGATGGAGGGCTTTCCGTGCTTGTGGAAACATCCAAAGGTCGGGCTGTAATAACCGGGTGTTGCACTATTATGGAAAATTTCAACCCTCCTAAAGAGATCACTGCCATGGAGATGGATGTTATCCCTCCGGGAACCCATGTGGACGCATACGAAGCATACGATATTATGCTGAAAATAAAAGATATGGCTGATATCTTGATACCTTTGCACGAACCCGGATTTGCGGCTGTAGATACTATAGGTTAACAGATTGGAAAATGAGTGATTCATGGAAATGACCTCAAACGAATCGTTGAGGCACTCCGTAAACGGGAACATAAATCAAAGCGCAAGCTTACGCATGGATAAAAAAGGCAGAGCCTGGGAATGAAGGTAAAACTACCGCCTTGGCTTGATGCATATGGAGCTATAAATAGTTATTGATATTTTATTCATTCTTATTTATAATTATCTATTATGAGTAAAATATATAGAATAAACGAATTTGCAAAAAGAATAGGAAAATCAGCCTCAACATTAAGACGTTGGGACACAGAGGGTAGGTTGATAGCCAAGAGGACACTTACCCCTATGTGTCAGGGGCATGGTTCGAAAAGGACGATTGAGGGGAAAAAAAGAGATTGACGATCGGGTACGCACAATACTGAAAAAGTACAGAATCGGAAAACACTTCAATCTTGATATCCGGGAGGACGGGTTTATTTACAAAGTCAATGAGGACGAGCTCATTGCCGAAATAACGGCAAAGAGCAAGGGCAATCAAGAGTTAATCGAAAAGCGCCTTAAAAGAAGCCGAACTCACATTGAGTCTATCTCCAGGCAATTGGCAAAGCTTAGCCGGAAGATCGACAAAGGCCGGCTGCATGGACAGGACAAGATTGGTGTTCGTGTCGGCAAGGTTATCAACAAGTACAAGGTCGGCAAGCATTTCGAACTCGACATTCGTGACAACGATTTCAGCTTCGGAATCAATCGAGATAAGGTCAAAAAAGAGGCTGCACTCGATGCTATAGCGATGGAATCTACATCGTACGAACCAGCCTTTCCAAAGAGAGAATGGATGCAAACGAGACGATACGTGTGTAGGCAGTACGATCGCATCAAGGCGAATTCTAACAATATGTATTTACAGGATATTTGTGCTTTTTTTAAAAGGGAACTTCAGATTAAAAATTCTGTTTCATTAATTCCACTTTCTACATACTGAGCTATTTTGTTTCCTGAAACATCATATAAGAAAGCTGCCGTAATATCAGGTGTTGCACGTAATCCTGTCAGTATTTCTTTTGCAGCTTTATGGTCATTGAATGCAAGTGCGGCGAACTGTTCCACCCAATTACGCTTGTCAAGGTTTCAAGTTCGTTTAAAGCTTCTTTTTTTGCGGTTGTATTTTCGTAAGCAATTATTGCCGTTATTATCAAAAGTACACCAATGCAGGCAATGATGACCATGCACAGAATAAGTTTACTGCGGATTGAGGACGAACGAAACCGCTTAGAAGTATGTGTCATTTTAATTTTGTCTCCCTGGTTATTGAAATTCTGTTTATTCAACAATGGCTGCCGGATTAAGTAGTCTGGAACTTATTTCCAAGCCTGACTCCATGGCATTGTGAATATTCATCTCAAAACCTATGGTTAAGATCGATTTTTTTTATTACTGCAAAAACTCTTGCTAAATTGCCTTGACTCGATCTGCAAATTGATGTTTGGAATAAAAGGAAAAAAACAAATTCCCCAAACTATCTATCGGTTAAAATTTAAAAACCTTTAAAAATTAATTAAAATCAATCCAGTTTAACCTCACCTTAGTTTGTGTTGTGCGCTCAGATTGAGCAAAGCCGCAGGAATAACGAGCTATTTATAAGCCAATTTTATAAAATATGGTGTAAATGAGGAGCGCGCAAAGACAGCTTGCAGATTATATGCCAAAATATAAAATAATTTTTGATCTAATCCTAAGTTGAGGAAATGAAAGGATATTTGCAGAGGTGCATCCTGTTGAAAACTATAGACCGTCAGATAATTACCCTATTTTGAAATTTGGCACAAGGCCAGAGGGGTAGGGGTTCAAAATTTTGAACCCCTCTACTCCAAACCTCCACCCAACACAGCATAAAGCCTCACCTGGTTGGCGAGTCTGGCCAGGCGGAGCGAGATAAGCCCCTGCTGCGCTGCAAATAGGGATCGCTGCGCATCAAGGACACCCAGGTAGCTGTCAATCCCCTTTGCATAGAGTTTATTCGAAAGACGATATGTTTCTGCAACCGCAGCTACCAGGGATTGTTGCGCAGATACCTGCTGGTTTATTGTGCCTTGCATAGCAAGGGCATCGGCTACTTCCCTGAAGGCCGTCTGGATTGCCTTCTCATACTGGGTCAGGACGATTTTGCGATCGGCTTTGCTGACCCGCAGCCTGTCATCAAACAACCCAGACCGTAAATTCTTTTCCTCCATAGATAACCTTATGACCGACCCGGCCCATGAAAAACGCCTCAACCTTTGAAATGCCCCTTCGCCCGACAACAATTGTGCCGCAGCCGCAGGCTTCCGCTTCCTTGATAATGGCCTGGGACCGGCTGGGTACACCGGAAATTATTTTTTCAGATATTTTTTCAAATTCAAACCCTGATTCCAGCACCATTTTTTTTATAAATTGAAATTGTTGTGTTATTTTTGTTCTAAAGGCTTCAACACAGTTATTAAGATTTTCAATTTTGGGAAACTTCGGCTTGTTAACTTCAGGAAGTTCGAAGTTTATAGCCCCCAGGCCTGGAATTGCATGAAAAATATGGGCCTCATACCC
Source organism: Desulfosarcina sp. BuS5 (assembly GCF_028752835.1). Lineage (NCBI taxonomy): Bacteria > Pseudomonadati > Thermodesulfobacteriota > Desulfobacteria > Desulfobacterales > Desulfosarcinaceae > Desulfosarcina > Desulfosarcina sp. BuS5. Next base: position 203,494 of record NZ_CP087952.1, read on the forward strand.
ATGTCCTCCTAACAATGAAGCAACAAATTCAACCGCTTTCATCGAACAAGGTGAATCATCCACGGCCAACAAAATTTTCTTGACAGGAGCGGCCTGTCCCACAATGATAATCGGGATTGATGTTAAGGATTGCAGCAGCTTGACAGCAACGCTGCCAAGTATGATACTTTTCAGAGCACCCATTCCCCGCCTTCTCAAGACGACTGCGCTATAACCGTTTCTTGCTTCATTTATGATGTCCCTGGCAACCCCTTTTTCCAAAAAATGAAATTTGATTTCAATTGACTGTCCCGAAAACCCGCCTGCGATCAAAATTTTTTTCGCCTCTTCCAGATACGCCCGGATTTTTCTTTTCTGCTCTGTTCCCCGACTTTTTAATTGACTTACGGCGCCAACGCACGTTGGCTCGTTTTCTAATTCCCGATATTCTTCAGGTACACCGCTGAAGACATGAAACAGCACAATCCGCGTATTCTCATCAACGGGCATAAAATCATTTACATAGTTAACCGTTTGTATGGATCGTTCGGAACCATCAACTAATACCAGCAGTTTTTTTTGAATTGTCATATTCTATCCTCCAACAGCAATTCTAATTATGGCATTTTTTTTTGCCTGCTCTACGATTATAAATGGATGAGATGTTATGGGTTTTTTATTTATTATGAGGTGTCTCAGGCGGCTCACCGCCTCCGCCCAATACCGCGTAAAGCCTCACCTGGTTGGCGAGTCTGGCCAGGCGGAGCGAGATAAGCCCCTGCTGCGCTGCAAATAGGGATCGCTGCGCATCAAGGACACCCAGGTAGCTGTCAATCCCCTTTGCATAGAGTTTATTCGAAAGACGATATGTTTCTGCAACCGCATCAACGAGAGATCGTTGCGCAGAGACCTGCTGGTCTATTGTGCCCTGTACGGCAAGGGCATCGGCTACCTCCCTGAAGGCCGTCTGAATGGCTTTTTCATACTGGGTCAGGATAATTTTCCGATCTGCTTTGCTGACCCGAAGAGCGGCCCAGGTGCGGGCGTCAAAAATCGGCATTACAATCTGCGGTGCAAAGTTCCATGTGTCCGATCCGGAACTGAAGAGACCGGAAAGCTCGTCGCTTGCGGTTCCGAGCGAGGTGGTCAGTGAAATACGGGGGAAAAAGGCTGCACGGGCCGCGCCGATAAAGGCGTATGCTCCCTTGAGACGATGTTCTGCGGCCACAATGTCCGGCCGGCGCAAAAGCGCCTCGGAGGACAGGCCCGGGAAAATCTCTTTTGGGGGGGTAACGCTGCTCAGATCCGCCGGCAGGATATCTTCGGGCACCGGCGAGCCGGCCAGAAGGTTTAATGCGTTCTGGGCCTGAGCCACCATTTGCTCATAGCGGGCAACATCTCCCCGGGATGTATCCACCGGGATTTGCGCCCGGCGCAAATCCAGTTCGGTCGCAATACCGACGTCATATTGCCGTTTAATCAAGTCATAGGCAGCTTGCCGGGTTTCAAGGGTGGAGCGGGCCAGCTTGAAATTTTCCCGGTCGGCGGCAAGGGTCAGGTACGCCATGGCAACCTCGGACACCAGCGCAATCTGTACGTTGCGGCGTGCCTCATCCGTAGCCAGATACTCTTCCAATGCCTGTTCTTTCAGGCTGCGGATACGGCCGAAAAAATCGATCTCCCATGCAGCAACCCCCAGGTTTATGCTGTATTGTTCGACTGTCCTCGATTCCCCCGGGACTGAAAGATCGGATGAAAGGCGCTGTTTGCCGCCCCCTCCCGCTGCATTGACCGTTGGGAACAGCTCAGCCCGTTGAACGCCGTACAAGGCTCGGGCCTTTTCAACGTTCAGTGCGGCAAGCCGCAAATCACGGTTGTTGACCAAGGCCATCTCAATAATCTTCTGTAACGACTCGTCGGCAAAAAACTCCTGCCGGTAAAGCTCGGGGATAATTACCGCATCAGGTTGTGCCGGAATATTTTTATAGGCTTTACCCTGCGGCCACTGTGCCGGAATCGGGGGCGCGGGCCGGGTATATTTGGGGGCCAGGGAACAGCCGCCCAATAAAATCAACACTCCCGCTATTACTAACATTTGTTTTCTCATTTTAAACCACCCCCCGAGATTTATTGGCTGTCGGATTTTTATCGGGGCTTTGGCCGGGCGGCTCTTTTTTGAAAAAACCGGCAACAATCACAAAAAAAAGCGGGATAAAAAGAAGATCAATAAAGGTTGCTGACAGCATGCCGCCGCAAACCGCCGTACCGATGGCATTTTGGGCCCCTGCCCCGGCTCCGCTGGTAATAGCCAAGGGCAGAACCCCGAAGAAAAAAGCCAGTGAGGTCATGATAACGGGTCGGAACCGGGTCTTTACGGCTCCGATGGTGGCCTCGATCAAACCATCCCCGCGCTGCAACCGCTCTTTGATGAACTGAATGATCAGGATGGCATTTTTTGTCGAAAGGCCAAGGGTGGTAAGAAATCCGATCTGAAAATAGACATCGTTGGGCAGACCCCGCTGCGACGTTGCCACGATTGCCCCTAATACACCTAAGGGTAACATTAACAGGTTGACAAAAGGGATTGTCCAACTTTCATACAGGGCGGCTACACATAAAAAAATTACGAGAATGGAGAACGCGTAGAGAATCGGTCCCTGGGCGGTTGCCATCCGCTCCTGGTAGGAAAGCCCTGTCCAGTCAAAGCCGATCCCTTTCGGCAACTTCGAAATGAATTCTTCCATGGCAGCCATGGCCTCGCCGGAACTCCTCCCCGGCGCAGGCTCGCCCCAGATGTTGATAGACGGAAAACCGTTATAACGCTCTAATTTGGGAGAACCATAAGTCCAGTGTCCGGACGCAAAAGAAGAAAAGGGGACCATCTTCCCCTGGCTGTTGCGCACATAGAGCTTTTCCAGGTCTTTGGGCAGCATGCGATAGGGAGTGTCTGCCTGAACATACACCCGTTTGACCCGTCCTGCCTGGATAAAGTCGTTGATATAGGCGCTGCCGAAGGCCGCGGCAATGGTGTTGTGGATGGCGGTGATGGAAACCCCCTGGGCACCGGCCTTTCCCCAATCCACGTCGATGTAGTACTCGGGCACGTCTTCCATGCCGTTGGGCCGGACCCTGATCAATCTCGGATCCCGGGCAGCCATGCCGAGAAGCTGGTTACGGGCCGCCATCAGCGCGGCGTGACCCAGACCGCCATAGTCCTGTAACTGAAAATCGAAGCCTTTAGCATTGCCCAGTTCAATGACCGCCGGCGGCGGAAAAGCGAACACCATGGCATTGCGGATTTGTGAAAACATCCACATGGCCCTGCCAGCCACTGCCCCGGCCTTCAAGTCCGGCCGCTCTCGCAGTTTCCAGTCCTTGAGGTGAACAAATCCCAGGGCCACGTTCTGACCTCGGCCGGAAAAGCTGTAACCTGAAACCCACGCAAAGGATTCCACCGCGCCTTTCTCATCTCCCAAAAAATGATTTTTGACCGCCTCCATGACCTTTTCAGTCTGATCAAGGGTCGAACCAGACGGAAGTATGGCCTGGACAAACAGGATTCCCTGATCCTCATTTGGAAGATAGGATGTGGGCATCCGATGAAAAAGAAAACCTACCGTTGCGATCAGCAGGATATAGATAAACACGTAACGCATACGTTTGGCAATCGCGTGACCGACCAGTTTTATATAGAAATCTCTTATGCGGAAAAAAACCCTGTCAAACCAGCGAAAAAAGGGGCGCAGAAAAAAAACCGCATTATCAGCCGGTTCATGCCCGATTGGCACCGGCTTGAGAAACGATGCGCAGAGAACCGGGGTCAGGATCAGGGCCACTACAACCGAAAGTAGCATGGAGGAGATGATGGTCACAGAAAATTGGCGGTAGAGAACCCCGGTAGAACCCTGGAAAAAGGCCATGGGCCCGAACACAGCCGAGAGTGCCAGACCGATACCGATCAGGGCGCTGGTGATTTCTTCCATCGACTTGGCCGTGGCATCTTTGGGTGAAAGGCCCTCTTCGCTCATCAGCCGCTCAACATTTTCGACTACAACGATAGCGTCATCCACCAGCAGACCAATGGCCAGCACCATGGCGAACATGGTCAGCATATTGATCGAGAATCCCAGAAAATTCAGCATTGCAAAAGTACCAAGCAGGACGACAGGCACGGCGATAGTCGGAATCAGTGTGGCTCGGATGTTGCCCATGAAAAGATACATGATAATAAAAACCAGCAGGATCGCCTCGAAAAGGGTCTTGACCACCTCGTCGATGGCCACCCTGGTAAAGGGGGTAGTGTCGTAAGGATAAACCACCTTCATGCCGGAAGGAAAATAGCGGCTCATTTCAACCAGTTTCCCCTTGATGGCATCAGCGGTCTCCAGGGCATTGGCTCCGGAAACCTTGCGGATGGCCATAAAAGCAGAGGGTTTGCCGTTGTAATGGGCAATGACATCATACCGCTCGGTTCCTAGTTCCGTCCGTCCGACATCCCTGATCCGCACGATGGAACCGTCAGGATTGATGCGGATTGGAATGGCGGCAAACTCCTTCGGGGTCTTGAGCAGGTGCTGTACGATAATTGAGGCGTTCAAGCGCTGACCTTCCATGGCCGGCGCCCCGCCGAACTGACCCGCGGAAATTTCCACATTGTAGGCCCGCAGCGCCATGATGACATCTTCCATGGTCAGGTGGTAATTGGTCAGTTTGTCAGGATTGAGCCAGACCCGCATGGAATACTGGGTACCAAAGTTTTGCACTTCACCCACGCCCGGCACCCGGGCCAACACCTTTTCCAAGTTGGACTGGGAATAATCCCGCAGGTCATTGCCGTCCATGCTGCCGTCTTCCGAGATCAGTCCCACGATCAGCAGGTAGTTTTTGGTCGATTTGCTGACCTTGACTCCCTGACGTTGAACAACATCGGGCAGGCTGGCCATTGCAAGCTGGAGCTTGTTCTGCACCTTGGACCAGGCGAGATCCGGATCGGTACCCGGGGTAAAGGTCAGCTCAATGCGGGAGGCGCCGGAAGAATCACTGGCGCCGGAGAGGTACAGCAGTTTGTCAAAGCCGGTCATTTTCTGCTCGATGATCTGGGTTACGGTATTTTCAACGGTCTCCGCCGAGGCTCCGGGATAAAATGATTCAATGGCAATGGACGGAGGAGCGATGGAGGGATACTGCGATATAGGCAGATTATAGATCGCCAGCGCCCCGGCCGCCATCATGGCGATAGCGATGACCCATGCAAAGACCGGACGTTCCAGAAAAAATTTTGATAACATCAGGCACCTCCGTCCGTTCGCTTTTGCGGCCGGACGTCAGGTTCGGCCTCAGGCCTGCGCCTGGTTTTATTCTCATTAAAAGGAACAACCTTTACGGTACCGCCGGGCCGCACTCTTTGCATCCCTTCGACGATCAGCTGGTCGCCGGGAGCAAGACCTGCCGAAACGAGCCATTTGTCTCCGATGGCCCGGTCGAGCGTAAGCATCCGCTGCCGGACATTGTCTGAGGCATCCACGATCAGCGCGACGGGATTCCCCTTGCGGTCGCGGGACACGCCCTGCTGGGGAACGAGGATGCCTTGTTCATTGACACCTTCTTTAATAACCGCCTGAACGAACATGCCCGGCAGGAGAACGTCTTCCGGATTTGGGAAGACAACCCGCAGGATGACGGATCCCGTCGTTGGGTCCACCGTGACATCACGAAACTGGAGTATCCCTTCCTGTGGATATGGTGTACCATCTTCCAGGATGAGCTTGACCTTGTTTTGGTTTGTTCCATACTTCTTGAGGCGGCCATCCTCCAAACGGCGTTTCAGACGCAAGAGTTCCGTGGTGGATTGGGGGACATCCACGTAAATTGGATTCAGCTGTTGAATGGTTGCCAGTTCCACGGGCTGATAAGCCGTCACAATAGCACCCTCTGTCATATTGGATCTGCCGATGCGGCCTGTGATGGGTGCGTTGATACGGCAGTATCCCAGATTGATACGAGCCGTCTCTACCTGGGCCTTCCAATATTGAATCTCTGCCTGGGCCTGTTTCAGGGCAGCAGCCGCGTCGTCATAGTCCTGTTGACTTACCGCTTTATCCGCAAGCACTTCCCTGTAACGCTCGGCCCTTAACCTGACCGCAGGCAGATTGGCCTCAGCCTTGCCGAGTCCGGCCCGGGCATTGTCGAGTGCCGCCTGGAAGGGAGCGGGATCTATCTGATAAAGAACCTGACCGGCCTTGACATGGGAACCTTCCCTGAAAAATCGTTTCTGAAGCAGGCCGCTGACCTGTGGCCGGATTTCGGCAATACGGAAAGGCGCCGTGCGGCCTGGCAATTCAGTGGACAGCATAACTTTTCGGGTTTGCATCGTTACCGTGGAGACTTCCGGGACAGGGGGCGGAACAGGTGTTTGACGGCACTCGCAACCTGCCGTCAAAAAGCCGACTGACAGGGCAGCTAAAAACAGACTCCACTTAAAGATTTGAGACACAATTCCATTGTTTTGCATCAGGGATACTCCAAGTATTTATATTATAAGTTGCCAAAATCCTGCAAATAATTACGGATTAACCAACCCTTTGAATAAAAGGTTCAATATGACGTCCGGGTCTCCAGGATAAGGATGTCGCTCAGGCGCTTCCAGCCAGAGAAAAAGAAAAGCATTGCAAAGACTGCTAAGGGCAACGGCCAGGTGGTACGGCTCGGCGATCTTCTGAAACCGTTTTTTTTTTATTCCGCTCTCAAAAATCGAGGCAAGGGTATGCAGAAGCTGGTCATATTGTTCCCGAATTTTGATATCAAAGCCTGCCTTGATATTGAAGCTTGCGCCCCGAGTTTCAGTAAAATAAAGGCGGATGGCGGAGACGTTGTCCATAAAGACTGTGCTTTTGACCTTCACGTAATTTCGTAGTTTTTCAATCTCGTCATCCCCTTCTTCCATGGCCTTCTTTAAGGCCTTATGGAATTTTTCGGCCTGCTCAACGATAAGGGATTTGTAGAGATCTTCCTTGTTCTTGAAAAACTTGTAGAGCGTTCCTACGGCAAATTCGGCTTTTTCCGCAATCCCGTGCATGGATACATTATGGTACCCTTTTTCAGAGAAAAGCTCCAGGGCGGCGGCAAGCATATCTCGACGCTGCCTGAGTTTCTCTCTTTCTCGACGTGATAGTTTCTCTCCTTGCATTATCCGGCCTCCGTTTGGTCTGGTGTTGTCAATTTTTACAAATCTGACGTCTGATTATATAAAATGACATCAAAATCATATTTTAAGGTGTTCACCTTTGTTGTCAAGAAAAAAAAGTATCCCCAATTTTTCGAAGACAAGATGTTACACTATTTGCCCCTTACCAATCTCATAAATCAGTTGATTTTCAAAAAAAAGCATGTTATCTAAAAAAATATGTCTGAGTTTATTTTTATAGATTTCTATATAAAAGAATTCCAATGTGTTATCGGTCAAAACCTTCTGCCAAAGTACCCCCCTCAGGTTTTACCCTATACCCTTGTGAAATTAATTATTTAAAAATTTATATGTCCTGATAAATTCGTATAAACAAATTTTTTGCATCATATTTTTATTATGGAAGGAGAAATAATGGGAGTAAACAAGGAATTATTGAAACTGATGGAAGATGATGAAGACTTGATAAGAAAGGCTCAGCCTGTTATAAAAAAATTATACATAGATAAAGGCTATTCTAAGGAAGATGTCGATGATACTTATGTAGAAGTGGTAAAAGAACTTTTTGAGGATGACGATCCCCTTGCCTGATCAATGCATTGACTTGCCGGCATTAATTTGTGTTTCAGCTAACAATTGTCATTTCGACTGAAGGAAAAAAATCTGTGAGCTTAATATTTTTCGCTATATTCGATCTGACAAAGCAAATCGGAGACCTATAGATTGTCAGATAATAAATCGGGTAATTAGGAACTAGGACAAAATAACTTCCTCAACTATGCATCACAGCTTCAGGCCATCTTTACTCGATCTAAAATTACAAAAATCTTGAAATAGCTCGCTATTCCTGCAACTTTTATAATTTTCGATCGAACAAACCTAACCTAAATCTGTGCGCCTACTTGTGGAAATTATTTCGTCCCCGTTCCTAAGTTCATTAATATTGTTTATATTAAGTTTATTTTAATCTGTTTTTAAGATTTTTTGAATATTTTTATTCGTGCGTGCCGATATATTGTTCCCTTGAGGCGTTGTCCTCAACTCCCGCAAAATTGACCTCACGGTTTTATGATTCAAGTAATTAGCGTCGAATTCCTGCATGTGGGCGGAATCCAGCAAAAGATATTTGCACGCGTACAAATAACCTGTCCGTGAAAATTCCGGTTTGTGATCATTGGTATGCGGCCCGAGTGATCTATGTGTGCGTGTGAAAACACGATGTTCCTGATGATATTCGGGTCGAACGGCAATACATTGTTTTTTTGGGCAGTCTCTTTCCGACGTCCCTGAAACATACCACAATTCAGTAATATCCGGTCGGTTTCAGTAGTAATAAGATGCATCGAACCGGTAACTTCCCTTGCAGCGCCATAAAACGTAACATGCATGTATTATACCCCCCTGCATTATCCAAATTTATACCTCCAAAGGCCAAAAATTATTTGAAACGGCACTCAAATCAATATCAAATTAAAAAATACAGGTTAAAATTTGTTTGTTTTGGTAAAAGGTTTGCCATAAGCCCGATCAATTATTCTTGAAAAAACACTTCAAGGGTATTATATTAAAATTTATATTTATTTTATAAACCGTCAAATAATTACCCTATTTTGAAATTTGGTACAAGGCCAGAGGGAGGCAGGGGTTCAAAATCTTGAAGATGGGGCAGGATTCAAAATCTTGAACCCCTACTACGACGACCGATAACGCAGTGAAATTATTTATGTGACGGTCGATAGCGTCGTTTTTTTATTAAACATGTTTAATCGGGGTTTCCTGTGCTTGGCATAATAGGTGGAACAGGTCTTTATAATATTAGAGATCTTAAGATAATAAAAAAAGAGCTTGTAGATACGCCTTTCGGAGCGCCGTCCGGTGCCATGGTAACCGGAGAGCTGGATGGTGGAAAAGTAATTTTTTTGCCCCGCCACGGTGAGAACCATCAGTGTCTGCCTTCAGAAATAAATTACCGCGCAAATATATTTGCATTAAAATTAGCCGGTGTCACGCAAATCATAAGCATCTCCGCCGCCGGTAGCCTCCGCAGCGAGATTGCGCCTGGGGATTTCTCGGTTCCAGGTCAGTATTTTGATATGACCAAAGGTATTCGCAAGGCGAGTTTTTTCGGCAATGGCATGTCCGCTCATGTTTCCACGGCAGAGCCGGCCTGCCCGGTATTGACAGAGGCTATTAAAAATGCCGGCACAAAAATTAAAGAGCCGGTTCATACAGGAGTGGTGTATGCCTGTGTGGAGGGCCCGCGGCTGGGGACTGTGGCGGAGAGTAATTTCCTAAGAAATGCCGCGTCATGCGATATTGTCGGTATGACTAATTTACCCGAAGCATTCCTGGCCAGGGAAGCCCAAATATGTTATGCATCCATTGTCATTGCCACTGATTATGACTGCTGGCTTGATGATCCCTCAAAACATGTTTCAGTTGCAAAAGTAATTGAGCTGTATGAATCCAGCCTTGGAAAGGTGATTCATTTGTTGAAATTATTTATACAGGAACTTCCCCCCGTAAAACCGCACCTCTGCCGTGAAAGCCTTAAAGATGCAATGATTACACCTGCAGACGGGCTGCCGGATGATCAAAAGCTTATTCTTGCTGTTCTTCAAAGATAGATTTTATCCGGTGTTGATAGTCCTTAACAGGTATAGATTGTAAGACAAATAATTTCACTGCGTTATCGGTCGTCGTAGTAGGGGTTCAAGATTTTGAACCCCTGCCCCATCTGGCCTTGTGCCAAATTGTAAAATCGGGTAATTATCTGACAATCTATATTTTTATTGCTTTTCATTTCAACAAATACCCACATTTCATCACAATCGACTAAATTTCAAGTTTAACCTCAGTAATATAATATATTTATCTGAATCAATTTTTGTTTACATTTTGTAAAAAAAGTCGACACATTCTTTTCTAATTTTGAATTTAATAGAAAGCGTTGTTCAATAAATAATAAGTTATTTTAAGTAGTTAATCCACAAAAGACATCTGTATGGGGTTGGCATCTTTTTTGCGCTATTAATTGAGTATATTTCTTTTGGCTCGCTTAACCAGTGCCAGCCACAGATGAAAAAAATTCAAGTTTTATAACAATAGAAGGGAGAAAATCAACCATGTTAGTAAAAAACTGGATGAACAAAAAGCCGGTTACAATTAATGCAGATGCTACTGTCCAGGATGCAGTGGAATTGATGCTTAAAAATGAACTCCATTTACTCCCTGTTTTGGAAAATGACTTGCTGGTAGGGGTTGTAACAGACAAAAATCTTAAAAAAGTATCTGTGCCTGATCTTGATATACAGCCGGCAGATGATCCGGACGATAAATTTTCAAGGATTAAAATCAAAGAAATTATGACGGCGGAGCCTGTTTCCATTCCATTGGATTATACTATTCAAGAAGCCGCGGAAGTATTCCTGGTTAATAAAATATCGGGAGCGCCGGTTCTTAATGATAAAAAAAAGATGCTCGGTCTTATCACACAGGCGGATATTTTCAGAGCAATGATTTTATTTACAGGCACTGGAGATAAAGGAATTCGTTTTGCCGTTGATCAGGTTAATTTTTCCGGATGTGTAAAAGAGATAACCGACCTTATCCGGGATCATGGGGGACGCGTTAATAGTGTAATGACATCCGTCAAGCGGGCTAAGGAAGGCCATATAAAAATTTATATTACCGCATATAATATTGACGCCCCCAGCCTTCGGAGGCTGAAAGAAATTTTGGAAGAAAAAAGCACTCTGCTTTATATGATGGATAATTCTGCTAACGAGAGAACTATTTACTAGGCTTTTTTATAGCGAACACTAAGGAACGAAAAATATGGGTGTAGAGAATATAAACAGGATGTTTCAACCGAAATCCGTCGCTGTAGTAGGCGCCAGCGAGAGACCTGGTAGTATCGGAAATGCGCTCATGCGGAATTTAATCAAGAGTGAATTTTCAGGAACTGTTTATCCGGTCAATCCGAACCATAAAACAATCTGGAAGCATCCCGCCTACCCATCGGTTCAGGATATTAAAGCATCAATAGATCTTGTTATAATTTCCACTCCGATTGTTACAGCGCCGCAAATTGTGAGGTGCTGCGTAGACTCTGAGGCAGGGGGTGTGGTTATTATTTCGGCCGGTGGGAAAGAAACCGGGACCAGTGGCAAAAAAATAGAAGCTGCCATAAAAAAAGAGATAAAGCATAGCGGGCTTCGTGTTATCGGCCCTAATTGTCTTGGAATAGTCTGCGGTAAAGCGGCCTTGAATGCCAGCTTCGCAAGTCACATGCCTCTGAAAGGCAAGATGGCATTTATTTCCCAGAGCGGCGCTATCTGTACCTCAATACTCGATCTTTCAATCAAGGAACAGTTTGGGTTCAGCTATTTTATAAGCCTCGGTTCAATGCTGGATGTCGATTTTGGAGATATGATTGATTACCTGGGTGGTGATCCTGAGGTCAGTAGTATCGTAATGTATATTGAAGGCCTTAACCGTTTCAGAAATTTTATGAGCGCTGCGCGCGCTGTATCGCGGGTTAAGCCGATTGTTGCGCTCAAATCAGGACGCACCCGGGCCGGCGCAAAAGCTGCGGCATCGCATACCGGGTCCATGGCCGGAGAGGATACTGTTTATGATGCTGCCTTCAGGCGCGCCGGTATTGTAAGGGTTAAAACCTTTGAGGAACTATTCGATTGCGCCGAATTACTTGCCAAACAGCCCAGGCCCAGGGGTTCGGGACTTGCTGTGATTACCAATGCCGGCGGTCCCGGGGTAATGGCCGCCGATGCCCTTGCTGATTACGGTATTGAACCTGCCGCTTTACTCCCTGAAACCGCTATAAAACTCGAAGCAATCCTGCCATCATACTGGAATTGCGGAAACCCTATTGATATTTTAGGTGATGCGGCAGCTGAAAGATATAATAAGGTTGTAGAGATATGTTTAAATGCCAGGGAGATTAACGGCCTGTTAATAATGCTTTCTCCTGTGGCCCAGGTTGATCCCGCAGATATTGCCGAATCAATTATCGGTCTTCTTGGAGGAAAAAAAATTCCTGTTATAACTTCATGGATAGGCGGGAGCTATGTTGAGGCCGGCCGGAAAATTTTTAACAAAGCCGGTATCCCGACTTTTGACACGCCGGAGAGGGCGATAAGAGCCTTTATGGATCTTGATCTATATGCGAAAAATATTGAAATGCTCCAGGAGATACCATCCAAGTTTCCCAAGAAACTGGAATTTGACCGTAAAAAGGCGAAGGAACTGGTTAATAATAAAATAGAAGCCGGAGAATTTAATATGACGGAAATTGATTCCCTATCGCTCCTTGAGGCATATGGAATTCCTGTTAATCCCGCCATAAAAGCCCTATCCGCAAAAGAGGCTGGGGATAAAGCCGAAGCAACCGGATTTCCTGTTGTTATTAAAATCAATTCAAAAGATATAAGCCATAAGACAGATGCAGGGGGTATAGCTTTAAATATAAAAAACAAGGCTGAAGCCATAGATTCGTTTGCTAATATTATGCGCAATGCAAAGGAATACAACCCTGAAGCCGTAATTGAAGGGGTGACGATACAGCCCATGGTTAACGATGTGGACTATGAACTTATCCTGGGCGCAAAAAAAGACCATGATTTCGGACCGGTTATCCTTTTCGGCATGGGGGGCACCCTGACAGAGGTAATTAAAGATATGGCCATTGCCCTGCCTCCCATTAATCGACTGCTGGCCAGGAGGCTGATGGAACAGACCAAGGTCTATTCCATTCTGCAAGGATTCAGGAGCCGCCCTCCTGCTGATTTGGTCTTTATTGAAGAAATTCTTATCCGTTTATCCCAGATGGTTACAGATATTGCCGAAATCGAGGAGCTCGATATAAATCCCCTTGTTATTAAACAAGGAAAAATCTGCGCTGTTGATGCCCGTGTTATTTTGAAACCTGCGGATATCCCGGCTCCATTTCATCTTGTTATAAGTCCATACCCCAATCAGCATGAGGAGATTATTACGCATCCAAAGCTTGGTGAGCTGTTAATACGACCCATAAGACCCGATGATGCTACGCTGCTTGAAAATCTTTTTAATACGCTTTCTCCCCAGAGTGTATACCATCGGTTTTTCGGATACCTGAAGCGTCTTCCTCACAGCATGCTGGCAAGGTTTACCCAGATAGACTATGACAGGGAAATAGCTTTTGTAGCTCTCAGCAATACGAAAGACGGTGAAATAATGTTGGGAGCCGCCCGGGTTATCACCCAGATTAATCGCAAGCATGCCGAGTTTGCCGTTCTGGTGGGAGATCCATGGCAGGGCAAAGGTATAGGAGCGGAATTGCTCAAACGCTGCCTGGCAATTGCAAGAGAACATGGGATAGAAAAGGTCTGGGGGATGGTGCTTTATGAAAATACCCAGATGTTGTCTTTGAGCAAAAAAATCGGCTTTACAATAAAAAAGAATCCAGGGGCCGGTGTTTATGAATTAAACCTGGAACTCGGGAAGGCTAAATTATAAATTTTCATATAAGAGCAGAGGGTATTTTTTAAAAAAGTTTTCCATAAACAGGATGCCTCGCCCTATAAGTTCGATCTATGTATTAACTGCGATTATATTAAAAAACCTCAAACGGCTGTGGATATAATTCATAGTGCGTTTATGGAAAAATTTGCCTCTGATTTAAGTGATTAATATATAGATTTTTAGATAATTAATTGCACAAGGCCAGAGGGAGGAAGGGGTATTGTAATACTCCGACGACCGATAACGCAGTGAAATTATTTGTGTGGAAATCTATAGGTGTTGAAATGGGTGATGCACCTTAGGCCGCAATAAATTTTGAGCGTCAAAATTCTATAGATTTGATTGTAATATCTACTCACGGTAGTTACGGTTTGACACGATGCAGTAAGGGAGTTTAGCCGGAAAAAGGAGAGGCGGAATGATTTTGTTCTGTTAACCGGCTTTTATTATGACTTCATTTATGCTGTTTTTTGTTGAATTTTGTTTCAAGAGAAAGTATATAAAAAAAAATTATATTTTTAATTTGATCCTGACCAGCCTGAAAAAAAAATTAATCATAAAAATATAATGGAGTAGATTAGTACAAAACAAACCTAAAAGTATGAAACCCAACAAAAAATCCGACAATGTTTATTACCAGTCGCTTGGCAGGAAAGTGATTTTTCAAATCACCATAATGTCACTCATCCCGATTTTTATAGTCAGTTGTATTATTCTTTTTCAGTTTCAGAAAGCAAATCATAAGAAAGTTCACGCCCATTTAGTAGAACTTGTATTAAAGCATAAACAGAATATCGATAGCTTTTTGACTGAAAAATTGAATGATATCCAGGTAGTATCAAAATTATTTTCCTATCCTGACTTAAGTAATGAATTATTTTTAGAAAATAAACTGGCCTTGCTGCGCCAGGGATTTGATGCAGTCTTTGTGGATTTGGGGGTGATTGACGACAAGGGTCTTCAGGTTGCTTATGCAGGGCCGTTTAAGCTGCTGAAAGCCGATTATTCAAAAGCTGAATGGTTTACAAATGCTATTCACAGCCGATATTTTATCAGCGATGTTTTTTTAGGTTTGCGTGAGCATCCCCATTTTATCATTGCGGTCAGGCAGAAGTGGGAAGGCAGATACTGGATTTTAAGGGCCACCATCGATTTTAAAGCATTCAACTCATTAGTGAAAAATCTCCGTATAGGAAAAACAGGATTTGCGTTTATAATTAATAAAAAAGGAGATTTTCAAACAAAATCATTTTTCGACTCTACGGCCAGCAAGGAAAATATTTTAAACTTTTTAAAGTGCTGCATGAATAACGAATGTGAAGACTATGTTTTTGAAAGAACCGATGATTCAGGTACTGACAAGATATATGTGGCATCATTCCTCAAAAATGGCGACTGGCTTCTGTTGTATCAGCAGGACGCAGGGGATGCTTTTTCCGACTTTAACCACGCCCGAAATATTGCCGTAATGTTAATATTGGTAACTGTCCTATGCGTTATTCTTTATGCCGTTTTGTTCTCAAAAAATGTAGTCAGACGGATTAAAAAATCCGACACTGAAAGTCAGGCAATGAATGAGAAGGTAATAGAAACCGGCAAACTGGCAACTGTAGGTGAATTGGCGGCCGGGATTGCCCATGAAATCAACAACCCTGTTGCTATTATGGTTGAAGAAGCGGGCTGGATAGAAGATCTGCTGGAGGAAGAGGAATTTGAAGAATCCGAGAATTTCGATGAATTTCAAAGGGCTCTGAAGCAGATCAATACCCAGGGAAAACGCTGCAAGGAGATAACCCATAAATTATTGAGTTTTGCAAGAAAAACCGATAGCAGAATTACTGAGTTGCAAGTAAATGAACTTCTTGAAGATATGGTTGCGCTTTCAGCGCAAAGAGCTAAATACAGCAATGTTGAAATTAATACGATTTTAGATAATGATCTGCCGGAAATACGTTTGTCCCATTCGGAAATGCAACAGGTATTTCTTAATCTGATAAATAATGCCCTTGATGCCATGGAGAATAAGGGCGGAATTCTCAACATAGAGAGCAGACTGTCAGACGATTATGTTGAGATAAAAATCTCGGATAACGGTGCAGGAATTCCGGCCGCCAATCTTGAAAGAATATTTGATCCTTTTTTTACAACCAAACCTGTTGGTAAAGGTACCGGCCTGGGGCTTTCTATTTGTTACGGTATCATAAAAAAAATGGGCGGTGACATAGAAGCCGAGAGCTTAATAGATGTGGGAACAACATTTAAGATTAAATTACCTTTTGACAAAAAAAGCAGTTGTATAGATGGAAAAGATGATGTCAGAGAATGCAGCAAAAAAGAATCAGACTGATTCGGAAAAATCCGGCAACCCTGAACCGATCAGGCTTCTCCTTGTAGATGATGAGAAGGGGTTTGCAAATGTTATTTCAAAAAGATTGCGAAAAAGAAATATTGATGTAGCTACGACTTACAGCGGCGCTGAAGCCATTAAGGTGCTCAGGAAAAAAAAATTTGATGTGGCTGTTTTGGATCTGAAGATGGAGGATATGAATGGGATTGAAGTTTTAAAGATATTCAAGACCATGGCTCCGGATCTTTCCGTGGTCATGCTAACCGGTCACGGTTCCGAAGAGGCGGCCAGGGACGGGATTGCCTTGGGGGCTGTAGATTACCTGACCAAGCCGTGTGATTTCGGAGAACTTGTCGATAAGATTCAGGAAGCCTTTAAGATAAGGAAAGAAAAAATAATAAATGAAAAGGGATTGAACAGGGAGAAATAATGTTTTTAAAAACCAAGGAGTTTCAGCTTTGTATAGCGGTTTTACTGGGAATTATTATTTTATTGTTGCCTAGACCCGAGGGAACAAAATTCAAGATAACCGGCGATGAAAACAAAGTGTTATTTCAAAATATTAATGAATACTTTACTTTTGAGCCGGAAAAAGAAGGAGTTGCGGGAGAATATATTATAAAGTCAAAAAATCCCGGCACTCCCGAGGCGACCGGAGATTTTCTCAAGGAGCAGGCATCAGAATTAGGAATAGAGGGGCTTCAGGTATATTATGTCGATGGCCTTTCCCCCAGGGCGAAAAGATTTCTGGCCGTACTTATAGTCCTGGTTTTCATGTTTGTTGCCGAACCGATACCCCTTGAAATTACAGCAATATGTATAGGTGTTTTACTGGTAGTCATGAACATCTGCGATGTCAAACAGGCCTGGGCCCCGTACATGCACCCGGTGGTTGTTTTTATAATGTGCTGCCTGATATTTGCCATTACGCTGGATAAGGCCGGTATTACGAAACGCCTGGGGTATTTTATAATCAAGATGGCCGGAAGCAGTGTAACCAAGTTCACATTCATTATCGCCATAGGTCTGGGAATATCATCTTCTTTTATGCATGATGCGGCAGCATGCGCCATAGGGATCGTAACAATGCTGCCACTGATGAAAGCTGTCGGTATTGAACCCCATTCCAGGACAGCCAAGTTTATGTTGCTTTCCCTGCCCTTCGCATGTTCCTGTGGAGGTATGGGGAGTTTAATGGGAGGCGGCCGATGTATGGTGGCGGCAGCTTTTCTAAAGGAGTTTACAGGTGTTGAAATCACTTTTTTTGACTGGATAAAGTATGCCATGCCGCTGGCCATAATTACAGTGCCCGTTGCAGTCTGTTTGGTATATATGGTTTTCCGGCCCGATCCTAAATTCAAGCTGCCTGAATTTGATGAGAAACTGGGTCCCTGGACTGCTGTTGAAAAAAAGACTCTTATTATTATAGGTCTGACCCTTGCATTCTGGTTTACCAAGGGCCTTCACGGCATACATTATTCTGTAACCGGTATGCTGGGCGTTACTGCTTTAGTCTTGTTCCGCGTTCTGAAATGGGAAGATATCAATGACAACCTCGAATGGGGGACATCTCTCTTTATTTTTGGCGGAGGTATATCTCTTGGTCTGGCAATGGGTTATTCAGGCGCGGCCAATTATTTTGCCAACCTTTTTTTCCCGTTAGTTCAGGGCGGAGGCTGGCTGCTTCTATTTGCAGGTGTGGCTGTTTTTGGAGCCCTGGTTACAAACGCCATGGCGAATGTTGCTGCTGCTGCGCTGATATTGCCGATTGTTATCCCCATGGCGCAGCTGGAAGGAGTAGATCCCAGGGTGCTGGCTTTATGCCTCGGAACAGCGACATCTTTTGCCATGCTGCTGGTAATCGGCTGTCCGCCGAATGCCATTGCATACAGTTATCGATATTTTAAATCATCCGATCTTACCAAGGTCGGCGCTGTCGCTACACCTGTTTTACTCGTGATTCTTATTCTGGCTGCATCAATCTGGTGGAAGTTTTTGGGGCTGATATAAATCAAAGCCGTATTAAAAAACGCGGCCTGGGACATGGGAAAAAAGGCATCTGATTTATGCGAACAGATATAACAGTAAATAGCAATATCCGCCTGCTGCTTGTGGATGATGAAGAAGATTTTAGGAAAACAATTGCAAAACGTCTGAAAAAAAGAGGCTTTGCTCCCGAAGAAGCAGGAAGCGGGAATGAGTGCCTGGCCCTTCTGGAAAATAAAGCCGTTGATATAGTTGTGCTGGATGTAAAGATGCCCGGCATGGATGGCATTGAGACCCTGCGTCATATAAAAGAAAAGTTTTCTGAAACAGAGGTTATACTTTTAACTGGTCATGCGGTAACATCTGACGGTATATCGGGAATCAAGTCCGGAGCCTTTGATTATTTGAGCAAGCCGATAGAGTTTGAGCATTTACTAAGCAAAATCAAACAAGCTTATAATAAAATAATACGGGAAGAAGAAAAACGTAAAGACGCAGAATTCCGAGCCAGCATGGAGCAGCAGATGATAGCTACCGAGAGGCTGGCTTCGCTGGGAACTTTATCGGCTGGCGTGGCTCATGAAATCAATAATCCCCTGGCGATCATCAATGAATCAGTCGGATGGATGAGGCTTATTTTACAAAAGGATGAATTGGCGGAGATGCCCCGCAAAAAAGATTTTGAAAAAGCCCTGGGCAAGATTGAAAAGGGTGTCGACCGGGCCAGGAAAATAACCCACCAGCTTTTGGAGACTGTCAGGAAAAACAATTCGGTATTTACCCAGGTTGACCTTAAGGAATTGGCTAGGGAAGCTGTGGAACTCCTGGGGCAGGAGACCAAAAACAGAAATATTCAATTTTTTTATGAAATGGAAGAATCGGCCTGCACTATCTGGAGCGACCCATATCAGGTCCGGCAGGTTTTGATCAACCTGCTGACAAATGCCGCGCATTCCATGGATACAGGGGGCGAAATTACCATAATACTTAAAGCTGATGTAGATGATATAGTTTTGACTGTTCGTGATACCGGAACCGGTATTCCGAAAGAGAATCTTGACAAGATTTTCGAGCCGTTTTTCAGCACAAAAAGTCCGGGTCAGGGCACAGGCCTGGGGCTGTTTGTTACTAGGAGTATTATTAATAAACTTGGCGGCCGGATTGAGGTGGAGAGCCGACTGGGGCACGGAACGAGTTTTAATATAACTCTACCTAAATATTATGAAATATAGATGTTCACATAAATAATTTCACTGCGTTATCGGTCGTCGGAGTAGGGGTTCAAGATTTTGAACCCTTACCCCCTCTGGGCTTGTGCAATTAATTATCTGAAAATCTATAGATAAATGATCGTTAAAAAAAATTTGTTTTTTTGATGGAGAGGAAAAGTCATGGTTAAAATACCGACCAAAATACTTTTAGTTGATGACGAGAAAGATTTGATTGAGATGCTTTCCTTAAGGCTGCAGGAGACGGGAGAAAAGGTTAAATCAGCTTATAGCGGCCAGGAATGCCTCGAAACTTTAGATAAAAACAATATTGATGTTGTTATCCTGGATATCAAGATGCCCGGTATGGATGGCATTGAAACGCTCAAAGAGATCAAGAAAAGATTTCCCCTTGTTGAGGTCATCATGTTGACCGGCCATGGCAGCACTGAAACCGCTGTGGAAGGGATGAAGTTAGGAGCTTTTGATTATCTGTTAAAACCCGCCGATTTCAGTGATTTGTCTCAAAAACTGGAGGCCGCCAGAAAGAGAAAGGATGAACAGGAAGATCGTATCAGGATGGCGGAAGCAAAATCTCTTTTAAGAAAAACCGGCGGATCATGAAGCGTAATTTATGAAACGTCTGGAAGAAATATCCCTGTTTTATGAAATCAGCAAGGTGCTTAACAGGCATCTTGACCTGAAAAAATCTCTTTATGCAGTTCTTGATATCCTGTCTGATTTCATGAATATGATGCATGGCACAATATCAATTCTCGACCCGTTACGCAATGAAATAAATATCGAGGTTGCTCACGGATTTTCCGTAAACGCCATGGAAAAGGGGAAATATAAACTAGGCGAAGGTGTTACAGGAAAGGTTATACAGGCAGGTAAGGCTGTCACAATTCCCAAAATAAGCGAAGAACCACTTTTCCTCGACAGAACGGCTTCAAGAAAAATCGCCCAAAATCAGGAATTGTCATTCATCTGTGTACCTGTGATCAAGAATAAGCAGGTGATAGGGGCTCTCAGCGTAGATAAACCATACGATGAAGCTTATAAGCTTGGTGAAGGGAAACGACTCCTGCTTGTAATAGCCACCATGATTGCAAGACATGTCGGCAACCTGGAAACAATCCGCCTGGAAAAAGAACATCTAAGACGTGAAAACAAACGACTAAAAGATGAACTTGAGAATAAATATAAAATAACCAATATTATAGGAAACAGCAACAAGATGAGAGAAGTTTTCCAGATGATCTCTCAGGTTTCCAGAAGCAATGCAACCGTTCTTATTCGCGGAGAAAGTGGAACCGGCAAGGAATTAGTGGCCAACTCCATTCACTATAACAGCCCGAGGGCCAATTAGCCTTTTATCAAGGTAAATTGCGCTGCATTACCATCTAATCTGATTGAAAGCGAACTTTTCGGGCATGAAAAAGGAGCCTTTACCGGAGCTTTAAATCAAAAAAAAGGGAAATTCGAATTAGCGCACAAAGGAACTTTCTTTCTTGATGAAATAGGTTCCATTGATCTTAATACACAGGTAAACCTTCTCCGTGTGCTCCAGGAAAAAGAGTTTGAGCGTATCGGGGGTATCAGAACAATAAAGATTGATGTGCGCATAATTACGGCAACCAACAAAAATCTTGAGAAAGCCGTTGATAATGACACCTTCCGGGGAGACCTTTATTATCGGCTTAACGTATTTCCGATTTACATACCCCCTCTCAGAGAGCGCAAGACTGATATCCTTCTTCTTGCAGACCATTTCCTGGAAAAATACGCCAAGGAAAATTTTAGGGAAACTCGAAGATTTTCAACTCCCGCCATAGATATGCTCATGGCTTATCATTGGCCCGGGAATGTCAGAGAGCTTGAAAACTGCATTGAACGTGCGGTGTTGTTGTGTGGTGAAGAGGGCGTAATACATACCTATCACCTGCCTCCGACCCTTCAGGCAGGTTCAGAGACTAATACATTGACGTCCCTCACTCTTGATGCTGCTGTAGCTGCCCTGGAAAAAGATATGGTAATTGATGCTCTCAAGAATACACGCGGAAATGCAACCTTGGCAGCTCAGATGCTGAAAACCACGGTTAGAAAATTTAATTACAAGTCCAAAAAAAATATGATCAACTACCGTGATTACCGATAATTTTTATTCCGCAATAGTAAACACATCATGGAAGCCTTGCTTTATAAGTATATCTTCATATTTTGCGGCCTGCTCCAGGGTGGCGCATTTCCCCGCTCTCACCCTGTAAATGGTACTATCTCCAGTGTCAAATAGAGTGACGTGAACATTTTTGTAAATTGGATCCAGCTCTTTTTTTAATTTTTCAGCATTGTTTAAATCGCTGAATGCTCCGATCTGCAGGGTAAAGTTGCCCTTGTAATAGTCCAGCGGAACAAAACCAGATCCGGATTCAATTGTTGCGGCATTCTGTTGTCGTTCCTGCCCGAGCGCAACTATCCTTACGCGTGCAGTCCCTGGCCCTACTATCCCTATTTTTTTTGCGGCAGCGTATGAAAGATCTATTATTCTCCCTTTAACAAAAGGCCCGCGATCATTGATCCTTACATTTATCTTTTTATTATTGTCCAGGTTAGACACACTGACCCAGGTACCCAGGGGAAGTGTTTTATGCGCTGCTGAAATTGCATGCATGTTATAGATCTCTCCGCTTGCGGTTTTCCTGCCATGAAATTTTTTCCCATACCAGGATGCTTTCCCGATCTGGGTAAAGCCGCGGGCATGAGCTAATGGCTGGTACCAGTTGGAGCCTATTCTATAAAATTTGGTATAAGATTTGATATAAGGTTTTTTTTTGCCGACTGGTGCAGGAAGCTGACGGGCGGGTCTACTGACAGGTTCCACAGTTGTGCAGCTATTTATTAAAAAAAAAGATATTATACAAACCAGAAAAAAGGTTTTATTCAATCTGCAGGCCTCATTATTGTTTAGCAAGGGCAACTTTCAAAACATCAATCATCTTTTCAGCAAAGACAAACTCAATATCGTTCTGTACCTTTTTGGGTATATCGTCCATATCTTTTTTGTTCCATGCAGGTAAAATAATTGTTTTAATTCCTGATCTGTGAGCTGCCAGAACCTTTTCCTTGATACCACCAACCGGAAGGACCTTCCCTCTAAGGGTAATTTCACCTGTCATTGCTAAATTTTTCCTAATTGGTTTGTTGGTCATCATGGAGACCATTGCAGTCAACATGGTTACTCCGGCCGAAGGCCCGTCTTTTGGAATCGCTCCGGCAGGAACATGGATATGTATATCATGTTTTTCAAAAAAATCTTCATCAATTCCAAGACGTTTTGCATGTGTTCTTATAAAACTCAAAGCGGCTGAAGCGGATTCCTTCATAACATCACCAAGTTGTCCGGTCAGGGTGAGCGCTTTTTTTCCCTTCATGGCCGTAGCCTCGATAAAGAGCAATGTCCCTCCGGCCTGTGTCCAGGCCAGGCCCAAGGCCACACCCGGAGTTGAGACTCGGGAACGTTCCTCGGTAGAAAAGCGGACAGGGCCAAGATATTCAAAAATATCCTGCTTTTTAACCGTTACAGCTTCTACTTTCTCCTGGGCTACCAATACTGCAACCCCGCGGCATATAGTTGCGATTTCTCTTTCCAGGTTTCTTAATCCGGCTTCCCGGGTATAAGCTGAAATTATATCCTTAACAGCCCCCTTTGTAAATTTTATATGTCCGGCTTTCAGCCCATGGGCTTCTCTCTGGCGCGGTATGAGATATTTATTTGCTATTTTGATCTTTTCATCCAGGGTATAACCGGAAAGCTGCAATACTTCCATCCTGTCCAGCAAAGCGGAAGGAATGGTGTCAAGAATATTGGCGGTTGTGACAAACATTACCTTGGACAGATCAAACGGAACATCAAGGTAATGATCCGAAAAGGAGAAGTTTTGTTCCGGGTCCAGCACCTCAAGCAGGGCGGATGATGGATCGCCCCGGAAATCGCTGCCTACTTTATCAATTTCATCCAGCATAAAAACAGGATTGTTCGATTCAGCCCTTCTTATTCCCTGTATAATCCTGCCGGGCAGCGCTCCCACATAAGTACGCCGGTGGCCCCTTATTTCAGCCTCATCCCTGACCCCGCCCAGCGATATGCGTATAAATTTGCGCCCCAGCGCTCTTGCAATGGAACGTCCCAAAGATGTTTTACCGGTGCCCGGAGGGCCGGAAAAGCATAAAATCGGCCCCTTCGATTCAGGTTTTAATTTGCGCACGGCTAAATATTCGATAACTCTTTTTTTCGGTTTTTCAAGACCAAAATGATCCTCTTCCAGAATTTTTTTCGCCTTATCAAGATCAAGATTATCTGCAGTGCTGCTATTCCATGGCAAACTTGTAATCCAGTCAAGATAAGTAGAGGCAACCGTATATTCGGATGAAGAGGGATGCATGCGGCCAAGTCGGTTGAGTTCCCGCTCCGCTTCTTTCAAAGCAATTTCCGGAAGTTTGATTTCCTCAATTTTAGCTCTGTATTCATCAATTTCCACAGAGGATGCATCCTTTTCGCCGAGTTCCTCTTTTATAGCTTTAAGCTGCTGCCGCAGATAATATTCCCTTTGGCTCTTGTCCATATCGCCCTTTACCTGGGTCTGGATCTTGTTGCCCAGTTCCAGGATCTCCAGCTGGTGATTAACAAGGCGGGTAACCTCCTTTAACCGATCTTTTATATCATAGATTTCCAGAATTTTCTGTTTTTCATCCCTGGTTGAATTTATTATGGAAGCAACCATATCCGCAAAGACGCCCGCTTCCTGAACTGATTGTGCCATTACGCCAAGTTCCTGGGGCAGGCCGGGGGATAGTTGAACAATCTTTGTGAAGAGACCCGAAATATTAGTTGTTAAAGCTTCAATCTCCTTGCCTGTCTTTTTTTCATCCTCAATATGGACCACATTGGCAAGAAGATAAGGCTCTGTTTGGTTATATTCTTTAATCCTGAACCTTCCCAGCCCCTGAACAAGCAATTGAGCCTTGTTGTTTTCTATTTTTGCCATTTTCAATATAAGAGCGCTTGTGCCTACGTCATAAAGATCATCCTTTGATTCTGATTCGGTTTTTGAATCAATCGGCTGTTTGGATGCAATAAATCCGATAATACGATCTTTTGACATTGCATCATCAATAAGCCTGAGAGAATTTTCCTGCATTACCACAAAAGGCAAAACCATTTTTGGAAAAAGAACTGTATCAAACAATGGAAGGATAGAAAGGTTGTCAGGAATTTTTTCAGTGCCGAAGTCCATGGCCTGGCTAGGCTCTGTCATTTTAACCTCCAATTTTTTTTTACAATAAAAGACACAAATTATTCGTCTGATATTGTAATTTTTTGAGTCTTGTCCATAGAAATCTTGGATAATCTGATCTGCAGCATACCGTTTAAATATGATGCCGATACTGTCTCGGGATCTATAAGAGCCGGAAGAAAAAGCAGACGCTCAAACTTTCCATATTGAATTTCTGCAAGCCGGTAAACCGCACCATCAATACGCTGGGTAACAGCACGCTCACCTGAAATTTTAATAGCCTTGCTGCTGATCTCTACCTCCAGATCTTCCTTATTAACCCCTGCAATTTCAGCCAGCACTATTATCTCATCGCCGGTTTCGTAAATATCCATTTGAGGTTTCCATAAACGCTCGGAAAGGGTAAAAACCGGGTTTAAGGATCGAAGCATTTCTTCTATTGTTCTTTCAAAATTCGACCCTGTCCGCTCAAAATCTCTGGTAAACCTTATTTTGATATAATCCATCATTAACTCCTGAATATTAAGGACCTACCCGTAAAAATTCCCCAAAACCATACTACACATTTATGTTGCCAGCGCCTATCCCGAACCATGCTTTTTTGTTCGGAATCAGGAGGATGTAACAATTATAGCTACCCTAAAGATCTTTTATATATAAGTATGGATAAAATTGTAAAGAAAAGTTTTTAGATTTATTCTGATTTTTCTTGACATTTTTATAGAAAAATTATTTTTTATAAAAATCGACTGACTACTCAATCAATTTTTGATTTTTATAAAAAAAGCATTATGTCTAAAAAAGAAGCTATTATTCAGGCCGCAACATACCTTTTCTCCCGCAAAGGATTCAAGGATACACGCATGGTTGAGATTTCAACACTGACAGGGGCGGCTGAAGGTACAATTTTTTATCATTTCAAAAACAAGGAAGAACTTTTCCTGTATATTCTTGAAAAATTTAAAAAAGATATTACAGATGAATTCGAGCTGTACATTAGAGAGAATGAATTCAAAAACGGCCTTGACACGATAGAAAAGGCAGTAGCTTTTTATCTTGATTTAGCCGGCACCATGGAGGACAGATTTCTTCTTCTTCACCGGCATGATGCTTATGAGCTTGCGGAGGCAAATCCGGTCTGCAGGGGTTATCTTGACACTATTTATACGTGTTTATTAAATATCTTTGAACGTGCCGTGCTGCGCGGTCAAAAAGATGGATCCATCCGTGATATGCCCGCCAAAAAAGCTTCATTAATAGTCCTCAGTATGGTCGATGGTCTTGTGCGCTTGAACACATATAACCTTTATCATGCTGACGCTCTTTATGGGGAATTAATTGAGTCAGTGAGAAGGATGCTGCAAAAGAGTTAACCCCTATTTTGAGTCTAACCCAGAAATTGAGAGGATTATCAGTTTGCATTTACTTTTATTGATTTTCAGATAATTAATCTCACAAGTATAGAGGTAATAAACAATGCTCAATAAAATTTTCCCTTTTCTTGGCTGGTTTAAAAATTACGGCTCTGACAGCCTGAGAATAGATGCTCTTTCAGGACTTACAGTGGCCCTGGTCTTAATCCCCCAATCCATGGCTTACGCGCAATTGGCGGGATTGCCGCCATATTACGGTCTCTATGCATCGTTTCTGCCGCCCATGCTGGCATCATTGTTCGGTTCAAGCCGCCAACTGGCTACAGGACCGGTAGCTGTAGTTTCACTCATGACGGCCGCCTCTCTTGAGCCCCTGGCTACTGCAGGAAGTGAAGGATATATAGCTTATGCTATTTTGCTGGCCTTTATGGTCGGCGCCTTCCAGTTTATTCTTGGCGTATGCAAGCTGGGCCTTATTGTTAATTTTCTTTCCCATCCTGTTGTTAATGGATTTACAAACGCGGCCGCCATTATTATTGCCTCATCCCAATTGTCAAAAATGTTCGGTTGTTATGTTGACAAGGCTGAACACCACTATGAAACGATATGGCGAGTCTGCCAGGCAGCCTTTCATTATACCCACTGGCCTACTTTGCTATTAGGCCTGCTGGCTTTTGGTATTATGTATGGCCTGCGTAAAATATCGCCCAAAATACCTAATGTCCTCGTAGCGGTAGTGGTAACCATACTTATCTCATGGGCAATCGGTTTTGAACATAACCTGGTTGTAGATATCAAAGATATAGAATTTCTGGATGCCCGGGCGCTGATTGCGGATTTTAATAAAAACGTAGATACTGCAACTAAGCTTGCCAATGAGCGATCCAAGGTTAATTTTGCACTGGATCAAGCCGGCAAATCCCACGATATAATAGCCTTGCTCGATGCTGAACATAATTTTAAAGTGCTTAATGAAAATATAAATATTTTTAAAAAAAAAATACACCATTGCCGTAAAGTTATCAGGGGTTTATTATTTGAGGGCGTAGAACAGCCTGATGGTTCCATAAAATTTTATTCCAAAGGAACACTTCCACCCGGCGTCAAGGGCGATGGCCGGGAATGGAGAATCAAGGTAGGCAACAGTAGTCTTGATCCGGACAAGCTGTTAATTACCGGTGGCGGCGCAGTGATAGGCGTGATCCCCAAGGGACTGCCCGAGTTAACCGTCCCTGAATTAGACTTTAAAATTATTTTACACCTCTTACCCTTTACAGCCATAATTTCACTGCTGGGTTTTATGGAGGCAATCTCTATTGCAAAGGCAATGGCTGCAAAAACAGGCCAAAGGCTCGACCCCAACCAGGAATTGATAGGTCAAGGTATCGCCAATATTATCGGTTCAGTTGGAAAGAGTTATCCTGTTTCAGGATCTTTTTCCAGATCTGCGGTCAACCTGCAGGCCGGGGCGGTATCCGGATTATCGAACGTCTTTGCAAGTATTGCTGTTATTATTGTGCTCCTGTTTTTTACCCCTTTACTCTATAATCTCCCGCAGTCGGTGCTGGCGGCTGTTATTATGATGGCGGTTATAGGACTTGTTAATATCTCCGGTTTTATTCATGCCTGGAAAGTTCAGTGGTACGACGGGGCTATTTCCATAATTTCATTTATCTGTACGCTTATGTTTGCGCCTCATTTAGAAAAAGGGATTGAAATCGGAGTTGCACTTTCTTTGCTCGTATTTTTATTCAAGAGCATGAGGCCGACTCTTTCCTCTCTTTCAAGGGCTCCGGATAAATCTCTACGGGATTACATTGAACACGGCCTCGAAGAATGCGAGTTTGTAGCCATGATTCGTTTTGAAGGTCCCCTTTTCTTTGCCAGCGCCAGCCATATCGAAGATCAGGCCATGGAACTTTTGCGCAGGAAGAAAAAACTTAAACATATAATACTTGTTTCCAACGGGATTAGTGATATTGACGCATCGGGTGAGGATACATTATCCTTGTTTATTGACAACGTAAGAAGCTCTGGTATAGATATTTCTTTTAGTGGTGTGAATGAGACGGTTATGAAGATTATGAAGCGCACCCACTTATTAGCTAAAATCGGCGAGGACCATATCTATCCGACCATGGAAAATGCTTTAAATATAATCCACTCCCAGGCTCACAAGGATGAGTGGGAAGATACATGTCCACTCATGAACGTATCTTGCTTGACTGATTAATAAAAAAAGGAAAGATAAATGTCTAATATTACGATATTCAGTGGCAGCTTTTGTAATGAAGACGCCGTAGCGCAAGAGATTATTTCAGGCAGCGGATTCAAATTGATTACCGATAAAGATATTGTTGTCCGCGCAGCAGCCGGCTCCGGCATATCCGAAGTTAAAATAACGAAGGCCTTTTCATCCAGGCCTTCCATCTTTAATAAATTCACCCACGAAAAGGAACGTTCCATTGCCTATCTCAGGCTGACCATAGCTGAAATGCTTGCAGAAGATAATCTGCTTATTACCGGATTCACGTCCCAGCTGGTTTCTCAAAATATCAGTCATATTTTAAGGGTTTGCCTTATTGCAGATATGCAATACAGGGTTTCCCGGGCATATGAAAAGGATGGGCTGACAAAAAAAGAAGCGACCACATTAATCCACAAGCAGGATGGCAACAGGGGCGCATGGATTGATATCCTGTTTAAAATCAAGGATCCATGGGATCCCGAAATTTATGATTTGGTAATCCCTATGGATAAAACAGATGTCAAGAATGCGGCAGCTCTTATCAGGGATAATGCAAAAAAAGAAGCCCTTCAGCATACTGATATAACAAAAAATGCTGTCGCGGATTTTCTTCTTGCAGCTAAAGCCGAAGTAGCTTTGGCTGATGAGGGGCATAATGTAGGTGTCAGCGCCAAGAACGGCATTGTCACAATTACGATTAACAAACACGTCCTGATGCTGAGCCGACTGGAGGATGAGCTTAAATCTATAGCCGAAAAAATCCCTGATGTTCGCTCTGTGAAAACAGAGGTTGGAGAGGGATATTACCGGACTGACAGCTACAGGAAATACGATTTCGAGATGCCCTCAAAAGTTCTGCTGGTTGACGACGAGAGAGAGTTTGTGCAGACCTTGTCCGAGCGTTTGCTCATGCGTGATATGGGTTCTGCTGTAGCATACGATGGCGAGTCAGCCCTCGACCTGATCAATGACGAAGAACCTGAAGTCATGATACTCGATCTCAAAATGCCCGGCATTGACGGAATTGAAGTGTTACGCAGGGTAAAATCAACAAATCCTGACGTAGAAGTCATCATCCTCACCGGCCACGGTTCAGAGCAAGATAAAAAAACTTGCATGGATCTGGGTGCCTTCGCATATATGCATAAACCTGTGGATATCGAACTATTGAGCGATACAATCAAACAGGCAAATGAAAAAATGCGGAAAAACTTTAACCAGCGCGCTTAGGGCTCGCAGGTTGATATGGTAATATAATGATACCAAAAATGTTAAAACCTAAATTCTGGGATTATCATGATACGTCGCCACATAAGTCAGAACACCGCTTCAATTTTCGACGAATCTGGTGCCTGACAGTGCTGCTTATTGCAGGAGTCTCCCTGGTACCCCTGATCTCTATAACACTGATTGACTACAACGTTACAGAGCAGTCGATTGAGTCCGATATCATGCTCCGCACGGCCAGGCTCGTATCCAATACACAGCGCAGTATTTCATTTTTCATAACTGAACGCCGATCCGCGTTGGATTTTATTGTTCGTGACAACACTTTTGAGTCTTTGACTGATCCTGCCAGGCTTGCTGCTCTGCTGGATAACATAAAGAAAGGATTCAGCGGGTTTATAGATCTGGGAGTTATCACCCATGGGGGAAGGCAAAAAGTTTATGCCGGTCCATACAATCTTGAAGGCCGCAATTACAGTAAACAGAATTGGTATCAACAGGTTTTGGACCAGGGTGTATATATAAGCGATGTATTCCTGGGATTCAGAAAAATACCACATGTCGTTATCGCAATAAAACGTATCCTGCCTGATGGCTCTTTTTATGTATTCCGCGCAACCCTTGATACGAAACAGTACAACAACCTTCTCCACAATCTTGAAATGGCCGGGCAGGGGGATGCATTTCTAATAAACCATGCCGGAATACTCCAGACCCCATCACGCTTATATGGAAAAGTTTTTCAGAAAATATCACTTCCTGTTCCTGGATATGCTCCTAAAACCAGGGTGCTGGAGGGAAGAGGCACCAATGGCGTGCCGCTGATTATCGGCTACAGATATATTTCAAACAGCCCGTTCATCCTGATGGTGGTCAAGCAAAAAAAAGAGGTTATGGAGACATGGCTCAATACCCGGATGGTGCTGATATGGTTTCTTTGTATCAGTATAACAATTATACTGATAGTAACTTTGAGCATAACCACCCACCTGGTAAACCGGATACATTTAGCCGACACAAAACGAGTCATGACATTGCATCAGGTGGAATTCACCAACAGGTTGGCGTCCATCGGACGGCTGGCGGCAGGTGTTGCCCATGAGATCAACAATCCCCTCGCTATTATCAATGAAAAGGCAGGGCTCATTAAAGATCTTTTCAAAATAAAAAAAGAATACCAAAATGATGAAAAGATCATCGGACTTATAGACTCAGTGCTATCTTCTGTGAAGCGAGCCGGTACTATCACAAAACGCCTATTGAACTTCGCTCGGCACATGGATGTAAGTATTGAAACCATCAACCTGAAAAAAGTTATATCTGATGTACTTGGATTTTTGGGCAAAGAAGCCGAATACCGGAGCATAACAGTTAATTTACATGTAGCTGATGATATCCCCCTCTTTACAAATGATCGTGGCAAACTACAGCAAATTTTCCTTAACCTTATCAACAATGCCTTTGCCGCCATGAATGACGGTGGGCACCTGGATATATTGGCAAAGAAAAAAAAGGATAAATATGTTGAAATAAAAGTTTCTGACGATGGATGCGGCATACCCGAATCACTCCGGCATCTTGTTTTTGAGCCTTTTTTTTCAACTAAGCAAAAAAAAGGAACAGGTCTTGGTTTAACTATAACCCATCGCCTTGTTCACGAAATCGGTGGTAAAATCGCCTTGGAAAGTGTAGCCGGCAAAGGAACGACCTTTACGATAACATTACCTCTTAACACTAAGAAAAATGAGGATTGAGGCAAATGAAAATATTATTGGTAGATGACGAAGAAGAACTGGTCTCGGCTCTGGCAGAACGTTTAGGAATCAGGGGAATAGACGCGGAGTGGGTTATCTCAGGGGAGGAAGCTCTTTTGCGGGTGAAAGATGGAAAATTTGATCTTGCCGTGCTGGACGTAAAGCTACCCAAATTAGGCGGACGTAAACTAAAAAAGATATTACAGGAAAAATGCCCTGACATGAAATATATTTTCATGACGGGACACGGGTCGGAAGATGATTTCCAGTCCATTTCGAATGAAGTAGGCAAAGAGTACTACCTGTTTAAGCCGGTCGATATTGACGACCTTATCAAAAAAATAAAAGAGGCTCTACATAGTCACTGAGGTGTTTAATGAATTCTGATATCAACATAATTGGCGAGTCAGGCCTTCAGTTTTTTGGAAAAATATCAGCTTCGATCTCACATGAAATCAACAATGTTCTGGCCATTATCAATGAAAATGCCGGGCTTTTAGACGATTTTACTATCATGGCTGATAAAGGAATGCCGATTGACCCGAAGCGCCTGAAAAATGTAGCATCAAAAATATTGGTACAAATACGTCGGGCAGATGAAATTGTTCGAAATATGAACACCTTCTCCCACACTATTGATCAAATAAAAGCAGATCTTGATTTGCGGGAAACCGTTGAATTTGTGGTCACTCTCTCCCACAGGTTTGCCTCCATGCGCGGCATTACAATTGAAATTAAGCCACCTGAAAATATAGTAATAATCAGCACGGCAGCTTTTTTTCTGGAAAACCTGATATGGCTTTGTCTTGATTTCGCTATGAACATAACCGGTTCGGCCAAGACAATCAGCATACTTATCGAAGAAACAGGTTCAGGCGGCCGGATTCGATTTGCCGGGCTTGAAGGTTTGACATCAGAGCTTGCGGATACTTTTCCTTCCGACCGGGAAACAGCCCTGCTTGGTATGCTTAAATCTGAACTGACAGTCAGCGCCGAAGAAAAAGAGCTTATCCTATATTTGCCAAAACTGCATAATCTTTGAGGTGCCCTGTTTAAAACCAACAGATGGGGATGGTTTTTGGCGAACACTGAATGGGGAAGGCCTGAATGGGGAAGGATAGAGGGAAATTATTTATCTGTAAATCTATAAAACAAAACATCTACTTAAAAGGCCGCAAACATGAAACAAATTGAAACGCTTATAAAAAGGATCATTCAAAGGGTCAACATCAATCTCAGGGAACTCGATTTTGATGTTAACCCTTATATTGACGATATACATTTAAAATGTCGATTGTCAAAATTTTACGCTTTTTATGGTATAACGCCTCATCACAAATTAAGCTTTAAATTCATTAATTCGTCCCTTGCCGGCAGTTATTTTTTAGGGAAAAGTAAAATAGATCATTCAATATTGTATAAAAGCGATATAAGAGGAGATGAATTAAAGAGTAAAGGTACTACTTATCAATATAAAGATTATGAAATTCCTGTTTACGATGATGAAGAAATACAAATAACTGATAGTATTTTGATTAAAACCCTTGTACATAATTTTTCCCATGACCCTGAAAGCCTGGAAATTTTTCATATAAAAAATACAGTTTCAACCCATTTTACAAATATTCATGGATCATCAACAGAAGGATGCTTTTTAGGGCCTTTTAGTACAGTTGATTTAACAACTATTCATGATTGTGTTTTCGGGGAATTTTCCTATATACAAGTAGAAGAGCTTGCCCACCAAAAAGTGAATCCGGGTACTATAAGGGTATCATATAAAGACAAATTTGATTTCCATTATCAATTTTCTGAAGAAATTTTAAAAAAATATATTGATTTTGATTCAAAAAATTTGCCCATAGGCGTTTTAATGGATTTTGTTGAAAACAGAAAAGTGGATTTTGAAAATGTTTTTGAGTTTATCAATAGAAAAAATCCTGTTTCCATACCGAAAAATACTGCTTTAGACAGGTATTCAGTTGTACGAGGTCAGACAAGAATAGGTAAAAATGTTCTCGTAGCACAAAGAGCTTATTTGGAGGATGCAAGTCTTGGAAAGGGAGCAAATGTTCAGGAAAACTGCTATATTATACATTCTCATCTTGAAGGGTATGATATCACAGCTCATGGAGCAAAAATTATCAATTCAAGACTGGGCGAGAAGATTTTTGTAGGGTTTAATTCCTTTGTACGGGGTAAAATTGATAAACCTCTTATTATAGGAGATGGCTGTATTGTTATGCCTCATACGATCATTGATCTCGAAGAGCCCTTGATAATTCCTTCCGGTTTTATTGTATGGGGATATATTAAAAATGCAGAGGATCTAAAATTAAACGGAATGCCTTTAGAATCCTTTTCAAAGATAAGAAATGAGTTTAAACTGGGAAATATGAAATTTAAAGGAAATGGAGGCATTTTTATTAATGCCTTTCAGGAAAGGATCGATCATATACTTCACGCCAACGGAGCCTTTTTTGATGTATCAGATGATAATGCAGGGGGGCATGCTCAAAAAAATCAAAATATCTCATTTAACACGATTCAGCCATATCCTGCTGGGGATTTAAAGGGGATTTATCCGACAATGGAAATTAAGCCATAGATTCTTCTCTTTTAATGTTAAAAATCCAGCGGACAACTTCATGTGTCAGGTCTGCCAAAACTACTTGACATTTGGGGGTATATGTTTAAAACAATTGAGAATTATTTTTGAGCGAGCCCTAAATGGAAAATGATGTATAAATTTTCAGATAATTAATTCCAAAAGGAGGTTCATCACGGGTTAGTTTGCTAATCCATGATGAACAGCTATTAGCATTTAACTGTTAGTATGTATTAACTGCTAAAAGCTAAGACCTAACAACTAATACCTGATGGCATAAGTTTAATTAGTATATGCTCAATAAATAGAATCTCCACAATAATCCGCTATGATCTTAATTTTATAAGTAAAAGGAGAGCCAGGCATGCAAACACGTATATTAATAGTTGATGACGAGAAAGAATTCGTACAAACATTATCAGAGCGTTTATCTATTCGCAACTATTCCGTAAACACAGCTTTCAGTGGCGAAGGCGCTATTGAAAAAATAAAAAAATATAATTTTGATGTGGTAATTCTAGACGTGGCCATGCCAGGCATGAGCGGAATAGATGCTCTGCGGGAAATCAAGAAGTTAAAGCCCTTGACTGCAGTTATTATGCTGACCGGACAGGCAACAGTGGAAACAGCCATAGAAGGGATGAAACTTGGGGCTGATGATTTTCTTCAGAAACCATGTGAAACGGAAGATCTGCTGTCTAAAATTGACAAAGCCTATGAGAGAAAGGCAGAACATGACGAACGTATAAGGGAGGCAAAGGTAAAACAGATTATATCCTCTCCCATGTCTGTTTTAAAATAGATATATATACAGAAACCCATACAGGGGTCATGCCTTTATTTCTGATTTTTTTTACCGTCCGGTGATCCGGATGCTTGTCAGAAATTAAGACGTGACCCCTGTTTTTATTTAAAAAGGTAAAAATGGAAAAAAAAGTTTTTTTCGAATCCTATGAGCTAAAACTGGAAGGATTGCTAAATAAAGGTGAAAGTGATAAAGGTATTATTATAACACATCCACATCCGCTTTATGGCGGTGATATGCATAATTATGTGGTGGAATCCATAAAAAAAGTATACAGAAAAAAAAATTATACGACTTTTTGTTTTAATTTCAGAGGAGTTGGGGAAAGCCAGGGGAATTACGATAATGACCAGGGCGAACAGGAGGATTTACGCTCAGCGTTATCATTTATAGCTTCAACA
This sequence comes from Desulfosarcina sp. BuS5, assembly GCF_028752835.1. Lineage (NCBI taxonomy): Bacteria > Pseudomonadati > Thermodesulfobacteriota > Desulfobacteria > Desulfobacterales > Desulfosarcinaceae > Desulfosarcina > Desulfosarcina sp. BuS5. The sequence continues at coordinate 238,435 of NZ_CP087952.1, forward strand.
GGTATAAACCAGGTTGAACTTGCCGGTTATTCTTATGGCGCATGGATAAATTCTCTCGTAGCATGTAAGGATGCATCCATAAAAAATATTGTGCTCCTATCTCCTCCGGTTGCTTTTATCGATTTTAAGCCGGTTACATCTATCCCGGGCTTAAAACTGGTTGTAACCGGAAGCATTGATGATTATGCACCGCCTGATCTGCTAAAAAAGGCTCTGCCGGTATGGAACAAAAAAGCCGTGCTTGAGATTATTAACGGAGCGGATCATTTTTACGGGGGCTATACAAAAAAATTGGAGTCTGTTTTGAGTAAATTTATATAATGAAGGGCGATCTGTTTTATGACAAAAAAAACAAAAACTGCGATAACACCGACACGTTCTGACAATTATCCTGAATGGTATCAAGAGGTTGTCAAGTCTTCAGATATGGCTGAAAAATCACCGGTCAGGGGGTGCATGGTTATAAAGCCCTGGGGATATTCCATATGGGAAAATATAAGAAATGTTTTAGATGATATGTTCAAGGCAACAGGAGTAAAAAATGCCTATTTCCCGCTTTTTATTCCTCTTTCATTTCTTGAAAAAGAGGCTGAGCATGTGGAAGGTTTTGCAAAAGAATGTGCGGTGGTGACGCACCACAGGCTCGAAAAAGGCGGTAAAGGAGAATTGATCCCGGCCGGAGAATTAAATGAACCCCTGGTGGTCAGACCGACATCCGAGACAATTATTGGGGATTCATTTTCAAAGTGGGTTGCAAGTTATCGTGATCTTCCCATATTAATAAATCAATGGGCAAATGTGGTAAGATGGGAGATGAGAACCCGTATTTTTTTAAGGACCAGCGAATTTTTATGGCAGGAAGGACACACCGCCCATGCAACCAAAGAAGAAGCGATGGAACGGACCCGTTTAATGCTTGACCTTTATTCTGAATTTGCGGAAGAATATCTTGCGATGCCGGTAATAAAGGGTTGCAAAACTCCTGCGGAACGTTTTCCAGGCGCAGTAGATACCATGTGTATAGAAGTAATGATGCAGGACAGAAAAGCTCTTCAGGCCGGCACATCGCATTTCCTGGGGCAGAATTTTGCCAGATCATCCGGTATTATATTTCAGTCCGCCAAGGAACAGGAAGAGTTTGCCTGGACTACCTCTTGGGGCGTTTCCACGCGCCTGATCGGGGGGTTGATCATGACCCATAGTGATGATGACGGCCTTGTGCTGCCTCCTAAAATTGCTTCCGCCCATGTTGTACTTCTACCTATCTTCAGGAAGCCGGAAGAAAAAAACATGGTAATGGAATTTACAGAAAATCTTTCCAATGAACTTAAACAGATTTTTTACCATAACCGCAGAATAGAAGTAGAGGTTGATACAAGAGAAACCGGAGGCGCAAGGGGCTGGGACTGGATCAAAAAAGGAATACCCCTGAGAGTTGAGATCGGACCACGGGATATCGCTAAGAACTCGCTTTTTGTGGGGAGGAGAGATAAAGGCCACCGGGAAAAAACATCGATAGCCAGGGAACAGTTTGTCGGGACGATTAAGGATATTCTGGATGAAATTCAGTCTAATCTTTTTGATCGTGCACTTGCTTTTCAAAAGGATAATACGATGGCAATCGATACCAAGAAAGACTTTTACCATTTTTTTACTCCTTTAAATATTGAGAAACCCGAAATATATGGCGGTTTTGCATTATCCCACTGGTGCGGATCAGAGAAATGTGAGTCACGGATTAAAGAAGATTTGAGTGTTACTATACGCTCAATACCCCAAAACAATACAAAAGACGACGGCAAATGTATATGCTGCGGCGACTCCAGCGACATGAGAGTTGTTTTTGCAAAATCCTATTAGAATGGAGAACCTAAACTTTTTTTGAGCAGACCTATGATTCGTATTAACGATATACTGGATAAAATCACCGAAAACTATCCGGATGCGGAACTGGATATAATAGAACGTGCATATATATATTCGGCCAGGGTGCATGAAGGCCAGGTGCGTCTGTCTGGTGAGCCTTATTTGTCACATCCCCTTGAAGTGGCAGGGATTCTGGCCGATATGAAGCTCGATGCAGTGAGCATTTCAGCCGGCCTGCTTCATGATGTAATCGAAGATACAAACGCTACCCCAGATGAAATAAAAAAGTTTTTTGGACCGGAAGTTTTACATATCGTTGCCGGAGTAACAAAACTGAGCGCTCTGAAATTTAATGATTCCCATGCCCGCCACGCTGAAAGCATAAGAAAAATGATCCTTGCCATGGCTGATGATATCAGGGTCATTTTAATTAAACTGGCAGACAGGCTTCATAATATGAAAACCCTTCAATTCCATAAAAAAGAGGAGAAAAAAAGGGCAATTGCAAGGGAAACTCTCGATATTTATACACCGATTGCCTCCCGCCTGGGTATTTACTGGATTAAGAAAGATCTTGAAGATCTGTCCATGACATATCTTTATCCTGATGAATATAACAAAATAAAAAATTTCATCAGCAAAGATACTGAGGAAAGGGAAAATTATATTAAAATCGTTACCCAATATATTTACGATCTAGTTGTAGATAATAACTTAAAATGTGAAATTACCGGCAGGTATAAGGGATTTTACGGTATTTATAAAAAAATGATCACTCAGAATCTGGAACTTGAAGATGTTTACGACATTATAGCATTCAGAGTGATAGTGGATACTATACCACATTGTTATGAAATTCTGGGATTAATACATGCTTTGTGGAAACCGATAGATAGAAAGTTCAAAGATTATATCGGGCGGCCAAAGCCCAACATGTACCAGTCTCTCCATACTACCGTGATAGGCCCTTCGGGTGAAAGGATTGAAATTCAAATCAGAACATATGAAATGAATAAGGTCGCCCAATCCGGGATTGCGGCACATTGGAGTTATAAAGAGGGACTGAAAATAGATGAAAAAACCAGCAATACATTTGCCTGGATTCAAAATCTGGTTGAAAACCAAAAAAATATACTCGATCCGGATGAATTTCTGGACAACGTAAGGATAGATCTTTTCCCGGATGAGGTTTATATTTTCACTCCCACGGGGGAGATAAAAACCCTTGCCAAGGGCTCAACACCGGTTGACTTTGCCTATATGATTCATACTGAAGTTGGAGATCAATGTACCGGCGCCAAGGTGAACGGTCATATTGTTCCTCTAAAATATGAGCTGCACACTGCTGATATAGTAGAGATCCGTACATCAAAGGGACACCATCCCAGCCGTGATTGGCTTAATTTTGTTAAAACAGTAAAAGCCCGCTCAAGAATCAGGCAGTGGATAAAAATTCAGGAAAAATCTCGCAGTATCAGTTTGGGCAGGGAAATTTGTGAAAAGGCTTTCCGCAAGTATAAACTTAATTTTAACAAGATAGCCAACACAGAAGAAATGGAGAGCATAGCAAACGATTTCAAGTTTAAAACTATCGAGGATCTTATAGCGAGTATCGGCTTTGGTAAAACCACTGCCATGCAGATAATCAGAAAACTGATTACTGATACGGAAACAGAAATCGAAGAAGAACCGCCGCCCGGCAAAATTGACGTTCATAATAAAAAGAAAAAAAGCGCAACCGGAATTCTTGTAAAAGGCGCGGATGATATCCTGATAAAGTTCGGCAAGTGCTGTCAGCCCGTTCCCGGCGATCCCATAACAGGTTATATCACACAGGGGTATGGCGTTACCATACACAGGGCCAATTGTATAAACTCCTTAAAAATGAATCCTGAAAGAAAGATAGATGTAGAATGGAACAATGAAATTGCTGAAGCATATCCTGTTAAAATAGCAGTCTATTCAATAGACAGGATAGGATCATTGGCAGATCTTGCATCCAATATCAGCAAAAAAAATACTAATATTCTCAACGTAAACACAAAAACCGCAGATGACGGAAGCGTAACAAGTTATTTCACCATAACTGTAAATAATACTACCCATCTTGAGAGCATAATATACGCTCTCAAAATGGTTGAAGGAGTTCAGGGTGTAAAAAGAATAGACATTTAGCAGATTAAGGTGCTTTAATCACGTGGCCTGCTTTGATACATTTAGTGCATACTTTTATTTTTTTTACCCGGCCTTTATAATTTGCCCTTACTTTTTGAAGATTAGGGTTGAAACGACGCTTGGTTATATTATGGGCATGGCTGACGTTATTCCCGAACATCGGTGTTTTACCGCATATTTCACATATTTTTGACATACTTTTCCTCTTTACGATTAAGGATCTTTACTAAAAAAATTAATAATACCTTACAAAATTAAGCTTGTAAAGTATTCTTTTATGTTTTGCAATCGTTAACGGAAAATATTTTTTTAAATGAATTGTGTGCCGATCAAGGCATTCTTGGTATTAATTTTAATGTTTAAATCAGCTTTTTCTTTTTTTAGACAATTAAATATTGTTTGCCATTTTTTCTACAGCAAGATTTACCTCTTGCGCGATGCCCTCCATATCTTCAGGCGCAAGGTTAATATAATCCATAGCGCCCTCTTCCACCTGCTCCATAAAACCATCAAGTCCGATACTGTCCATTGTGGCTGTTAAATCCGCTATATGAAGAATATATGCCATCCGGTTCGCAGGAGATTCCGAAGGGGAATGGTGAAACCTTATTGCAATATTCTGATCATCCGGGATACTCCATTTTTTGCATAAATCCGATGCTATCTCCGCATGATCAAACCCGAGAGTATTTTTTTCGGCTTTTATTATATTATGCTTGTTTTTAGTTAATTCATTGTCAAATATTTTCTTTTTTGCAAAAAGGTAGCCATCTATAACAAGTTTACCGGCATCATGAATCAACCCTGCTGAAAAAGCTTCATTTTCAATAACAGGATGCTTTTTTGCAGAAATTATCTTTGCTCCAATTGCAACTGCAATGGAATGTCTCCATAGAGCCCCTGAATCCATATCATACCCCTTTAATCTTTTGCCGAGAAGGGCAGATGATCCTGCAACTGTCAATATTTCGCTAAGGGTATTGTATCCAAGCACCACGGAGGCCTGGTGTATGGAGGAGACCATCCCACTCATCCCATAATAAGCCGAGTTTGCAATTTTAAGGACCATTGCCGCTATGGCCTGGTCTTTCTCAATAACCTTGGCGATATCTTTAAAGCTTGACCTGTGGTTTGACATGATTTCGCGGACTTTTGAAATAACCCGGGGCATGGGAGGCAGGTCGTCCATGGTCTTGAGGATTGAAGCCTTAAGGGCCTCGGTCTTTTTATTTCCGGAAGTTTCTGTTGCAGGCGCAGATGGCGGTTCCACTTGCTTGCCAAGCAATCTGTTTAATACAATTCTCTCCTCCAGATTTAACTCAACCATTCCTTTGCATGCCGGACAAGTGAAACTAGCCCTCTTTTTTTTGGGAAGGCGATCATCCGGAATATCATATGTTTCACCACAGCCGGGGCATTTTACTATCATTATAAGCTCCAAGAATAAATATAGACTGTCACATAAATAATTTCACTGCGTTATCGGTCGTCGGAGTATTACAATACGCCTTCCTCCCTCTGGCCTTGTGCCAAATTTTAAAATCAGGTTATTATCTGACAATCTATAAAAGTCATGTATATGTTCAGTTCCTGACGGTTTGCTGTTAAAATAAATACATGTTAAGCAATAACCGTGCCGGCTTTTTTGGAATGATTGAAGTCAGAATATATCATCAATCAGATCGGTAAGGGTCTCCAATAATCTTTTATCGTCGGTTAAGGGTAAACAAACGGCTGATCTGACAGCCTCATTATCAGGGATGCCTCTTCGTATCAGTTGGGCCGCATAAATCAGCAGGCGGGTGCTTGCTCCTTCGGTTAAGCCATGTTCCCTGATGTTTCTGATTTTTCCCGCAAGAGACACAAGCTGCTCAGCGGTTTTCATTTCAATATTCCCTTCATGCGCAACAATCACAGCCTCTTTGTCGGCATCCGGATAATCAAAATCTATTGCAATAAAACGCTGACGGGTACTCTGCTTAAGGTCTTTCAGGACTGACTGGTATCCCGGATTATAAGATATAACCATAATAAAATTATCGTTAGCTTGTATAGTTTCTCCTTTTTTATCAATATAAAGAGTCCTGCGATTATCGGTTAAAGGATGAATAACAACCGTAGTATCCTTGCGGGCTTCCACTATCTCATCAAGATAGCATACAGCACCTGCGCGCACTGCTTTAGTCAGCGGACCGTCATTCCAGACGGTCTCGTCATTCTTCAACAGGAAACGTCCGATTAAATCTGATGCAAAAAGGTCTTCATGGCAGGCAACCGTTATCAGGCTGCGGTTTAAGCGAAACGCCATATATTCAATAAACCTTGTTTTACCACATCCCGTTGGGCCTTTCAGCATAATGGGAACTCTTTCAAAATAAGCGGCTTCAAAGAGTGTAACCTCATTAGACGTTTCAAGGTAAAAGGGCTCTGCGCCGGATATAAGACTTTTATTTTTTGTTTGGTGCTTCTGCTTCATAAAAGGAACCAACCTACTTTATTTTGTTATATTTATATTGCATTGATTAAGATAAAATATTAAGTATATTAGATTTAAAAAAATAAACAAGGAATTTTGCAGAAAATGCCGAGTATAAATAGAAATGATGCTGTTCATCGTATTGATCAGGAAGATAAAGAAATTATTATTATAGGTACTGCTCATGTATCCAAAGAAAGCTCCGAACTTGTGCAATCCGTTATCAATGAGGAGAAACCTGACACCGTTTGTGTTGAACTGTGTGAATCGAGGTATCAGGCCATCAGGCAAAAAAAAAAATGGCTCGAGATGGATATCATCAAGGTCATTAAGGAGAAAAAAGCATTTCTCTTGCTTTCAAACCTTCTCCTGGCCTCCTTTCAAAAAAGGATAGCTGCAAAGTTGGATGTAAAACCGGGCGAGGAGATGATAAGGGCCATAGAAACAGGTGAATCCGCAGGCGCGGAGATATATCTCGCTGATCGTGACATACGCATTACGCTGTCAAGAACATGGCGTATCATGGGCCTTTGGCAAAAAATAAAACTTCTATTCCAGATGGTCCTCTCCCTGGGACAGGTAGATGATATTGATAAGGAAGAAATAGAAAGGATGAAGCAGGAGGATATACTTGAAACAATCCTGTCTGAAGTAGGAAAATCCGTGCCTGTATTAAAAAAAATTCTGATAGATGAAAGGGATCTGTACCTTACTTCCAGAATTAAATCAGCCCCTGGTAAAAAGATTGTAGCTGTTGTGGGCGCAGGCCATGTTCCGGGTATCAAGAATCACTTTAATGATCATATTGATATTAGTGAACTGGAACAAATCCCGCCCAAAGGCAAGGCATCGGGATTTATAAAATGGTTGATTCCATCGGTGATTGGTCTTTTTATTATCCTGGGTTTCTTTTACGGCGGCGCCGGAACCGGCACTGATATGGTAAAATGGTGGATTATAGCCAATGGCTTTTTTGCCGGTCTAGGAGCAATAATAGCGCTGGCTCATCCCCTTACAATATTTTCTTCAATCATGGCCGCCCCGTTAACATCCCTTAATCCTATGATTGCGGCCGGTTGGGTGTCAGGGCTGATAGAGGCGGTGATGCGAAAACCTAAAGTAAAAGACCTTGAGAATCTTTCCAAAGATATCCTTTCCATAAAAGGCTTCTGGGGGAATAAGGTCACCAGGATACTTCTGGTTGTAGTATTTACAAATCTTGGCAGCTCCCTGGGAACCTTCGTGGCAATTCCCGTGATGTTAAAAGTGCTGTAACAAGATATAGATTATCAGGTAATTACCAGATCCTAAAATTTGGCACAAGGCCAGAGGGAGTAGGGGTTCAAAATCTTGAACCCTCCGATGACCGATAACGCAGTGAAATTATTTAGGATCGGAGATTAAATAAATTGGACAAAGATTATGAAGGATTAAGGTTTAATACTCGAAGTATTCGGCATTTAATGCAACACAGCAGATGGGCCAAAAGACAAATAATATTGTTCAAGTTATTTAATTTGCGATCCTTATGTGAGGATCTATAGGCCGAACCTGAACAATAATGACCTTAATACCTTTGCATTAAAATTCTGCTTTGCAAGTTCGGCTATTCGTGAAGGAATCTTAAACAGGCTATTCAAGGCCATGTTTTGTCAAAGCTTCCTTGACCTTGGCTTCTTTGATTTTATTTTCGTGATCCCTTTTTTTGATAGTTGCTTCATTAACTTTAAGCATAAGCTGTTCCAGGTCGCACGGCTTCATAAGGTAATCAAAAGCACCCCGCTTCATGCCCTCTATAGCGTTTTCCACTGTAGCATGTCCTGTAAGCATAATGACCTCAATAATAGGATATGCCTTTTTTATCCTCTCCAAGGTCTCCAGCCCGTCAATTCCAGGCATTTTCACATCAAGTATAATAACATCTGTATTACGATTTTTATCAATCTTTTCCAATGCTTCCAGGCCGCTAAAGGCATTCATAACCTTGAGCTCTCTTTTTTTCAAACGTTTTGTCATGGTTTCCACGAAAGGAGCTTCATCATCAACTAACATAACCAGTGGTTTAAGCATACCTCTATCCTCCTGTTAAGACTTTTGAAAAGAGTCTTTTTGTGCTTAATTTATATGTAAATCAAAAAAATTATCTCTTAAATTTCGAACAATTAAATTATTTCAAAAAGCAAGTTGAGTGTCAAGTGGCAAAACGTCACAGGGCAAACGCATTTAGCCGGATTTTAACCTGATACCAATTTGTTGAAGTTTGCCGAATGCGGTCATACATCACTTAAGATTTTTTATACGATCAATCCGGCTAAGTATTTTGGTTATACGGATGCCGTATTTCTGGTTTTCAACAATTACTTCTCCTTTGGCTATCAGTTTGTCGTTTGCCAAAATATCTAGTGGTTCACCTTCAAGATTGGAAAAACTGATTGATGAACCAGGGCTCAAAGCAAGAAGATCTTTTATCTTGATTCTGGTTCGGCCCAGCTCAACGGTTAAATCTATTGCAATATCAAGAACCAAATCCAGATTTTTCCTATCCTCCTCCATTGCAGAAGCATCATCAGCGCTCTTTGCCTGACCTTCAGCAACAGGGCGTGTATCTGTAGGCTTTTTATCTTCAGGGGCTGGTACTTCCGCATCAGAAGCACCCGAAACGAGGTCGTCAATATTTTGTTGTTGATCATCAGCCGTTGCCATTGAAGTGATTTCTTTTACCGCTGCCCGGCTTTTCTGTTGTGATGCTTCATCTATTTTGATACAGACTTCAACGGTAACATCATGATGCTCGAACTTAAAGGTAAACCGTTCGTATCTATCCATATTCAAAACGGAAATTTTGAAATTTTTGCCGGCGGTAATTGAGGGGGGTGAGATTACGCACTCCAGGCCGGAATCGCAAAAGGCTGTTTTAAGATTTCCTCCTATTATGTTGGCCATTTCACCGATAACATCCTTAATATCACCCTCATTTTCGATTTTATCAACAGAAATACCCAACATGTTTGCTGTAATAACATGGGCGAATTTTTCGCTGACTTTTACATTGATACTACCGTTAACATCTCCTGCAAAATTGACCGTGCCTACATGTTTTGGCGTATCAGCAGGCTCTTGATCGGCTGTATCGGTTAATTCAAGATCCATGGAAAGCATGGCATCAAAAAATTCAATCACTTTATCACCGGTGGATGATATTATATCCATTGTGCCGAATTTTTGAATATCTATGCTTGAAAGTTGCTTTTTTGCGTCAACAGCAGATTTATCCTCGGGTTTTAAGGATATCTCAATGAATATTTTATGCCCCTGGCTTATGAAAATATAATTTTCATACCGATCCATGTGCATCGATTCAATCGCAAAATTCATTCCGGTTGTAATTGAGGGAGTAGAGATAACGCAATGCATGCCGGCATCATTAAAATTAGATTTCAGGTTCCCGCCTATAATATTGCATACCTCAAGAATCACGTCATTGATTTCATCTTCACCTTCAATCTCATCAACTTCCATGCCCAGCATGCTCGCGGTAATTACCCGGGAAAACTCGTCGCTTACGGTAATAGATATACTGCCCATTAAATTACCGGCAAAACTTAATGAACCGGTTATTCTTCCGCCTTCAAAACCAGGAGAGCCTTCCGAAGCGGATAGTTCCACATCCATGGAAAGCATTGTTTCAAACAGTTCATTTGTCGACTCCACAATGGAATTTTTTATGTCAAATGTCTTGAGTGCTTCCATATTATTTTTTCCTGTATTTTCTGTAGAATTTGCCCCCAAGAAATTGTCCCGATAAAAAAGCACAAATAAAAATTGGCAGAGTCTTTAGTTGCAATCCTGTACCTGCGACAAGACGGAGTAAAATAACAATCGGGACAGGGATATGCACTGCCAGGAACCAGTAGCGGGAAAACTTATTGGTTTGCACCCTCCAGAAACCGAATGGAAGATTAATAATCAACACAAAAATCGCAATTAACCAGTAATTTTTCATAATTTATTACGATTTGCAGGGATTATTCATTAAACGGATTGTTAACCATTATGGTTTCATCTCTTCCCGGGCCTACAGAAATGATCTGAGCCGGTGTTTCCGCAAGTTCCTCTATCCTTTTTATATATTTTTTGGCATTACCCGGAAGCTCTGCCAATTGTGTGATGCCGGAAATATTTTCTTCCCAGCCCGGCAAGCTTTCGTAAACAGGTTTGCATAAGCCAAGCTTTTTTATATCGGATGGAAAATCATTAATGATCCTTCCCTCACATTCATAGCCGGTACAGATCTTTAAAGATTTCAGGCCGCCAAGCACATCGAGTTTAGTGATTACCAGGCCGGTCAGGCTGTTCAGGCGGACCGCATTTTTTAGTATAACCATATCGAGCCATCCGCAGCGGCGTTTCCTGCCGGTTGTAGCACCAAATTCCGCACCTTTCTCCTGGATTCTCTCACCTGTGGCATCAAAAAGTTCCGATGGGAAAGGGCCCTCCCCAACCCTTGTCGTATATGCTTTTACGATGCCGAGTATTCCGGAGATTTTTTTCGGTCCGATTCCTGCGCCGCTGCATGCATTTCCTGCAACAGTATTTGATGAAGTCACGAAAGGATATGTGCCGTGGTCAATATCCAGATGAGTACCCTGGGCGCCTTCTAAAAGAACCTGCTTCCCTGATTTTATCTCGTTATCAATAATAACCGATATATTTGTAACATGTGAGGCCAGTCTTTTTGCGTATATATTATATTCCTCGATTATTGCGTTGAGATCTAATGTGGGCGCTGAAAAACGATGCTCAAGATAAAAGTTTTTTTCATCAAGCACTATTTTTAATTTTTCTATAAAAACTTCCGAATCTATCAGCTCGCTGAACCTGATACCCATTCGGGCTGCCTTGTCTTCATACGCGGGGCCGATGCCCCGGCCGGTGGTGCCGATTTTGTTGTCACCCTTTTTCTTTTCCCGTTCCAGATCTATCAGTTTATGATACGGCATTATAATATGAGCCTTTTCACTGATTTTAAGGTTGTCGAATCCCACCTCAATCCCCATAGCCCTTAATGCATCAAGCTCGTTAATCAAAACCTTTGGATCCACAACCATGCCATTACCTATAATGCATGTTTTCCCCTGCAGAATACCGGACGGTACCAGGTGACTGATAAACTGCTTTCCACCTACAACAAGTGTATGCCCGGCATTGTTACCTCCTTGAAACCTTATAACAATATCTGCATCTTTGGAGAGAAGATCGACAATTTTACCTTTGCCCTCATCGCCCCATTGTGTTCCGACAATTACTATATTAGGCACTATTTACTCCTTCTCTTTTCTATGAAAAAATCTCTGATCAAATTGCTGCATGCCTTCCCGCACACATCACCTGTTATCTCTGGATGGTGATTCAATCTTTTATCATCCGTAAAGCAATAGAGTGAACCTGCAGCACCCCATTTTGAATCTCTTGCGCCATAAATCACTCTTTTTACGCGAGCATGAATTAATGCTCCCATACACATTATACAAGGTTCTATAGTAACATAGAGTGTTGTATTTAACAACCTGTAGTTGGCAAGTATTGCGGAAGCTTTCCTTATAGCAAGAATCTCGGCATGTGCCGTAGGGTCGGATAGTGCTATGACCATATTATGCGCCATTGCTACGACTCCACCTTTTTCATCCACCAGCACAGCTCCAACAGGCACCTCATTTTGAAGCTTTGCTTTTCCAGCTTCCTTTAAAGCAAGATTCATAAATTTCGTATGATCTTCCCGGGGGGTAAGGTCTTCATTTTTGACGGATTTGTATTTTTTATACATCTTACTCCCCATTATTTTGTGTTTGTCAAGAATGAAGACCCACCCCTCCCCATTTTGATGCTCTTTATAAATATATTATGGTAATTTACAGAATGATATGGTAAGTGTCAAATCATGGATTTAAAAACGCAAGCAGAAAAATTTAAAAAAGACAAGTATCCTGTTAAGAACAAATTCGATTTTGAATCCGGGTATCTAACAAAAAGCCCATGCAAGGAATGCGGCTCAAGAGAGCATTTCCCCGCGTGTATAAACAACTGCAGTATTCTCGGCAAAATACATTCCCATTTAGTAAATGTAATTTCCTGCTCGCGCCGCTGACAAGCGCCTGTCAATACACACTGTTTAAGAATGGAAGCTGAAAGTAACTGTAAGATTTATTTTTTAATTATTTATTATCAGTGGGCATCTCTCTTGTTATCTGATTTACCGGAACTTCTTGAGAAGTTATAATTATTTATTGTAAATGAATTATTTAAAAAAAATAAATAGCTTCTTTTATAATATATTCAAATTTCAGCAATCCGGAATCTGGAGAATTCGGCTGTCGGATCAATCCCCTGTAAAACGATTGGTGATAAAATCTTTAAAAATTATTCTGCTGGCTATCCGCGGTTTTAACAAAGACAAATGTTATTTAATGGCCTCGGCCTTAACCTTCTGGTCTTTGTTATCCATTGTGCCGGTTGCCGCCCTGGCATTTGGAATTGCAAGTGGATTCGGATTCGAAAAACTGCTTGAAAAACTGCTCCTGGAAAAAATACCCGGACAGGAAGAGGTGATTTTACAGGTAGTCGATTTTTCGCATTCGTTACTGGAGAAGACAAAAGGAGGCCTTATAGCCGGTATAGGTGTTTTATTACTTTTCTGGGCTGTTATAAAAGTATTGGGGAATATTGAACAATCCTTTAATGATATCTGGAAGTTAGATAAATCCAGAACCTTGGTCCGCAAAATTGGAGATTATCTTTCATTGATGATTATCTGTCCCTTTATTTTTATAGTATCCAGCTCCGTTACCCTTTTTATAACAACCAGGATCACCCAGCTTACCGAAAGAATTGCTCTGCTCGGTATAATCAGCCCCCTTATATTTTTCAGTTTTAAGCTGGCCCCATATGTTTTGATATGGATACTTTTCACATTTATTTATATGATAATGCCTAATACCAGGGTGAATTTCAGTTCCGGGCTGCTGGGCGGCATTGCGGCAGGCACTCTTTACCAGTTTATCCAGCGGGGATATATCACATTCCAGATAGGTGTATCCAATTATAATGCTATATACGGAAGTTTTGCAGCATTACCCATGTTTTTGCTTTGGCTTCAAATCAGTTGGCTGGTTGTTCTTGCAGGTACGGAATTATCTTATGCTCACCAGGGTCTTGATAAAAATACCTTTGAACCGGATGCCGGAGAAATAAACCTGACTTTAAAAAGATTATTAGCGCTTCAGATCGTTCATCTTATAGTAAAAAATTTCGCTATGTGCAAGGAGCCTTTAGCAGAAGCCCAGCTATCGGAATCACTTGGGGCGCCGGAAAAAATTGTTTCAAGTCTGCTTGGCGAACTTATGGATTGCAAAATCGTTTCCTGTGTTTGTTCTGATGATAGAGAAATTGCAGCATATCAGCCTGCAGTAGATATACGCAAATTGTCAATCTATTATATTCTGAATGCTATGGACAAACAGGGGATTGATGATATATCATTAAAAAAAAGTTATGGCTTTGATGTGTTGTCCCAATCATTGAAAACCATGAAGGAGGCTTTAGAACAATCCGGGGCCAACATACTGCTTATGGATATTGAATAGCCTGAAATCTATAGATTCCCACAGTAGGGGCACGATGCATCGTGCCCTTACAACTAATAGGATAAATGAATAAATAATGCATTACGATATTAATGAAAAAGAAATTATAAAACGTATAAAAACGATTAAGAAAAAACTTGGAAAAGAACTTGTAATACTGACCCACCATTATCAGAGGAAAGAAATCGTGTACCTTGGCGATTATGGGGGGGACTCTTTTGCCCTGTCCCGGCAGGCAGCAATGAATAATGATGCCCGTTTTATTGTTTTTTGCGGGGTTAATTTTATGGCTGAAAGCGCTGAAATTCTTTCACAGCCCAATCAGATAGTACAGATTCCGGATCTTGACGCCGGCTGCTGGATGGCTAATATGGCCGATATTTCCATTGTTGATGAGTCCTGGGAACAGGCAGTATCGGTTATAGGGGAAGATAAGATAACACCTGTTGTTTACATGAACGCCGATGCGGTGGTAAAGGATTTTTGCGGGAAAAACGGTGGCATCATATGCACATCGTCGAATGCACCTGAAGCCCTTAAGTGGAGTTTTAAGAGGCGTGAAAAAATTTTCTTTTTCCCTGACAAGCACCTCGGCCGTAACACCGCAAACAGATTGGGCATTCCTCCTGAAGAGGTTATAATATGGAATCCTGAAACGCCATTTGGCGGGAACACCAAAGAGGCTATCAAAAAAGCCAAAATAATTTTATGGGAGGGTTATTGCCTGGTACATACCCGTTTTCAGGTTGAAGACATTTTAAAAATGAGAAACAAATTCCCGGATGCAAAAGTTGTTGTTCACCCGGAATGTCCCCAGGAAGTGGTAGGCGCTGCAGATGACGCCGGCTCAACCAGTTTTATTGTAAATTATGTAGACCAGGCTCCTGCAGGTGCAACAATCGTAATCGGCACTGAAATCAATCTGATAGACCGTCTTGCCTTTGAATATCCTGAAAAAAAAATACTTGCACTCAAACATTCTCTTTGTCCCAATATGTCTAAAATAACTCTTCAGAAGCTTTTATGGTCCCTGGAAAATGTGGGAAAGGTCAATATTATAAAAGTGCCGTACAAAATAAAAAAGGGTGCAAAAAAAGCGCTGGATAGAATGCTTACATTATGAATAAAGGTAGAACAAATTGACAAAATTACCATGTCTTAAAATAGCGAACCGAACTTTTGAATCACGCCTCCTCATGGGAACCGGGAAATTTTCTTCCAATGATGTCATGAAAGAGGCCATTGCTGCTTCCGGAACTGAAATAGTTACCGTTGCGCTTCGCAGGGCCGATTTGTCAAATCCGGATGATAATATTATCGGGGCGATAGATACTGACAGATATCTTCTTCTACCTAATACAAGCGGCGCCCGTGATGCTGATGAGGCTGTACGTTTAGCCCGTATTGCGAGAGCAGCCGGATGCAAACCCTGGGTAAAGCTTGAAGTAACCCCTGACCCTTATTATCTTCTCCCTGATCCCATAGAGACGCTTAAAGCAGCCGAGATCCTGGTAAAAGAAGGTTTTATTGTGCTCCCCTACATTAATGCTGATCCTGTACTGGCAAAAAGGCTTGAAGATGCAGGTACTGCTGCTGTCATGCCTTTAGGATCTCCGATCGGGACAAACAGGGGACTTAAAACCGCTGATTCCATACGCATCATTATAGATCAGACTCAGATACCGGTCGTGGTTGACGCCGGGCTTGGCGCACCGTCACACGCTTCTCAAGCCATGGAGATGGGAGCGGATGCAGTGCTTGTTAACACTGCAATTGCAGTCGCCTCAGACCCCATAGCCATGGCCAGGGCTTTCAAACTGGGTGTTGAGGCCGGATTTACAGCCTGCATGGCCGGATTAGGCAAAGAAAAAATTAAGGCTGAAGCAAGTTCACCTTTGACAGGATTTCTCAGGAACAATTCATAATGAGCTTTGCCTATAAAATAAAGGGATATAACTGGGATGCCGTCAAATCGGCTATCCTCGCAAAAACAGCCGATGACGTGAGACGTGCTCTTTATACGGACATAAGAACATATAATGATCTTCTTGCTCTTCTTTCTCCTGCGGCCGAACCTTTTATAGAAGATATGGCTCAACAGGCTCACAGGACAACCTTACGTCGGTTCGGCAAAATAATCCAGATGTATGCGCCTCTATACGTTTCAAACAAATGTGTTAATTCGTGCCTTTATTGCGGATTTAACCGTACCAATAAAATAGATCGAAAAACACTTACAGAAAAAGAAGTAATGCAGGAGGCGGAAACCATTTATAATTTGGGTTTTCGACATATTCTCCTCGTAAGCGGGGAGGCCCCGAAAGATGTGCCGGTTTCTTACTTTTGTCGTATTGCCCAAAGTTTAAACAATCTTTTCTCATCTATCTCCATTGAAATTTATCCCATGGATACAGAGGAATATAAATCTCTGATTCAAAGCGGCGTAGACGGTTTAACTGTTTATCAGGAGACCTACAATAGAACAACCTATCAACAAGTACATCCGGCGGGGAAAAAGAGCGATTACAAATGGCGGCTTATGACGCCGGACAGGGGCGGAACAGCCGGATTCAGACGTCTTAACATCGGCACCCTGCTTGGGTTGTCGGATTGGAGAGTTGAGGGCGCTTTCACAGGACTGCATGCCATCTACCTTATGCGACAATACTGGCAAAGCCTTGTTTCCATTTCCTTTCCCAGGCTGCGCCCGGCAACAGGCGGATATGAGCCTGAATATCCTGTAAATGATTCAGCCCTGGCACAGCTTATATGTGCTTTCAGGCTCTTACTGCCGGATGCCGGACTGGTAATATCCACCAGGGAGCCGGAACAACTGAGAAATAACCTGATGCCTTTGGGAATTACCCAGATGAGCGCTGGAAGCAGAACTTCTCCAGGCGGATATTCCCTGGAAGCACATGCTGATAATCAATTTGAGATATCCGATATAAGGTCTCCGGAAGATGTTGCAAGAATGATAACCTCAAGCGGTTATGAACCTGTCTGGAAAGACTGGGACAAAGCCTTTCTTGAAGGATAGTATGGAAATAAAAATAAAGCTGAATGGTGAAGAGCGCCTGCTTGATAAGCCATTGGATATTTCGTCTCTTCTTTTGATGCTGGAGCTTCCGGCGGAAAATTTAATTGTGGAGCTTAACAGGGAGCTGTTACATAAAAATAAATATGAGCAAACAATCCTTGTAAACGATGACGAACTTGAACTTATCAGATTTGTGGGTGGCGGATGAATCGTAAGGAACGTCTGGAGGCATTTAAAAAGATAGATATTTACCCGGTAACATGCCGGGAACTGTCAGGGGGACGATCGAATATTAAGGTTCTTGACGCAGTTCTGGCCGGTGGAGCCAAAATTATTCAGCTCAGGGAAAAGGACTGGGAAAAAAGGGAAATCTTCGAGCTTGCCCTGGAATTCAGAAAACGGACCCTCGTTCATGACGCACTTCTTATTATAAACGACCATCTGGATATAGCCCTTGCCACGGAAGCGGACGGGGTCCATCTCGGCCAGGATGATTTACCCATCAGCGCCGCCAGAAAGATTGCGCCTGATCTTCTCCTGGGAGCTTCCAGTCACAGCCTGGAGGAAGCACTGGGGGCAGAAAAAGACGGAGCAGATTATGTTAATATCGGACCTGTTTTTCCTACAAAAACAAAAAAAAAATTAACCCGTTTTCTGGGACCGGATGCGATTGCGGAAATAAGCCCGAAACTGAAGATACCCTTTACGACAATGGGAGGAATCAATCAAAAGAATATTCAAGACGTTCTGGAAAAAGGAGCAAGGCGTATTGCCATGGTCACCGGCATCACCCGAGCCCCTGATATTGCAGATAGGGTACGTGCATTGAGGGAGATGATTCTAAAGATTTCCCCATAAAGAATTTCGGGTTCAACCAGTCGACACAATCGAATCATTTATATTCCCTTTTGCTCACAGGACTATAATAAAACAATCTATAGATTGTCATATAAATAATTTCACTGCGTTATCGGTCGTCGTAGTATTACAGTACGCCCTCCTTCCTTGTTTCCTGCATATTTCTATTAAAATTCGAAATCAATCAAAAAAAATTCAAAAATATTTATGACCAAGTGGTTAACGGTATAATCAGCATTTTTTTTTCTTCTTTATGGATGTGCAGTGGCCGAAGTTAGAACCAACCCCGATCTTTTACAAGCTTTGTCCTGACTGGATTCATTTCAATATATAGGTATGGTGTCCCCTGAATTCCTTAGTTTTTATATGGCATTTATGGTTTATTGTTGTTTTTTTAGAGTATTATATTCTACATTTCGCACCTAAATCATATATTTTTTGAATTAACAATACTATATATTATGTCTTGGTTTAAGGGTTATATCGATATATAGATATGCTAAACATTAGCACTTTTTTATTAGAAAAGTTCATTAATTAGTTTGTACTTTATATAGTAAAATTTTCAGTCAACATCACAATATATTGTGCTTTTAAAGATGCGAAATGTAAGTTATATTACATAAATTCCCGGCAATTTGGATGCTGATGAGGATATCCTCTAAAGAACGCTTTACGTTGGTAATTGCTGATTATTGGTAAAAGCCGGAATATTTGATTCCTTTGATTTTTCTGATGGCTGTCTTGAAGAAGGAGTAAAACAGGCCGGAATTGTCATTGATTCGTTGAATTTTCTGCAGCAACAGCAAAGAATTAAAATTCATGCCCGAGTTTTAATGGAGACTCATTTATATATCGCCCTTTCAGGGCAGCCCGAGGAAGAAATACCCATATTGATTTGTGTAACTTTTTTGTATTGCACCCGCATTTCAGTTCACCGATTTTACGACTCTTGATCGTTGTTTTTCGGATAAACATATGATAACCGTTGCACATAAAAAAATGACATCTAAATATCACAACAGCACATTGTGGCACTATATTGATCATTTTTGACCCCCCAAATATTTTAACAGCCTGTTATCATTAGACCAATATTTTTTGTTTTTATGAAAAATGTCGATTTGTCTTTGTTTTTGTGTAAAAAAAAGTCAGAAAGATAGGCTAAGTTAATGAACGAGGTCTAAGTTGGGAAAAAACAATTGAACATATTCAAAAACAGTATAAACCGATCCGGCATCTCCTGTTGCACCGCCTTTATTCTTATATTTATTTTTATATCTTCTATTTCTTTTGCGGATACTTTAGGGCGGGCATTCGAGGACAAACCTGATGAACCATGGCAAATCGATGCCGACGAGATAAGTTATGATGAGAAGACGGATCAGTATTTTGCAGAGGGCCAGGTTATCATAAGCAAAACCGGCAGGAAGTTGACAGCCGATAGAGTCCGTTTTGACCACAGGAATATGAAAGCATATGCATCGGGTCATGTAACCATGAGTTCAGGTAAAAACTGGTTGACGGGCAGCAGTATGGAAATGGACATGGAAACTGAAACCGGCATATTGACAAATGGCGCCATATTTTTGACAGACAACCATTTCCACATTACAGGGGACAAAATAGAGAAAATTGGTGAAGATTCATACAGGATCGATACAGCCTCGATCACAACCTGTGACGGGGATGCTCCGGCCTGGAAAATAACCGGTAAGAATTTGAAGGTGACAGCCGAAGGCTATGGGAGCGTTAAACATGCGGCCTTATGGGCAGGAAAAACACCGGTTATATATACCCCTTTTTTCTTTTTTCCAGCTAAAAAAAAACGTCAGTCCGGCCTGCTGACTCCTGAAATGGGATATTCCGATCGCAAAGGGATTGAATATGTGCAACCTTTTTTTTGGGCCATAAACGAGAATTCCGATGCCACCTTTTATAATAACTACATGGGTAAGCGTGGAAATAAATTTGGTCTTGAATATCGTTATGTGCTTAATAATTTGTCTAAAGGAACATTGATGTATGATTTCCTGGATGACAGGAAAGTGGATGACGGTACAGGTAATTCGAGTGATGACTGGGGATATGATGATAACGGAGCGGACGTATTTCGTCCCAATTCCGACCGTTACTGGTTCAGGACAAAGCTGGATCAGGAGATGCCCTTTGGATTTTTTGCCAGGCTGGATCTGGATATTGTAAGTGATCAGGATTATCTTCGGGAATTCGAGGACGGGTATACAGGATTTAACGTAACAAAAAGATATTTTAACAGGAATTTTGGCAGAGAGCTGGATGATTCTGATGATCCTGTGAGAATTAACCGGTTAAATTTAAATAAACGCTGGTCAAGGTATAACCTGAATACCGAGTTACGATGGTACGATGATGTGGTAGTAAGGCGCAGTCATGAAACAGATACAACTCTCCAGAGACTTCCATATGTCTCTTTTGATGCATCCAAACAGCAGATATCAGATTCTCCGTTTTATTGGAATATGGACTCCCAATATTCATATTTTTACAGTGAAGATGGTACCAACGGTCACAGGGTAGACGTGCATCCAAGATTTTATTTGCCGTTCAGGTATAAAAACTTCTTTTCTTTTGAACCATCTGCAGGTGTTAGGGAAACATACTGGAATATTGGTAAATTTGAGGATAATGATTCGGAAAAGTATAAACAAAACAGACAATTCAGAGAAATTTATGATATCAAGCTCGATCTTTCCACGGAATTATATAATGTCTTCCAGGTCAATGGGGAAACCATAGAAAAGATAAAGCACACGATCAGGCCGCAAATCGTTTATGACTATATCCCCGACAAATCCCAGGAAAAATATCCTGATTTAGATTACATTGACCGGATAGAAAGAAAAAATCTTCTGACATATTCAATAACCAATACTTTTACTTCAAAATCAAAAAAATTAAAAAAAACCATTAACAACAAGGAAGATAGTGCACCGCAGGAATATACTTACAGCGAGTTCTGCAGATTTAAATTAGAACAGAGTTTTGATATCGATGAAGAGCGGGAGGATAATCCTGACAGATGGGACAACAGAACGACGAAACGGCCGTTTTCACCGATATTTGCAGAACTTGATTTTGATCCGAATAAATATTTATCCATAAACACTGATTCTGAATGGTCTCCTTATGATGGAGCTTTTGAGTCATTTAATTTCAGGACTAGATTATCCGATAATCGCGGTGATGCAATTTTTTGTGAGTACAGGTATACAAAAGATTACAGCGAATCTATTTATACGAATTTTTATCTTAATTTATCGGACAGTTTTTCGGTATACCTGGAAAATGAAGAAAACCTGCGCTATAAGGAGAATATAAAAACAGGTGTCGGCTTTATGTATGTTTCCCAGTGCTGGGCCGTTCATTTTGGCTTTACCAGTGACGACGGTGATCTGGAGTATGCATTAATGTTTGATCTTTACGGCCTGGGAGGTATAGGTACGAGCGATATTATGGGTGCAAGAGGCAAAAACGTATTTGAAAGAAAATAGATAATATGAAAGAAAGCAAACTGGTTTATTCATGGTATTCCCTGCATACAAGGAGCAGGTTTGAAAATGTTGTTTATGATAGACTGAGCAAAAAATCATTTGAATCTTTTCTCCCGAAAATAAAGGTAAAGAGCAAACGACGCGACAGAAACGCCATGATAAATGTTCCGCTTTTTCCCGGATATATTTTTGTGAGGACCGATCTTAGACCTGTGGAACATCTTGAGATTTTAAAAACAATCGGGGCGGTTCGTCTGCTGGGTAACAGGAAAGGTCCTGTTTCTGTGCCCGAGGAAAATATTGATTCGCTTAAGATTATGGTAAATTGCGATGCCACAGTTGTTACAGGCAACATTATCAAGAAGGGCGAGAAGGTGATAGTTGTGTACGGACCCTTTGCCGGGCTGACAGGTATTTTTGTTCGCTACAAGGGTCAGGGAAGGGTTGTGGTTAATATTGATACTCTTGGACAATCTGCAAGCGTAGAAATTAATCAAGAAGATATTGAGAAGCTTCCTGAAATATTATGAGACCTTTTATGATATTAACTTGACTTAGCAGAAGCTTATGTTTAATAAAATTAAACTTATATAACAATATTTGAATTATTATACGAATTTTTACATGGAGGAGGATAGATGAACAAATTGGAGCTTATAACCGCATTAAAAACAGAAGCGAATATTTCTAAAGCGGAAGCATCCAGTATTATTCAGATCTTTTTCGATTCAATGGCTGATGCCATGGTAAATGAGGATCGTGCAGAGATACGCGGTTTATGCAGTTTTTTCGTCAAAAAGTACAAAACCTATACGGGAAGGAATCCCAAGACAGGTAAGAAAGTTACGATAAAACCTAAAAGGCTTCCTTTTTTTAAGGCTGGTAAAGAACTCAAAGAAAGGGTGGATACTTAATTTGTGCCTGGATTTGAGTCGATATCGGATCAGAAGCAGCCTATTAGAATTTTGACCTCTCTGTTTCAAAAAGGAGCTGTGCCCCATGCGTTACTATTTACCGGAATTGAGGGCGTTGGGAAAAAAAACTGTGCCATAGCTTTTGCCATGTTGTGCAATTGTTTGGAAAAACGCCATATAACCGGGGATCAGGCCGGAGCCGATTTTTCAGCATTAAGCGATGGTTCTTTTATTAATCCTTGCGGCAGTTGCAGATCTTGCAGGAAAATTGAGTCAGCAAATCATCCGGATATAATTTTGATAAAACCGGTTGGTGCTTTTATGAGGATTGAACAGATTCGTAACCTTGGCGATATAATTGCCATGAAACCATACGAGGCAAAAATGCGTATGGTTATTATATCAGATGCGCAGTGCATGACACCGGAAGCAGGCAATGCTCTTCTTAAGTCACTGGAGGAGCCGCCGGAAAGAACAATTTTTATACTTACCGCCAACCAGATATCCGACCTTATACCTACCATTGTATCAAGGTGCCGGCATATCAGGTTTAATCCGATTCCTTTAACAAGCATTACAGAAATGCTTGTTGCAAAGTTTTTGCTGGATCCTGAAAGCTCTAAGGTTATTGCATCATTGGCGAACGGCAGTTTTTCAAAAGCGCTTAAAATGGGTGCTAATAACAGGGTAAACTGGATAAACCACCGTAAGTGGCTCCTTAATGATGTTGCCCGGAAATGTTTCACCGGTGAGCCTTCAGATGCTGTTGCAGAGCCATATGGACTGATTTTTGCTTTATCCAATAAATTATCAGGGAACAAGGAGCTCCTCTTCGAGTCTTTGGAAATGATTAAAACATGGCTTAGAGATATTGCGATATATAAATACTCTCCTGATAAGGTTGTTAATGCCGATATGATAAAGAGCATTAGATCTGCCTCTGAAAAAATTTCCATAAAATCAATAAATTCAAAAGTTAACGCCATTCATAAGGCCCAAAAAAATATCCAGGCCAATGCCAATTTAAGAACGACCCTGGATGTATTGATGCTCAGGCTTGCCGGGGCATAAACAAATCATTGTTTATGGATGGACATGAGCCATCGGAGTTGAACATATGAACAAGATGGTAGGAATTAAATTTAAAGCGTCCGGAAAGGTTTATAACTTTGACAGCGGAGCTTTTGTATTGAATAATGGAGATTATGTGATTGTCGAGACAGAGCAAGGCCTCGGTTTCGGATATGTAGCCGTTTCTCCAGCGGCCTATGATGAAAATTCGTTTGATAAGCCTTTGAAAAAGGTGTTCCGGCTCGCAGGTGAGGAAGATTTTATACAAAGGCAAAGAAATCTTGATTTTGAAAAACGGGCTTTTGATTACTGCATTAGCTGTATAGAGAGACTGGGGCTTAAAATGAGTCTTTTTTCCGTAGAGACGACTTTTGATGAGACTAAACTGATTTTTTTTTTTACTGCTGAAGGCCGGGTCGATTTTCGAAAACTGGTCAAGGTGCTGATCAAAAAGTTCCATGTAAGAATCTCTATGCGTCAGGTTGGAATACGAAACCAGGCGAAGATGTGTGGTGGGTTGGGAAGGTGCGGACGTGAAATCTGCTGTTCGGCATTTATGGATAAATTTGTTCCTGTTTCCATACGCATGGCAAAGGAGCAGTCTCTTTCATTAAATCCTACAAAAATTTCAGGACAGTGCGGAAGACTGATGTGCTGTCTTACTTTTGAGAATGATACCTACCGGCAGCTTAAAAAAAAATTCCCGGCCATAGGTAAAAATGTCATAACCCCTGATGGTAAAGGTAAGGTAATACGGCATAATGTAATCTGTGACCGGTTGACTGTGCGGATAGATAAGGATTCTATTGCGGAATATGAATTAAAGGATATTAAAAGAGAATAGCAGGAGAAATGATGACCGGACAGTTTTATATAACAACGCCTATCTATTATGTGAATGCACGACCGCATCTGGGCCATGCCTATACAACAATTGCAGTGGATACAGCATGCCGTTTTAACTCAATGTGCGGGAAAGAGACATTTTTCCTTACCGGCACCGATGAGCATGGAGACAAGATAGAACGGGCTGCAAAAGAAGCAAACTTAAGCGTTCGCGCTTATGTGGACAGTATCAGCGAATTTTTCAGGGATCTCTGGCCGGAGCTCAATATCGGTTATGATTATTTTATCAGAACAACTGATAAATCGCATATTGCCCTGGTTGAGCAAATTCTGCAAAAAATTTATGATGCCGGGGATATTTATTTCCATGAATATGAAGGGTTATACTGTTTTGGATGTGAACAATTCTATACCGAGCGTGAACTTGTGGACGGCAAATGTCCCGATCACCACACAGAACCCGAACTTATAAAGGAATCGAACTATTTTTTCAGGATGAGCCGGTATCAAGATTGGCTCATAGATCATATAAAGAGCAACCCGGATTTTATACGTCCG
This sequence comes from Desulfosarcina sp. BuS5, assembly GCF_028752835.1. Taxonomy (NCBI): domain Bacteria; kingdom Pseudomonadati; phylum Thermodesulfobacteriota; class Desulfobacteria; order Desulfobacterales; family Desulfosarcinaceae; genus Desulfosarcina; species Desulfosarcina sp. BuS5. Next base: position 263,412 of record NZ_CP087952.1, read on the forward strand.
CGACGATACAGCAGCGAAGTGCTTGCGTTTTTAAAAGAACCCCTTGAAGATCTGTGCATATCCAGACCTACAACACGGTTACAATGGGGTATACGGCTGCCGTTTGATAATAACTACGTTACATATGTCTGGTTTGATGCTCTCTTGAACTATATCTCTGCCTTGGGGTATCCTGATGGAGATCTTTTTAAAAAATTCTGGCCTGTTGCGCAGCATGTGGTTGCGAAAGATATATTAAAACCACATGGTATTTACTGGCCGATTATGCTTAAGGCGGCCGGAATTGAGATATATAAGCACCTTAATGTGCATGGATACTGGAATATTGACAAAAACAAAATGTCCAAGAGCATCGGAAATGTTGTTGAGCCTCTTCATATAAAGGAAAAATACGGGCTCGATTCTTTCAGGTTTTTTTTAATGCGGGATATGGCCTTTGGACTTGACTCAAATTTTTCAGAAGAGGCTTTGGTTCAACGGATTAATGCCGATCTTGCCAACGATCTCGGGAACCTGTTTTCAAGAGTTATATCCATGGCGCATAAATATTTTGACGGGATAATTCCTGAACCTGATCCTGAAATAGATGAGCAATTCCATCAGGATTTAAAAACTTCCGCCCGGGAAGCAGCAGAAAAGTTTGAAAGTGCTATGGAGGACTTTGCCTTTCATAAAGCCCTGGCAAATGTATGGGAGTTTATCAGCCGGATGAATCGATATATTGATGCCGCTTCTCCATGGGAACTGGCAAAGAAAAAATCTCAAAGAAATGAGCTGGAAGTTGTTATTTATAACCTGCTGGAAGGCCTCCGAATAATATCAGGCCTCATATATCCTGTTATGCCTGAGACAGCAGAAAAAATGCAGAACCATCTTGGCATTGAACCTGATTTGGAATCTGATAACAGGTTTTACCATATGGCTTTACTGAATGTCTGGGGCCTGCTTAAGCCTGGAACAAAACTTTTAAAATCAGTCCGGCTGTTTCCAAGAATCGATATAAAAAAAATAGAATGAAAAAAAATATCAAATATAGAGTCCCCGCGGCCAAAATACCAGGCTGGAGGGATTACCAGGATAATTTGAAAAAGGCTGCCAGGAGAAGCAGGTTTTTCCGAATTGCCATAAAATTGACCGCAGCATCTTTTTGTGCATTTCTTATGGTATACGGAATCATCTCCGGGTTCGCAGGATCGGACCGCGATCATGCCGAGGCACATAATAATGATATCTCAAAGCTTGCCGCGAAAGGGGCAAGGGGTGAAACCAGCAACAATGATGCCAAAGAATTTTTGCAAAAAGAAGAAATCCAGAGCATGATCAGCGGCAGGGATTTTGTTAATATACAAGATAAAAGCCTAAAAATTATTTCCAACGGAATTGAGTTGAGAGCAGATACTTCCATCGACATTCCCTTGCAGCAATTTATCCTGAAAAAGATGAAAAGATCTACTTCCCGTTACATCGGTATTGTAACAATGGATCCTTTAACAGGCAGGATTTTAACCATGGCCGGTTATGATAAAACCGACCCATCCGGCAACCCTTGCCTGGATAACAGGTTCCCTGCAGCAAGTATTTTTAAAATAGTAACTGCTGCAGCGGCGATTGAAAAGTGCGGTTTTTCAGCGCAATCCGGATTCAAGTATAATGGCAAGAAGCATACTCTATACAAATTACAGCTTAAAGAGCGGACAAACAAATATACTAATCGTATAACCTTAAAGAATTCATTTGCGCAGTCTGTTAATCCTGTTTTCGGCAAACTTGGAGCTATTTATATAGGAAAAAATGCTTTGGAAGAATATGCGGATTCTTTTGGCTTTAACAATCAAATAGGTTTTGAGATTAATATGTCGGAAAGCCTTATGCATATATCTGATGATCCATATAATTGGGCGGAAATTGCATCCGGTTTTAACAGGGATACCAGGATATCTCCAATCCATGGCGCCCTGATAGCATCCGTGATAATCAATAATGGTGAACTGGTGGAGCCTACAATAGTAGACAGGATAGCCGATGCGAAAGATCGTACCATTTACAGAAATCAGGTGACTTTGGTAAGGCACTCAATTAAGCCGGCAACATCAAGAGCCTTAACCAATTTGATGGAGACTACCATCCGGTCCGGAACTTGCCGGAAAAGTTTCAGGGGATACAAAAAAGATCGGGTGCTATCGAAACTGAATATCGGGGGGAAGACCGGCACCATTGATAATAGAACCCATGATGCCAGGTACGACTGGTTCATAGGTTTTGCCGAGGAAAAAGACGGTCCCGAAAAAATAGCGATATCTGTAGTTGTGGCGCATGAAAAATATATCGGCACGAGGGCAAGCCAGTACGCCCGTTTGATTATGAAAGAGTTTTTCCGCGATTATTTTGCAAAAAACCAGCATAAGCATGAAAAACCGGTGGGAAAGAGTTAAGGATCGCATCATGAAATTTTTTAATATGATCGTCAGGTTTGTTTACCCTGTTTATGAATTTTTGCAACCTTATTTTAAGGCTGATTTATATTTCGGCATCAGTCCCGGCAGCATCAAAAACAGGGAGAAACATTCAGCGATTGTTCTATTTCCCTGTCATTGCAACATGCTTTGCTGCGGTCTGGCCGGGATAGTCTCTTTTGTCAGCAATAAAACCTCTGCTTCAGGCGTAAATATTACACTTCTCAAAGAAATGGCGGCGACAACTTCAGAAAAATCGATTGAATTTTGTAAAGAGAGAAATCTTTCCCTTGAAAATTATTATCTCGGAGGGAAAGATTTTATAGAATCCCTGTTACTGGAAGTTCGTGTTTTAAAGCAGGATCACCTGTTTTATAAAATTTTTCTTGATCATGCTTTACAGGATGATATGGCGGATGTAAGTCAACTCCTTAACGATGTTATAGAGCATGAAACCAAAGAATTAACAGTCCGAATGGGACTGCTAAGCGCGACAGAACTGGATGCCGCCTCAGGGTGTCTGGAGGGGTTGCGGGATGCGGCCTGGTGCCTTGATAAAGAAATTTTGGGAAATATAAAAAAAGTTGGGAATTTATTACAAAATAATAAAACTGAACCTTCTTCATCAACCCTGGTAATCTTTAAAAAAATCAATGCAGTCCTTGGCAGCATCGATTGCCTGGAGGTGAGAGGCCGCGATTCCGCAGGCATATCCCTGTTATTTGTTCTGGAAAAGAATGAATATGAACTCTTTCTTGAAGCCATCCGGAAGAGTAATCAAGATGAAAAATCAGGTGAAAATTTAATATCGGAGTTTGAAAAACGTTCCGAAGATGATCTCCTTGTTAACAGGAGTATCAGTATAAGTGAAAACGGGAATAACGAAAAAAATAGTACGGTTGCTGTAATAATTACATATAAAATCGCTGCCGAGATCGGCAGCCTGGGCGATAATATTAATTTTATCCGCAGCCAGGTAAGGGAAGATTCCATTCTCCAGGTTCTTTCCGGTTTTTCATGTAAATATAATACTGTTTCGGCTCATACACGCTGGGCATCCATAGGCGCAATAAGCGAACCGAATTGTCATCCGGTTGATAACAAGACAATGGGCGGCAAGAATCCAGGTTGCGGTATCATCCATGTTTGTCTTAACGGAGATATCGATAATTACAGAATTTTAAAAGATGAGTATGAGGAAAGTGGAGATTCTATTCATCAAGATATAACGACAGATACCAAGATTATACCCCTGCAGATAAAAAAATATTTAAACCGGGGCCTGGATGTTTATGAAGCTTTTCGCATGGCGGTTAATGATTTTGAAGGCTCACACGCAATATCCATGCATACCGATCTTGCGCCGGGCAAGCTTTTTCTGGCTCAAAGAGGGAGCGGCCAGGCTATTTTTATAGGGCTTGCCGATAATCACTATATTTCCACGTCAGAGGTGTATGGATTTATAGAAGAGACTTCCTGCTACCTGAAGATGGACGGAGAAAAGGTTGTGGCCGGCAAAAACGGCCCTGTCCAGGGACAGATCTTTGTGCTGAACCAGGAGTCCCCGGGAGGACTGGACGGTATTGATGCCATGTTTTATGATGGAACGTCTGTTAACCTTGGTGAGGATGATATCAAATATACGGAAATCACATCAAGGGATATTGATCGTCAGGGGTTTTCACATTATTTTCTGAAAGAAATCTCCGAATCACCGGTTTCTGTTGAAAGGACCCTTCTTAATAGATGGAAAATAGATGAGCATGAGACCGGGCGGTATATCCTGGCGCTGGATGAAACAGTATTCCCAGAATCTTTAAAAGATGCTTTAGCCGGTATAAATAGCGACGAAACTGACATAAGAAGGATTTTTTTTGTGGGGCAGGGCACAGCCGGAGTGGCTGCCCAGGCATGTTCCGATATCCTGAATTATTATATGAGAGATCCCGCCCTCTATGTAGGGGCTCTTAAAGCATCCGAACTTAGCGGCTTTACGTTGAATGATTATGATGATGCCAAGAGCATGGCTGATGCTCTGGTTGTTGCCATAAGCCAGTCCGGCACCACAACGGACACCAATCGGGCTATTGATATGGTCAGGGAGAGAGGCGCTCATACACTCGGCATTGTAAACAGGAGAGATTCGGATCTTACTTTTAAAGTAGATGGAGTTATGTACACCAGCAGCGGTCGGGATATAGAGATGTCCGTTGCCTCGACCAAGGCCTTCTATTCCCAGATTATCGCCGGAGCCCTCCTGGGGCTTAATATTGCCCGGTTGAAAGGAAAGCGGGATGCCGAGTTCATTGACTCCGAGATTAAAGAGATGCTTAAACTTCCTGATCGGATGCGGGAGATTCTTTCCAAGAAAGACGAAATCGGGGAATCAGCCCGAAGGCTGGCTTCCACCAGAATTTACTGGGCTGCGGTCGGGAGCGGGCCGAACAAGGTTTCTGCGGATGAAATCAGGATTAAACTTAGTGAATTATGTTATAAAACCATATCATCTGATTTTGTAGAGGACAAAAAACATATAGATCTTTCATCCGAGCCTTTGATAATTGTTTGTGCTGCCGGCGCAAATGATAGCGTTATCGGAGATATTGTCAAAGATACCGCCATATTTCACGCGCATAAGGCTGCTCCGGTTATAATTGCGGATGAGGGTGAAACCGATTTTGAACCTTATGCTGAAGATGTCTTTTACGTTCCGGCTGTAAAACAGCATTTTGCCCCTATTGTAAATACCCTGGTAGGTCATATATGGGGATATTATGCGGCACTGGCTATAAATGAAGGTTCTAAATTTCTACATACCTTCAGGAAAGAGCTTCAGGAAATAATAGACGGCTACACCCAGGACGGCTTTAATGGTTATGAGATAATCCTGGAAAACAGGTTCAGGGAAAGGATAGTTCTTTTTTACAATGAATTCAGGGAGATGAGGACAAAAACTGAATGTCCCACCGCCATAACAAATTCGTCGGATCTTATCCTTATCCTGAAATATCTGTCAGGACGTCTGCCTGTATCAGATTTTGAAATAGACTTTGGGCAAAAGGGAACGGCCCTGAACATGCTCGACATTCTCTTCAGTTGCCTGGGTAACTCGATCAACGCCATGTCCCGTCCGGTTGACGCGATAAAACATCAGGCCAAAACCGTTACCGTAGGAACAAGCCGCATAAGCACAAAGGTTGGGGGTATTCTTTTTGATACGTTAAACTCATACGGTTTGAGAATTTCGCAAATTTTAAACAGAAATGTTCTGGTACTGAGAAATCTTCAGGATATTGTTTCTAAAATTAATGGCGCCATTCTGTACAGGATATCCGGCTTGACTCTCCTGGGAGAACCTGCTGATAATACAACCATAGAGATAATCAGAAAGGAAGGATCTTTAGCCCCGTTTCCATCCCGTGTGGAAAAACATAAGTTGCTTCGGGGAACAAAAGAGATAATTGTCAGACAGAGCAATGTTTATATTGGAAAAGGCAGAAAAGACGACCGGAACATAATAATTATCCCGGTGCTGTCGGCATCTTCCGATATGCCCAATATCATAGAATGCCTGCTGTTGCTGCATATTTCCTTTAAAGAGAATATTCCTCTTCCTGTAAAGATAAAGGCCCTGGGGGGAAAATATCAGCATATAAAGAACATTGTTCAGGAAAACAGCCTGCTCTGGGATGATAAATATATCGAGATGGTAGAGACAGACAGACTTTTCGGACGATCTGCTGAAAAGATCGGTGAATATATAGCAGCCAGTTTAATATAAAATTCCGGCTCATCTTTTTGCAATTGTCAATTGCAGTTTTAGTGTGGGACGTATTTACTCCAGGCCTCTGTAGCCATGCTGGAATTTTTTGTCATAAAGTTTGGATTTGTACTTTAACTGGTCAAGGCTTACGTTAAGTGCTTTGCCGACAATGATTAAGGCTTGATGAGTTATTTTTTTTTCTTTTACAATCCGGGCAAGATCTTTCACCTGGGTGCAAAATATTTTTTCTTCCGGCTGGCTGACCCTGAAAGCGACTGCGCAGGCGCATTCCCCGCCATAAGTTTTTTCTAAAATTTCAGAGACTTTATCGATCATGGTAATGCTGAGATAGATTACCATGGATGCTTGATGGGTTGCCAGTTTGGCTAAAGCCTCGGCTTCCGGCACCGGAGTTCTGCCTTCCATACGTGTTAGAATCAGAGTTTGTGAAATTTCCGGCAGGGTATATTCTATGCCCATGGATGCGGCTGCCGCAAAGGCGGCCGTAACTCCGGGTATAACAATATAATCGATAGATTTTTTTTTCAATTCCGCCATCTGTTCAAAAATGGCTCCATAAAGGCTGGGGTCTCCGGTATGCAGGCGCACAACATTTTTCCCATCTAAATAATATTTTTTAATCTCTTCTATTATTTCAGCAAGATGCATTGAGGCGCTGCTTAAAATTTTTACTCCCTTGGTAGTCCATGTTAACAGGCTTTCCGGAACAAGCGAGCCTGCATAAATAACCAGATCGGCATTCATAAGAGCGCGCTGTCCTTTAACAGTAATCAATTCAGGATCTCCCGGCCCGGCACCGACAAAAATTACAGGATTGGTTTTTGGCATGTTACGCCTCCTTGCGTTTTCCGGTTATTATCCATACCGGATTTTGAGATTCCAGCCTTTCACCCCACGGCATATCTTTTCTATTATTTACCTGGATCTGAATAAAATCAGTTGTAAATCCGGCCTTTTCCAGGGGTTGCAGGGCAGCTTCAATATTCTGCACTAAAACCGTGTTGATGACTATAATTCCATTTTCTTTGAGGCGGGAAGATGCTGCTTTTATTATTTTTCCCAAATCCCGGCCTCCTCCTCCCATAAAGATTCGATCCGGCCGCGGCAGATTTTCGAGCCCTATGGGCAGTTTTGTATTGATGATTTCAAGATTGTTTACATTATAGCGATTTTTATTATTCTGAATCTGTATTATTCTTTCTTTATGTTGTTCCAGGGCAAATATTACACCGGTTGTAATAAAACAGGATGATTCAATAGATACTGAACCGCTGCCGGCTCCTAAGTCCCACAATATACTATCCGGCATAAGACGGAGTTTTGAAATAACAACTGCTCTTACTTCTGCTTTGGTAATCAGCCCATCCTTATGGTCAAAAGAAGACTCCGGCATGCCGAGATAGGGCCTTTCAGGCGGCTCGATATTCATATCTACAGGCTTGCGTTTTAAAACAACCATGTTGGGCTCTGAAAAAGTCTTTTCGACTGCATTGTCGAGTTCATACCATTCAACATGTTCGTAGGGGGTTCCGAGCTGTTCGAGAACACACATTTGAAAGTCAGAGCAGTTATTTTCCATCAGCAGCTTTGCGACCATGGCGGGATTATTGTTCGAATCTGTAAAAAGAGCTATCTTTTCTTTTTTTGCGAGGGCGGACAAGAGGGCGTTTTTTTGTTCCCTGCCATGCATGCTTATCACATGAACATCATGCCAGGGTTCCTTGATACGGGCAAATACCGCCGCAACGGATGTAATATTCGGATAGATATTGATCATATCCGCGCCGATCGATCTGATCAAGAGAGACCCTATGCCGAAATAGAGCGGATCTCCCGATGCAAGGACAACTATGGAGAGCCCTGTTTCGCTGTTTTCTATTCTATCCTTGATAAAGTCTATAATCTTTTTTAAGTTTTTGGTGATATCTTTTTTCCGGGCAGGCAGATCTTTAAAATGATCAAGATGTCTTTTGCCCCCGATGAGTATATCAGCCTGCTTGATCAATTCGAGATGCCTGGCTGTTAGATCATCCAGCGAAAGTCCTATGCCTATAACAGATATTGGTTTCATGCGTTGTTCTAATTTATTCCTAAAGCGGCAAAGCCGCAGTTTTGGGTTTTAGGTTTTGGGAAATTTTTGGTGGATTCGCTACGCTTAATCCACCCTACACATTTTATATAAAGTTGGTAGGATTGTAGGGTGGATTAAGGAGCGTAAGCGACGAATCCACCAAAATAATTCTGGAGAAGATATCAAATTAACCACCTACAAAATTTGTAGCTACTTTTTCATTATAATTTTCTTGTTTTTTATGACAGGATTTCAGGAGTAAGGTACTAAATAGTAATAGTTCGCCAAAGGTATTAACTCACTGGAACCCAGGTCATGTAAAGGCTTACATGGAATCAAAAATTACGTTTCCGCTATAATCGAAAATTATACTTTCTATCCGGATATCGGAGGTTGAAAATTTTTTTGCCGATTGTATCATTTTTTTGCCCACGTAGGCGACTATTTCCGGATATTGCGGGTAAATAAAGTCAAAAGAATGACGGGCAGTATTGGCTGAGCGCACCTTTTTGGCCAGCACCTGACCCTGTTCCTGTTTCGGGATAATTTCAAGACACCATTCCGCAAGCTTTTCCAATGTTAATTCCGCTTTTGAAGCGTGCGTGTGGGGAATCCCCTGGGCCTGTTTTATTGCTTTGGCAAAAAAGACTGCCAGAATGGCTGTTTTTAATTTTTTTTCTGAAGCTGCTTTAATGGCCATTTCAAAAAAATCGCCTATTTGTATAAAAGCCTCTTCAGCAAGATCGGGCATAAATGCCTGGGCCAATTTTTCACTCCGCCTGCCTGTGGTCAGAATAACAGTATCTAAACCGACTGCATTCGCTACGGAAATTGATGATTTTATTGTTGCAATATAGGCATCATGGGACAAGGGTCTTGCTATGCCGGTAGTGCCGAGGATGGAAATACCCCCCAGGATTCCGAGCCTGGCATTTAATGTTTTTTTGGCAAGCTCTTCTCCCTGGGGCACAAAGATGCTGACCTTAAGATTATTCCTTATTTTGTGCCTGATCAGCATATCTTTTGATGCTTCTATTATCATTTTTAGAGGCCCGGGATTTATGGCATGCTCTCCGGGCGGTATCTCAAGCCCCGGCTTGGTAACCTTTCCCACGCCCCGGCCGCCTGCAATATGGATTCGGCCGGCTTTTTCTTTATCAATAGATACTATTGCTCCGATTTCCGCTCTGTGGGTTATGTCCGGATCGTCTCCTGCATCTTTAATTACTATGCATTCAGCAGTATTTGATTTTTTTAAAACGCACCTTTCTATTTTTATGTTGATATAATCTCCTGTAAGGAGTCTTATCCTTACACTTGCCGGGATTTTTTTTTCAAGTATTAAGGCAAGGGCGCCTTTGGCTGCGGCTGCGGCTGCTGTTCCGGTTGTAAAACCTGATTTGAGTCTCTTTTTTTTTGATTTTCGTTGTTCAGTCTTCATCCATTCTATTTTGTATTTTTGGTAAGAATGAGAGTCCAGTATTCCGGTGGCTTTTTTTCCAGCGTTCTTACATCTTCAATAACCTCTTCGTCGGGTAATCCGCAGCTTGTTATTGCAATGCTGTTTTCCGTCATCCCGGTTTCATCCAGGGCAGAGACTATATCTTTAACTTTTTTATAGGCTTTTAATATAGCAACATTTTCCGCTTTACCGGCGAACTGTCTCAAGCGGTCGCCGCCGTTGGCGCCGGAAAGCAGCAGAAGAGACTCTTCGCCTTCCACCAGCGGTCTGTTCAGGCGTGATGCCGCGGCCTGGAAAGAGGTTATGCCTGGTATGCTGACTACATTCAAGTGTGGAGCAAGTCTTTGGGTAGACTGGAGGATATATCCATATGTCGCGTATACCATTGAATCTCCGAGTGTTACAAAAGCCGCATCCTGCCCTTGTTCCAGCAGGGTAATTATTTTGCGGGCATGCTCATCCCAGGCTTTTTGAGCCACACTTTTATCTTTGGTCATGGGGAAAGGGAGCATTTCGACTTTTGCTGTATCGGGTATGTGTGATTTTGCAATATTAACTGCCTGGCTATGCTGATTTTTGCTGGAAGCAGCAGCAAAAATTATATCTACTTTTTTTAAAATTTTTACGGCTTTTAAGGTTATCATCTCAGGATCGCCCGGGCCGACTCCTATACCGTATAATGTTCCTGTTTTTTTATTCATGTTCTCCTTTTGCTATATTTGCAAGGGCGTTAATTACGCTTGCAGCTATATTTGATCCACCTTTACGCTCGATATTTGTAATGTAAGGATAATCTGTTTCTATAAGCGCAGCCTTTGATTCTGCCGCGTTTACAAATCCCACCGGCAGGCCGACAACAAGCGCCGGCGCAGCCTTTCCTGTTTTAATAAGCTCTATAAGGCGCAAAAGCGCAGTCGGAGCATTTCCTATAACATATATTCCGCCTTCCATATCTGAAACTGCCGCATCGACTGCCGCATGCGCCCTGGTTGTTTTTTTCTCAGCAGCCATTTTTTCAACTTCAGCATCGCTGATCAGGCATTTTACCTTTACATTAAAGCCGTTCAGCCTTTTTTTGCTGATACCGGACATGGCCATCGTTGTATCTGTTATGATTGTTTCCCCATGTTGCATGGCGTTTATACCAGCTTCAATGGCCTGATGGTGAAAGCGGACTGTTTGCATATATTCAAAGTCGGCTGAAGTATGAATCATTCGGCGGACTATTGGCCATTCTTTTTTCGAAAAATTATGTTCCCCAGCTTCCTCGTCAATTATTTTAAAGCTTAAGGCTTCAATATCAGATGGTTTCATTTTTTTGTCCTTTTACATTTATTATAAGCCCTGCAAACGTCTGTAAATGTCTTGGCAGTATCCGGACAGGAGCCGAAATGCAGATGGCAATAACTCCCCAGGGTATTATTTATCCTGTAACCTTTTAATTTCTTCTCCTGACCGCTTCTGTCGGCGGCCTTATAAATATTGTCTATGTTTATTTCCATCAAAGGGTCATCTGTTTCGGAGTAATGAAATTCATGCCCTTTTATTTTTTCTCCTGCGCGGCCGATAATAGTATCCTGTGACAATGAAATCTCGCGATACCCCAGGGCTTTTAATTTTGTAAACATTCTTGTTGTAAAGGGGAGGCAGCCTGACATGCAATATGCATTATCATGATGATCATAAAGTTTGCTGCAAAGATACATAAAACCGCCGCATTCTCCGTAAATCGGCATGCCGTTAATACTTTTCTGTCTGACTTGTGCGGCAAGTTCAATATTTTTTGACAACTCTTCTGCGAATAATTCTGGATAACCTCCTCCAAAGTAAAGGCCGTCCAGGTTATCGGGCAGGCCTTTGTCATTAATGGGAGAGAAAAAAACCAGGTTAGCACCATTTGCCTGAAGCATATCAAGGTTATCCTGGTAATAGAAACAAAAGGCATTGTCTCTTGCAACTCCGATGTTAATATATTTTTTTAATATATTCGGAAGCTTTTTATCAAACCCTGAATCTGCCGGTATATCAGGCAGGATATTGAGCAGATGTTGAATATCTATGCTCTTTTCAATTAAGTCAGCCAATTTTTCTCTATTTTTGTCCGACAGGGGATGGTCATTATCAGTAACAAGACCAAGATGCCTTTCAGGTATGGTTATATCTTCATCTCGAATAATGCCGCCCAGACACGGCATATTAACATTATTCTCCAAAGCTTCGCGCAGATATTCAAGATGCCGTTCACTTCCAATATTATTAAAGATAACCCCGGCAAATGAAAGCTTTTTATCAAATCTTTCAAAACCCTGAACCAGGGCCGCGGCACTTCCGGCCATGCTTTTGGCGTTGACCACCAGGATCACAGGGAGGCCTGTCCACTTGGCCATTTGAGCGGTGGAACCTGCTTCGGTTTTACCGTCATAACCGTCAAAGAGTCCCATGACCCCTTCCACAATTGCCATGTCTGCATTTGCGCAATGTTTTCCGAAGCATGCAAGGTTATATTCTCTGGGCAGCATCCATCCGTCCAGATTCCTGCTTGTTTTACCGGTGATCCTGCCATGGTGCCCCGGATCTATGAAATCAGGCCCTACCTTGAAAGGAGCTACACTTAATCCCTGCCGGGACAAGGCCGCCATAAGTGCTAAGGTTACGGTTGTTTTTCCGCAGCCACTGCTTGTTCCCGCTATTACAACTCCTTTAATAGTAAACCTCCTGTTATTATTGCCGCTTCAACATTTTTATTAAAATAATCGGGATATAGTATCCGGCCTATTTCGTAAATTCCGTTAAGGAGTCTTGATGTCGGCCGGCAAACTATCATTTCATCAATAATATAGATTTCTCCGTTTTGGACTGCCTTTATCAGGGAGAATCCAGGTTCATTTTTAATCAAGGATAACGAAGGTCTGTTCATTGTGCCGTATTGCGCCAGGAATACATCGATTTCCGATGCATGGGAGAGTATTTTTTCCTTGCCATATGCGGCAATATTGGTATTGCGTACTTGCTTTGCATCTTTTGCTATATTTATGCCGCCTGCTTTTTCAAGTGCAAATACAGCCATGGAATTTGAAGAAAACGTTTTCATCCTTTTATGTATGGCTTCAAAATAGACCCTTTTTTTATTCTTGATCTGTTTTGTTATTACCTCAAATAAAGAAACGCTTTGTTTGAAATGTGCGGTTACCTCTGAGGCCTTTTCTTTTTTTCCTGTTAAAATGCCTAAGATTTTCCAGTAGAGGAACATCTCCTCTATGGTTGCAGGCTGAATGGAGCAGACGGTGATTCCATTTTGTTCCAGCCTTTGCATTAATTGAGGATATCCGCGGTCGATCATCGGCCTGACAAGCACCAGGTCGGGCGTTGCCGCCAAAAATTTTTCCGGGCCATCATGATAGGAGAAGACCGGTTTTAACAAGGCCTTTTCAGGATATACTTCATTTCTTGCAACTCCGATGATTTCTTCATCAAGACCAAGAGCAAAGAGATTCTCGGTATGCGCGCCATAAAGGGATATAATCCGTTTAAAAGGTTTGTTGACAACAATTTTTCTACCGGATTGATCTATTATGGACGGGTCTATTATGGGCTGGTCTATTATTAAAGTATCATTTTTAATACAAAAAGAAGATGCATAAACTATGCCGTAAGTGTTCAGCCATATCCCTGAAAGCAACAACAAAATATGAAAAACAGTTGACAACCTACCTCCTGAAGACCACCTGCTTTGAATTTGAATAAGAATCCTGATAAACTTTGGCATCAACGCTAAAAACTGATTTGATTGAGTTTTCATTTAAAACCTCGTTGGTTTTGCCGTAAGCTGCAATACGTCCGTTTTTGATAAAGATCAGGTATTCACAAAAAATTGCTGCAAGATTAACATCCTGCAATACTGTTATCACGGTTTTACCGTTTTTTTCAACACCCCGCGCGGCCAGGTTCAGCATCCTGATGGAATGATTGATGTCAAAGTTTGAGGTAGCTTCATCCAGAATCAGAACATTAGTATCCTGGGCCAGTGCTCTTGCAAAGACAACCCTCTGTCTCTCACCTCCGCTCAGTTCGGTAATAAATCTGTTTTTAAACTGGCATGTACCTGTTTTTGTCATTACATCGTCAACTATTTTAATATCTTGCGGGGCCGGCGCTGAAAATCTCGGAATATGGGGATATCTTCCCATCAATACTATTTCCCGAGCAGTAAATGAAAAATTAATATAAAAATTTTGCGGAACCAGGGCTATTAATCTGGATAATGCTTTTTTTGAGTATTCTGCCAGGTCTTTTCCCATAAAAAAAACAGAGCCTGCCGTCGGCCTGCTCTGCCTGGACAAAAGATCCAGAAAAGTCGATTTGCCGCAACCGTTAGGACCTATTATTCCGTAAAACCGGCCAGATTCAAGATAGAGTGAAACATTATCAATTGCCTTGTTATCTCCGTATGAAAACGATACTTTTTTTATATTAAAACCCATTTCATATTCCGGTTCCGGAGATTTGTCGTTTTTTAAATATGTAGCAGAAAAAAGGACCTCCTATCATAGCCGTGAGAACCCCTATGGGAATCTCTGATGGTAAGACAGCCCTTGTAAGGGTATCCGCACATAAAAGCAAAATAGCTCCGGCCATCATGGAAACAGGAATAAGTCTCCTGTTGTCGGGCCCGGTCACAGCTCTTGTCATGTGGGGAATCAACAGGCCCACAAAGCCGATAATGCCGGAAACAGAAACGCAAACTGCCGCGACAAGAGAGGCCGTTACAAGAAGCACAAGGGTTACCTTTTTTGTGTCCACGCCCAGCGAGGAAGCTGTCCTGTCACCCAGGGCCATCAGGTTGAGATCTCTGGCAAAAAAAAAGGATACTAAAAAACCTGCGCATACAAACAGCAGGGTCAGTTGTATATCCAGCCATCCGCTCGACGCAAAGCTCCCCATCAGCCAGAAGATTATAATAGAGACCTGCTCATCAGCCAGATATTTCAAAAAACTGATTCCGGCAGACAATATTGCCGCAACAATAATTCCGGAAAGGATCAGGTTGTTTGAAGAGAGCCCCGGCCTTGTTGCCGAGCTGTTTGAAGAGGCCAGAAAAATAACAAAAAAAAGGGTCGCAATGGCCCCGGCAAAGGCAAAAACAGGCACTGAACAGGAGGAGAGGCCTATCGTAAAAAGATTGATGTTAAACAGGATAGCAATCGAAGCGCCAAAAGCCGCTCCTGCGGATACTCCCAGGGTGTAAGGGTCTGCCAGGGGATTTAAGAGTATCCCTTGAAATACTGCCCCTGATATGGATAAGCCGGCGCCGACAATGGAAGCAGTTAAGATTCTCGGCAGACGCACATCAAGAACTATTACCGGGAAAATTTTGTTCATTTCTTCAAGCAAATCCCTGTTTCCGGTAATTTTGGAAGCAATAATTTTGAAAACATCTGCAAAGTTTATATTAATATAACCTGATCCGGATGATACAATAATGGCTGTAAACAGAAAAATTCCAAGTAAAAATAAATGGACGCCGGTTGAACTTGTGACTGTTTTTCTTAATTTGTTTAAAGTCATTTGTGAATGAACGCTCAATTAAAATAGAAAGAACCGGCAATAGCTCAGTATTCCGGTTCTATTTGTTAGGGGTTATATTTTGTCTTAATGGTTAAAATGTTCCAAAGGCAACTCCAGATGGTCAACCCAGATATCGACAATATTATCGAATTCAGCCGAACCTTTAAGAACAGGCACACATTTGATCCCGGCTTTAGTTAGAATAGATTTCCATGAATCATCTTCATCACCTGCCATATCGTTTCTGGCATGATCGCCAGCGACTGACATAAATGGTATTAAATATGCTTTTTTTATCTTTTTTGCAAGCAGCATCTTTTTTACGTCGTCAATTGTCGGGCTCCCTTCCACTGTCCCTACAATTATATTCGAGTCACTCTGTTGAAGATTATAGGCCATGGCCGCGTAAAATGCATTGGCCGGGTGCGGAGTGCCGTGTCCCATCAAAACCACTCCATCTTTCTTTTTTCTCTCCTTGGGGATATTCTGAATAATGGCATCTGCAACTTTTTCCATATCCTCCTGTTTTGATATAAGGGGTTGCCCAACAATAATTCTATCAAATCCGCCGGGAATATGTTTGAAGGCCGAGATTGTCGCAATCAGGTCATTATATTCTTCACCCGGGATAGTATGGAGTGACTGTACAGCCACATGCGTAAAATTTTCTTCCATCATTTTTGAAAGGGCTATTGCAATGGAATCGAGATTTTTACCCTGTTTTGCAAGTTTATGGCGTATAATGGAAGATGTAAATGCCCAGCGCACAGGTATCCCAGGATAGGCGGCTTTGACCTTGTTGTCGATGTTTTTAAAAGATACCTGCGCTTCAGGTATGCTTGATCCAAAGGCTACCAGCAGAATTCCTTTTTTCATGGGACGGTTGTCGCCGTGTGCATGCGCCGAGATACAGACAAAGGCAAGGATTACGATAAGAACTGCGGCTTGGATAATTCTTTTACTGTTCATTTTTTATTTTATTCCTCCCAAAGAAAGAAAATATTTTTTATCGATTAATAATTAATTTCACAAGGATAGAGGTAAAAACCTGGAGAAGGCGTACTGGTGGTACGTCGACCGAAGGTTTTTACCGATACGCAGTGAAATTATGTAGACGAAACCCTATGGGTAATGCCGGAAAAGTTACCCGCACAATCTGAGCTCGCGCCCGGTCAGCTTAAGGTCTCCTAAACTGGTGAACTCGGCCAGTTTGCATATAATTCTTTGCATACCTTTAACCGTTAGGGACCACCAGGCATCGCTTATATCAAAGTGGCCGGATGTGGCTGATACAAATTCAAGCCTGTCAGCTTCAATGTTAAGATTGCTGACGGCTGTTTTATGATCGACAGCATTATCCGGCAAATCACTGCCGGCGATATATACTATTATTCCTGTTTTCATCAAGATTCACCCCCTTTCATAAATTTTTCGGAGGTCCCGCGTTAAAGGGCCGGGACGGGCGGTATTGCACCTTGAAATAAAAAAAGCCCTTCAAACCATTATACGGCTTGAAGGGCTTTACCCAGTTTATCGGCCCTTTGCTTATCATTTATTCTGTTTCACCGCAGAATAAACTATCTATCATTAAAGGCAGGTTTTCTGGCTTTCGGATCATTCTAATCACTGCGCCTTCCCATCCGATTCTAATCAGACAGTGGCATATGCAGATTTCGTCCCCGATTACAGCGGCGGGACCACTCTCGCTTCTATAAATTTCCACATAAATAATTTCACTACGTTATCGGTCGTCGGAGTATTGCAATACGCCTTTCTCCCTCTATCCTTGTGTAATTAATTATCTGAAAATCTATACGAGATTCCCTTTTAAGCTTTATAAAAGCACCTTTAATTAACTTTATGTTTGATTCATGTTTCTGTCAAGGTAATTATTGCTTGAGCCAATTGAAGATCCTCCCTAGTCGTTATTTTTATATTTAACCTGCTGCCCTTAAGAATTTTAACTTTTTTTCCCATATGTTCCACAAAGAAGGCATCATCTGTTCCTGAATAATTCGATTTAATTGCATTATATAGAGCATCTTTTATGATGGAATATTTAAAAACCTGCGGAGTTTGTGCAAGCCAGACTCTCTCCCTTGGCAGAGTTTTATCTATAATTCCGGAATCATCAACACTCTTTAAGGTATCATTAACAGGCACGGCCAGAATGGCTGCCCCGGAATCTTCTGCTGCGGATATACAGGCATCAATCTCTTCAGGACGGATAAAGGGGCGGACTCCGTCATGAATAAGCACTAAACTATTAAAATCCTTTACAGCAAGTATGCCGTTATATACAGAGTCGCTCCTTTCAGCTCCTCCGGCAACCAGTCTGATTTTTTTTGAAAGATTTGTGCTGCTGATTATATTGTTATAACAGTAATCAATATCTTCCCCAGGGACTATCAGGATGATTTCATTTACCGAATCGCATGCATCAATCGCTCGCAGAGTGTGAGATAATATGGGTATGCCGGCAATTTCAATGTATTGTTTGCGCCGGGTACTCTGCATCCTGATGCCCCGGCCTGCTGCGACTATTATTGCTGAAACCATAATATAAATTTCCACATAAATAATTTCACTGCGTTATCGGTCGTCGGAGTATTACAATACGCCTTCCTCCCTCTGGCCTTGTGCAATTAATTATCTAAAAATTTATAGCTATCTCAGATGCTTTAATTCATTCGGAAGAGGTATCCCCTTTCCCATGGAGTCTTCCCCGTAATTGACACGGGCAAGAATTTTAATATCATGTAGAGAGCGCACATCTCCTTGAAAGGTGACTTCCTCAATATTTTCTTTTTGTATTTTACCCCCAGCCCACTGTATATCAAGCACGCTGCCGGCGTCAAATCTATCATTTCCCACACACATTTCTACATTACCGCCGTAATGCTGCACAATTTTAGCAACCATCATGCTTGGTCTGCTGTGAAAGCCGAGTTCCACCGGCACTCCGACAGTTATGGAAGATTTTTCTATATTTTCATTAAGTATTTCCTTGGCTATCTTTTTACCGGCGGAAAGGAAATAACAGGTATAAAAAAGACCATAGTTTATGGTGCGGTCTATTAATGCGTCAGGATCGATAATGTCGGAAAGGAGGCCCTGAACATGTTTATAAATATTTTTATACCCGGCATCGTACAGATGCCGTTCATAGAAATGTAAGAGCCGGCTGGTTGTTTGGAGAAGGTGAAACACAACGGAAAAAATTCCGCGTAATTTTTTAAATTTTTCGTTTCCGAACCTGAGACCACCGTGTATTACATATGTGTCAAATGAGGACTGTAAATTGTGAATCGTCATCTCAAAGCGGCCTACAAGCACCTCATTAACCTTTTCCGGAACAATTTCTTTGATCTCCTCTAACGTTCGCGGCCCATAAGATTCCCATGGCTCAAATTCCCGTATGATTTGAAGAAAGTCACTCGCTATTTTTACAATATTTTTTTTCTGTTGATCTCTGTCTGCATCATCAATATCGTAATCCAGAATCTCGTTTGTGACAATGCTGGGAAAATCTGAGGGCTCAAAGCTGTTTTCAGGGATTGGTATGTTAAGCCTGCGAGCCTCGTCGATTATTACAGGTGCAAGATCGATTAAGGTCTGAGTTAAAAAATCTAGCGTAGTATAACCTTCTTTTCTGAACTCTTCTACATTATCGAGTATATAAAAATCTAAACGTTTTGAGATGTGTTTCTGATATAGGCTTCCACGGCTTAAATGCCTTACAGCAGCTGTAAGCTCCCTGTAAAAATACCACTTTTTACTGTTTCTGGCACCGTGAAAATCAAGGAAATCCTCAAGGATCTGAGATGAGCTGACAAGTTTGAGCAAGAGTTTTTCCGTAAATATAAATTGAGATATGTCAAAATTAGAAATATACAGACAACATTTCAGGTATTCTTCTGAAAAGATCTTTGTTTTTTCTTTAAAAGATATATTGGTGAAGTGATTTTTTGTCATTTATGACGTTCCTTGATGAAACGGCCGGAGCAGTACATAAGCCGAATTCTGTGCCGGGAAGAGGTTACCCTCATTCCGGTAACGATCATTCATCTGTAAATGCCGGTTGCCCGGCATTTCTTGCGACCTACCCGGGAGCTTTGGCGGGCCACCCTTGCCGCTCCCCTATTTGGTCTTGCACCGGGTGGGGTTTACAAAGCTTCCCCGGTCACCCGGGGAACTGGTGCGCTCTTACCGCACCTTTTCACCCTTACCTTTTTTGCAGATCTTTACAGATCGGCAAAAAAGGCGGTATACTTTCTGTTGCACTTTCCTTCACGTCACCGTGACTCCACGTTATGGAGCACCCTGCCCTGTGGTGTTCGGACTTTCCTCCGGATAAAATATCCAGCGATCGTTTGTACTGCTCCGGCCGTGTATTCTGTTGTCATACTGCGTTATCTGTCTTCTCCTGTTCCCAGTAGAGTATCCTGTCACAAAATGGACAAAATTTCAGACTATCGCAGCGTTGCAGGTCATTATACATCTGTGGCGGAATATTCATGTTACATCCGTAACAGATAGAATTTTTAGCCTTCGCTATAGCGATACCGTTGGTTTGCTTTTTTTGTATGATAAAGAATTTTTCTATTAAATCCTTTTGAACGGATTCTATTATGTTAGCTCTTTCGGCATGGAGCTCTAATAGCTTATGCTCATCATTTTTGGCCTGATTTTTTATAATATTTTTTTCAATATTTATTTTTTTGCCAATTTTATTATAATCTTCTTTTCGGGATTTAATGTCACGCTCTATTTCTTCCGCTCGGTCAAGGCATTCAATCATATCATCTTCGATTTTTGAATTTTTGTTTTTAAGTTCGTGAATTTCCTTTAATGATGACTGGTATTCTTTGTTGTTTTTTGCGAATCCAAGTTTTTCTTCGCTTTTTTTTATTTTTGTGCGATTAATTTCCGTATCCGATTCATAGGAACGATATTTTTGCTCATAGTCTTTCAAAAGCGTTTTTTTATTATTAACGGCCTTTTCAGCACGATCGAGTCCGGTATCAAGCTCCGCAAGTTGATCAGGGAGATTTTCAAGTGTAGCTTTAATTCTTTTTTTATCTGTTTCTATCTGTTGGAGTTTTATTAGTCTCCCAATCTGTTCCCTTGTTATTTTAAGCATAGTATTATATCCAAAAAAATTATATTTTTAAAACTCATTTTAACCTCTTACATTAAGCATGCTAAATGTAAGAGGTCAATAAAAAATATAAAATATTAGGCAATGTTATTTTTGGGGGATTCTGTCACTGGGGTTTAAGAGTACTTAAAACTTTTTTCCATGGTAGAATCGGTATTTTAATCCCAGGGGAATCGCTGCAATTTTAATGTAATCTCTTCAGCGATCCCTGGGTTCTCCGCGGTTAAATCCGGTTGAGTGAAATTATTAATGTGGAAATCTATAGTTTGCATTTCTTTAAAAACATATGATAAAGATTCGGTATGCTCTTGGTAGCGCCACCGCCATCTAATTTTATTGATGGTAACAAAAAAATATACGGTATTGAATATTAATACGTCAAAAAAAATCGACAAAAAACATATAAAGCTTACTTTTGCTGATATTGAGAATGCACGGCAACTTTTCGGCGATTATAACAAGAATCTCCGGCAGATTGCCGATGAGCTTAGCCTAAGCATTGATGCCAGGGGGAACACAGTATACATAACAGGCGATGCAACAACCGCCTCTTTGGCCAAAAAATTGCTTACGCAATTATATGATTTGCTAAAAAAGGGGTATCCTGTTTATTCGAATGATATCGATTATGCTATACGACTCCTATCTTCCGATGATGGTATTAATTTAAAGGAAATTTTTTTAGATACAGTCTATGTTACATCAAAAAAACGCTCAATTACACCTAGGGGCAGAGCTCAAAAAGAATATATTGATGCCATGCGAAGTTATGATATAGTTTTTGGAATAGGACCCGCCGGGACAGGGAAAACATACCTTGCCATGGCTATGGCCGTTGCAGCGCTCGCAAAAAATATCGTAAACCGGATAGTCCTAACCAGACCGGCGGTGGAAGCAGGTGAAACTCTTGGATTTTTGCCTGGAGATTTGGCGGAAAAAGTCAACCCTTACCTTAGACCACTGTATGATGCACTTCATGATATGATGCGCTTTGAGAAAGCATCAAGGCTGATAGAAACAGGTATTATTGAAGTTGCGCCCCTGGCTTTTATGCGCGGTCGCACATTAAACGACGCCTTCATTATCCTGGATGAAGCTCAAAATACAACCTCCAAACAGATGAAAATGTTTTTAACCAGGATCGGATTCAATTCCAAGGCCGTCATTACCGGTGACATTACTCAGACAGACCTTCCGGTTGAACAACCATCCGGATTAATAGAGGCAAAGAATATTCTTAATCAAGTAGATGGCATAAAAATGGTCTTTTTCTCTAAAAATGATGTTGCCCGGCATAAACTGGTGCAAAAAATTATCAGGGCCTATGAACAAGTAGAAAACCAAAACAGCAGCAATCAAGTATGAAAAAAAATAAAAAATCGATTCGCAGCCGTTTTTTATCAGGCAATTCAGTGCGCTGGATCCTGCTGGGGTTTGTGGCGGTATTCTTTACCCTCACCCTCTATCCGAGCCTCATTGTTAAAAAGCAATCGTATAAAATCGGAGATATAGCAGATAAAGACATTAAAGCTCAAAAGGATTTTTTTATAGAAGATAAGGACGCCACGGAAGCCAGGCGTAAAGAGGCGATGGAGAATGTTGTGACCGTTTATGATTACAACACGTCTCTTTTCAATATAATTTCCAGCAATATTAGTGGGGCCTTTGAAAAAAGTCGTACGCTTATCGGATCTGAAAAGAGAAAGATGGATTCCACTATGGATTTCAAGTCCGGGGCGGAATTGCAGAAATTATCTGTAGAAGACGTTATCATAGGAACAACCCCGCATCATATAATGCTGGATAGAAAGGCAATTTTTGAAAAAAAGATAGGGATTCCGGTTAGTAAAGGGGCATACGAAGTTTTCGAAAAAGAAAAATTTTCCGTGAACATAGAAGATCTCATCGTCAGGATTCTCCAGGAAATACTGGAAAACGGTGTTGTGAAAAACAAGGAGATACTCTTGAGAGAGGCTGGCAAGGGGATTATTTTGAAATATTCCGGCACTGATTCGGAAGTGCTGGTTAAAGGTCTCAGGAAGATTTACGGACCTGACCAGGCCAAAACCATGGTAAGAATTATCGGGCAGCCCCTGCTTAAAAATTGCAGCTACAGCCTACGCAATCTAATAGCCGATTTTACCCAAAGGCTCATACGGCCTAATATCAGCCTTAACTACATAGAAACAAATAAACGAAAGGAAAAAGCCGCTTCGGAAGTTAAACCGATTCTATACAAGGTTAAGGCCGGAGAGATGATCCTGCGTGAGGGAGAACGAATTACGGAAAATCATATGGCGAAACTCCGCAACCTTCAGGTCGCAACAAAAAAGGGAAAATTATTTTCTAACAGCATTGGCGCGGCCATGATACTTATATCTCTTTTTATAATCACGTACATCCTCAAAATGAATCATAATGGTAAAATAACTATAAACCACAACAAAGACCTTTTATTTATAACAAGTCTATTCATAATTTTTTTTCTCATAACAGTAATCTCTTCATCCGTAGCTGAAACCCTTGCTATCCATGCGCCCTTTCCCATATCCGGATCTTCAATACTGTTCGGAATCCCCCTGGCATCAAGCGCCATGATAGCCTGCATGTTCCTCGGATATAATAATGCAATTTTTTTAGCCATAGTTTTTTCTATATGCACCGCATTTGTTTTTCCAAACAAATTCGAATTCCTTATATACTTCCTGTTAAGCAGCGTCATGGCCGCCTATTGGGCGCAGGATTGCAGGGAACGTAAGGTACTTATTAAAGCGGGCATAAAATTAGGGCTTCTCAATATGGTGCTTGCCGCTGTCTTAGGCCTTTATTTGGGAGAATACTTCAAGTTCGCCTTTTTGTGGGATCTTCTATTTGCATTTATCGGCGGAATCGGGGCCGCAGCGGTTACAACGGGAATCGCCCCTCTTTTTGAAATGGCTTTCGATTATACGTCGGATATCAAGATGCTTGAGCTTGCAAATCTTGACATGCCTATCCTGAGAAGACTCATGATAGAAGCTCCTGGAACTTATCACCATTCAGTAGTAGTAGGTTCCATGGCGGAAGCTGCGGCTGCTGAAATAGGTGTAAATCCCCTGGCGGCGAAAGTATGCGGCTATTATCACGATATAGGCAAATTAAAAAAACCGCTCTATTTTATTGAAAACCAGGCAAACGGCAAAAACAAACACGATAAACTCGCGCCATCCATGTCCAGCCTTATATTGATTTCTCATATAAAAGATGGCGTTGAAATTGCTAAAAAAAATAAGCTGGGCGATATTATCATAAACGCAATACAACAGCACCACGGGACCAGCCTGATCAGTTATTTTTATGGTAAGGCCAAAAGGATTAAGGGCGATGATTCCGTTACAATAGATGATTTCAGATATCCCGGACCCAAGCCTCAAACCTGGATGGCCGGGCTTGTAATGCTGGCGGATGTGGTTGAAGCAGCCTCAAGAACACTCGAAAATCCGACCCCGTCCAGAATACAATGGCATGTACAGACTACCATCAACAGAATTTTTGCCGAGGGAGAGCTCGATGAATGCGACTTGACACTTAAAAATCTTCATAAAATAGCAAAAAGTTTCAACAAGATATTAAACGGAATACATCATCACCGGATTGAATATCCGGAAAAAAAGCAAGCAGCTAACGGGAATGGGCATAATGGCGGTTCTGATAAAAAACAGACAGAATCTTTACAAAATACCTCAGCAAGAGACAATACAGAAGGCTCAGGCAATCTTAAACGCCTTGGATTGTCCTGACGGAGAACTATCCCTCCTCATTATAGACAATCTGCAAATAACCGAACTAAATCAAAAATACCTCAACCGGGAAGGCCCTGCAAATGTGATTGCATTTCCCATGCGCGGGGGCGATTACCCGGAAATAGCGCCCCAGCTTTTAGGGGATGTTGTGATCTCTGCAGAAAAAGCGGCTGATGAAGGGAGCCTTTTTAATATAAGCATGGAAGAAAGGTTTATGCAACTTATGGTGCACGGCATTCTTCATCTTTTCGGTTATGATCATGAAAAATCAGACAAAGAAGCCTTGATAATGGAGCAAAAAAGCGAGGAACTTTTGAAAATTTTAAGGGAACTTTCCTAAGGGAAGAGGAGAAAATAAATGGCTGGACTGGCTGTAAATGTTGACCATGTATCCACATTAAGAGAGGCAAGAAAAATATCCTACCCGGATCCGGTTGCAGCGGCAGTGCTTGCGGAACTGGCCGGAGCCGACGGCATTGTTGTTCATCTTCGGGAAGACCGGCGTCATATTCAGGATCGGGATGTGAGGATTCTGCGAAAAATTGTACAAACCAAGCTAATCCTCGAAATGGCTGCGACCCCGGAAATGGTGGGAATTGCCCTGGATATCAAACCGGACCTGGTAACCCTGGTCCCTGAAAAAAGGGAAGAGCTTACCACTGAGGGAGGGCTTGATCTGATCGTGCATAAAAACTCCATCGCCGAAACCATCGGTACCCTTCAAAATAGCGGCATACCTGTCAGCATTTTTATAGATTCGGCTCCGGAACAGATTAAGGTCGCTCATCAGATCAACGCAACCATGGTGGAAATTCATACCGGAGCTTTCTGCGATGCCACTACCATCAAAAAAAGAGAGCAGACTTTTACAGATATAGTCAATGGGGTCAAGCTGGCCCATAAGCTGAAATTAGGGATCAATGCCGGTCATGGAATTTGCTATAAAACCATCAAAGCTTTTAAAGGCCTTGATGAAATAGATGAATTCAGTATCGGGCACAGTATTGTCTCAAGGGCGGTGTTGGTCGGTATGAAGGCGGCGGTAAAGGAGATGCTGGCGCTGGTTAAGGAGCTTTGAGGGAGCGCTTTGCTTGAGGAGCGGCCTGCGGCCTTTAGAGGCGCTTCGCTTGAGGGTAGAGGAGTAAATGGAGTATGACAGTTTTGAAAATCCGGTGCCGATGTGTGAAGAGATTGTTCAAATGGTAACAAATGAAAAGCTGGTGACCGAATCACTCAAAGAAAAAAAAATAATGATCGCAACGCTTAAAAAACAGAAGGAACTGCTGATGCGTGAACGCAAAGCCTTTGCGTTGATGGCCAAAGCCACGGTTTATGCAAAAAACATATTCGATCTATGCCGAATGGTTATTGTCGGACTTGTGGAAATCCTGAGATTCGACACAGGTGTTATTCGATTAAAAACCGGGCAGGAGAACTCATTGGAGATGGTGGCTTCAACGGGGCTGGACAAAACCACAATAGAATTTCTTCATGATGATCCTGAGAGTATCGCAACGTTTGTTGCCAACAGCGAAAAACCGATTTTTGCTCCTGATACAAGCACACATGAAATCATGCGGACGTATGGCAAGCGGATTGATCAATTCATGTGTAAAGCGCTTATCTCATGGCCTTTGCATGATTCTTTACAAAAAATTATAGGTGTGGTCACGCTGGTTTCGCATTTGCCAAAGAAAATTCCCGATAAAGACAGAGACTTCTTTGAAATAATTGCAGGTATGCTTGCGATTGTTATAGAGCGTAAACTGGCTAGCAGGAATATTACGAAAGCTCTTAAAGAAAAAGAGCTGATGCTGAAAGAGATTCACCACCGGGTCAAGAATAATATGCAGGTGATCTCCAGTCTGATCAACCTTCAAGCCGGCCGGATAGAGGATCAGGATTACAAAAATATGTTTGACGAAATCAGGGACCGAATCAGATCTATGGCCCTTGTGCATGACCAGTTGTACAGAAGCAGAGATTTGGCTTATATTAATCTTAAAGATTATATTACGCAGCTCACCGGCAGCCTGATGAGATCGTACAGCATTGCCTCAGGCAAAATTGAGTTAAAAATAGATGCCGACGATCTTTATATCGGAATCGACAAGGCCGTGCCCTGTGGTTTGATTACAAATGAACTGATCTCCAATGCCTTGAAATATGCCTTTCCTGATGATATGAAGGGGCAGATAATCATTAAACTGGATAAAGATGATAATGGAAAGCTACTATTGAATATCAAGGATAACGGTATCGGACTGACCCAAGACTTTAATCTGCAAAATGCTGATTCTCTTGGACTGGAACTGGTTATAATGCTTGTGGAACAGATAGATGGAAGTTTAGACATAACCGGAGACGAGGGCACGGAAGTTACTATTATCTTTGCGGCATAGACTGGGAGAAAAAAATGTCCAGGATTAAAATTTTTGTAGTAGAGGATGAGGCTATTGTAGCGCGAGACCTGAAAAACAGCCTGGAAAATTTAGGCTATGAGGTTGATGATGTGGTAGCCTCAGGTGAAGAAGCAGTGGCAAGAGCTTTGGCATTATCTCCCGATTTAGTGCTGATGGATATTATGCTAAAGGGATATATGGACGGGATTGAAGCTGCTGCCAAGATAAGGAAGGAGATTGATCTGCCGGTTATATATCTTACAGCATATGCGGATGACGATACCTTAAAGCGTGCCAAAATAACCACTCCATTAGGTTATATTCTCAAACCCTTTGACGAAAGAGAACTGCATACCGCCATAGAGATAGGACTGTACAAACACAAGATGGAGATGGAGCTGAAAGAATCAAAAGAATGGCTGATGACTGTGCTTAAAAGCATCGGTGACGCTGTGATTGCCACGGATAATAATGGCCGGGTGACATTTATGAATCCGGTAGCTGAAAATCTTACCGGCTGGCGCCAGGAGGATGCAACCGGAGAGGAGCTGACCGAAATTTTTAACATAGTTAATGAACAGACCCATGCCGTTGTTAAAAATCCGGTGGATAAAGTTCTGAAAACCGGTCTTATAGTGGGTCTGGCCAATCATACCATGCTTATCTCAAAAAACGGCTCAATCATACCTGTCGACGACAGCGCCGCCCCGGTCAAGGATGAAAAGGGCAACGTTTCCGGTGTTGTCCTTGTTTTTAGAGATGTTACTGAAAGAAGACGGATAGAGCAGCAACGCTTGAAAACACAGAAACTCGAGTCCCTCGGAATTCTTGCCGGAGGCATTGCCCATGATTTTAATAATATATTAACCGGGATTCTCGGAAATATAACCTTGTCAAAAATGTATCTTGATGCAAATGATAAGGCTTACAGCAAACTCGAAGATGCTGAAAAAGCGTCTTTGCGAGCCAGGGATTTGACCCGGCAACTGCTGACATTCGCAAGGGGCGGAGCGCCGGTTAAAGAGACCATATCTGTCCGGGAAATTATTGACGAATCGGCATATTTTGCATTATGCGGCTCCAATGTTAAATGCGATTTTATTATTCCGGACGACCTCCGGCCTTTAAAGGCGGACGCCGGCCAGTTAAGTCAGGTTATCTCCAATCTGGTTATCAACGCCAACCAGTCCATGCCCCAGGGCGGGACCATCAAAATAACGCTTGAAAACATTGATATAGATCACAAATCAGGCCCTTCCATAAAGCCCGGCCAATATATAAAAATAACCGTAAAAGACGCGGGCCATGGAATCCCGAATAAATATCTTGCAAAAATTTTCGACCCGTATTTTACTACCAAACAGGCTGGAAACGGTTTGGGGCTGGCCACCGTCTTTTCGATTATAAACAGACACAATGGATATATATTTGTTGAATCAGAGATCGGAAAAGGGACAACCTTTTTCATATATCTGCCTGTTTTTACAGAGACTGTTATTCATAAAAAGAAGAAAAAAAATATCATTACCGGAAAAGGCCGGATACTGGTGATGGATGATGAAGCTATGGTTCTGGAAGTTTCCGGGGCTATGATAAAATCACTCGGTTATGAAACCGCCTTTGCCGAAAATGGGTCCGAAGCTGTTGCAAAATATAAAGAAGCTATGGATACAGGCAAGCCGTTCGATATGGTTATTCTCGACCTGACCGTGCAAGGCGGGATGGGCGGCCGTGAAGCAGTAAAAAGATTGTTTGAAATTGACCCGCAAGTAAAAGCGATTGTATCGAGTGGATATTCAGTCGATTCCGCCATGGCAAAGTTTGAAGAATACGGGTTTATTGATGTGCTTGTAAAGCCTTACAAGCTTGAAATTCTGAGTAAAACTTTGCACAGGGTTAATGAAATATGAAAATAAATGAGCCAATGTATCTTGTTTATGCGGCTGAAATGCAGCAAATGGATCGTCTGACGATTGAAGCCTTTGGTATCCCGGGCCGGGTACTGATGGAAAATGCCGGACGGGGAGCAACCGAAATATTATTAAGGAAAAAACCCGATATCTACAATAAAAGTATCGGCATTATAGCGGGACGCGGCAACAACGGCGGAGATGGATTTGTTATGGCGCGCTATCTCGTTCAAAAAGGAATAAAGGTAGCTGTTTATCTGTTGGCCGACAGGAAGAGAGTCGCCGGGGACGCGGCCGCCAACCTACGCCTGCTTGAGCCCCTTGAAGTACCGATGATCGAACTGACAGATCGGGAAAAGTTTTTTAAATATATAGAGTTAATGCTCAACCACGACATATGGATTGATGCGATTCTCGGAACAGGCCTGAAATCCGATGTAAAGGGCTTCTTCAGGGAAATAATAGAATTTATAAACAGTTCAAAAAAATATATCTTCTCGGTAGACATACCCTCAGGGCTTAATTCCGATACAGGTCTGCCCTGCGGTATAGCTGCCAGCGCAAATGCAACGGCAACTTTTGCATTTGCCAAAACAGGGCAAATTCTCTACCCTGGAGCAGAATATACCGGTGATCTGGAAATAGTCGATATCGGTATTCCGCCGCATATTGCCGATGAGGTTGGGCCCCGGCAATATCTCATAACAGCGGATATGGTACGCTCCCATATCCGGCCGCGAAAACAGGATGCTCATAAGGGCGATACCGGACACCTGCTTGTTATAGCCGCTTCTACCGGAAAAACAGGAGCCGCAACAATGGCGGCGGGCTCTGCCATACGTGCCGGAGCAGGTCTGGTTACCCTCGGAATTCCCGCATCATTAAATCCTGTTCTGGAAACACAGCTCATAGAGGCGATGACCTTTCCGCTGCCTGAAAAAGCAGCCGGGATCCTGGGGGGGGATGCATTTATCAAAATTATGGCGCTAATGGCAGACAAACAATGCCTGGCAACAGGACCCGGTCTTGGAACCGATCCCGATACCATAGAACTTATATGCCGGATTATCCAGGCATGCGAAATCCCGATTGTGATTGATGCTGACGGGTTGAACAGCCTGGTTGGCAGAACTGATATTCTGAACAAGCTCAAAGCACCGGCTGTACTGACGCCGCATCCGGGAGAAATGGCGCGCTTGGCGAATATAACCACCCGTGAAGTGCAAAGCAACAGGATATCCTGCGCCAGAGAATTTGCCTTAAAATTCAATGTCCATCTTGTACTTAAAGGTACACGCACGGTCATCGCGCATCCGGATGGAAGTATATATATTAATCCCACAGGTAACCCGGGTATGGCATCGGGCGGAATGGGTGACGTGCTCACAGGAATAATCGCCGGACTTATTACGCAAGGGCTTCCTATAAAAAAAGCTGCTCAGGCCGGTGTTTTTCTGCATGGCGCGGCCGCAGATCATCTGGTTGAAAAAATTGGCCCAACAGGCTTTCTTGCAACCGAGGTTATGGATGAAATCCCACAACAGATCAAAAGAGTGATGAGTGAATATAGAAGATGTTCATTTAACAACATTGTCGCCTGAAGAGACCAAAAGTCTGGGGCAAAAAATCGGTGCGGCCATTGAATCCGGGATTGTTATAGCTTTAATCGGTGATCTCGGCGCGGGAAAAACCTTATTTATTCAGGGCCTTGCTTCAGGGTTGGATGTACCTTCGGAGCATTATGTAACAAGCCCTTCCTACACCTTGATAAACGAGTATCCCGGCCGGCTCAGGCTGTTTCATATAGATCTTTACCGGATAAACTCTGAAAATGATTTCGAAGATATCGGGATTTACGAAATACTTTCCGGCCGCGAAGTTGCGGCGGTAGAATGGGCGGAGAGGCTGAAAGAATCAATGCCGGCTGAATATCTATCCATTCATCTCAAGATAATCGATGATCAAAAACGAAAAATAAAAATAACTGCATATGGACCGAATGCTATTAATCTGTTAAAAAAGTTGGCTTAAAAAGGGCTTTAGTGAAGGAATAACCATGGCTTTAATTGTTCAAAAATACGGTGGCACTTCAGTTGCCGATACTGACAGGATTCGCAATGTGGCAGAGCGTGTAGCGGAAGAATACGATAAGGGGAATGATATGATCGTTGTGGTTTCCGCTATGGCAGGAGTTACAGACAGCATGACAAAGCTCGCCAACCAGGTTACTGACGCTCCTGAAAGCCGTGAACTCGATGTTCTTCTATCCACAGGAGAACAAACAACTGTCGCCCTGCTTGCAATGGCATTAATAGATATGGGCTATCCGGCCATGTCAATGCTTGGATACCAGGCAAACATTCGTACCAATGATGCATTCGGTAAGGCTCGCATTCTTGCTATTCACGCCGACCGTATGAAAAAACTTATCAAAAAAAGAAACATAATGGTTTTGGCCGGATTCCAGGGCTGTAATTTCGATGGAGACATAACAACTCTAGGCCGGGGGGGATCGGATACATCCGCAGTAGCAATAGCAGCAGCCCTAAAAGCTGATGTGTGTGAAATATTCACCGATGTAAAGGGTATCTATACGGCTGATCCCAACGTATGTTCAAAAGCGCAAAAATTGAATACAATATCGTATGATGAGATGCTTGAAATGTCTAGTCTGGGTGCCAAGGTTTTACAAATCCGTTCGGTTGAATTCGCGAAAAAATATAATGTGCCTGTACATGTCAGATCATCATTTTGCAAGGAGGAAGGAACAATGGTAGTTAATGAAGCTTTAAATATGGAAAGTCTTGTCGTGTCAGGCATAACCTGCAAAAAAAATGAAGCCAGGATAACACTTAAAAAAGTTCCCGATCAGCCTGGAATAGCGGCTAAACTTTTCTCTCCCATAGCCGAGGCAGGGATACTGGTTGATATGATTATTCAGAACACCCGCTCCGGGGGACAGACTGATCTTACTTTTACTGTCCCTCGGAGCGATTTTGACAAGGCCATAGAGATATCCAGGAAAGTGGCTGAAGAGGTTGGAGCTGAGGAGGTCTTGATAGCGGAAAATATTGCAAAAATATCCGTAACCGGGGTTGGAATGAAGAATCATTCCGGAGTGGCCGCTAAAATGTTTGCCACCCTTGCCGCCGAGAATATCAATATAAGACTCATAAGCACTTCTGAGATCAGGATATCATGCGTAATTGAAGCAAAGTATTCCGAACTTGCCGTGCGTGTGCTTCATACGGCTTTCGGGCTTGATAAAGATTAGGAATTTTCTCTAAAGGATCCGTCTGAACCAGGCGATAGACTCCCTTACAAACTCCCTTTGGTGAGCGGGGTTATTCATGGGATGATCCCCTCCTTTCTGAATGATCAGTTTTTTAGGTTTTGATGCTTTTAAAAAGATTTCCTCAGCGTCTGAAGGCGGCACAATTTCATCTTCATCACCATGGAATATAAGAATATTACGCAATTGCCCAAGACTGTCTGATAAATCAAAAATCAAGTTTTTTTTGTAAAACCGCAGATCTTCGGGTCTGGTTTTCTTAGAGCTTGCGGCTGCATCCACTATGGGTCCGCTTCTTACAGGAGCTGCAAAAACAACTATGGCTTCGGCATCAAGCTCAAGCGCTGTGCATAAACAGGCGGCACCTCCCATACTGCTTCCGAAAAGACCGGTACGGTCTCCTGTGTCGTCCCTCTCATGCATAAGCTTGACAGCAGATGACAGGTCCTGGCATCTGGATGCGAGTGTTGTAACTTCATAAAAATTGCCTTCGCTTTGACCTGCCCCGTGATGATCAAACCTGAAAAAAGCCAGACCCGCCTCATTGCACTGCCGTGCCAGGGCAATCTGTTTGGGCGAATTACCGCTGCTTAAAAGGCCGTGGGAACCTATCACAACCGATGGTCTGAGAATATCCGGCATATGCAGAACCCCCTTAAGGAGATATCCGCCGGATGAAAAGACAATATTTTTTTGAAAAAATTTCATTTCTCACGTAGGGGCACGATGCATCGTGCCCTATGAAGGTTTTTTGGCGATAACGCAGTGAAATTTATGTGGAAATCTATAACTTTTTTGAAATCCTGTTTTCTTTTAACCGTAACCTGGCTATCTGAAGCAGTTCTTTCATGGTGCCTGGCTGGTCAAAGCCATAATTGACAACCCCGGTAGTAAAAGCAATATCATATGTTTTGAATGAAAATTTATTGTGCCGCTCAATATTGCTTTTTAACCTTGCCATGATGGCCTTTTCCCCATTTTGAACAATCTCCAGCGCCAGTACAACAAACAACCCATCCTCTCCGAATCTGGCGATTACATCTGTTCCTCTGAAAGTATTTTTTAATATATTGGCTGCTGCTTTTATGGAGTTGGAGGCTTCAGCTTCACCGAATTTTTTTGTAATTGTTTCGAGATCGGCAAACTCCAACATCATAATTAATGTAGCTACTTTGTTACGCTTGGCCATATTATGCTGCTGTTCCGCAAGCAGGAGAAATGCCCTTTTGTTGTGCAATCCTGTCAGGCTGTCTTTTAATAAAAAATCAGGCATAACTTCGGGATTGTCCGCATCATTATCCTTCTCTTCCAGCATGTGCTCAAACTCAATCATCGCTTCCCTGTATTGTCGAAGTAATCCAATGATTTCGGAAGAAGCGGATGCATGCCTGATAAGCAGATAATTATTTTTGCCTAGAGAAGTTGAGACTGCCTGAAGATAATGGGCTTCATCATCCTTGTCTATTTCAGTCCACCATCCTGACTCGCTGGTTCCTGCAAGCTCTGGTTTTCCATTTACTAAAAAACCGGAATCATCTATGAAACCTGTCAGGAATGGAAAGATATCGGCAGGATTAACTATTCTCTCTTCTTTATTGTCTGATAAAAAAAAACATTTAAAGCAGGCCGGAATTTCGTCAGGCAGAGTAAATGACCCTTTATTTTCATGTTTCATCACAACCATATCCATGGCTGATAAAAAATTTACATTTGCAGGTTTGCTCATATAATCTCACCGTTTTTCAAGGGTTTTTAAGCATTTTTGCAATCAGCAACATAAAGGCCTTGTTAACACCCAGGCCGGTTTTGGCGCTTGTATTTATTACAGTCCAGCCCATGGCTTTCAAGCCGGCCAGCGTCCCTTTGGTTATTTCAGACTCTTTTGAAAGATCGGATTTGTTTACGACACAAATAAACGGAATTTTGGCCGAAATTTTTTCCGCCCTTTTCCGGATAGAGACCGCCCTGTTAAGGGTGAAAAATCGCGTGGAATCGATTACAATAATATAACCCTCCATATTACTCATAAGATTCGGACTTATTTCGCTAACTTTGTCTTCTCCTCCAAAATCCCATATATCGAGATCCACTTTTCGGTCTTCATAGTTTATCTCTTTTTTGCAAACTGTAACGCCGAATGTAAAATTATACTTCCCAGGAGAGGCTCCATAAGCAAAACGCCTCGCTATGCTTGTTTTGCCGGCAGCAAGGGCTCCGAAAACAGATATTCTCTTTTTTATAACCGGTTTCGGAATACTGTCATCAGAGATAAAAATTGTGGCATCATACTTCTGATTATCAGCCTCTATCGTCAGGCTTGCAGCCTTCATCATGGCCTGCTCTTCAACAGGGATTGATTTTTTGTACAGGTTTTTCATAAACCTGGCAAGTCCCCACATAGTCGGCCTTAATGAGAGCTCACGGATAGATGTCTCCACATCTGTCAGCATATCCCCGCAAGACTGATATCGCTTTTCAAGATCTTTTGCAAGGGCTCGATGTATGATTCTACTGATCGCAGGCGGCAGTTTATCAACAAGATTTTCAGGGGGCTCAAACTCAGCCTTTCTGGCTCTGGCCAGAACCTCCATAGTATTCCCTTTATATAGCCTTTCTCCGGTCGCCATTTCGTACAAAACAGCTCCGATTGCAAAAATATCGGAGCGAATATCCAGGTTTTTTCCCTCGGCCTGTTCAGGTGACATATACCCGACCTTGCCCTTGATCAGTCCGAATTGCGTGGCTTGATTCTGGCTGGAGGCCTTGGCAATTCCGAAATCAATAATTTTTACCTCTCCTTCATAAGAGATAAAGATGTTGGGAGGGCTGATGTCCCTGTGTATAATATTAAGCGGTTGTCCCTGAAAATTTTTTAGTGTATGAGCATAATCCAGTCCATTGCAGACACATGAAATAATCTGGAGGACTATTTCAAGATCAAACAGCCTGTTCTTCTTTTTTAGAGTACCGATTATGGATCGAAGATTCCTACCGAAGAGGTACTCCATAGCAATAAAATAATCTTTACCCATTTTGCCGAAATCATGAGTTCTAATGATATTTTCATGCTGAAGAAATGCTGCAAGTCTGGCTTCATTAATAAACGATTCTATCAGACCTTTTTCACCTACCAGATGGGGCAGAATTTTTTTAACCGCAACAAGTTTTTCAAATCCTTCGTCGCCAGTTATTTTGCCGCGATAGAGTTCGGCCATACCGCCGGTTGCTATCCGATCCAGCAACAAATATTTTCCGAATCTTTCAGGTTGAAGCGCACTCATAAGTATAATCAAGCTCTTTCGAGGTATAATTAAAAAGATAACCTTTTTATTATAACATTGTTGTTCTTTGGGTTTACTAAAAATAAATTTATATTTTCAGGTATTGACAGATTTAATATTTTTTTATTTATATTTAAATAATGCTAAGCAAAAAACATGCCTGAAGCCACTAAAACATATGTAATATGAAATACTATAGATTGTCAGATAATTACCCGATTTGAAAATTTGTCACAAGGCTATGGGGCGGAAGGAGTATCGTAACACTCCGATGATTGATAATGCAGTGAAATTATTGATTTATGTGATAATCTATAGGATTCTTACTGTTGGAAGTGATCCTGTATCCCGCTCCTGAAAAATTACACACCCTGATCCGCCAGATATCCGTCGATCAGCTTTTTTGTTTGAAGCAGGCCATCAGGCTCCCTTATTTCTATGACCCACCATCTGCATCCTGCATCTTGCAGGAGATCGAGACGATGTCTGATATCATTGATCTGTTCAGGGGGCACATGCCCGACTCCTGCCAATTCAGTGTGGTATATGTGTGCGTTTAAAATATTGCCGGAATGGGGAGCGATAAAATCGCTAACAGCATACTGCTGGGTGCATACGGATTCACAAGCATGCGCATGGCCTATATCGCATGTTACAAAAGCTCCGGTTTTGCGGATAAGTTTTTCAAACAAGTTGGGCTTGCTTGTCCATCCCCAGGCAAGATTTTCAAGACAGATCTTGACCCCTTGTTTTGCTCCAAGTTGAACTATTTGTCTTAGATTAACGATGGTATCTTTCCAGGAAAGAAGTTGTGTGGAATTATGCCCAAGCCCTATATGAACCGTTACATGATCAAAATCAGCTTTTGCGACAAGACGAATTATGCTACTGAAAACATCAATAGCTGCTTTTGACTTTGCATAGTCGCTATGCCCGAAGTCCATCCGGTTGAATGGACAGTGAAAACGAATTTCAAGGGGATGAAAAAATGACATTTTTTTTACCCACGCTGACTCTTCCTCCGGGGTTTTGGGGAGGTTATCCAGATCAAAAGACCAGTCTATCCCTGAAAAACCATGAACCATGGCGAATTCCTTAAGTTCATTAATATCATTTAAAAAATTGCATAAAACAAGTTTAGGCCTCACTGTGATTCACCTTTGGGTAGATATTTTTATAAATTAGTTAATACTTGAAACAATATGTTTAAAACTCTGATAAGTCAAATTTGAATTTCCGATAAATATTTTGCGGCAATTGATTAAAACCGATTTATCAAAATAAAAATTTACGAATTTCAAAATTTACAAAATGCTGCATGAATGCTATATTTTATTATAAACAGGGATTTAAAGGGATTTTGTGTAATTTCTCGATACATAATGCAAAAGAATATTTCAAAAAAGTGTATTCTCATTCTCCTGGATGGAATAGGGGATCGTTCGTACAGGCAATTTAATCATCAAACACCTCTGCAGGCCGCTCGAACTCCTGTGCTCGATTCATTGTCAAAAAACAGTGCAAACGGTCTTTACCATGCTGCATTGATAGGCCAGGCTCTTCCCAGTGAAAACGCTCACCTTCTTATGTTTGGCTATGATATTACCGATTTTCCGGGCAGGGGGGCACTCGAAGCCCTGGGCGCAGGAATTGATATTTCCAATGATGATGTTGCCATACTATCTCATTTCGTCAGCTTAAGGGAGTTTGGCAGACACCTTACAGTAGAGGACAACAAACCTGAAGTAACGGCAGAGGAGACTTCAGAGTTTATAAAAACCGTATCTGCTTATGAAACAGGTCATGTGAAAATCAGTTTTGTGCCGACAGGAGGAATACGCGGAATAATTATCCTTTCCGGAGATGTGGCTCCTTATATTACTGATTCAGATCCATTTATAACCGGCATGAACATGATTTCAGTGGCGCCGTGGTTGAATTACGGAAATGATAATTTTTCATTAAACGCGGCTTCCGCACTTAATAAATATCTTGCATGGGTATATCAGCGTTTAAAAGATCATCCAGCAAACCGGATGCGTACAGATAAAGGGAAAATGCCGATTAACGGGATTGTAACCCAGCGGTCGGGACGGTTGAAAAAAATAACGCCTTTTCAAGTTCGTTACGGCTTAAAAGGACTCTCCATCGCGTCAGGATTGGTTTACTGGGGCATTAGCACCTTTGTAGGCATGGATATTGAAAAAGTTACAGATACAAAAGATCCTGCCGATGATATGGCAAAACGTTTAGCGCTGGCACATAAGAGGATAAAAGATGGATACGAATTTGTGCATGTGCATACAAAAGTTGCCGATGAAGCCGCCCATACTAAAGATCCCGCTGCAAAAAAAGCTGCAATTGAGGCCATAGACGCCGGGATAGGGTTGGAAATAGAATCTATTAAAAATGATCCTGATATTCTTCTGGTTGTAACTGCAGATCATTCAACACCAAGCTCCGGGCCACTTATCCATTCTGGTGAGTCGGTTCCTGTTATGTTTTACGGAACCGGGGTGAGGCGTGATAATGTCAGTGAATTTAATGAGATCAGTGCCGCCCCGGGAGTCTTGGGAAATTTACGGGGAAAGGAGCTTATTTATATGATTTTAAATCATCTTGATCGTTCAAAGCTCCATGGGATAATGGACACACCTGTCGATCAGCCCTACTGGCCTGGCGTATGTGAGCCCTTCGATAATAGTATCAAATGCAAAAAATAGAGTATAAAACAGGCGTAATTCATGGCAGGTTTCAGATCCTGCACAATGATCATATAAAATATCTTCTGGCAGGAAAAAAAATGTGCAGACATCTTGTGGTGGGAATAACGAACCCTGACCCGTTTTTAACCAGACAGGAAGATGCAGATCCAAACAGAAATGCTCCCCAGGCAAACCCTTTAACCTATTATGAACGCTATGTTATGGTAGGCTCAGCTCTTGAGGAAGCAGGGGTAAGTCCCAGGGAATTTTCAATAGTACCCTTTCCGATCAGCCTCCCCGAGCTTTACAAATACTATGTGCCCATGGATGCTGTATTTTTTCTTTCAATATATGATGAATGGGGCAAAAAAAAATTAAACATGTTTAAGGCACAGGGACTTGAAATCAATCTGCTGTGGGAAGTTCCTCCTGAAAAAAAAGGAATCAGCGCAAGTGATGTCAGGGCAGGCATAAAAAATGGAGAGCCCTGGGAACATTTGGTTCCTCCGAGTGTCTCGGAGCTCATAAAAAAATGGAATATTGTGGCCAGACTAAAAGCCTAAGAGATACGATATTGTTAAAGAATGGATAGAAGCAACAAAGGCAAATTGAAATAGTTCCTTGTTTTTTTGTAAATTTTAACCGGTTTACCCGGGTTAGGCTTAAACTCAGATGGATGAACTTAAATGTATTTTTTGTGGTAAGGTGGCAGAGATCCGGGGTAGGTGATCTAATGCTCGTGTGGTCTGCAGGTCATGCGGAATGGAAACAACACTAAATGATTACAGAGACCAGATAGAGGCCTGGATTGATCAAGTATGGAAAATGCTTGCCTGAGCTGGCGCTCATAAATATGGAAAAAACGCTGGTAAAAGCGGTAACCGGCAAATTTTTTCAACTCCTGTTCGCAAAAGTAATTGTGAAAAACAAACCTCAAAATTAAGCCTGCGATAGGTTTACAATGCCTCCCATTCACGCTGACACCCGAAGCCAAGAAAAAAAACTTTAGCAAATACGACTTCTAACAAGGCATACGCAAATGCAAAAACATCACGGCTTTGGGTGTCAGCGTGATGGGATTTTTATATTTCGTTTTACTCTTTGATCCTCCTGAGCTCAATTTTGACTCGATTCTTTGAATTAGGGCATTCCCATATTTGAACATCAGGATCCTCACCAAAGGGAAAAGTGCCTCCAAACTGCAAGGTTTTCACCCACCCCAAAATATTGTGATAGAAATACCCGCAAAATTCACCACATTTATGAAGGCTCAATTCAAATTCATCTCCAACCTTCATTCCAATAGTACAGCTACTTTTTGTTTCAATGACCTTGGCTACCACTTTGTTGCCGATTTTTGGATACGATACTGACATTTTTTCCTCCTTTTGTATATAGGTTATTAACAAAATAGCATAAAAACTTATACCTTGCAAGGCCATAAATTGCGCTTTTTCAATGGTCTGAACATAAATATAGACCGTCAGATTGATGAAAAATGGAAAACAGCATTCTGTTTTTGGCAATGGGTCAACAATTGCTTAAAGCATCTGTTTTTCTCCAACATGGATTCCGAGTCAGGTATAATAGAAAAAAAGGCACTACTTCCAATGACAATCAATTTGGTTTTTGCCCTGGTCATTGCTACATTGAGGCGGTTGGGGCTGTTTAGAAACTCACTGAGCAGATGATCCGGGTCAGATGAGGTTATTCCAAAAATAATAACATCCCGCTCTGCTCCCTGAACACGTTCAATGGTATCCACAAGAGGAAGTTGTAAATCTTCCGGCATTTTTTTATCACCAAGCCTTTTGATAATGGCATTGTTTTGGGCTCTGTGGGGTGAAATCAAAGCCATTTGATCAGACGGCACTCCATGTGCCATTAATCTGTGGGCCAGTGCGGCCATCAGTTCTGCTTCCATATCTGATTTCCGGGAACATCCCTGATGATCAGTTAATATCAGTACAACCGGTTTTGCAGGGTCAAGGATCTTGTCATATTGATGCGTTAACTCAGGATTTATAGTGACCATATTATGTAAAGGCTTATTCAGGGCAAGCCTGGCATGGGCATTGGAAGGCGCCGGGTGCAGCATACTTTCATACCATGTTCTGCCGGGGAACGCACAGATTTCCTTGTTCATGCGATAGGTAATATTAAGTGTCTCCTGGTGTGATTCAGGATATATATCCAGAAAATTTGCCATAATGGATCGGTTCAAAAGCAGACCGGCCGGTTCTTCGGGATATTCCCCATAATCCCCCAGCACGATGGGCGGCAACTGATTGACATCCCCCAGAAACAGAAAATTACCTTTGCTGTAAATCAGGCTCAGCAGAGCCTGGGGCACCGGCACCTGGGAGGCTTCATCAAAAATAACCCAGTCAAGGGCCGAGGGAAAATCTTTGTTTTTGCTGTTAAAAAGATTATAAAAGCCATATCCTGTGGCACCCAGAATCAGCCAGGGTTTGGCCAGGAGATCATCTGCATCGCTTGCATCACCCCGGAATTCCACCTCCATCAATTTGCTGTTTTTTTCATCTATTTTTTCAGACTGAATCTTTTCAGACTGAATCTTTTCAGGCTGAATCTTTTCGGACGGGCTTTTTTCAGGCTGGCTGGCCTTTCCCCACTTTATGCAATGGCCAGGAAAAATGTCCGGCAAATATTGATTCACAAGCAAGACTACCTTTTTCAATACTGTATCAATGGCTTGATGGGTCAAAGCGCTCACGCCGATGCGAAGGGGCATTTTCGCTTCATGGGCCTGCATAATCAAGGCAATTAAAATCCAGCCGAGCAGATGTGTTTTGCCTGTTCCGGGAGGGCCTTGTATCATACTGCTCCGGTATTGGAAGGGGAGGGCCAAAGCAGATTGCTGGGAAGGGTTCAGACCGGTATTATTGCGGGTCAGCCATTTTTTCAGCCAGGTCAATGAATCATAAGATTGTCGGCCCAAAGATTCTCCTGCGAGCAGTTGCTGCAAAGAATGGGGCCGGCCTTCTGTAGAATGAGTGGCTGTAAAAAGAGTTGTTGCAACATGGATCAGCTTTGCCTGGTTCCAGTCGCTGATATCCTCTTCTATGGAGTATAAAAGATTTCTACTTAAATGTATTTTCCCGGATCTGGAAAGAAGTGATATTTCTCCTGCCTCCATATCATATTCAGCCATGATAACAGGAAAACCATTTTGGATATCAAAAATACCATGGGGTGTAAGCTTGAGAAAATCTCCTTTACGAAACTTTGAGGGGCAGGTTCTATCGGATGTTTTTAAGATATAAAGAAAACGTCCTTCATGATCCAGCCTTGTATGGAGAAAGCTTAAGTACCCGATGGCCCTGAATCTCAGCATCCTTTCCTGAAGTGTTAGTTCCTGGAGTGTTAATATATCATTCTCCTGTAATCGTTGCTCCTCTTTGATGAATCCCAGATACGGCAAAACTCTGGGGTCTTTTTCCAGGCTTGAATCCCATTCCTGTACCCATTGACTTTCCAGATAAAGGCATGCCTTTGCATATAGTTCAATCATAATGGACAGGCTGGATTTGACCATTGATTTAAACCCTGCTAATTCTAATTTGGCTAATTCCGGGCCACCCGCCCCATGATTATGGAACAGGGTTTCGGGATGGCCAACTTCAGCATTGCACCCAAACAGATGACCCAGGGTGAATAAAGAAACAACTCCAGGGGCGGGCATGTAAAAATGAGCCTTAAAAACCCTTCGCAAATCTGTCCACGGGCTGGGCTGGGTCTGCCATAAAAACCTGGGTTCCTTTCCTTGTTCGGCCTCTCCCCATTGAAGAAGATCCAGCCGGGATCCCGAACCAAAATGAAAAATATGGGGACATTTGTTATTAAATATGCTTTTTTCCCATAAATTTGAAAGCAGCCCGGCAAATTTATGCCATGCTTCTTTTCGTTCTTGTTCGTTTCCCATTATCCACACATGGGATTCAATCGGAGTACCCAAAAAATCAATTGGATCTATCACCTGTAATCCAAGAGCGCATGGAAGTCCGGTCAAAGGGTCTTTTGTCAGATGGATAAAAAAGACCCGTGAAATATTAGAAGGAAAAAGGCGGGTCTTCTTTTTTATAAGGAAGATTCGATTTTCCAAAAAAGCTGCGCAACGCCATAAAACCTGTTTTTTCTGTTCTAAAGTAAAGCCTGTTTCCCTGCCTTCGGGATCTTCAGCCCTATAATTTTTAGGGGATATTTTTTCAAGGGCTGCGTGGGTTTGGGCAATGGCAGCGCATCCCATCTTACGCAATTTTAATAATTCCCCCACGGTTAATCCTGGTAAAAATTGTATATCTTCATTTTCAAGGGCATTCTGATAGCAGGCTGGATACCAGTCACAGGATATACAATGGGACTGGAGCCTGTGATCCGCAGCAGATGCCGGTTGGGAGCAAAAAAATTGAATGGTTTGAAAAAGCATGGGAAAAGCAGCAAGATAAGCTTTAAGATCAAACCTGTGCTTTTCATATTGTCTGTTTTTTTCAGGTGAGCGAATGATTAAAAATCCCGTCCCTGCCACCCTGGCTGAAATGTCATGGAACTTTATTATTTTTTCCAAAAGCCATGCATAAAATGCAACCTGCCATTTATGATGAAAACGCGGGGATGTGCTGCTTTTGATATCTCCCACTTCAATTACAGCTTTTTTTATCCCATTAATTTTTTTTGCTGATAAGATAAGAAGATCAGGAACCCCTATCCCGTTCATATCCAAGCCGTCCTGATTCAAATTCTCCTGGTACAGGTCATCCACCTTGAGCAGGCATTGTGAAAGAAAAACAGGTTTTGTGCCATAACTATCATTGGCAGGATTATGGGATATGATCTTTGGAATCAACCTGTCAATCTGTTCTATAAATGCTTTAAAGCACAAATCCTGCGATTCTGTAGTTTTCATGGAGATGATAGTTGCCCCTTGTTTCTTCAGATCTCCCAGCACCTGTTCTTCATGGATGATTCCCTGGTTCATTAAAAAAGTTCTAAACTTGTCATGGTTTGAAGAACCCCCTGTTTGAATCAGGGAATCCAGGCCGAGGAATTTAAAACAAAACCGCCTTTGACATTGTGCATGAAAAAAATAATCACTGACCATGGTTGCGGTGAGGGTGACAGCATTCTTTATATTAAGGCATGGTTGCCTGCCTTGCTCTGCATGGAAAAAATTAAGCGCTTTTTCAACTCCATCTTGTCTGATTTTGTCTTTTTCCATCTCCAATAAAGAATCCCCGGGCATAATATCAATGGCCCATGGTTTCTGATTATAAGTTTCCTGATTATAATTTTCCGGCTCACCCTGAACAGAAGCCTCAAGGAGAAGATTTGCCTTATCACCTGAAATAATTTTTGATGTGCTATCAAGATAATGGGCAAATGTGCGTGCCACCCGGTGGTCAAAAAAAAAATCCGTCAATTCCTGTATAAGCAAATCTCTGGGTAGAGTCTTACAAAACAGATTCAAAGGGATAAGGCTGCGCAGTATTTTAAAATGTTTCTTGACCCAGGTTTGAAACTCTTCCTGATTTACCGGCAGCCTTATATCCTCAAAGCTGAGCCAGTCTGAACATTCCAGGCCGATCTCATCAGATGTTATAAACAGCTCATCATCCTTAAGATTTTCCCTGATACTCCACTCCAGCACCAGGTTACCTGCGGAACCTATGAATGTACGATAGCGAAAGGAAGCTTTTTTGCCAGGTACAACCTCAATGCCATTTTCCAGAACAACTTTTTTTTTACCCTGTTTCAGCTCTCTGCGGAAAAGCTTTTTTGTCCGGGCAAAGAGACAGTTTTTATCTTCAATTTTACCTGTTTTAAGGATATTGCCCATGGCCTTTGTCACTTCATAGGAAATATGGGCACCCATACCGATCCAGGCCAGTTGCTTTTCGTCCCGGCTTTTGGAAGGCCGTGCCAGCACTCTTTTTCTTTCGCCTGTATCAATTTTTAAAATTCTGAGACGCCTTCCGGCAATGTAAACTC
This sequence comes from Desulfosarcina sp. BuS5, assembly GCF_028752835.1. Taxonomy (NCBI): domain Bacteria; kingdom Pseudomonadati; phylum Thermodesulfobacteriota; class Desulfobacteria; order Desulfobacterales; family Desulfosarcinaceae; genus Desulfosarcina; species Desulfosarcina sp. BuS5. Next base: position 307,289 of record NZ_CP087952.1, read on the forward strand.
TATCTCCCACCTCCATCTGGGAAACAATGGATTGTGGAATATCTGCAATGGCTTTTTCAGATACCTCCAGGATATATTCCTCTTCTGCTTCGGGAAAGTTTCCCCAGATTTTATAATCAAAAAGGTGGTTGCGGTATTGCCAGCCACCTCCAAGGAGACCATTTATTTTAGATTTTTTTAGCCATCGTTTTTTTTCAAGTGATTCAAACAGAAAAGGCAAAATTTCATGCCGATCCGGGAAAAGAGATTGCAGGGACGAAAGAGTGATCCTTTTTTTTTCATAAAGGCAGGATATTACCTGCTGACTCAATACACTGGGCAGTCTCTTGTCGGATGGGGATTCAATCATTCCCTTACGGGATAACTCAAGGAGAGCAAGAAAACGCACCACCTGATCTCCGGAACGTTCACCGCAACAAAGTCCCCAGAAATTGATCCGGTCTTCACGACGATTGGCCCTGCCAATGCGTTGAAGAAAGGCTGATACTGAACAGGGGGGCTCATATAAAAGCACTGCATCCACATCCCCCACATCAATGCCCAGTTCAAGAGTGCTGGTGGCAATACACAGGGCATGAGGTCTCCTGCGGAACTTTTTTTCAGCCATTTTTCGTTCCAGGGGCTTGAGATTGGAATAATGTAATTCTGAAACACCTTGAAATCTTCCAGTTTTATTGACAATGCCAAACAGCCTGTCGCAGGCAGCCCGGCTGTTGACAAAAACAAGTACTTTCCGATACTGCCAGGTATCATACAGGTCATTGAGCAGAGCCGGAATCTCGGATTTCTCCTGTTTAATATGAAGCAGGCGTGCAACTATCTTTCTTTTCACATTTGTAATAATACGCTCTGTATTAACACTGAAATCAAAAAAATCAATAACAGCACCTACTCGGGCAATAGTGGCTGACATGGCTATTTTCTGGAGCACCCGGCCTGTTCTCCGTTCAAGGCGGGTAAAAAGGTAAACAAGATGACGCCCCCTGTACTGGTGAATCAATGGATGAACCTCATCAATAATCACCGTTCCCACCCGAAATAAAAAGCCCTTGAAAACAGCATTGGCGCTTCCCAGCATCACATCCAGGGATTCAGGGGTGGTGAACATTATATCAGGACGTTTTCCTCCTGCGCGCTTGATATCACCGGTTCGAATGGCAAGGTTGAGCCCCAGCCGTTCTGTAATAACAGATTCAAATCGCCTTTTTAAATCCATGGCAAGAGCCCTGGTGGGGATTATATATAGAACAGCAGTTTTTCTGCCGGAGCTGATCACCCGTTCCAGGCATGGAGCAAGCACTGCTTCGCTTTTGCCTGATCCAGTGGCAGCCTGCAGCACCAGATCCTGACCGGAAAGGATGGGTAGAACAGCATCTTTCTGGATGCTGTACAGACTTTCAAAAGCACCGTAAAAGGCACGGAATGTATTGGGAAGTTGTAAAAGAAGTGAGTCAAACATTTAGATTAGTCAAGCTGATATTCTATAATCCGGCTTTGCTGTACAAGATCAAGGTGATTTACCAAAAATTTAAGTTTCAGACGTGCCTCAACTCCTGATAATTTGGACAGCGCAAGGTTCATTTGACTTTGCATTAAAGCAGCAGGGGGCTCCCACTTATAGGCGCCGGCGTGGACAGCAATAAGTTTATTGATCAAAATTTTCCATTCCTTTGCTGAAAGATCATGTAGTGTGTGGATATTAATATTTTCCCAGGCCTTGCTGTAGTTCGTGTTAAAATAGGGAATCGGTATTGGAGAAGTTTCATTTTTACCATTTTTTTTAATCCTGACCCGGTCATATGCTTCATCTGCAATATAGGTAAAAAAATCATTGGTAAAGGCGAAAACAGGGTAAAATCCATGAGAGGTTGTTTTGGGATAAAAAATTTTATTGAGAAAATCATAACTTTTACTGCGACTGGTAATACGGGTTTGTACAATGGATTCCCCTTCGTCAAACAAGACAAGCCATCCCTTAAATCCAATTTTTCGGAACAGTTGAGCCATGCCTTGAACCATGGCAAGATATTCCTCCTGCTCATGGCAAACCAGAGAATTTTCTTTATAAAAAGATACCTGGCGATAATAAAAAACAGAACGTAGCCGCCATGAAGGGATATCCTTTCCCATAAGGGCGTTTTTTAAAATCCAGGAAAATTCTTTGGGTTTAAATCCGGCATGTTTTTTTAATTTTCTTTTTTCAGGGGAAATTGAAATGTTTTTCTGGGCCATGGCGGTTAAAATCGCCTTAAATCGGTGGGGAATCTGTTCCGGGATAAGATCCCGGCAGGATTTTTTGCTGTTTCCAGGCAAAGACAACCATTTATGGGCACAGGTTTTCCAAACATTGACAAAGGAATTTTCTGAATTGGGGAATTTCATTCCCCCCATCAATGCCCTGTAAACACCTTTAAAATCGTGAAAAGGCACTTGCCTTGGATCAAGATTAATATAACTTACCACAAAATTGAGACCCAATGCCTGCTGTTTAATATAGTTAAGGCTGTGGGATTTCCCTTGTCCATATGCACCACAAATACATAAATGGGATGGTTTGTCCCTGTCAAGGGCGTTTACACCTTCGTGAAAAGTTTTATTTAACTTTGCCTCACCCGTTGTGAGCAACCGAATCCCCAAAGGGTCAAAAAGCCCTTCACGCAAACGCTCCACTGCCCTGCGAAGTTCAAAATTACCTGCATTGTTCAGCATGGCCTGAAAATTCAAATCATCCATTTTTTATTTCCCTATCTCCGGCCTCAGCGCCCATCCTTCCGCCTCCCATCAAGTATCCCATGAAGGCTGGAGTTGTTCAATTTTTTCAGCCCCCATGTTTTGGTCATATCAGAATTCCATTCCTCATTATTTCTTCTAAAAAACCGCTTTCGTCGTGTTTTGTTTCAAAAAAAATTGGTTCGATTCTATCATCCACTTCCCTTCTAACTCTCCATAACAGAGGTCTTGTAGAAAAATAATCCCCTTGCATTTCATCGACAATTATCGCGACATCCACATCACTGTCTTCTCTCTGACTCCCTCTTGCATAAGAACCGAACAAAATCATTTTATCAAATGATATATGTTGTGATAAAAGTTTTTTATATCTTTTAAGTTTTGTTATAACCTCTGCTTTATCCATAGCTGTAGTTCCTTTGCATTATCAACAATTTCTTTGCACCGTTCTTCTGTCAAACTTCTCATTAATTGTTCTTTATGAGACGGATATCTGCATTCAATATTCATTGGTTCAAGCATATCTATAAAAAGCTTCTGATCTTCTGAAAAATACTCATAAATTTTTGCTTTCTTTGCAAGGTAAGAAAGACTATGAGAAAATGGAGCTGATTCTCCATTGGTTTTTACATAATAAGCCTTTAGTATTTTTTCAATAGATTGATGAGCCATAAACCCAACATAAAGATATCGCTTGCTTTTTAACATTGCAATGGCTGTTTCAATATCATATTCAGATAGTTCTACCCAATATCTTATTTGACCTGACATCTGTCCAGTTTCTCCAATCATGCTTAGGGCTCGCGCAAAAATAACTTTACATTTTAAGCGTCGATGCATCCTGCCTGGCTGCGTTACGAAAGCGTAGAAATATCTTGATATTCCTACACTTTCGCGCCTTTCCAGCCAGGCGCCTCAACACTTAAAATTGCTAACTTATTTTTGTACGAACCCTTAGGAACGTCCCTTATATTTTTTCGCCCCTATTTCTTCAAGTTCAAAATTATCTGCATTGTTCAGCAGGGCTTGAAAATTCAAAGCACCCGTCCTCCCGCCTCCCATCAAGTATCCCATGAAGGCTGGAGTTGTTCAATTTTTTCAGCATCCATTTCCCGTTTGGTTTCAATAATCTGTTTCCCCATATCCATATCTTCAGGGGTCTGTCCCTGTTCAACCATATCAAGGATATGGATTAATTGTTTAATGAAAAGGCGAACCTCACTTATAACACCCATGCGTTTTTGGTTTGTGCATATCTTTTCCATTAGCTCATCGCTTACCAAATCCATTGGATCCCAGCGGTAGGAAATGCCGTGGATGGTTCGTAAGCACCTGCCAAGATCGACCAGCTCGTCTGTTTTAAGAGGGGTTTGATGGATATTCACCAAGACGCCCCTATAGTTGAGTTTTCCGGATTCTCCGATTGATCGTACACGGCTCCACAAAGCATCATAGGACTTAAAGCCTTTTTCAGACATTAATATATCGGGAATAATAGAGAAAAAAATGTGAAGATATTGAGATGATTCACTGTTATCAATAAGAAGACGTACATTCTCATAGGCTGCATTGCGAATGGAAGTGCTTTGGCCCATCACGGTTTCCATTTCATCCAGGAGCAGAATTAAACCATTGTGGCCGATGTGGTGCAAAAACAAGATCAACGAGTTCATAAACTGCTTGCTGTTGGCTTTGTTGAGAAACTCATAGACGCAAAAAGGCTTTAGTTCCCGTTTGGTAACCTTGCCACCTTCAAACCAGTGAAAAAGAACCTCACGATCAGCATCACGCTTTTCTTCCTCTTCATGGGGCAAAGGGGCAAAACGGTTGTTTATAAGTGCGGCCAGGGCATTGGCAAAATTGATATCCATGCCGGGAATATTTCTGAACTCATCGGTAAGGGCAACCCTGTCTTTTTGGGCTTCATCCTTTTGGCCCTGAATAGGGGGCAGTGCTAAATTTTGAAGCCATTCCTCCAGCATGTTTCTTATGCCGGTCCCTTTAAAATTACCCTGAAGCTGGCTTACTATAGTCTGGTAAACGGTTTCAAACTTATGTATGGGAACTTCCCGTGTGAGTACCACAAAAGAGACAGCAAACCCTTTTTCCATGGCGAGATGTTTGATCACCGACATAAAATGAGTTTTTCCGTCACCATAATCACCGCTGATAAAGCGAACCTTGGACCCGCCTTTACCAATGTAATGTTCCAGATCATCCTCAATAAAGGTAAGCCAGTTTTGCCGTCCCACGGTAAAAAGGGGAACATAGTCAATTGGCACACTGCCCTTGCGAAGCTGCTCAATAATGGAACGTGCCTGAAAGGGTTCTAACTGATTGACGTCTTCCTTTGATATCATTGCTGTTATTCCTGTTGGTTATGAAAGGAGATTGATGTGATCCGCCTTGATTCTCCCTGACTGTCAATGAGCCACAGAGATTGACCACGCCCTGGGGTGAGCTGAAGCTCATACCCTTCTTTGAGTGTCCCGCCGATGCCGGCCTGGAAATAGCGCCATATATCAACGGAAAACTGATCCAGGCTGTAACCCTTGAATTTGCCTTTGTCCATGTTTTGGAAAAAAGTTTTTGCCTGTAAAAACATGACATACTCAAAATAAAACTTTTGAATGGAAACCGGATCGCCTAAAGTTAATTTTTCCTTTTCAATTAATTCCAAATAAACCCGGCAAAGGGAATCAATAAATTTTTGAGGATCATAAGGACGGTCATAAAGCTGATGCTTAAGTCTTAAAATTGCCGTTAAAATACGCCTGGGATCAATGGATTTAAGCACTTTTTTATTAAGTTTGGTGCAACGGCCGCTAAAATCAATTTCGCCATTAATACCTTTAAGAACAGCAAACTTGGGGAAATCCACCTGGATTTCAAGTTCAGATTCCTGGCAAAGCCTAGTCAAATCTTCAATAAGCTCAATCCTGTATTGCTCCACTTTCTCATTTGCATAACTGCCTAATGATTCAAAAATCGGTACACAGGTTTCAAGAATTTCATCTTCTTTGATATCTTCTGCAATTTTGCTTTTAAGTAATTCATCCAGCCTGAGGAAATCGTCTCTGTCGGCACACCGGATGCATAGTTTTATAAATTCAGACTTTTTTATTTTCTGATTAAGATCTCTTTGATAGGGCTGTACTATCTGTTTTAACTCATCTTGAATATTTTCAAGAAAGTTTGTATCTTCTATCATTCATTACCCTTTCTTCTTCCGGTTTTTATTTTATAAATAACCAATACCTTGCAAAAATTTGATCTGTGCATTAAAAATACATTTATTAGCCACAGACGCACACAAACATTTTGCTCTGCCGACATATGGTAGTCCGCGTGTGTTTGTGTGGGTCGAGCGAGCATAGCGAGCGGGTGGCTAATTATTTTCATGCACAGGGCGACGAAATCCTTCTACCCGCACAACTTTCAAAAATTTAATTTTTTGTCAATTTTGATGGTGTATTTCCTAAAACTTACAATCTAAAACTTATTCACATAACAGGTTCCGAACCTGCCAGCAGGCGTTTTATATTTTCCCGGTGCCTATAATATATTAAAATTCCAATAATTACTGCAAATTCTGTTATGATCAAAGATCCTGAGAATTTCCATACAGCCGGGGGAAGCACGGCAGTTGCGGCAAGAGATCCGACTGATACACGGTTAAAACAGCAAACAAACAGAATAAATATAAGTAGAGCTGTAAATGATGCCATAGGTGAAAGCACAAAAAAACAGCCTGCTGCTGTGGCAACTCCTTTTCCGCCGCCTTTAAATTTCATGTAAACAGGATAAAGATGCCCCAGGAATGCGAAAAATGCAACCATGGAGAGGCCTATCTGTCCCCAGGTTGCATCATAATTCCCGGTTGCGTTTGAGAGCGCACAGCCAAAATATACAGGAATCGCGCCTTTTAGCATGTCCGCTGCAAGGGTAATGATACCAAGTTTTTTGCCTGCGAGTCTTTTTACATTGGTCGCGCCAATATTTCGGCTACCGTTTTTTCTTATATCTATAGATGTAAAGCGACTGGTCAAGATAAGGCCAAAAGGGATTGAACCTAGCAGGTAAGCTGTAATTATTAATCCCAAAAATTTTAATATTATAAAAATATTCATTTTGGATGGATGCTTTTTTAATAATCCTTGGGAGCAAATTCCGGATCGCTGAACATAATCATTCCTATTCCGCCCTGGACATTTTTGGTATCATTGTTAATCCCCTGACTACGCAGCAGAAGCTGGGCTTCATAAGAACGCGGCCCTGAGCCGCAAACCAGTAAAAGGGGTTTATCCTGCGGTATCTCTGCAAGCCTGGACTTCAGTTCCCCCTCATCTATATTCAACCACTGCCGGCCGTATTTTTCGACAAAAGGGCCGGCCTGAACCGGACTCCGAACATCAAGTACTATGCCGTTATTTCCTTTAAATTCTTTTAAAAAGTCTATGACATCAATCGGAACCTGATAGCCTTCCATAATATTGTCCAGAGAATTGGCGGCATTATTTATGATATCCATGGCTGAAGCAAAAGGGGGTGCATATCCGACTTCCATGGTTGTAATTTCTTCAAGACCAACCCCCTGTCCTAGAAGAACTGCCACGGCATCTACCCTGGATTTCACAGCATCCAAATGGGAACCGGCCGCCTCAATACCCAAAACCTTTTTGGTCTTGCGGTCTGCAATCAATTTTATATACATTAATTGCATATCAGGATAAAAATGCGCTCTGTCAGCCTGAACCACAACTGTATGGACCGGGTCAAAGCCGGCCTCACTGGCCTGTTTGACTGTCAGCCCGGCCCTTGCAATACCAAGTTCAAATATTTTAAGACAAAAAGTGCCCACAGTACCTTTAAAATGTTCACATCCCCCGGCTATGTTTGTGCCGATTACCCTTCCCTGACGATTGGCAAGGGATCCCAACGGCATTGGCAAATTATGACCGCTTACCAAATGAGGTATTTCAACACAATCACCACCAGCATAAATATCAGGATCTGAAGTTCTCAAACACTTGTCAACCAGAATACCGTTATACATGCCGGTTGCCAAACCAGCCTCGCTGGCCAGGGTTGAACCGGGTCTTATGCCCACGGAAAGAATCACGAGTTCACAAGGTATTTTAGAATTGGAGGTCTCCACGGCTTGAACTCCATTAACAGAATCGCCTAAAATCCTGTTAACCCTTTCGCCAAGCAGTACCCGGATTCCATTTTTTTCCATATGTTTTTTTACAGGCAGGGCCATATCCTTGCCAAGGGCCGTGGGCAAAAGCTGATCCATCATTTCTATCAGAGTTGTTTCAACTCCCCAAAGATCGGTCAGGGCTTCCGCCATTTCTATCCCGATTGCCCCGCCGCCAATGACTACGGCTCGCTCCACCTGGCCTTTGGAAACCATATCCTTTATTGTTTTGGCATGATGTAAATTGCTTATTACACTTACTCCCGGCAGATCAATTCCCGGTAAAGGAGGTACTACCGGAGTAGCGCCGGTGGCCAAAACCAGTTTATCATAATCAAGCTGTTCTTCGCGGCCATCAACCAGATTTCGAATTTTTAATTTTTTGTTACGGCGGTCAATAGCAATCGCCTCTGTCCTGGTCCGCACCTCAAGCCCTTTAACATTTTGGAAGTAATTGCTGTCTCTGAGAACATGGGCGCTAGTTGAGCGTAAAGCCTCTATATTATCAACATCTCCGCCAATATAATATGGGATCCCACAGCCCCCGTAAGAAATAAGATCATCTTTATCAAGCAATACAACATCAAAAGAAGGAGCAATTCGTTTTATTCTGCAGGCCGCCTTGGGGCCTAATGCAACTGCACCGACAATTACCACACGTTTTGCCATAATGTTCACCTCGTAACTATTTTAAGAAATATGTTGCAATGTCATTAAGTTAGGATAGCTGTTCCGAATGTATTCATAATACATTGATACTTAAAAATTAATAATACTGCGATATAACTCATCATGCAAATTAAAACGCTCATATCCGCCATGCTGGGCTGGAAAATTTTTTATTGCCAGTTGGATATCTCCGGTTGACGGAAGAAACACAGCGCTTCCGGTCGGATCAACGCAGGAAAAGTCAAATTTCAAAATATAATATGAATTGCGCAGTTTCGTGGGATTTTTTCCGACTTTAAGACCGCCGAAAAATCGCTTTAAATTCATCCTTTGCTGCCACATCATAATAATTTTCCAGCATTGAAAGAACAAGGCTTTTTCCAAAACGCCTGGGACGGATAAATAATTGAGATTTTGTCTGTCCTGTCACAATAAAAATACCCTTCTGTAATAAGACTTTTAAAGTCGGATATACCGTATGGAAATTTCATTGTTCAATCCTCATATCACTTCAAGAGTACTTTACACTTTTTAGATGTTGGTTCTTGCCTGGTTCCCATACTCTAGAGTGGGACGGCATCACGCCTCCTTTAATTTTTTTGCACATAATCGGCGCCTTTGGGAATTCCTCACACCACATGAATCGAATTAATTCCAGAATATTTCTGTAACCCTATAGATTTTCAGATAATTACCCGATTTTAAAATTTGCCACAAGGCCAGAGGTAGAAATACTTAATTATAATACTCCGACGACCGATACCGCAATGAAATTATTTATGAAAAAATCGGTAGTCCCTACAAAACAATGCAGGTCCGAAAAATCAGCTACTTACAAGGTATTGGGACTGTAATGAGATATCTCCAGTTTAGTGGAGAATTCGTAAGTCCCATCTGCATTGCCGGTGTATTATGGTTATACTTTTTTATAAATTTCTCGTTTTCATTGTTAATTCGTATTCGTAAGCTCTTATGAAATTGTATGTAATTATAGTTGAATAAGTTGATCCACATTACATTACTAAAATTCAGCTTGTTCTTGCAATACCCCAGAGTTTTTCTCTGAAGATAGGAGATATGTTGCCTTAGGGTAAGGTTCAGTCTCTCAATAAATGAGGTGTTTTGGCTTTTTCCGGGGAAATCTTTTACAGTACCTTTCACAAAATATTTTTTAACTGTTACAAGCCGACGCTTTATTCGGCGCTTAATAATTTGCAGGTAAGCATAAGGAATCTCAGACATAATGTTTTCGAGCGCATTTTTGTAAGCCGCTAATTTATCTGCAGCGACCTTTAATATATTATCTTTTCCCCATTTGCCCAACTTTTTAACGCCCTTTACTAAACGGTTTGCAGTGTAAGTTGTTCTTGAACCCAACTCGAAACCGATCCAGAATTTTGTTGTTGATTCAAGAGCGATAAAAACCCATAATTGTTGACTTTTATTTTTAAGGTAAGACCATAGTTCATCCATCTGGAGAAATACAATGGTAAGTCCGATAGTAAAACAAAGAAATAGGTGAAATTGCTGGCCTTTTTGTCCAATAGCTTTTTGCCGTTGTTCAATTGTCCTTCGATCTTTTTGAAGTACATCGGCAATTGCATCAGTGCCAAGGCCGTAAGAGTTTAGCTTTGCCGTTTGCTCATATTCTTTAAAACTGCCATGCTTTCCAAAAAGATCGGAATATCCTGTTTCTGAGAATCTATGTTTGCCACCATTGCAGTAAAACATTTGTCTTGGCTCAAAATCGGATTTTGTTATGTAAACTCCATCCTTGGCGATTTTGTTCTCGGTTGATTAATAACATTCGCAGCTTTTCCCGGGACAAAAAAGTGTTAGGGCTGTATTTGCTGTATTTTGCATGGTTGCGATCCTTTGAATAGAGTTTTAACCATGCTTCTACAAAATATATTGCTTTTGGTCTATAACAATCTTAATTTTTAGTAAAAATCTTTTTTATTCATGTTTTCAGAGACACTTTTTAATCACCTGCATTGTTTTGTAGGGACTACTAAAATTCAGGGTAAAGTATGAGGGGTGTATGAAACAATATAATGTTCTTGTTGTTGGCGGTGCAGGTTATATCGGTTCCCACATGGTTAAATTCCTGCTGGATGGGGGTTCTGGAGTTGTTACACTGGACGATCTTTCCAAAGGGCATCGTGATCTGGTTTGTGGCGGTAAATTTTATGAAGGGAGCATGGATGATCAGGCTTTGCTTGATAAAATTTTTTCAGAAAACATGATCAATGCTGTGATGCATTTTGCCGCTTATTCACTTGTGGGTGAATCTGTTATTGATCCGCTTAAGTATTATAAAAATAATCTTTACGGTACACTTGAGCTGATTAGAGGGATGATAAGGAACGGGGTGAAAAATTTTATATTTTCCTCAACAGCAGCTGTGTACGGTGAGCCTGTTGAAACACCGATAACAGAAGAACACCCCCCAAGACCTACAAATCCGTACGGAGCAACCAAGATCGCTGTGGAGCGGATGTTGCGGGATTGTGATACGGCTTATGGGTTTAAATATGTGAGCCTTCGTTATTTTAATGCTGCGGGCGCGGATGAGTCAGGTAAAATAGGGGAACGGCATGAACCGGAGTCTCATCTTATTCCATTAATACTTAAAGCCGCGTTAGGCGAGCGGGAAAATATCAGCATTTTTGGAACGGATTATCCTACTCCTGACGGAACATGCATACGGGATTATATTCATGTAAATGATCTTGCTCGGGCTCACAGTCTTGCCCTGGAAGCTCTTTTTGCCGGCCAACCGAGTGCGGTCTATAATCTCGGCAACAGCAAAGGGTATTCCGTAAGAGAGGTAATAGATGTTGCCGGAAAAATAACAGGTCTTCCGATTCCGGTTGTTGAGTCGGAGAGGCGGCCTGGAGATCCGGCTGTTCTGATAGCAGGTTCGGATAAAATAAAGCAAGATCTGGGTTGGAAACCGCAGCGTGAAGATCTGGAAACTATGATCAGCACAGCCTGGGAGTGGCATAAGCAGGGTAAATACTGAAAATAATTTTTAAATTATCCATTCAGCTTTTTAAGATTCTCCCTGGCAAATTCAATCGTCGGGTCAATGGATAGTGCTGTTGTATAATATTGAATTGATTTTGTTTTTTCGCCCATGTCCCTGTAATTGGAGGCAATGTTGGCATAATCTATGGCTGAGCCGGGATCAAGTCGGATATTTTTTTTAAAACATTCTATCGCCTTTTCATGCTCTTTAAGTTTAAAATAACAGAAACCCATCAAATTATAGATATCAGTTCTCTCCTGATCTAATCTTTCTCCATGCTTAAGCGCTTCCAGGGCCTCCTTATACCGGCCCAGATCTTTAAGACAGACGCCCATATATGAATATATAGTAGGCAGCTCCTGTTCGTCAGGCTCTAAATCAAGGGCCTGATGAAAACAGCTTAAAGCTTTTTCCGGGGCTCCTGTATTGGCCAGGCTCGTGCCGATATAGAATTTTATGTAATATTTTCCCGGAAGCGTCTTGTCCGCTTGTTGGAGTTTAGCAACGGCCTCTAAAAGATCGAATCTTTCCGTTATCATTTTGGCAGAGAACATTCCCACGCTTGTGTCCCTGGATCTTTCCCTGAAATGTGCTCCGGGAATGATTGAATAAAATGCGGGGATTTTAAGTTCGGGATGCATTATATTAATCAGAAATACTTCCATCTTTTTTTTTGACAGCGCTGATATACAATTTTCTATTTCAATTCTGATGTTATTGTTTGAAAGATCGGTCAAACTGGATATTGCGACTATTTTAGAGGGATTTGTTATAAACTTTGCATGTTCAATTGCCGTGAATTTAGGCAGACCGCTGGCAACATAGTTGGAGGATGTATTAAAGTCGCCTCCGAGTTGGGCTGTCTCTGTCAGGGCCCGGCTTAAGGCTTTTTGCGGATCCGGGGTTGTGCCGGCTGTCCAGACTATTTCGCTGGTTTCCGGGAAGCTTGCAGGATCAAAAGCCATAACTCCAACGCTCGGTAGTCCCATGTCGAGTGAAAAATCGGATATATACAAATTTATACCGGCGTTTCTGTATTTTTTCAGCATTTCAACTACCATGGAATCGGTGGCAGTGTCAGCATCGATTCCAGGCACATTAAGGTTGCCGCGGCTGATAATTGATGAAACATGCCTCTCGACAATTTCACACATCCCCTGGAGGACAGCCTCCTCCGCACAGTTTCCCGCAGAAGGGCCGTTAAACTCATTTATTGCAAAAAACCAGTCAAACGGAACCAGGATTTCCTTGTTGCGGGTAAGATTGTAAGCTGTTGTCCATTTCAAGGGGAGTTCCTCAAAGATTTGTTTTGCCTGTTCCAGATCCCGGGAATCATCATGCACGGATTTGGCGATCATTTCAAAAGAAAGCGCTTCATTTTTCAGATCGGCATATTTCCCAGTAATAAAATTTTTCTGATCATCCGCAAAGCTAAATAGGCTGAACCTCTCTGCAAGTTCCATCACAGCACTGGCCTCAGCTTGCTGGGGTGTTGCGCCCTTTCCCATTTGCTTTTTTGTTCCGATCACTCTTGCTGCATCTTTTCCGCAATTACTGAAATAAACAGGAATGCCAAGCCTGCCGTTATCGATCCTTTCCGTACTGTCCAGAATGTGCAGACCGGTCTCTGCCAGTTTTTTTCTGAACCTCTTTACAGTCTCTTCCGGCGGCAATATTTTATCCTGATCCAGGGTGAAACTTTTAAATGCATCGTTTAGAATAATTTTGGAATTCATATGGTTAATTTTCTCCCACTATAGACCTTATAAATAATTAATTGCAAAAGGATAGAATTAGGAGATAATACTAACAGTATATCTCCGACCGATAACGCAGTGAAATTATTTATGTGACGGTCTATATTTATCATTATTGGAGCTCCTGTAAAATTGAACATCTGCTTTTTCGAGTGTTATCAAGCCCTCTTGAATCGCATTTTCAATGTAAGAAAGGAAATCTCTTATTTTTTCATGTGTGTCAACGATTTCAACGATAATCGGTAAATCAAGAGAAAGTCTCAATATTTTTGAGGTATGAACCCGGCTGTTGGCTCCAAATCCCATTATACCCCTAAGAACCGTAGCGCCTGCCAACCCCTGTTCTTTTGCTTTGATAACGAGCCACTCATACAATGGTTTTCCTTTATATTTATTACTTTCACCAATAAAAATACGGAGGAGCTGGCCTTCAGATGGAATTTTCATTTATATTATCTCCATATTGCATTTATGATTAATCTGCCGAGTAATACAGCTGATAATCCAGCTATTATATGAGCGCCGATATTTAACAAAGCCAAAAAAAATCTTTGGTCTTGCAATAAAGTCATTGTTTCATTGCCGAAAGTGGAATAAGTAGTAAAAGAGCCTAGGAACCCGACTATCAGCAATAAGCGCGTTTCTAATGTCATTCCGATCTGAAGTTCAGCAAGATGAGAAAACATCCCGATAAGAAAACACCCGATGACATTAACTGCAAAAGTCCCGTATGGGATGGAAATATTTTTCGATAAATTTTGTATATAACCGCTAACCAAATATCTCAGAATTGAACCGATAAAACCGCCGACACCTATCAGAATGATTTTGTGCATATTGAATGGGACGCCCCCCCCCTACTCCTCACATTAAGAGTTCTATGGATTGTCACATAAATAATTTCACTGCGTTATCGGTCGTCGAAGTAGGGGTTCAGGATTTTGAACCCCTACCACCTCTGGCCTTGTGCCAAATTTTAAAATCAGGTTATTATCTGACAATCTATATAGATTGAAAATTGTCGATTCAGACATCGGGAAAATAGCATTTGTTTGTTTGGCGATCAAGAAAACTTTTATGCTTGACAACTTATAAAGAATGCTTTATTATTTTATTTACTATTAAATAGTAGTTCGATGTCCACTGGCTGGAGATATTGCCAAACATAATTCTCCTAATATAAATTCTGAAGCGTCCATATTCCTCCAAAAAAAAACCAACAGGAATTCAGCTCACAATTAATTTTAATTCTAAAATATAAATTCATATGTTGTGCCAAAAACCTTGATGTTTTAGTTGATCAGTTTGCGATCGTATAAATATCCATATGCTTCTGAGCTTCTGATTTCGAGGATTACCGTCTCACAATTCTTTGATGCAATTTTAATATTAACTAGGATAGATTTGTAATGAATATAGTTGAACTGAAAGAAAAAAAAATAAGCGAACTGACCAGCATGGCGAAACAATATAAAATCGGCGGGGCCGCAGGTATGAGGAAACAGGAATTAATGTTTGCTCTGCTGCAGGCACAGATCGAAAAGGATGGCATGATATTCGGATACGGCACACTGGAAATTCTGCCCGACGGCTTTGGTTTTTTGCGTTCAGCAGATTCAAATTATTTGCCGGGTCCGGATGATATTTACGTCTCTCCTTCACAGATACGCCGTTTTAATTTGAGAACAGGAGATACTGTGTCAGGGCAAATTCGCCAGCCCAAGGAGATTGAACGCTATTTTGCTCTTTTGAAGGTCGAAGCGGTAAATTACGAAGATCCCGAAATTGCCAGGGAAAAAATATTATTTGATAATCTTACGCCTCTTTATCCGGAAAGAAAAATAATGCTCGAAAGCGATCGGGATAATTTTTCTACACGAATTATGGATCTGATGACTCCTATAGGGTTTGGTCAGAGAGGGCTGATTGTCTCTCCTCCCAGAACCGGAAAAACGATGCTGTTGCAGGCAATAGCAAACAGCATAAGCATAAATCATAAAGATATTGTTCTGTTTGTGCTTTTAATTGACGAAAGGCCGGAAGAGGTTACAGATATGGCCAGATCTGTTGATGGCGAAGTAATCAGCTCTACATTTGACGAGCCGGCCGAAAGGCATGTTCAGGTTGCGGAAATGGTTATAGAAAAGGCCAAGAGACTTGTAGAACATAAAAAAGATGTAGTTATTTTGCTCGACAGCATTACAAGGCTTGCGCGTGCATATAATTCAGTTATACCGCCAAGCGGCAAGATTTTATCAGGAGGAGTAGATTCCAATGCCCTGCAGCGTCCGAAAAGATTTTTCGGCGCGGCTCGTAATATTGAAGAGGGCGGAAGCCTTACAATTATTGCAACTGCGCTTATTGATACAGGCAGCCGCATGGATGAAGTTATTTTTGAGGAATTCAAGGGAACCGGCAATATGGAATTACAGTTGGATCGCCGTTTGGCGGATAAAAGAGTCTTCCCTGCAATAGATATAAATAAATCGGGCACCCGCAAGGAGGAGCTGCTTATTAGCGGCGAAGTTCTGAATCGTGTATGGATTTTAAGAAAACTGCTTTCATCATTGAACCCGGTAGACAGTATGGAATTTTTACTTGATAAAATGAGTGGAACAGAAGATAATACAAATTTTTTGGATTCAATGAATACATAAGGATATAAAAATGAAACCAGATATTCACCCGGAGTATTTTAGTACAACAATCAGCTGTGCATGCGGAAATGTTATAGAGGTAGGTTCAACCAAACCGGATATCAGGGTTGAAATTTGTTCAAAATGCCATCCCTTTTTTACGGGAAAACAGAAGCTTATCGATACAGCCGGCAGAATTGAACGTTTTCGCAAGAAATATGCTAAATTTCAGAAACAGGATTAACTCTTTTGATTTGCCATTATACCTATGCTTGAAAAATTAAAAGGTGTGGAAAAACGCTTTCTGGAACTACAAAATCTGTTAAGCAGCCCTGAAATTGTATCGGATCGCAATGCATTTCAACAATTTAGTAAAGAACATGCTGAACTTGGCAATATTGTTTCTGTATTAAGGAATTATGAGCAGATTCTTGCTGATCTGGAAGACAGCCTGGAACTCTTAAAAGACAGTGACCCTGAAATTAAAGAACTTGCCAGGGATGATGTTGATGCTTTAACAGAACAAAAGACCGGATTGGAAGCCGAGTTAAAGCAGCTTCTGCTGCCAAGGGATCCTAATGACGACAAGAATGTTATCATAGAGATACGAGCCGGTACCGGAGGCGAAGAGGCCGGCCTTTTTGCCGGTGATCTTTTCAGAATGTATAACAGGTATGCTGAAAACAGAAACTGGAAAGTGGAGGCCATGTCCCACCACGCGACTGGTGTCGGTGGATTCAAAGAGGTCATTGCCATGATCCATGGGAAAGGGGCTTACAGCAGGTTCAAGTTCGAAAGCGGTACTCATCGTGTTCAGAGAGTCCCGACTACCGAGACGCAGGGACGTATACATACGTCAGCAGTTACGGTTGCGGTTCTTCCGGAAGCTGAAGATGTCGAGCTTCAGATAGATTCGAGCGAACTTAAAATTGATGTTTTCAGAGCAACAGGTCCGGGCGGTCAGAGTGTCAATACCACTGATTCGGCTGTACGGATTACGCACCTGCCCACCAATCTTGTAGTAACCTGCCAGGATGAAAAATCGCAATTAAAAAATAAAAACAAGGCCATGAAAGTATTACGCGCCCGCCTGCTCGACAGTATGATCAGGGAGCAGGATGAAAAGAGATCCCAGGAGCGTAAAAACCAGATAGGAACCGGAGACAGAAGCGGTAGAATAAGGACATATAATTTTCCCCAGGGAAGAGTTACAGACCACAGAGTGGGACTTACTCTTTATAAGCTTGAAGAGATTTTGCAGGGAAATATTGATGAAATTATAGACGAACTTACAACCTTTTATCAGGCTCGGGCATTACAGAATGCAGAATCAGTCGAAGCCGCCTGAATGGACCATCCTGAAAATCCTTGAATGGACCACTTCATATTTTAAATCCCACGGAATAGACAGCCCCAGATCAACAGCAGAGATACTGCTGGCTTATACCTTAAATATAGAACGTATTGATTTGTATTTGCAATTTGACAAGCCGCTTGACAAGGCAGAGCTTTCTCTTTTCAAATCTTTGATTAAGAGAAGAAGGAACAGGGAACCTGTTGCATATATTACAGGCCATAAGGAATTTTGGTCAATTGATTTTTCAATAACAAAACATTCACTTATCCCCCGGCCGGAGACCGAATGCCTTGTAGAGACAGCGCTTGCATTAATGCCGGAAGACTTGCCTGGGCCTGCCCGGGTCTTAGAGCTTGGCACCGGTTCAGGCGCTATTGTTATTGCATTAGCTTCAGAGAAACCAAAAAATATCTTCTTTGCATCCGACAATTCTATTGATGCCGTTATGCTTGCCGGGAAGAATGCTGTTCAGTATGGTTTTGGCCCAGCTATAAATTTTTTTTCAGGAGACTGGTTTGCCCCATTGAAGAGTGATCTCTTAAAATTTGATATTATTATTTCGAATCCTCCATACATAAAATCTGCGATTATTCCAAGCCTTGAGCCGGAGATTTGGAAATATGAGCCTATAAATGCCCTTGACGGCGGCAAAGACGGACTTTCTGCGTTAAGGCATATTGTGATAAGTGCACATAATTACCTTAAAGAAAAAGGAAGATTGCTGCTTGAAATAGGGCATGATCAAAAAGATGCCCTATGGGCAATCATTGAGGAATGCGGAGCATATGATAATATAGTTTTTATAAAGGATTACAGTGGATTTTATAGAATTGTTTCTATGAAGAAAACAATAAAAAATATTAATTAGCAGGTTGCTAAACACCCATTTATTTGTTAAACTTAAAAATTTGTAATAACTAACACGTCTCTGGACCTGTGTCCCGGTGCTTTTTGATAAAGTTAAACACAGGGCGGAAAGAGATGGAAGAATCGAGGTTTAAGCCTCGAATAACCGATACATGGAGAATTTTATGTCACAAATCACAATGAAGGAACTACTCGAAGCAGGAGTACACTTCGGCCATCAGACCAGACGCTGGAATCCCAAAATGAAACCCTATATTTTTGGGGCAAGAAACGGCATCTATATTATAGATTTACAAAAAACCGTTCACATGTTCAGAAAAGTACTTGATTTTGTAAGTGATTCGGTAGCAAATGGTAAGTCTATCCTTTTTGTCGGCACCAAAAAACAGGCCAGAGCATCAATTTATGAAGAGGCTAATCGATGCGAAATGTTTTATGTGCATAACAGGTGGCTGGGAGGAATGCTGACTAATTTCCAGACTATTAAAAAAAGTATAGACCGCTTGAATTATCTTAATAGAATTGAAAATGACGGATCAATAGATCTATTTCCAAAAAAAGAAAGATTGAAACTTGGTAAAGAACGAGTAAAACTCGATAATACCCTGGGCGGGATACGCACCATGAATCATCTGCCGGGCGCTATTTTTGTTGTCGATTCCAGAAACGAAGCAATCGCAGTTCGTGAAGGAAACAGATTGGGTATACCTGTTATCGCCATCGTTGATACCAACTGTAACCCTGATTCTATTGATTACGTTATACCCGGCAATGATGACGCAATTCGTGCTATCCGTTTGATAGCATCAAGGATAGCAGATGCCTGTATTAAAGGAAGGGAGCTTTTTGAAGAAAAGCAGCAGGCTGCAGCTGATAAGGATGTTGAAGAAGAGATAGTCGAACCTATAGTCGATACGGATTTGCAGCCAGGAGAAAGAAAAATAATTTCTGACGGTACGGATGGACCTGTTGTTGAAATAATTAAACGGGCTTCTGCAGCGGATAATATCGAACTTGGAGGTTCACCTGGGGCAACAGAGTAACGGAGCTTGATATAAACCATAAGGAGATAACAGATAATGACTAAAGTAAGCGCTGCAATGGTTAAACAGCTTCGGGAGAAAACCGGAGCCGGCATGATGGACTGCAAGGAGGCGCTGACCGAATGCGGTGGCGATGTATCTAAAGCAGTTGATTTTTTAAGAAAAAAAGGGTTGGCAACTGCTGCAAAACGTGCCGGCAGATCAATGAGTGAAGGTGTTATTGCATCTTATATACATATGGGCGGGAAACTCGGGACTCTTGTGGAAGTAAATTGTGAGACCGATTTTGTAGCAAAAAACGAAGATTTTCTTGAATTTGCAAAAAATATTGCAATGCATATTGCAGCTACAAATCCTGTTGGTATCAGGCCGGAAGATGTTCCGGAAGATGTAATTAATAAGGAGAAAGAAATTTACCGTGCCCAGGCGCTTGAAACCGGCAAGCCTGAAAATATTCTGGACAAAATAGCAGAAGGGAAGCTTAATAAATTTTTCAAGGAGAATTGCCTGTTGAGTCAGCCTTATGTGCGTGATCCCAATATGGCTGTATCGGACTTGATAAACGAGATGATAGCTAAAATAGGGGAAAATATAACGATAAAACGTTTTGTGAGATTCCAGGCGGGGGAATAATAAGCATTGTCAGATCCACGTTATAAAAGAATTATGTTAAAATTGAGTGGTGAAGCTCTGATGGGAAATCAGGGCTTCGGCATAAGCCCTGAAATGATAAACAATGTGGCCGGAGAGATTAAAGAGATAGTCGATCTTGGTGTAGAAACGGGCATAGTCGTTGGCGGCGGTAATATATTCAGGGGGATTGCGGCAAGTTCATATGGAATGGATAGAACGGCAGCAGATCATATGGGTATGCTGGCTACTGTAATAAATTGTCTTGCGCTGCAGGGCGCTTTGGAAAGAATGGGAATCCAAACCCGTGTTCAGACCGCATTATCGATTAACAAAGTGGCAGAGCCCTATATACTGCGAAAAGCTGTAAGGCATTTGGAAAAGGGCCGGGTTGTTATTTTTGGAGCCGGGACAGGTAATCCTTACTTTACTACCGATACAGCCGCTGTTTTAAGAGCGCAGGAGATTCACGCCGAAATATTTCTAAAGGCAACCAAAGTAGATGGTTTGTATGATTCTGATCCCGTAAAGAATCATGATGCCATTTTTATTAAAAAAACCAGCTATATGGATGTTCTGCGAAAGCAGCTTGAAGTCATGGATGTAACTGCTGTTTCTCTTGCAATGGACAATTCACTGCCACTTGTGATCTTTAACCTTAATGTAAGCGGTAACATAAGGAATGTTATATGCGGTGAGGAAATCGGCACATTGATCACTAACACTAACATACACGATATGATGAGGTAAAAAAACCATGATTGAATCTATTTATGAGGAAACCAGGGAAAAGATGGGCAAGTCAATAAGTGCACTGAAGAATGAATTAGTGCGTGTAAGAACAGGGCGGGCATCCCTCAATCTTTTTGACGGTATACGGGTCGATTATTATGGCACACTTACCCCGATTGACCAGATGGCATCTCTTTCCGTGCCTGAAAGCCGCCTCATAACTATACAGCCGTGGGATGTTTCGGCGATTAAAAATATAGAAAAGGCGATTTTAAAATCCGATTTAGGATTAACTCCTTCAAGTGACGGGAAAATTATTCGTATTTCCATTCCTCCGCTTACGGAAGAGAGGCGGAAAAAACTTGGTAAAATTGTTCACCAGAAGTGTGAAGATTACAAGGTCGCGGTACGTAATATCAGGCGGGATTCAAACGAGGTGTTAAAGGGTCTTAAAAAAGATGGCGATATTGCAGAAGACGTCGCGTTTAAGGCCCAGGATCAGATTCAGACGATAACCGACGAGAATATCAAGTCGATAGACGAAATTTATAAAGAGAAGGAAAAAGAAATTCTTGAATTCTGATAAAAGGGGCTCCACAATTTCCTCGACTGCTGCTCCAGAGCTTGGGCCTGAATATATTCCAAAACATGTTGCCATTATAATGGACGGTAACGGCAGATGGGCCAAAAAGAGGCTTTTAAATCGAATAAAAGGTCATGAAAAAGGAGCGAATACTGTACGGGCAATCGTTAAAACTTGCCGGAAAATCGGTATCCCGATTCTTACGCTTTTTGCTTTTTCCACAGAAAACTGGCAGCGTCCAAAAGTTGAGGTGGCTGCGCTTATGTCTATTCTTAAGAGATTCCTTGTGACAGAGCAGAAGGAGATGATGGAAAACGATATCCGTCTCAATGTAATCGGACAGATAGAACGTTTGTCTGGGGAAGTGCGGGATGCTTTGCGCAATGCCATGGAATTAACAAAAAACAATAAGGGTCTCCTCCTAAACCTTGCTATAAGTTATGGAGGAAGATATGAGATAGTCAGGGCAGTTCGGAAAATTGCAGGAAAAGTTAAAAATGGGATAATTGATCCTGATGATAGGAAAGATGAGATCACTGAAGATTTAATATCAGACCACCTTTATACCAGGGCAATGCCGGATCCTGATCTTCTTATACGAACCAGCGGTGAGATGCGTATCAGCAATTTTCTTTTATGGCAGATAGCGTACGCAGAAATTTTTATCACAGATACTCTTTGGCCTGACTTTGACAGTAAAGAATTCATAGGCATTCTTAAAGACTATCAAGACAGAGAGCGCCGGTTCGGTAAAGTATAGTTTTTTATATGAATAATTTCAACACATCATCGGTTGTCGAAGTAGGGGTTCAAGATTTTGAACCCCTACTCAAGATTTTGAACCCCTACTCCCTCTGGCCTTGTGCCAAATTTTAAAATCAGGTAATTATCTAAAAATCTATATAAAAAATAAATCAGCGTTTATGCATTTAAAAAGATGGATTACAAGTTTTGTGGCCCTCCCCTTTGTAATTTTCCTTATTTACAAGGGTGGGGCTTTTTTATTTTCAATAGTCATAAGCGGTGTATCGATAATAGCTTTATGGGAATATTTCCGCATTGTATTTACCAAGGGAGAAATGCGGAAATTCAGCTTGCTTATATGGTTATGCTATTTAACCGGAATTATAATTATTTTATTATCATACTGGAGATTTTTAGATTTAATTCCTGTTGTTATTGCTTGCCATCTTATTGCCTCGGGAATAATTGTTGTTTTGTCATACAAACCAGAGCTCCATATAATCGATATTATTGCAAAGGAGATTCTGGGGATTTTATATGTTCCTGTTTTACTTTCGTTTATTATTTTGCTTAGAAACAGCGATGAAGGCATAATATGGACTTTTTTCCTTTTGCTCCTTGTTGTTATAGGAGATACAGGCGCATTTTACACAGGTTCTTTCCTTGGCCGGCATAAACTATGTCCATCCGTAAGCCCTGGGAAAACCATAGAAGGCGCAGTCGGAGGCCTATCCGCGGTTCTGGTTACCGGTGCTCTTTTTAAATTTTTTTTTCTCCCTGACTTATATTGGGCAGGCTCCATTATTTTTTTTCTTTGTATCGGTATAACGGCTCCCATGGGTGATCTGTTTGAATCCATGCTTAAACGGGAAGGCGGGATTAAAGATTCAGGTACATGTTTGCCGGGCCATGGCGGAATTCTGGATAGGATCGATGCGCTTCTTTTTGCGGCTCTGCCGGCATATTATTTTAAGGTATATTTGTTGCATGGATAGAAAGAGATGAAACAGCTCGCGATATTAGGTTCAACAGGCTCAATAGGCTGTAATACCCTTAAGATTGTTGAAATGTTTCCGGATAGGTTTATAATCAAGGTACTGGCCGCAAAGAATAATGTCGAATTGCTGGCGGAACAGATCGAGCGTTTCAGTCCCGAATTAGCCGTTGTCTTTGATGATCAGCATGCAGTACGCTTGAAAAAGAGACTTAAGAATAACAAAACGGTTGAAATTTTGTGCGGCAGAGAAGGATACTTGGCGGCGGCATCCTTTAAATCTGTTGATATGGTTGTTTCGGCAATGGTTGGTGCTGCCGGCCTGCTCCCTACGATTGCAGCGATTGAGGCAGGGAAAGCAGTTGCCCTTGCCAATAAAGAAACATTGGTTATGGCAGGTGAAATCGTTATGGAAAAAGCTATGACTAATGGGGCAAGAATTTTTCCTGTTGACAGCGAACATTGCGCAATATTTCAATGCCTGCATGGTAACGACATTAAAGATCTTCATAAAATTATACTGACAGGATCCGGAGGTCCTTTTCTGCGTAAATCTGTTGATGAATTTGATAAAATTGAACTTTCAGATGCTCTTAACCATCCAACCTGGCAAATGGGTAAAAAAATAAGTATAGACTCTGCCACACTGATGAACAAAGGGCTTGAAGTTATTGAAGCGAAATATCTTTTTGATGTTAATATTAATGATATAGAGGTTGTTATTCATCCTCAAAGTGTGGTTCATTCAATGGTTTCATATAAAGATGGAGCTGTAATGGCGCAACTTGGAGTGCCAGACATGAAAGGCGCCATATCCTATGCCTTATCGTATCCGGAGAGACTTGATATCAAAATGCCGTCACCTGATTTTACTGATATTGGATCTCTTACCTTTGAAAAGCCCGACTTGACCAAATTCCCGTGTCTTGGTCTGGCTTATAGCGCATGCAAAAAAGGCGGAACAATGACTTCAGTACTAAATGCTGCTAATGAGGAAGCGGTTTATGCGTTTCTGGACAAGCGCATCCCTTTTGTTAAAATAGCTGGTATTATAGAAAAAGTAATGGGCAGGCATAGAGTTGTAGAAAACCCGTTGCTGGATGATATCCTGGAAGCAGACAAGTGGGCAAGGGAAGAGACCGGGAGGCTTAAAATATTATGAGTACCAGTATAATCGCATTTGTTATTGTATTGGGAGTTTTGATTTTTTTTCATGAACTGGGGCATTTTCTTTTTGCCAGATTATTCGGAGTTGGTGTTGAAAAATTTTCACTCGGGTTCGGGCCAAAAGTTGTCGGTAAAAAAATCGGCATGACGGAATACCTTATTTCGGCCATACCACTCGGCGGATATGTAAAAATGGTTGGCGAGGAACCGGATGGGAAACTTTTACCTGAAGAGATACCTTTCTCGTTTACCCATAAGCATATTTTTAAAAAGATATTGATAGTTGCCGCAGGCCCTGTATTTAATTTAATATTGACCATTGCAATTTTCTTCGGCCTTTTTTGTTTTTATGGTATGCTGGTTTTAAAACCTGTGGTAGGTAGTGTGGGTGAAGGAACCCCTGCCTATATTGCCGGACTGCAAAAAGATGATCTTATAGAAGCTATTAACGGAGTACCGGTTGATAGCTGGGAAAAGATGGCCGAACTTGTATCAATCTGTAACGGAGAAGAGCTTGAGGTGAATTTGCGTCGCGGGGATTCTGCACTGGTTGTTAAATTAACACCTGAACTTCAAATAACAAAAAATTTATTTGGTGAAGATGCTGAGCGATATCTTATAGGAATCGTATCCTCGGGCAAAGTTTTTCAACGTCCCTTGAACCTCGGCCAGGCTGCTGTTGAAAGCGTAGCTCAGACCTGGAAGATATCCAAATTGACGGTTCTTGGTATTGTTAAAATGATACAAGGGACGATCTCTGCCAAGGATAACCTTGGCGGGCCTATCCAGATTGCACAGATGGCAGGAGACTTTTACAAAGAAGGCGTTCCCAATTTTCTCTCTTTTATCGCATTTTTAAGCGTTACACTCGCTATACTTAATTTTCTTCCAATACCTGTTCTGGACGGAGGCCATATTTTCTTTTTTATTATAGAGTCTGTAACCGGCCGACCCCTTAATCTTAAGTTTCGTGAAATTTCCCAGCAGATAGGTATAGCCGTACTGGTAATGCTGATGATATTTGCTTTTTATAATGATATTATGCGTATTGTAGTTCAAAAATAATTTATTTTATGCCACACCGACTTGAAATAACACTAAAAGATGATCTCTTTGATGCCGAAGGCGATGGAGTGCGGCGCAAAGCCGAAGACTATTTTGGACTTTCCCTGGAATCGGTTAAAATCATCAATATCGTTACGATTGATGCTGAATTTACAGTGGATCAATGTATCAGGATAAAAGAGGAAATATTTACAAATCCTGTTACACAAAATTCCTCATTTACTCCTCTTGCCGCTGACTTTGACTGGATTATATGGGTCGGCTACAGGCCTGGTGTCCGGGATAACCCCGGCAGCACGGCGGTTGAAGCAATCGAAGACCTCCTGGGTTTTAAATTTGCAAAAGATGAAGCTGTATATACTTCAAAAGAATACTGTTTAAAAGGCCGGGGACTCCACAGGGAGGACATGGACTTGATAGCAGGTGAACTTCTTGCCAATGATATAATTGAGCAATGGAAAATATTTTCAAAGAATGAATGGAATTCGGCAAAAGGGACAGGTTTTATCATACCCAAGGTAATGCTTGATCATAATCCTTCCGTTACATCTATAACAGTGGAAAGCGATTCAAAGCTTGCGAAAATAAGCAAAGAACGCGGCCTGGCGCTTAATTCCAATGATATACCTGTGATAAGAGAATATTTCTTAAATGATAAGGTTAAAAAGGGACGTGCCCTGGTAGGGCTGTCTGATCCTACAGACATAGAACTGGAATATATATCACAGGCCAGAAGCGATCATTGCAACCATAATACATTCAGAGGACTTTTTCATTATACTGATCTTTCAACAGGAAGGGCCGAGACCTTTGATAATCTCTTTAAGACATGTATAGAGACGCCCACATTATCTCTTAAGGAAGAGAAAAACTGGGTTGTATCTGTTCTGTGGGATAATGCCGGAGCAGGGTGTTTCGATAATGATCACTATTATGTAATTACAGGCGAAACTCACAATTCACCTTCCAACATGGAAGCGTACGGCGGGGCCATAACCGGCATAGTCGGGGTCTACCGCGACCCCCTCGGCACCGGCAAGGGCTCGAAACTTGTTATGGGCAGCTACGGTTTTTGCACCGGAATGCAGGATTATGCAGGCGATCTTGCTCCGCATCTGCATCCTAGGCGTCTTCTGGACGGCATTGTGGAGGGCGTTCGTGATGGCGGGAACAAGAGCGGGATTCCCACAACATTCGGCCAGGTTTGCTTTCATCCCGGCTATATGGGAAAATCTCTCGTATTTGTTACCTGTGTGGGCATAATGCCTGCGCTTGTTAATGGCAGCCCGGCGGAGACAAAAAAGACCTCTCCCGGAGATTTGATAGTAATGTGCGGTGGAAGAGTAGGCAAAGATGGAATCCATGGTGTCACGGCATCTTCCGAGGTCTTTTCTGAAAATACTCCTGCCGGTCATGTTCAGATTGGTGATCCCTATACCCAGAAAAAAATGCATGACTTTATCCTGGAAGCCCGTGATGAAGGGCTTATAACCTTTATTACCGATAACGGCGGCGGCGGGCTTTCATCTTCCATAGGAGAATCCGCGCGTTTTTCAAATGGCTGCGAAGTTAATCTGGAGAAGGTTCCTTTAAAATACGAAGGCCTTGATCAGTGGGAAATATGGATTTCCGAATCACAGGAACGTATGACAGTAGCTGTAAAACCGGAACATTTAGAAAATTTTATGGCCATTTCATCAAAGCATGCTGTGGAGAGCACTGTTATAGGCCGCTATACTGATACCGGCAAACTTCATATCTTATATAAAGACGAAACATGCGCTTTTATTGATATTGATTTTTTGGCTTCCGGTTTCCCCCAGTGGGAATTTGACGCAAAATGGGCGACACCCGGCCAACGCGGACTGTTTGAACCAGTATTCAATGAACCGGATGACTACGACTCGCTTCTTTTGGATATTCTTGCCCGGCCGAATATATGTTCCAAAGAATGGATAACCAGGCAGTATGATCATGAAGTTCAGGGCACCAGTGTTGTCAAGCCTCTTGCGGGCGTCGCGCGGGATGTTAACAATGACGCCGTAGTAATCAGACCTGTGCTGGAATCCGAAAAGGGGCTCCTGTTTTCCCAGGCGTTTCTTCCATTTTATTCCGCCATAGATGCTTATCATATGACTTCATGTACTATTGATGAAGCAGTTCGCAGGCTCATAGCAGTTGGGGCGGATTTTGAACATATCGGAGGAGTTGACAACTTTTGCTGGCCTGATATTCAGTTTCATCCTGAAAAAAATCCCGACAGTGAATTCAAGGCGGCTCAGCTTGTACGTTCCTGCAGGGCGTTGCGTGATATCTGCATGGCATATGGGATCCCTTTGCTTTCAGGCAAGGA
The DNA here is from genome assembly GCF_028752835.1 of Desulfosarcina sp. BuS5. Taxonomy (NCBI): domain Bacteria; kingdom Pseudomonadati; phylum Thermodesulfobacteriota; class Desulfobacteria; order Desulfobacterales; family Desulfosarcinaceae; genus Desulfosarcina; species Desulfosarcina sp. BuS5. The sequence goes on from NZ_CP087952.1 coordinate 334,847, forward strand.
CAGTATGTATGTGGACGGTTATCTTGCCGGCAGATACGGTGATACCCATAAAGTTTCAGCGCTGGAAACACTCCAGTTCTCCGCCATAAGTGTTATGGATAATATAACCAAAGCAGTTACCATGGATAGCAAAATTTCCGGGGATCTCGTCTATATTGTCGGGCTTACACAAAACGAACTCGGAGGTTCCGAGTATTATGACTGTTTCGGATATACAGGGCTGAATCTGCCTGAAGTTTTTCCTGAAAAATTTTCCGCTATTTATAAATTATTATCCCTTGCCATTCAAAAAGAATTGATCGCTTCAGCTCATGGTATTTACCGGGGTGGTCTGGGTGTGCATCTTGCCATGAAGGCCTTTGCAGGCAACCTTGGCATGGATTTGGATTTGGGGCTTGTGCCTGCTGAAAAAAATCTCCGCGATGATTATATCCTTTTTTCAGAATCGGCCGGGCGCTTTATAATAACCATTGATCCTGAAAAAAGAAGTGAGGTTGATAAAATATTTAAAGGAACGGATTGTGTCTGTATAGGCAAAGTGACCGGAGAAAACGGCAGCCTGGTTATCAGGGGAATCAGGGGTGATACGATTATTTCAGTTCCGGTAAAAAGGCTGAAAGATTCCTGGAAAAAGCCTTTTCTCGACAGGATGTAAATGTTGCGGGTTGGAGTTCCCCTTCGCTTGAGACCGGACCAAATAAGGTATTGCCTATGAACAGAATTTTTGCCATAGGAGACATACATGGATGCTATGATAAACTCCAGGCGCTTATGGGCAAGGTTCCAATAGACTTTGAACATGACAGGCTTGTCTTTCTGGGAGACTATATCGACCGCGGGCCGAATTCATTCAAAGTTGTCGAATACCTTATAAATTTAAAAAAAGAATACAGCAATACAGTCTTTTTAAAAGGTAATCATGAGGAGATGCTGGAACTATATCTCAAAGGTATGGAAATAATGAATTTTGTTAGGAACGGCGGTCACAATACGCTGGAAAGTTACTCGCTACATTCCGGGGAGAACGATGCAGACTTGATACCCCACAGCCATCTCGATTTTTTTCAATCGCTTCTTCTTTTTTATGAAACAGAAAATTATATATTTGTACATGCCGGTTTACAAAAAGGCGTTCCCCTTGAAAAGCAAAAAACTGACGACCTGCTTTGGATACGCAACGGTTTTATCCGTACAAGGTACAAGTTCGGAAAGCGGGTTATTTTCGGGCACACATATTTTAAGGAACCTTTAATACAGCCAAACAAAATCGGAATTGATACCGGAGCTGTTTACGGCAACAAGCTTACGTGTATCGAGCTGCCTGATATGAAATTTTATCAGGTGTAAGGGCTTGGAAATAAAAATGTTTCATAACGCTAAAATACTGCTGGTTTTTCAAATTATCTTATTAATGATTGTTTTTTTTGCCTTCCACCCGGAAGATATATTTGCCGAACGTCTGGCGGTTACTGATTCCATTGCCAATATACGGTCCGGTCCTGGTACAAACAATGTAATCATTTGGAAAGTTGAAAAGGATCATCCACTTGAAATTATAGAAAAAAAAGGTAACTGGTACCATTTTAGGGATTTCGAGAAAGATGAAGGCTGGATTCATAAATCCCTTGTGGGGAAAGTAAAAACCGTTATTACAAAAAAAGATAATTGCAATATCAGAACCGGTCCTGGCACCAAGTATAAAATTATTTTCACCGTTGAAAAGGGGATTCCTTTCAGACTCTTGAAACGCCAGGGAGAGTGGATTAAGATCAGGCATGCTGATGGAGATCAGGGCTGGATATATAATGGACTCGTATGGTGAGGTTATGAAATATGGAAATGACAGATAATAGAGGTGTTATTGCGGGAATTGGCGCCGCGTTGATGGATCTGCTTTTACAGGAAAGCGAAGATTTTTTGAAAAAGGCAGAGATTCAAAAAGGCGGGATGAAACTTGTGGAGAATGATGTTATAGATCAAGTTCTGCAGAACACACCCGTGCAGCCGGTTTTAGTTCCAGGTGGATCAGCCTGCAATACTGTTATAGGCGTAAGCAAACTTGGCGGTCAGGCCCGCTTTATCGGAAAATGCGGTGAGGATGAATACGGCAGTATTTTTGAGGATGATTTGAAAAAAAATCAAGTCGAGCCGCTGCTTTTCAAGTCGTCATCACCAACAGGACGGGTGCTTTCAATTATTACACCCGATGCACAGCGTTCACTCTTAACCTTCCTGGGTGCATCTTCAGAAACAGAACCGGATGATATAAGCGTTGCATGCTTTAAGGATGCGACCATAGTACATCTTGAGGGATATTTGATATTTAATGGCGATTTAATGATGACGGCATTAAAGCATGCTAAAAAGGTCGGTGCGCTTATATCACTCGATCTTGCAAGTTTTACCGTGGTTGAAGAATTTCATGATATGTTTGAACGGATTGTGCATGATTTTGTTGATATTATTATTGCCAATGAAGATGAAGCCCGGGCATTTACCGGCTATGCGGATGAGCATAAAGCTATTAAAGCTCTTGCTGAAAAAGCCGGGACTGCTGTATTAAAGGTTGGAAAACGGGGCAGTTACATTGCCGGAACAGGTAATATAATAAAGATTGAGTCTGTGGGGTCAGGTGGGGCTATTGATACAACCGGAGCAGGAGATTTATGGGCATCAGGTTTTCTTTTTGGTTTATTAAATGAATATCCCCTTGAAAAATGCGGGAAACTGGCTTCTGCCTGCGGATATGAAGTCTGTCAGGTAATGGGGGCGGATATTCCTGAAAAAGGCTGGCAAAGGATTAAGGGAATACTGGAGTAATAATGGCAAAAAAACGAATATCGCGGGCAAGAAAAAAAAAGTTGAAAGAACCTGATGAGTTTATTGCATTTTCTGCAAAAATATTGAACTTTGTTGCTGAAAACAAGAATCAGGTACTATTAATTTCTGTAGCTTTTCTGATTATAATAAGTATGTTTGTGGGTATAAGGGTATATTTCATTAAATCCGAAAAAAGAGCTTTTACATTGATGGCTAAATCGATGGCTGAATATCGGGCTGCCCTGAAAGAGAATAAAAACAATTCAAAATTGCAGCAAGTTGATGATAATTTAAACGGAATACTGGATAAGTATTCAGTAATGCATGCCAAAAAATTTGCAAAAGTTCACTTGGCGAATATATATTTTCAAAATAGAGATTTTGACAAGGCTATTGAACTATATGCCGATGCGATTAAGGATTTTAGTGATGATCCTTTAATAAATAATTTAATGCTAAACAGCTTGGCCTGCTCATGTGAAGAGAAAAATAATTACAAATCAGCGGTTTCATATTTTGAAATGATAGTATCCGGGAATGATGTATTTATGAAGGATGAGGCTTTGTTCAACCTGGGCCGCCTCTATGCGGCGATGGGTGAGCCTGATAAGAGTAGAAACGCATTTGCGAGTATAAGGGATAACTATCCAGATTCTTTGTATATTGGGCTTGTCAAGGCAAAGGGATTGTAATTTAAGATATGTCCGGATTTGAACCAGTTTATGTTGAATCTTTTAAAAAAGGCGTGATTAAGGAAAGAGCCGAAACAGCCCGCCATATCCTGCAAGCCTGTATGCTTTGCCCCAGGGAATGTGCTGTTAATCGACTTTCCGGGGAAACCGGTATTTGTAAAACAGCTCATAATGCCGTTGTATCCTCATGTGGTTTATGGATAAGATGACCTTATCATGCCGGGAAATTTTGCCGTCACATCTGAAATAATGTCATTTATAGCAAAAGAAATATCACCAAACAGCTACGTCAATATTATGCCCCAGTACCGACCATGCGGAAAAGCTGACAATGTCAAAGAGCTTTCCCGTTATCCTTCAGAAAAAGAAATTCAGGAAGCTTTGGCGGCAGCTGCTGACGCAGGGCTTGGACGATTATAATGCTGCCGGATAACCCTGTTGTTCAAACCGGCCTTGAGAATTTGCTGAACGATCCGCCAAAACGGATATTCGGGAAGCGGGCAGGACTTTTGTGCAATCCTGCTTCCGTTGACAGACATTTGCGGCATGCCAGGGGATTGATATCAAGCAGGCTCCCAGTTGAATTGACTTCTCTCTATTCCCCACAGCACGGATTTTGTGCTGAAAAACAGGATAATATGATAGAGTCTGATGATACCTTTGATCCGGTTTTGGATATACCTGTTTTCAGCCTTTACGGCACAACACGAATTCCCACAAAAGAGATGTTTGACCATATTGATTTACTTTTTGTAGATCTGCAGGATGCGGGGACACGTGTTTATACATTTATATATACAATTTCCCATTGCCTTGAGGCGGCAAAAAAATTCAGCAAGTCTGTTATTCTGCTTGACCGGCCCAATCCTGTATGCGGCAATGTCATGGAAGGTAATTGCTTGAAAGCTGAGAACAGTTCATTTGTGGGGCGATATCCTCTGCCCATGCGCCATGGGTTGACCATAGGGGAGCTGGTGCTTCTATTCAACGAACATTTTAGTATAGGCTGTGATCTTGAGGTGATACCCATGAAAGGCTGGGAAAGAGGTATGTATTTTACAGATACAGGTCTTGCCTGGATCCCGCCTTCTCCCAATCTCCCTACTCCAGTATCGGCAATGGTTTATCCGGGTCAGGTTTTATGGGAAGGTACGAATATTTCTGAAGGTAGAGGCACAACTCAACCTTTTGAACTTTTTGGAGCGCCGTTTATCGACACAGAAAAAGTTCTTTCTTTTATTGGTGGAAACAATTTACCGGGAGTACACCTCAGACAAGTTTCCTTTGAACCGACTTCGAATAAATGGATGGGGTTTATATGCAATGGATTTCAAATTCATGTAACCAATGCTGAATTATTTCAGCCCTATTTGACAACATTAAAGCTGATGCAGGCGGTTTCTTGTATTCACAAGGATAAGTTTAAATGGGCGGAACCTCCTTATGAGTATGATTTTGACAGACTTCCCATAGATCTTATAACAGGTGACAGCAGGATTAGATATATGATTGAGAATTGTGAAAGAATTGAGACGATAGTAGATTCATGGGAAGATGATCTCAGACAATTTGATAAAATCAGCCGCATTTTTCATTTATATTAAGGTATTCTCAATTGGCAAAAAATGAATTATCCTGGAAAAGGATGGCTTTCAAAGGGAACAAGGTTTGGCAGGCTTTTGAAGAAAATGGAGACCCTTTAGTCAAAAACGATAAATTTTTAATCAAGTACCAAACTGATCAGGATTATGAGTACTGGGTTAACAAAAAGAGTTTACTCCCTTTGAGCGAATTAAAAAAAGGTGAGTATAAAAAATCAGGGAAAAGCAAAAAGACCGGTTCAAAAAGAGAATATGAAGATTATGATGCTGCTGAATTAGATAATGCAATTTGCCTTTATACCGACGGGGCGTCTTCAGGAAATCCGGGGCCGTCGGGGATAGGAGTTTTGTTGCGTTTTAAAGAACATGAAAAGGAGATTTCAAAATATATTGGAAATGCGACTAACAACATTGCCGAACTTAAAGCGATTGAGGCCGGACTGTCAGTTTTAAAAAAAAAAGACCTTTCGGTGATAGTCTTTACTGACAGCAGCTATGCCCTTGGCGTTCTTGTCAGCGGCTGGAAAGCAAAAAAGAACGTGCAACTGGTTGAAAAAATACAAAAAAAAATTTCTGAATTCAAAAATATTAAATTTATCAAAGTGCAAGGTCATTCCGGTATGGCCGAAAATGAAAGGGCTGATTATCTTGCAACTTCAGCAATAAAAAAGGGATTGGATCAAAACGTGCATTTTCCATAAGAAACCTTGCGATGTTAAGATGCAGGGTTTCTTATGGAGATTAGAAGAATGCTATGCTTCTTTTGATTCTAATGTTTTTATTTTTTTTTCAAGTTCGTCTATCTTCTGTTTGTATGAACCGGCGTCATCATCTTCTGTTGCCTCAGTGTCATCACCTTTTTTCCATGTATCTTTTAGTTCATCAAAGCCCAGGTAAAGAGCCAGTCCGCCTCCGGCCAGGAGCAATACAGGGATTGTGCCGGCTAGAAGGTTAAAAAAAGGTTGCCACCAAATAGATATTCCAATAAGCCCTAAAACGGCTGCTACCGCTCCACCAATTAATGTTTTCATGAACAAACATCCTCCTTTAACTTAAATAAGTTGATCTTTTAAATTTTTTGAAAAAATAGTTTATAGGTTTACAGTGATAAACAGAAAGCAAAATACACCCCTTAGGGAGCCAGCCAAGGATGTTTAAATAATACCCTGTATAATAAATTTTTATATTATCACAGCAAATGATGCAAGGCAAGACTAATTTATTATTTTCACCTCACATTTATTGTATCCATTCACAGTCTGCAGGGGAGGGTGCAATACAAAAAAGTTACACAAATTAATATGGGTATTTCTTCTTCGGACTGCCCTGAAAGGGCGATATATACCAGCCTGGGGCAACGCCCCAGGAAAAGATTATATATTCCCCAAGAGCCCTGAAAGGGCGATACATAAAAATAAATATATGTCACGTCCTTTCAGGGCTGATTGGTTATAGGATATTCAAATCCCAGGGCGTTGCCCTGGGCTGGTATGTATAGCCCTTTCAGGGCTGATAATCGAATAACTTTTTCATATTGCACCCTTTATTCTTTTATCCAGGACAAGCAGCATTTTTTACCTTCGTTCCCAGGCTCTGCCTGGGAACGAAGGTAAAATAATTTTTTCATATTGCACCCGCAGGGGATAGTCTTTAAACATGTATAATAAGTTATTGCAATGAAAATTATATTCTGATAATTCAAATACCCTGATGAAAATTAGGAAACAATAAATAATATAGCAAATCATGGCGAAACAGCAAATATCAAACCACAGAACAATCAGACAAAAAATCAGGCAATGGATTGACTCTACCCTTGGAAATACCCATAATCACTATATATGCTTAATGCCCGAGCGAACAGGTTCTTTCTCTTCCCTGGTTCTTAAGCTTTTTTTTTCAGGTATAAAAATAGATGAGGATCAATATTCAGTCCTTCGGAAAATTCCTGAAAATGCTATTGTCGTTTATGTAAATCAATATAGAAGTTATTTTGAGTATCTTTTTTATTACACACGATATAAACAGGCAGGCGTCAGGTTTCCGGCAATAGGTTTTGGTTATAAAGTTATAATCTGGCAGCCGGTTAAGAGATTGTTTAAAATAATTCTGGCTTTTACAGATTATCTGCTTCACGAAAAAGTCTTTCCGAATCCTTATGAAAGTGGGTACATTAAAGATGAACTTGTCAACGGCAGATCAGCCCTGCTGTCTCTTGTGGAAAAAAAAGGTTTTTACAAAAGGTTCGTTAAGGCAAAATATGATCCTGTTCATTATCTGATAGAGATGCAGTCATCTATAAACAGACCGATCTATTTAGTCCCGCAACTTATTTTTTTCAGTAAAAAACCACCCAAATCACATCCGACATTTTTGGACATACTCTTTGGGACCAAAGAGAAACCAGGAAAAATTAGGCGATTAGCGGCCATGTTAAACAACAAGAACAGGCCGTTTGTAGAAATATCCGAGCCCGTCAATTTAAACTCATTTATAAAGCTTACTGAAAACAAGGAGTTGAGTATAGATCAAAGGGCGATTCTATTGAGGCGGCAGCTTATGCGCCAAATAAATCGTCATCGCCATAGTATAACGGGCCCTGTGCAAAAGTCGAAACAGGAAATTAAGGAGAATATCCTGACGGGTGAAAGACTGCAGGGGTTCATGAAACAATATGCAGCAAAGCATAAACAGAAAATTTGGGATGTGCATAAACAGGCTGATTCGCATATTGAGGAGATTGCGGCAAGATACAATTCAAACCTGGTGGGTTTATTTGCCATAGTTGTAAGGTGGATACTTAGATTCATGTTCGATGGCGTTACAGTCAATTATGAAATGCTGGCCAGGATTAAGGCTGCTTCTCAAAAGGGTCCGCTTATTTTTATTCCCTGCCATAAGAGTCATATAGACTACCTTATATTATCCTATATCATGCTGAAGAAAAATATGCCGGGCCCTCACATTGCCGCCGGCAAGAATCTTTCTTTTTGGCCCTTAGGGCCGTTATTCAGAATAGGAGGGGCATTTTTTATAAGGCGCAGCTTCAAAGGGGCTGTACTCTATTCTAAAATTTTCACAGAATATATATATAAGCTGCTTGAAGAAGGTTTTAATCTCGAGCTTTTTATAGAGGGGGGCAGAAGCCGCACCGGAAAACTGCTCAGGCCACAGCTCGGACTCCTGTCAATTATAATTAATGCCTGCAAAAACGGAGCATGTAAGGATCTGAATTTAGTGCCTGTTTATATAGGTTATGACAGGGTGCTTGAGGAAAGTGCTTATATTAATGAAATTGAAGGCGGATCAAAGGAAGATGAGAACATTAAGCAGGTTATAAAAGCAAGAAGATTTCTGAAAAAAAGGTACGGGAAAATATATATTAAATTTAGCGAAGCCGTCACCCTAAAGGAATTTGTCAATGAAAACGACATGCCTCTTGGGACGATGACTTCTAAAGAACAGAACGCGCTCTGTCGAAAAATCGGTACATGGTTATTACATTCCATAGATAAGGTTACTGTTGTTACTCCCCATGCACTTGTGGCATCCGCCATACTTAACTGTACAAAAAATCTTTTTTCTTATGATCACCTGCTATCGATTGTAGATACATATATCAGGTACCTCTCTCTCCAGGAAGCGACACTTGCAGATACCCTGTTGCTTGATCAGACTCATGTCATTGATCAGGTTGTAGATTCATATATGCAAAGAAAATTTATCGAAACAGTATCAAAGGGGGAAAAGACTCTATCCGCAGAATCTCAATTTAAAGTTAATGAAAATAAAAGATCTGCTATGGAATATTATAAAAACAATTGTATTGCTTTTTTTATTCCGGCCGCATTTACAGCCCTGGCAATACTTGAAAAAGATGCATTCCAATTCTCATCAGTCGATCTTCACTCCGGCTACAAATTCTTCCAGGAATTTTTCAAGAATGAATTTACACCTGATCCCTTAAAAACACCGGAAAACCATGTACGAAAAAATATTAAAGCTTTTATCGATGACGCTATATTAATGCCGCATCCCACTCTTGCCGACACATATAATATTACTTCTTCAGGTTTAAGGAAGTTAAAATTATATTCCGGATTTCTAAAGGCTTATTTTGAGTCATACTGGGTAGTCTTAGCTTACTTTAATCGTTATCCCAACAACTCTGTTAAAGCTAAAGATCGCTTAAAAAAAATACAGTCATTAGGCAACCGCATGTACAAAAAAAAAGAAATCAAATTACATGAAGCGGTCTCAAGAGTTAATTTTCAAAACGCATCCGATTATTTTATTCAGCATGGTATAAGGGGCTCGGATGATCAGGAGAAAATAGATTTTTATTCCGAAAAAATTCAAAATTATATGAACTATTTGTCTTGATTTGAAAAGCTTGGAACTGAATATGAAAGCTATGATCCTGGCCGCCGGCTTCGGTACACGTCTGCGCCCTTTTACTGAAAATATACCCAAACCCCTGTTTACAATTTCTCAAAACCCCCTGCTTGATATCACCATCCGCAATCTGCAAAAAGCAGGGTGCGAAGCGATAATAGTTAATACCCATCATCTGCATGAAACGATTGAATCTTACATATTATCACAGAATTACTTTATTCCTGTGTACACTCGGCATGAATCCTCCATTTTAGGCACCGGCGGCGCCATAAAGAATGTTGAGGATTTCTGGGACAGCGGCCCTTTTATGGTTATTAACAGTTCAGGTAGTCCCTACAAAACAATGCAGGTGATTAAAAAGTGTCTCTGAAAACATGAATAAAAAAGATTTTTACTAAAAATTAAGATTGTTATAGACCAAAAGCAATATATTTTGTAGAAGCATGGTTAAAACTCTATTCAAAGGATCGCAATCATGCAAAATACAGCAAATACAGCCCTAACACTTTTTTGTCCCAGGAAAAGCTGCAAATGTTATCAATCAACCGAGAACAAAATCACCAAGGATGGAGTTTACATAACAAAATCCGATTTTGAGCCAAGACAAATGTTTTACTGCAATGGTGGCAAACATAGATTCTCAGAAACAGGATATTCCGATCTTTTTGGAAAGCATGGCAGCTTTAAAGAGTATGATCAAACGGCAAAGCTAAACTCTTACGGCCTTGGCACTGATGCAATTGCCGATGTACTTCAAAAAGATCGAAGGACAATTGAACAATGGCAAAAAGCTATTGGACAAAAAGGCCAGCAATTTCACCTATTTCTTTGTTTTACTATCGGACTTACCATTGTATTTCTCCAAATGGATGAACTATGGTCTTACCTTAAAAATAAAAGTCAACAATTATGGGTTTTTATCGCTCTTGAATCAGCAACAAAATTCTGGATCGGTTTCGAGTTGGGTTCAAGAATAACTTACACTGCAAACCGTTTAGTAAAGGGCGTTAAAAAGTTGGGCAAATGGGGAAAAGATAATATATTAAAGGTCGCTACAGATAAATTAGCGGCTTACAAAAATGCGCTCGAAAACATTATGCCTGAGATTCCTTATGCTTACCTGCAAATTGTTAAGCGCCGAATAAAGCGTCGGCTTGTAACAGTTAAAAAATATTTTGTGAAAGGTACTGTAAAAGATTTCCCCGGAAAAAGCCAAAACACCTCATTTATTGAGAGACTGAACCTTACCCTAAGGCAACATATCTCCTATCTTCAGAGAAAAACCCTGGGGTATTGCAAGAACAAGCTGAATTTTAGTAATGTAATGTGGATTAACTTATTCAACTATAATTACATACAATTTCATAAGAGCTTACGAATACGAATTAACAATGAAAACGAGAAATTTATAAAAAAGTATAACCATAATACACTATCAATGCAGATGGGACTTACGAATTCTCCACTAAACTGGAGATATCTCATTACAGTCCCAATACCTTGTAAGTTAAGGTACTCCCCATTGTCAAGACAAAAAACAAGGTTTTTTAAGGTGCGCTTTTGAGCTATAAATAATCCTGAAAATTAAAAAATAATAGTAAATAAAAAAAATATGTTTCTGTTTATCATAAAAATGTTCATAAACAACTTAACTAATTGATTTAATAAATCAATGATACCATTCTAAAATGTTCATAACTTATTGATAAAATGTTTATAACTTTTTTGTATCTCATTAACATACTGTTAAAATTCAATATTAATATGTTTATAACTTATGCCGCACGTTGAATAGGGCATTCACCAAAATATATTATTTTTACAACCTCACATTGATCACCATTGCTGATAAATCTTGCCTGTTACTTCCTTTAATTTGTCCGATCTTAACTATCAATTTCGTAATCATCCGGCAAATTCAAAAAATCTTTTTTCGCCAATTGACTCTCAATTAAATAACCAATTTGACCATTCCTCTTGAGCTGTGAAATCATCCACTGTGGTAATCTAATTGTCACAAGCTCTCGTTTCAAATGGTCTGGTTTCTTTTTTCGACCAGCCCCTGCACGTTTTCCTCCTCTCATTTTTTTACCTCCAAAACATATAGCATGTTGAATTAAGTGTAACGCTATTCAAAAAATCATCCTAAAAATACGCTATATATTTGATTAGCGTTATGCAATATTCAAATAAACTCTACTACCAACTGATTATGTGTTGGATAGTACGCTTTTATCTTGTTTGCAGCAGGAAACATTTTTTATAATATCAATACGACTTAATGGTATTCTAATTAATTATACAAAGTGGTTCTGAAATTACCCTGGAAAAGTTTTAAAATATATCTCTGCCGGGGTCTGGTAATCCAAAGATTGATGGAGTCGTTCATTATTGTAAAAGCCAAAATATTCTCCAATGTTTTGAATAGCCTCCCTGACGGTCTCATAATTGTGAAGATAAACACGTTCATATTTCACGGTACGCCAAAGGCGCTCTACGAAAATGTTATCCAGAGCACGGCCCCGGCCGTCCATGCTGATCTTCACATCGGCTTTTTTTAAAACGCCGGTAAAGGCATCACTGGTAAACTGACTGCCTTGATCCGTGTTAAAAATCTTAGGTTTTGCAATTTTTAAGGCACCCTGTAAGGCTTTTATACAAAAATCCTTATCCAATGTGGTTGAAAATTCGTAGCTCAGGACATACCGACTAAACCAGTCTATCACTGCTACAAGATAGATAAAACCTGAATTCAAACGGATATAGGTAATATCCGTTGACCACACCTGGTCAACTTGCTCAATGGAAACGCCTCGCAGCAAGTATGGATAAATTTTATGCTCTTTTGATGCTTTGCTCAAATTTGGTTTTGGATATATAGCTTCAAGTCCCATAAGCCGCATCAAACGTCTTATTCGTTTAGGATTAACAGTGTGCCCTTGTCGCTTTAATACGGCCGTCATTTTTTCAACACCGTAGAACGGATATCGGGTATATTCTTCGTCTATCAATCGCATGAGAGCCAGGTTATAGCTCTCATCTTTGCAGGATTGATAGTAATAGGTTGATCTGTTTATTCCCAAAAGATCACACTGGCGCATTACCGGTATCAAAGAATGATTCGGCTCAATGTATTGACGCTTTATATCAATTGAGAAGGTTAGATTTTTTTTTTAGCCAGTCCAATTCGACCTTTAATTGGCCGATTTGCTGGTAAAGCTCCGCCTGGAATTCTTCAGCGTCTTTTTCTTTTTTTTGACGCTTTTTTGAAAATATATCGGGCAATTCTTCTAATAGACGCTTTCGCCATTGATTTATTTGATTTGAATGAACTCCATATTCACTAGATAGTTGAGAAATCGTCTTTTCCTTTTTAACCGTTTCAAGCGCTACTTTAGCTTTGAATGATGCACTGTAATTTTTTCGAATTTTACCCATTGATGAGCCTCCTTTTTGTTGATCAGGATATACTCATTTTACACCTTAAACAACTGTCCAGTTTTTGGGGAGTATTATAATTTGTAAATTATTTAATTATTACTTGAAATTTTAAATGGTTTTGAATAGTTTATAGTCACGTTGCGTTAATATTTCTTATTATTATCAGAAGTCAACCGTTTTATGAGGCTATTATGAAAGCAGAATTGAGCGGGATAAATATTGTAATACTTGGCAGCTTTAATCCAAAGATATTTCAGCCGGCCTGGTTTGCAGCAAATGAACTTATAAGAAAACTTGAGGCTGAAGAAGCGGATACAGAAATTATTCATAATGATATTTCAATATTTCGCATTGGGGATTGGCTACGGTTGGAAGTTACAAGAGATCGATTTAATGCGTCAACTGAACAGGAAGCATATTTTGAAGTGTTAGTTGACTTTGTGCTGGGTACATTTAGCTTATTGTCTCATACACCGGCTGGCATTCTTGGAATTAATAGAGCTATGCATTACCGGGTAAAAAACGAAAAGCTTTGGCATGAGATAGGTGATAAGCTGGCCCCAAAAGAACCTTGGAAGTTATTAATGCGAGCTCCAGGGCTGACAAGAGTTGAAATGCAGGATATCAGGGTAGATGGCCCTAAAGGATATTTGAGAGTTCGGGTCGAACCATCAACTCGAATCACCCCGGGAATATTTATAAACACCAACGATCATTATGAAGTTGATGACCCTAAAAATGCTATGGGCTGCTCAGAATTAATGGAAATCCTTAATACCAATTGGAAAAATTCGATTTATGGTGTTGGAGACATAGCCAAAACAATCATTGGTTAAAAGGAGAAAATATGCAACTTGCAAGGTTTGAACAGTATGACCATGAAAGACTTAGAATAGCTTCAGATAATAGCAATATTAACGATTCTGAAGAGGAAGGGGAAATTGTTTCTTCATTATACATGGATCGGAAATGGGAAGTCATTACAAAACCGGATGCTACTTCATACGGCCAACAGATTTTTCAAGAATGCGGATTTATAGCTTCTCAAGAGAAGACATCTGTTAATAGTAAAATCAATTCGACCTATATAGATATTGACGATAAGTCCAATTTACTTCAAAAGGAAACACCTGAGTCTCCTATTGTTTGGTATCCGTTTAAATCTCAAAGAGCTACACTGTTTACAGCGTTTATAAAATGGCGAGGTGTTGTTCTTAAAATCTATAAGGATTGTTTCCTATGCAGACTTGTTGATCAAGATGGCAATTCACCAGATGAGGAGGCAGAGATCCTACTATCGGAAATATCATACGAAGATTTACAATTAATTGATATCGGAGCTGTATTTTACTGGAGTATTGGATATCAAACAAATCCATCAGGTTCTCGCATCAGATCCTCAATTATCAGATTTCGGCGGCTTCCTGTTTGGAGATTTGGAGAGCTATCCGAGGCTCAAAAAAAGGCCGAAAAAACACTAATAGCGCTTGGTATTACCTGATACAGATGTTGACACCGCCTCTTAACGAAGAAGTTGAAATATCAATATTTGGTCCAGGATATGGAGAGTGTATTTTAGTCCATATTGGTTTTAATGATTGGATAATTATTGATTCGTGTATCAGCCCTTCCTCAAAAGAACCATGTGCTATTGAATATTTATCCAGCATTGGAGTACCGTTAGATACAGGTGTAAAACTGGTTATCGCTACCCATTGGCATGATGACCACATTAGGGGGATCGGCAAAACCGTTAACTCCTGTTCAAATGCAACATTCGTATGCTCGGATGGTCTTTTAACAAAAGAATTTGTAACATTTATAAAGGCATATGGAGCAAGGCCAGGCTTGAATGAAGGCATAAACGAATTCGATATTGTTTTAAAGTCGTTGGAAACTTCTCATAGAACGCCGAAATATGCCAGCGCAGAAAAAGCCCTTTGGAAAAGAAATGGACCAAGCAAGCCTTCCTGTTGCATTACAGCATTATCGCCTGCTGATTTTGCAATACATTTAGCAAAAATTCAGCTAAAGGAACTTTTCCCGCAAGAAAATACAACAAAGCGAGATGTTGTGGCGCCTCAACCAAACAATGTCGCTGTTGTTATTTGGATTGAGGTCGGAGGTATTTGCCTGCTTCTTGGCTCTGACCTTGAAAATTCCCCAGACAAAAGACATGGGTGGGCGGCTATTGTTGATTCAAACCTGCGTCCGGAAGGTATAGCTTCGGTTTTTAAAATCCCACATCACGGCTCTAAAAATGCCGATTTGCCGAAAGTGTGGCAAAAAATGTTGATAAAAAACCCTTTAGCGGTAATGACGCCATTTTCAAAAGGAAATGTTAGTCTGCCAACCCTTGAGGATATCAACAGAATTAAAAGCCAAACTTCTGAAGGTTACATTACAGCATCGCCAGGAGTAAAACGCGTTAAGAAGCCCAAAATAGTTGAACAATTTGTAAAAGGTGCCACCAAATCAATATACCAAGCTAATAGTTTTTTTGGTCATGCCCGTTTTCGAGCTGATTTAAAAAGCCAGCCAATAGACTGGAAAACAGAACTTTTTCAATCGGCTACTTCCCTTAATAGCTTGAAAGTGTAATTTTCTTAGATAGTCTGCCCCATGACACTGATACGAGAAATTTGGTGTTCTGAACAGTAAATAACAGGTACTGATTTTTATTAAAAAAAGGTAACCGTTCACGGTTTACGGTTGAAAATAGAACGGTAACGCCGGCAACACCGGTTATGTGGGAATCAATGGTAACAGTGGCAACACCGTAGAGACAAGGCATGCCTTGTCTCTACAGCCCGGCCGCCATCACCACAATTTCAACAACAACTCAACCAAGGGAACGGAAACGGAAACTCTGACAAAAATGTCAGCCGTAAACCGACAACCGTGAACGGTTACCAATAAAAATTGTTATTAGTGAAACGGGGACATTATGTTGCGGAAAGTGATTAACAAATATTTTCATATCGAAAACAATCTGATTATATCGAATTTTGGTGAGGGGGGCAATTCCTTAATATTTTAACGTTTATTAGCTTTCGGCTGCCTCCTCATTTCAGGGCTGTATGTCAGAAAGGCAACATGTTTGCACTGTGATGCAGGATAAGATCCCAATAATTATCAGCGCTAAGGGCTCGCACGCGGGAATCCGGGTGCAGTTACCACTGTTCATTAAAATGTTACGATTTGAAAAAGTCTGGAACTGAATATGAAAGCTATGATCCTGGCCGCCGGCTTCGGTACACGCCTGCGCCCTTTTACTGAAAATATACCCAAACCCCTGTTTACAATTTCTCAAAACCCCCTGCTTGATATCACCATCCGCAATCTGCAAAAAGCAGGGTGCGAAGCGATAATAGTTAATACCCATCATCTGCATGAAACGATTGAATCTTACATATTATCACAGGATTATTCTATTCCTGTGTACACTCGACATGAATCCTCCATTTTAGGCACCGGCGGCGCCATAAAGAATGTTGAGGATTTCTGGGACAGCGCCCCTTTTATGGTTATTAACAGTGATATAATCACGGATATTGATTTTAATGAAGTTTATGATTTCCATTTGAAAGGCGACAGCCTTGCTACACTTGTGGTGCATGATTATTATGAATTTAATAAACTCAGAATTGACAGGAATGGTTTTATTAAAAGTTTTAACAATATGGAAAACGATGGGGAAGAGGAAAAAGATAACTTTAAGCTGTTAGCGTTTACTGGCATCCATGTTCTCGATCCCGAAATTACGAATTTTATACCCGCAGGTAAATTCTCCAGTATCATTGATGTATACATAAAATTGGGGCAGCAGAACAAAAAAATTAAGGCTTTTGTTGCAAACAACTTGTACTGGAGAGATATAGGCACGCTGGATAGTTATAGAAAAACTGTAATTGAGAATATGGCCGCAACTGCTTTTAAAAAAACAGGGTACTCTTCACTCCCAAAAAATATAAACCATACAAAACTTAAAGGTGACGGTTCAGACAGGAAATGGTACAGGTTTTCTGCGGGCTCACATTCCCTGGTAATGTCGGATCATGGCATAAACACGCTTGGCACAAGATCAGAGGTCGGAGCATTCGTAAAAATCGGGCATCATCTTTATGAAAAAGGAATCCCTGTTCCTGAAATATATCTTTATGATACATTTTCAGGAATAGTATTTCTGGAAGATCTGGGAGACAGAAATCTTCAGTTGCTTGTTCATCAGGATGGAAATGCGGAAAATGTTATTTTATGGTATAAATCCGTAATCGATCTTTTAATCAAAATGTCTTTTAAAGGAGCAGAAGGGTTTGATCCTTTATGGACATTTCAGTCAGCAGATTATAATATTGAACTTATCCTTGAAAAGGAATGTCGGTATTTTGTAGATGCTTTTTTAAATGTATATTCAGGTCTGAATCATTTGTATGAAAATTTTTTGGATGATTTTATGTGCCTTGCGAAAAAAGCAGTTGAATCAGATGTGACCGGATTTATGCACAGGGATTTTCAATCGCGTAATATCATGGAAAAAAAAGGCGATTTTTATTTCATAGATTTTCAGGGCGGCCGCAGGGGGCCAATTCAATATGACCTTGCTTCGCTTTTGATTGATCCTTATGTGAACCTGCCTGATTCTGTTCAGTCGGAACTTGTGGAATATTGCATAACAAGATTATCCTCATTTATTAATCTGAATCGGGAAAAATTCATTTTATGCTATCAACATTGCGCCATAACAAGAAATTTACAGATCCTGGGCGCCTTCGGGTATCTTGGCCGCGTTAAGGGCAAGAGGTTTTTTGAGCAATATATTCCCGGCGCGCTTACAACACTCAGACGTAACCTGCAGAAGCTGGGTGGAGATGTTTTTCCTGTTTTAGCTGCAACTATAAAAGACAGGAGCTTGGGGAACGGATTATGAACCGCATAAAAGTCATGATTGTACCTCGGACGAAATAGAATATTTTGAAACCGGCCCCATTATGTTGAATATAAAAAAAATAAAAGAAAATTTATATAAACGGGAAAAAGCAAAAAAACAGGCTCGGCTTAAGCGTTTTGATGCAGCCACAAGCGATTTTAATGCAATTGTGCAAATGATCATCAATCAATACTCCCCTAAAAAACTTGTGCAATGGGGTTCATTATTAGTTCCTGAACAGTTTGATGAAAATTCGGATATTGATATTGCCATAGAAGGGATTTCGGATGCAGCGAAATATTTTGCGTTATTGGGGGATGCAATGAAATTGACACGCTTTCCATTGGATATCATTCAATTGGAAAAAATTGAACCTGAATTTGCAGAATTAATTTTATTAAAGGGAAAAATTATTTATGAGTCTTGAAATAAATATTCAAAACTTGCGAAGTGAAATTAACAAGTCACTTTCAGTACTGGCTCGTATAGAAAATTATATTGTAGATTTTCAACAGCAAAAATTAATAAAAAAATCCGGTCTTGATGAAGCAATGATCGTTACACAGGCTCTTACAAACTATTATACTTGTATAGAAACTCTTTTTGTCCGTATTTCCAAATTTTTTGAAAATAATCTTGATAAAGAACAGTGGCATCGTTCCTTGCTGAAAAAAATGACATTGGAAATTGAGGATGTCAGGCCGAAAGTTATTTGCGAATCAGTATACCATGGCCTGTTGGAATTGTTAAAATTTCGACATTTTTCAAGATATTATTTTGAATTGGACTATGATTGGGACAAATTGAAATTTTTATTAAAAAAATTCAACGATGTTCATACTCAAGTAAAGACTGACCTGTCTGAATTCGATTGTTTTTTAAATAATTTGTTGGATTAAATCGCTAAATCTAAAGGAGATCAGGAAACAGATTATGAACCGTATAAAAGTCATGATTAACGGAATACCCGGTAATGTCGCGGTTGTTATGGCAAAACATACCCTGATGGATGAACGATTTGAACTGATTCCATATTCTTTGACCGGCCCTGAAATTACAGAGAATAATTATCAACTAAACGATTTTTCAGTAAGGTTGCTGCGCCCTGATGAACGAGCTATGGCAATCATAGGCATTAAGGATAAAGAGGGTGCTTTTATAAGTATCGATTATACCCACCCTTCTGCTGTGAACGGCAATGCCGAATTTTACTGTAAGCATAGCCTCCCATTTGTTATGGGTACAACCGGAGGTGACAGAGAACTGTTGGCCGGCACAGTAGCTAAGGCATCTATTTCAGCTGTAATTGCGCCAAACATGGCCAAGCAGATTGTGGGTTTCCAGGCCATGATGGAATGGTGCGCAGATGCTTTTCCAGGTCTGTTCAAAGGCTATTCGCTGGAAATAAAAGAGAGCCATCAGAAGGGTAAGGCGGACACAAGCGGAACAGCAAAAGCGCTTGTTGAATGTTTCAGGAATATGGGAGTTAACTGCTCTGAAAAGAATATAATCAAGGAGCGTGATCCGGAGATCCAGAAAAAAGTATGGGACGTGCCCGAGGAATTTCTGGGAGGGCATGGATATCATAAGTATACCCTTATATCAGAAGATAAAACCGTAAAATTTGAATTCGGCCATAATATTAACGGCAGAGATGTTTATGTGCAAGGCACGCTCGATGCTGTGGTTTTTCTAAATCAAAAAATTGAAGAGTCCATACATGGCCGGGTATTCAGCATGATGGATGTGTTAAGGAAATAGTATGAAACGCATTAAAATAATCACAGCGCTTTTATTGCTGCTTGCTGTTACAGTATCTGTTTCAGCGGAACAGCGCTTTCCGGAAAAAGGATGGAAAGATCGACCCAATCCGATTGCCGGCCCTGATGCGGTGACCGGTGGAGAAATTTCTGTTTTTGCAGGCCAGTATCCTAAAAGCCTTAATTATTATCTTGACAATAATGTCTTGTCTGCGGAAATTTTTGGAGCAATGTTCGAAACCCTGCTTTCCATGAATCCGGTCACCATGGAGTACGAACCCGGCCTCGCATCAACCTGGTCAATATCGGATGACAAAAAGGAATTTACCTTTACCATTAACAAAAAAGCCCGCTGGAGTGACGGGAGCCCTGTAACAGCCTCTGATGTCAAATTTACTTACGATATTATCATGGACCCCAAAAATCTTACAGGCCCTCATAAGGTGGATATGGAACGATTCCATCCGCCTGATGTTATAGACGATTATACTATT
Source organism: Desulfosarcina sp. BuS5 (assembly GCF_028752835.1). Lineage (NCBI taxonomy): Bacteria > Pseudomonadati > Thermodesulfobacteriota > Desulfobacteria > Desulfobacterales > Desulfosarcinaceae > Desulfosarcina > Desulfosarcina sp. BuS5. The sequence continues at coordinate 354,983 of NZ_CP087952.1, forward strand.
AGGTTTGTTGCTGAAAATGTTCACTGGAAAAATCTTGGAGTAGTCGGAGGGTTTCATATCCTGTGTCGGAACGCTCTGAAAAAAAAGGATTTTAATAAAATTAATTTTGCTTTTCCTGTTGTTTCGGGCCCTTATATGTTGGGAAAAATTGATGAAGGAGTTTCCATAACTATGGAGCGACGCAAAGACTGGTGGAACAGGTCTAGCAAATCTTCACTTGGAACCGGTAATTTTCAGCAGATTAAGTTTAAATTTTTTGCGGAACGTGAAAATGCATTTGAAGCATTTAAAAAGGGTAATATAGATCTTTTCCCTATTTATACCTCCAGGATATGGATAAATGAAACCGGAGGTGAAAAATTTTTAAAAAACCGGATTGTAAAGCAGAAGATATTTAACCATAAGCCCATAGGATTTCAGGGGTTTGCCATGAATTTAAGGAAACCGCCTTTTGATGATATCAGGGTTCGCAAAGCCATGGCGCTGTTGCTTGACCGAAAAAAGATGAACAGTGTTTTGATGTATAATCAATATTTTTTACACAGATCTTATTTTGAAGACCTTTATTCCAAAGATATACCCTGCCCGAATCCGCTTATCAAAATGGATAAGGAAAAAGCACGGGAACTACTGAAAAAAGCAGGATGGATTGTTAATCCGGAGACAGGCTTTCTTGAAAAAAATAAAAAAAAATTCTCATTCAAGTTTTTAACAAGGAGTTCTTCTGCGGAGAAATTTCTTGCAATCTATGCCGAGGACCTTAAAGATGTAGGGATAGAGTTAGTTATAGACAAAAAGGATTGGGCTGCCTGGGCAAAAGACATGGATGGGTTCAATTTCCAGATGACATGGGCCGTTTGGGGTTCCGGAATTTTTAAAGACCCCGAGGGGATGTGGTCATCAATGGAAGCGGACAGGAAAGGCGGCAATAATATAACAGGTTTTAAGAATAAAAAAGTAGATCTTCTGATAGAAGAACAGAAGTCAAATTTCAATATCGGAGAAAGAAACAAAATATACAGAAAAATAGATCAATTAGTCTATGAGGATTTTCCATATGTGCTATTATGGAACATAAATTATACCCGTCTTCTTTATTGGAATCGTTTCGGCACCCCTGATACTGTACTCTCAAAATACGGAGATGAAAGAAGCGCATACTGGTACTGGTGGGTTGATGAGGATTCGGAAGCCGATCTCCGGGATGCCATGGAAGAGGAGACTCCATTGCCACAAAAGGAGCGGTCAATCGTTTTTGATGACCTGTTCAAACCATAGGGGTAGCCTATTCTATTTGCTAATAATATCAAATAATTATTCAGTTTATAAAGTTATTACTATAGAGTTTTTCTTAAATACTCCTCAAATCCCCTTACCGCATTTCCCAGGAAAATTCTTTCCCGTCTCTGTGTTCCGGCAGCCATTTTACTAAAAACTTCCAGGTTGGAATCCTTTTCAAGCAGTACATCAATAGATCGGTTTATAAAATCATCCCCGCCTTTTCGGAATTCTCCGGTAAGAATATCTTTCCATAGAAACAACTGCTCCCTGAATCTGTTTAAAAGTCTGTGAGAGCTTTCCGCTTTGCCAAAATGCGCATAATGGATAGGCTGATTATCCAAAGCCAGCAGCTTATCCACACTTTTTATGAAAATATCGAAAAAAAACCTTGGCGGTGTGGCGGGGCGCAGGTATTCCTCTCCGTTTATTAGGAAATAATTACCACCTGCTTCACCGGCAAAAAATAAATTTTTATAACAGAAACTCAGATGATGAGCTGCGTGACCGGGTGTTTCTATTACCATAAGATTCTTTATATCTGTTTCTGTATGCGGGATTAACTTCTCCCTTGCAACCGGTCCTGGAGGGCCAAACATTTCGGCAATATCTCCGAGGACTTTAAGGCTTCCCTTCCAAAGATTTTCAGGTTCAACAATATGTTTTATACCCTTGGCATGGCAGACTGCCTTTGCCATTGGGAATTGCTCAAGTATATCAGCCAGGGCGCCGCAATGATCTATATGTATATGTGTAATAAAGATGTAATCCAGCCTCTCTATTTTTTCGAAATGTAACGAATCTATAAGTCTTTGTGCCGAACCGGCAGGACCGACATCGACAATAAAGGTGATATCATCACTGCAGAGCCATGACCCGAAAAATGAATTAAAGCCCGGATCATCCTGTTTTATTTCAATCAATTTTGTCTTCATTATAATTTCAGTTCCCCTTACAAATTTTTTGGAATCAATTCTTACTATCTATCTTCAGGCAGTATCATTCTATAAATTTTTTCCTGTTCATCCAGGATTTTCCTCAGAATCGTCATGTCCGTCAAAGGATTCATAAGCACACATCGGAAAACAACAATCTCTTCTTTATGGCTGTTTCCGATGAGCAGAGTCGTCCTTGATACAAAACTATTGCCGGCCTCCCTTTGAAGTATTTGAATTATCCGGGTAATCTCATTAAGCCGTTGGTTAATGGCCTTCCGCTGCTCATGATCTGCGTAATCAAGTTGCTGCTGTATACTTAATGGGCATATTCTGTAAGTTATTATGTTAAGTTGAGGTTCAGTGATCAACTGAAAGTCAGGCCGGTTTTTTATCTCTTGCGCAAATTTGACCGCTGTTTCTATGCTATGTTCAATAAGAAGAGCGTAACCTTGTGTACCCATTATCTTGAGCGCGCTGTCTAGTATTATGGAATTAGCTTCCCGTGATCCGGCAACCGATTTGATTCCCAGATCAACAGAGCCAGGCCGGTTTATGTAGTTTGAATGATAAGCGACTGCGTCCATGCGCGCCGGATCTTTAAAGTATACCATTCCGCATGTCATCGGCATATATAATTGTTTATGACCGTCTATTGTTATGGAGTCGGCAAGTTCAATGCCTTTTAGCAGGTGCCTGTATTTTTTAGACATAATTGTCGGGCCTCCCCATGCGGCATCAACGTGATAATGTATATTGTTCTCAGCGCAGATACTGCCAAGCTCTTTAAGGGGGTCTATGGTTCCGGTTTCGGTTGTGCCTGCAATGCCTACAATAGCCAGTATTTTGGTGTTTTTTTCATCTTTCTTGATATCCTTAATGATATTATTCAGACTATCGAGCTTTATTCTATTATGTTCATCCACATCTACAGGAATAACATTTTTGTTGCCTATCCCCAGCAGTCCTCCGGCTTTTCTGAGAGAAAGATGGCCCAGTCTGGAGACCAGTACAACGCATCTTTCAATTCCGTAAGCATTGTACACAGCCAGGATGCCCTCACTTTCAACACCTTCAAACCCCTCTTTAGTGGGGGGAAGCAGGTTGTCTCTGGCGACCCACATAGCGGTAAGATTTGCCAGGGTGCCGTCCTCTACAAAACAGCCTAACGTTGTATGGGCATTCTGGATATTTTCATCATAAAAAGTATCCTCTTTTTGATAAAGCAGGCGGTGTATCTTTGCTATAACCTGTTTTTCAAGGACCGAAACAACCTTTGAAGTTTCAAGTTTAACCACATTTTGGTTAAGGGCGGTAACTATTGTTTTAAGATGTACCATGAAAAATGGTATGGCGGACGTCATATGGCCCACAAAATAGGGAGAAGCTATGTTGACTGCATGTGGTGCAATATTTTCAATAAGATCCGTTATAACATCATCCAGTTTTTTTTCGGGTTGTTCGCTCAGTATGGAACTTGTAAAATAATTTGCCATATCCTTCAGGCTGAACTTGCGGGTGACTCCCACATGTTGATTTAAAAAATCATGTAATCCGAAAAGAATAGGCCGCATATATTTTACTAAAGTATTTCTGGAAGTTTCATTTTCCGGCCTTAGGAATACCCTTATAAGAGACGACCAGTCTGCTACTAATTTTTTTTTTTCTTTGTTTGGGCCTGTTTTTTTATTATGCATAATAATATGTTAATATAACGCTTATACCAAGTAAGCTTTCAAAAGGTATGGTTATCAGAAAAATTATGAAGGGATAATTATAACAACAACCTGTAAAGAGCAACTTATTAATGGGATCGGGAATCGGATTTTATGATAAATAACCCTTTACAGGCTTTTCGGTTAAAAAACCGAAACACCATAGCACAATTCCTCCGCTCAAAGCCATAATGCTGCTCATTAGAAAAAGGAATGACGAGCCGGCGCTTTCGTACAAATAGCCGCTCAAAAAAAATCCAACCATCATTCCCAGACCGTATGAAACGGCATTATTGACTGCCTGCCCGAAAGTTTTGTTGAAATCGTCGGTTAAGAGATCAATGTACAGAATACTCGCCATATGAAATGTGCCATAAGTTATGGCATGAAAAATCTGTGAAAAAAGAATGAGACCGGGCGACTCGGCGCAATAGAGGATAAACCATCTTAATGCTGCTGCAAGAAAAGAGAATACAAGAACTTTTTCCAGGGTAAAACTTTTGAAAATCTTGCCGGAATTTATCATAACCAGCATCTCTGAAATTGAAGCCAGAGCCCAGGTTATTCCAATAAAAGTATTGCCGTATCCGAGGTGCTCAAGATGTATGGAAAAAAAACCATAATAAGCGCCGTGGCTCATCAGCATCAAAAAACCACAAAATAAAAAAAGTATGATTCGTCTGTTTACATTTTTTTTAAATATAGACCCTGATAAATTTCTTTGTGTTGCAGTTTTGGGTATTTTGGTTGAGATCAAAGCTTGAATCAGTGAGCCGGCCAAAATGAGAAGAATTATAATTTTTATTGGAAAATAATCTATCAGCACACCCAGAATAGTTGTTACTATAATAAAACTTATTGTGCCCCATACTCTTATCTTGCCGTAACTTTTTTTTTCCCCGGCCAGTATATCCATAGTAAAGGCTTCCAGGAAAGATATGAGAGGGGTAAAGAAAACACCGTAACAGAGCGTAATTAAAAGCATTATATGGAAATTATCCGTATACAGGTAGAATGCCCATATCCCGGCGCTTAAAAAATTGAACAAGATGTAAATATGCCTTCTTGCGCTAAAACGGTCGGCAACTATTCCCCAAATTATGGGAAACAGTATCATTGTCATGGATCTTACGGCTGACAAAATTCCGATTTCAAAGCCGCTTAAATTGATATGGTAACAATAAAGATTAAAATAGGGTAAAGATATACCCATCACACCAAAATACAAAAAATATTGTGAACCTATAATTATGTTTGATATATTTTTTTTATCTTGAACCATGAATATTAAACATATACGTGAACTGTTTTTTCTGAATTATATATTTTGATATAGATTGTCACATAAATAATTTCAATGCGTTATCGGTCGTCGGAGTAGGGGTTCAAGATTTTGAACCCCTACTCCCTCTGGCCTTGTGCCAAATTTTAAAATCAGGTTATTATCTGACAATCTATAGTACATAATGTAATCTATGGTATCGTATAATAAATCGCAATTTTTATTATTGAAAAAAAATTACCTATGGAATATTGATATCTAATCGGTTTTATTAATTCGCAATCAAAATTTGGAGGAATTTGTTATGTCTGATAAAGTTTTAATCTTCGGCAAGAACGGTTGACCTTTCACCATAGCGGCTCGTGAAGCTTATGCAAAAAAAAATAAGGATTTGGAATATATTGATGTGCTCTCCGATCCTGATAAACTAAGCAGTATGATGAAATATTCCAATGGAATGCGTAAAGTGCCGATTATCGTTGAAGGAGATAAGGTCTCAATAGGCTTTAACGGAAGGTCATGAGGCGTATGATAAGATCAGATGTATGCTGATCCTAAAAGTCTCAATATGAATTCATGGAAAAACAATATCTGATTGATGATTTTAAAGCCGGCGAGGCCTGGCGTCTGTTCAGGATTATGGGGGAGTTTGTCGAGGGGGTTGAAGCTCTGCATGATCTTGGGCCGGCGGTCAGTATCTTCGGATCGGCAAGAACAGCCCCTGATAATCCTTTTTATAAAATGGCCGAAAAGATCGCAGCGCTTTTCGTTCAAAATGATTTTGCAGTAATAACCGGCGGCGGAGGAGGGATCATGGAGGCGGCCAACAAAGGAGCCTCTGAAGCAGGAGGGGTTTCCATAGGGATGAATATAATCCTTCCCTATGAGCAGGAACCAAATGTATATTCCAACAGAAAAATAGATTTCAACTATTTTTTTATACGCAAGGTGATGTTTGTTAAATATGCCACGGCATATATTATTTTGCCGGGCGGGTTTGGTACTCTGGATGAGCTTTTTGAGGCTGTCACCCTTATTCAAACCCGCCGCATACGACCTTTGCCCGTAATCCTGGTGGGCTCTGATTATTGGTCAGGCCTGCTGGAGTGGATTAAGGCCAGGTTAAAGGATGAAAAAAGGATATCACCGGCAGATCTGGAAATTATTCAGGTCATGGATGAACCTGAAGAAATCGTCAAAGCAGTGCGGAAAATCATTATAATTTAGGCTGTACGGCCTGTTTCAGAAGCCTTTCCGCATTAAGACCGCAGATTTTGTCGATATCATTTTTGGAAAGTCCGGTATTATCAAGCTCCTTGAAGTATCTTGCAGGTTTAATAAGCGGAAAATCGCTTCCGAACAGTATCTTGTCTATCCCCGCAAGCTTTTTTGCATACTTGTATATATCGGTATCATAAAGAAAGGGAGAGGCGGCTGTGTCAAAATATACATTTTTCAAACTTTCCTTAACCTCTTTTTTAAGAGTACTAAAGAAAAATATCCCCCCGCCCCAGTGCGCCAGTACGATTATGTTTTCAGGATATCTCCTCACCATGCTGTATATCTGCTTTAGGGTATTAGAAGTTTTTCCCGGATATTTATGGCCCACAGGCTCATTTGTATGAATTAAAACCGGCAGATTTTTTTTTAAACAGATTTCCATAACCGGTTCCAGCCGTTCAATAGATTCCCGATCTATTCCTGAACCATAAAATGCAAGTTCGCCGATTCCCGCAAGGCCCCCCTCAATACATCGTTCCGCTTCTTGGCCCGCCCCATCATCCATAACATCAAAGCAGCCGAAACCGGCAAGCCTGCCCGGGTATCGTTCAACAGCTTCCATAATATAATCATTATGCATTTTATATACTTCCGGATTCTTCCACGGGAACCCGAATGTCACCGAGAAATCGACTCCCTGTTCATTCATTGTTTCAACAATTTCTGCCGCCCCGGAAATTTTGGACTTTGGCGAATCATATAAAAGAGTGAATTCAGGTTCGCCATGGAAGTATTTTTCCCTGTTGTCACGAATCTTACCGGGAAAAATGTGCGTGTGAAAATCTATTTTCATTATCATCTCCTTGATGATTATATAAATGGAAAACTATTTCTTATAATAGGTAAACTATTATATATTATTATGCATTATTATGCAGTATTATGTAGTTTATTTCTTGATAGTCAGCTTGAGTCGTATCGTACTTTTAATATAACTACTTGAAATTATAGTAAAATAGTTTAATGTCATAATGGTGGCATATCCTTTGCTATTCTAAACAGATAAGGGAGTTTGTAGCACCATTGAGAACACTTAATAATATAAAACAGGGAGGTGCTAAAATGAAAAAGTTTTTAATTTTTTTATATATATTTTTAACGGTTCCAGGTATTATGGGACTCGCATGCGGGTTTTCCTATATTAATAAATATGTTTCTGTATCAGAACCAATGTTAATGCTCACCATAGGTTTAAGCTTGATTTTTATAGCAGGAACAAAGAAAAAAAGAAAGAATTAACACATATATAGGATTACATAATGAATAAAAGGTTTATTGTAAACAGACTTATTTTAGTCATGAATTGCTGGGTTTCGATTTTTATTATTGCCGGCATTCTTGTCTTTCCCGAAAAAACATATAATAGTACAAATTCTGCTGTGGCAGGTTCCATGGATTCCAAAATTGCTCTATCCAGCATTATAGCAGTGGCTCATATTACAACCAATGAAGATGAAATAGCTGTCAGCAGTAATCATACTATTACAGAAGTGCCTAAAACAGCAGATTTAAAAACCGGTTACACAGATAATCAAGCAAAGCCCGGATATGACTCACATGATAAAAAATATGCCGGTCCATTCGATATGCTGATAGTCCAGGCTGCGGAATTATATCAGGTTGAACCCGCACTGATTAAAGCGATAATCATGGCCGAATCGGGACATAACCCCAAAGCGCTTTCCAAAAAAGGTGCACGGGGTCTTATGCAGTTAATGCCAAGAACTGCCAAGCGGCTTGGTGTCGTTGATAGTTTTAATCCGGAACATAATATAAACGGTGGAGTTAGATATTTCAAACAACTACTTAAGCAGTTCGACGGGAGTGTAGAGCTTGCGCTTGCCGCCTATAATGCCGGAAGCAGAAACGTAAGGCAGTATAATGGTGTTCCGCCGTTCAAAGCTACAAAATTTTATATAACCAAAGTTTTCAAGTATTACGATATTTATAAAAAACAGTTTATATAAACCTTTTCATCGCTTCATCGATAATTTTATTTACATTGTCGGGCGTAATTGAATTTTCTTTACAAATCTGTTCCACCCGAGCCATATTATGCGGGCTCTCCATATCGGACAACCTGTTAAAAATACCCATCCTTCTGCCGACCATATAATAGCACCGCCGCTGTTGATCCATATCAAGAAAGGTACGCAGTATCTCCAGCAGTCTATCCTTATCATCAGGGAATTTGCCTTCCAGATCATCAAAAAGGTTCAGTATATGGTCGCTTTTCAGAACACTGGTAATCCCGTTCAAGTTTTCTATAAAAAGAAGGATCTCTTCCGCCACCATTATATCATCAGCTTTTTCAAAGCGGCCTGATTTATAATCATTATACAGCTCTATATTGTGAGGGATTGCAAGCGGCCTCAAACGGATGAAATCCGGATTTATCCTGTTTACAGCGTCGGCTGTTTCAATAGCATGAATTTGAGAATATTTTCTTCCTCCAAGGCCCGGCATTACATACTCCGAAAGTTCCATTCCGGCTTTTTTTACTTTTAGGCCGGCTTTTATGTGTGTTTCCTTGTTAACACCTTTTTTTACCATACTAAGAACCGGATCGGAGCCGGATTCAAGGCCGATATGAATTCTGTTCAAACCGGCCATTCTTATCGACTTAAGATCATTATCCTTGATGCGTGAAATTGTGTGTGATCGCGCGTATGAGGTTATTCTTTCAACCCATGGGAAACATTTTTTTATCTTCAGCAGTATCTCAACAAGGTTAGCGGGCTTAATTATAAGGCTGTTGGCATCCTGGATAAATACAGACTCCATGCCGCAGGCATACCAGTTAACCGCCGCATAAAATGCATCCTGCTCTCCTTGTTCAAGATTCTTCAAAGCTACTCTGAGATCCGCCTGACTTATGCGGCCTGTAAGATCTGCGATAGACTTCAGTTTTTCGACATGTCTGCAAACAGAATCAATATCTTTAATAACATCTTCCATCGGGCGTACGGAAAACTTGGAATTGCCGTATGTCCCACAGAAAGTACAGCGGTTCCACGGGCAATTCCTGGTCACGCGTATCAGAAGGCTGTAAGCCTCACTCGGCGGCCTTATCGGCCCCTGTTCAAACCCTTGATATGTTTTATTTTTTTTATTCATTATACAATTTTCTGTTATTATATTAAATTAAGTTATATTCTGTTAAAAAATTGATACCATATGGCTTTATACAACAGATAAAGATATTTTATCAATTTATTAATCAGAAATTTACAAACTCATTTTACCTCATTATAATTATCTGATAGGTAAAAAATTGATTAACAATCAATTTTTTTTGGTGGATTCGCTTCGCTTAATCCACACTACAAACTACCAACTTTTATATAAAATTGTAGGGTGGATTAAGGAGCGTAGCGACGAATCCACCAAAGTTAACAATATCAGTTCATCACGGATTAGTGTGGTAATCCATGATGAACAGCTATTAGCGCTTAGCTTTTAGCTGTTAGGTATTAACGGCTAAAAGCTAATACCTGATGGCATAAGTTTAATTATATGCTCAATAAATAGAATCTCCACAATAATCCGCTATGATCCACAATATCAAACAGTTATTCAGTTTGTAAATTTCTGATTAATACAATCCAGGCGGCCACTGTTGAAAAAACATCATAATGAAAAACAAAACAGGCATAGCTTTTTAAAGATACTTTTACTCATAACATTGATCTTTGCAGCCGTAGTATCCGCAATGTTTCTGGATCTTTATTTATATGCGGGCCGACCCTTTGGTTCCGATAATTCGACAAAGTTGGTCAATATTATGCCGGGGCATAATTTTTCTGATGTTTTTAAAGAACTGTGCAACTCAGGGATTGTTGCTTATTCGTACAGATTTAAACTGCTGGCCGTTATAAGAGGATATGATAAAAGAATAAAATTCGGTGAATATCTCCTTTCACCATCCATGACACCCTCTGAAATCCTTACGATAATAACAAAGGGCAGGGTGCGTTTAAACAAACTGACCATTCCTGAAGGCTATAATATCGAACAGATTGCCACTGCAGTATCTCAAGCAGGAATAGAAGACGAAAAGAGCTTTTTAAAAGCCGCAAAAAATTCTTCCTTGGCTGCGCAAATGAAGATTAACGCCAATACTTTTGAAGGATACCTCTTTCCGGATACATACTATTTTCCCAAAAATACGACTCCTAAAACAATAATATCAACAATGGTCAACCGGTTCCAGACCATCTTTACGGATGAATTTGCAAAACAGGCGGAAAAACTCGGTTTTTCAATCCACCAGATTGTTACCCTGGCATCGATTATTGAAAGAGAAACCGGTGCGTCGGAGGAACGTCCGATCATCTCGTCGGTTTTCCATAATAGATTAAAGAAAAATATGCGCCTTGAAAGTGATCCTACCGTTATTTACGGTATAGATGGGTTTAACGGTAATATTACAAAAAAAGATCTTAAAAAACCATCTCCTTATAACACATACCTTATAAGGGGACTTCCTCCAGGGCCGATTTCAAACCCGGGGCTGAAAGCTCTGGAAGCAGCCCTGTACCCGGCTGAGACCGATTTTCTATATTTTGTTTCCAAAAAAGATAAAACTCACAAATTTTCTACCAATCTAAGAGAGCATAACAAGGCGGTTTATAGGTATCAAATAAAAAAAAGGTAGGTTTTTAGTCTGTCAGCATGTTAAATGGAATCCTGCCGATACTCTTTTCCCCTCTTTTAATAGTTTGTTAAATGTATCGACAGCTTTGGAAGTACTCACTTCTATCAGTTCAATCTCTTTTTTTTGAAGAAACTTACGTAATGAATCGGTAGATTTCATGAGGCCTGGTTTCCCTTTTCCCAGCACAAGAATATCAGTATTTTTTTTTAGTATATCGGCTATGTCATCAATGTCCACCCTATGTCCGTTTTTTCTCCACCAGTCAGGCACTACTCTTCCACAAATAATTTTAATATCATTTGTGTAAACTCTTCCTTTTATTGCTATTTTTCCGAAAGAATATTGTTCTATCATAATTGAAAAGCCGCTTTCCTTATGAGTAGCTTGTGCAAAAGGGAAAGTCTATATATAGATGTTTTCATAAATAATTTCACTGCGTTATCGGTCGTCGGAGTAGGGGTTCAAGATTTTGAACCCCTACTCCCTCTGGCCTTGGGCCAAATTTTAAAATCGAGTAATTATCTGAAAATCTATAGTCGATTAAGATGAGTCGATTAAGCGATCTAATATAAGCCCATGGAAACTATTCATAGATTTTGATGTATAATACCATCCAAGGTGTGTAAGGCACATGCCGCATAGAACAACTTGCCAGCGGAAACCTTTAAACCAGCTCCACTCTTCTGTTGCAGGTCCGACATGCCCGCATCCTTTCGCCGACCCGAAACATCCTATTTGAAATACAACGCCCTGGGGATTCGCGAAAGTATGCTCATAAGCCCCCGCCACTTCAATAAGTTCCGACCTGTTTGTTATTGTCAATAAGCATTGCCTGCAAAGTAGCGCTTTTTCATTGCGTGGTTTTTCTTCTTCTTCCTCTATCCAGTTTAAATCCCTGATCGCTTCCGGATTCTTATCTTCCTGATCATACTTGAAAATATCAGGACAATAGAAGTCCGTTGGGTGGAATCCGTCAATCATATAAAAAAAAAACGACATTTCAAGCAGTACCGATTATTGTTATATCCACCACTCTTTCTCTTGCCCTGTTATCATGATTTATAATGACAGCCTGTTGCCATGTTCCCAGGGTCAAACGTCCGTCACGAACCGGTAAAGCAATTGACGGGCCGAGCAGTGCCGCCTGCACATGACTATGCCCGTTCCCGTCATACCATGCTTTTTCATGATCATATTCAATATCCGGAGGCGCAAACCTTGTAATCGCTTTTTTCAGATCATTGACCACACCAGGTTCAAATTCGATTGTTGTAACAGAACTGGTGGATCCGATCACCGTGGCATTAAGTGATCCGTTAATTATCTTTGACTGTTTTAGAGAATCTGTGAGCCTGAATGTTATGTTCACAATATCCAGGCCGGTTTTAGTGGTAATGGAAATTCTGTCGGTAAAAATAGTTATGCTCAATTTCTATAGCTCCTTAGAGTTACTAACCAAACTTGTTCATAATACCGCATGGTATTTTCTACGGTTGTCGTCATCATAGATCACCAGGGTTCTCCATTACCGGTTATCTCTTCCAGAGCTATGCTATTCCCGCGATTGGTTTCCGTTATTTTATCCCTGGTAATATGGAAATAAATTTGAAAAGCAGTCCTTTTTGCGCTGGTTATTGCATCTATTCCTCCATCAAGATCTTTAACAATATTCCATACAACCGCCATACCAAGTCCTGTCCCGCTTCCGCCCATAACTTTTTTTGTATAAAAAGGCTGAAAGATTCTTCACAGATCCTTTGGTGAAAGACCTATACCGTTGTCGGTAACTGTTAACAGAACATATTCTCCAGGATTTATCTCATCATATCCCATCAAGGGGTGGTCTATATATTTGTTCCGGGTAGTTATTGTGATATCTCCATTGCATTCAATTGCCTCTACGGCATTGAGCACAAGGTTCATCAGCACTTTGCTGATATGGATTAACGCACAATGAATATTTAATAACTCCGGTTCGAGTTTTGTTGTTATTTTTATATAGTCATATACTCCTTTCTTTAACGCCTCCACGGCAGTTTCTATGGAAGCCCTCCATGTTAAGTTCCATTAGGCCGTATAATATAAATTATTATTTTTATACGCTTGAATGGACTCAAAAAGCATGTTATAGACTTTACGAAAAAGAAACGGGGCGTGGCGCAGCCTGGCAGCGCGCCTGCTTTGGGAGCAGGAAGTCGGAGGTTCAAATCCTCTCGCCCCGACCATTTTTAGTAAAGCCTTAAAGAACTTCATTCATACTGCCGGTGCGATACCCTTCCAGGTCGAGAGATACATATTTATATCCCAGGTTTTTAAGATGCTTAACGATTTTTGTGCAAAGATCAAATTTCAGCAATATTTTTTTTTCTCTTTCTCCCAGTTCTATTCTTGCTAATATACCATGATGCCTTACCCTGAAAATATACATTCCTAGTTTTTCGAGAAATGCTTCGGCATTTTCCACTTGTTTTAAGGCATCCTTTGTTATTTCGGTATAATATGGGAATCGGCTTGCCAGGCAGGCTAAAGCCGGTTTATCCCATGTGGGCAGTTTAAGGGCTTCGGATACAACTCGAATATCGCTTTTAAGAAATCCGGCTTCTGCCAGGGGACTGCGGATACCTATTTCGTTAAGGGCGACTCGTCCGGGTCTGAAATCCGCAGCATCGTCAATATTGCCGCCATCAAAACAATTGCGGATTCCGTAAAGTTCCGCTCTCTTTTTGATTTGTGAGAAGATTGCTTTTTTACATATATAGCATCTGTCAGGATGATTTTGAACAAATCCCGGCAGCTCAAGCACATTTTCTTTCAAGATGATATGTCTGACACCCATAGTTTCGGTAATATCATGGGCGGAATTAACCTCGTTTGCAGGAATCACCTCTGATTTAATGGTTATTGCCAGGAGCCTTTCTCCAAGTTCCCCAAGAATTTCTGCGCATACTTTTAATAAAAAAGTACTATCTACCCCACCTGAAAATCCGATTGCGGCATCTCCTGCCCTGGTGATGATCTGCCTGAGGCGATCATACTTTTCCCGAAGTATTTCAGGCAAGTTTGGCGCTTCGTCTGTTTTGCTGCAAGTCATTTAATTTATACCAATAACGTACAGACCGGCAATCATGAATATGCAGGCCATTGATTTAACAACCAGGCTCTTTTCCTTAAATACTGTTCCCCCGAGCACGACCGTTAAAAGGTTTGACAATCGTTTGGCCGGTATTGCCAGTGAAACAACGGCAGCCGGAACCGCGAGTGCTTTAAGATGCAGAAAGTCACTGATAATCCAGAAGCCTCCAGCTATAATAATAAGGAACCACTGCTTTTTTGCCAATGATGCCACACGCTTGTATCTGTTCATGGCAATTATTAAAACCAATTGTATAATGAAGATAAACATTGCAAAGAAAAATATATGCGTCATGGCATCTGTTTCAAATAATACCACCCTGTTTATTACCGGGCAGAAACTCCATAAAACCAGGGTTGCCAGCACGATAAGAAAATATTTAGCCGGCAGGGCGGTAAAGGGATTGAAAAAATTTCTTATTTCTTTGAGAGTAACTATATAACCGCCTGATAAAATCAACATAACTCCGGCAAACTGTTGACTGTTTAGTACCTCCCCTAGCTGAAAGTATGACAACAAAATAACTAAAAGCGGGTTGAAATTAAGCAGCGGTGAAACAGTTGATATTTCACAGTGTTTATATGCTATATTAAGCAGGTATGATCCAGTGAACGCAAAAACGGCATTTATCGAAATAAGGATTATATTGGCTGATGAGATTCCGAAATCGACTTCTCCAACAAATGGAATCAGGCAAAAAAAACCGAAGCTGCCTGTTAATATCATCATATCGGTTACGTCGGCATTTTTCAGTATTTTTTTTCTTACTATGTGATTAAGTGAAAAGAAAAATCCCGAACATAATATTAAGCTTATCCAGATCATTATATATTCATAGGGAGCATCCCCGGTTTTTTGCCACCCACCCTGAAAGGGTTAAGTCTTGATGTCAAGTCTTGATATTAAGAAGAAGGATAATCAAATTCTTCTATTATTTTTCCTTTGTCAACAAATAACCCTAAATCATTATATGCGCTTATGCAGGCGTCTGTCATATTTTCAAGATTTCTGCAAAGCGGGTCGCCATTTCCCAGCATTTTCTGTGAATCTTTAAGTATTTTTTTCATATTATTTATTTGTTCTGCCAGTCTGCTTTGAATCTGTTTTCTTATTTTCTGTTTTTTCAGTTCATCTGAAAGAACGGATTCAAGTCTGCAAATTGAATATTCTACAAGCGCATCCCGCGGCGCTCCTGAATCTTCAGCCGCGTCACATAATGAGGCAAGTGTTCTCCTGCTCAAAACAAATGTTTTCTGAATACGTTGCATAGCATTAAAATGCCGCAGTTCAAGTTTTTTGGCAATCGCATGTAATGTCTGACGGTCTTCCATAAGATGATCAAACAGAGATTTTTGCTTTATGCCAAGGTGAATTGAAACTGTGTTTAAAACACTGATAGCCCTGGCCGTCAGTTTAAATGTGGCTCTCACCGATTGCCTGCCCCTCAGGTCTGAGATGAAGGGACCTGGTAATGAAATAATTTGATTGGGTCGTTTATTATTTTTTATGGTCATCGCGCGACTTTTTAATATTACTAAAAATGAATAATGAATTATAATAATGAAATAAAAAAAATAAAAATTAATATTGACGCATAATAAATAATGTTTATTTTAAAAGCAAGAAAAAATGATGTTTAATAAAAATATTATATATATCTAACAAAAGGAGGTAATTATGATGGAACTTACCAGATGGAACCGTTTGGGTGATTTGCCTGTCCTGCAGGATCGTATTAATCGGATGTTTAATGACACTTTCTTCAAGGGCAGCGGTGCTGTAAACGATGAACTTACAGGCCATAGCTGGAATCCCGTAGTTGACATTATTGATAATGATGAAAGTATAGTAATAAAGGCTGATCTTCCGGGTGTCGATAAAAAAAATATCAGCATAGATTATAAAGACAGAGTGCTGACCCTTAAAGGTGAAAGAGTCGATGATAATGAAGTCAAGGAGGAGAATTACTATAAAAGAGAGCGGGTGCGCGGCTCATTTATGAGATCTTTCACCCTGCCTGCTTCAGTTGCTGCTGATAAAATTAGTGCGGATTATAAGGAAGGCGTACTCAAGATTGAAATACCGAAACCTGAAGAGCAGAAACCGAACCAGATTACTATTAATTAATCTTTATTCCAATCCCTTATCACAGGGGCGGCTCAATAGAGCCGCCCTTTTTATATACCCTGTTGATGCGTTCACATAAATCCGTCGGCCCGGGCATATTTTGATTGTCGATGCTTAAAACAGGAACCGCCCCTATCAGGGAGTTGGATATAATAACTTCTTTCCCTGCCAAAAGATCTTCAGGCTTTAAAACTCTTTTCTCAACCTTGTATCCCCATTCAAGCAGAACGTCGCAAAGCGCTTTTTGCATTATACCCGGCAAAACATGTTCGGAAAAAGGGATTAATACTTTTTTTCCCGAAATCAGCATTATATTAGCTGTGTTTGTTTCAGAAACTGTTCCGTCCGGATTTAATATCAGGGCTTCGTCTGCTCCCATTTTCACTGCCCATCTGCCGGCCAGGAGATAATACAAATAATTAAGCGTTTTGTGAGAAGCAAGTGGAGACTGACGGGCTTCGGGATATGTTAATAATTTAATTCCCGGCGATTTTTTTCCCGCAAGCCTGTGGGTATAAGGCCTGGCCATTACCATAAGTGTGTGATTAAATGGGGGCGTTTCCCTGTCTCCCCGGGTGGCAAGAATCTTGATGGCCCCAGTTTTATCGGTTAACCTGTTTTTTGCTATAACCGCATTAATAATCGAAGACCATGTGAGATCAGGCGGTCTGCTTTCAAAAAGATTCTCCCAGGTATTGTTAAATCTTGCCATATGCTCATCAAGGTAAAGCGCTTCCCCTTTATCCGCCCTGATGGTTTCAAAAAATCCGAATCCGAATAAGAGCCCCTGGTCAGTTGCAGATACGCATGCCTCCTTAACAGGTTTAAGTTTCCCGTTGATCCAGAGATAGTCTTCAGGCTCAGCCTGTTTTACTTTGTCCCTGAAAACCTCCATCAACGTCCGTCCCTTATGAATGGTTTCATTGAATTCATCCAGGGGATCGGAATCGAATACAATCCCCCCTCCGGCAGAGAAAAAGATTTTATCTTTATATACGGTTGCCGTGCGGATTGCTATTGATAAATCCATGGAGCCTGAAAAACCGATATAACCTATGGAACCGGTATATATGTGACGCCTGTGCGGCTCCAGTTCATCAATAATCTCCATGGCCCTGATCTTGGGACAGCCTGTAATTGACCCACCGGGGAATGTGGCTGCAATTAGATCTATCGCATCCCTGCCTGTGTCGAGCCTCCCCTCAACAATGGAAACAAGATGATAAACATTACTGTATGCTTCAAGCATTTTATGCTGTTTCACTTTTACTGACCCGGCAGCACAGACTTTGCCGATGTCATTGCGCAAAAGGTCGACTATCATGGAGAGTTCGGCGTCATCCTTTGTGCTTTTTTGCAGGTCATTTTTTAATTCATGATCTTCCTTTTTAGTTTTACCCCTGGGTCTTGTCCCCTTGATGGGTCTTGTTTCGACAATGTCTCCCCTTAGCTTAAGAAATCTTTCCGGCGAGGTGGAAACTATTTGATGATCGCCGGCATTAATGAAACTGAAAAATGGAGCCGGGTTATTCCTGTATAGCGTTTTAAAAAGGGAATAGGGATCACCGGTAAAGCCCATTTCAAAACGCTGTGACATATTTACCTGATACACATGGCCGGCTGCAATATACTCCCTGATTTTCTCGATTGCAGCAATATATTCCGGCTTGTTGAAATTTGACTTAAACCCGGCTGCATCGCCTGAAAAACTTTTTTTTATTAATGGGTCCGCAATAATAGTTTTTCTGAAGCTGTCAAGGGTTGCATACAAACTTGAGCTCCCTTTATTTTGTAGTACCGGAATACAGAGGGTGATGGTACTGGTTGTTTTATCCTGTACTATTATAATTGAATGCGCAAAAAAAACTGAATGCGGGAGCTGTATATCATCATTGGAAGTGCGTGGAAGTTCCTCAAGAATATCTTTAAGATCATAGGAGA
The DNA here is from genome assembly GCF_028752835.1 of Desulfosarcina sp. BuS5. NCBI lineage: Bacteria > Pseudomonadati > Thermodesulfobacteriota > Desulfobacteria > Desulfobacterales > Desulfosarcinaceae > Desulfosarcina > Desulfosarcina sp. BuS5. Next base: position 373,332 of record NZ_CP087952.1, read on the forward strand.
GATAACCAAAAAGGCCGGCGTAAACCGGTTCAGGTAGACCGGCAAGATCAAGCTGACTGACTTGCAAACTGTAATGATTGACAATTTCTCTTAGAATATCAAAAGGGTGTCCTGTAAAATTAAATATCTGCCCATTTATGCTGATACTTATTGCGTCTCGAAAACATTTAAAACTCAGCCAGGGCTTTGCGGCAATTATGTGGTACCGTGCAGAGTCAAGATCACCTCCGCTCATTAATATCACCGTACCTGGTTTATGCGCAAACCGCGCTGCAAAAGAGATAAAATCTTCATCCAGGCTTATATGTTCGGTATAAATATCGGTAAGTCGGCCAATAATTTTTTTTATTTTATCCATGCTAATAACAATCCGTGCGTAACTTTTCAATAACTTCTGGAGCTCACTGATGATAAAATATAAAAGGTCTGATTGTTTGAGCGTGTTAGTGAGCCTTAAGAAAAAACAGCATATAAGACAACTAATGTTTAAAGGATATGAGTTGGCTTTTAAGCAGCCGGAATTAAAAGATAGGCCCCTGTTTTTTTCTTTAGGCTCACTAACATGCGAGTTTCAGACATTTTATATTTTATTATCAGTGGCGTGTATCTTGTCATTTGATTTCCCGTTCCTTATTTAGATGTTACATCCGTGCAAGGGCCGAGTTTCAAAAAGTTTTCAATAATCTGAAATCCGTTTTCCGTTAGAAAACTCTCAGGATGAAACTGAAGTCCATGAACCGGATAAACTTTATGGCTAAAGCCCATAGCAACACCATCTTTACTGCGCGATGAAACGACAAGTTCACTATTATTGATATTTACCATCAGCGAATGATAACGCGCAACTTTGAAGGGTGAAACCAGACCCTTAAATAAAGCACTATGATTATGCGGTATCAGGCTTGTTTTGCCATGCATCGGGACAGGTGCGCGTACAGTACTGCCGCCAAAGGCTTCATTAATACACTGCATCCCCAGGCAAACACCGAGGATGGGGATTTTTTTGTAAAATGCCTTGACTAAATTTATGGAGACCCCGGCATGTGCGGGATCTCTTGGACCTGGGCTGATTAAAATGTAATCAGGATTAATCGAACCTGCCTGCGTAACAGATATTTTGTCACTTCTATATACATCAATCTCAAGATTATAGCGTCTGAACATCTGCACCAGGTTATATGTAAAGGAGTCATAATTATCGATTACCAGCAGTTTGCTCATATCAGTAGCACTCCTTCAAATAAAAAAAAGCCACCCGGTAGAGTCTGGGTGGCTTTTGCCTGTTTCATAACTCAAAAATAAGAATATCTAATTTGTATAAAAACTATACAAGAAAAGATTTGAAATAGTCAAATTTTTTTTGAGAAAGTCCCCAGGAATAAAATCCGGGAAGTTTCCGGATCGATTTAATTGCGAGCATTAACAAAATTACCGGCCTGTAATCTCACCTTTAAGTAATTTTTTCAAACCTTCGAGGGTCCCTTTCCATACTGCTTCTTCGCCAGCCATAATTGCCACTATAACGGATTCTTCCACACTTACCTCCAAAACAAGCTCTTCATCGCCTATTTTAAATACCGCTTCCCCCCACCTTTCAGCCGGCAGCCCTGCAGCTTCACAGTCATAATCGGTTCTGATTTCTCCTGTCATTCTTATTTTACTCATATCCCTCCTTTTTTTTTGTATTATTAGAATCTGCTGAATAATATCTCCCTGCACAACCATCATGCAATCAATTCTTTAATCTTATTTAAAAGTGCATCCTGATCAACAGGTTTATCCATAAAAGCTGATACATTATAATACACCAAATCCTGATCTGCTTTCATCCCCTTGTAAGCGGAACATATGATAACAGGCAGGTTATGGTCTTGTTCCCTGATTTTTGCCACTAATTCCAATCCGTGCATGTTCGGCATTTTGATATCTGTAACAACGAGATCTATACGTTCCTTTTCAAGAATTTCCAATGCGTTGATTCCGTTTGAGGCTATGAACAAAGTCCAGGGCAGCTTGCGCAGCATCCTGAGATAGGTTTTTATAATTTTTTCTTCATCATCAACAAAAAGAATTTGTGTTTTTGATATTTTAAAAGAGATGATGATATCCTTTACTCTCTGTGTAAGACTTTCCTTGTCATGAGCCAGAAAGATTGTGGAATTATCCGCCACCTGGTAAAGGCGGTCTGTTATTTCAGAAGCATAAAGAATAACGGGAAGATCAGGAAATCGTTTATCAATTTTTATCAGCCGGTCAAGCCATTCCCAGGAGGAAAGACCGGGATTAAGGATTATTATATTAAAGTCGTCTTTGTTCAGTTTCAAATTTAGTCCCAAATTCAGTTCGGGCAGCTTTTCTGCCCCGGAATTGATTAAAATGTCATAATCAAGGCTTTGCAGCGCACTGCTTACCTGTTCCATGCATTTCCGGTCATCGATCAAGATATGAAAAGTTATTTTTGTTTTTGCCATTGCGGCCCCCTGGAATGTTGATGTCATACGGGAAGTTGCACTGTAAAGAGAGTGCCTTTCCCCTTTTCTGATTTCACCTTGATTTTGCCTGAATAAGCATTAATCATTGCTTTAACACTGGCCAGGCCTAAACCTGTCCCTTTTCCGACCGGTTTTGTGGTATAATCAGGAGAAAATATTTTTTCTAAATCCTCCTCCGCAATCCCTTCGCCTGTATCGGAAATTTTAATTATAATATCTCCGTTTTCCATACCGGTTTTTATGCCGAGACATTTTTTGTCCGAATGCTCCATCGCATCGATTGCATTTTTAATAAGATTGTCCATGATCTGCTTGATCTGAATAGAATCTCCCTTCATAAAAGGCAGATTCTCGGTCAGGGAAATATTTTTTTCTATTTTGTATTTAAAAATGGAATCGAGTTCAAAAAATTCCAACGCTCTTGCTATAATTTCGTTGATGTTTACTGGTTCAGTCCGGGAAGGTCCGCCCTCCCTTGCGTGATCAAGGATTGACCTTATTATTTTTTTTAAATCGCAGGCATTCTTCTTCATAATGCCGAGAAACTTTTGCAATTTATCCATATCGGGATTTGCGTTTTTCATCATCAGCTCAACAATGCCGATAGAGCCGAATACGGCCATTAAAGGATTATTCATATTGTGAACTATTTGGGATGCATATTTGCCTATCTCCGCTTTTTTTTCTATGGCCAGCAACTGATTTGTTCTTTTTTCAACTCTCTCTTCCAGCAGATTGTTATGCTCTTCAAGCCTTTGCATAAGATTTCTTTTATCCTGCTGGAGATTGAAAAGTTCAACAGCTTGTTTTGTTGTAATTTTTAATTCCGCCTCATTAAAGGGCTTGACGATATACCTGTAAAGATTGCCCTGGTTTATCGCGTTTAATATGGTATCCGTATCAGAATGACCCGACATTACAATACGGATTATATCCGGGTATTCGGCTTTGACCCGATCCAGCAGGGTAAAACCGTCCATCCCGGGCATTGATAGATCCGTAATCACAACAGAGACATTTTCTGCATTTAATATATCAAGCGCTGCCGGCCCTCCGGATGCAAAAAAAGTTCGGCATGGTTCAGACCTGAAAAGTCTTTTTAATGCTTTAAGAATTTTTTCCTCATCATCCACAAACAGGACTGTTCCGGTTTTATTTGTCATTATAATTAGCGCCCGAAGATGGGTTAAGATATATTTTTGATTTTAAATTTGGCATCCTTCAAATTTAGGTACGCGTTCCCACGCTGGAGCGTGGGAACGAGAAACCCGTAGGGGCAATCCCTTGTGGTTGCCCTTTTGTTCTTTGGGCGACCTCATTTTGGGCACCTACAAGGGGTGCCCCTACGGTTACAGGCAGATATCCCTGAATATCATTATGATCCCTTTGCCCTTGAATAAACCTGAAAGGGGAATAAAATCTATGTCATATTTATTATCAGATGATCCGTACCCTTTTATTCCCTTGTATGTTTCAGACGGCAGGGCTTTTTTAATCATTTCCATTAAATCATCAGGAAAAAAACATTCTATATTGCTGCCGATCGACAGGCCCTTTAATCGGCCGTTAAAGGATCTCGCAGACCTGTTAAGGAGCGCTATCATACCTTCGTCGCTTATTCCAATTACCGGAAGTGTCAAATCTTCGAGGATGGTGCGTGAAAGCTCCAGGGCATGGTTCTGGACTTCGAGATCCCTGGTACGTTCCCGGACAAGCATTTCAAGATTCTCGTTGATTCTTTTCAATTCCGCATTCTTTTGTATAACTTCATCATGAAGTTTTTTATTGGCTTTGACAAGGTCGTACTGATCCAGGGCCTGTCTTATTTCCAGGATCAGGTTTTGATCATTCCAGGGTTTTAAAAGGAATTTATAAATATGCCCGCGATTTATAGATTCCGTAATGGAATCTACTTCTGTATATCCTGTTAATATAATACGGATTATATCGGGATATTGATTTTTTACTTTTTGCAGGAATTCAGTGCCGCTCATCCCCGGCATTCTGTGGTCCGAGACAACCAGGCTGATCTCTTCTGCTGCAAGTTTATGCAGGCCTTCTTCGCCCCCTGAGGCTGTCACCAGGTGATAAGCCTCCTTCCTGAGCAGGCGTTTCAAGGAATTCAGGATATTCTTTTCATCATCAACACATAATATTGTATGCTTTTTATCATGCATCTTTACATGTCTTTCTCTAAAAAAAACTGGCAGGCCGAGGCTATCCCTTCCCTAACTCCAGGAAGCCAATCCTCCAAGGTCTTTAATTGGGGTTTCAGTGCCAGGGCCGCTTCAGGATTGATTAAAGCAGAATCAATCTTCGCATCCTGGCTGTGGATAAAGTAATTTGATATAAAATCAGCTACATGCACAATCATCAAGAGATTTATATCGTTCGCGCCGGCTTTTACGGCATGATGGTATTTTATCGTATCGGCCAGGCCGTCCGGCAGCTTCCATTTGTGTGCCATAATAGCCCCGATCTGCGCGTGGGTAACCGGGATTTCTTTTTTTTCGGCTTCATAAAAGGTGATGTTATTCTCATCCGCAGAAAGAATAACCTTTTTAAAAAGGCTAGGAAAATAGTGCGAAAGGATAATCTTGCCTATATCGTGCAGCAGCCCGCCGGTAAAGGCCTCTTCAGGTAAACATAAGCGGCTCTTTTCCGCCAGATGTCTGCTTGTTATCGCGACTGCAACGGAATGCTCCCAAAAATTTTTTATATCAAAATCGTCTGAAGAACCTTTGATCGAAAGCGCGTCGATGATAGCAACAGAAACAATCGCATTGCTGATTGTATTAAAACCGAGCAGTATTATTGCACGGTCTATGTTGGCGATTTTTGATTTAAAACCGTAAAAGGATGAATTAACAAGCTTCAGGATCCTGGGAGTCATGGCCTGATCGTTTTTAATTAACGCGCTTAACTCTTTAATTGATGTATTATAATCACGGAGCATTTTGTTGACTTCCATCGCAATTACCGGCAGGGTCGGCAGATCTTCAATGCGATCGAGTTTTTTAAGAATCGTTTTTCTGTCCATATTGGTTACTCTAACCTATCTCTGTCATATTGATACATGAATTGTGCCGCCAATCAGCTTATGTTCTCCGACTTTTTTAATAGAATCGATTGCAGCCTGTTTCAAAATAGTGCCCATTGACATTAATAGCCGGCCGTCCTTTATGCGCAAATCCTCTTCCAGCACCATACCTTCCTTTAAATCATAATAATTCAGTTTTAAATGTTTCCGCTTGTTCCCCCCTGCTTCCTGCGCGGATAGTACCCTGAATAAGCCGGTTACTACTTTTTCATCGTATTTATGTTTTATCCCGTGATGGATGATCCTTTTTGCAATTTTTTTCAGCATTATATCCGGTTCTTCAAGAACAACCTCTTTATAAACATAATCGTACTGCAGGGTCTTTGCCATAATTATTTTTGTATCCCGCGGCCACATATCGGTTATCTTGCAATAATCTGCTACTGTCCCAATTATTCGCGTTTCCAGTGAAATTGCATCCCCTTTGATGCCACTGGGGAATCCGGAGCCATCAAGATTTTCATGATGGCAAAGTATAATCTCACCTATTTCTCCAAGACTATCCACCGGTTCAAGGCACATAAAGGCTATCACCGGGTGCTGGCTGTACAGGCGGAACTCGTTTCCCGTCATCTGCGCTTCATCTTTTGCCAGAATTTTTTCAGGAAGCCCAAGCAGGCCTATATCGTGAATCATGCCGGCCATTTCTATCCGGTCCAGCGGTTTTTTGGAAAAACCTAATTCAACCCCCACTTTTCTTGAAAGCCTGGCAACATGCCCCATATATTTGCCTAAATCAGGATTTAAGGTTCCGATTAAGGATGACAGGAGCCGGATAGTATCCATAAAGCTCTTTTCAAGCTTTTTATTAATTTCCAGGAGATCCCTGCCCTTGTTTATAATCTCCCTGGTTCTCTGCTTGACCTTATTGTCCAGATTCCTGTTTAAATCTTTCAGTTCCAGGTTCTGTTCATTGGTAAGCTCCGTGAGCCTGCGGTTTTCTGCTTGAAGCTCAAGCTGTTTCACGGCCTGCCTGACCTGGAGGATAATATCATCATCATTCCAGGGCTTGGTCAGGTATCTGTGGATTTCGCCCTTATTAACCGCGTCAACGATTGCATCCATGTCGGAATACCCGGTAAGCAGAAACCTGATGGCATCAGGAAAGATCTCTTTCGATTTTGCCAGAAACTCAGCCCCGTTCATCCCGGGCATTCTCTGATCTGAAATAATAAGTGAAACCGGATCTTCCGCCCCATCTTTTAAGGTATGCAGAATATCAAGACCCTCCTGACCACTTGCAGCAGTCAGGATCTTGTAGCCCCCCTTGCGAAACAGCCGGCTTAATGCTTTTGTAATAGCTGTTTCATCATCAATAAGCAGGATGGTATGTTGTTTTTTTACAGACATTTTCCCAAAACAGGTTAAAGGTTAAAGGCTGAAGAGTTATGAGTTAAAAATTATCGGAAGTTTAATTGTAAAGATCGTTCCCTTGCCTACTGTGCTCTGAACATCAATAGCGCCGTTATGTTTTTCGATTATGTTATACGCAATATTCATGCCCAAGCCCGTTCCTTTGCCCACTTCCTTGGTGGTAAAAAAGGGATCGAATATCTTTGAAAGATTCTCTTCCGAAATCCCGGTTCCGGTATCGCTTATTTTTATCTCTACAAAACCGTTTTCAGCTTTGGTGGATATATTGATAACACCTCGTTCCTCCATTGCCTGGGCGGCATTTACCAGGATATTCATAAAGACCTGGTTAATCTGCTGTGGATAACATTCTACAATGGGAAGGTCGCCGAATTCTTTATTTACTGTGGCAATATACTTGATCTCATTATTAACCACGTTCAGAGTCTGTTCAATCCCCTTGTTGATATCCGTTTTCTGCAATTTGTCTTTGCCGGGGTGTGCAAAATCTTTTAAAGCTATTACGATCTTCTTAATCCGCCCGGTTCCCTCCCTGCAATCTCCGATCAGGTCTTGAATATCCTCGAGAATATAATCCAGATCTATCTCTTCTTTATAATCTGAGATCTCTTTAAGCTGAGCAGATAATGCCGCAGGCATCGTACCATCCGGCCAGGATTCTTCCATTGCTTTTTGTATGTTTTTGTATTTATTGATGAGTTCGCAAATATCGCCCGTGTAATCATCCATAGTTTTAAGATTGCTGCTTACAAACCCGGTCGGATTATTGATTTCATGGGCCACACCGGCCGCAAGCTGACCGATGGAAGCCATTTTTTCAGACTGGAGCAGTTGGGCATTTGCCTTGTTCTGTTCGTCCTTCAACTGAATTATCCGCTCTCCCACCCTGATTCTGGCTTTTAATTCCGCATGGTCAAACGGCTTCCTGATATAGTCGTCCGCTCCGGCTTTAAGTCCCTCAACTGCATCCCCGGCGCCGTCCCTGGCGGTTAAGAGTATGATATACACATAATCGGCCAACTCAAAGGTTCTTACCTTTTTACAGAGTTCAAGGCCGTTCATTCCAGGCATCAGCCAGTCTGTTATGATCATGGCCGGCGCTGTTTTTTGGATTTTTTCCCAGGCCTTTTGGCCATTATCAGCCAAAACCGCTTCATACCCCGACTGTTCAACTATTTTTTGCAATAAAGCAAGTGTTACAGGGTTGTCTTCCACAATCAGTATTTTCATTCCACGTTCCTCAGTGCCCGTTTTCCATCAGGACTTCTCAAGAAAAGGGTTAGTAATGGTTAAATAGTTTATCACATGTCCATGCTGCAAATCCTCACTATATAGAATAGTGCAATTTGCTTGTAATGCAGCAGTAATTATTAACGAATCATATAAGGAGTATTTCCATCGATCTGCGATTTGCAATGCTTGAGAATAAAACTCAACACTTGGAAAAATTTCACATAGTGGTGAAAGGACATCATTCAAATATATTTTACAATCTTGTGGAGATAATGGCGTTACAAATTTACGGGTAGCAATGTTAAAAAATTCCTGGATAACCTGATAACTGATACAGCCATTTTGTTGCATAAGTGCGCTGCGAATAAACTGCCGAGCTGCATCCCGTTTATTGGGAGCGTTTGGGTCAAACGAGTACACGATAATATTTGTATCCAAAAAAAATTTAACGTTCATTCATTTCATCTCTTGTAAAATGTTTCCCCGGGTTAGCATAATCTAAAGAATTCATTAAATTTCAGACGAAATCTGAGCTGTTGAGCGGACAAATATTTTGTTATTTTAAAAGTCAAATTTTATAATCCATTGAAAAAACTGTATTTTTAATTCCGCAATTTGTGCATTTAGCTTGAAACAGCCTCAGGCTAAACACACAATCGCTTGTTTTAAAACATCTATGCCTCCTCAATCGTTATTCTTGCATTTAACTCCCTATCCCTTTGTAAATACTACCATAATTTTATTCGATATGTTTTTTTAGGTCTGTAAGTCAGGTTGTCTTTTCAAAATATTTTATAGGCTTCAGTTCATTCAGCAGGCTCCAAGCTATCAACAGAAGCACATATCTATTTAAAATTACACAATTTTTTCCGGAAAGCACACTTATGCCTGGAATATCAATTTTGTGCGTTTAGCGTGAGTAAAAAATACTTGATTTTGTGCTTATAGCATGATAGTAATCTTGGTTATGATACTATCAAAAAATTCCATAAAATATTTTCAATCACTGCATTCGCGCGTTTTGCAATCTATGGCAAAACTCCAATCCCAGACACCTTACTTTTATGAAAATGAAATTTTTTTCAATCACTATGATTGTCTCCGGAGTGTTTGGGAACATGGCGTAGCCATTAAATCAGCTTGTCAAAAATTTAATATTTCACGTTCTTTTTTTTATGAAATTGAAAAAAAATTTACTGATTATGGATTACCTGGCCTTTTTACTTTTTCAGACAGTTGTCAACAGTATCCGGATTTAGAACAACTCGCATTATTGCTAAAAAAAGGGCGTCCGTTTCTCTCCTATACTTCAATTCATCGCATTACTCAATCTGTGCCGATTACCAAAGGTCTATCTTCAACAAAATTAATTTCAAAAATCCTTCAGTCCCATGGCTATGGTATCTCTGATATGAAAGACGATTTTAACTTCTGGGGAAGAATACAAAGGACACTCGATGTATGGGCTACTTTTTTAAAAACGCCAGATAGGAATCATAATCCAAAAAAACGAAAAGCTACTTTTCTGATAGATCAAGATCCCTGTCATAAACGGTTGGAACTACTCAGAGAACTCTTTTCCAATCATAAGTCTACCTCAAAAGAGGTTTGCTTCCGCTTTGGAGTTTCTATGCCAACCTATTATCGTTTAATTGCAGAGTATAAACTTTACGGGCTCTGGGCACTTATCCCCGCTCACTCACAGGGAAAGCAAAGTCTTTCTTCTGAGCTGCAATTAGCTATTATTTTGGAAAAGCTTAAACATCCAAAATGGTCTCCGGAACTTATTATTAAAACACATAAACTTAAGATTTCCCGGTTTGCCGTACTTCGCGTCATTAAACGCTGGGGCTTGGACGATAAAAATCGTGAACCTGTTGCTCTGGATGAATATTTAGATAAAGTAAGTTACGTTGAGGATAAACCATTTCAGCCTTTCAAAAGTGCGTATCACCTTCAATCTGAGTACACTATTTTTAATACAAGAAGAATAAATCGTCATTTTGAATTGATTTGCAATAAAATGAAAATTCGTCCTTTTCAAATTTGTGATCCAGGTCCGTTTTTATTAGCGCCATTTGTAAATGATCTGGGCGTTATCCAAGCTTTTAATACTTACGGACCAATTAAGTTAAGAGGAAAAGAAATTACAAACTTGGCTTTATTGAATATTTTCAGAATCCTTGCAGGATACCGCCGTATAAGCCATTTAAATAATAATCGTGATCGATCCGTAGCATTAGCAAGTGGAATTGGTATGTATGGTTCGACTTCCAAATATTACGAAGATACTATTGCCTTTACATTTGACCAAATCCACAAACTTAGATGCGATTTAGTAGCACGAGCGAAAGAATTAGAGCTCATCGAGGGACTACAAATCGGCTTTGATTTTCATCTTAAAGAATTTTATGGAGATCATTCCGTTGAAAAACAAATTGGTAAAGGTCCAGATAAAGCCGGTAACATGGTACCAAGTTTTCGTCCCCATGTTGCTTGGGATCTTGCAACCAATGTCATCATTAATATAGCTTATTTTCAAGGCGGCACCAGAGCTCCTCGAATAATCCATCAATTTTGCGAACAAAATATTCTTCCAATTTTAGACCCCTTAGCCGTACAAGAACTTTATATTGATTCAGAATATACCAAAGAAAAAGACTTCCATTATTATAAGAAGGTTGTTTTTAAAAATGGTGATATTTTTATTTGTCTAAAAAAAAATAAACAAATTCTTAAATTAATCAAACCTGCTACAGACAGCGATGAAGAATGGGAACCCTTTAACAAGGATGACGAATTCAAGGCAATACAAGTCAAATTACCCAAAACAGGGCTTGAAATGAAAATTGTTATTCTTAGAGATCGAGAAAAAAAAACTGAAAACATACGGTGTTTTAGTTCTACCAACCTGCAACTTCATTCAAAAGACATTCTCCGTAAATATCGTTTTCGTTGGGTTATTGAAAATGGGATCAAGGATCTTGTTTCCAGTTATTTTATAGATGAGATTTTTGGTCTTGATCCAGTAAAAGTTGAATTTGAATTTTATTGTGTTATGGTAGCCAGGCTTGCTTATGAGTATTTTTTAAAAGAATTAGGGGGGCAGTATTATAATAAAGTTGATGGCAATAAATGTACCCTCCAAAAAATGCGTACGCTTCTATTTGAAAAAAGAAACTGTAAAATTGAGCAGGATCATTCCGGCAACTTAATATTGACTCTTTTGGACTGGCAAAAAAAAGGGACTATTGAAGATCATGTCTCAAAAATGCTTTTATCCTTAAAAGAAAAAGGTAAAAATAAAACCTTGTGGTGGAATAATCGTAGTGTTTTTCTGCGCGCTAAAAATCAGTACGATTTTTTAAAAAGTGTCCAATAAAGTCGTCGGCAAAATGTCCACCATACAGCTCAGATTTCGTCTGAATTTTCATAAGCGGCGGATTTAATGTCGGTTGTGACGTAACGCCTAAGCCACAGGCGAAATTGAGCATTTAAAGTTGTATGCTCACGCTGAGCTTTTTCGCGGGCACTATAAATCAGGTTAGGGTCTGCACTAAAGGTAATATTTTTCAACATATCGCCTCCTTAATTTATTCACACGCAAATAGTGTACACCAGGACAGTGTTTTGTCAAGAAAAAAGAAGACTATTCACCCTTCAACTCTCTATCGCCGGGCAAATACTTTTTGTATTTCTTCGATGATTAATTTATTAGCCAGGGGCTTAAAGAGCAGATTGTCGACTCCCTCGTTTTTTACGGATTCAACTTTATCTGCATTTTCATTTAAGCCGGTAATTACAATGATTCCGGTTTTGTCATATCTTGCATGCGAGCGGATATATTTTACAAATTCAATACCATCCATTTTTGGCATCATGATGTCGGTCAGGATAAGATCAGGCGCAAAGCTCCCCAGTTTTGCGGTGGCATCAATACCGTCCCCGGCACACATTACTATAGCGCCCGGCATCTTTCTTTTTATAAGGCGCATTATTGATTTACGTATTTTTTCTTCGTCTTCAACAACTATGATTCGTTTGCTTTTGACCGCCGACGGAAAAGATTTTTCTTTTACCGACCATTTATGGACCATCTTCTGTATATCTTCCGTTTTAAAGGGCTTTGACATATAATCGTCCATGCCTGCCTGGATACATTTTTCACGGTCGCCCTTCATGGCATTGGCGGTTAACGCTATAATCGGAATCCGCGTATGTTGATTTGAGATATCTTTTTTCAGGGTTTTTTCCCATTTTCTGATTTCCCGGGTTGCCTGCAGGCCGTCCATATTCGGCATCTGCATATCCATGAATATAATGTCATAAGCGTCTCTCCCGGTGACAAGTTCCAGTGCCTGTAAACCATCGGAAGCAATTTTAATTTGATATCCCATTCGCTTGAACATCTTTTCTCCCACTTTCTGGTTAACAGGATTATCTTCGGCATAGAGTATTTTTACAGCATGAGCCATGATCTCCTTTTTTATCGGGATGCTCCTGCTTTTCCCGGTATCCTCTTCCAGCAACCCGAAAAGCGACCTGAGCATGTTGATCATGACCCTGTGCCTGACAGGTTTGGACAGCAGGCCTGCAAATTTTGATTTGCTGCTTTTAGAACCTGGGATATGGTCAGGCGTCAGCGCTATCAGCTTTGTCTTTTCTCCGGTTATTTGGTCTATTTTTGCCGCAAGTTCCGTACCGGCCATATCTTTCAGGGTTAAATCAATAATGGCGACTTCCGGCGGGTGGTTATTAATAACTTTCAGTGCTTCTGCTCCGGTTTTGGCCAAAACAGGGATCATCTTTGCTTTTTTTATAATATTCTTTAATATTTGCAATGCTGCTTGATTATTCTCCGCGATCAAGACTCTTTTTCCTTCGAGCCCGGATATATCCACCTGCATTTTTTGAGTTTTTCCTGAAAGATCCTTTTTAAATCGGGTTGCAAAATGAAAAATAGAGCCGTCTCCGTAACCGTAAGTTTTCTTTTCCTTTTTACTGAAGGCAGGACTTGTAACCCACATTTCGCCGCCCATCAGCGCTGCCAGTTTCCTGGAAATGGCCAGCCCCAGGCCGCTTCCTCCGTACTTCCTGGTGGTGCTTGAATCTACCTGCCGGAAGGTTTCGAAAACAGTTTCGAGTTTATCAGGCGGTATTCCGATGCCCGAATCCCTGACTGAAAAATCAAGCAAAATATTTTTATCAGTCTCTTTTGCAACAGAAACAGACAACAATACTTCCCCTTTTTCTGTAAATTTTACGGCATTACCGGCCAGGTTTGTTATTATCTGGCGTAATTTGGTGGGATCTCCTATAAGGCCGGCCGGGATGTCATCGATAAAGCAATTAATTTCGACAGGTTTTTCACCCAGCTTTGTTTTTGTAAGTTCACCAACCTCGCAAATCAAGTCTTCAAGATTAAACGGGATCGATTCAAGCTCTATCTTGTTGTTCTCGATCCTGGAAAGGTCGAGAATGTTGTTTATAAGCAGTAGAAGATTTTCACCGCTTTTTTTGATGGTTTCAACAGCATCTCTCTGATCCGAATTCAACTCATCTCCCAGCAGAATATCTGCAAAACCGAGGATGCCGTTCATGGGCGTACGAATCTCGTGGCTCATAGTGGCCAAAAAATCCGATTTTGCTATGTTGGCCTCTTCCGCTGCCTCTTTGGCGGCAAGAAGTTTTTTTTCAGCCATCTTCAATCTTGAGATATCATGACATTCAATAATAATGTAAGAGACTACTCCAGCCTTACTGGTTACAGGTGACAAACGGATCTCGCTATCTATCAAACCAGCTTTGGTATTCAGGCGCTCTTCATAAAAGACCCTCTCCCCCAGGGCGGCTTTGGCGATATTTTTTTTAACCCTTTTTTGGATCTCCCGGTCATAATTAAACCATCCCCCGTTCCAGGCCTTTGTCCCGATTATATCGGAACGTTTGAAACCGGCGGCTTCCGCAGCCTTTTTATTTATCATGATAAAAACGCCTCCGGTATCTATCTTCGCATTCATAGTGATGAGGTTATCCACATATCTATGAATGTCAACATTCTGTTTTATCAAATCATACTCAATCTGCTTGAGTTCAGTGATGTCATTGATTATGATTCCCAGATCGTCTCCAGTCTTGAATGCTTTTATATTGCGAATCTTGTTATGGGGTTCTATGGATATGTTAGTAAACGCAAAGGATTCGCCTGTTATTATAATTTCTTTATATTTTGCCAGCCTGTTTGTATTTGTAAGGTAAGGAGCTATTTCGGTTATATGCTTGCCGACATCCTTTTTTGAAAGGCCTAAGATAGCTTGTGTGGCCTTGTTGAATAGTTTGAGCTTCAAATTTTTGTCAAACAAGAGGTATCCTTCAAAAGCATAATCCATAAAATCGACAAAGGCATCCCGGATTTCTCCAGGCTCAATATCCGGCAGTTTGTTTAGTGAGTTTGCTTGTAAACTGTTCATGGGTAAAGGGCTCTCCTCTCCTCATTTCTTATGATAAAAAGTGGCTGCAAGGGCTATTTTGTATTCTAAGAAAGATCATCGGCATTTGCTGGAAAAACTTAAAAAAATGGCAGTCTTCAGGCAGGTAAGCGTTTTTCTTGACCTGAGGTAAGGATGTCTGATATTTTAGAAACATGAAAAAAAGACAGCATAAGTGGACGTACTGATTGGTTAATTTTGTCTTTTTTAGAAAACTGTGGACTGATAACTGACTCTTGCAGAGAGGTTTAATCATGCCTTTAGTTAAGTCTAAAGAAAAAAATAGTACAGGTATTAAATCACGAGCTCTAAGCAATGTTCAACTGGAACTTATAAAATTGTATTCTACAAATTTGGAGTATGATGATTTAATGGAATTAAAAACGATTTTGGCTAATCATTTTGCTGAAAAAGCAATAAATGAAGCTGATAATATCTGGAATCAAAAGGATATGTCAGCAGATACTATGGAAGATTGGCTGAATGAAAACTAATCGAAAGTTTGTCATTTAAAAATCATGGATATATCTGAATTCAAAGGTGTTTTAGATAAGCAGCGGAAAACCAGCTAACCTTTATATTTATTTTAAACGATTTAAACCGGCCCTGACAATCAATTGACAAAAATAAGCAAAAAATATGCCGAATCTGAAACAGGCGCCGTAAGAAAAGACTGGAGAGGGCGGACCAGGATTGCCCTTGTTTACCCGAACCAATACCGGGTCGGGATGTCTAATCTGGGCTTTCAAACTGTTTATCGTTTATTAAATAATATCGAGCATGTTGTTTGCGAAAGAGCTTTTCTGCCTGATAACGGCAAAAGCGCAGGCAGCCGGATTGTTACAATAGAATCTCAAAGGCCGGTTACTGATTTTGATATAATTGCTTTTTCGGTTTCATTTGAAAGCGATTTTCTTAATATTTTATCTTTCCTGAATATTGCCGGGCTTCCAATGCTGGCAAAGAAGAGAAGGCCGGATCATCCCCTGATCATTGCCGGGGGAGTCGCATGTTTTCTAAATCCGGAACCGGTTGCGCTGTTTATCGACTGTTTTTTGCTGGGTGAGGCGGAGGTTCTTTTGCCCGATTTTTGTGACTTTTTTGACAGGTTGATCCTGAGGTCGAATGAGGGGAAAACAAGCTTCCTGCTTGATATTGCCAAAAACCTGCCCGGGGTTTATGTGCCGGCATTGTATCGCCCGTTTTATAATAATGACGGAACGTTTAAATTGTTTGAGCCGCTGTGTGAGGCGCCGTCTAAGGTAAAAAAAGTTTTTTTGCAGGATCTTTCTTCTGTTTCCACATGCAGCGCTGTCTTAACCCCGCATACTTCCTTTAAAAAAACATTTTTAATCGAAACCGGCCGGGGGTGCACTCATGGCTGCCGGTTCTGCAGCGCCGGGTACATATACCGGCCTCCGCGTTACCGAACCGTGTCGGCCTTGCAAAAATCTATTAAAGAGGGTCTTGAACTTACCGACCGGATAGGCTTTGTGGGAGCGGCCGTATCCGATCTGCCGGAAATAGGAGCGCTGTGCTCTGAATTCAAAAATGATAATATCAGGATATCCTTCAGCTCACTCAGGGCCGATGCGTTGACCGAAGACTTTTTATCGGTTCTCAAACAAAGCCGGGTAAAAACGGCCACCATAGCGCCCGATGCCGGATCCCAGCGCATGCGGGATGTGATCAACAAGGGCATTACCGAAGAAGATATCCTCAAAACTGCCGAAAGGCTGGTGGCGAAAGGAATACCGAATCTCAAGCTTTATTTCATGATAGGTCTTCCCCACGAAACATTTGAAGATATCGAAGAAATTGCCAAGCTTTGCAAAAAGATCAAAGATGTATTCCTGAAATCAAGCCGGATCAGGGGACGTATCGGCCGCATAACATTGAGCATCAACCCTTTTGTTCCCAAGCCGTTCACACCTTTTCAATGGGCGGCAATGGATGAGGAGCGTATAATAAAAAAAAAGATCAACATTATAAGGGCCGAATTAAAAAAAACGGCAAATCTTCGCATAAATGTGGAGAGTCCCCGTCGGGCATATATCCAGGCCATTATTTCCAGGGGCGACCGCAGGATGGCTGAAATTTTATTGAAGGTTGTAGAAAACAGGGGAAACTGGCCAAAAACATTGAAAGAATCTCAGTTTAATCCGGATTTTTTCGTTTACCGTGAGCGGCATAATAAGGAACTTTTTCCGTGGGATTTTATTGATCACGGAATTAAAAAATCTTTTCTCCGTAATGAATACAATCTGGCCGAAAAAAATAGAACATCGCCCCCCTGCAGGGTGGGATCATGCAGCCTTTGCGGTGTTTGCCCGGTATTGATGTGAAATCTATAGCCCTCTATTTCTGCGGCTTTGCTCAATCGGATCGTACAAGGCCGACCTAAATCTGAAAACCAATTCCGCGCATTTAGTTTTGAGATAGCCCTAAGGTTTGCAAGATACTGGTTCACAAACTTCCTTTTACCATCAGTCATCATTGCATCCTGCCTGTACAAATATGATCCTTTTATTTCATCTATTTTGCTGTACCTCCACGCAAGTTTCAAACAGTTGATGTTTTTTTAACCGTTCACGGTTAAAACCTTGCAGTTCACTGTTTTTTAATAAACTTTGTGCCAATTAAAGCATGCTGATCTATGAACACAAGCAATGAGTGGCATAACATTTGCTTTGTTATAGGTTGTTAAGTTTTTATTTTTATATCTGCTTGATTTTATAGAGAAAAAAAATTTTACAAATCATATATTTTATGCGTTTAATAAAACATATGTGTGTCAAAAAGTACAAAATTTAGCATGATTATTTCATCATATTGATCAACCAATGATTTGAAAATAAAAATAGTTTACGCTTTTTTTTAACTCCAGCTGAACGATTTTTGCTTTTATCAGAGAGGCCTTTATAATGATTTCAGTAAGATATTTATCGAAAAAAATATTACTTTTTTTATTAGTTTTTTTCATCTTATGCCCGGGTTCCCAGGTATTTGGATCTAAAAAAGATTATTCCCACCTGATAGAGCTTATACGATTAGAAGACAGAGAGAAACCTTTATATGTTTTTAACGCTTTTGTACCAGAGCTGGAGAATGGCTGTTTTAAAGCAACTTTTGAGTATTTTAAAGAACATCAGACTCTTGTAACTAAAATCAAGGCAGACTTGCAAAGTTCTTCAATAAGTTGGGAACTCAAAGATCTAGAGCACCGGCTGCTTTTTGTCCCTGAAACACGTTATAAATTTGCAGAATTGTATGAAAGATATTGCATTGACGTACTCTCCTTTATTTTTGAAAAAACAAGCATGCAAAATCCATATACCAGTCTTTCAACGCTCAATAATGAACTACCGGATTTGTCTGATCATAATGGGGTAACAGCCTTTCTTGTACATAATCTTGCCAGGGAATATAATGTAACTTGCATTTTTTTCAGCCCGCAGAATAATAAAGTAAAGATAAAATTAAATGGTAAAATATTAATTGGTGAGGTCGGTTCTTATATAACAGATATATATTTGCATGATGACGGTTCACTTGAATTTGTGAGGAATAATTATACCATATGGCAGAATAGCGCCAAGAATCCTTATACAGCCTTGATGACACCTGTTGAAGAAACTTTGCATATACTATTGCGGGAATATACGGAAAATATGATAAAGGCCGATATACTGCGGAATTCTGTTACAACCATTAATGGTATCAAGCCTATTGCAGATGGTTGGCTTGCCATAGAAGAAGCCGTGGTCGGAGGAATAGTTGCAAAATTACTCCCATGCTTTCTTGAAAAGTATTTTACAAATTTTTCTTATTCTTTGCTTGAAGAGGATCTGCAATCAAAGAATGGATTCGATAAATACCGATATTTAAAAAAAGGCATCAAAGTCGTGGAAAGCCTCGGTTATATGGAGGCTATCAAAATGTATCAGAATGACACGCCGACATTCAAAAAATTGCTGGATGAGGGATCTATTTAAAAAAGAAGGGTTTTCCCCTATAGCGCTCACCTAAACTGATACAATTGTACTCAGATAAATTGACACACCCCCATTTTTTCGCATTATTTTTTCAAATTTCATTTTTCAATAAAATACCATCCATCCATTTCATCATTTCCAGCATGATAAGATGCAAATAGTGTAACGGGTATTTTTGATGAAAATTTACAAAATACTGTAACGCTTATTTGGACGAACACCTACTTCCTGCATTGTTTTGTAGGGACTACCGTTGACACTTTTAAAATAACAATGGGACACAGATGCATACCGATCAACACAGATAGGTTTGTTTTTTTAAAAAAAGTGTAAAGTACTTTTGAAGTGATATGAAGGATGTCAAAACAGGCATCCTTCAGAATTAGTTTACATTTACTTTGTATAAAAACTGGATTTCACCGCAGAGAACGCAGAGTTCGCTGAGATATTACATTAAAAATTAAGCAGTTCCTCTGCGCTTTCTGCGTACTCTGCAGTGAAAATACCGGTCTAATATGAGGAAAAGTGTTAACTACTTTTAAGCCTCATTGAAAGACGCTGAAAAGTTCATAATTTATCCGAGAGGATTATAAACCCCATTCTTGATCTGATAATGGGAGAAGCAATTGTATATTTCGGCCTTAATAACAATCAAACGCCCCTATTAGAGGGGGAATAGAGATGACTTCACTCTTCAGAAAGTTGAGTTATTGGTTTACTTTTTTGTGTTTACCAAAATTATTTATTTGAACTGTCCTTGTTCCGGCGCAAGCGCCGGAACAAGGAGCTGGACGAAGTCAGCACCGCGATTCCAGGCGGCGCAGCCGCCTGGAACGTAAAGCTGAGTGGCTGGGCAACGATAACCGAAAAACTATGATAATGGTAAAAACTACCGGTCAAATGCTGCCTTTCAAAAGCGGCACGGCTTTGCCCAGTCCATCTCAAGCACCTGGTTGGGCATTTTGTATGTCCCATATGATGGTATCAGAACTAAAATCCTGTTTTTTTGGCCACATGATACCATGATGGGCAGGGCGAACGAGATAAAAATAAGATTTGTTTTTAAGTTCTTTGAAAGCACTGCCGTTTAAATAAGGCTTTACGTCAAAGATGCCCGAAATGCCACTACTTGTGAGGATATCAATTTGGTAATTATCAAGTGGGACGGCTTTTATTATAGTCTCCATACCAATCACCTTTCATCGTAATGGATTAATTTTAAAAACTGGTTCACCCGCAACAGCCAATTTCCGGTAGTCCCTACAAAACAATGCAGGTGATTAAAAAGTGTCTCTGAAAACATGAATAAAAAAGATTTTTACTAAAAATTAAAATTGCTATAGACTAAAAGCAATATATTTTGTAGAGTACGGTTAAAACTCTATTCAAAGGATCGCAACCATGCAAAATACAGCAAATACAGCCCTAACACTTTTTTGTCCCGGGAAAAGCTGCAAATGTTATCAATCAACCGAGAACAAAATCACCAAGGATGGAGTTTACATAACAAAATCCGATTTTGAGCCAAGACAAATGTTTTACTGCAATGGTGGCAAACATAGATTCTCAGAAACAGGATATTCCGATCTTTTTGGAAAGCATGGCAGTTTTAAAGAATATGAGCAAACGGCAAAGCTAAACTCTTACGGCCTTGGCACTGATGCAATTGCCGATGTACTTCAAAAAGATCGAAGGACAATTGAACAACGGCAAAAAGCTATTGGACAAAAAGGCCAGCAATTTCACCTATTTCTTTGTTTTACTATCGGACTTACCATTGTATTTCTCCAGATGGATGAACTATGGTCTTACCTTAAAAATAAAAGTCAACAATTATGGGTTTTTATCGCTCTTGAATCAACAACAAAATTCTGGATCGGTTTCGAGTTGGGTTCAAGAACAACTTACACTGCAAACCGTTTAGTAAAGGGCGTTAAAAAGTTGGGCAAATGGGGAAAAGATAATATATTAAAGGTCGCTGCAGATAAATTAGCGGCTTACAAAAATACGCTCGAAAACATTATGTCTGAAATTCCTTATGCTTACCTGCAAATTGTTAAGCGCCGAATAAAGCGTCGGCTTGTAACAGTTAAAAAATATTTTGTAAAAGGTACTGTAAAAGATTTCCCCGGAAAAAGCCAAAACACCTCATTTATTAAGAGACTGAACCTTACCCTGAGGCAACATATCTCCTATCTTCAGAGAAAAACTCTGGGGTATTGCAAGAACAAGTTGAATTTTAGTAATGTAATGTGGATCAACTTATTCAACTATAATTACATACAATTTCATAAGAGCTTACGAATACGAATTAACAATGAAAACGAGAAATTTATAAAAAAGTATAACCATAATACACCGGCAATGCAGATGGGACTTACGAATTCTCCACTAAACTGGAGATATCTCATTACAGTCCCAATACCTTGTAAGTAGCTGATTTTTCGAACCTGCATTGTTTTGTAGGGACTACCGAGGAGAGCTTGCCTCATATCTATGGTGTACTTTCCTTTGCAAGTTAGAAATCGCCCCTACTCTTAAAACTAAAGGTTTTCAAGTTGTACCCAAAAGATGGATCGTCGAAAGAACATTTGGGTGGTTCCAGTGGGACAGAAGGCTTATGATTGACTATGAAAGACAAAGTTGTTCCGCTGAAACTATGGTCTATATTGCATCAATTGGAAAGATGCTTAGACGTTACAAATAATTTTTAAACAGTCTCTAAGGGCTGTTGCTCAGTTACAGGGAAAACTATAAATACTCATCCCATATCTTTTTAACTTGCCCGGCAAGCTTTTTAAACTTATCTTCCGGCACATTGGCCGGTTTTTCCTGAAGATTGAGCCTGTGAACTTCCGTCCTGTATGTAATATATGTTTTTTTAAGAAAATCAGCTTTCCCTTTTTTCAGAATTTTCGTTTCAGCGAGAGAATCAAGCTGGCGGATGTTATCAGACCATTTTACCAGTTCAATATGCCTGTGCGCATTTAAAAGCACCAAATACTGAACCAGAAATTCAATATCGACCATGCCTCCGATGCCCTGCTTTATGTTGAAATATTCAGGATCAGGTTTTCCGTGTTCTTTGCGCATCCGGCTCCTCATTGATCTGATATCTTCCTGCAAGGTTGACTTGTTGCGGGGGATGGAAAGAATCTCGCGCCTTATTTGTTCAAAACAAGTCTTGATCATATTATCGCCGCAAATTGCCCTGGAACGTACAAGCGCTTGGTGCTCCCAAGTCCAGGCATTTTCAATCTGGTAATTCCTGAAAGAATCCACATTGCTTACAAGAATACCGGCGCTGCCGCTTGGACGGAGTCGCATGTCAATTTCATATAATTTTCCGGCAGGGGTATGGATAGTTAAAAAATGAAGAATACGCTGCCCGAGCTTGGCATAAAAATGAGCACTGTCTAAAGGCCGGATGTCAACGCCCTCTGTTTCCGCTTTTGTTCCGGCATGAAGAAATATCAGGTCAAGATCGGATCCATAGCCCAACTCAAGGCCTCCCAGTTTACCATAGGCTATAATAGCAAAACCGGTTTCACATATAGAGCCGTCCAGAATGGATTTGGGGATTCCGTGTTTATCTATCATGTAACTCCATGAAAGATTCAAAACCTTTTCCAGTACGGTTTCAGCGATATATGATAGATAATCGCTGACTTTCATAAGCGGAAAGGCTCCGGATATATCGGCTGCCGCGACACGGAGTGTATTCACCTGCTTGAAAACGGCAAGTTCTTCCATTTGCAATTCAAGATCATTATTCGGAATTCTCTCAAAATGCCGCATAATAAGTTTTTCAAGTTCATTCTTTTCGGGTGGCACATAGAGTGTGCGGGTATCGATAAGTTCATCAAGAAGTACGGGATGGCGTGTCAGAAAAGAAATAATCCAGGGACTCTCTTGGGAAAGTTTAATGAGATGGGTCAGCACATCCGGTTTTTCCAGCAAAAGGGCTATATAGCAGGTGCGCCGTTCAATTGTTTTTATCAGATCGACAATCCGTTTGAATGTAATTTCAGGCTGTTTTGAAAGCCCTGCTTTTTTTAGAACAATCGGCATCAGCCTGTCCAGCCGCTCACGTCCTTCCAGGCTCAGGGCGCAGGTGCCGGCATCATTACGCAGATAATCCAAAAGGGTATATATTGACTCCGGATCATTAAAACCCCGGTCGCCGAGGATCTGTTCCGCAAGAGCCTTATCGTCAAGTCCCTGCCAGACATCGTCAAGTTCCATGTCGAGGCTGCTGTTCCGGTTTTCATCATCCTCAAAGACCAGCAATTCATTAAAATGAGAGTGAACATTATTCAAATGTTTTTCAATAATAACTAAACAGGATTCCCAATTTTTATAACCCATTGACAAAGCAAGGCGTATCCTGCCCATATCATCAGAAGGGAGATTGTGGCTCTGCCGGTCATCGAACTCCTGGATACGATGCTCTATGTTCCTTAAAAAAATATAAGCCCCGGTCAGTTCGTCATATACTTTTTGAGGGATGCAGCCTTCAGAAAACAGAATCAAAAGAATTTTCAGAATAGACCGCTCACGCAAAATAGGCTCCACACCGCCCCTGATGAGTTGAAATATCTGCCCGAAGAATTCTATTTCGCGTATTCCACCAGATCCAAGCTTTATATTCTTATGCAAGCCCTTTCGCTCGATTTCGCGGGAAATTTTATATTTCATCTCCCTGAGGGCGTCATATACTCCATAATCGAGATACCTGCGATAGATAAAAGGGTATAATCTTTCCAGCAGCTCCTTACCGGTACTGAAATCACCAGCCACAACCCTTGCTTTGATTAACGCATAGCGCTCCCATTCACGCCCCTGCCTCTGGTAATACTCCTCCATGGCGCTGAAACTCATAATCAGAGGACCATTTTCGCCAAAAGGTCTCAGCCGCATGTCGACCCTGAAAACAATTCCTTCAGGTGTTGTTCCGCCAAAAATTTTAAGGAAGCTGCGGCATAACTTTGTAAAAAATTCCTCATTGCTTATGGAACGTGAACCTTGGAGAGTCTCCCCGTTTTCAGGATAAGCAAAAATCAAATCTATATCTGACGAAAAATTAAGTTCGCGGCCTCCCAGTTTGCCCATCCCCAGCACCACAATATCCTGGGGCGAACCATCAAAAGATGCCGGGATTCCATATTTGCCGCATTGCAGCTTATAGAGCCTGGAAAAAGTCAGATCAATACATGCATCTGCAAAAAATGTGAGGTCAGACATGGTTTTAAACAGATCAGCCCTTCCGCTAAGATCCCGCCAGGCTATTCTGATCATTTCCCTGGTTCGGCGTTTGCGCAGGATTATTCCGAGTTCTTCTTCATCATCCGCATTCCGAACATCCTCCTTCAGCCTCAGGAAATATTCATCTTTTGAATATTCCCTGTAAAGGTCACCGCTGCTGAACAAATCATTAAGTAAATCAGGGAATCTGAGCAAATTTTTTTGAACAAACCTGCTGAAAGCAATAACCTTTTTCAACTCCTCGAGAAAAATATGATCATCCGGCAATGCAATATTTAATGAATCAGCCGATTCTGTTAATTCCTTAAACCTGTGATCTAAATCTTCAATGCTGTATTCCTGCAAATTCAGTTCCATATTGTTTTTCTTTTGTCCTGTTATATATAAATTTTCAGATAATTACCTGATTTTAAAATTTGGCACAAGGCCATAGGGAGTAGTGGTTCAAAATCCTGAACCCCTACTCCGACGACCGATAACGCAGTGAAATTATTTTAGTGAAAAACGACAGAAAGGGGAAGACTAAAATTAGCCTGCATTTAATTTTTCCCAGCCCCCTCATAGCAATCGTTCGGCTTGACAAATACACCGTAAACACGTACAATTGTACCCATGAAAATCATTGCAGATACAAATACGTTTCTTGCTGTTGCGCTAAATGAACCGGAAAAAGATTTAATTATACGACTTACTGTAAGCTGTGATTTAGTTTCTCCAGAAGTTTTGCCTTTTGAGATTGGCAACGCATTAACGGCAATGTTGAAAAAAGGCTCTTTACGGGTAGATGAGGTGGCCTCGTCGTGGGAAATCGTGCAACATATACCTGTTGATTTACGGAGTATCAACATAAAATCTGCATTAAAAATAGCCACAGGATTTAACATATACGCCTATGATGCCTATTTTTTGGAATGTGCTGATAACCTTCGGAGTCCATTACTTACCCTCGACCGTGGCATGAAACGGATTGCCAGGGAAATGGGGATTAAAATTTTGGAGTAAATATCATGAAAGTATATACTTATTCTGAAGCGAGACAGCGTCTTGCCAATATACTTAATATCGCCCGAACTGAAGAAGTTGTTATAAAAAGGAGAGGCGGGGAAACTTTTTCAATAATTTTTAGAAAAAGTTCAAAATCACCATTTGATGTTACAGGTATTAAAACCAAAGCCACCACAAACGACATTCTTGATGCAGTTAAAAAATCAAGAGAACGATTTCCCGAACCAGATGTTCAAGATTGACGGGCAGGGGAGAGCGGTTTTGCTTTAAACAGCGTTTTGTTTTTACCCGGCACTGATTTGCACAAAAATAAATTCACATTTTGCCATTTATTTGTAGCCTGAAGATAACAGCATCCATAAACCCATCAGAACGAATAAAGCTCCAGCCCCTATTTTAATATAATGTGCCGGAATTAGTCTGCTTATGTATGAACCGAAGACAACGGCCAGCAAGGAGGTCAATACAAGCGCACCCGCCGCGCCAAGAAATACAGCTAACCGTGTTTTGTTTTCAGCTGCAAAGGCAAAGGTGGCCAGTTGAGTTTTGTCGCCCAATTCAGCCAGAAATATCATCACGAAAGTTGTAATCATCACCTTGGTATTCATCCCTTAACTCTCCATATGAACCTTCATAAATTCCCAACGAAATATTTTTATCTGTCGCAACCTTAATAAAAATTTAATTATAATACCATCCCCTTAACCTTCCTGTAAACAGGTTCTGGGAAAAATTGTTTCTCTTTGTTTCAAGATTCAATAAAATTCACTTGACGTCGAGAAGGCAGGGTATTATATTGCTAAAAAAGCATACATCAGGTAGTCCATATGAAAATTTTTGTTAAGGTTATGAAAACGCTGTCCGATTCTAATCGGGTAAAGATTATAAAGATGCTGCAGCATAAGAAGATGTGCGTCTGCGAGATGCGGGAGGCATTGCAACTGGCTCAACCAACCGTCTCAAAGCATTTAAAAATGCTGGAAGACGCGGGCATCGTGGCTTCGTCTAAAAATGGGAAATGGGTTAACTATTTTCTCACAGACGGCGCCAGAAATCCTTATGCCGCTTCCATATTGGGAAATCTCAGGCACTGGCTGGAAGATGAACCGGAGGTTTCAGAGTTGGTTCAAAAACTTCCTTTTATTCGGCGTGAAGATATATGTGGGAAATAATTTTTTTACCTTATATATATTGCTAAATAGCGATTTGTTTGATTGATACCAGCAGATTTTCAAAATTTAAAAAAGCAACCGGAGTAATATTATGGGAAAAGAATTCCAGGGAAATTATTTTTTTTCGGTAAAAGCAAATTTAATGCCATATCTGTATTTACCAATCGGACTGGCTGGATTTTATTTATGGTGGCTGGTTTACGTCAGGCTTTCCTCCGTTTCATCCTGGCTGACCTATAAAAGGCAATTTTCAGGCAATTGTGATAAAAGATCGTAAATTCAAAAAGAAACGGAAATCGAATCAGCCGGAGTATGCCTATTTTACTTCACTTCCATGGAAAAATGCTTTGTCCCTATATGAAGCATACAGTCGGCGGTGGACCATCGAAAACAATGCTATTAAAGAGCTGTATCAATATTGGATTTTTGAAGATTTCCATTGTGCCAAGTTTAATGCAATCCGTGCTCATATTATCTTTTCTGTTGTTATGTTTAATTTGCACATATTGTTCAAATTCAAGTATGGCAGACGTTTTTCAGAGAAATCGATTGCTGCCAAAAGAGCACCTGGTTTTGAACCCGCTCGTGTTATCGTTTATTGTGATGATTATTTCGCCATTGGCCATTGTCTTCCCATTGTGGTGGCTGGAAGTTCCGCTGCTACCGTAAGAAACGTGCTGGAAAGCAGCAGGTGGCAGGGGGCCGGAAACTGGTTCCGGAAGGGCGCAGGGGCGGTTATCCGTACCCTTGGACTCTATTTTATTATGAATCCGTTTTTTGTGAGTTAAAAATCATTATTTCCGACAGGAGATAATCTATGGCAGCGGCAATAAGCAAACGGCTATCCTTTCTGGATCGCTTTTTAACCCTCTGGATATTTCTGGCCATGTTTATCGGCGTGGGCGGTGGTTATATATTCTTCGATATCCGGGGCGTGATCGACCATTTTCAGGTCGGCACCACCAATATCCCCATTGCCATCGGATTAATCCTGATGATGTACCCACCCCTTGCCAAGGTGAAATATGAGCAGTTGGGTTATGTATTTCGTGATTTTAAAGTGCTTGCACTTTCCTTGATTCAAAACTGGGTGATCGGGCCCATCCTGATGTTCCTGCTCGCCATTTCTTTTTTGTCGTCATGTTTTTCGTATCCTTTTACCTGTCCATGAAGGCGGGCGCAACCTATGAACAGTCCACAACCCTGAGTTTTACCGCAGCGTCCAACAATTTTGAACTGGCCATTGCCGTGGCCGTGGCCGTGGCCGTTTTCGGAATCAACTCAGGCGTGGCATTCGCCGCGGTTATCGGCCCGCTGGTGGAAGTGCCGGTCCTGATCAGCCTGGTGAATGTATCCCTGTGGTTCAAGAAAAAACACTTTCCGTTTACCAGGGCGACGCCCACGGGGCGTGTGTCATGTGACGCGTGAATCATAATGCGATCTTTATGAGTAACAACATTCGTAAAATATAATACTCTATTTTCAATACCAGAAGGAGGCATTCAATGGACAAAAAATTACTGAAAAAGGCATTCGAATTTCATGGCCATATCTGCTGGGCAAGCGCAGCCGGTGTTCGCGCGGGTCAGGCAGCCTTAAGGAAACTGGGAGTTCGGCGCACCGGCACGTCAGGTGAATTGCACTGTATCATCGAGATCGGGGACAACCACGGGGCACAATGCTTTGCTGACGGCGTCCAGTACGCCACAGGCTGTACACTCGGCAAGGCCAATATTGAGAAGACCGGGTGGGGCAAGCTGGCGATTACTCTGATTGACAAAAAAAGTGAAAAGGCCGTTCGCGTGTCATATAAACCTGGAAGGCATAAGCTGATCGCGGAATCAGCGTTTATGAAAAAACGTGGGCAGGGCGTGCCTCCCACACAGATTCCCGAAGAGGAAGCTTGGGCGATGGCCGATATCATATGGGAAGCGCCTGAATCCGATGTGCTTTCTGTGGGCCGGGTGGAGTCCTATGAATGGGGAGATGATTTTGGGGAAATCATGGGCCTTGTGCCATGTGATGATTGCGGTGAGCTTGTGGCCAAGGCATATCTTCGCCTAGTAGGGGAGAAAAAGATGTGCATCCCGTGTTCGGGTTACGAGCGGTAGGCCCGGGTTGGCCGTGGGTATGTGTCGTATGAGGTATAAACTATGAAAGGAAACAGCCATGCTTCTCAAAAGCTACACAAAAGAAATATCAAGGCCCAAGTGCAATCCCGGATTTGAATCCGTTCACTGCACCGCCCGCCTGGATCAGGATATCGGCGCGGTTATTCCGTATCTCAATGCCGCACTGGACGGCTCCGAATACCTGAAAGACCCCCCCGGCGGTACTGTTTAAAAACAACGGCCGGTTAATTACCGTTCAATCGGATAGCATTGCCGTCAATGCCCTCAAAGATGAAAATGAGGCCGACCGGATACTTGAATGACTTAAACGGGAAATCAACGAAACCTGGGACAAGCGCGCGGAGATCACACCAAACTATGAAAGCGCCCCCAAGCCTCAGATCATAAAGATACTGAAGAGACTGCCCAAGAAGCAACTGCAGCGAATGCGGTCAGCCCACCCGCATGGTCTTTGCCACTCAGGTAGCAGAGGGGGTTAAAGGCGCTGAGGACTGCCCGGCCATGCCCATGGGGCTCAAAGCAGGGCTTGCTGCCATGAAGGTTCTTGGCGTGGAGCATGCAAAGGACAAAGAGTTGTTTGTAGAATCAGAGACCGGCAAGGGCCATGCTGCAGGCTGCTTCTTAGACGGCATTATGGTGGCGACCGGCTGCACCTACGGCAAATCAAATATCAAAAAACGCTATTACAACAAGATGGCCTTTACACTCATTGACCTAAAGACGGGACTGGCCGTTCGGGTTTCTCTCAAACCGGACTTTTTTGAAAAGGCCCTTGCCTCTCCCTTTGTGCAGCAAAGAAAGGCTGGGGTGCCACCACAAGAGATTCAACCGGAAATCGCCGACCCTCTAATCAACCGGATCATCGATTTGGATGCGGCCGAGTTTCTGGATATCGGCAATGTTCACTCTGTGGATGTCAAAAAAGGGAAAGGCGTGTTTGAGACCAAAAGGTGCGATACATGCGGGGAAGTGACCTTTGTCAACAAACTGCGTATCAAGGGCGATGGGTCTATGGCCTGCATTCCCTGCTCGGGTTACGAAGAATAAGGAGGAACTATTTTGGCATTAGGATTTGAACAGGTCGCCTTGTTATGTGGCATTTTTTTTATTGTGTCGGTCATCTTTATGATATTCGGCCAGGGGGGCGGCGCAGTTTATGTCCCCATGCTTCTGGCCTTCGGTCTGCCCCTCTACAGGTGTGCCGCCACAAGCCAGGTGTTAATCATCGTGGCCACAATTTCCGCCCTGCTCGTCTTTCAGAAGGCCGGGTTTGTAGACTGGTCGCTCGCCCTTATTGTGGAGCCCCCGACAAACTTGGGGGCATTTTTAGGCGGATACCTTTCGCCCTGTTTTCCCGCCGCATTTTCCAAGCTTGCCTTTGCCTGCATTATTCTTATTGGCGCCTATTTCATGATCAGGCCCATTAGAGACAGGCAAATAAAGACGGCAGGCAGAAGCGACCGCTGGTACTGTCTGGAACGTAATTTCGGAAGTGAATCATACTCGTTGAACCTTTTGGCCCTTATCCCGCTGATGATTGTAGCAGGTTTTGTGGCCGGCATGCTCGGCGTGGGCGGCGGCCTTATAAAGGTGCCTGCCCTTGTGCTCCTGGGCGGCGTGCCCATGAAGATTGCAGTCGGTTCATCCAGCCTGATGATCGGGATTACCGCACTCACAGGCCTTTTCGGTCATGCCCTGGTCGGGCATTTTGATCCGAAACTGGCCTTGACTCTCGGTGCAGCGGTCCTTGCAGGCTCCCAGATCGGGGCAAGGCTGGGTGTGAAAATCGATAAAAAGAGTCATAAAAAATATTTTGGTTATCTGCTGGTTTTTATTGCATGCTGGATGGGCTATATGGCGTTTAAGTAGCTCCTGAAAAACCTATCCCACACAAAGCCACAAAGAACACTGAATTTTTTTTGTTCCCACTCCGCACTGACAGAGTATGATACAAAATATGTTTACCATACCCACAGGAGCGTAGCTTGATGAAACGTATCATGTTAACGATAATCTTCGTCATCCCCTCATTGATAAGTTTTGCAGGATGCGCGTTGATCAATCCGACCAATCCCTATCCCGATGTGACGAGGACGCAGGTTCAGACGGAATCCAGGGCTGTTTCTCGATCAAAAATCGATACGGAAAATAAATCGATTACCCTCTCAGATGCCATTGGCATAGCTCTTGAAAACAATCCCAGCGTGGCCGAGGCCCGGCATGAAACCGATGCGGCTTCAGCCCGGCACGCACAGGCGTTTGCCCGCGCCCTCCCCAAAATTGACGCTACGGGCGGCTACACGCATGATATGGATGACCAGCGCCTCATGCCGGCACACTATAACGGGGAACCGGGCGTATTCGGGGACGATATCTATTCGGCGGAGATGGTTTTGACCCAGCCGCTGTTTACCGGCGGACGGCTGATTAATGGAATAAGTGCCGCAAAACTGCTTGAGCAGGCCGCGGTTCATCGTCTCTCCCGGACCCGCGAGGAACTGGTATTCAATGTGTCGAGCACCTTCTATACGATCCTGGCGCAAAGGGAGATCGTCGGCGCGTTAAAATTTTCTAAAAAGGCCCTGGACGAACATCTCAAACAGGTCAACAACCTGATTGCAAACAAAAAAGCGTCCAGGGTGGATCGGTTGCGGATAAAGGTCAGGATCGCAGATATCGTTCAGAGGCTGACCTTGGCGGAAAATATGCTGTCCATTCAAAAAAGAGTCCTGACCAACCTGATGGGGGCATCGGACACGAGAGGAGCGCTGACCATTACAGGGGACCTCAACAAGGGACCTTCCGGGCCGGTGGACATGGATAGAAATATCAACATGGCTTTTAAACTGAGAACGGATTACATGGCGGCTCGGGCGGCCCTGGAAGCAACGGCAAAAAAAGTTGATGCGGCTCGGGCCGGACACTGGCCCTCCATATCCCTTCAAGGCTCTTACGGGGAACGATGGTCGGATGACCCGTCCGTTTATCCACCGGGTACGAATGCCTCCGATGATATGGGAAGAATCGGTGTTTTCGTGAATATCCCGATCTTTGAAAGCGGGTTGATCTCCGCCCGGGTTCGGGAAGAGCGGGCCGCCCTTTATGCGGCCGGGGAAAAACTCCGCGCCCTTGAACTCGGTATTCGACTGGATGTTCAAACCGCCGTCCTGAATATTGATACGGATATCAAAAGAATCCATACTACGGAAAAGGCCATTGATCAGGCAAAGGAATCCCTTAGGATCGAGAGGAAAAAGTATAACTACGGCAAGGGGTCCATCACGGATGTGCTGGACGCCCAGTCGTCCATGCTCGACTCCCAAACCAATTATTATAAGGCCCTGGTCGATTACAACACGGCCCTTGCTCAATTGCGACTGGCGACAGGAGTGATAAAATGAAAAGCAGGAAATCCCGGATAATTATTATTCTCATCGTGGTTATTGTACTTATCGGCATCGGTGCGGGCCTGATAAAGAAAAAACAAAGCAAGCTGGCCAAGGCTCCAAGATACGGTTTGTCCCCCGCAATTGTGCATGTGGCGTCCGCAAAAAACGGTGATCTTGACATTAATCTGACCTATCTTGCAGTAGTCGAGCCGTTTCAAAAGGCGGACATATCGTCCCGGGCTTCGGCATCGATTGTATCGGTCAATGTTTATGAAGGAGACCGGGTAAGACGCGGTGATATCCTCATTGTACTGGATGCAAAGGATATTCATTCCGGTATCGATGCCGTGTCCGCCCAGGTCAAACAGGCAAAGGCGAACCTTGCGTCCAATAAAGCCACTGTTGAGGCCCTGGATAAATCAGCGGCCTATTGGGGCCGTGAGGCAATGCGGGATAGCGCCCTTGCAAAAGACGGGGCCATTCCCGAGGCCCAGGCCGAGGGAACGGTGAATAAGGCGGATGAAATCAAAGGCCGACGGGATTCTGCCCGCCGGATGACGGATGCCCTTTACCAAACAATTCGGTCACTGGTACAGAAAAAATCCCAACTGACGGCCCAGCTCGCCTATTATATTATACCTTCCCCCCTTGACGGTGTCGTCACCCGGCGTCTGGTTGATCCGGGTGACTTGGCCTCCCCCGGAAGGACACTAATTACGGTGGAGGATACAAACCGTATGATGCCGGCATTTGATGTCCCCCAGCAGGACTTGGACCGAATTCGTGAGGGATTGCCGGTGACCTTTCAGATCAATGGAAAAGTGCTTCATGCAACGCTATCTCATCTTTTTCCGGCGCTTGCCGCATCCAGGATGGCACGGGCCGAAGTCTACATTGACGGACCGGACAAGGCCCTGTTGACCAGCGGGGCCTATGTGCCGCTAACCGTGCAACTTATGCATATCAAAGACGTCACCCTCGTGCCGCCGGCCTGTCTTGTCGCCAATCAAAATGAACAACCGTATGTCTATGTGATTCAGGACGAGCATGTCGCAATCCGTTCGGTTGAGATATTGGGGGATGGCGGCAAACTGACGGCAATCAAAGGTGTCAAGGCCGGGGAACAGGTGGTCCTCAACACCTTTCTGGGATGGGCGCGACTTGCACAAGGGATGCCGGTGGAGGTGACAAAATGAACCTGACCCGATTTTCCCTGAAAAACCCCTATACGATCCTGGCCTTGACGCTGGCCGTTGCAGCCCTTGGGGTATTTGCTTTTTCCCGTACGCCGACCGACCTGTTTCCAAACACGGTTCCGCCTCAGGTGGTGGTGATCACCGTGGAACCCGGCGCCGCGGCCAGGGACGTATCCGACAAGATTACGAAAATCATCGAAAAAGAGATCAACACCATCAGCGGCCTGAAAAGGATCGTCAGCACATCAAGAGACGAGGTATCGTCTGTTAACGCAGAGTTTTATTATGATAAAGCCATCGGTGATGCGGTTATTGATGTACAGAACGTAATCAGCAGGATTCGGCCGGAGCTTCCCGCAGATATTCTTGAACCTCGCATTTACAGGATTACCGATGCGACCAGGCCTCTGGTGACAGTGGCATTGACCCCAAAGGCACAGAGTAAAAAAACGCTGTTCGAGATACGACTCCTGGCGGAAAATCAGATCGAGGATGAAATCCTGAGGCTCCCCGGTATTGCGGATGTGGATGTCTTCGGCGCACACCAGCCTGAAGTCGAGGTGCGGATTTCCCGTGACCGTTTGGTTGCGAACAAAATATCAATCAATGAAGTGATCGGGGCCTTGACCAGGCAGAATATCTCCAGTCCTGCGGGCACCATCTATTCCGGAAAAAATGAATATCTGGTGCGGACCACCGGCGAATTTGAGAACCTGTCAGACATCTCAGCCTTCCCGATCAGGCACAATGGAAACGGCTATCTGCGTATCTCGGATGTGGCATCGGTGAGCCTGGGTGAGCACGAACAACGGAGCATCTATCATGGAAACGGCAAGGCTGGTATAGCGATTAATGTTCTTCGCCCTAAAAACGGACCCACGGTTGCGGCCATCAAGAGCTTTAAGGCATTGCTGCCAAGGCTTGAAGCCGAGTATCCTGATATCAATTTTTCCATCACGGACGACCAGCAGCCTATTATTGACATCAATGTTCACGGTATGCGCACCAGCCTGGTCCAGGCGCTTGTAATGACAGTCCTGATTATCTTTGTTTTTCTCGCTGATACGCGGGCGGCCATAGTGGTATCTGTAAGTATCCCTCTGGCATTTTTTATCTCATTGGTGGTCCTCTGGTTCAGCCCCTATACACTGAACATGGTAACGCTTTCCGGTCTGATAATCTCCGTGGGCATGGTGGTGGATTCATCCGTGGTTATTCTTGAAAATATCTACCGCCACTTTCGCGCGATGAAAGAGCCGGATGCAGTGCGGGCGGCGCAGGAAGGGGCGGGGGAAGTGTCCCTGGCCATAACTGCCGGCATGTTTACCACTGTCATTGTGTTGATACCGGTCATGTTCACCAGCGGTTACACCCAGCAGGTGATGCGTCCTTTAAATATGATGATTTCATCCACCCTGGTGGCGTCTCTGCTGGTGGCATTGACGATGATTCCGCTCATGGCGTCTAAATTTTTGGGAAATTCCCATACAAAACGAAATTCCATTGAACGGTTTTTCGGATACACCGACAAAGGGGTTACCAGGCTGTCACAATTTTACATCAAGATCCTCAGCCGGGCGCTTAACAAACGGTTTATTACCCTGATCCTGGCCTTTGGTTTTTTTATGATAACAATGCGCCTGGTAAAACCCTTGAACGGCGGTGAACTGATGCCGCTCATGGACACCGGCATTGCCCTGATCAATTTTGATACGCCGGGCGCCGACACCCCGGAGCAGGTGGAGTCCGTGTTGAGGCGGGTTGAAAAAATGATCTATGAGCAACCGGGGGTGGAGATGGTATCATCCGTTGTGGGATCAGAACCCGGACAGATCAGTTTCGGCGGGGGCGGGGCAACGAGCCAGTCCGCCAAGATCACGGTTCACCTGGTGGATAGAAAACACCGGCCGGAGACCATCTGGCAGATCGAGGACAAGTGGCGGGCGGGACTGCGAAAGATCCCGGGCGTTCGAAGTTTCCGGGTCAGCGAATACGGCGCTACCCCACTGTCCACCACCAAGGCTCCCCTTGATATTATTATCAGTGGTCCGGATACGAAAGTCATCAGTCGGCTGGCCTACAAATGCATGGCGGCTTTAAAAGGCCTTCCCGGCCTGGTCGATGTCCGGCGGAGCTGGTATGAGGACAAGGTAGAACGAGATATCCGGTTTGATCCGGCCCTTGCCCGCCTGTATCATATTACCCCGGCCGATGCCACCCTGGAGCTGAAGGCCTCGATCAAGGGAATTGCCGCAACGCAAATGCGTCTTACCGGATACCTGGATATCCCGATTAACGTGCGGTATTCCGATGCGGACATCGACAACCCGAACAAAATCAATGAGGCCTATGTGTCCACGAAATTCGGGCCGATCCCGTTGCGGGCCGTGGCAGATGTGACGGAAAGTCACGACCAGCCGTTTCTCACCCGTGAAGGGCTGGAAAACACCATTGATGTCACCGGCGGAAACTCCATATACACCATCGCCCAGGTCGCAAAAATGGCGCATATGCGCCTTTCCAAAATCAAGGCGCCCCAAGGGTATGCCATAAAGACGTCGGGAACATCTCTTGACATGAAAAACGGCCAGAAGGAAATGGGTCGTGCGTTGATCATCGGCATCGTGCTCCTTTATTTTCTTTTGCTTGCCATGTTCAAATCTTTCGGTCATCCGATAACCATCATGGCTGCCATTCCCCTGGCCGTTGCCGGGGCAATGTGGGGCCTGCTTTTGTTTGACAAACCCATGTGCAAACCCGCCACCATGGGCTTGATCCTCCTGGGCGGGACCATTGTAAACAACAGTATTTTGCTCCTTGATTTTATCCTGGAGGCAAGGAAGCGGGGCGTGCCGAAAAAGGACGCGATCCTTCAATCGGTGCAGCTCCGGATCAGGCCCATACTGATGACGACATCATCGACAATTATCGGCTTAACGCCTCTGATATTCGAGATGGCAGTAGGCCTTGAGCGGATGAGCCCCCTCGGGATCGTGGCTGCATCCGGCCTTTTAGTAGGAACCTTTTTGACCATGATCGTGATCCCGGTCGTATATTCAAGCATGGACTCGTTGGCCATTGGTGTAAAACAGGCGTATCGGTTTGTGATGGGGGAGGATGCCGTAGCCAAATAGCATACGAAAGGAGTTAAAATGTTTAAAAGATTTTTTTTATTGGTTTTTGTATTGTTTACATCGTTCCTAATTGGGGTCATCCGCCCTTGCCCGGTTATGGCACAGGATAAAGGTACGGACATATCAAAGGTAATTGAACTCAAGGATATCCATCTGACAAAAGGCATAGCCACTGGCATCAAGATAATGCGGGATAATAATCGGCCGGTTGCATTTATGATTAAAGCAGCCAAAGGCTTTGCCGTGTGCGGGCATTTCAACCTGAAAACCATGGAAAAGAGTGGTATTTCTGTCATTCAGTTTGTAGGAGTCAAATCCATTGAGGAAGCCGTGGATGCCAAGGTGGTCGATATGACCAGTCAGGCAAAAAATTTGGGCGTTAAAAAGGGATGGGTATAAAAGAGGCACTTCAAATGATAATGTAACGTTTACCCTAACATCATGAAACAGTTTGTCTGTACATTCATTGTCCTGTTTTTTCCCCTTCAGCCCTGTTCCGCCGGGGCATTGGGATCGTTCAGCAAAGATGACATGCTTTGGAAGGATCTCAGGATAGGACAGGCTCATATGTCAATCGGCGGCACCTTCCGGATAAGGGGTGAATTTTACGATGGATATGACCTCAAAAAATATGGGATAGAAAAAAATGAAAATTTCCTGCTTTCCCGCCTGCGCCTGGATTTTAATCTCAAATTAGCACAAAAGCTCAAAACCTTTTTCCAGTTGCAGGATGCGCGTATCTTCGGAAGTTCCTTCGATGATGCTGATTTCAAGGTAAACAATCCGTATCACGATGATATGGATATCCGTCAGGCGTATGTGGATTATGAACCATGGAGGGATATTGAAATCAAGCTGGGCAGACAACAGATCGCATTTGCCGATCATCGTATCTTCGGCCCGGGAAGTTGGGGAAATACCGGTCGCTATATCTGGGATGCCGCCAGGTTGAGATTCCATAATTCTTGCATAGACAGCCACTTTCTTGTGGGAAGATACATTATCAGGGACACGGACAGGTGGCCCGACAAGCATTCATCCGGACCCACTGCATATGCGAATTATACGATGATCAAAAACCTCCCTTTCGACCTTGATATTTTTTACGTGCTCAAAAAGGATGATCACCGGGATACCCAGGGTGAAAAAGGGGAAGGGAACCTGACAGCGCATAGCGTTGGATTTAGAATCGATGGTGCCCGCGGTCCATGGGATTATGGCGCGACTTTTGTGCGTTAGTTCGGACAATGGGGGCAGGATAAAATCAGGGCTTACGGACTTGCAACAAGGCTGGGCTATACCCTTGATTTGCCCTGGCGTCCCCACCTTATGGCCTAGTTTATCAATGGATCCGGTGATGATGATCCCCACGACGGGGTAAAAGGAACATTTGACGGGGTATTCAGCGGGGCGGATACCGTCTTGTATGGATGGATGAATCTTTTTTTCTGGAGTAACGTCCGGGAATACAGGTTGGATCTGATTTTATCTCCAGCCAAAAATCTTTCTTTTCGCAGTGAGTATCATTATTTTACGCTGGATAAAAAAAAAGACGCATGGTATTTCCCAAGTGGACCCCAACGCCGGGATTCGAGCGGTGGATCAGGAAGGGAATTGGGTCATGAAGTCGATTTGTCTTTTCACTATAAGTATGATTCATGGTTCGACCTCATGAGTGGGTATTGTTTTTTTATTCCCGGGGAATTTATCCGCAATACCGGTCCGGCCCCTGACACCCAGTGGTTCTTCCTGCAGACCACAATTTCTTTTTAAGGAATAAGGAAAATACCTATGACTGTGCCAAACGGCATATAGTCTGAATGAAGCGTGCCTGAAAACAAAATAAATGCGACAAGGGGGGTAGTATATGGACTTACCAGAAAACAGACTATCCATCAATCCGGAAAAATCCGGAGGTGGTCATTGTTCTTTCGAACATACCTGTGATTCCATTGCCTGTGGGGCATGCTGCACGGAAAAAGAAGAAAATATGCCGGGCAATAAAATAAAGGACACGCGGATCGGCCCGTTAGGGCACCTGTTCAAATTTTTCGGCTGTTGGTTTGCATTTACCGGCCTTTACAGCGTTTCCTCCGTATGTCCATTCTGCGGGCAGGCGGGATGTCCGGTCGGGGCTGCTGGCGCCGGGGTTGTCGGAGCCTTCATGGCGGCGTTGGTTCAAATGCGAAATTGGAAAATGTTTGCCAGACCCATTAATGACCGCTTCAAAAGCATTGCAATGCGATACACGCGGCATTCGTAAATGGGGTATAAACAGCAATAGGAGGGAAGGTATATGGCATATCTACAAGCGATCATGGTTTGCTTGTCTGTATTTTGGATGACAACTTTTGCAAACGCACAAATCCCTTCAGCGCAGGAAATCAATCAGAAGTATGAAGAAGCAAAACAGGACGCTATGGGGATTTGCCCGCCCATCAACCTGCTGGACGAACGATTTCTTTTTCAGACCTGTCATGCAAAGGCCTTTTGACGCGAGCGGAAAATCGACGTATGAGCCGCAATACAAGATCATGGGTTTTGACGGGCAAGCGCGCCGCTACTCCGGAGTTGCGGGAATGACCGCCTCTTTTTAAGAATTTTCGTAACCTGGGTCATAACCTGCTGTGGTTTGTGGGCCTGCGGGACAGTCAGCCTGCTTTCGGTCGGTTTACCTACTTTGAAAAATTTGATTACTGGGCCGTGTTCTGGGGTTGTGTCATCCTGGTGGGGACCGGCCTCGTGATGTGGTTCCCGCATGTGGCCGGGATACTGTTGCCCGCTATAACTCCGGACGCATTTAATGCGTTTAAAGAGGCCCATGCCCACGAGGCCCTGCTCGCTGTTTTGGCTATATTTATCTGGCATTTTTATAATGTCCATTTTCGCCCGGGCCGGTTTCCCGGGTCGCTTTCCTGGACGCACGGCCGTGTCAGGCACAGGGAGATGGCCCGTGAGCATCCGCTTGAGATAAACACAGACTGATCATCGACGGTAATGGTACCATTTTTGAAATTACCCTGATTTATAGTACGGCGTTTTATCTAAAATCCCAAAAAGGCAGAGACGTATTTCAATGCTGTAAAAACAATTATTACGGCCAGCATCCATTTGATAGCCTTGGCCGGAACAAATTTTTGACAACGCGCCCCAAAGTACATACCCGCTGCCCCGCCCAAACCAAACAAAATCCCCAAAAACCAATCCGGAGCTACCGACATGTTTGGGTAAAACTTTGCGATAGCCTGGTAGAAAGTCACCCCGGCCACTGAGGTGACAAAGGTTCCCATAAGTGCGGCTCCGGCTACGGTATAAACCGGCAACCCGAAGAAGGTCACAAAAAACGGGGCTATTATGGCACCGCCGCCAATGCCGTAAATACCGCCTACTATACCTACAAAGAAGCTAAGTGTGAAAATTCCCCAGAATGAAACGTCAAACGTTTCATCATAGAAGGTGTATCCCAAACGTTTCAAATTAAAATGGGTCACCTTGACCACCGGCCGAAGACTGTTTTGGGATATACTTCGGCCAGCCGCCTTCGAACGGTGACGGCGCACCACCTTCTGAAACCGCCTTTCGCTGTTGGTTTTGTTGGAGTTGTACGAATTTTTTTTCAGCAGATCTCGCAACAGCTTAAGACCGATGTAAAGCAAAACTCCAGCTGCAAATAGCTTAAAATGTCTTGGATTTGGGAGGTATGCGACGCGCACGACAGCGCCGATAAAAACCCCCGGAAGCGTGCCTGCCACCACGATCCAGGTAAGAGGCCACACCATCCGACCTTCTTTGCAATAGCGATACACCCCGCTGGGGATAGCCACGACATTGAACAGTTGATTGGTGGCGCTGACCGATGGGTTGGTGTACCCGAGGAAGGACATCTGGAATGGCAATAGAAGGAAAGCGCCTGAGACGCCTCCCATGGAGGTGAAGAAAGAAATCACGAAAGCCACCAGGGGCGGAATCCAAGGAGCGACTTCGACTCCGGCCGTCTGAAAATTCATAATGTTCTCCTTTAAAAATGGTTTTGATAGAACAAACACGATAAATCTAAATTGCGTATAAATATATCAAGGTATTTATTTGACTGTAAATTATTCAGAGATTCTTTACAAAACCTTTTTTTGTAATCGTTCACGGTTGCCGGTTTATGCCTGACATTTTTATCAGAGTTTCCGTTCCCATGGTTGAGTTGTTGTTGAAATTGTGGTAATGGTGGCCGGGCCCTAGAGACAAGGCATGCCTTGTCTCTACGGTGTTGCCACTGTTACCATTGATTCCCACATAACCGGTGTTGCCGGCGTTACCGTTCTATTTTCAACCGTAAACCGTTAACGGTTACACTTTTTTTATGTAATCCAGGCTTTTTATGGAAAGGGAAGCTTCACGCAAAACCAGCGCCCGTAATTCGGTTGTTTCAACAGCAGGTAGCCGACACCTCAACCTCAACGAGGGTGATCGGGCTTGAGTATTATTCAATTGTTTTGCCGAGGTATTGCATATCGATTGCGCATAACTGCTAAAAAATATTCTTAAATATCAACATGTTAAACTTTAAAGGTCAAAGGAGTTGTATGAAAAACCAGCTTTTACAGCTTTGAACAAATTTACTATAAGCTAAAAATACCTTGACTTATAGAAAAAAATATAATTATTGCATAATTATTTATATGTTTAAGGACTCGCTCAAAAATAAATTCATGAAATCACTGCTCAACTCCAATCGCAGGTTCAGTTTCAAATTTTTTTGAATTGCCCGATGGGGAGCTTTTGGAAAATACTTAAGGTTTAATTCATTATGTTTATAATCGGTAATCTCTTTAATGCAGTTGCGCTTGTTCTTTACTATATTCTTAACATCTATATGTGGATTATCATTGCCCGGGCAGTGCTTTCCTGGGTTAATCCAGATCCGTATAATCCTATTGTACGGTTTATACACAACATTACAGAACCTGTTCTCTATAAAATCCGTACAAAACTGCCTGTTAATTTCAGCGGGATAGATCTTTCTCCTATTATTGTTTTTCTGGCAATTATCTTTCTTCAAAAATTTGTTGTGGGGAGTCTTCAGGGGATAGCTTTTAGTTTTTTATCTAAATAGAGGAGTGGCAATTAAAATTGAAAACCACACCGATCGATATACAGCAACAACAGTTTAAAGTAAAATTCAGAGGGTTTGACATCCATGCAGTCGATTCTTTTCTTGAAGAGATGGCTGACACCTTTGAAGTAATGCAGCATCAAATAGAAAATCTTAATGATAAAATCCACAGGCTTAAACTTGAAAATCAAGGATACAAAGAACGGGAAGACACTTTTAAACGCGCCATTCTTAATTCCCAGGAAGTGCTTGAACAGATAAAGGATAATGCTAATAAATCAGCAGAAATTATTATTGCAGACGCAGAGGTAAAAGCCGAAAAAATACTTAACAGGGCTCATAACAGGCTTTCACAGCTCCATGAAGATATTACTGAATTGAAAAGGCAGAGAATGCAAATTGAAGTTCAGATACGCTCCATAATTGAAACCCATACCAAGCTACTTGATATGGGGAAAGAAGAGACAAAAATATTGGATGACGTCGATTCCAAGGTTAAACTGCTTAAGCATACTGATCAGTTTTAGCCAATTCTGAACATCTGTAAATTTAATAGTGGCTATTTTGAAAAGGGTAGAGATTAAATCATCTCTGCCCTTTTTTTGTGGCATGTAAATTGCTTTGACTAAAATAGCAAAATTCTTGAACTTTAGTTTTCATAAATTTATAGGAGTGGTTTATGGCCCAAATAGATGCCTTTTTCAAGTTGATGCATGAGCAGGGTGCTTCTGATTTACATTTAGTCTCCGGTCAGCAGCCGGCTCTTAGAATCCTTGGTGATATAGAAAGAATAAAATATAAGACTCTGGACAGTGATAACCTTAGGAGCATGTTATATGAGATTGCTCCGGAAGAAAAGATAAAGGTATTTGAAGAGACTGGAGATATAGACTTTGGATATGAAATACCAGGCGTTGCCAGATATCGCGCTAATTTTTTTATGCAAAAATATGGAGTCGCAGCGGTTTTCAGGGAAATTCCCAGTACAATCCTGACAACTACGCAGCTAGGGCTTCCTGCTGTAATTTCAAAGCTGTCATCTTTGCCAAGGGGACTTGTTGTAGTAACTGGCCCCACCGGCAGCGGAAAATCGACTACCCTTGCAGCGATTATTGATGAAGCCAATAGTAATCGCAAAGATCATATCATCACAATTGAAGATCCTATTGAATTTGTTCATAAAAGTAAAAATTGTATTGTAAATCACCGTGAAGTTGAACTCCACACCAAATCCTTCAGCGCAGCGCTACGGGGCGCGCTGCGTGAGGATCCGGATATTATACTGGTCGGCGAAATGAGGGATCTGGAAACCATATCCCTGGCAATTGAAGCAGCGTCTACAGGGCATCTTGTTTTCGGTACACTCCATACAACCAGCGCCGCCAAAACCGTAGACCGTATTATTGAGGTTTTCCCTTCCAGTGAACAGGCCCAGATACGTTCAACCCTCTCTGACGGCTTACGAGCTGTTATCGCGCAGGTTCTTTTTAAAAGGATCGATAAAAAGGCCAGATGCGCTGCTCTTGAAATACTTATAGCTACTCCGGCTGCCAGAAACCTTATCCGGGAGTCAAAAACCCACCAACTTGCGTCAACAATCCAGACAGGAAAAAAATACGGGATGCAGCTCCTGGATGATGCAATTATGGAACTTTATAATAAAAGATGGATCGCTGCTGATGAAGCATATTCCAAAGCTAATGATAAGGCGCGCTTCCGGCCGCTGCTCAAGCATCCGCCTAATGATTTTACAGAAGCATAATATAGGATCGCAAATTAAATAACTTGAACAATATTATTTGTCTTTTGGCCCATCTGCTGTGTTGCATTAAAGGCCGAATACTTCGAGTATT
Organism: Desulfosarcina sp. BuS5; assembly: GCF_028752835.1. Classification (NCBI taxonomy): domain Bacteria; kingdom Pseudomonadati; phylum Thermodesulfobacteriota; class Desulfobacteria; order Desulfobacterales; family Desulfosarcinaceae; genus Desulfosarcina; species Desulfosarcina sp. BuS5. The sequence goes on from NZ_CP087952.1 coordinate 416,267, forward strand.
CAACCTTTAATGCGCCTTGCAGATGAATCAAAATCCTTCATAATCTTTGTCCAATTTATTTAATCTCCGATCCATAGGAAGATTGTCATATGAAAAAACGTGAAATTGATCATATTCTAACTAAGATGCTCGATGCCTACGAAAATGTGTCGGATCTTAACTTTACGGTGGGCAAACCTCTTCAGGTTGAAAGCTCGGGAGAATTGGTTCCGATCCACTTACAACCTCCTTTTGAGAGGCTAACCCCCTTTCAGACAGAAATTATCGCTTTGAATCTTATCAACAATGACCGCCGCCTTACTAACGCGCTTATTTCCAAAGGGTCCTGCGATCTGTCTTACAGTCTGCCCGGCAAAGCCCGCTTCAGGGTAAACATTTTTTCACAATCAGGAAAATATTCCATAGTATTACGGCGTCTTGAAGCAAAAGTACCCAATATTAACGAGATGAATCTTCCCAAGGTTTTTTACAAGATTGCCCAGGAAAAGAACGGTATAGTCTTTGTTACCGGAGCCACGGGCTCTGGGAAATCCACATCCCTGGCAACAATGCTTGATGAAATAAATGAACATAAGTCGGTTCACGTTGTAACTCTTGAAGATCCTGTTGAATATCAACATCCTCAAAAAAAATCTACATTTAACCAAAGAGAACTCGGGCTTGATTTTGATTCATTCGCCAGTGGCTTGCGAGCTGCTTTAAGACAAGCCCCCAAGGTTATACTGGTCGGTGAAATGCGTGACAGGGAGACTGTGGAAATAGGTTTAAGCGCCGCTGAAACAGGCCATCTTGTTTTAACTACATTGCATACTGTTGATGCGGGTCAAACAATAAACCGTATATTAGGGATGTTCAACAATGAAGAGGAGAAACAGATTCGAATACGGCTGGCCGATACAATACGATGGATAGTATGCCAGCGGCTGATTCCTAAAATAGGAGGGGGGCGGATTGCAGCATTCGAAATTCTTGGCACTAATGTAAGAGTTAGAGATTCCATACTAAACGGTGAATCAGAAGGTAAAACATTTTATGAAATCATGCAGGCCGGCAAACCTTTCGGTATGACTACATTCGATGATCATATTGCCGAGCTTTTCGGACACGGCATTATTCAGGAGGAAACCGCCATGGCCTATGCTTCACACAAGGCTGTCATGGGACGTAGTATCGATTCCTTAAAGAGTTCAAGGGGTGAAGCGACTTCTGATATTAAAGAGCTTGCAATAGATTATCAGTATAATGAATATAAACAATGATCGGTTTGGGAGGTATTCTATTTTAGTATGAATATTATATGTAAAAAATGTCAGGGTAAATTTAGAATAGCAGATGAAAAAATTCCTGCGGGCAAGACCGCATCATTCCCGTGTCCCAAATGTAAAGAAACAATTTACGTTTCAGGAGAGGCAGAAGAAAAAAATATTAAGGGCTCCGTGGATGAGGGGCTTGATTTTTACAAGGCAGATGAATGCGATTACGAGTCGGATGAAAAAACTTTTGATTTTGTTGAGGAGGAAGGTAACACAGCTCTGATTTGCGAAGAAGACCCGGTCATAAAAAAAAAAATAAGCAAAGTGCTTAACCTTATGGAATACCATATTACCGAGGCTGAGAATTCAAGGGATGCATTAACCAGGCTGAGGTACCATTCATATGATCTGGTAATCACCAATGAACGTTTCGACACATCCAACCCTGATGCAAATACGGTGCTCACATTTCTTGAGAGACGCAGCATGGCAGACCGGCGTAATACCTGTCTGATTCTTCTAAGCAGCAGATTCCGCACAATGGATAATATTATGGCATTGCAAAAAAGCGTAAACTGTATTATTCATATAGAAGATATTAATAATATAGATAAAATAATAGGGAAAGTCATAGCTGATAACGAATTTTTTTTTCGAACTTATAATGAGACTCTAAAGTTAGCTGGAAAAATATAGATGTTCATATAGATAATTTCACTGCGTTATCGGCCATAGGAGTATTATAGTACCCCTTTCCTTCCTCTTCCCCTGTGCCAAATTTTAAAATCGGGTAATTATATGAATACCACTGTATACTTCGGGTTCGCTTAAAAATATAATGACAACAGGATGTTATACTTGTAAAGATTATAGAGAAGAGATGATGCTGCTCGGACTGAAAAAACGTCTGAATAATACAGATTTGTCTAAAGATGAGCGGCGTCTTATAAAAAAGCAAATCGAGAAGATAGAAAAGAAAATGCAATTTGATTAACCTGGTTTATAAAAACTGTTTCTGACTATATGTAAAATTCCTTAACTGTTGCAGGAGAAACATGTGACCGGTAAAACAGATATTATATTAAAAGATGTTTCCTTTTCTTATAATGGAGAGCCTATACTGGAAAATGTTAATCTCGAAATCGAACATGGTGATTTCTCCACAATAGTCGGCCCCAACGGAGGGGGAAAAACAACCCTGTTAAAACTACTCCTTGGGCTCCTCAAACCTGATAAAGGCGAAATCCTGATTTTTGGCGATATACCTGACCAATCTTTGATGCGGGTGGGATATATGCCCCAGTATGCGCATCTCGATTTTCAGTTTCCTATTAATGTTATGGATGTAGTCTTGATGGGTTGCCTGGGGCGGAGCTGGTTTGGTTGGCACTCAAAGAATGACATTAAAAAGGCCCAATCTTCACTTGCGGAAGTTAAACTTGCAGATTATGCCGGCCGAAGGTTCAGCGAGCTGTCGGGTGGGCAGAGACAACGGGTTTTAATAGCCAGGGCTTTATGCTGCGATCCCGAACTTTTGCTTCTTGATGAACCTACCGCGAATATAGATCCGCAGATGGAAGAGGCTCTTATTGAAATCCTGAAAAGATTGAACCGGCACATGACGATACTCCTTGTAACACATGATATCGGTTTTGTTTCACAGGTTGTAAAAAGCGTCATATGTGTTAATCGACAGGTTGTAATACATCCCACAAGCAGTTTAAACGGCATGCTTATCAAAGAAATTTATGGTGGTGATTTTCGTATGATTCGCCATGACCACAGGTGTAGCGAAAAAGGTCATTACCATGCTTGAATTTTGGAATGCCCTGCTTGATCCTGATAATGAATTTTTGCGTCTTGCCTTATATGTGGGTATACTCGCCAGTTTACCTTTCGGTATTATAGGAACATACGTTGTAACCCGCAAAATCAGCTATCTTGCAGGCGCAATCTCCCATTGTGTATTCGGAGGTATCGGAGCCGGTCTTTATATTCAGGTAAAGCTGGGGTTTTTCTGGTTTGATCCTGTGTACGGAGCTGTGGCATCAGCTCTTCTTGCGGCTGTCATCATAGGGCTGGTAAGTCTCTACGCCCAGGAACGGGAAGATACTGCCATAGGCGCGTTATGGGCTGTGGGCATGGCTACAGGGCTTTTGTTTATAGATATGACACCGGGATATTTTGATATAACAAGCTATCTTTTTGGAGATATACTGCTGATTTCAAAATATGATCTTTGGCTGGTGATTTGTCTCGATATTTTAGTGATTGCAATTTTGATCCTGTTTTTCAACAAGCTGCTTGCTGTATGTTTTGATGGTGAGTTTGCGCGTTTGCGGGGAATAAATGCAGACGCGCTGTATATACTTCTACTCTGTCTCACGGCCTTAACCGTTGTTCTTCTTGTCAGAATGGTTGGTATTGTTATGGTTATAGCACTGCTGACCATACCGCCTGCGATTGCCGGCCTTTTTGCGAAAAGACTCTGGCAGATGATGGCTCTGGCGATAATTTTATGCGCAACGTTTACATGGTCAGGTCTTGCAATCAGTTATCATTTCAAACTTTCAAGCGGCCCTGCAATAATTGTTATTGCAGGGCTTACATACCTGATTGTTTTATCAGCCACACGAATAAAGAGGAAATGGCTGTACAGATTGATTTTTAAGTGAGGACTTATTTGATTGATTCATTCCAGAACGGGGATAACTCTCTAAGACGTTTGATAATAGGTGGTACCTTTTCGATAATGTATTTTATTTCTTTTTCAGTATTATATTTGCTGAGACTGAAGCGGATTGAACCATGAGCCGCAGTATACGGGACTCCCATTGCGCGTAATACATGAGACGGTTCAAGGGAACCTGTTGTGCAGGCCGAACCGGAAGAAGCGCATATACCATGCTCATTCAACATCAACAGTATGGCCTCACCTTCAACAAATTCAAAACTGATGTTGGTAGTGGTCGGCAGGCGGTTTTCCCTGTTTCCGTTTATCATGGAAGACGGTACGGTCTTTAGGATTTCAGACTCAAGCATGTCCCGTAATCTCTTGATTTTTATTTTTTCATTTTCAAAATTCTCCATAGCCAGTTCGCATGCCTTGCCCATCCCGATTATTGTTGCTACATTCTCAGTGCCCCCGCGCCTGCCGGTTTCCTGGTGCCCGCCAATCAAAAAAGGAGAAAACCTTGTCCCTTTTCTAATATAAATAACTCCTATCCCTTTCGGAGCATGAATTTTATGGCCTGACATGGAAAGCATATCTATCTGAATTTTTTGAACATCTATGGGGATTTTTCCTGCAGCCTGCACCGCGTCTGTATGAAAGACTATGCCTCTTTCAGACAACTCCCCGGCTATCTCCTCTATGGGAAATATAACTCCGGTTTCATTATTCGCCCACATTACACTGACAATAGCAGTATCGTCGGTTATATGATCATAGAGATAATCGATATCAAGCAATCCCTCGTTATCAACAGGAACATAAGTGATACGATGCCCGTTCCTCGATAGATCCTCGCAAAGACTTTTAATCGCCGGATGCTCAACCCTGGTCGTAATTATGTGTTTTTTCCCAGGATGGGTACGTAATGCTGCCTTAATGGCTGTATTATCACTCTCGGTTCCGCAACTGGTAAAGATAATTTCATCCGGTGAAGCATTTATCAGCGCCGCTACATTTGCCCTTGCCTCTGCTATTTTATAACCCGTTTCTCCACCGAATGAGTGCATGCTGGAAGGATTTCCATAATAATCGGAAAAGTAAGGAAGCATTGCGTCCAGCACCTCTCCATCGACCTTTGTTGTTGCATTGTTATCAACATATATGAGTTGTTTCACGTTTAACCTCTTTAACATTAAGTTCCGGAGATACAAGTTCTTTGATTTTGTTTTCAATAAAATTTTTAATTGTAACCTGGGATGTCATGCAATTCGCACAGGCTCCGCGAAGTTTTACATATATTGTATTTTCATCCAGATCTATCAGCTCAATATTTCCACCGTCTTTTTTAAGTACAGGCTTGATCTCCTGCTCGAGTATCTCTTCTATCAGCTTAATTTTTTGTATATTCGTCATTTTTTGCGGCTTTTTCTTTTCAGATCGCTCCTTACCCTGCATAGTATCGATTATTTCTTGAATCTTCTCCACGCAGTTTCCGCATCCTCCCCCGGCCTTTACAAAATCAGTTACATCTTCAACTGATGTTAAGCTGTTCTCGGTAATTGCCCGATTAATTTCAAGGTCCGTAACCCCAAAGCATTCGCAAACGATTTCCCCTTCGGGCTTCTGGTATGGAATACCCCGGTAATGCGCAATCGCTTTTTCAAGCGCATCACGCCCCATTACGGAGCAATGCATTTTTTCTTTTGGCAAATCACCAAGATACTTTGCAATGTAGTCATTGGTAACCTTCGCAGCATCATCTACGGTAAGGCCTCTGATTATTTCAGTCAAAGCCGAAGAAGATGCTATGGCACTGGCGCATCCGAATGTTTGAAATTTTGCATCTATAATTTTTTCATTTTCACCTACCTTAAAGGTGAGTTTCAAGGCATCCCCGCAGGAGAGTGAGCCTACTTCACCTATCCCGTCAGCATCTTCAATAACACCTACATTACGGGGATTCAGAAAATGATCTTTTACTTTATCAGTATATTCCCACATGCTTCACTCCTTTTACAAACTTCCGATATCACAATATGAACTTTGAACAATTCCGCCCGACTGTTATTTTTAGTATAATTAGTGCCTGAACGAAAACTATCTATCATTTTGATAAAATAACTATTTCCAGCTTTTTTTCTAAACGAAGATCTAAAGCGATTAGCTTTAAGGCGTTAGGTATTAGCTCTAAAAATGTTCTATTTTTCTTTTAACACCTAAAACTTCATTTAAATAAACAAACAATAACGCCTTGTTTTATTTTGATTAATAGGGTTTCCGTTCAGGCATTAATTATATAATTTATTTAATTCTCTAATACTAACTGCCGAGTTTGATTATATATAATCATTAAAGAATAAAATCAACACAGATAATTTTTATAGCATGGCCGACATATTTAAGAATCATGACATACAACCTTTTGCAAAATAATCACCCCGGCGAAAGCCGGAATCCAGTCTTTTCAAATAATTGCAAACCATCTGGACTCCGGTTTTCACCGGAGTAATGACTTTTGAATAGACCATCAAGTATTAAGTTGAAAAGAAAACAACAGGGATAAAGACCCATATTTTTTGGGGCTGATTTTGGCTGTTTTTACCAATATTTTTTATCGTAATCGCGATAAAGCCGCTTTAAGTGCCAACCAAATTTAATACCTTTCCAAATAAATTTGTACAAATCCCTGAATGGCACTTTAACTTTGTTTATCCTTGAAGGTACATATGCGGCGCCCATTGCATACAGAATTGCAAAATAGCGATAAAAACGTCTTAACGGTAGTTTCGTCGGAAGGATCGTATGCAGACAGTCATAATAGAGACAGGGGTCTTCACAGATGAAATTGTCCTGAGAATCATGGAAGTCATTTGTTCCGGGTGGTGGTGAAAAAATTGTAAATGCGAATTCCGCAGGAGCCATTTCCTTTATCGTTTTCTGAACAGTGATAAAGTCTTCTTCTTCAAAATCGGGATTGATCATAAGCGCTGCATGAATGTTAAGATTCAAATCTCTAAGTATCTCTCTTGCCTCTCTGTTTTGTGAAGGTGTGGCATTTTTATTGTAGGCATTTAGAGTTTCCTCTTTAAGCGATTCAAAGCCGATATAAACGAACTCAAGTCCGGCTTTTTTCCAGAGTTTAAAAAGTTCGGGATGATTACATATGGTATCACTTCTTGCCCACGATAGATATTTTTTCTTTATCCCCCTTGCGATAAGCATTTCCGCTATTTTAGACATTCTTTTTGTGTTAATAAAAGTCTCGTCATCAACAAAATAAATATATTCCTGAGGCAAAGACTCGATTTCGTCGACGACATCCTCGACTTTTCTCTGCAAATACTTGCCGCTTGCCAGAAAGTGCACGACACAAAAACTGCAGCGATTTGGACATCCCACGCTGGTTCTGACACAGGCAATTTCCGGGAAGAGCGTTTTTGTTTTCCTGCCCGGTTCTCCATAGCAAAGACAATAATATTTAGATACATCTATCAAATCACGACGAGGTTTCGTGTTTATGCCATCCGGATGAAGTGCGGGTGGTGGTTTTTTGGCAAGTTCATCGAAATTTTCCGAAGCAGGCTGCAGAATCCACTGAGATTCGGGCAGCTTTTCTCCCCTTTCCATAGCCGCAATGATTACCTTGATTGCGGAAACTCCATCTCCACGTACAACCAAATCAAAAAGCTCAGGATACTTGCAGTCAAGAGGAATACTTGATGAATGTATTCCCCCGATACAGACTACTGCTTCCGGCAGAATTTTTTTGGCAATTGCCGCAAGTTCTTTATTAGTACGAAACTGACCGGAAAAACCTCCAAAACCTATAAAATCAGGCTGATATTCCTGAAGTGCCTTTTTAAATGCAGCAACAGGCTTTTTATGTACCGCCAGATCGCAAATTTTCACATCATGAGGCTCCTGCACCGCACCGGCAATCAACTCCTGAGCGTAGGGCTCAAGGAGCAGCATTGTCTGCAGCCATTTGGACGTCGGCATATAAGGATATGGTCTGACTAATAAAATTTTAAGATTCATTAAGTAATATCACCTTTTTTTAAAAACCCGAAATTAAAATAAATGTTAGAAGGGTGCAATACAAAAAAATGACGCCGATTAAGCAGCCAGCGGCAAGTCTTTGATCGTGTTGTTATCAAACATATTTCTCTCTATTCCCAATCCGTTACGACAGGCATTTTTCAGCTTACCTGTCAGGACTAATGAACGTAGTAAGATTACATTCTCAGCATTTTCCCGCTTCCGAAACAGTCCCGTTCCCTTGATGCGGAGATTGATGACCCGGCGAATGACACTTTCGACAGTACCGCTGCCGGTGGGCAAGTCGTTATCACGGAATGTTTTATATTGAAATTTAGAATGATCACCAAAATAGTCATTCAATTTCTTCAAGGCAGCCTTTGGAGCGTTTCTTTTTTTGGGCAATTTTTCCCTAATAAGATCGACAATCCCTTTTATATCGCCATTCCATAGCAGTTCTCGAACCTGTGTGGAGAGCTTTTGCTTTTCCCTCTCTGTTAATTTCAAGGCATCAGATATAATCTTTTTTACAATGTTGATATTCTGTTTTGCGTGTGTATAGTCCAAAATCCGCTTTGCGTTACTCAGATCCAGTTCGCTGATAAGCGTATCAATTCTTGGCCAAATACCTTTTCCGCCATCAGCGCAAAAAATAATTTCCGAGGCCTCCTCGAGGTTTATCCATGAGAGGTATTCCTTGAGCAGTTCAAAAAAATTATCCAAACTATCGCATGATCCATCAAGAATGGGGCTGATCGATTTGATTTTTTTGCCATTTTCGTCAAACTAAAGTGGACCCATCGGCAACCTGAACAGTCAGTTTTTCGCCAATGTTTATCTCAATACCCTGGATCAATTTGTTAAGCATACCCTTAAATGCCGGTATTATCTGCACCAACATTGCATGAAACAAAAATCGCTGAATTGAGCTGCGCCGAGTAAGAATCAGAAACGATCAATACCGAAAGATATAAGTTAAAAGCAATAACTTACAAAACCGCGGGATATTAGGTGTCAGGCTCAAATGATTTGTTCGGCCTTGGTTTTTCTATAAGATAGCCGGAAACATAACGGTACAAAACGCTATACATAAGTGTTTGATATGGAATCCCTTTTTCTACAGCAAGAGCTTGGATTTCCTCCAGAATTTTTGACGACATTCTGATATTAACTCTTTTATCCTTTTTTAAGGTTTTGTGTGCATACTGCTGATGCTTCACTATTTCTTCTTTAACATTTTGCACCGACTTCCACTCACCTCGCTCAAAGGATTCGAGAATCTCTTGTTCGTCTTTATCGAGTTTAATTTTATCCATTCTTGCCTCCTAAATAAACACGAGTGGCTTTACGACTTGGAATTATTGTTTTTAGAAACTTACCATTTTCATTTTCCACAAATGGAACAAGATAAGCATAATCATTAATTTCAACCAAAAGTAATTGTTGGTTAGGATATTTTTCTTGATTGGGATGAGCTACAATATCAAGCACATCACCTCGCTCAATATGCATGGTTATTTGCTCAAAACTCACACCACGTTCTATTTTAAGCTGTTCATTTTTTTCTTTATTCCATCTATAATAGTCCATAAATTAAACCTAATAGAATGTGTGCCTAATGTCAACGAAAATTATGGATTGGGGGCTGAAACTAAAAAAACAGATGATATCATTTTGCACACAACTTTGGTCATGGAAAGAAGTATTTATCTCAACTTATGATGACCCTGAATCTTTAGGGATGGCTCGGTATATGCAAAAATTTTGGCAAATACGCTGCGTATCGGCCAAAGGTCCAAAAAGTAGTTCTCAGCGCAAACCAGAAACTTACCATACCCACAAAAAAAATTTTATCTTTCTTAAACCCGTTGAAAAATAAATTTTTAATAATGCTGCCTATGGCAGTTACTTCCAAAATTAGAATTGCTGTAGGCTGTTGATTTTGGTTGACAACCTGTATGATTAAGCATAAAAAAAGCTTTTAGTCGGGACGTGGCTCAGCCTGGTAGAGCACAGCGTTCGGGACGCTGGGGTCGCTGGTTCAAATCCAGTCGTCCCGACCAAATTTATAGATTTTTATGGCTGTTTGTATAAAAATACGGTTTTAAAAAATATGTGAAACTGTGGAATTAATTATGTGAAAATCTATAGGTTTTAAGATAATGATTTTGAGCATCAGAGAATGAAAAAGGCGTATTTTCATACTCCGTCAACCGATAAAGCCTATATCCGGTTATGACAAATTCTATAACGCTTCTCCTGTTAAACACTCAATTTTACATATTATTCCTCTTGTGTACCTTTATCTGCATTCCGTTTTTTGTCATAATAGTTGCAATACAGGCCTTGTTTTTATCCCACCGCAGCACAATGGAACGGTTCCGCCGGGCGATAAAATGGTACGGAATCATTGTAATCAAAGTGTTGCCATTCCCGTTTGTACGCATAATATACGAAGATCTTGATCAGGATAAAAGTATTGTTCCGTGTATTTATATTTGTAATCACAGGTCAACCTCGGACCCTTTTCTAATGTCCCTGCTTCCGTTTGAATTGGTGCAGGTGGTTAACAAGTGGCCGTTTCGTATACCGATTTTGGGAATATTTGCTAAATGGTCCGGGTACCTGAGCGTTAACGAGATGGCCTTTGAAGAATTCTCATCCAGGGTTTCAACGCTCTTGGATCAGGGGGTTTCCATTGCTGCCTTTCCTGAAGGTACCAGGTCCGGCGGTAAAAATATGGGCCAGTTTCACGGGGCCATGTTCCGCATAGCCCTTCAAACCAGATGCCCTATAGTTCCTGTTTGCATTACAGGGAACGAAATGATACCATTAAAAGGCTCCCTTTTGCTAAGGCCGGGCAGAATCCGTATTCGTAAGCTAAAAGCTTTAAAATGGGAAGATTACAAAGATTTAACACCTTTTAAATTTAAAAATCTCGTCCGGAATATTCTTGCCGGAGAGATGATCAGTGTAGAGAAATAATGACTGATGAATTATTCGGATATCATGACATAGGATTCTCTTCATCTGGTGTTATAAAAAAACTGCAGGAAAAGATTTTGCGGCGGCATCTTGTTTACTGTAAAAAGCATTCTCCACATTACAGAAAAAAATTTAAAAAATTTGATTTTGACAATTTTTCCTTAAACAGGTTACATGAGCTTCCTTTTACGGTAAAATCGGATATCAGCCGGTGCAATGAAGATTTTCTGGCTGTTGCCTGTGATAAAATAGTTGATATAGTTATGACCTCCGGGACAACCGGTCTTCCTTTGAAAATGATGTACACAGGTGCGGATCTTGACCGGCTGGCGTATAATGAAGAAAAATCTTTGGCAGGGTGCGGTATAACTGATAAGGATAGAGTACTTTTAACCTGTACTCTGGACAGATGCTTTATTGCGGGACTCGCCTATTTCCTGGGGGTACGAAGCATCGGCGCAGCAGCAGTGAGAAACGGCCAGAACAGCCTGGAGAGTCAGGTTGAAATTATCAAGCTGATGCGGCCGACTATTATTGTGGGGGTTCCGTCCTTTTTGATAAAATTAGGTATGTATATTGCAAATACAGGAGCTGATCCTCGAAAAACCGGGATTACCGGCCTTGTTTGCATAGGTGAACCTGTCCGGGATATGGATCTGAAACTATTAAAAACAGGAAAAGACTTAACAAATATCTGGAATGCAAATCTCTTTTCCACTTATGCTTCTACTGAAACCGTCACTACTTTTTGTGAATGTGAGCAACAAGAAGGAGGGCACCTGCATCCTGACCTGGCGATTGCAGAGATAGTAGATGAACTCGGCAATCCGGTGCCATCCGGCACAGCCGGAGAGGTTGTTATTACGCCACTCTCGGTGGAGGGGATGCCGCTGGTTCGTTATAAAACAGGTGACATCAGTTTTTTGATAGATGAGCCGTGCCAATGCGGCCGATTTACGCCCCGACTGGGTCCGATTCTCGGCCGAAAAAAACAGATGATTAAATTAAAGGGGACCACCCTTTATCCTCAATCAATCTATTCAGCTCTGAACGAAATTGATGAAATAGAAGATTATTATATAGTAGTTACCTCTAAAAATTTACTTTCGGATGAGGTTGTAATTCATACAGCGGTAAATGATAAAATTTATACCGCGCAAAAAATAGCAACAAAACTTCGGGCAAAGCTGCGTGTAAAACCTGATATAGTTATTACCGATAAAAAAAATGTTGAAAAGCATATCAACCGCCCTGGATCAAGGAAACACATCCGTTTTATTGACAGGAGATAAGAATATTCAATGAGTTGTTCCAGCCAGATCCACAATTTTGAATTCAAAATGGAGGATATTGAAAAAGCCGTCAAAAGCGGCCGGCTCCTCTCTATGGAAATAGAAGTGACTCTTAAATGCAATTTTCGATGTCCTTATTGTTATGTGCCGGACAAGGCAGCCCCTGAAAACGAATTATCACTGGATGAGATCAAGGACGTTATTCTGCAGGCCAGGGGTTTGGGCGCCGAAAAAATTATTCTGCTGGGCGGAGAGCCCGCGATTCATCCGAATATTCTGACAATTATCCGGTTTATCAGGGATCATGCTCTGGAGGTTGAGATGTTTACCAACGGATCGATGATTACTGAAGGTTTTGCGAAAGAATTATACAAAAACCGGGTCAGGGTTGTATTAAAAATGAATACCTTTGATGAAAAGCTTCAGGATTTGCTAACCGGCAAAAATGGTTCATTTAAGGTTATCCATAAAGCCTTAAGCAATCTCCGTCAGGCCGGATATCCATCAGAACAGACCTTCCTGGCTGTCAGTACAATCATCTGCCGGCAAAATCTCGATGAAATCCCGGAACTTTGGCGCTGGCTGCGGGATCGTGATATTGCCCCCTACTTTGAGATCATAACACCCCAGGAAAATGCTCTGACAAATGAGTGGCTGAATGTCCGCCCTGAAAAATTAAAAGATGTATTTTACCTGGTTTCGGAAATAGACCGGAAAGAGTATGGATATGTCTGGGACCCGCAACCGCCCCTGATGGGAAACAGATGTATGCGGCATCAATTTTCCTGCCTTGTTACTTCCAGGGGCGATGTTATGCCCTGTGTCGGGATTAACATTCCGGTGGGCAGCATCAGAAAAAAAAGACTGGCCGATATCATCAAAGATAGTGAAGTACTGCAAAACCTGAAAAATTATAAACAAACAATCAAGGGTCCGTGCGGCGCATGCGAAAAGGCCGACACATGCTACGGATGTCGGGGAGCTGCCTTTCAAATGACCGGGGATTATCTTGCATCCGACCCTCTCTGCTGGAAAAATATAGATAAGAGAGATGAGATTGTGAGTCTGCCATGCCCGATTAATGGTCTTATTCCGCAAAAACCACCCATGAGGGTGGTCGATAATATCCTCATGATTGGAGAACGTACTGCCGAGGTTTCCGTAACAATCGCAGAGGATATGCCCTTTATCGGACAGGATGGAGTTATCGATGAAACTGTCTACCTGGAAATGATGGCCCAGAGTATAGCAGCGTTTAACGGTTTCATGCATGCCGGTATGACTTCTTGCTCCCATGAAGGTCTTCTGCTCGGTGCTAAAAAGCTGACAATCTCAGGACAATCAAAAGTTGGAGACAGGCTGAACATTTCAATATTCAAACAGGCGCGCTATGGTGATTTCGGCATCATAAAAGGTATTATTACCCGGGAAGATGAAGTGATTGCCGACGGTGAGATAAAAATCTGGCAAAAAATCTGACTCTACGTGGTTTTTGTTAATGAAAAAAAAAGCATACCTTCTTATAATATTCTATCTTGTAGTTTTTGCCGGTTACGGCGCCTGTTTTGCTAAAGAGCCTGAAAATGTCTGTGATGAAATCGGCGGGGTGCTGACAAGGCTTGAGCATAATATGTCGGAGATCAATAGTATCTCATCCGGCTTTGTCCAGGAAAAGGATCTGGCCCTGTTTAAAAACAGGCTTGTCATTAAAGGATTTGTTTACTTAAAAAAACCGGATCTTTTAGCCTGGTATGTTACTGAACCGCTAAGATACAAGGTAGTCATTAAAGGTGATACTATTGCTCAGTGGGATGAAGAAACAAACAAAACCCAAAAAATTTCTATTAAAAAAAATTCTGCCTTGCAAACAGTCTTTGAACAGATGAATAAATGGTTTTCAGGTACATACGGTTCCATGACCAATGAATACCGGATCATGCTTCTCAGCCGGGCGCCGGTATCGCTCCGCTTTATTCCCAAAAATGGAACTTATGCCTATAACGCCATCAGCAGCGTCACGGTAACCTTCCGGGATGATGAACGTTATATTAAAAAAATAGAAATCAACGAAAAAACAGGCGACCGCACAAAACTGACATTTGTCAATACATTTTTAAACGAAACTATCGACGATGCCGCGTGGGAGGTTAAACCACGTGCTAAGTAAGCTTTTTGGCGGTATTTTCGACTCAGCGGCAACTCATAAAAAATTGGTGGGAATAATCGCCCTGCTGCTGACCATAGCCTCCGCCGCCGGCCTTGTTTATATTCGGTTTGACAACAACGTGGAACTGATGCTGCCCGCGAATGACGAAATCTGCAAAAGCATGCGTTTTCTGCGGGAATCGGATATCTCCGACAAGGTCATCATCTCTTTTCAGCTGAAGTCATCACAATTTACAACGATTGATCTTATTGCAGCAGTCGACACGTTTTGCGCTTCATTAAATACGCCTCTTGTAACAGATGTGGTAACCGGTATTGCAGAATACAATATAATGGGTGACATGCTTGATTTTTTAAAGTATGTCCCGCAGCTTACAAATCAACAAGCCCTCAATAAAATTGACCGGCAAATTTCTCCACAGGGCGTAAAAACGGCGCTTTTCAACAACTACCGCAGTCTTCTCGGCCCGGCCGGATCTTTTATGTCTGAATTTATCAGCTCCGACCCCCTCGGTATAAACTACAAATACCTGCATTCGCTGGAAAAACTGACAAATTCATTCGGTTATAAGATAAACATCAAAAACGGCCATTTTATCAGTTCCGACGGGACCCATGCCATGGTTATTTTAAAAACACCGGTTGTATTAACCGACGGTTTTGGATCAAAAAAACTCATAAACTATATCAAGACCCGTCTGAATGACCTTCCCGATTATGTTACGGCGGATATAATTGCCGGACATATGCATACCATCAGCAATGAGACTGTAATTAAAAAAGACATCTTTTTAACGCTTTCGATCTCCACCATTGTATTCTTATTATTATTTTTCTTTTTTTTCAGCGACATAAAAGCTGTTCTCCTTTTTGTTATCCCATTGGTCTCCGTTCTCGCGGCGATCAATATTACCTGTCTGATCCTGGATAAGCTTTCATACTTTATTATCGGAATGGGCGGCGTGATTGCCGGTATTGCCGTTGATTATGGAATCCACGTTTATATGGCGGTTCGCACGGGAGACGGCCGGCCTGATTCGGTAAAAAAGGTCTTTAAACCGATAGTAACAGGCGCTCTGACCACCATGGGTGTTTTTGCGGCTTTCTTTTTTTCTGATGTTGCAGGATACAGGCAACTCGCCCTGTTTTCGATTATAAGCATCCTGATATGTCTTTTATATGCTCTTTTCCTGTTGCCACACTTCCTTGGAAAAAAATCCTGCAAGTCCCAAAAAACAAGTTTAAATAAAAATCGATTTTTTAAAAAACCGGTTGCAGACCCGCTGATTGTCTGCTTCTGGGCCGGGTTTATGATATTTTTATTGATTTCATGCCGGGGGTTAATTTTTTCCAATGACATAAAGCAATTCGACGGAAGCGCGGCGGAAGTGCTCCAGGCAGAGCAGAATTTTCATCAGGTGTGGGGCGGTGCGCGGCAGCCGGCTGTTTTTGTTGTTTCCGGCCAAACTATTGAGGCCGCTCTTGAAAAAAACGAACGTATTTATAAAATCGCCACGGAAAAAATCGGGCAAAATAATTTCACCAGTTTTGCTTCCATTTGGCAGTCTGCCAAAACAAGGCAAGAAAACCTTTTGCGATGGAACAGATTCTGGAAGGAAAACCGTGCCTCAAAACTCAAAAAACTGATTGCCCGATATGGTGAACCATATAATTTCAGGGAAGATGCTTTTTTAAATTTTTTTGATAATATTACGGCAGGTACGATTATAAAAAACATTCCGGATCGACCGGAATTTTTTTCCGTTTTAAAAGATAGATTTGTTAAAAATAAAAAAGACGGGTTTGAAATCCTCTCTTTTTTCCCGGATGAGGAAAAATATGTCAGGCTCCTTTCAGAAGTGTGTGATGAATTCCCGGACACCTTTATTGTCTCCCGCAATCAGTTTGCAAATATTATTTCCCGGTCGATTGCCTCGGAAATTATTTATCTCGCAATTATTGCCGGTGTTATGATACCCCTGCTGGCAGTTCTACTCTTAAGGAATATCAAACTTGCGCTGCTATCGCTGATACCGGTATTAAGCAGCATTATGACAATCTGCGGAGCGCTGCCGTTAATAAAAATGCCGATGAATGCGCCCTCTGTAATCGCCGGCATGGTTGTGGTGGGTCTCTCAATTGATTACGGTATTTTCATGGTCTATACCTGTTATCATAAATTAAGAACCGGCACTTATACTGCTGTTACGCTTTCAGCGGTAACAACGTTGATAGGCGCCGGAGTACTTGTGTTTGCAAAACATCCAATGCTCTTTTCAATCGGTATTACCCTGGTTACCGGTATCCTGGCCGGATTTACGGCCTCTATCCTTGTGATTCCGGCCATGTTCAGGCTATGGACAACAAAAAAGGAGCCCTCATTCTCATGTTAAGGACTCGCTCAAAAATAAATTTACAGAATTGGCGCTCAGATTTAGGTTGGATTTGGACGCTCATATTGAGCAAAGCCGCAGGAATAGCGAGCTATTTCGAGGACTTTGCGGAATGAGGAGCGTGCAAAGGCAGCCTGAATATGAGATGCCAAAATGTGAAGTTATTTTTGAGCGAGTCCTCAGGTTGATATTGATTGCAGGCTTAATACTGCTATTGAGCGGATGCGCAAATAAAATACCATTTAAAAAAGCAGTCCTTGTTCCTGTGGAAGCTGTTGATCCGGAATCGGTTCGGGACAGCTTTGAGGCATCGCTCCCGCAAAGTTTTCAATTGATCAGTTCCACAGTTTTTAAATATAAAATGCATTCGTTTGCGGCCATCGGCGTGACCGGGATTGATACCCGGAAAAAAGAATTCACCCTGGCCTGTATTAACCCGATGGGTGTCAAACTGTTTGAACTGGCAGGCGATGAACAGGGTGTTGACTGCAGATTTGCAATGAAAGAATTTACACAAAAAGGTGATTTTGCCAAAATGGTGGCAAATGATATCAGGAGCATATATTTTGATCGGATTCCGGATAAAAATGCCGAAGTTGTTAAAAAAAATAAAAAAATTATTTTTTTTCAACCTGTCAACGGCGGGACAATGGAATATCTGTTTGGGGGTACAGGGAACCTGTTGATAGAGAAAAGATTTATAAAAAAGGGGCGTAAAATCTGGTCTGTTTTTTACTTTGAATATATCTCAAAAAAGGGTAAACTGCATCCCGCGGGAATTATTTTAAAGAATTATATTTATCGATATAAACTGGTTATACGTGCAAAAGGAAATCAATAAAATTTATTCTCCGGATCCCAGCGAAATCATTACCAAAAACCTTATCCATGCTTATCACATATTTAGGATAATTATCCTTAATTCGCTTAAGAACTGAAAATTCTCTTTCAATGGTTTCTGGTGATGCCAGTAAATAGGCAACCTGAATATATAGTTTTTTATTTTTTTTTTCAGCAATAAAATCGATCTCTTTGTTACCATATTTTCCAATATGGATATTAAATCCTCTTCTTTTAAGTTCAAGGAAGACAAGATTTTCAAGCATTCCCGAAATATCGGTCTCTTTATATCCCAGCATGGCATGCCTCAGGCTTAAATCACCGAGGTAATATTTTTCATGTAGTTCCAGCAGGCGTTTCCCTTTTATGTCATAACGGGATGTTTTATGTATCGCAAATGTAGACAAAAGATACGAAATATAATTCTGAACAGTTTCTATCCCCACTTTCATTTTTTGCGATTTGATAAAGTCGGATATCTTTTTTGCTGAGAAAATATTACCCACATTATCAAAAACATACTGGGTAATTTTTTCAAGAAGATATACGTTCCGAATACTGTTTCTTTTGATAACATCTTTTAAAAGTATGGTGCTGTATAATGAATTAATATATTGATAAATAACTTCTTCATGAAAATTAAAATGATGAATAGCAGGAAAACCTCCAAATTTCAGATACTTTAAAAATTCAGTTTCAATATCTTCTTTTTTATCATTTCTGAATAAAAGGAATTCTTCAAAGCTCAACGTATAAACAGGAAACTCGATAAATCGTCCGGAGATAAGTGTTGCTATTTCAGAAGAGAGAAGATGAGCATTTGAACCTGTAACATAGATATCGATATTACCTTGTGAAAACAATGAGGTTATTGCTTTTTCCCATTCAGCTATTTCCTGTATTTCATCTACAAAAAGATATTTTTTCCCTTTAATACCTTTGAAACACTTGATTACATACTGGTTAAGATCTCTGTAATCGGAAATAAATTCAAAATCAAGAGACTCTTTATTGATATAAAGGATGGCATTTTTATGCTCTGGATTTTGTTTAAGCATTTCAATAATCAGTTTTATCAAACAGCTTTTTCCAACCCGTCTCATTCCTGTAATAATTTTAATAACAGGCTTATCAATAAATGGTCTAATTTTATCTATATATAAGTTTCTTCCGTACATGATACTTTTCTCTATTTAGCAAAAAGGTTTCTGTATATCGAAAAGTAACAAGAAAAAAGCTGCGAGTCAATGGGAATTCCGTTTCTGGCCTTAACTTTCAGTTTCGGCCATACCGCCTGCCTGATGGCCTTGGCAGGGTAAGGAGAGGTGGCAGGCGGTAAACCTGTGTCAGTGGCTCTTATTTTGGGGAAAATCGAGGTTCTCTGACACGGTTCTATATTGGAGCCTGTCCCTTTAACGGGGCAGGTTATTTTTATTGCCGTTGAGAGGAAATAATAATTGTCGTTGATCATGAGTGAAGAAATCAGAATTTATGTGGCTTTTATTGTTTGTAAATGCAGCTCATAATCTCCTTGCTTAACCCTTGACGCCCCTAATGGTTTTATTTTGCTTTTATAGGATGCCCTCCAGGGATACCTGCTTTTAAATTTTTGAGTACGAAATAATTCCTGGGATACCTCCTGAATGGTTACACACCCATAACGATCATCACAAAACATATCCGGGGCTACCCTTATCAGCATCAAGACACTGCAAGTATCACAGAGAATATACATATCAGGAAGCCGCTTTTTTCATCCTGATCAATTCATCCTTAACTGCTTTTATGTCCAGCACACTTTCAATTCCAAGCATTTCTCCCAATTTTCTATTTGTAATACTGTCAATCTGGTTGAGAATGATACTTATAAAAAGAGGACTCAACTTTGAAATTTTTGTGACATAATCTCTGGGGTCATCGCCTGCAAACAAAATATCACCAATTGTGTGAAACCTTTTTTTAAAATTTGAGTCAGCGCCTCCAATTTTGAGATTAAAATCAGGATCAATAGTTTTAATCTGTTTTAGAATTCCAAATAAAGCATGCCTGTAAGTTTTTCCAAAAGTTTTCAGCTTGTTTACCTGAACTCCTGCAGGTAAGCCATTGATGACATCATATACCATATGCACATATTTCTCAGGGAATTGAATATAGTTTGCTACATTGTCACAAAAATTTTCCTCTTCAGCATCAAAAGCGTTATTTATCTGGATTTCGTCGCGTATTGCGTGTACGGCTTCATGTAAAACCGGAAAAATCAGATCAATAATATTTGTGCTGTTATTAACAAATACAACTCTATGCCCATGAATCTTTGTATAAAAAGCATAGGCTTTAATTTTTTCAGGAAAACACCGAAATATTACTTTAATTCCAAGTTGTTCCAAAAGAGAAAAAGTTTGTTCATAATCGGGAGGAATATCCTGACTGATTCCTGCTCTTTTTCGTAACTCTCCTGCAATTTTTTTTGCAGCTTCATCAGTTCGATTATGAACTCTTACAACAGGAACAACGCTTGAATTGGCATCATTTTTAAAAAGAACTTCATAGATTCCGGCCAGTTCAAGTGCATCTTTCTGCATTGCCGGTGTAACCTTGGCAGTTCTTCTTGTGCGATGGACGGGAACAGATATTGAATTGTCAAAATCTTTGGAAAAGAAGAAATCGGGATTTACTTTGAAAAGTTTGCAAAGATTAATTAAATGATTGCCCCTGGGAACCTGGCCATTGATCCAGTCATTTACTGTCTGCCTGGAAACACCTGTTTTTTTGGCTAATTTGACTATGGAAAAATTATTTTTCTTTATCAAATATTTAATCTTCTCCCCTGCCCATTCCATGACAACTCCTTTATTTTTTAATTTTATTAATCCATATTACAACCAATCTATAAAGTCAAGTTTATTTTACTTTTTTATACATAAAATATAGTCAATATCAATATGTGTAAAGTATAATGGCAGGAACAAGCACATACAAATATGGAAGCACTATCAGTTTGTTAATGCACGTTAAATCCGGCTTTCTGACCTTGGATTTTGAGCATTATTTTTTAACAACTATGCGAACATTCCTGGAAAATTATGTAGTGTCCATCCATAAATGGCTATTTCGTCCGATATCTGCGTTGCTCTAAAATCTTAATCCTCGAAATACTCAATGTATTCCTGTGGTTAAAATTTTAGAGCGCCTTGATCTCGAACAAACTATCCTATTTATGGATGGACACTATGTAACATCAAAAGACCAAGGCGGTCTTTGCCCGCAACCCAAGTCAGAGCGTGTCGCAATGGAAAACAAAGGCAAATCAAAACGGCAAAATACAATCCGGACATTCACCACCGCCGATCCATTCGGTTGAAAGGATATGATTATTCCCAACCGGGATTGTATTTTATCACCATTTGCACCCAAAACCGATTAAAATTATCAGATGATATTGAAAACAGTAAAATGATAGTAACTATTTAGCCGACCCGTAAATTCAGGGGACACAA
The DNA here is from genome assembly GCF_028752835.1 of Desulfosarcina sp. BuS5. NCBI lineage: Bacteria > Pseudomonadati > Thermodesulfobacteriota > Desulfobacteria > Desulfobacterales > Desulfosarcinaceae > Desulfosarcina > Desulfosarcina sp. BuS5. The sequence continues at coordinate 437,405 of NZ_CP087952.1, forward strand.
TCCCGATTTCCTGCGGAGAATTGGGTTATGTCCCCAAATTTACTTAATTTCACCAATATATTGAGCTTATTTACTTACGCTGAATAGTTACAAATGATATTGAATGATGGTCCATCGGATTTGGAACGAAATACCGAATGGTTTCCACAATATTCAATTGCATGAATTTATCATTATGCCAAACCATATTCACGGAATCATTGAAATCACCACCGTAGGGGCGGATTCCATATCCGCCCCATCCATATCCGCCAAAAATGATACAGGGGCAGAAATGGATTCTGCCTCTACACCAGCCATACCCGAAATTGTGCTATCATTTAAACAGCATACAACATTGGAGCTAATTTTTGAATTCTGAGGACACCTTGCTTAATTATTGACAAAAATCAGGGTATTTGGTTGTTATAAAATTATGGAATGAATAGCAAAAGCAGTGGCGCCGGGAATCCCGCATCATGTAACGCAACGGGGAAACAGGCGCCCTGTTGTAGCTGTTGTCGAATTCGGCATGATTATAGAAGACGGTGTGATAACTGAAACTGTTTTTGCCCTTGCCCTTGCCCTTGCAGGCCGAATTTGTTTCTATAGTAACAATTATAGAATTTTATCCCGTCAGGTTGGCTATGCAAAAGTTAGAAAATTGTTTTTTTAAGCAGGTTTTCAAGATAGAGCTGTTAATACATAATTGAATCCCCCTTTTTATTGTATTTCTCATCCCGGCAATAGTCTTTTAATATTTTCATCTTTTTCTTATTTATCTTTTTGTCCATTCAATGTATTCTTAAAAGATTACAAATCACCAAACAGTATCAACTTTCAGCGCAGCCGACGCTGAAAAAAGCGTTATACGTTTAAAGGAAGTGTTTTAATAAATATGTATAAACAAGTATCCGCCTGCATGTCGGACTTTAAAATATCCGAGGATGGTAAAATTTGTGCAAAATTTATTTTTCCGGCCGATTTCATCGGCTTCCAGGGGCATTTTCCGGATAAACCGATCCTGCCGGGGATTTGCAAAATCATGGCTGTAAAAGCTATGCTGCAAAGATATTATAACCAAAAATTATCTATCAGCCAGATCGTGACGGCCAAATTTTTTGCTCCGGTTGCATGCGGAGACGAGCTTTTAATTGAATGCAGGAAAAATGACAGGAATCTTGACGGCATTTGTATTGTCAAGGCACTGGTAACCTGCAGAGGAGAAAAAATTTCCAAACTTGAACTTACAATAGAAAAAAACGGAGATGATTTTGCAGCGCCGTAAAAAAAATGGATATTTCAAGCCGATTCCGGGCGCGCCGAAGCCGCTATCCATACAAGTGAAAAAACTGGTTCAGTTCAGTGAGGTCGATGCCCTGGGGATTGTCTGGCATGGCCGTTACCCGGTCTATTTTGAAGAGGCTGCAGCCGCCTTGGGACGGGCCTGCGGTCTTTCATATAAGGATTATTTTGACGCAAATATAGGGGCGCCCATAGTTCAGCTTCATATTGATTATCACCAATCGCTCAGGCTGGAAGATGAATTTGTTGTTAAGGCATCTCTGATCTGGTGTGAAGGAGCAAAGCTCAATACGGAATTTATGATTGTAAAAAAAGACGAGATCATTACAACAACAGGTTATTCAATTCAGATGTTTATCCATAGCAGCACCAATGAATTTTGCCTATATCCCCCTGAACTTCTGGAAAGGTGCAAGCGCCGGTGGTTATCGGGAGAATTAAAATGCCTTCAATAAAATCCGTAGTGGTGGCTTGCGACATGGTCACTTCTTACGGACAGGGAGTAAATTTTTGTTGGAAACGTTTAATGGCCGGCGAAAGCGCCATTGGTGAAATAACGCGTTTTGATACACGGCATTTTAAAACAAATAGGGCCGGTATCATACCCGGTCTTTCCTGCGGCTCCGGCGAATCTATAATTATGAAAATGCTTGCGCCGATGTTTAAAGATAAAAGAGCGCTTATTCCTGAAGACTCATTTCCCATTTTGGCCACAACAACCGGCGAGATAGGTTATTTGGAAGGTCATATAATCACCGGCAAAGGTGAATACAAGCAAAGCGATCCCGGGTTCCTGCTTGAAAAAATCGTCAAACTGACAGGTGTCAAATATCCCGGCTTGCTTGTCTCCGCTGCATGCACATCATCCAATACAGCCGTTGCACACGGCGCAGCTTTGATAAATTCGGGCAGATACGATTCGGTTCTGGTTGTTGCTTGTGACAGCGTCAGTGAATTTGTTTTTTCAGGATTTTCCGCTATCATGGCTTTGGACGAAAATACAGCCCGGCCTTTTGATAAAAATCGAAAGGGATTGACCCTGGGCGAAGCCGCTGGTTTTATTCTGATGATGAGCCCGGAAAGGGCTTTAAGGGAAAAAAGGCCTGTTCTCGGGAAAATTGCCGGATGGGGGCTGACCAGTGATGCGAATCATATGACCGGACCGGCTAAAGACGGCCGCGGACTTGCCGCAGCTATTCATCATGCCCTGCAATCCGCATCCGTCACCATAGATGACGTTGGTGTTATCTCTGCACACGGAACAGGCACCATTTATAATGATGCCATGGAGATGCAAGCCTTTAAAAAAATTTTCACTAAACAGCCCGTCCCGGTATATTCGATAAAAGGTGGTACCGGGCATACCATGGGAGCGGCCGGTTTAGTGGAAATAATTATTGCATTGAAATCTTTGCAGGAAATGACTGCGCCTCCCACTGTTAATCTGCTTGATGCAGATCAGCAAGCGGATGGATGGGTTTTTTCGGAACCTATAAATTTTAAAAAACCTGTTACACTTTCAACCAATTCAGGATTTGGCGGAGTTAACGGCGCGATTGTATTACGGCCCAGTGTGAAAAAATGATCAACATAACCGGCATAGGCTGGATCACGAAAAATAGATACGGACGGATTATACAACAGTCCGCACGGGATTATTCCGATCTTAAATCATTGGCATCTGATTTTGCCGGCCAGGAATTATTTGCATATTCCGTCAAAAATTTTGGACGCTTTGACAAAAGTTCCAAAATGGTCTGTGCCGCTGCTGCCCTGGCTTTTAATGATGCGGGGATCAGATATTCCGCATCTGAAAAAAAAGAGACCGGTATTATCGGAACAGGCGAGGCCGGATGTCTTCAGTCGAACCTTGCTTATTTCAAAGATTATGTTGACAACGGCCGCAGCCTTGGCCGGGGTAATCTGTTTATCTATACTCTCCCCTCAACACCGCTGGCGGAAGCCGCAATCCATTTTGGATGCCGGGGACCCCTTTTGTATATAAAATTCGGGAGGAACAGGATGAGGTCGCTGATAGAATACGCCGGCGACATGATTTCCAGGCATGAGGCCCCATCAATGCTGGCTGTATCAGCGGACGACCATAGAGTAATCTGCATGCTGCTGGAACCGGACAGTTCGGTTCATCATAAAAAAGGACTAATGATAGAAGATCAGTCTCTTACAGCGGAGATAGCTTTTATCGCAAAAGGAATATCGTGAAACTTAAGCTAATATACCCCAAATGGCCGAAATTAAAGAATCAGCCTGAATTTAATCTTCCTCCTCACGGCCCGGTTGTTTTTGCAGCGGCTCTGAGTGATGATATTGAAATATCCTTTTGTGACGAAAATGTGGAAGAACTGAAATTTGATAATGACGCTGATTTAATCGCCTTGTCGGTAATGCTCACCTGCCAGATTCCACGCGCCTGGAAAATTGCCGATCAATACCGGGGTATGGGAAAAAAGGTTATATTCGGCGGAATCGCAACCATGCTGCATGTTCAGGAAACCATGGCTCACGCAGATGCGGTTTTTATCGGCGAGGCCGAGGGACATTTCAGCAGGGTTGTCGATGACTTACGCAAAGGACGGCTTAAAAAAATATATGACTTTAAATCCGATTTTCCGGATACCGTCCTGATCGGACCTGCCAGGCGCAGTATTCTGAAGCGTGATCTGTATAATTTCCGGGGCGTTCAGATGGTCGATCTGGTGCATGCCTCCCGTGGCTGCCGTTTTAACTGCTTTCCATGTTGCACTCCTTTTTTGGGAGGACGCAAATTCAGGCCCCGGCCTATGGAAAAAGTTGTAGAAGAATTCGCCGGCATAGATAATAACCGTCTTTTTATAGTCGATAATTCCCTGGCGCAGGACGATGACTGGGAAAAGGAACTCTTTAAAGCCATTGCTCCTTTGAAAAAAAAATGGATATCACATCCCATAAAGGATGATGATGAGATCCTCGACCTGGCGGCAGAGGCGGGCTGCTGGTACATGTATCAGGCTATAGTAGACACATCTGACCATATTCGTAATAAAATCAAGCGGATCAAGGAGCGCGGCATAGGAGTTGAAGGGACTATCCTGCTGGGGCTGGACGATCATGACGAGGATTACATTAAACGCCTCGTCGATTTCCTGCTTGAAATTGACCTCGATCTGGCGGAGTTTACAATTCTTACCCCTTTTCCGCATACAAGAATCAGAACCCAACTGGAAAAAGAAAACAGGATTATCCATAATGACTGGTCCCGCTATACGGCCGGCGAGGTTGTTTTTAAACCTGCAAAAATGTCGGTGGATGCCCTGGAGAGGATGTACCAATATGCCTGGGATACTTTTTACGCTGATTGCTGCAAAGAAATCAAGATGGCCAAACTTTACCTTAAAGTCATAGAAAAGGAAAAAAAGGACGGAACCTATAACAATATACGCCTCAGCGCAAACCGTTCATGGAAGAAACAGCCATGAAAGTTTTGCTCATTTCTTCCAATATTGCCGGCACCCCTTATCCTGTATACCCGCTGGGGTTGAGCATGGTTTCCCAGGCCCTGCAGGATGCAGGCAACGAGGTATATCTGTTTGATTTTCTTGAAAAAAAAATGTCGCTCGATGCGCTGGGCGAAAAAATAAAAAAAATTAACCCTGGAATCATAGGCGTTTCAATCCGGAATATAGATAATGTAAACCTTTTAAATGAAGAGAGATATATAGATGTAGTTAAAAAAATCGTTCAAAAAATAAAATCGCATACAGATGCCAAAATAGTTCTGGGCGGCTCAGGTTTTTCCATAATGCCGGAAGTTATTCTTAGTGAGGTAGGGGCTGATTACGGGATTGTGGGCGAAGGTGAGTCCTCCATGGTAAAGCTGGTATCTGATGCTCAACAAGGAATATATCCTGAACAAAAATGCCTGAAATCGCCCCTGACACTCAGCGGCAGCCGGATACCTTCGGCAGATTATACCCCCTGTCTGATGGAATTTTATAAAAAAAGCGGGAATGTTACCCCTGTCCAAACCAAAAGGGGCTGCCGACACAAATGCATTTACTGTTCATATCCGCTTTTAGAGGGCTCGACTATTCGATGCCGTCATCCCGAGGATGTAGTTAATGATATCAAGAACCTGGTGGAAAAGCATGGAGCCAACTATATTTTTTTTATAGATTCGGTTTTCAATGACGACCAGGGGCACTATATCGACTTGATCAGGGAGATGAAAAAAAGAGACGTTCATGTTCCATGGACAGCATTTTTTACGCCGGAACATATTAATGACCAATATATTATAATGATGAAGCAGACCGGACTGACGGCCGCTGAAATCGGCGCCGATGCTTCCACGGATACCACATTGAAAAAACTGGGCAAATCGTTTATATTTAAAGATATTATCGATTTTAATGACCGGTTTACTGAACACGGAATTGCAACCGCGCACTTCTATATGTTCGGCTCCCCGGGTGAAACAAAAGAAACCGTATTGCAGGGCATGGAAAATATTAAAAGCATGCAAAAAACCGTTTCATTCATGTTTATGGGAATAAGAATTCTTCCTGACACTCCTCTTGCAGGGATAGCACAAAAAGAAGGAATTATTTCAAAAACATGCAACCTTTTGGAACCTGTATATTATATTGCTCCGGGACTGGATAAAAAATGGCTTGAAAAAACATTAACCGCCGGGTTTTCCGATACAAGGAACTGTGTCTTTCCTCCTGATGCATTAGACAGCAGCCTGCAATTTCTGCATAAAATAGGATATTCCGGTTCCATGTGGGATATGCTGCTTTCAGATAAAAGAAAACGCAGAAAAAAATAAGAAATATGACTTTTGAACCTGAACATATTTGGTGCGTAATCCCGGTATTTAATAACAGGGATACAGTCAAACAAGTCGCGCAAGGCTGCCGTAAACTGGTGCGTCATGTAATTGTCGTGGATGACGGAAGCAAAGATACAGATGTAAAAAAACTTTTTTCAGGAACAGATATTATTGTTCTAACTCATGAAAAAAACAGGGGAAAAGGCTGCGCAATCAAAACCGCCCTGAAATTTATAAAGACAAAAGGCGGCCGATTCATGATCACCATTGATGGAGACGGACAGCATTATCCTGCTGACATTCAAAATTTTTTGTCAAAATTATCTGACGACACTATTGTTGTAGGATGCAGGCGCTTTAGTGGCAACAAAAATATCCCGGGGGCAAGCAGGTTTGGAAGAAAATTTGCAAACATGTGGCTGCAGATAGAAACTGGTGTTTATATAGATGACTGCCAAAGTGGATTCCGTGCATATCCGGTTGAATATATTTCACAAATTCCTTTACATGGCTCATATTATGATTTTGAAACAGAAGTCCTGGCCAGGGCAGTATGGAAAGGACTCCGACTCGAAACTGTTCAGATTGATGTCTCGTATCCCAAGCCTGAACTCCGTGTTTCAAACTTTAAACCGTTTATAGACAATTTTCGTATATCATGCATGCATGCGCGATTAACAGGAAGAAGGCTCATACCATTTCCGCATAAAAAACTTGTTAAAAAAAATATTAAACATGATTATTTATGGCTTTTTCTTCATCCTGCACAACTGATTAAAGGGTTACTAAAAGAAAACGCATCCCCTGAAGGCTTGGCTACGGCCGCGGCTGTGGGAACTTTTTTAGCTACATTGCCCCTTTTATTTGTTCATACCCTGGTGATTCTTTATGTTGCTGCCTGCCTTAATTTAAATAAAGTCATGGCCGTTTCCATTCAGAATATTTGTATGCCTCCTTTTATCCCGATGGTTTGTGTTGAACTAGGCTATTATATGAGGCATGGTGAATGGTTAACTCATTTTTCATTCAAAATAATGCTGGAGGAACTTCATGCCAGGCTGTTTGAATGGCTTCTTGGATCACTGGTCGTAGCGCCTCTTTTATCTGCCATAGTCGGCATAATTGTTTTTTTTACCGCCCGCAAGCTGATAAAAATTCCTGTTTCATATGAAAACAAGTTTTAAAAATAAAAGAAGAGGGAACAGGCTCGGTTTCTGGTTTTTCAGGGTTTCATTGTCTGTTTTCGGATTAAAAGGGGCATACGGTTTACTATATTTTGTATGTCTTTATTATTTTCTTTTTGACAGGACGGCTGTTTCAGCCGCTCGGGCTTATATTCACAAAAGATTTCCGGGAGCAGGTTTTTTGAAATCCTGTTTTCACATATACATACTCTTAATCAATCAGGGAAAACAGCTTATTGACAGATATGCGGCTGTTTCCGGACAAGTCGATTTTAATATGCGGTTAAACGGATATGAATGTCTGATTAATATAGCGGACAATTCCGACCGGGGGTTTATTTTACTTACATCACACGTAGGCAACTGGCAGATAGCTCTGACTGCATTAAACAAAATCGGGAAAAAAGTATATCTCCTTATGCGCAGGGAGGATAACCCGGCTGTTATTGAAACGCTTCAGGTGGGAATAGAAAAGGGAGCGATAGAGATAATATCGCCTGATCAATATATGGGAGGTGTTATCGAAATAATGAATGCCTTGAAAAATGGACATATTGTTTCGATCATGGGCGACAGGAGTTACGGCGTAAACACATTGGATATTCCATTTCTCGGAGAAACAGCATTCTTTCCATACAGCGCTTTCAGCATGGCTGCGGCACAGGGATGCCCGATAGTTGTTTTATTCGCAGCTAAAGTCGACTATACGAGCTATTTAGTGGATGTTAGCAATATATTACGCCCTGAATATAAGGGCAGAAGAAACAAAAAAGAACAATTAAGATACTGGGTAATGAGTTTTGCAGAACTTATTGAAGCATTTGTATCAAAACATCCTTACCAATGTTTTTTATTTCATGATGTTTGGAAAAAGGAGATAGTTGATGGGAGAGCAGCAGGGCAATAGTTTGCCGGAGATTCGTGAAGAGTTAAAAAAACTTCTTGTGGAAAACCTGGCGCTTGATGATATTAACCCGGAAGAAATAAAAGACGATGAAATTCTTTTTGGTGACGGGCTTGGTCTTGATTCCCTGGACGCAGTGGAAATAGTGGTAATTCTCCAGAGGAACTTCGGCCTTGAAATACAGGATATGGAGCAGGGTCAAAAAATATTTTATTCAATCGAGACCCTTGCAAATTATGTTTATGAAAACATTAACCAATGAAGATTGCAATAACCGGAACCGGTATCATTTCCGCCGCTGGCAGAGGTGTCAAAGAGACACTTGCAACATTCAAATCCGGCATCGGCAATCCCGGCCCGGTCTCCGGCTTTTCGACGGATTTATCGTATCCTGTTTTTGAAGTAAAAAATCTATACATAACGAAGCAACAAGATGGTATGCGCACCATCCGGCTTGCCCAGACTGCTGCCGGAGAGGCTGTGGCCGAAGCAGGCCTCTCGGATAAGCTCTCTCCGTACCGTGTGGGGGTTTGCCTTGGCACCACTGTGGCCGGCCAGTTGAATGATATAGATTTTTATCGTAAATACCGCAGCAGCGGCGCCGGCCCTGCAGAACCGGTGGATCGTTATTTAAATGGCAACCTTGCCGAAAGTATTGCCTGTACATTACAAGTTGACGGACCTCAAATGACAGTGGTAAATGCATGCTCATCAGGCGCTGATGCAATCGGTGTTGCTGCTGCCTGGCTGAAAAGCGGGCTTTGTGATATAGCTATTGCAGGAGGCGCGGACGAACTTAACCGGGTTCCGTTTTGCGGCTTTGGTTCGCTTGGCATTTTGTCCGGTTCGGCATGCAGACCATTTGACAGGGAAAGAAACGGATTAAACCTGGGAGAAGGCGCCGGGATTCTGGTTCTGGAGCCGGAAGCTTCTGCACGGAACAGAGGCATTGAACCATTATTATTTCTGTCCGGATACGGCTCTGCAGGCGATGCCTACCATCTCACAGCGCCGCATCCTGAAGGCGCAGGACTGGAATCTGCAATTAAAGCCGCGCTGGATGAGGCCAGTATAAGCCCGGATGATATATCCTTTGTCAATGCACACGGCACAGGCACAAGAGAAAACGACAAGGTTGAAGGCGCAATGCTGTTAAAAATGTTCGGGTCTGAAATTAAATTTTATTCCACCAAAGGTTTTACCGGGCATACTCTTGGAGCAGCCGGAGGTCTTGAAGCCGCATTTACCGCAATAGGCCTGAAAGAGGGCTGGATTCCGGCCGGCCCGGGTTTCAAATCTGTTGATGATCAAATATCCATCAGCCCGGTCACAAAGATTACTCCCGTAAAGGGTACTTTTGCGCTTTCTACATCACTGGCCTTCGGAGGCGCCAATACTGCGCTGATTATCAGCCTGGAATAACGAATGAATATTACCGGAATAGGTACGGTTTTTACAAGAGGACGTGGTATCAACAACTTTGAGGCGGCATTGATCGAGGGCTGGGTCCCTCCGCTTCAGCAACCATACTCCCTGCTTCCTGATAAGTCTTTGCCTGTATACACAGTTAATAAGGAATATCTCGTCGATAAAAAACTGTTAAAAAGAATTCGCAGGGCCGATAAATTCAGCAAAATGGCGGTTCTTGCGGCCTGTGATGCTGTTATTGACAGCGGCCTTGGCGCCGACAAGATCGAATCTACAGGAATAATTCTTTCAACGGCATTCGGTCCCCATGCAACAACGTTTCGTTTTCTTAATGATATTATAGATTATGGCGACGGAGGAGTATCCCCGACTCTTTTTTCCAATTCAGTTCATAATGCCGCTGCATCCTATATCGCATCAGTCTTGAACATTCACGGGCCTACTTTAACACTGACCCAATTTAAATCCTCCTTTCACCAGGCCCTGATTCTGGCCGGACTCTGGATTGAGCAGCAAAGATGTGATAATGTTCTGGTTGGAAGTGTGGACGAATGCAGCGATGTGATGAAATATATATGTGCGGAAAAGCTTGAAATTGCAGGGGACGGCAAGATCAGGCCTTTCCGGTTTTCTCCTGTTGCGCCGGCTGTTCCAGGAGAAGGATCCGTTTTTTTCCTTGTCTCTAAACAAGATAGGCCGGGAAAGTATTGTAAAATTTCATCTGTAACAACGGGAAACAACTTAATTGACGAAAAGAGACCCGATATGTATATTCTTGATGCCGACGGAATGGGAGGCGATGAGACTGGATACTTGCAATTTGCCTCATCCGGTGCAATAATTACAGGATATGCACCTGTTTCCGGCAGCATGATGGCAGGCAGCGCTTTTAATTGCGCAGCCGGCGCTTTGATGCTGAAAAACCGGGTTAAATACAGGTGCCCGGTTCAGGATAATCCCCACTCCGTAAACCTGTGTTTAAAAACCGAACCTGCGGATATTGATTATATCAGATGTATAAAAAATAATTGCAGTGGAGAAACTTCCGCTGTCAGCCTGCGGCGGGCCGGAGCTTGAGCGAGCCCTTATGGAGGAAAATGAAACATATCGAAGAAACCCTTGTCAATGAACTTGCGGTAATTTTATCCAGAGATCCTGCTGCAATATTGCCTGAAACACCCCTGCATGAACTCGGAGTTGATTCCTTGAGCTTTGTTGAACTTCTTGTTTTTATTGAAAAAACATTTAAGATACAATTAATGGAATCAGGTTTGACCAAAAAAGATTTTCAGACTGTCCGTTCCCTTTCATTTACCATAAGCAAAATGAGCAACCCGCCCTTATAAATTTATATGCTTCTTTCAGTATTATTAAAAAATATCACAGACAGGCGATATTTGACCGGTATGGACTGGCTTGTCCATGTGTTTGACTATATGACCAAACAGGCCACCGGCGTTGGAAACATATCACAGCTTGTCTTTGAGCTTGCAGGTGAATTGGATGAAAATCAACTTAAAAGCGCACTTAAGAAGTTGATCCAAAAGTATCCACTCCTGTCAGGGCATCCGGCGCGGGCTTTTAACCTTGCCCCATACTGGAAAATACCATCAGAAAAAAATACTGTCAGGATACCGTTTAATACTGATCAAATCGGAACAGACGCAAAAAACGGCTGGATAATCCGCTTGCTGGAACGATCTGTTAATGCCCCATTTAACAGCGAAAAGGAACATCTTGCGTTTAATCTCATAAAAGCGGGAAAAAAAAGTTTTTTAGCTATGACATTCGACCACCGCTTGCTGGACGGGAGGGGAGCCGAGGCATTTTTAGGTTTGCTGCAGGATGAATGGGACAGCAATTTTGAACTGTCAACGGATGTTTCTGTTACGGAACCTCCTCATCTTTCCGGGTGGGTTAGAAAATTCAAGGCAGGGCAAAAGGTCAACCGCTTATTATTACGGATAGCTGAAAATGCGCCTCCGCTTGTTTTACCTGTTGGGCCGCCTTTAAAATATCCTGATTTTAAATTTAAGTTGCTTTTTTTCAGCAAGGACAAGAGCGATAGAATTATTGAAAAATCGAATAATGAGGCCGGATACCTGATGCTGATGCCTTTTCTGCTGGCATCCTCTGTTAATGCACTGCATTCTGCTTTTAAAGCAAGGGGAATAGTGGGCAGTGATTATCTTGTGCCGGTCGGAATAGATATGCGTTCACCTGAAAAGATTAAAAAACAAGTATTTTTTAACCATGTTTCTTTTTTTATGCTCAAAATTAAGGCGGACAAATCAGATGACCTGAATTTTATTTTAAACTCCATCAAGTCTCAGATATATGACCAGGTCCGGAACGGCGTGCTGAACAATTTTATAGAAGCCGGAATGCTTTTACGAATTGCGCCCCCTGCTCTATTGAGCCGCCTGATACTCCTGCCTTTCAAGGGAGTCATTTCGTCTTTCAGTTTTTCTTATGTTGGAGAATCCGCATTCAAGTCAAATGAATTTATGGGCCGGGAGGTATTAAACCTTACCCATATGCCCAGGGTTCCTGTCCCGCCCGGTATTGGAATATTTTTTCAAAAATTTAAAGGAAAACTCAACGCTGTTTTATCCTATAAGCAGGATCTATTGTCCGATAATGAGGCAAACTTGATTACAGGCGTCTTGAAATCCGTGCTTGGAGCCTAAATGTCCCGCAAACAAATAGAATGTGAAGTGCTGGTTGTGGGGGGTGGTGTTGCCGGTTTATGCGCCGCCGTCACCTCTGCCAGGTCAGGCGCTGAAACTATTCTGATTGAAAAAAATGATTTCCCGGGCGGCACGGCTGTTACCGGTTTGCATAGTTTTATTTGCGGGCTCTATTTAAACGGCGTAACAATGCCGGGGAAGACCCTGAACAGGGGTATTGCGCGTGAAATCACGGCGGGATTAAAAAGACTTGCTCCAGGGACAAATATTTATAAAATGGGAAGGGTGTATGTCCTCCCGTTTTCAACAGGAGATCTTGTTTCTGTTTTCAGGGCATTGAGTGAAAACACTGACCGCCTGGTCCTTTTGTATAATACCAGGGCTGTTTCCGTGCAATCAGGGCATGACAGAATTGTTTCCGTAACCGCATGTGATTTAATGGACCAAATTGATATCAAGGCCGGATTTGTCATAGATTGTTCGGGTGATGGTGTAATAATTAAATTAGCAGGCTTGAAATACAGATCGGCGACGCCGGATAAACGTCAATTGGCAGGATTTACATTTAAGCTCAAGGGCCTTTACCCTCCGGATGATATGGCAAGTATTAAGGTGCCGTACTATCTGGCCCGGGCGGTAAGAGCACAAAAGATTCCTTTTCACCTGAAGTTTACCACTTTTATTGCAGAGGATGATGGGGATGAAGGTTTTTGCCGGCTCGCCATTCCTCCCGGTTCAGAAGCGAATAGAGTGTTACAGGCACAAGCGGATGCCCGGCTGGTACATTCTGTTCTTAGAAAAAAGATCCCTGCTTTTCGGGATTCTTACATCATGGAAAAATCTTCAGCCGTAGTTGACCGGGAGGGGATCCGTTTAAGCGGCGAATATTTATTGACCGGAGAGGATGTGTTAAAGGGTAAAAAGTTTTCTGACGGCATAGTCAAAAGTTCATGGCCGATAGAGTTTTGGTACCAAAACAGGGGCCCACGCTATCAATATCTGTTACCTGGTGATTACTATACAATTCCTTTCGGATGTCTCAAGGATAAAATGATAAAAAATTTTTTATGCGCCGGACGATGTATATCAGTAACCGGTGAAGCATTAGGCTCCACCCGGGTTATGGGCACCTGTATGTCGATGGGTGAGCAGGCCGGCCAAGTCGCCGCATCAGGATATAGATTTCCACATAAATAATTTCACTGCGTTATCGGTCGTCGGAGTATTATAATACGCCTTCCTCCCTCTGGCCTTGTGCAATTAATTATCTGAAAATCTATAGAAAAAGTTTATCTCTATTTTATTGATCAAAGCATCAAAACCCCTCCAGCTAAACAAGGTCTGTCATCCATTGCGGGAATCGATAAAGGTTGTTTTTCGGGAAATAAAATTTGTTGTACCAATGCGGACTATTTGCAAAGATTATCTGCGGAGCATAAAAAATGAATATTGTTGAATTAATCAGAAAGGAAACTTCGGCTTTTCAGGATAAAATCGCAGTTATACAGAACGATGATAAGCTTTCCTATAAAGAACTGTTGGTTAAGATTAATAAAGCAGCCGACGAGTTAAAAAGAAACGGTCTAGGGCAGGGAGATCGGGTCGGATTATTATGTGAAGACTCTATAGATTATATCATTACCTGTTTGGCAGTACTCTCCGTTTATGCGGTGATAGTTCCGGTTCCGGATTCTTGTTCACATGCCGAAACGGATGAGCTTATTGACCGGATAGACGTAAACTTTTTTATCTTTGACAGATCTGAATATTCTACTGAATCCTATAGTAATGACAGCAAGATTGTTTTTGCCGATATTGTTGTGACAAAAGAACTTTGGATTTATAAACGCAGGGCAGACAACAGCTTGCCCGGAGAGTATCACAATCTTAATCCTGCGTTTATAAGATTTACATCAGGAACTACAGGTGAGAGCAAGGGGGTTCTCCTTTCCCATGAAACCATAGTTCAAAGAACGGATGCTGCTAATAATGCTCTGGATATAACTTCCGATGATGTGGTGATCTGGATGCTTTCCATGAGTTTTCATTTTGTGGTCACAATTTTGCTTTTTTTAAGGCAAGGCGCAACCATTATAATCTGTTCAGGCTCGTTTCCCGATTCACTGCAGCAAGGACTGAAAAACAATAGGGGCACATTTATCTATGCATCACCCTTTCATTACCGAATGATGATAAAATCAGATATGTTCCCGCCTGCAACATTCAGTTGCTACCGTCTGGCAGTATCAACCGCCACACATTTATCTGTATCCACAGCCGCCGATTTTCACAGGAAATTCGGATTGGAACTCTCCCAGGCCTACGGTTTGATTGAGGTCGGGCTTCCGTTTATTAATAATTCAAAAAACCCTGCCAAACGTGAATCTGCAGGAAAAATTCTTCCTGATTACAGGGTCAGAATTGCAAATCCGAATCAAGAGGGAATCGGTGAAATATATATAAAGGGCAAAGGGATGTTTGATGCCTATTTTTCACCATGGAGGAGCAGAAACCAGGTTGCACCGGACGGATGGTTTGCGACCGGCGACCTTGGCAGACTGGATAATGACGGTTTCCTTTTTATTGCGGGGCGTAAAAAAAACATCATAAATTTTACCGGCATGAAGATATTTCCATATGAGGTGGAATATGTAATTAATCAGTACCATGAGGTGCAAGACTCCCTGGTTTACGCCAATCCGCACAATATTTACGGAGAACTGCCATGTGCCAGGATAGTGCTGAAAAACGGGACAACAGACGATTTTGATTTAAACAAACTCAGAAAATTTTGCTATCAGCGCCTTGCTTCATATAAAGTGCCCAAAGAATTTATACTTGTAAAAGAATTAGACAGGACAGCCAGCGGCAAACTCAAACGGTGATGATCTATAAAGGAATGGTGGATTTCTTGCCGCTTTAAAGATATAAAATTTAATTTATTGATCTACATACAAAATGTATTGGAGTTGCATAAAAAAATGTTTGAAAGGTTTGATTTATAATGGATAATCGATTCTTTGAACAACCCATCCTCAACTCCCCATATGAATATCCGGCACTGCACTGGGAGCTTGATAATGAAGGCCAGCCGACACAGCGAATTATTAAAAACCGTCGCAGCGCAAAGTTCATCACTCCGATTCCAAAGCCGAAAAAACGCAAAAACAAAGATGCGCCCCAACAACAGGAATTTGTTTTCGACGAGGGCAAGGGGCTTTCAACTAAAGAGCAACAATACGACCCAACGCCGATCATCAATGCCCTTCGTCGTGATGTGGATAAATGGCGAACTTTAAAGAATCCAAATGACTGGAAAGTTAGTCCCGAAACGGCCCGCCTGATTCAGCACTGGCGTCACCATAAGTTCAATGATATCCGCCCATTCTTTTGTCAGGTGGAAGCAATCGAGACGGCCATCTGGCTTACCGAGGTCGCCCCAAAATCCGGTAAAAGCGAAAAAGGCTTTCTTAAACATCTTGTAAACGCAAACAACGACGCAAACCCGGAACTTATGCGCCTGGCTCTGAAAATGGCTACAGGCACAGGTAAAACTACCGTTATGGCAATGCTGATTGCCTGGCAGACCATCAATGCCGTGCGTCGCCCCACCAGTAAAAAATTTACACGAGGTTTCCTGATTGTCACTCCGGGCATAACTATCCGCGATCGGCTTCGCGTACTTTTTCCCAATGATCCGGACAGCTACTATGCAAGCCGTGAATTGGTGCCAAACGATATGCTTTCTGATCTGAAACGGGCAAAAATTGTAATTACCAATTATCATGCGTTTAAACAGCGTGAACGAATGGAACTTTCCAGGGGAGGTCGTTCCCTGCTTCAGGGCCGGGGCGAAGCTTTAAATACATTAGAAACAGAAGGCCAGATGATTCAGCGGGTGATGCCCGACCTCATGGGAATAAAAAATATCATGGTGTTCAATGATGAGGGGCACCATTGTTATCGAGAGAAACCAGGCGAAAATGATGTAAGTACTTTGAAAGGTGATGATAAAAAAGAAGCCCAAAAAAATAATGAAGCCGCACGTCTCTGGATTTCCGGTCTTGAGACTGTTAATCGAAAACTCGGCATTTCGCGTGTTATTGATTTATCGGCAACACCATTTTTTTTAAGCGGCTCCGGTTATGTCGAAGGCACCCTGTTTCCATGGACCATGAGTGATTTTTCATTGATGGATGCCATTGAATGCGGAATCGTCAAACTGCCGAGAGTACCGGTAGCCGACAACATACCCGGAGAAGAGATGCCAAAATTCCGAAATCTCTGGCAGCATATTGGTAAAAAAATGCCAAAAAAAGGTAGAGACAAGTCAAAAGTTCTTGATCCTCTCAGCCTGCCGGTTGAACTGCAGACCGCGCTGGAAGCCCTTTACGGGCATTACAAAAAAACATATGATCTATGGGAAGAAAACGGCATTCATGTGCCGCCCTGCTTTATCATTGTCTGCAACAACACCTCCACATCCAAACTGGTTTATGATTATATTTCCGGTTTTTACAGGGAGAATGAAGATGGTACAAGTCAGTTAGTAAATGGCCGTTTGGAGCTGTTTAGAAATTTTGATGAACATGGCAATCAGTTGGGGCGTCCAAACACCTTGCTTATTGACAGCCGGCAACTGGAATCCGGCGATGCGCTGGATAAAAATTTTCGGAACATGGCAGCCGACGAAATTGATCGTTTCCGCCGGGAAATTATCGAGCGCACCGGTGACCGTTGTCAGGCTGAAAATATTACGGATCATGATCTGCTCAGGGAGGTCATGAACACTGTCGGCAAGCAGGGACGACTGGGTGAATCGATCCGATGCGTGGTGTCAGTCTCCATGCTCACCGAGGGATGGGATGCCAATACTGTCACCCATATTCTTGGCGTGCGTGCGTTTGGAACACAGCTTTTGTGTGAACAGGTTATTGGCCGCGCTCTGCGCCGTCAATCTTATGACCTTAACGAAGAAGGTCTCTTCAATGTTGAGTATGCCGATATACTGGGAATCCCGTTTGATTTCACAGCCAAACCGGTGATAGCGCCGCCTCAGCCGCCAGGAGAAACCATCCATGTCAAAGCGGTTCGACCTGAACGCGACGCTCTTGAAATAAAATTTCCCCGTGTCCAGGGTTATCGCGTTGAATTGCCAAAAGAACGTCTGACGGCTGAGTTTAATGAAGACTCTGTTCTGGAGTTGACACCGGGTATCGTTGGTCCGTCTATTACCAAAAATCAGGGCATAATCGGTGAGGGTGTGGATCTCAGCCTGAAGCATCTAAAAGACATGCGGCGATTAACCCTGCTGTTTCACGTTACCAAACGTTTACTATACACAAAATGGCGAGATCCTGACAAAGATCCCGAGCTGCATTTGTTTGGTCAGCTCAAGAGAATCACAAGGCAGTGGCTTGACAATTGTCTGCTCTGTAAAGGCGGCACGTATCCGGCCCAGTTGATGTACCAGGAACTGGCTGACATGGCCTGTGAACGGATTACTGCCGCCATTACCCGTTCCCTGATCGGGGAACGACCTGTCAAAGCAGTGCTTGATCCGTATAATCCCACCGGCTCCACCATGCACGCAAACTTCAATACCTCCAAAAAGAGCCGCTGGCAAACAGATGCCCGGCGATGTCATATCAACTGGGTGATTATTGACAGCGACTGGGAGGCCGAATTCTGCCGAGTAGCGGAATCTCATCCAAAAGTAAAGGCATATGTCAAGAACCATAACCTTGGGCTGGAAGTCCCATACCGCTATGGATCTGAAATGCGGACGTACCTGCCTGATTTCATTGTCCTGATTGATGACGGCCGGGACAAGCCTATGAACCTGATTGTTGAAATCAAGGGATATCGCCGCGAGGATGCCAAAGAAAAAAAATCTACTATGGAGACCTACTGGGTTCCTGGCGTAAATAACCACGGACATTATGGGCGCTGGGCATTTGCTGAATTTACCGAAGTTTACCGGATCGAATCTGACTTTAAAGCAAAAGTTGAAGCGGAATTTAATAAAATGATTGAACAGGTATTAATAACGGGAAAGGTTTAATTAGGATGCCGGCCATTCGTCTGAAAATATTCATTAGCAGCGTTCAAAAGGAATTCCAGGATATTCGCCGGGATCTCAAGGTCTTTCTTCTTGGCGACGCTGTTTTGCGTCGTTTTATATCCGATGTTTTTCTCTTTGAAGAACTGCCGGCCAAGGATCGCTCTGCGGATCAGGTCTACCTTGAAGCGGTTGAACAATGTGATATTTATGTGGGTATCTTCGGCTACGAATACGGATACGAAGACAATGACGGCGTTTCCCCCACTGAACACGAGTACTACCATGCTACTGAACACCAAAAAACCCGTTTGATTTACGTTTGGGGCAGGGACGAAAAAAAACGTGCACCCAAAATGAAGCAACTGATTCGAAAGGCCGGTGATGGGCTGATTCGCCGCCGCGTCGAAGACGTCAGTGCCCTGACCGCAGAAATTTATGCCAGTCTTATTGATTATCTTGACGGAATGGGGGCGCTGCGCATTCCGCCGTTCGACACCTCGGCTTGTGACGGAGCGACCCTCAAGCAGATTTCCCGCAAACGCATCGACTGGTTTATAGAGACCGCCCGCCGGGAACGCGGATTTCCCCTTAAACCCAGGACAAGCACAAAAGCGCTTCTCACCCATCTAAATCTGTTGGAAAATGGGAAACCAACCAACGCCGCGACACTGCTTTTCGGAGTCAATCCCCAGCGATTCCACCGCCCTGCCGAAACCAAGTGCATTCATTGCCACGGCACTATGTATCGACGGCCGTTTGCATCCCAGCAGATATACACAGGGGATCTTTTTGAACAAGTAGATCAAGCCCGCGATTTCGTTCTTGCAAAGATCAACAGGGCCGTCGGCACCCGCGCGGACAGCATCACCGCACCGGCCACTTATGAACTTCCACCCGATGCCGTGGGTGAGGCCATTGTTAATGCCATTGCCCATCGTGATTACCATAGTAATGCCTCCGTGGAGATACGTCTCTTTGTCGACCGGCTGGAAGTTTGGAACCCCGGTGTTTTGCCCGGTACTTTAACGCTGGAGAGTCTGCGGGTTGACCACCCTTCTTTGCCCGGCAATCCGCTGATTGCGGAATCTCTTTATTTAGCGCGATATATTGAAAAGGCCGGTTCCGGCATCCAAATGATGATTGAGCAGTGCAGTGCAGCAGGTCTTCCTGAACCGGATTTTGAGCAGCGCCAGGGATCTTTCGTTAACACACTGTGGCGGGACTGGCTGACGGAAGAGGTGCTGTCTGTATATAATTTGAACGACAGGCAGAGAAAGGCCGTGGTCTACTTAAAGACACATGGAAAAATCTCCAACGCAGAATATCAACAGGTGGCAAATTCCATTAAGAAGACTGCTACGAGAGATCTAAACGGTTTGAAGAAAAAAGGGATCATTGAGCAAGTAGGCAGTCGTGGACCAGGCGTCCACTATGTCATTTCGAAGAAAAGGGACAAAATGGGGACAAATGGGACATGAATTTCATCATACTGGAAAAGGGACAAAATGGGGACAATGGGGACATCTCATGTCATTCAAAGAAAGGCCTCACAAACGCATCAAACGCCTCATTGGGTCATGGATGAATGCTCTATGCTAAAAATTGCCTTCATTATGCAAAAGGCCAGTACTTTAAACTGGACATAAGCCAGACGAACAGAATACGAACCATCAACACTGGATTGAATTATGCCGCGCAAAAAGAAAAAAATCAGCAAAACCGTTGAAACCATTACACACGCTGAAGCAATCCGCAAGAACATCCCTACGGCTGAATATCAGTCTGTAATGCGAAAAGACGAAGAAACGCCTATTCAAATCGCATACGAACGCCGCAACCGCGATCTGGACCCCCAGCTTGTCTGGCGCGGCAAGGATGAACAGGACTGGTCTGACCTGGTAGTGCATGCCCCGCCTTTGTACATCCAGGAAAAGGTTCATCCAAAGGTCTTGATTGACGATTTGATCAAACAGACCGAGGCGCAGGAAAAGTCGGGTATAGCTCAACAGATGGATCTTTTTTCCGATTTTAACGGTCTGCCCAGCGAAGGCGCAAAAACCGAATTCTACCAGCACGATGCAAACTGGTCCAATCGAATGATACTTGGCGACAGTTTGCAGGTCATGGCGTCTCTGGCCGAACGCGAGGGGCTTCGTGGAAAAGTGCAATGCATTTATCTTGATCCGCCTTATGGGATTAAATTCAATTCCAATTTCCAGTGGTCAACGACGAGTAGGGATGTGAAGGATGGCAAGGTTGACCATATTACCCGGGAACCGGAACAGGTGAAGGCATTTCGGGATACATGGCGGGATGGGATTCATTCGTATTTGACTTATTTGCGGGATCGGTTGACTGTGGCTCGGGATTTGTTGACGGAGTCGGGGTCGATCTTTGTTCAAATTGGAGATGAGAATGTGCATCGGGTACGGGCTTTGATGGATGAGGTGTTTGGGGATGAGAATTTGGCATCTACTATCGCTTTTAAAAAGACTTCAGGCACAGGGTCTCGTTATCTTGAGAATATCTACGACTATGTGTTGTGGTACGCAAAAAAAATTGATCATCTTAAATATAGGCAGCTTTTTACGAAAAAAAGCGACCAATTGTTTGACACTCAATATTCAGGAAAAGACGAAATCCGAGAGCATACAGTGACCGGGGATCCTCGCTTCATGCCTGGTGATATGAGTTCGCAAGGTGCAAGTGAAGCTGGGACATATCCTTTCTTATATCTTGGGAAAACATACAAACTTCCACCAAACACTCATTGGAAGGCTTCGCAAGAAGGTTTGCCAAGATTGGCAAAAGCAAGTCGACTTGTAGGAATCGGCAAGCGTCTTCGATATCGACGCTTCGCTGATGATTTTCCGGTAGTAACGTTCAATAATTCTTGGGATGATACTGTGATTTCAGGATATGCCGAATCAAAATTATATGTCGTTCAAACATCTGGGAAGGTAATTCAGCGGTGCCTAATGATGGCGACAGACCCAGGTGACCTCGTTCTCGACCCTACATGCGGCTCGGGTACCACAGCTTACGTTGCCGAGCAATGGGGCCGTCGCTGGATCACCATTGACACTTCACGTGTTGCACTTGCGCTTGCCCGCGCCCGCATCATGGGCGCTCGTTATCCCTATTATCTTTTGTCTGACAGCCGTGATGGGCAACTCAAGGAAGCTGAAGTCTCCCGAACCGCTCCGTCAGAAGCACCGACCCAAGGCAATATCCGTCAAGGATTTGTTTACGAACGTGTTCCACACATCATGCTTAAATCAATAGCTAACAATACAGAAATTGATGTAGTCTGGGAAAAATTCCTGAAAATTTTGGAGCCATTGAGAGAGAAAGTCAATAAGTCGCTCGGCAAAAATTGGGAAGAATGGGAAATCCCCCGTGAAGCAGACGACAAATGGTCAAACAAAGTCAAAAAATTCCATAACGAATGGTGGAGACACCGCATTGCCCGGCAAAAGGAAATTGATGCATCCATCGCGGCAAAAGCGGATTTTGAATATCTCTACGACAAACCCTATGAAGACAAAAAAAAGGTTCGAGTGGCAGGCCCTTTCACCGTTGAAAGCCTGTCTCCCCACCGTGTGCTGACCGTGGATGAAAACGATGAATTGATTGACACTGTTGCAGAATCCCAAGAGGGCTATGGAGAGAAGCAGGATTTTGCGGGAATGATTCTGGAAAACCTTAAAACCGCAGGCGTGCAGCAGGCCCACAAGGAAGACAAAATCAATTTATCATCCATTACTCCCTGGCCTGGGTACTATGTTTGCGCGGAAGGCAAATATATTGAAGGTTATACTGAAACCAAGGCTGAAAAACGCGCCGCCATTTTCATCGGCCCTGAGTTTGGCACAGTAACACGGCCGGACCTGGTTTCTGCCGCCCGTGAAGCCGGTGATGGGGATTTTGATGTGCTGATTGCCTGCGCATTTAATTACGACGCGCACTCATCGGAATTTGACAAACTTGGCCGCATACCCGTGCTTAAGGCCAGGATGAATGCCGACCTGCACATGGCTGATGATTTAAAAAATACCGGCAAAGGAAACCTGTTTGTAATTTTCGGTGAACCTGACATTGACATTCTGAATGCTGAAGACGATCAGATTCAGGTAAAAATTAACGGCGTAGATGTATTTCATCCCAACACCGGCGAAGTCCGCAGTGACGGGGCCGAGGGCATTGCCTGCTGGTTCATTGATACCGACTACAACGAGGAAAGCTTCTTTGTCCGCCATGCCTATTTCCTCGGCGCAAACGATCCGTACAAGGCATTAAAAACCACCCTCAAAGCCGAAATCAACCAGGAAGCCTGGGAGACTCTTAACAGCGACACATCCCGCCCGTTTAACAAACCAAAATCCGGCCGTATTGCTGTGAAGGTGATCAATCATCTGGGTGATGAGGTGATGAAAGTGTTCAAGGTGAACTGATGAACTTCCGAATAGCCGATACATTCACCGACAATCTTGCAAAATTAAGCAATGATGAACAAAAGGCCGTCAAAACTACTGCTTTTGATTTGCAATTGAATCAGGCCAATCCAGGCATGCAGTTTCACAATATTGAAAGGGCCAAGGATCTCAATTTCTGGTCTGTGCGGGTCAACCGTGATATTCGTTTAATCGTCCATAAAACCCGGGACAATTTAATGCTTTGTTACGCAGGACATCATGATGATGCCTATCAATGGGCGGAAAGACGAAAACTGGAAACACATCCTAAAACCGGCGCTGCCCAATTTGTTGAAATCAGAGAAACAGTCAAAGAAATCACCATTCCCAGATATGTTGATAAAAAATATCCCAAAGAACCTAAACCTCTTTTATTTGAAAATATATCTGATGATGATCTCCTGACCTACTTTGAATATGATGGCTTTAAACAATAACAAGATTCTGCTCGTTTATCCACTCGGTTATAGAGCCGAGGCGGCAGCACACGATATCTCCAGAATAGCCGGCATAATGCCGCCGATCGGGCTGATCAGTATTGCAGCATTTCTTGAACGTCGCGGAATAAAAACTACAATTGTCGATTGCTATGCCAGGCCAAACGCAGATACTCTTATCCGTGATTATCTCCTGTCCAATAAGCCGGCCTATATTGCTTTTAGTTGCACCACTTCCAATTTCCTGGACGGCATTCGCATTGCAAGAGCTGTAAAAAGTATCCAGCCGGATATAAAAACTGTTTTCGGCGGAGCGCATGTTTCAGCCCTGAAAAAAAAAGTTTTATATCACTTTCCGGATGTCGACTTTGCCATAGTTGGCGAAGGCGAACAAACCCTGGCAGATCTGGTTGAAAGAGGGCATGATGGGGCAGGATCAATAAAAGGGATTGTGCTGCGTGAAGATAAGGGAAAAATATCTTTTACCGGTTACAGGAAGGATATGCTTGATCTTGATACGCTTCCGTTTCCAGCTTATGAAAAACTTCAAGGATATCCCCAGGCATACAAAATGCCGATTTTCAACTACCCCGAAAATCCCGGCACAAGCTGCATTTCCAGCCGCGGCTGCCCGTATCAATGCAGCTATTGCGACAGATCTGTGTTTCAGCGAAGTTTTCGGTATAATTCGGCCATATATTTATATGAACATTTGAAATATTTAAAAGAACGATTTAGGATTCGGCACCTGGCTTTTTACGATGATCAGTTTACTTTTAATCGTAAAAGAGTGGCGGAGTTTACCCAAATGTTGATTGACCGTCCCCTGGGAATAACTTTCAACTGCGTTGTCAGGGCCGAACATATTGATTTTGAGCTTCTTTTGCAAATGAAAGCCGCGGGCTGCTGGATGATCAGCCTTGGTATCGAAACAGGCGATCCGGATCTGCTTGCCCGGCACAGACAGAATCCGGATCTCGATCTTCTGGCCCAAAAAATATATTTAATCAAAAAGGCCGGGATACGTGTTAAAGGGCTTTTAATGATCGGCTTGCCCGGCGAAACAGAAGCAAGCATTAAAAAAAGCATGGATTATGTATTTTCACTTCCCATTGACGACATTAATCTGGCCAAATTTACTCCCTTTCCCGGCTCCCCGATTTACGAAAATATAAACGAACTGGGAAAATTTGATGAAGACTGGGAACAAATGGATTGCATGAATTTTCAATTCATCCCCAAAGGGATTACAAAGCAAAAGCTGGAAGAACATTTTATAAAATTTTACAAAACATATTATACGCGTCCTGCAACACTTTTTAATTATTTCTCCATGCTCTGGCGTTCTCCGGATAGTTGGAAGCGCTTTATCCTTAATCTTGGTGATTTTTTAAAATTTGCAAAAAGCAATAAACGTTTTAGATGAATCGGTGATATTCAAACACAAACCTGCTATAAACTGCAGGATGAGGTAAATTTGCTCAAAAGCGAGCACGGAAAGGTGAAGCAAACCCCTACTTTAATCCTTCGGCTATTTCTTCCTGGATTGTTTGAATGGTATAAACCGGATCGGAAGATGTGCTTATGGGCCGGCCAATAACAACATGATCGGCACCGTTAATAATAGCCTGTTTTGCTGTTGCTGTTCGTTTTTGATCGTTTTTTTCAACATCACGGTTCAGCCCCGGTCTGATGCCGGGAGTTACAATGAGGAATTTTGACCCGAATTCATTTCGGAGGGCAACGGCCTCCAGGGGAGATGAAACAATGCCGTCACAACCTGATTGTAATGCTTTTCTAGAACGAATTAATACTAAATCTTCAACACTTTTTGTAAACCCCATTTCACGCATATCAGATTCATCAAAACTTGTAAGAACCGTAACAGCCAAAATTTTAAGGTCGTTTTTTTCTTTTACCGCAGCTTCAATTATCGGCTTATTGCCATGGATAGTTGCAAAAGCGGCCCCCCGGTCTTTCAGTTGCCGCACAGCAAGCTTTACGGTTTCCGGAATATCAAAAAATTTTAAATCGACCATAACTTTATTGCCGCGATCAGCGATCTGATCAATAACCGGCCACCAGCCTGCCAGAAAAAGCTGCAGGCCGACTTTAAAAAATTTAATTTTGCGATCCAGTTTTGCAACCCATTGTAAAGCTTCTTTGGGGTCTGAAAAGTCCAGGGCAAAAATTATACGTTCATTTAAGGGGATATTTTTCACGGTATTTGTAATATTTTGTTTATAAAAAGTGAGCGGGTTTAAAAAATCGAATACCAAAGTCTATATTTTTTACTAAGTCCAATGAGACAAGTCAATATTTCTTGCGTTTTCGAACAGATTGTTTTGCTTAATCCGTTTTTAATGAATCAATGAACTGATAAATATCTCCTAATGTACGAATCTGTCTGACCCTTTCATCATCGCGAATATTGACTCCGAATTTTTGCTGCAATGCAACCACAAGATCTACAATATCGAGACTATCGAGTCCCAAATCCTCAAAAATATTCATTTCCGGCTTTAATCGATCCGGTTCTATTTCAAACGATTCTTCAAAAACCTGGTTGGTTAAATTGATTATATTGTTATTGGTCATTTGAATATTTTCCGTTTCTTAATACCAGGACAGCGTTAATACCGCCAAAGGCAAAACAATTTTTTGCCAAAATGCGAATATCTTTTTTAAATGGCTCCATTACGTGACAGATCCCCTGACATTCAGGGCTTACGGTTTCCAGATTAAGGGTCGGATAGATAACCCCTTCTTCCATCATGGAGATGGATGCTATCAACTCAAGCGCTCCGGAGGCGCCGAGGGTATGGCCGATATAACCCTTAAGGCTGCTCACAGGAACGGATCTGCCAAAAATTTCCCTTATGGCTGCAGCCTCCTCTTTGTCTCCATGTAAAGTAGCTGTTGCGTGGGCGTTTATATAATCAATATCTCCAGGGGATATTCCGGCATCTGCCAGCGCTTCCGTCAGACATGCCTGCATAGATATCCTGTCCGACTGGCTGACATGGGACCCGTTTCCGCATGTATGATATCCGATTATTTCCCCGTATATTTTCGCTCCCCGCTTTTCGGCATGTTCATATTCTTCCAAAATCACAATTCCGCTCCCGTCTCCGCAAACAAGGCCGTCCCGCTTTTCATCAAAGGGTCTGGGAGTCGACTGGGGAGCGTCATTATAGCTAATCGATGTTGCAAAGAGTATGTCAAAAGATCCTGTAACCGTGGGATGAAGTTCTTCGGCCCCGCCGCACAGCGCCATATCCTGCCGCCCGAGCCTGATAAGGTCGTATCCTGTGCCGATGGCCTGCAATGATGAAGCGCAGGCAGCGGAGGTAGCCATAACACAACCTGTAACACCCAAATATTGAGCCACATTCATGGCCGCCGTATGTGAAACACACTGGAAGAATTTCATGGCTGTAAGCCGGGACAGGTCTTTATCGGGCAGCATTATTTCGAATGTTTCATTTAGACTCTCAGCTCCGCCCATGGTGGAACCGATAATACATGCGACCCTGCCGGTTGAGCATATTACGGTATCAAGGCCCGCATCCGCCAAAGCTTCCTGAGCCGCCTGGACCGCAAAAATACTCATTCTGCTCATGGATCTTCTGCTTTTACGGGGGATTTTTTTTTCGCCGGTTAAAACAGAAGCGGCTCCGACCCTGCTGCGCAAACCAATATACTTATCCCAGCCAGCCATTTGCCGGACAGCGCTTTTGCCGGCCCTGATCCCTTTTATAAAGGAAGGAACGTCATGCCCAAGGGGTGAAACTGCCCCCAAACCTGAAATGACAACCCTGTTTATCAACTGAGCCTCTTGTTTATAAAACTGTGAAAAGATTCTTTGCCTGTAATACTTCGGACTACGATAAATGAAGACATCATGGCCCCCATAATCCCCGGCAAGACGGAATTCTGACCGGCGGCATAGATGTTTCTGAATGCTATTCTACCGAGAAGATTTATCTGGCCTGTTTTTTGTTTTATCCCGTATGCCGATCCGTGCGGTGAATTTAAATAATCACGGCATGTCAGGATTGACGATGCATCAATTACCCTGTACGAGCTCCTGAATTCAGGATAAACTTTCAGGATACGCTCTTTGATACTCTCTGTTCTTTTATTCTTATACTCCCGGTAACCGGAAGGCCTGTTGCCGGGTTTTGAATTTTTCCAGGCGCTTACATGCTCCGGAAATGACACTTCAAAAGCATTCAGCAGTCTGCAGGATTTACCATGGGCTGTCTCCAGACTTTTCATGATAACCAGAGCAGGATCGCCGGTATATGCAGGATCTATCATCCTGTTTGCATCTGTTTCAGGAAAAAGAGATAGAATTGACGGGGCAAAATTGTCAGGGCGCTGATTTGCCGTGTCGTTATCCTCTAAAACACCGTACACTGAAAAAAAACCTGCCGACGCTTCAAAGGAATTAACCCTGTTTGTAAAAGCTTTACTCAAATTTTGTTTCGGAAGTGTTTTTAATATCTCTTGGGGATGAATTGTAAAGATGCAGCAATCGCTTGAGATTTCTTCTCCTGTATTTAAAATAAACCGGCCCGCATGCTTATTCTTTATATCGCCGCATTTAACAATATATTCGCCGCACCTGATATCAATGTCAAATTCCGAGAATCGCTTCCTGAATGCCCCTATAAATGCGTCACCACCATCTTTTACTCTTGCAACGGATTCATAGAGACTGTAACTGACCCTGCTGTGATCTGCAAAGGAAAACTCGGAGGGCTTGACTCCGTAACACATGCTGTATGCGGAAAGAAGCCCCTTTAATAACGGATTATCCGTTAACCTGCATAATACATTGTCGAGGCTTACATAATCTTCAGGAAGAAAACCCTGTGCAAGAGAAATCCGTCTAAGATTCATTGCAGAGGTTTTTAAACACACATTCCTGACCATTTCAAAATAACGGTCAATTCCGGATTCCTCTTCAGGAAAATACCCCTTTATTTTTTCGATAATTTCCCGATAACCGGTCGGTATGCCGTAGGCCGCCTGTTCCGACTCAAAGAGGAATCTGTTATTTTGTTCCCCGGTGATAAAAACCGGTACAATTTCATTACTGATTCCCAGAACAGCCAGCATATCCTGGAGAAGTCCGTTTTTATCACCCGATTTATTAAGGCCACCGGTAAAATGGAAACCTGTATCAAAAGGGATACCATTTCTGTAAAATCTGGCCATTGATCCGCCTATACGGGGATTTTTTTCAAGAAGAAGAACAGAGTACCGGTTCATAGCCAGCAGAAGCGCAAGGGTCATTCCGCTGATACCGCTTCCGACTACTATGTTGTCATATTTTTTCATGTTCAACCGGCCATACCGCCATTTACGCCGATAACCTGACCATGTATATACATATTTTCTTCTTTGCACAGGAAATCGACTACAGACGCAACATCCCCAGGATTACCAAAGCGGTTCAAGGGTATCAGGGGCAGGATTTGATCCTTCGGAAGTTTGGAGGTCATATCTGTTGCTATGATACCGGGAGCAACAACATTAACAAGAATATTTCTTTTTCCCACCTCTCTTGCCAAGGCTTTGGCAGCTCCGATTAATCCCGCCTTTGAAGCAGAATAGTTCACCTGCCCGGCCTGGCCGGTCTGACCTGAAATCGAAGATATAATCACAATGCGTCCCTGTTTTTCTCTGAGCATGGGGAACATTACGGTATGCATGACATTATAAAACCCGTCCAGGTTGGTAGAGAGAACCGAGTCCCATTCATCTCTGGTCATCCATACAAATAGATTGTCCCTGGCTATACCGGCATTATATACAACCACTTGGGGTGGATCGGCATCCACTTTTGCGGCCAGCGCTGATTTGGTTGCCTGATAGTCTGATATGTCAAAACAGATAACTTCGCATTCCGCGCCTATTTTTTCGACTTCTGTTTTGACCTTTTGAGCGGCATCGTGATTGCTTTTGTAGGCCAGCCGGATGTTAAAGCCGGATTCCGCAAGGCGTAAAACTATCGCTCTTCCTATACCACGGCTTCCGCCTGTCACCAATGCGGTTTTTTTGTTTTTAGTTTTCATTAACACCTTGAAATTGAAGTATTTTATCAAATGCTAACAGTGAAATAATAATTCAAAATCTATATTTATACCTTAACTACATGAAAAATCAAGCGGTTAAAATTTTTTACAGCAATTCTAATTTTAGAAATAACGGCCATCGGCAGTATTATTAAAAATTTATTTTTCAACGGGTTTAAGAAAGAGAAGAAGATTTTTTGTGGGTATGGTAAGTTTCTGGTTTACCGAGAACTACTTTTTTGACCTTTGGCCGATACGCAGCATATTTGCCGCATTTTTTTGCATATACCAGGCCATTGATGCTCTGAAATCATCTTGTTTTAACCGAACTTACGAATTACAGTAACCATTAACTTGTATCCGGAACCTTCAGTTCGAGGCCATGGAGCATAAAAATTAACATCGCATCCCAGTTTTCGAAGTAAAGATAGCGAGTCAACGCGCGTATGTCATCGAAAAAGGTTTTCCGTGTTGGAAGGTTGCGACGAATAAGTTCATATTTTTTATCCATCATTTCAAGAACGGTATGAAACAAGAAGGCCAAAAGATTCAGTGTCATCATAAGTTGAGATAAATACTTCTTTCCATGACCAAAGTTGTGTGCAAGATGATATCTTCTGTTTTTTAGTATGTTATTGTTTTCGTTTTCAATTTTCCAGCGAGCCCGACCATCTGCTACAATTTGCTTTACATTGTTCTTTGAGATTTTGAAATTGGTTGCAAAAGCGTTCTTATATATAAATAGTACCATCGGGCAGCGTTGTTGTAAGTTCACACCAATTGACCATCTGAGCATCTTTACCATCACGCAAAGGGACTTGATTTACAAAACGATAGGTATCGATATGATGGGTTTTGCCTGTCCACCTTTTTTTCACTACCGTTTCAACAGCTTGCAGGCCATCAAGTTCTTCAACCCATTGGTAAAGGGTTTTATGAGAATCGGGTTTGCAAACAAGAATGAAATCAAGCCCGTTCTGCAAAATCAATTTGCATAGCGATTGCTTACAATATAAATCATCGCCTAAGATGGTGATACCAAATGCCTTATAAAGCGGAACAAATTGGTTTAACCAGCGTTTAGCTGCCGCATTTTCACAGTCTTGTTTTTTATGTCCGTCCTGCGGGGTAATAAACTCAGGTGGTAAGGAGATTACCTTGTTGCAACCCGGTTTGAGAAGCACCGGTGTGATGGCCGTGTGGGAATAGGTTGAGGAACCGTTTTTATGCTCTTTGGTGCTGCAGTTGTCACAGTGAATCGTTTTGGAACAAAAATATTGGGTACCATCCAATGCACACAGTAAATTGTTGTTGTATGAGCGAAAATCATCAAGGTAGTTGGCAGCTCCTAATGCTTCAATAATAAAATTGAAGGCCGGAAATACTTTTTCCGGCGGCACCCAATCCAGCATATCTCTTATATGATTATCACTCGATGTTCAAGTTTTTGATGACGAACTTGCCAAAAGCACTTAGCAAGGACAATATTTACGTGATAGAGAGGGTGTTGGCTCCAATCTACCTATGGTTCTTCCGCTCATATGTTTTCCCGATGGCATAAGTCGGAAAACTTTTTTGATAACTTGCCCCATTTCTTTAAGCTTTTCACCGGGATCTTGTTGTTGCAGCAAAAATTTGACACATTCCATCAAAACATCCATTTGAGCTCTTTTTTGTAGACTTCCCACGGTAAACACGGGAGTTTTGTTCTCTATGCAGGCCTTTTGCTCAGGGTGAAGGAGGAGGCAATGGTCTAGCAACAGACTCAAGATCAGGCCTCGGCTTGATCCTTCTTCGTCATATTGTTTGGCCTCTTGTCCCCATCCTTCATAAAGCTTCCAGTCTTCAAAAAAAACCTCTACAAGCCATCTCAAAGAATATGCTTGAATAATGTCAACTGTGCGCCAACTCACATCAGTGGCAGCTAAGTAACGGTATTCATCTTCCCCTTCATATTTAAGAGCTATCACAAAAAGCACATTGCCATCGTGTGCATCAACCTTAAGGCGGGCACTGCTCACTGTTGCATTGACTTTTTCACCGCCTCGCACACGAATGGTGCAATTTACACCTTTGTTAATCATGTTGAAATAATCCGTAATTGTCTTTTTTTTACCTTTGTACCGTATATTTTGATTTGACTTTAATTGGCTGATAACTTGCACTCCTCCCAAAATATTAGAGGCTCCATTCATAAATTCTTTTGAACCGTATAAAGCGTCAGCCAATACACATTTAACAGTAATTTTAGGATAATATTCTTTAAAATTTTCAAGTAAGAGCAGGGCTAATTGAATTTTTTTCGGGTACTCAGGGTTAAATGCTGGTTTGACAGGACGCTTATTCTTCGGGAGTCCCTTTTTTTTCAATCTCTCTTCTTCTTTTTTCCAGGCACTAACAACTGGATCAGGCATGTAAAACTTAAAACCAATAGGTACGGTTATAGAGTCTGTGACCAAAAGAAGCAAAACAACTGTTTGCCCATTAACATAACCTCCGCTTGCTTTGTGTTTTTGCTTATGAGCCTTGTATATTCGCTTTGTATTCTTAGAACGGGCACGATCAGACTCATCAAAAACAATTACACCATTTGTGATACCATATTTTTTCAAAATACGCCTGACGCTTCCAACAAGTAAATTGTCCCATGAAATCTTACCCTTACGAAACATCCAAGATAGAGCTGCTAATTTATAATTGCCCAGACTCGCCCGTTCAAATTTTGCCCAACATACAGCATTTACCATTAATATACCGGTAAGACAAAAGCTTAGCCATGCTTTCTGGGTAAATGTTAATCCCGCACTAGGTTGGTATTGCTCCAGGCTATTGTTGAGATCTTCAATGTACTGTTTGATAAATGGTGCAGATTCAGTTAATAGCATTATGAATGGGCTCTTTCAAAGTTGTTAATATTTTTAATGGTCGTGATTATACTATCAAACTTTAAATTTAGCTAATCATAAAAACTTGATCATCGAGTATCAGATGGAATATTTTGTATTCCAAACAAAGATTGAGCATTGTTGACACCCTTATTTTTCTGCATAAATTTTTGAAAGGCAAGAAAAGAAGGAGATTGCGTAAAGAATACCGAAAAGCCGCTAAGGGCTATATCTTCAATGCTGTATTGTATGTTGCTACCGGTGCGCTTATCAGGAAAATTGTGGCTCTCAATACGAAACTGCCGCGCCATCATCTCAAAAGAGATATACGGCAGTTGCGTTGATGCGATTATTTTCGCTTCCTGATTTTGGGGCAAACGCATATGAGTCCAAGATAACCGATAATAGTTAATTGTTCTTACCCATTATTTGTTACCACAAGCATATGTGTTTGTCTATAGATTTTATTTTTAATTAAAACAATGCGTTATTGGTTGTGATGGTTAGGGGGGATAAATATCCCAAATATCTTGCTCCAACTAAAGCCATAATTAGAATTGCTGCTGTGAAAGCTGCTTTTCGTTGGTTTCAAAATGGGTCATTGTTTTATCCCAATTTCCTTACGAGTTTTCCCATGCTGTCATAAACATATCCTGTGATGAGTGCCACAAAATCTGTTTTGTCTTGATTCAAATTGCATTTTTCCAGGGCATTGTAATAAGCCAGTCGGCTTTCTGTGTCTCCGGAGATACTGGCAATGGTGTAGCCGTTTTGCAAAAGAACCAGATTCATCAAAAGCCTGGCTGTTCTGCCGTTTCCATCTATAAAAGGATGGATAGTTGCAATTCGCTCATGGATTTCAGCAGCAAAGATAACCGGATGTAAATTTTTAGCTTCTTCTTGAATCCAGAAATTCAGATCCTCCATCAGTTTCGGAACCTGCCAGGGCTGAGGAGGTTCATGCCGGCTTCCTGAAATTGACACGGGAACACCGCGATATTTTCCTGCATTTTCTCTATCAATACCTCGCAAAACAAGAGAGTGAATATCTTTGATTATCTTTTCATTTAAGATGTCGCCTGTCGTTACAAGCTCTTTTATGAAAGCAACAGCCTCGTAGTGGTTGACCGCTTCAAGATGTTCACGCATTGACTTTCCGCCGATGGTCAGCCCCTTATTAATGACAAGATCCGTTTCCCGTAAAGTCAGGGTATTACCTTCAATACGGTTACTATTATAAGTATATTCGATATCTATGGCTTGAAGTATCGTCTCGTTAAGCAAAGGGCGGGAGGCATCAAGTTTTTGTTTTAGTGCGTCTATTCGGGTGAGCAGGTGTTTTATTCTGCTACTCATATATCCTCTCCTGTTTTTAGAAAGTTTATATCATTTTAATTATAGTAGTATTTTTCTAACTTCACCCTGTCCTATAAGTTCAGTAAACTTTGTATAATTTGATTCTTCCCATCTTATTCGACCTGCAATAATTGCAGGCGATATACCAAGATCCTGGAGAACTGGCGCGCCATCCAGAACTCTTCTCCATCGAGCCCGGTTTCCTTTATACTGTCAAAAGTCTGATAGTATTTTTTTTCTATATTTTTTCCGTTCATCGCTGGATCTCCTTGAGTTTTTCAGCTATTTTTACCCGAACTTTCTTCAGCTCTTTTTCCAGTTCGTCTATCTCTAACTGAACGGCATCGATATCGATCTCTTCTTCTTCAAACGTATCAACATAACGGGGGATATTAAGGTTAAAGTCGTTTTCCTTGATTTCCTCGAATACGGCTACATGGGCATACTTCTCCACTTCTTCACGTGACTTGCAGGTCCCCATGATTTTAGTTAGATGTTCTTCCGAGAGGGTGTTATGGTTTTTACTGGACACATATTCCCGGCCGGCATCTACAAATAGAACATCCTTGCATGTTTCATTTGACCCGCCTTTTTCACGGCTTCGATCAAAGACCAGAATAGCAACCGGTATATTGGTAGTCGGGAACAGATTCCCCGGAAGTCCGATAACTGCATCGAGAAGATTTTCCTCAATCATTTTTTGACGAATCCGGCCTTCAGCAGCTCCCCGGAAAAGAACCCCATGAGGAACGACAACGGCAACACGCCCCTGTTTTTCCAGAGCAGTCTCCACCATATGGCTGATAAATGCCCAGTCGCCTTTACTTTTTGGAGGAATTCCGCGCCAGAACCGGTTGTACTGATCGCTTTCAGCATTTTCCGCTCCCCATTTATCAAGCGAGAATGGTGGATTGGCGACTATGCAGTTG
Organism: Desulfosarcina sp. BuS5; assembly: GCF_028752835.1. Taxonomy (NCBI): domain Bacteria; kingdom Pseudomonadati; phylum Thermodesulfobacteriota; class Desulfobacteria; order Desulfobacterales; family Desulfosarcinaceae; genus Desulfosarcina; species Desulfosarcina sp. BuS5. The sequence continues at coordinate 471,958 of NZ_CP087952.1, forward strand.
AATTTCATCAAACGGTCATTTTCAATTAGAAGAGGACTGTTGAGAGTGTCGCACCATTCGACACGGGCGCTGTCAAAGCTGTGCAGAAACATGTTCATACGGCATAATGCCCATGTACTGCCGTTTGATTCCTGTCCGAAAAGGGCAAAATTCCGGTCACCAACCTCTCTGGCCGCCTGAATCAAAAGACCTCCTGATCCGCAGGCAGGGTCACAGATGCGGTCACCCGGCTTTGGCCCGGCAAGTTTAGCTACAAGTTCGGTTACTTTGAGCGGGGTAAAAAACTCTCCGGCCTTTTTCCCGGAGTCGGAAGCAAAACGTTCAATCAGATAAATATAGGTGTTGCCAATAACATCCCCTGAAACCCGGCTTGGTCTCATGTCTAACTGCGGCTTGTGAAAATCTTCAAGAAGTTGTTTCAGTCGTCTGTTTCTGTCTTTGGTTTTTCCAAGATTTGCTTCGCTGTTGAAATCAATATTACGGAAAACGCCTTCAAGCTTGCTTTTGTTAGATTCTTCAATGTGGACGAGAACAATATTGATAAGTTCCCCGATATTGGCTGCGGCTCTACGTTCGTAAAAGCTGTAATAGGTGGCGGGGAACTCGTCCAGCACAGTTTTCTGTCCTGTCTTCTCATTTTTTTCAGTTAATTTGATTGCAGGGAGAATAAAACGTTCACGTTCCAGTTTTCGGCGAATTCTAACATCATCATCACCATACTGTTTTTGATAGGCTTCATAGTGATCCTGCCATACATCCGAAATGTATTTTAAGAACAACATCACAAGGATGTAGTCCTTGTATTGAGCAGGATCTACCACTCCCCGGAAGGTATCGCATGCAGCCCATGCAGCGTTGTTGATGTCTTTTTGATCAATTTGGCTGCTCATGTTTTATTCCCCTTTTGCAAATTGCATTAGTACTGTTGAAATGTATTGATCCCGTTTTTCTGACAGCGTACTCAGAATAGTCCGTTCCCGTGCAGATAACTTTGCCATGTCCACGATGTGTTGTTGTTTTTTCAAGGTTGGCAAGTAGACCTCCATATCCTCGACAGCCTGCTTGCCGATCATTTTCTGCACCGTCACCTTGGCTCTGCTTAACAGAAATATTTGGGCATTCCTTTGGCTGATATACCAGTTCAGGTATTCCGGCAGGATTTTATCAGGCTTTGCAATTCTGATCCTGAGCAGAGGCGCTGCAACAACAGCCCTGCCTGGATCTTCAAGAAGAATAGCAGCGGTTGACATCTGACCTCTCGACCTGAACACCAGATCACCTTTTTGAACCAGGTGATGTTCTTTAACTCTATCCATCTCAATCTTGACCAGCTTCTTGCAACCTACAGTATTATCCTGAAGTAAATCCTTCATTTGGATAACAGCGACCTCTCCACCCCTTGAAGCTTCGAGACGAGACCGAAATGAATACCCCATCTGCACTGTCGCTAATTGCTTTATTTTTAATTTCATAAACACATCTTAATATTATGCTGTAATGTTATTTCTGCACAATGTACGAATTGTAGAACTGTTTGTCAATAGTTAAAATGCAAAAATGTTATTTCTGTAAGATATATCCTTTTCGAAACCTAAAGGCGTGCCATTAGGGCAAGTTGGGGATGTCCGTTGGATTGTTGGTTTGCAAAGAATCCAATGTATGAAAATAGGGCCAAGTCGAAAGCATCGGGATAAACCGATTATAAGTTTCTCATGCCTTCGTTGTTGTTTTTGTGCTGTTGGTAAAAAAAGCCCGTATAGACGCTACCGGCGTCCTGCATCAGATAAAAGGATTTATGCCAAAGCTGGAAGAAATTTGTCCGGAAGTGACAAGGCGCATGTTGCAACAGGATTTAGCCAATTGAGTTGAATTTAGTGAAGGGATCTGCCCGACAATCGAACTGCGAGCCGGCCAAATAGTATTGCGACATGGTACAAAAAAATTGGAAATATACGAAAAAGTGGTATGAATATGTCTGTAATTCGCGAAAAACTCGTTGACAAAAATAAATATCTCCATATAATTCTCTTATGAAGCGAACAATCTATGCAAAGCTACTTGAATGGAAAGATGCTGCCGCACGCTCTCCCCTCATTCTGAAAGGAACGCGTCAGGTTGGGAAGAGCTATATTCTTCAAGCCTTCGGGGAAAACGAGTTTTCCGATTGCCATACCTTCAATTTTGAGAAGGATAAAAAGCTGTCAACGGCATTTGAAGCTGATTTGAACCCGGAAAGAATACTAACTGAGTTATCCATCTATTCCGGCAAAAGGATTGATATTGCCAAAGACCTTGTCATTTTTGATGAAATCCAGGAATGCCACGCAGCCCTGACATCCTTAAAATATTTTTGCGAAATGATGCCTCAACTTGCGCTTTGCTGCGCAGGTTCACTGATCGGTGTTAAGTTGTCTTCAGGATCTTTCCCTGTGGGTAAGGTCGATTTCCTGAAACTATACCCGTTGAATTTTGAAGAGTTTCTCATGGCGTTGAATGATGAAGTCTCATTGGAGTTGTACCGGGATTCAGACAGGGTTGATTCTTTCTCTGAAATAGCCCATCAGAGACTGTGGAATCGGTTGCGGGAATATTATGTCACAGGCGGAATGCCGCAGGTTGTTTTAACCTATTTGACTTACAGGGATGATCTTTTTGAAGCCATGAAAAGGGCAAGGAATGTTCAGGAAAAGCTGGTTGAGAGCTATAATAACGACTTTGCGAAGCATTCGGGCAAGATCAATTCAATACATATTGTGTCTGTATTCGAAAATGTACCTGTGCAGCTTTCTGCAAATATTGACGGGTCAGTCAAAAAATACAGATTTAAAGGGGTAATCACCAGGAAAAAAGGTTATGCGGAACTGCAGGGTCCCATTGCCTGGCTGGAAAAGTCCGGGCTAATTCTAAAAGTTAAGGTATGTAAAAGGGCTGAGATACCCCTGGAATCATTTTGCAGAGAAAATATGTTCAAGCTGTTTTTGTTTGATATCGGTCTTCTCGGGTGTATGCTGGATCTACCGGTTGGTCTCATCCACTCACAAGATTACGGCATTGCAAAAGGGTATCTCGCAGAGAATTTCGTTGCCCAGGAATTTGCTGCTTCAGGTGTTTCAAGGCTGTACTCATGGACGGAGGGGACTTCTGAAATTGAGTTCATAAGGGTTATTGACGATCTCCTTGTACCGGTAGAGGTTAAATCCGGGACCCGAACACATGCAAAAAGTCTGCGGCAGTATATCTTGAAGTATTCACCGAAAAGGGCCGTCAAGATATCCGGAAAACCGCTGAGCAGGATCAGGAACCAGGTTATTCAGAACTATCCGCTCTATCTCGCTGCAAAGATATGATCGGCGTGGTCTCCAGTTTGCCAACCCTACACCAATGGGCAGTTTCTGGAACCCTTAACCCTACTTAACCTTTGCCGCTAATAACATTATCAAGATAAAATTAACAGCCGCCCGGATATTTTTTGTTTATAATTTGTCTTCCACAGATTTTACTTTTTTTTCTATTCTGCAGAAAGAATCTTTTCTGTAATCTGCCTTCATTGTCATGTATATCCTGTCACAGTCTTTTTTTAGTTCTTCAAAACAGCTGTTAATAACGGTCATAATTTCTTCCAGCCCGCCTTCAATACTTGTGCTCATGGGACCGAGCTTATAATCAAGCCCGCTTTTTTTTATAATGTTTACAGCTTTGGCCACATATGGGCTAACACTTTCCCCTTTATCCGTGGGAAATATAGAAAAATCGATGAGAACACTCATGCTTATCACCCTAAAAAATATTATTTTTTAAAAGTCATGTTGTATGGCCGATCCAAGGAGAATTTGGAATATAAATTCGAATAAAATGATATTGAGAGCTTTGCACAACCCCCATTTTTGTTCAATTTTGGTCTTTGCGAGGAGCAGGTGAGAGAGCCGCCTTTAGCCGCAAGCGAAACGTGACGGGAGCTGACAATCTTGGATTATCAACATGTTTTGAAGTTGCTTCGCCCGCAATGACAATGCCGGAATGGTTTTTTAACTTGTCTTCAGGAACTTCATAATTTTAAGTTCCATGGGAACCAAAATGCAAAAAGATTCTGATCTGCGGGTTAAATACAATCATATTTATTCACTATGCAAGATGTGACACCTTAACCGCTTGATCCAGTTACAAGAGAAGTTCATCATCCGTATTATGATTTGCCGGATGAGGGAATAAGGAGATTTTTTAGATTCAGGCCTAAAATCATATCTTTTTTTTCAGGAGGTATGTTTAGCCTTTCTATTTTTGAGAGCTCATACAGGGGATCTCCAAACGGAAAATCAGAGCCGAACATAATCCGTTGGCAGCCATACCTGTTTATATAATCCTTGATCTCATACGTTGAGGCCAGAGCCGTATCGGTATAGACATTCGGTATGTCCCAGATTCCTTTATTCAACAAGCTGTTATATCCCCCGTTTAATATGCCCAGGTGCGGTATTATTATCCTGATACCGGAAGCTATTTCCTTGATAAATTTAATTGTGTTGCTTAACTCCTCTTCAAAAACCACCGGCATGTTTCTGCGCCTGATTTCATTGACGGCCTTTTCGCATAGCGGGTCGTCATAATGATAAACCGGTTCATCAGAATGCCTGTGCCACTTGATGCCTTTATGCTTATCCGTAAGCTGATCAACGGCAAAATCATTCCATATGAAGAAATATGGAATTACCCTTAAATCTTTATTTCCGATCTCAAGTAAATGCTGATTAGATTTTTTTCTTCTTTGCTGCCAGTCAGAGTCATCCTGGAAATTATAATCATAACGATCATAAATTTCCATAACCGGGGAAAACATTGCGACTTGTTTTATTTTACTCCCCCGTACAAGGGATAGATAATCATCGAATGCTTGCGTAGTCGATATATCTTGTATTCCGCAATGAGCGTGTGCGTCTGTGATATATGGTAACATTTTTTTAATCGATTATCCTGTCCGTATCTGTATAAGCAAATCCGGGCGCAAATTCAACCAGGTTATTTTTTACCGGGTACTTATTCAACCTTGATCCTGGTCATTTCTTTTTTGTCTCCGGCAGATGCTTTTTTTTCAAGAACCTCAATTTTAGCATCTACCAGTGATCTTATTCCCTTGAAAAATTCAACCCGGGATCGCGTCATATGCTCATAAAATTTTGATTTTTTACCGAAAGCTTTCCCAAAATCGAAATAAAATTTACCGATCGGACAAAGTTCCATCTCTTTTTTATTCTTTTCTTTATCCATGATCCTCTCCTTTAAAATGAATACATAATTGCCGGTCTTCAAATGTTGCATTAACCGATTGTGCAGCCGCCACATGTCTTGGCAGCAGTATGTGCCTTTTAAAACCGGTTACCCGGATAATCAATTCGTCTGAAAGCTTGCTTATTTCAATATCCTTTTTTTCAAGAAACGGCAGATTCATTGTCAACAGGTATTCCCCGTTTTGTTTTGTCAGATTATACGGTTTACCTTCAAAAAATCTATCCAAAGGATTTTTGTTTCCGTATATCTGATCAGCCAATGCTTTGAGATCATTATACCCCAGCACTTCGCTCTTGAATAGATTAACCGGAAATATAGGAATCGGGCTAAAGTAATCTTTTGCTTGATTGACATATTGTTTCTGGTTGCAGATCCAGTTTTTAAAATAAACATCATTTACTTCATCAGGCAAGATCCGGTTCATAACAATACCGTCTATATTCATATTATAAAGGCAAAAATACATAAAAGCCCGCTGGGTCTCTTTTAAAACGATTTTTTCAGGATTGCTAACCAGGCGAACTGTCGTGATTTTCGGATCAACAAGGATTGCATCAACTCCTTTTAAGCGATCAAACAGCTTCTCAACAGCAGCAAAATAGTCATCACCCGGCAAGGGGACATCATAAATTTTCTTTGCCACAGGGCGTATATACTTTGTGACGGCTCGCTCTATTTTGAATATTTTTTTCATATACCACTCTAATGTGGTCGGAATACTGATAAATCTCAGGGATTCACCAGTGGGCGCACAATCGAGTATGATTACATCAAAAGTTTTTTCACGAACATAGTTGTTGATGTAAAGAAGCAGGCTGACCTCTTCCATCCCCGGTAAAATGGCGAGTTCTTCAGCCAGAATGTCATCTAAACCGGCAGTATTTAAAAGAGTCGAAAGATATGAATGGATAACGCCCCAGTTTTTTTCAATCTCTTCCTGGATATCCAATTCCTGTATCCACAGATTTTCGCCGAGTTTTACAGGTTTTCCCTTGTTTTGATCTATAAGTTTCCTATCCAGATCAAAAATATCGGAAAGACTGTGCGCAACATCTAAAGACATTATCACAGTCCTGCGACCGGCTTCAGCAGATTTGATTCCCGTAGCAGATGCGACGCTTGTTTTTCCTGTCCCGCCTTTTCCAGCGAAAAAGATGATTCGCACCTTAAACTCCCGACTCTTCTTGTTAAAAAAAATTACTTTTTGTAGTAAGTATGCTTTCTTTTAAGCTTTTTCAACTCTTCCCTGGTGAATGGTTCAGCATAAAGTCCCATCTGGACAAGAGGTTTTTGCTCGGGCTTAAAAGTTACCCATTTGTCGTCTTCTTTTTTGAAAAACGGCCATTCCAGTAGATCAGGAACTAAAGGAACTACTCCTTTGTAGAAATCGGTTTTTCCGTCCTTAACGGTCGCCATGGCAAATTTTTCGCCGGAGGATAGTATATTAACAGCTTCCGTTTTGTGGCATTCTTCGCATTTTCTGCCGTCGCTCATGATTGAATGCGTTAAATAAGGAGCATAAACGATAAAAGCCTTATCATCGGCTGAAACTAAAGTCTGCAAACTGCCGCTGGTAATTTTTCCTTTATATTTAACCAAAAGTAAAAAATCTTTTATTTTTCCGGTAAAACTTTTAGGTTTGCTTTTAGTTCTTGCAAATTCGCCAAAATGACAATTATAACAAGTCATGGTGTTTTGAACATGACAGGCATTGCACTCAAGCTTCCCCTTATGTATTCTGTGGGATTTGGTGGCTGGTATGGCAGGATAATCTTCCGAGTCTTTTGTATGGCAGTTGGTGCAGGCGGCATCCTTGGCATTGGGATCCCGCATGGTTTTGTAAAAATTTCCATCTCCGTGGGTTTCCCTTGGGGTGTGACAATCGGCGCAGGTCAGGCCGGCCTCCATATGGACATCCTGAGTGTTTCGACTTTTGTCCATTTTGCTTATAGCCTTCTCTCGAGCGTGGCATTTAAAACAGGTTTCATTTTTTCGGGCTGTTGCCAGCGAGAAAGCGGGCCCTTTTTCCGTTTTTTCAAGGTGGCAGTCAGTGCAGCCTTTGGCGTGACATTGTTTACAACCAAGCTCGTTATAAGGCATGCCGGTCAGGGCCATAAAGCCATCCTCAGCTTCATACCAGTAGCGCATACCTTCGCCGGTTTTGTGAAGGCTCTTTGAAAAGAAACAACTATCTTGTCCCGCATGAACAGCTCCATTATTTAGCGCCAGAAAAATAATCATGATAAATAAAGGTAGAACAATTTTTTTTTGCATAATTTTCCTCCTTATTATAATTATTTAATAATTTAAAGTATAGGCAATCTGCCTGCAATAAGTCAATGTATAATCGTAAAAATGCATCATGTAAAGAAAAGCTTGACAATAACGGGGATTTCCTGTTTTGGATGTTCGAAGCCTGTGGGAAAATAAAAATTTTTATTTTATGATATTTTGTAACCGTGAACGGTTACAATATTTTTTAATATTGAATAGTGAGAATTATGGAAATACAAGAGTTGACTGAAAGAGTGGAGCGGGAGAGTGTAGCAGTAAGGAGCATTACGGCTGAACTGGAAAAGGTTATTGTGGGCCAGCAGGGTCTGATAGACAGGCTTCTTATCGGTATACTCTGTGACGGCCATCTCCTTATCGAGGGGCTGCCCGGCCTAGCAAAGACAACCGCCGTAAAGAGGCTGGCTGCTATTATCGACTTAAGTTTTCAGAGAATCCAGTTTACGCCGGATCTTCTGCCGGCCGATATAACCGGCACACAGATTTTCAGGCCTGATACATCCGATTTTGAAGTCAAGAAAGGCCCGATTTTTCATAATATAATTCTGGCGGACGAGATAAATCGAGCGCCGGCCAAGGTGCAGAGCGCGCTGCTGGAGGCGATGCAGGAAAAACAGGTGACAGTGGGAGACGAAACTTTTATGCTGCCTCTGCCGTTTCTCGTGCTTGCCACCCAGAATCCCATCGAGCAGGAGGGCACCTATCCTCTTCCTGAGGCCCAGGTCGACCGCTTTATGCTTAAAATCAAGATAGATTATCCTGGAGAATCCGAGGAAAAAGAGATAATGAAACGGGTTTACAGCGGTATTGATGAGATATCGGTTGAAAAAGTCGATTTTTCCGTTATTGCTTCCGCTAAAAAACTTGTGGGCAGTATTCATATGGAAGAGAAGTTGATGGATTATATTGTGCGTATAGTCAATACCACCAGGAAACCGTCTGATTTCGGACTCGACTTGCGTCATTTGGTTGCATACGGAGGGTCCCCCCGGGCATCTATTTATCTTGGCCTGGCCGCAAGAGCCCATGCTTTTCTTGCAGGCCGTGGATATGTTACGCCCCAGGATGTTAAAAGTATTGCTCTTGATGTGCTGAGACACAGGATTATACTCAGTTATGAGGCCGAAGCAGAGGGCCTGTCCACAGATGATATTATTGTTCAGATTCTAGACCGTCTGGAAGTGCCCTGATCAACTATGCTGTCAAAAGATCTTATAAAAACGATTCAAAAGTTTCATTTCAGGACCCGCCACCTGGCTAACGAAATGTTTGCAGGACAGTATACCAGTGCCTTTAAAGGAAGGGGCATGGAATTTGCTGAAGTCAGGGAATATATGCCCGGAGATGATATACGTACCATCGACTGGAATGTTTCCGCCAGGTTCGGCCGGCCTTTTGTAAAAATGTTTCATGAAGAGCGGGAGCTCACTGTAATACTTTTAATCGATCTCTCCTCATCCAACATGTTTGCGACAAAGAAGCGATTTAAAAGAGACCTGATAGCCGAAGTCGCAGGCACCCTTGCTTTCCTTGCCATAAAAACCAATGACAAGGTGGGCGCTCTATTTTTTACTTCATCGGTGGATAAATTCATTCCCCCCAAAAAAGGAAGCGCCCATGTATGGCGGCTGATAAAGGAAATCTTTACCCCAGGGGAGTATGCCCCGGGGACTGATATAGAATCAGCGCTTACATATCTGAATCGGACTGTCAAAAGGAACAGCATAGTATTTCTGCTCTCCGATTTTATCGATTCCGGTTATGAAAAGGCTTTAAGGATTACTTCCAGAAAGCACGATCTTACAATGATACGTGTAGAGGATGACGCTGAAAAGAGTCTGCCCGACATAGGGCCGGTAACTTTTACTGATCCCGAATCCGGAGAGATATGTCACGTTAATACGTCCAATCGGCGGGTAAGACGTTTATGGACAGAGGAAAGTCAAAAAAAGGAACGCGAGATTCACAGGATATGTTCCAGCTGTGGAGTATCTCTTATCGAACTTAACACAAATAAATCTGCGATTAAGCCTCTCATGAGATATTTTCTGGAGAGAGGGCGCAGAAGATGAGATGAAAAACAATTATTTTATTATTATTATAGTCATCCTTTTTATTCTGGTTGCAGATTATTCGTTTCCAGCCGGAATAATTGCAGATGATGATTATGGCGTGCGCGCGGAATTTATACAAGGAAAAGCTGTTCCTGGAGATATTGTAACTCTCCGCTTAAAATTTAAGATCCCGCCTGGATTTAAACTTCCCGAGAACCCCGAAATTGCCGGTTTAAATGGCTTTGATATAGTTAAAAAAAGAACTATGACAGACGGAATCGATATAGACATTTTTGTGGACCGCATGGACGATCTTCATCTCACTGCTCTTGAAATTTACTTATATAATAAAAAAGGCGGGCAAAAAGCGCTGAAAAGCAATCCCGTTGTTCTATTTGTGAAACCGAAAATAATCGTTAAACCTACAGAGAATCTTCTGAGGCCGGTAAAGGGAATAATATCCAGTGGGTATGGGCTAAAGAAGGTTCTGTTAATTGTTTTTTCAGCCATATGCATTATTCTTGCTGCCATTGCTGCTTATTATTATTTTATTAAATATCGCAGAAACAAAAAATCCGGCCCGGCAGCTCCGGTTTTACCTCCCCATATTAAAGCCTTAAATAGAATCGACAGCCTTGTATTATCCGGAATTCCGGATAGATACGAAAGAAGGAGCTTCTGTTTTATTTTGTCCGAAATTTTACGTGAATATGTAAAAGGGATCAGGGGCTTCAATGCGCTTGAGATGACGGTGGATGAGATAGCCAATGTAGTAAAAGAAAAGGATGATATTAAACTGCTGGGTGTTTTAAAAAAAATGGATCTGGTAAAATTTGCGGATAATTTTATAAGCGCTTCGAGCCTGGAAGAACAGGTCGGATTATCGCGGGCATACATCAATAAAACAAAACCGGAGGAAATATAATTGTACCGGTTCGCATACCCCTATCTCTTGTTTCTGCTGGTTTTGATTGCAGGAGGCGCTTTTTTGGCATACAGGAAAAAACCCTCTGCCATAACCTTTTCCCGGGCTTCGGATTTATGCAGCCTGGTTGGAAAAGGGTCGTTTATGCTGGTCAAAATACCGCTGATTTTAAGGATAATCGCCCTGGTTCTCCTTGTTATTGCTGCTGCAAGACCACAGAAGTATAATCTCTCTTCAGAAGTTAATACATCCGGTGTCGATATAATACTCGCTATTGATACTTCCGGCTCTATGCGGGCTCTTGATTTTTTTATAAAAAAAAAACGAGTGAACAGGCTTGATGCAGTAAAACATGTTGTGCATGATTTTATAAGCAAAAGGGAGCAGGACAGGATAGGGTTGATTGTTTTCGGAGAGAAAGCCTTTACGCAATGCCCTTTGACCATGGACAAGGGCCTCCTGCTTAACCTGGTTGCCGGCATGAAGATAGGTATGGCCGGAGACAGCACCGCCATCGGTCTGGCAACTGCACTGGGAGCCAAAAGGTTGAAAAATATTAAGGCTGAATCCAGAGTTTTGATTCTCCTGACGGATGGTCGAAACAATGCCGGCGAAATAGATCCAATGCAGGCGGCTGAAGCGGCTGCCGCAACAGGCGCCAAGATATATACAATCGGTGTGGGAGGGTTCGGGCCGGCGCCGTTTGTTGTTGATACGATATTTGGAAAACGTGTTCAAAAAGTAAAGCTGGATCTGGATGAAGATACATTGAAAAAAATCGCAGCGGTTGGCGGCGGCAGGTATTTTCGTGCATCAGACAGCAAAAAATTACAAGAAATTTATAATATAATAGACAAGTTGGAGAAAACGGAAATAAAGGTAAAACAATTTTTTAATTTTGAAGAATTATACAAGTATTTTTTGTTTCCGGCTTTATTGATCCTTATCTTGGAGCTTCTCACAAAAAGTTTGATTATAAGGAGTGTGCCGTGAAGTTTGAATCTGCCTGGGCATTTTATCTTTTGTTTATTATTCCGGTAATAATATTTCTGATTGTATTTAAAAACCGCAAAAAAAAGGTTGCGCTCGGGCTCTTTGCAGATGCGAATCTTTTGCCGGATCTGATTTGGCCGGGTTTGGCCGGGAATGTAAAAAAAGGGATACTGTTTTTTAAAGGACTCTTCTTTGTATTTGCTGTTATTTTTCTAATTCTGGCATGCGCCGGACCCAGATGGGGATCTCATTATCAGGACGTGCAGCGTAAAGGCGTTGATATCATTTTTTTGCTTGATGTATCTTCCAGTATGCAGGCTCAGGATGTTAAACCGGACAGGCTTGAAAGGGCCAAGCGAGAGATAACCGATTTTTTAAAGATAGTAGAGGGCGACAGGGTAGGGCTGGTTCTCTTTGCAGGGGATGCTTTTGTCCAGTCTCCTTTAACACTCGATTATGATGCTCTCTCCATGTTTTTAGCCAGTGTCACCCTGGATACTTTGCCTGTTCCGGGGACTGATATTGGTAATGGGATTAAAACAGCCTTGAATGCCTTTAACTTTAAATTTGCAACGGACAAAGTGATTGTACTAATAACCGACGGAGAAGATAACGAGGGGCGGGGGCTGCAACAGGCTGCCAAAGCAATGGAGAAAGGCGTGAAAATATTTGTCTATGGCATTGGAGATCCTTCAGGCGCTCCAATACCGGATGAAACAGGTGGATTTAAAAAGGATAAAGACGGCAACCTTATCATGTCTAAACTCAATGAAAAAGATTTAAGAAAAATATCGGAAGTTGCAGATGGACGGTACGTCAGGTCCGTAACCGGAGATCTTGACCTGGACAGGCTCTATTTTGAAGGGATAAAAAAAAAGACAGAGGCAAAAGATCTTGAAAGCGGTAAAATCAAGGTTTTTGAAGAGAGGTTTTATATATTCACCTGGCTTTCCATTATTTTTCTTATTATCGAGGGAGTTATCGGCCTTAAAAGACGCTGCACAGGATTCTTCCTGATTGTTGCCGCTCTTATTTTTTGTTCGGAAAATCGCGGGGTTGCGAATGAGAACCCTGAAGAACTCTATCAGCAGGGGCATTACCAGGAAGCGGAAAAGGCTTTTATCAAAAAAGATATGAATCACCCTGAAGATGTTCGCAACAGGTACAATCGGGGCTGCGCATCTTTCCAGAATTCGAATTACGAAGGCGCTTCCGCTGCATTTCGGAGCGCCTTAAAAAGAACTGATGACAAGAAAATTTCGTTTAGGGCGGCATATAATCTCGGCGCTTCCCTTTTTAAGCAGGGTGATATGCAGGCTGCTGCCGATGCTTTCAAACAGGCGATCAAGTTAAATCCGGGAGATGAGGATTCAAGATATAATTACGAGCTTGCTTTAAAGATGGCGGAAGAAAAGAAGCAGCAGGAGCAAAAGCAGAAAGAAAAACAGGATAAAGGCCAGGATCAGAATAACAAAGATGACAAGAAAAAAGAGGATTCAAAGGATCAAAATAAAGAACAGGACAATAAAAAACAGGGTAATAATGATGCGAACAACCCTGAAGATCAGAACAAAAAAAATCAAGGCGGGAAGAGTAACGAAAAAAAGAAGGCGGAGAATAAAAACCAGGATAACGGTCCGGATGGCCAAAATGATCATGACAGGAATAAAGAGGAGCCGGAGCAGGGGAAAAAGCCCGATCATCTGGGGAACGGTGGTAATGAAAGTCAGGGTGCCGGTACCTCAGGGGAATATCAAGCCGGCGATATGAACAGGAATGAGGCTGAAGCCTTTCTCGATAATATTGACGAAAATCCTTCGGAAATTAATCGTTTCAGGTTTCGCGGAAAGGATCGTCTTCCTTCATCCGGCAAGGATTGGTAGATGATTGTATATATGCATTTTATAAAAAAAATATTCTGTCTTTCTATCATTCTGGCTATCATTCCGGTTTTAACATTTTCTTTAAATGTTTATGCAGATATCTCCGTCGAGCTTACCCTCGACCGGTCATCAGCTTTATTGACTGACACGGTTGAGATGAAAGTAAAAGTTACGGGAAATCGAAAAAGTAACTTTCCGGATATTGATGGGCTCTCTTCCTTTGATGTGGTCAATGGCGGTACTTCGACCAGGCTGGAAATAGTAAACGGCCGCATGAGCTCCGGCGTTGAATATACATTTTATCTTACCCCGTTAAAGCTGGGCAGTTTTGTTATCGGCCCGGCCCGGGTCAGGATAAAAAAGAATGTCTATGCAAGCAACAATGTCAAGCTGATAGTTTCAAAAACACGAGATAATAAATCAAGCGATAATAAATTAAAAAATGAAAACCGCTCCCTGTTTTTGAAAGCCCTGATTTCAAAAAGCAAACTCTATGTCAACCAGACTGTCCTCTATACCTTAAAGCTGTTCAGAAGTGAGCAGGTTTCCGATATATCCATTGAAATGCCCGAGGTTGAAAATCTTGTTTTTGAATCCATTGCAGAACCTAAAAAATACCGCACAATAATAAATTCCAGACAATATGAAGTCATCGAGCTGAAATATATATTAATACCAAAGAAGGAAGGAGAATACAGAATCCCGGCGGCTGTCATGAGGATGACCTGCTATGAAAGAAGCCAGCGCGGGAATTTTTTTCAGGATCCTTTTTTCCAGGATCCTTTTTTCAGTATGTCGAGTGGAAAACCGGTCTATCTTTCATCCAATGAGATTCAACTCGATGTTGAAAAGCTTCCTGATATGAACAGGCCGGATAATTTCAGCGGTCTGGTCGGCAGGTTTGAAATAAAGGCAAAGCTGGATCCCTGCGAGGTTAAGACAAACGAATCCGCCACATTAACCATAACCGTCAAAGGCACAGGTAATGTAAGGCAGATACCTGATTTGAAGCTTCCCGATATAGCTGGGCTTAAAGTATACCAGGACAAACCGCGGTTGAATATTAACAAGAATGATTCTTCAATTTTGGGTGAAAAGATTATGAAATGGGCCATTGTTCCGGAAAAGGGCGGCGCATATAGAATACCTGTTGTAGGGCTGTCGTTTTTTGATCCTGGGCAAGAGCGTTACCGGGAACTCGTGACAGAGTCTTTTATGTTAACGTCTGTTAAGGTTCCCGGTGAAAGAGGGCGGGTGATCAATCCATCAACTGCGGATGATGCTGCCGCCGGCGGCGTGGGAATAAAAAAGAAGGATAAACAGGAGATAGTGCTTATAGGGAAGGATATTTTCCCTGTGCATACTGCGGTCGATCCGATTAAAGGATTGAAACAGCAGGAATTTTTTAATCAGATATTTATCTTTCTTATGTTGGCGCCTCCTTTTATCTGTCTGCTGCTATTTGCCGGCAGAAAATTTTTCAAAAATAATAACAAAAACAGATTAATTATAAGATCAAAGAATGCAAGAAAAGAGTTTATGAAAAGAGTTCGGGGCAAAGATATACCCATGGAAAAAATTCATGCAGCCGCCATCGATTATATGAATACCAGGTTCCTGTTAAAAGGCGGGTTGCTGACATCTGATGAAGCCCATGACTTTTTGATCGAGAGAGGGGTATCCTCCAATACGGCTTCCATGTTCAGGAAGAGTATTGCGTATATCGAATCAGTAATTTTTACGGGCGAAAAAACAGATAATACGGATTCAATTCGGGATGAATTGATACGGATTATTAAATCCCTGGACAGGGAGGCGCAATGAGATTTTTTTGCATGATAGCATTTTTATTCCTTTTTTTATTGAATCCGGCCTATGCTGTCGATTCCGGCTATGACAATCTTTTTTTCAAAGCAAACAGTTTGTACTTTAACGGTGAGTTTGAGGCTGCCGTTAAGACATACGAATCAATATCAAAAAATTATAAATCAGGATTACTTTTTTATTCTGAATCCTTCGGAGAGTTATTTTATAATATAGGTAATTGTTATTTTCGTTTAGGGGAAAAGGGGAAGGCGGTTCTTAATTACGAGAGAGCGCGGTTCTTTATGCCGCGGGACGCGGATTTGAAATATAATATAGAGTATCTGCAGAGTATGACTGAAGATAAGATATCCCGGAAGGATAATATAATCAGCGATATTTTTGGAGTTAACTTTTTCTCCCGGACCGAACTTGCCATGATATTTTGTACAGTCAATTTCTTTCTCTTTTTATTTTTGTCTGTACGTATTTTTTTTAAAGCGGAATGGACTTTTTATCTTGTTAATATTTTTTTAATATTCTGGATTGTTTCTGGTATTTCTTTCGCCATAATGTTAAAAGAAACAACTTTTGATGACAGGGCAGTTATACTTAAAAAGGAAGTTAATGTCATGGCAGGGCCCGATCAGGATGACACCTTGCTTTTCAAGGTACATGAAGGCGCTATGGCGTATCATGAAAGAAACGAATCAGGCTTTTCACTCATACGTCTTTCGGACGGGAAGCGGGGCTGGCTGGTTTCATCTGCAATTGAAGACATAATGCCGGCAACCAATTAAACAGCGCCTGAACGAAAAGCTAAAATTGTCATATTTCCGGTAGGTTAAGGGTATTTTTCAAATCGGGGTTTTTGAGCCATTAGCCATTAGCCATTAGCCATTAGCTGTTAGCATTTAGCTGTTAGCTTTTAAAATTAAACAGATAGTTCCTTGAGCCAATAGCTAACGGCTAAATGCTAACAGCTTTTCGAAAATTTTCGTTTTTTTAATAATCTCTAATAATGTTTAACTATCCGAAATGGTATCTGTTTTTAGTTTTCGTTCAAGCACTAAAGAGACTTAGGTTAACATGATTTATAACAGCATTCTGGATACCATCGGCAATACGCCGATGGTACGCATAAATAATCTTAATCCCAATCCGAACGTTAATATTTATGCAAAAATTGAAGGCATCAATCCCGGCGGCAGCATAAAGGACCGGATTGGGATCAAGATGATAGAACAGGCGGAGGCCGAAGGAACCCTGACCAAAGGGAAAACCATCATTGAGGCGACCTCCGGCAATACCGGGATAGCCCTTGCAATGATAGGTAATGCCAAAGGTTATGATGTTAAAATTGTACTGAGTGAAGCTGTTTCAGTGGAGAGACGTCAGATGATCCAGGCTTTTGGAGCAAAAGTAATTTTGACCGCTGCTGCAAAAGGAACCGACGGGGCCATATTGAAGGTGGAAGAATTGCTGCAAAAATATCCTGAAAGATATTTTTGTACCCATCAGTTTACAAACAAATATAATAAGCTGGCCCATTACGAGACCACCGCACAGGAGATTTGGGAGCAAACCGGGGGAGAAATCGATTATTTTGTATCTTCTTTAGGCACCTCCGGAACATTAATGGGGGTCAGCGAAGCTCTGAAAAAATATAATCCTGGAATTAAAATAGTAAGCGCAGAGCCTGTTAAGGGTCACTATATCCAGGGACTGAAAAATCTTGAAGAGGCAATCGTACCTGCAATCTATGACAGGAAGAAGCTGGACTATATCATCATGATTGAAACCGAAGATGCCTTTGATATGATGAGGCTTATTGCCAGGAAAGAGGCAATTTTTGTTGGAATGAGCAGCGGCGCCGCAATGCTGGCAGCTAAAATCGTAGCTGAAAAAATAAAATCAGGAACAATTGTTACGATTTTTCCTGACAGGGGTGAGAAATATTTGAGTACCGGCGTATTTGGTGCAACAGATTAAAAGGAGGTAATATGGTTGAGGACGCAGGTAATGGCAGGTACGCATGGATTATACTCAGTATCCTGTTTTTTTCCCAGGTTGCGCTTTCGCTCGGCGCTTATGCATGGGGACCCCTGGGGCCCTTTATTAAAAAATCACTCTCTTTGAGTAATGTGCAATTCGGTTCTATAACATCCGTTCTTTACCTGATGTCCGTAGTATGCAGCATACCGGCAGGTGTTTCTGTTGATCGCTGGGGCGTAAAAATAAATCTGTTTGTATCTATGCTGCTGATGGGCACGGCCATGATCCTGGCCGGTTTTATGGAAAGTTATATCTGGCTGCTGATTCTGGTCGTATTTACGGGCGCAAGTTACGGCATGATCAATCCCATAGCTTCAAAAGGTCTTACATTATGGTTTGACGTAAAAAACAGGGCCACTGCTTTTGGCATACGTCAGATGGGCGTTACAGCCGGTGGAGCCATTGCAGGTATTTTATTGATTTATCTGGCCAGGTTAAAAAACTGGGATCTTGCCGTACTGGTGGTCGGCTTGCTCTCTGTTTTAATCGGGATTGCCGGATACCTGTTTTACAAAGAGGCCCCTGTGGACGTTATCAAGCCTGCAGTTTCAAAAAAAGCAACCCCAAAAATGACTATACCAAAAATGACTATATTAGATCTTTTAAAAAACCGGAATTTAATAATCTTGTGTCTGATAATGGCTCTCCTTTGCCTTGGGCAGAGCAGCATAGCCTCTTTTCTGGTTTTATACCTGAAAGAGCATTTGGGTTTAACCGCGATCCTGGCAGGTTCTTTTCTTACAATAACAATGATATGCGGAGGCTGCGCAAGGGTTTTTTGGGGAATTGTGAGCGACAGGTTGTTTCACAGCAAAAGGCTTCCGGTAATGAAAATAATATGTTTACTGGCGGCAGTAAGCGCTCTGGCGGTTTTCCTGTATGGCTCGAATCTGCCGTCTTCTCTTTTTGTTCCTGTTGTGGCGCTTTTCGGGTTTTCATACCTTGGTTTTCAAGGCATCGCGGTTGTTCTTATGGTGGAAGCCTGCGGTCCGGCGCTTGCAGGACGCGCCACAGGTCTTGGGATTACAATTGCATGGGTGGGAATGGTTCTTGGTCCGGTTGTGTTTGGCGCACTGGCGGAAGCCGGTTATCAATTTGCCTGGCTTTTTATTACGATTACATCATCGCTTTCTGTCCTGTTATGCTATACAATTAATGAATGAGTTGAAAAGCCTCCCCTTATGGAAGCAGATTGCAAGTTATCTTGTCCTCGTTCCTTAAGTAGTGAATCAAAATAATCAGATTTATCTTGGCACAAAAACTGATTTGTTCTACCTTTCTCTTCCTTCTCGAACGATATCTACTATTTCTTTAGTCGTAATACGCGCTTTAATTGAAGGAACATCTAAAGGTGAAGAAGCGATCTTTTCTGGAACCAACGCAAAAGTTCGCCCGTCTTTCCGTCGAATTAGTACCTTTCCAGTATTTTCAGCCTGTTCAAGAACTATGGCGAGCTTTTGGCGGGCTTCTGAATATGTATAAACTTGCATTTTAGACCTCCATGGTTTCGACGTTGAGATTCAGAGCAGCTTTCTTTAGCTTTCGATCCAAAGTCAATAGCGGTACTTTGTGTCTAATGGCACAATCCAGTAAATAGGCATCGTATGCATAGATGTTGGCTTGTTTGGATATTTTTAAGGCATTCACAAAATCTGGTTTTATATACCGGAGAGGGATACTATTAAAAATTACAAGGCCCTTTTGGGCTTCATCAAGTGTCAATCTGTTTTGTTTAAACATAGCCGAGAAGGCATTGCCGATTTCCCATGAAATAGAGCCAGGCCCAATGAGTGTATTCCCGGTAGTAAATTCAACAATTTTATTACGGCCGGGTTCGCCAACAATAACTGCAATCAATGCAGATGTATCAATTACAATATCCATTTTTACCCCCAGAATATGTATTGCTGACAATTGTACAACAGTGAATTTGTTTGTCAAGTGTTCAATGGAGATGAAGAAAATGAGTATTGGAGTTATAGATGATGAGATACCATTACGATTTTTCCAAAATAAAAGGACGTAAAAAAACCTGCATCAAATATCCAAAGCAACCGGTAACCATGCGGTTGGACCGTGGCACCGTTTCTTATTTCAAATCCATGGCAGAGGAAGCTGGTATTCCTTGAATAATGTGTAATTTGGCGCTATAATTTTACCTCGTTTTTTGTCCTGTTATGCTATACAATTAATGAATAGACTGGGAGAAACTAATGGTTATGACAAGCAAAGAGCAGGAACGTTACGGCAGGCAGATTTTGCTCGATGAGATAGGTGCTGCAGGCCAGGAGAAGTTGAAAAAGGCAAGAGTGCTTATCGCCGGCGCCGGGGGACTGGGATCGCCAATATCTATTTATCTTGCCGCGGCAGGAGTCGGTTTTTTAAGAGTCGTGGATCTTGATGAAGTTAGCCTGAGCAACCTGAACCGTCAGATTCTTTATAAAACCGAAGATCAGGGGCGTAAAAAAGCCACAACCGCCGCCGCCGTACTTGCAAAATTGAATCCGCGGATCCGTATCGAGGGCCTTGTCGAAACAATTACTCCCGGAAATGTACTAAACCTTGCGGAAGGTTGTTGCCTTATTATGGATGCAATGGATAATTTTTCTGCAAGATATCTTTTGAACGAAGCGGCCCTGGAAATGGAAATCCCTTATATTTATGGGGGGATTCATGGCCTTGAAGGCGCCTTGACAACCATAATTCCCGGCAAAACAGCCTGCCTGAAATGTATCTTCCCCTCTGCTCCCCCCCCATCGGTTGTCCCGGTTCTGGGCGCAACTGCTGGAGTCATAGGAACTCTGCAGGCCATGGAGGCCGTAAAATATATAACCGGTGCCGGAGATCTTTTGGCTGACCGACTCTTGACCTTTGACGGCTACAGCATGCAATTCAGGGAAATAAAGATACGCCCTGATCCTGAATGTGACTGTTGCGCGGCGAACCACGCAGATCAAGGATAGATGCGCCTATGTGTTGCTAAAGTGTTAGAAATTAATAGAGCTGAATCAAGGCTCGAATAATATTCAAGATGTGATTCCTTGCTTTTCCCCCGTTGTTGTTCCTGCTTGACTTATCATGTATTCGTGCTACCTTAAAATATAATATTAATTTTAGGAGAAATTATGAACAATATAAAAACAGTCGGCAGCAGCGGACAGATTTCCTTAGGTAAAAAATTCGCAGGGCAAACCGTAATGCTGGATGAAATCGACACAGGCGTTTGGATTGTCAAACTGGGTCGCTTCATTCCCGATAATGAAAGGTGGCTTCACAGGTCGGACGTCCAGGCCGAACTCAACGAAGCAATTGACTGGGCAGAGAAAAATCCACCCAAGGATACAAACTTTGAGGAATTAGAAGCCAGGATCAAATAATGGGCCGAAAAACTGATCAACACATACGTTTGGATTTGAATAATCCTGTCTTTCAACGACTGCTTTTCAATCTATCAAAAGGCGATCAGCACAGCACCCTCAATACTTTGCGGAAACTGGCAAACATGACATGGCAACAAGTATATTCAGATTATGGCCTAAAATGGGAAGTTATTTTATCACAAAAAGGTCCAGAAGGTAACAAGCTTTACAGTTTCCGAATCGGCAAGGGATTTCGGGGAATAGCATATCGTGACAGCTCATGGTTGCGACTGTTGTCGTTACATCCTGATCATGATTCAGCTTATCAGTAAGAAACCTGCTCACAATGGCTCCTCCTGAAAAATTCATCTTTTTTCCATGAAATGTTTATTCCACCTCTCATTTTAACGTCCTAACGTTTTTTTATATCAATATATCAAGGAACGTCCCGTAAGTAATATGCGCTGCCTAATAAACAATTTTACCTTTGGTCAACGTACTGCCAGTACGTTGACCAAAGGTTTTTCTCCTCTATACTTTGAAAATTTATTATCTGATCATTTTTTGTAAAAAAATAAACCTATCTGTGTTGATCTGTGTGCATCTGTGTCCCATTGTTGTTTCAAATGAAACCCTATCAATCAGTTATGGTCAGTGGTCTACTAATCTAAAATCTATAGTTGAATGTCAGCATGAAATTATGTATTTCGGTTCTGACATTAACCTCGTCTCCATAATACGGTGAATATACGGAAGTATCTTGTGTTAAATTTTTACTCTCATTATTTTCAATATCATGGTCATTGCCCCATACTAAACTATAGGCAAAGTCCAGGCTCATTTTCTTGCTGATTTTCATTCCTGATCCAAAGCTGAAAACATGATAGTCAATCAATGGCCAGGTATTATCCCAGTATTTTTCAGGAACCGCGGTGGGCCGGTAATGATAGCCAAAACGAAGGGTTAGCCAGTCCAAGGCTTCATACTCCGTGCCGATACGAAATTCATAAGTATCTTTCCAGTGACGTTCTACAACCAAAGCATCTTTTGGCTTGCCGGAATTAAGAAAATCATGTGTAACCCGCAAAAATATCGGCTCACAATCATAATTAAACTTTTCATTTCTTCTTACTGACCAGTCTGTCCAGTCACAATCAAGCATAACCCGCCATTTTTTGGTAAAATCAAATTTAAAACCAAGGCTTACTGATTGAGGATGGGTAAAAGAAAGTCTGGTGCGGCATGTTTCCTGATCCGGAGTAGCACCAGGTCCATAAAGAGAATCAATAATTGTTTTTCCTTCTGGACTATAGGAATATGTGGTATGTCCTGTCATTTTGGAATGGGATTCACTGCGATAGGTTAAACCGACCGCCATCCAGTCAAGGGCCTGCCACATAAGGCCGATGTTGGCTGACAAAGATGTTTGGTCCTCAAGCTCAAATTTTATTTTTCCGGCTGAAGTAGTGTAACCATTAAAAGCACCTCCGGTCGCAGCAGTTACCTGGGGGACCCTGAGATTGATGGTACATCCTTCATCTGTGACGCCCATCCCCACTGAAAAGCCCACAGACAAGTTGTTCCGAATTTTATAGGCAATTGTAGGAGAAGCATATATAATCCTGTCGTTATAAGTTTCAATGGTGTCATACCGGTTATTGGCTTTACTGCTGTTCCACCATCCATGGAGGCCAAAAGGGGCATATACACCATAGGCAAATGTCCATCTTGAATCTTGCGGTGTGTGGCTTATGCCGAGCTGGGGAATATAAAGAAGATCAGAATTATTCTGGTCGGTAGTCCCCCCCTCAGGATCTGTGCCATAGGTAAAATCTTTCTGGGATACTTTCTGTTCGTAATCAATATCAGCCACATGAAGTCCCACTGTTAGATGGGTACCTTCCAGTTGAGACAGACCTGCCGGGTTGTAATGAATAGCCGACAGATCATCTGCATAGGCGGTAAAAGCGCCGCCAAGTGCGGTGGCTTTAGCGCCTATGCCAAAAGTGTCATTGACACCGGCCCAACATTGAGGGGAAGCAAATAAAACTGTTGAAAATAACACCAATAAAAACAACCTCTTATAACGCATAAAAGCTCTCCTTTCATGGCGAAGCCAAATCGCCGGATAAAAATTATGGATCTTTAAAACAACGTTAAAATAAGGGATGTGGACGAAAGAACTTCCACAACTGATTGTTTAATCATGAAAGCGATATAACAAATTTGATTTATTTCAAAAAGCTATAAACAAATAAAATTATGTTTGATAAAGGAAAATCAAACACCATAATTTTTTTCGATAAGATATCAAATAAAGCCATGACAAAATGACAATATGACATATAATAATTCTGCCATAGATTCAAGTAATAAAAATTTTTATTTTGATATTTGATATAAGAGATCGGTTTTTTTTTGCAAGATATGAAATTTTTAAAAAAAAATTACCACACAGGGTATCCTTCAGCAAGCTCAAAAAGTAGTTCACAGTTTTAACGTTGCGCGCTTCCCTGCTCCAGCAGGGGTTCAAAATTTTGAACCCCTACATTTAAAAAGTGTAAACCGGTAAATGAAGGATGCCAACTTAACACTTAAAACCTAATTACCTTCGTTCTCTCTTGATGAGACTTTGGGCGTTGCCGTGAAAGTTTGAAATTATACTCTTGACATGGATAATTTTATTATTATTTTATACTAAAAAACAATTTTAGTATAAAAGCCTAAGGCTGATAAATAAAATAATGAAAAAAGAAAAATCAGAGTCTATTCTTGAAACAGCCGGAAGGATGTTCGCAAGGTACGGACTTAATAAGACAAGCATAGATGAAATAGCGCGGCTTGCCAGGGTGGCCAAGGCCACAATTTATAATTATTTCGGCAGTAAAGATCGTGTTTACCTTGAAGTTTTGAAGAAAGAGGTTGATGAACTCATTGGCAAGATATCCAGATCTGTGATCCGGGAGAGGCTGACCGAAAAAAAACTTGCCGCTTATGTAAAAGCCAGGTTTCTATATATGAGCCAAGTTCTGAACATTATGAATCTGGAATGGGAAGGTTTTGAAAAAAAACCGCCTGAGGCCAGGATAATCCGCAACGATCTTTTTGAGCGGGAAGTCCAATTGATCAGTTCCATATTAAATGAAGGGATGGAAAACGGTCTGTTTCACCTGAATGATGCCCTCCTGGCTGCCAGGGCGATCTGCCACGCTTTTAGGGGTTTTGATCAAGAAGGACTGTTTCAGGAAAACACCGAAAAAATTGACAATTATCTGGATGAATTAATAAGAATAATATTTTCCGGACTTAGGGTTCGCACAAAAATAAGTTCGCAATTTTAAGTGTTGAGGCGCCTGGCTGACAAGGCGCGAACACTTAGGAATATCAGGATATTTCTAAGTGTTCGTAACGCAGTCAGGCAGGATGCATCGACGCTTAAAATGTAAAGTTATTTTTGTGCGAGCCCTTAGGGCTAAAAACAGGTGCTGATGAAGCTGAGTCTTTTAAATATTTTATTTTCTTTTTCCTTTTTTTCCTCTATCGGCTGGGTGCTGGAGGTTTTGTACCGCTCCCTTGCAAACAGGAAATTTATCAATCCAGGGCTGTTAAAGGGGCCTTATTTGATTCTATACGGCACCGGCGCACTGTCGCTCATCGGTGTAATTTCCTGCATTCAAGAGTATTCTTTTTTGGTTAAAATGTTGGTTTATTTTGTCGCTACAACAGGCATTGAGCTTGTTGCAGCATTAATGGCAGAGAAGTTTTTTCAGGCCCGGTTATGGGATTATTCAAAAGAACGTTTCCAGTTCCGGGGCCATATCTGCCTTAAATTTTCTTTTTACTGGGTCTTGCTTGCGTTTGGGTTTGAATATTTGCTTTTCCCTTTATTTCAGACCATGAATAATTATATGGGATCTGAAATTAAATTTATTTTTATGATAATTGTAACCTCATTGATATTGACTGATTTCCTTTTTGTGGTATGGAATAGTCTTTTATTGGGCAGGGAAAAAACTGATAAAAGAGGTTTTTGATGGAAAATGAATTTTTGCAGACAGCTACTCCTTTAATATCAATGAAAATTAATAAAGATACAATAAATTTTTTTAAAAATTTATACTGGGATTATCAAGTTTCCGAAGAGAATATTATTACAATTATTGAATTAGGGGAATGTAATGGTTTAACTCGGAAAAATTTGCTAAGCAAGGCTTTAAAATCCCGAAGATGGTATGAAATTAAAAAAATTCTGTCACCAGAATTGCTGAAAGAGGCTTTATCTGAAGATGTTCTCAAAACCCTCTTTCCAAAATCCTTATCTATTCAATATAATTATGTCAAAAAATTATTATACCAGTAATTTATATCCTTTCCAGGATTTGGTTCTCAAACTTATTATGCAGGTTGATGATATATTTTATTTAACAGGAGGTACTGCGCTCGGAAGGTATTACCTTAAACACAGGTATTCCGACGATTTGGACCTTTTTGTAAACAGGGAAAACAATTTTAAACAATTATCAAATAAAATCATTTCGCAATTACAGCATTATTTCTCCGAGATTGAAATAGCATTGTTAAGTGAAGATTTTGCACAGATTTTTATACATAATGAAGAATATTCTTTAAAAATTGAATTTGTGAATGATGTATTCTTTCATACAGGGGAAATACAATCTGCTAATTTTTTTCATAGAATTGATTCGTGGGAAAATATATTGAGCAATAAAATATGTGCTCTTTCCCGTGACGAACCCAAAGATATTGCTGATTTAATTTTTCTTTCGATGAAATATGTTTTTACATGGGAAACGATAATAAACTATGCCCGACAGAAAGATACATGGGTGAATGAAATTGAAGTTTCCCGGTTGATTTATAAATTTGATACGCGAAGATTAACCAGGATCAAATGGATAAAAGAGCCGGAATATAAAAAGGTTAAAAATCTTTGTGAAATAATTGCAAAGGATATAATTGACGGTGGAAAAAATTCCATAGTTCAACCCATATATTGAACAATAAAGAGGTTTTGATGGAAACTGAATTTTTACAGACTGCCGCTCCCTTGCTCGAGAACCCCACGGTTCAGGCCTTGTCCCGCTACAATCACCACAGGGGTAAAACAAGGCTTGAACATGTTCAAGAGGTCGCCTGGACAAGTTTTTTGATTTGTAAAAGGTTCTCTCAAAAAATTTCGATGGATAGCCGGGCAATCATCAGGGGCGCCTTGCTCCATGACCTTTTTTTTTATGACTGGCTGCACGAAGGACCACGCCTGCATGGTTTGAGGCATCATAATATTGCCCTGAAAAATGCCCGCAAAATAATATCTTTATCAAAAATAGAAGAGGATATTATAAAAAAACATATGTGGCCTTTTACTGTGATTCCGCCCATCTATCCGGAATCTTTTCTTGTTGCCATGGTGGATACTTATTGCAGCGCCAAAGATTATATTGTTTGCCGCAAACCGGAAAAATACAGTATTTTGTTCAAAAAATATATTGGTGAAATCGATATTCAGGATATATAGATGAAAAGCGTTTACCCTGTCGGGGTTGATATAGGTTCTACTACAGCCAAGGTCGTAATATTAAATAAAAAGGGTGATTTGATTTTCAGCCGTTACCGCCGTCACCAGGCCAGGACGGTGGGAACCGCCCTGGAGATTTTCAAGGAAGCCTTACAGGAAATCGGGAATCCGGAACTTGATCCTGCAGTGACAGGTTCAGCCGGAATGGGGGCCGCTGAAACATTAGGGCTTCCCTTTGTACAGGAAGTCGTGGCTTCCGCGCGCCTGATCAGGGAAAAATACCCTGAAGTCAGAACTTTCATAGAGATTGGCGGTGAAGATGCCAAAATAATTTTTTTTGATGATAATTTAAGACCAAATATCAGGATGAACGGAAGCTGCGCCGGCGGAACCGGAGCTTTTATTGATCAGATGGCCGTACTACTGAATATTCCTGTTTCAGAATTTAACAGCCTGGCCGAAAAATCAGAATCGATCTACCCGATTGCATCACGCTGCGGGGTCTTTGCCAAAACCGATATCCAGGCCCTTTTAAGCCAGGATGTGTCAAAAGAGGATATAGCCGCCTCGGTATTTCATTCTGTTGCGCTGCAGGTCATCAGCTCTCTTACCCGGGGGCGTGAGATCAGAAGCAAGGTTTTGATCGGCGGAGGGCCGCTCACCTTTTATCCGGCCCTTAGGAAGGCTTTTTTAAATATACTTTCTTTTGAAAATAAAAACGATTTAATCGTGCCGGATCATCCGGAATTAATCCCTGCCATTGGAGCTGCCATTACACAATGTATGGAGCGGCACACGGTCATGCTGCGCGATATTATTGCCTTGCCGGCAAAAAAAAATAATCAGGCTAACAAGAATAAATCAGCCCGGCTCGCTCCTTTATTTGAAAGCCGGGCAGAATATGATACCTGGCTTGAAAAGCATACAAAAGATCGGGTGCCTCGATCTGTTCTGTCAGAAGAAAGAGGTGAAAATCTTTTTTTAGGTGTAGATTCAGGCTCGACCACCACAAAGCTTGTTTTGGTGAATCAAGAGGGGAGAATAGTCTTGAGCCATTACGGTTCCAATCACGGGAACCCTATTGAGGCGGTAAAATCAGGGTTATCGGAATTCAGGGAAAAATTCATTGAAGCCGGATTTCAACCGCAGATTATCAGGGCGGCCGCTACCGGCTACGGTGAAGACCTGATTATGGCAGCCTTTGGATTAAATGACGGGGTTGTTGAAACCATGGCCCATTACCGGGCTGCCAAATATTTTGACAAGGATATCTCTTTTATCCTGGATATAGGCGGCCAGGACATGAAAGCTATCTATATCAATAACGGGGCGGTATCCAATATTCAGGTCAATGAGGCCTGCTCATCCGGCTGCGGATCATTTATTGAAACCTTTGCCCGTTTCATGGGGTATGAAGTGGCTGATTTTGCAAAAATAGCATGTGAGCGGAACACCCCTTTTGATCTGGGCACCAGGTGCACTGTTTTTATGAATTCCAAAGTAAAACAGGCCCTCCGTGAAGGCGCTTCGATTTCAGACATTTCAGCCGGACTGGCTTATTCGGTAATAAAAAATTCACTTTATAAGGTTTTAAAATTAAAAGATACTGTAGTTCTGGGTAACCGGATTATTGCCCAGGGCGGAACATTCAAAAATCATGCGGTACTGAGAGCCTTTGAACTTCTTCTTCAGAAAAAGGTTATCCGACCTGATATACCGGAGCTCATGGGAGCATTCGGAGCGGCTCTTACAGCAGCCGCAAATCATAGTTTGCGGCCGGATCAATCAACCCTGTTTAATGGAGTTGCAGAACCTGATTTAAAAATTGAGTTTACAAAAAAAGAGATTGAATGCAAGGGATGTGAAAACAGATGCGCTGTGGCGCAGTTTCTTTTTACAAACGGGAATCGTTTTTATACCGGCAATCGGTGTGAGCGTCATTTCAGCAACGGAGCCGGAGCAAAAAATGCCGGAATAAATCTGGCATCCGAAAAAATAAAGCTTTTGTTTCAGCGAAATACCGAGCCGTCAAGCAAGCCCATTTTGACCTTCGGCATCCCCGGATGTTTGAATATATATGAAAATTTTCCATTTTGGTGCGAGTTGCTGGTTTCCTGCGGCTTTAAGGTGGAGCTTTCCTCTCCGTCTAATTTTAAACTTTTTGAAAAAGGGCTCTCCACGGTCATGTCTGAAAACATTTGTTTTCCGGCCAAACTGGCTCATGGGCATATTTTTGATTTAATAGACAGGGGAGTTGACCGAATATTTTATCCCAATGTTGTTTATGAAAACATGGAATATACGGAGGCTTTGGACAGTTATAACTGCCCGGTTGTGACAGGTTATCCGGATGTTTTAAAGAGCGCCATCGACCCGGAAGGAAAATACAAGATTCCGCTTGATAATCCGGCCGTCAGTTTCAAGGATAAACGCCTGCTGAAAAAACAGTTGCACCTTTTTTTAAAACAGTTCGGCATCAGTGCCGGAACAGTCTCGAAAGGTGTTGAAAAAGGACTGGCAGCCCAGGGTAAATTCAGAGCGGAACTTAAGCAAAAAGCCGGAATACTTATGGCCGGTGCGGAACAAAAAGGTGAGCTGGTAGTCGTGCTGGCCGGGAGGCCTTATCATATAGATCCGCTGATCAATCACGGGATACCCAATCTTCTGGCAGGAATGGGGGTTCATGTAATCACGGAAGACTCTATTCCTGAAGATAATAAAACCGACCTGGCGGATATCAGGGTGCTGACCCAGTGGGCTTATGCCAACCGGCTTTTTGCGGCGGCCGAATGGGTCGCCCAAAATCAAAATACCGAGATAGTTCAGATAACCTCCTTTGGCTGCGGACCGGACGCTATTACTTCCGACGAGATAAGGGATATCATCGTAAATTCCGGCAAAATCTATACAATGATCAAAATGGATGAAATCGCAAACCTCGGCGCTGTTAAAATCAGGCTGAGATCCATGCTTGAAGCTGTCAGGGAAAACCGGTCAGCCGGCAACAGTATTCAAAAAAAAGCGCCGAAAATATATCCTGTTTTCACACCTCAAGACAAAAAGAAGACCCTGATTGCCCCATATTTTTCACCTTTTTATTCTCCCCTTATTCCCCCTGCATTCCGGCCCTTCGGATTAAAGGTGGAGGTGCTTCCGCCCCAGGATAAGGCCTCTGTGGAATTCGGACTGAAGCATATTAATAATGATATGTGCTATCCGGCCGTGATGGTGGCCGGCGATATTATCAAAGCCTTTAAAACCGGCAGATACGACCCTGCCGGCACTTCCGTTATAATGACCCAGACCGGCGGCCAATGCCGGGCGTCTTCTTATGTCGGCCTGATCAGAAAATGTCTGGCCGCAGACGGTCTGGATCAAATTCCGGTGGTTACATTATCAGGAGACGGTCTTGAACCCCAATCGGGATTTCAGATTGACAGAAAAGATCTTTTTAAACATTTGGGCCTGGGCATAATTTTTGCCGACCCTGTTGCTCATATGTGTATCTCAACTGCGGCAAGGGAAAAGAATCCCGGAGACGCAAAGAGGCTGCATGCAAAATATCTTGCTGAAATGAATTACGGTATTGAAAATGCTGATTATAATTACCTGTTGAATTTATTAAAAAGGGCAGTCAGCAGTTTTAATGATATTGAGATTTGCGGAGAATCAGCCCCTAAAATCGGTGTGGTCGGAGAAATTTTTGTTAAATACAATTTTTTTTCCAATGGAAATATAATTGAATGGCTTTCACAGCAGGGGGTGGAAGTTGTGCTGCCGTCTCTGCATAATTTTTTCGCTCAAAGAATAATAAATGAAACCTATAACCAAAAGACTTTTTTTAAACAGTCGCTGGTGGATCTTATCAAAACCAGGATCCTTGATATTTACACAGGTTATCACCTTTTTCGGATAGAGCGGGTAATGCAGGATTTCCGGTTTTACAGAAAACCCTTTAACTTAAAGAAGCTGGCCGAAACCACGGAGCAGGTGGTCAGCCTGGCCAACCAGTTCGGCGAAGGATGGCTTTTGACCGCTGAAATGATCGGGATGCTGGAAAACGGGATCGGGAATATAGTCTGTTTGCAGCCTTTCGGGTGCATCTCCAATCACATCACCGGCAGCGGGATGGAGAAAAAGCTTAAACAGATGTACCCTTATTTTAATCTTCTTTCCCTTGATATGGATGCCGGTTCCAGCGAAGTTAATATTTTAAACAGGCTTCATTTTATGCTCATTGCGGCAAAGGAAGAGAGCGCTTGCGGTCTGGCTGATTTTGACAGGCCTTCCATGATCCGGCATAGTTTTATTCCCCGCATCTGGCCAGTGGAAGCGTTTATTTTTAATAATTACCTTTCCCCTGATCTGGAAAAATGGAAATCATGGGTATCCGGACTGGGATTATGGAAAAAAGCGGAAAATTTTATTCACAGGGACAACGGGAAGTAAATTGAGAATTATGAATTATGAATTATGAATTGAAGGAATTCTACTAATTTATAAAAGGAGGTAAGATCATGAGTGAGAATCAAATCAAAGACCGCATTATTGAAGAATTGAAAAAAACCAAAGAAGCAGGCAAAATCGCTGGTGACAAGGTGCGAGAAATTGTAAAGTCGGCGGTCTCGGCAGCCGGTGCGGAATTGAAAGGCAGCGCGGAAAAACTTCGTCCGGTTGTTAAAGATGCTGTAGCGGCGGCCGTGGAAGGATTAAAAGATATCGGCGCCGATGTTCAGGAGAATGTGGAAAAAGCCGTGGAAGGAGCCGTGGAAGGAGCACGCAGCCGTGGAGATCAGGCGGTTGAATCCGCCATCAACGAAATTGAAAAGCTTGAGGTTAAACTGCAGGAAGAAAAAAACAGGCTGGCCCAAAGTTTAAGAGAGGGACTGGCCGGAGCCAAAGAGGCCGGGGCAGAATTAAAAGACGATATCGGTGAACGGGTGGAATCTGCGGTGACGGATATTAAACTTGAGAGCACCGATCTCCTGGGGCTGACCAAGGAAACCGTTAAAGAAGCGGTCAAGCAGGCCCTCGATTCCGGTAAGGATCTGCAAAAAACCGTTACCCGCATAACCGCTGATATTACTGAAAAAGCCGTAAAAGAAGGGAACTTAAGTGCGGAAAGAATCAAAAAAATAACCGCCAGGATCATATCCGGGGCAGTGGAGGCGGCCGAAGAAAGCGGCAAGGAAGTTAAAGAAGTTGCTTCCGGAGCTTTCGAAGGCACCCGTGAAGGACTTGCCTCGGCAGTGGAAATGGTTGGAGAAAAGGCAAAGGCTTTTGTACAAAAAGATTTGGCTAAAACAAAGGAAGAGTTTGAAGTTATCGAGGAACTTTTTCTGGAAACCAGCCGCAAGGTCGCAATACGCTCGGGTGAAACCGCAAAGCGAATATTGAATCAACTTGCAGATAGAAGCGCTTCATCAGCCTCTGTATTGAAAGAGAAAACCAGTCATGCCGCTGAAAAAGCAGCCGAAAAATTAAAAAAGACCGGCCTGGATGCCGCAAAGGCCACTGCCGATGCCGCCGGCAAGGCCGCCCATGTGATGGCGGAAGAAGCCAAAATTCTTGGCAGGAGGTCTCTTAATGTGGCCAGGGGAGCCGCTTCAGGATTGTGGAAAGGCGCCAAGGATGCATTAAAGAAAAGTAAAGAGGAGGAGTAAAAAATTGCGACCTGTGCGGTTAGCTTTTTGCCATTAGCAGTGAGCTTTTGGATAAAACTGTTTAACATTCTCTTTACCTCATTGACCTGTTGATTAATTTTTATAAAATCTCTAATTTCCACCACTTTTCAATGCTAACGGCTAACCGCTAATAGCTACTGGAACAAAATTTATGAAATATTTCTTATTGCTTATACTTCTGTTTCCAACATCTCTTTTTAGTGCGGAATGTCCCAATGATGTAAAAAAGAGTAAAACATTCAGTTTGTACTTTGAAAATGATCTTTTCGGCAATACAGACAAAGGTTACACTAACGGCACAAAATTATCCTGGGTTTCAAACGATCTGACAGGATATACGGAAAGCGGCCGGCTTCCGGAATGGAGCCTGCCGTATGTGTGTAAGATTCCTTTTATCAATAAACCGGGGCTGCAGCGGAATGTTACTTTATCTCTGGGGCAGAACATTTATACTCCGGAGCACATTGAAAACAAAGAGCTGATTAAAAATGACCGCCCTTATGCAGGCTGGACATATTTTGGAGCGGCATTTCACAGTAAAAACTACTCGCACCTGGATTCACTGGAAATACAGGTGGGTATAGTCGGTCCCGAATCATTTGCCGAACAGACCCAAAAATTTGTGCACCGGGTTCGGGGTTCTCAACAGCCCGAAGGCTGGGATCATCAGCTTAAAAATGAACCCGGCCTGGCTCTGATATATGATCACAAGACTCGCATCATGCGCGCAAACTACAGTGGTATTGATATTGATGCAATCACTCATGCGGGCGGGGCAATTGGTAATGTTTATACCTTTGCCGACACAGGGATGGAAGTTCGCTGGGGCTTAAATATTCCTTCCGATTTCGGCACCTCCCTGATACGTCCTTCCGGGGACTCCAATGCCCCGGTCAATGCCGGAGACCCACGCATTTCATGCGACAATAATTTCAGCCTTTACATGTTTACCATGGTAAACGGATACCTTATGCTTCATAATATTTTTCTGGATGGAAACACCTTTACCGACAGCCACAGCGTTGACAAAAAATATTTTGTAGGCGAAATAGGAGCCGGTATAGGGATGATTTACCATCGCTATAAGCTTTCATTCGCGCAGATATTACGAACAAAAGAATTTAACCGTCAGGACAGCGCCCAGGCTTTTGCCTCCATTACATTTTCTTTTACATATTGATTAAACTCAAGGCTGAAGGGTGTGAGGATACTTTAAACACAAGGAGATTTATCTTGGTAAATCCTGAACGGATTAATGCCGATAATTAAAATATTATGGAAAATAAAGATTACTACAAAATTCTGGATGTTTCAAAAACCGCAAAAGCGAATGAAATAAAAGAATCTTATCGCAAGCTGGCTTTAAAATACCATCCCGATCGCAACCAGGACAGTCCGGAAGCGGTAAGCAAAATGAAGCTTATTAACGAAGCCTATGCCGTGCTTTCAGATAACAGGAAACGCGATGAATACGATACTATGCAGCAGCAGTTCGGGACGAATAGCTATTCCCGGTTCCGCCAGTCATATACCGATCAGGATATTTTCAACGGTTCCGATATAAATCAGATTTTTGAGGAACTGTCTAAATCATTCGGTTTAAGGGGTTTTGAGGATATCTTCAGCGAACATTATGGGAACCGGTTTCACCGTTTTGAGTTCAAGCGGCCCGGGTTTTATGCCCGGGGGGGTGTTTTTTTCGGCGCTCCAGGCCGCAAAAGAGGTTGCCGCAGGTCTGTTTCATACCGACGCCAGGCACGGTTGTCCGGCAATGTAGGCAAATTATCACGCTATGTGTTTAATAAAATAAGCGGCATGGAATTACCCGAGGATGGTTCCGACATCCGGGATGTTATTTCTATTTCCGCGCAAAAAGCGCGGCAGGGTGGTTCGCATGCTTACTACTTGAAACAGAAAGCTAAAAAACTGATTATCCAGATACCACCCGGCGTGCATAAGGGGCAACAGATCCGGCTGGCGGGAATGGGAGCGGACGGCAAAGGCGGCGGGCGTTGCGGAGATTTATATCTTAAGGTAAAAATCAAGAAAGCGATGCTTGAAAAAATTAATAAATTTATCGCCCGCTTAAAAAATTAGGAAAGGTGAAATGGCATGCCATTGAATGTGTGATACGTGTATTTGTTAATTGTCGTGATCAATAATGAAGAGATTCTGGATGATCTTTTAGCCGGATGGCTTGATATGGGCATTACAGGAGCAACCGTGGTTGAGAGTACGGATTCCCTGCAACTGATCAGCCATCATATCCCCATTTTTGCCGGATTCAGAACCCTTACAAGCGGCGGGGCACTTCATAACAAAACTCTTTTTACCGGTATAGAAAATATAAAAATTTTAGACAAGGCTGTCGATTATCTCGAAACATTGTGCAGCGACACAGGGATACCCTCCCAGGGTATTTACTTTGTTGTTCCTCTTGTGCGGTTCAAGAGGCTCGGGCAGGATCTTGATCCTTCCGGAAGGCATCGGCACCTGGAAAAAAAACTCGGACGCCCCTTAAAAACCGCTTCCGACAAAAAGCAAGGGCCAAAAAAGAAGTGACAGCTCTGATTATTCTTTTCCCGCCTCACCTGTCAGTCTGAGTGCTATTTTGAAAGTTATGGGGCCGATTACCTGGTTGATCGTAATGACAGCCAGGACAATGGTTGACAGGTAAACTCCGATTTCCCGGGACTGGCGGGCGGCAAGCTGGGCCAGCCCAATGGCGACCCCCGCCTGGGTGATATATGCCATCCAGGCATTCCTCTTATGTTTTACAGGATCTTTGTTTAAGGAGCCTGCCAGCCATGTTGCCGTAAAGATACCTAAGACCCTGACAAATGCAATACATAATGCAAGGGGCCAGCACATACGAAGCGCTTCAATATCCAGGGCGGCTCCGGCCAGGGTAAAAAACAGGAGGTAAATCGGCAGGGAAACCCTGTCCAGACTGCCAAGAAAGAGATTGCCTTCCCGGCTGAAATTCTGGACTGTAAATCCAGCGCTCATACATATCAGCAATGGCTCCAGGTGGAAAACGACATTGAAATGCGTTTCCATTAAGGGATTTACCGCCACGCAGGTTTTGGTTACAGTAAAAGAGATGAAAAGCAGGATAAGTGTAAGATCATGACCGGCAGATCTGATGTAAAATGATATGAACTTTCCCAGCAAGCCGCCAATGAAAAAAGAAACTGCTATGGCACAAAATAATATATAAAACGCTTGGTAATCGATAGCGCCCGATTCTGCCAGAACCACCTGAACCGCGGTCATTGCAATTGTAAAAAAAATAATTATAAAAACATCCATAACAATTGTTACCCCCAGGATCGTATCCGTAAAAGGACCGGATGCCCGGCATTCATTTATAATCGCTATGGCGGATGACGGTGAACGGGCAATGGCGATAACGCCCAAAAGGAGAGCAAAGGCAATTATCTGGGGGTGGGTGAGATTTCGAATAAATTGAAAATAATGGCCGGTAAAAATAATGAAATTATATACAAAACAGAA
The DNA here is from genome assembly GCF_028752835.1 of Desulfosarcina sp. BuS5. Classification (NCBI taxonomy): domain Bacteria; kingdom Pseudomonadati; phylum Thermodesulfobacteriota; class Desulfobacteria; order Desulfobacterales; family Desulfosarcinaceae; genus Desulfosarcina; species Desulfosarcina sp. BuS5. The sequence continues at coordinate 507,341 of NZ_CP087952.1, forward strand.
GACCAGGATGGAAAGAAGAATGGTATTAAGGGAAATTGCTATCCCACGTTTCTTAAGAGACTCGATTTTTAGAGCCCCTCCGGCCGTCATTGCAATAAAGCTAAGGGCAATATCATCGATTAAACTGAATTTGCGCACCATTTCAAAATCCAAAAAACCTGTTATATAAGGTCCGGCAATTATACCTGAAAATATATAACCGCTGATAAGAGGAAGCCCGACCGTTTTGAAGAGCTGAGCGGAGGAATAGGCCGCAAGCATAACAAATCCGAGAGCAAAACTTTCATAACCTGTTTGTCCAAATTTCCCTTCCTTATTCAGGTAGTTAATCCCTGCTGCGAATAAGGTTAAAAAAATAAGGAACAGGAAATTTGCCATCAAACTTTTCTGTAATGGATCAGGTCTGGTCATTTGTCTTTTCCAAGCAGCCGCTCTAACAGGTTTGGGCTTAAAATATCATTATATATTACTGAAATTAGAACCATGCAGGTAACCAGGGATATATTAGGGCCGGAAAATCCTTTTTGAAAATCGAGAAGTATAGCCAAAGGAAGACCTCCCGGGCATAGTAGACCGATTCCCAAAAGGGACGGGTATTTTTTCATCTCTGAACCAATGCGCGTGACAACATATCCTCCCAATATTTTGCCAAAAAAACGAAGCATGCAGTAAGCAGCGGCCGGAAACAGAATCCATATGGTCTCAAAATGCCAACTCACCCCAAGAAAAATCAATAAAATAAGATAAACAGGCTTTTCAATACCGATAAAAACTGCAAAAAGCCGGTTCTCATTTTTCGTCAGATTAACAAGGCTGAATCCCACCAGAAAATTTATTATAAGAGGTGAAAAATTTAGAATCATTGCGGTTCCGCCTGTAAATACCACCATGCCGATAGCAAGAAGGATCAGTTCCGGACCCTCCCTGCGGATTGAAAGCAAAATAGCAAAGAGGATAATACACCCCAGGCAGGCGCCCATATACAACAGAGCATTCATGCCGATGTGATGAAATAGGCCGGCTTCGAAAAAAACAGGGGTGCGGGGAAAAAAAGCCAGTCCAAAAACGAGTATCGCGATCAAGCCGTCGATACTTGAAATATATTGCAAAAGTTTCACAGTATTATCATGTTTTCTGATCGACCGTGTTGTGCTAAGGGCTAAACCGGTGGGAGCGGTGCATGATGCAACAGCAGACAATACCAGTATCGCCGGAAGTGATAATTTGCCTGCCAAAAAGTCGATATTCGTTAAAATTAAATAACTTCCGGCAAAAACAATAATAAAAGCAATAAACCCCTCTAAAATGGAACCGATTAAAAATTCAAAGGGATACCGTTTTATTTTTCTGATTTCAAGCTGCAGGCCAAAAAGGAATCCGATCCATCCAAGCAGGAATGTTGTAAATGGTTCAAGGGCCTTTACGGTTTCATTGTCTATAATATTTAGCAACCTGGGGCCGAGGAGAAACCCAAGAAATAGAAACTCCGTGCCGGAGAGGTAAAATACACGCATAAAAAGGGGGGGTTTGAAGTTTTTAAATGAAAGGTGATATCCGCTGAAAGCAAGAAAAATAATCAGGAGAGAAGCAAAGATAATTTTCAATTTTATATCCTGTAGCAGACCTGATAAATCAGATTTGTTTTTATTATTATATTTTGGACAGCCTTCTTTTTTCAGCTTACATTTACTTTGTACAAACACTGGATTTTACCGCAGAGATCGCTGGGATAATATTACATAAATTTAAACAATTCCTCTGCGCTTTCTGCGTCCTCTGCGGTAAAAATACCGATTCTATAGATTATAATATAATTCATTTTATAATGAAAGTACCAATAGGTTACCCTATAAGTTCCCGAACCGCCGCTAAAAGCTCTTCTCGTTAAACAGGTTTGGAGAAGGTGTACCCTGCGCCTAATTTCTTGGCCATGCTTAGATATTTCTCCGGACCAATTCGTCCACCTCCTGAAATGGCAATAATCTTCGAATCCGGAAAGTTTTGTTTGAGTTCAATGATTGTCTCGAGACCTTCCTTTCGTTCATCCATCATCTTTCTTATTGTCCTGGCAATCTTATTTCTGATAATGGGTTTCATAACATATTCCCGAATCCCTAAGGCTTTAGCTTTACTTTCATCCATTAACCCGCTGGCGCTCGACCGCTGATTCCTCTAAGGGAAGGTTCTCTACGGAATTGATCTGCAGGGCATCGAGTTTGCTATTCCTTATATCTGAGTTTTAGGATTGGTTTTGGTTGATTTGTTTTACATATCATAATAGAAATAATTTAGGAATTGTGAATTCAGGATCGGGAGATTAAGGTGAGTCCAAAAGTAAATAAAATTACATCTGTTTACAAAGGCAAAGTGTTTGATCTTGTCAATGAAGAGATTACCCTTGAAAATGGAAAATCCACCAAAATGGATATCATACGGCACCCTGGAGCGGCCGCTATAATTCCGTTTTTGGATAAAGATACTCTTATATTGCTGAAGCAATACAGGCATGCAATAGGTGAATATATTTGGGAAATCCCGGCCGGCACGCTGGAGCAGGATGAAGATCCGATTGAGTGCGCTTATAGAGAATTGACCGAGGAGACCGGGTATGCAGCAGGCAAAATGGAACAAATCGGCGCAATAACGCCTGTGCCGGGATATTCAGACGAAAGAATTCTCATTTTTGCGGCCTATGATCTGAAACAGGCAGAGCAGAACCTGGACGATAATGAAGTCCTGGAAGTCTATGAAGTCAAGTTTTCAGATGCGATTGATATGATTTATAATGGTGAGATAACGGACGGCAAGACTATTACGGGTCTTTTGATGTCAAGTAGAGACAAGGCATGCCTTGTCTCTACAGCGTTACAATAGAATAAAGGCTGAAAGAGATTGCCCCCTTCAGCCTTTTGAAAATAATTAACTACCCCTATCAGCGCTGCATCAGATTAGAATTCAACGGCAACCTGGGCTGATACGGTATCATTCTGTGCATTTGTGCCGCCGTCGCTTTCGCTGTAATCTTCATCGTGCATATATTCAAGCTTAAGCATGGTGTTTTCCAGGATACTAATTCCGATTACGCCCATATAACGGTCTTCGGGCAAAGCAAGATAATCGTCGAACGACCCTGGAGTATAATCAACAAACACGCAATCGTTTGTTCCCTGATAGGCTAAAGCGAAGGTCGTTTCCCTGCCTAAAATTTCCTGCGTAAAAGCTGCTTCAAAATTCCATGATTCAGGGTTTGCTTTTTTCCCTCTTGTGTTCATTTCACCAGCATTATAATCGTCAATAGCTCCAACATATTCACCTATAAACTGGAACGGACCCACATTCATTACAAGGTGCGCTGCAAGGCCGGAAACATAATCATCGATTTCATCACGCCCCCCTCCTACCAAATTATCTGATACATCATCCAAAACATCTGTCAAAACATCAGAGTCGGTGATATCGTTGATATAATCACAGCCTATATCAAAGCTAAACTGATCCTGCTCAAATGCAAATCCGATATTGGCGCCGTAGTTGTCGACCTTATTGCTATTGTTGGAGCCTTCGCTTACATCACCATTAAAGGTATATACCGACCCGTAAAAACCTTCGAATTCAAAGCCGATCTGCGCCGCGCTTTCCCTGGTTTCACCAAGTTCCAGTGTCAGTGGATCCTGAATCATGTTTGATTCAAAATTACCGAAGGGCACATACATTTTACCTGCTGACAGATAAAGCGGGAATTTTTCGGTATTACCAATGGTTATTATCGCTTCATCCACTGTAAAGTCTTCTGTATCATCATCCTCATACAGAAACAGTAAATGACCGTTGACCCATTCATTTATCCGGGCGTCAATCTCCAGTTCCACGGTGGCAAGGGTGATATCGCTGGAATCGCGGTTACCGTAGAGGCCGCTGCCCCTGCTTGCCGTATAACCTTCGACTTCTATAAGCCCGTGGATATCGACTCTTTCAAGGAAATCATTCACAACTGCTGTTTTTGAGACTTGTTTCTCGAGATTTGAAAGACGGTCGGCCACGTTCATTTTGCCGACATGCTCTTTGCCGGGCGTCACTCGCTCCTGTTCTACACTTGCCTCAACAGCCTGCTTTAAGTCAGCAGCTTCTTCAGTCGTTACAATCCCTTTTTTTTCTAGGAGCTTTAACAGCATCTCTGTTTCAGAACTCATGGCAAAGACATTAAAATTGATGAAAAAAATAGAGCAAATTAAAGCAGCTCCCATTATAAACCAGTTTTTCTTTTTCATTGAACATCCTTTCGTTAAAGATATTGTAATAGACTAACAAAATTTTTTTAGGTAAGCCTAACTAAAAACTATAAACTCACCTCCCTTCATATTTTTATATATTGTTTGGTAGACCGATAAATATCAATTAACCAAAACATAAGTCAAGAAAAAAAATCCCCGAATCGCATAACGACCCGGGGATTTCCCTTTTTTATCCTCAGAATTTTGATTTGATATTATTAATTGCTTCACGAAATATATCATCTATGATCAGGCAGGTCTTCTGACTCTCGGATCTATAGATCTTCAGATAATTCATTTCACAAGGCCAGAGGGAGGAAGGCGTATTATAATACTCCGACGACCGATAACGCAGTGAAATTATTTATGTGGAAATCTATATCTAACAACCGCACCTTCCCATTAAACTACAACAGTGGTTTTTCGCGGTCTTCGTCCCCGATTACAGCGGCGGGCCCGTCCTCGATTTTAACGAGGTTCCCTGTTAGGCTTGAACAGCACCTGATCATTATTATTTTATAATACTAGCATAAAGATTATATATGATGCAAGAGTAAAATCAGCAATTCTAATTTTGGAAGGTTGTGGCACATCATATTGTAGCAACGCCATGCTTCATAATCTATATATAGATAAAAATATGCCATAATTAGAATTGCTGGAGTAAAATATCTTCATATCCGCGGATTCCGCCATTCCCTGTCAAGCAAAAAAAAACCACGAAGAAATTGTATCTTTATGATACATAAACCTTCGTGGTTTGAATTAATTATTGAAAATATTTATATCTTGCAGCAAGCTTCTGCCCACTAGTTAATTATTATATATTTAATTATGTCGAGGATGTCAATTCATTATTGTTTCTCGTGTCTGTATTAATTTTATACTTTTTTAATTCAGAATTTCATAATCTCCAATACTTGATATTCTGTTTTTCCGCTTCATCACGGCTGAAGGCGCCTTTAATATCAAGCAGAATCGGTTTTGAATTTGTACATAACTCCGCAATCCCGGAAATGCCAAGTTCTATGTATTTTTTATGAATAACTGCGACTATTACTGCATCTACACCTGAAAGCGCCTCCATCGGTTGCAGATCGATCCCATAAAATGAAGCCGCCTCATCCGGGTCTGCCAAGGGATCATGAACAAGCACCTCTATGCCGTAATCAACAAGTTCATTTATTATATCGACTATTTTTGTATTTCTTAAATCAGGCACATCCTCCTTAAATGTTATACCAAGAACCGCTATCTTTGCACTGTTGACCTGTTTCCCGGCTTTTATAAGCATTTTGACTGCGCGTTCGGCAATATATTTCCCCATGCCGTCATTTATTCTGCGGCCTGCCAGTATTATCTCTGGGTGATAGCCGATGGCTTCGGCCTTAAAGGTTAGATAATATGGATCCACTCCAATGCAATGACCGCCAACAAGGCCGGGTTTAAAGGGTAAAAAGTTCCATTTTGTCCCGGCCGCCTTCAAAACTTCCGAAGTATCTATTTTGAGTTTATCAAAAATCAGGGCGAGTTCGTTCATAAGCGCTATATTCAGATCTCTCTGGGTATTCTCTATAACCTTTGCCGCTTCAGCTACTTTTATCGAAGAAGCCAAATGGATTCCAGCCGTTACAATAGCTCCGTAAACCCGGGAAAGTAACATGGCAGTATCTTTATCAGAGCCTGATACAATTTTCAGAATCTTGTCGATTGTATGTATTTTATCACCGGGGTTAATCCGTTCCGGGGAATAACCGGCCGTGAAATCAGTACCGAACCTTAAGCCTGATTCCTGCTCAAGAATAGGAACGCAGACATCTTCTGTCGCCCCGGGATAGACTGTCGATTCAAAGACTACCGATGATCCTTTTTGCATATACTTCCCCGCTGTTGCAGAGGCCCCGCGCAAAGGTTTTAAATCAGGTATCCGGTATTCATCTATTGGCGTCGGCACAGCAACAATAATCAAACGGCATTCCGATATTTTTTGAGGATCATCTGTAAAATTTATGACGGCATTCTGCAGGTCCTTTTTGGAGATCTCCATTGTTCGATCAAAACCAGTTCTAAGTTCCTCTATCCTTTCAAGCTTAAAATCATAGCCTAAAACATCAAAATGCTTCGACAGGTGTACTGCCAGCGGAAGTCCCACATAACCGAGGCCCATAACAACAATTTTATCCTTGCGCGCCTTTAGTGATTCAAATGTTAGCATACTTTTTCCTCGTCGGATTTTAACTTAATATAGACCGTCACATAAATAATTTCACTGCGTTATCGGTCGTCGGAGTAGGGGTTCAAGATTTTGAACCCCTACCCCTCTGGCCTTGTGCCAAATTTTAAGATCGGGTAATTATCTGACGGTCTATAGATTACTGATTGCCTACAAAAAAAGATCTGAATGCAGACGCATCCATTTTCATTGCTTTTTCAATCTCTTCAAGCAGTTTATATTTTTCGTCGGGCAATTTTCCTTTTATGTTGATATAATTTGTGTAATGATCACTGAGCAGGCAGGATGATGCTGATAAATTTTTGACCAGCATTGCAGTCTCTTCCAGCACCTCATGGGGACCAAGCATTTGAAATACGCCCATATTTACATCTTCCAGCAATGGCGTGTTAATTTTAGGCACAAAAGTGCGCAGTCTTATGAAATCCGGGGATATTTCATTTAAGACTTTGGCAGTCTCTTCTGCATGCGGTACTGTCCGCTCCCTGCCTCCTATACCAAGAATAACGTAGAGACTGAGATCTATGCCGGCAGACATAACCGATTGCCCGGCCTCAATTTGCTCTTTACTGTTGGTGCCCTTTTTTATTTTTTTAAGAATTACATCGTCGCCGGATTCGAGTCCCACATGGATTCTGGAAAGACCTGCTTCAGCAAGAAGTTTGAGTCCTTCGGGACCTTTTTTATGTATGAATTGAGATGAGCCGTATACTGTAATTCTATGCAAATGTGGGAAAGTCTCCCTTGCAAATCGGCAAATTTCACAAAGATCATCTGTTTTCATGGCTATGGTGTTTCCTGCCGGGAAAAACAGGGTTTTTACATATTCGCCATAAATATCACGTGCCTGTAGCAGATCTTCTTTTATTTCCGATACTTCGCGTATCTTGAATCTGATCCCGTTTTTATATACCATGCAGAAGGTACATTTGTTATGCGGGCATCCTACCGTAGCCTGTATTAAAAGCGAATCCGCCTCACTGGGAGGTCGATATATGGGGCCTTCGTAACGCATATGTTCACGCATTTTTCACTGAATCTATATATAAGGTGTCAGGGCAGATATCTTGTTCATGAGGCCATGCAATGGTACCATCCCATGCTTTTACCTTCATGAAACATCGCCATCAGGGATAGAAACAACTGCTTCATGCTCTTGGTATTTGGCGTGAATATGTGGAACGTTATGTCGCTTGTTATCCATAAAATACATGTAAATGATAATTCCATAAAACATGGAAATTGATGGCATTATACTTCCCAAATATGATTTACAATTGGCCTTTCTTTAAAATATATTTTTTTCAGCATCTGTCAAATAACGCCATTTGCCCAGTGGGAGATTTCCGAGCTTAATATTTGAAATCCTGATTCTTTTTAAGCTTGTTAAATTACCTCCGACCTTGCGTACCATGCGGCGTATCTGTCTGTTCTTCCCTTCTTTTATAATAATCCTGAAGCGCTTGGGAGAAAGCCTTTTTATTTTTGCAGGTCTTGTTCTGCTTCCCATCATTGGCAGCCCTTTTTCCATACTCCTGAAACATTTATCCGGAAGGGGCTTTGATAGGGTAACTTCGTATTCCTTTTCATGATCAAATGAAGGATGCAGCAGCCTGTGGTGAAAGGTTCCATCATTAGTCAGGACCAACAGACCGGTGGAATCTTTATCCAGCCTGCCCACAGGAACGATTCTTTCTGCAATATCCACAAGATCAAGGACTATATTGTCGCCATCCTGATTGCAGCTCGTAACGTAGCCTTTCGGTTTATTAAGCGCAACATAAACCGTTTTATTAATTATTTTCAACAGGTTGCCGTTAACTTCCACCCTGTCGATCCCGGTATCCACTTTTGTGCCCAGCACTTCCGCAACAGAGCCGTTTATCTTGACCAGCCCTTCCGTGATATATTTTTCAGCTTCCCTTCTTGAGCAGAATCCTGCTTGGGACATATATTTTTGCAGCCGCATGATTGACTCAGCTTCTGTAATCTGCGTTGATTTTGACATAGTCAATAGAAAAATCGCATGTAAATACAGAGGTATACCCTGTCCCTATGTTAAGGTCGAGGGTGATGCTGAATTCGGGTTTTTTTAAAACAGCAGTTGCAGCGGATTCGGCCGCGCCTCCGCATCCTGTGCTGTTTTTAACCATCAGAACATCATCAAAAAATATATCAATCTGATCCGGTTCCACAGGCACTTTTGATCTTCCTGCCGCGGCGATTATCCGTCCCCAGTTGGCATCCTCTCCGAACAGCGCCGTCTTTACAAGGCTGGAATCGGCAACAGTATCTGCTACAATACGGGCATCCTCATGCGAGCCGGCGCCTTTTACAATTATTTCAACCAGCTTGGTGGCTCCTTCACCGTCCTTTACAATCATTTTTGCAAGACTGATCATCGTATCGTCAAGGATATTCTGAAAGGTCCTTTTTTGAGCATCATTTTTAACAACCGCTCCGGAACATCCGTTTGCCATAATGATTACAGTATCATTTGTGCTGGTATCGCCGTCTATTGTGATCCGGTTAAATGAGCGTTCTGTTGCGGTAACAAGGATCTCTTTAAGGATGTCAGGTGCAATTTCAGCATCCGTACAGATAAAAGCGAGCATGGTCGCCATGTCAGGGCATATCATACCGGAGCCTTTTGCTATTCCTGTAACAGTATAAATTTTGCCGTCAAGATTCCCTTTTTGTGAAACGATCTTGGGGTATGTATCGGTGGTCATAATAGACTGGGCAAAATTTGTAAAACCGTCAGAAGAGAGCGTGGCTATCATTCCCGGAACAGCGGCTGTAATCTTTTCAATGGGAAACTGTTCACCTATAACACCTGTTGATGCCGCCAGTACAAATTCCTCGGATATTCCCAGCTCCGAGGCGGTTACCCTTGTCATTACTAAAGCATCGTCCATCCCTTTTATACCTGTGCAGCAATTGGCATTACCGCTGTTGACGATTATAGCGCGGCATCTCCCTTTCCTGATCCGTTCCTCATCGATAATAACAGGCGCGGCCTTAATAATGTTACGGGTGAAGACTGCCGCAGCGCTTGCGTCGGTTTCGGAAACAATCAGGCCAAGATCCTTTTCCCCGTTTTTTTTAATACTCGCTGTCACACCGGCTGCCTTGAATCCGGGGCAAATAATTGCTTCAGTCATTTTTCCCCTGCTTTTGTCTCCGATTCTTTAATCAGCTTCTCGAGCCTCGATATATCAGCCTTGGTGGCAAGATTCATTTTCTCCATAATGCTGCTTACGATACCTTTGACACGTTTATCAAGGCCCTCTTTTGCCTCATCGTGTTTTTGCAGCAGTTCATCAACCATTTTTTCCCCTTCTTTCTCGGAAACGTCACTCTGTTCAGCCAGTGTTTTTGCAAACTGTTCTATCTTTTCCCTGGTCATGCACGCAAAACCTATACCCGTCAGCAAAGTTTTTTTCATTAAATCTATCACGGCGTTCCTCCTGATTCATATGTTATAAACATTATTCCTTAACTCGTTCCACATAGTGAGAGGTTCTTGTGTCAATACGGACTAACTCACCTTCCTCTACAAAGGGCGGAACCTGGATAACAAAACCTGTTTCAAGAGTCGCAGGTTTTGTGCTTCCGGAGGCAGTATCACCCTTGGCCCAGGGGTCGGATTTAATTATTTTCAGCGTGATAAAATTCGGTAGCGTCAGTCCGATCGCCTGCCCTTCAAACATGAGTACAGTGCATGCCGTGTTTTCTTTTAAAAGATTCACAGCATCACCGACTTGCTCCTTGTTAAGAAAATGTTGTTCATAAGTGGAGCTGTTCATAAAGCAGTAACTATCTCTATCTGCATAAAGATATTCCATATCGTACTCTTCAAGGTCGGCTTCATTGAACTTATCGCCGGATCTGAAAGTTCTGTCAAACTGAGCACCTGTAACCATGTTTTTAAGCTTGCATTTATACAGCGCTCTCCCTTTGCCCGGCTTTACGAATGCGAATTGAATAACTGCATACGGCTGTCCGTCTATCTCAAATTTAAGTCCCTTTCTCAGATCACTGCTTTCATACATAAAATAACCTTTCCTCTCCTTTTTTTATAGCTTTTTCTGCTCTTTTTACATTTTCCACAAGACTGCTTACACGCTTGATCTCCTTTTTAAACCGTATGGCACAGCCGTTTTCATCAACTGCATTGGTATTTGTACAACTGTCAATTCCGAATGGGCGAATATGCCTGATGCCGTCAAAAACATTCTCAGGCGAAATGCCGCCGGCAAGAATTACAGGTATACCGCTTCTTTCAACAAGCTCTGCGGCCATATCCCAATCGCATGGATTGCCTGTTATTCCGATAAAATTCTCCACAGGTTGCCGATCCGAAATATTTTCCTTATTATTAATGGGTAAAGTGTCTGTTAAAAAATAGTCGCTCACAGATTCATAGGGCAACGAAAACCTGATACCTTAAAATTGAGTTGACATTTTCTTTTTTGTTTAACATATTCAGCCTTTGTTCGCAAATCGTTTAGGGAACTGGAAGGGAATAATCTACGCATATCGTGCAGAATTTTTGTTCGTCTTCAAGGCGTGGTAACAGTTGCATAGATTATTTCCTGTAAGTTCCCTTATGTCTTTTGCTTCATTCAATAAAACGTAAGCGTTCACAGGGCACCGCACCTGCTGTGTTGGCGGGCATTTGAAGTACATTAGTACGTCTGCGTGCCCGCCGCCTTGCATCTGCAGCACCCTGCAAACGCTTACAGCTCAAAGGTTTACATGTAATTGACATTTGATACGGCAATACAGCCCCTAAACGGTTACAATAAAACAAAGGTAAATATGATTCTTATCATTGATTTTGGATCACAATATAACCAGTTAATAGCTCGTCGTGTACGAGAATGCCGTGTCTATTGCCGGATAGAACCTCCCGGTATAGATTTTGACTATATAAAAGAACTTCACCCTGAGGGAATAATTTTGTCGGGTGGGCCTTCAAGTATTTACGACCAGGGCAGCCCCGTGATCGATCACAGGGTCTTTGAAATGAACATTCCTGTTCTCGGAATCTGTTATGGCATGCAGTACATGGTTGATTCGCTTGGAGGATCGGTCCGGCAAGCGGAAAAACGTGAATATGGTTTTGCAGAGCTCAATATCAAGAAGGATTTGGGGATTTTTAAAGGTATTGAAAAAAAGACGGATTGCTGGATGAGTCATGGTGATTCCATGGAAAAAGCGCCGGCAGGCTTTGCAATAGCAGCCTCTACGGAAAATACAAAGGCCGCTGCAATAGTTAACAGCAGCAAGAAATTTTATGGCTTTCAGTTTCATCCTGAGGTGCAGCATACATCCAAAGGAAAACTAATGCTTAAAAATTTTCTTTTTGATGCATGTGGCTGCCAACGAACATGGACTATGAAAAAATTTGCCGGGGATTCTATTGAAGAAATACGAAAGAGAGTAAAAAAAAAAAAAGTTATCCTTGGGTTAAGCGGTGGTGTTGATTCATCTGTTACAGCCATGCTGATCCATAAGGCCATAGGAAAACAGCTCACCTGTATCTTTGTAGATAACGGTTTGTTGCGCAAAAATGAAGCTGAAAAACTTAAAATAACCCTTGAGCAGCATCTTGACCTTAATATACATTTTGTAAATGCAGAGAAAAAATTTCTGGATGCCCTGGACAAGGTGACAGATCCTGAGCAAAAGAGAAAAATTATAGGAAAAATATTTATTGGTATATTTGAATCTGAAGCGAAAAAAATCAAGGGAGCTGAATTCCTGGCCCAAGGGACTCTGTACCCGGATATTATTGAATCACAATCTGCATTCGGAGGCCCGACGGCAGTGATAAAATCACATCATAATGTGGGGGGGCTTCCTGAAAAAATGAAATTAAAACTAATCGAGCCATTAAAACATCTTTTTAAAGACGAGGTGCGATTATTAGGCGGGGAGATAGGTCTTCCGGACGAATTAATATGGCGCCAGCCATTCCCTGGTCCTGGCCTTGGTGTAAGGATAATCGGTTATATTACCAAAAAAAGGCTGGATATTTTAAGAAATGTTGACGAGATAATTATGGAAGAAATCAAGAAATCCGGGTATTATAAAAAATTGTGGCAATCTTTTGCGGTGCTTTTGCCCATTAAGAGCGTGGGGGTAATGGGAGACAAGCGTACATATGAGAATATTACGGCAATCCGTGCAGTTACAAGCGATGATGCAATGACGGCGGATTGGGCAAAACTGCCGCATAAACTTCTGGGAACAATTTCCAACAGAATAATCAATGAAGTGTCGGGAGTTAACCGGGTGGTGTACGATATTAGCTCAAAACCGCCGAGTACTATTGAATGGGAGTGATAACAACGAGGTTTGGTAATCATGGACGATAGAGATTCTTCAGATTTTATTATTCGTATAGACGATGAGAGTCCTGATTCTGTTTTGCAGGAAGAGCCAAAAGTAAAAGAAATAAAAAAAGTTAATCTCAAGATCATGCTATCCACATTGTTTGTGCTTTGCCTGGTCGCCGGTTTCCTCTTTTTTGCTTACCGGGAGATAGAAAAAAAATCGATCCAGATACAAAAAACAGGGGTTAATGAGGTTGAAATTCTCTCCAAGGCTTTGAAAACAAGGTTTGCCTCTATTTCTGCAAAAAATGTTGAGCTCGAAGGCGTGCTTTCTAAAAAAATTTTATCCCTTGAACAGAAGATATCCTCGATGCAGGCGGCTATCAAAAAAAAAGAGACAGAGATTAAACATCTTGAAGCCACAAAAGTCGAAACAAAAGAACTGACTCGGGGATTGGATAAGGTTAGAAAGTCTATCAATCCGATCCGTAAAGATCTGGAGAAAATTTCAACGGCAATTAAAACCACAGAGAGAAAGGTAGATGCAAAGCTCTCCGAACTGAACGAAATGATAAATAATACAAAGACAGCATTAAAAAAAACAAAAGCTGAATTCTCAGGTATTGCATCTGAAGTTATAAACAAAGAAATGCTTGATAAAGCACTTGAAAATGACAGGAATTATTTCAGACTGAAAATAAATCAGATTGCTGCAAATATGGAAGAAAATTTCTCGGAAATTAGAAAAAAAATAGCTTCTGCAGGTAATAAGAAACCGCCGCCTGCAGAAACTTCTTCCACAAAGAGTATTGTGGAGGAAGATATTAAATAGCAGGCCTTGACCATCGTTTTGGCCACAAAACGGACATCCTGACGCATTGGAATTTTCTATGTATGAATGATGTTGGGCAAATCAAATAAGATAAACTATGCACAACCCGGAGTGTATAAAAGTTTTTCAGTCTGAAGCATCAGGGTTTCAACCTGCCGGCTGATATCCACTAAATCGACCTTTACGCTATCATCTAAATCAGCCCAGTTTGTGAAGATTTGACCTGATTTTTTAGACCCTAAATATACATTTGAATTTTGAAAAATTTCCAGTTCGAATATATCGGTTTTAATTAACATGGCTTAATCTCCTTTTGCTGAAAGCTTGTTTTCTACTGACGTATATAATCCCTCGAAACTGATTTCACTTAAAGCTTAAAGCAATTGTCATGCCACACTTTTAATTAAAAAATTAATATTTATATTTCACATAGTTAACACTGAAAACCGATAACAGCGCAATACAAATTATGTAATAAACCATATAAGGTGTTTGTGTGGCAAACTACATAGTTTGTGTTAAATATTACATAGTGTCCGTCCATAAGGCTATTGGTTTTTAAGGATATGATTTTCTATGGCAGCAAAGACGATCTCCCTTTTAATCGGCTTTGTTACATAGTCGTCCATGCCTGCTTCAAGACACATCTCCCTGTCGCCCTTCATGGCGTTGGCAGTCATGGCTACTATAGGTATGCTTTTAATCTGTTGAGCGCTTGAGCTGCTATCTTCCCATTCCCTGATTTTTTGAGTAGCTTCAAATCCATCCATTTCCGGCATCTGGATATCCATAAAGATAAGATCAAACTTGTCAGGTGCGACTGTATATTTTTCAAGGGCCTCCTTGCCGTTGTTAGCGACCGCTACCTTATATCCGGCTTTGGTCAGCATCATCTTGGTCAGCTTCTGGTTGACGGGGTTGTCTTCAGCCAGAAGAATACTGGTAGAATGTTTCATTTCTTCCCTGATCGAATACCGGGTTGAAATTTTTGGCTCCAGGATCAGCCCCTTTCCGCGTTGATCTTTGCCGGCTCCTAATATCCTTTCCATCATCCGATACAGTTTTTCCCTGCGGACCGGTTTGGCAAAAAAGCCGTCAAAGCCTGCTTCTTCAAATCTTTCGGTATCCCGCCCGGATACGGAAGAGAGAGCGATGACAGGAAGATCTTTAAAACCGGAAATTCTTATTTGCTTTGCAAGATCATATCCGTTTAACCCAGGCATCAGGATATCCAGAATGCACAGGTCGAACTTGCCGCCGTTATTTATCGTTTTTTGCAGGGCGGGAAGGGTATCTTCACTTTTATTCAGCGCTGTAACATTCATTCCGGCGTTCTTAAGGAGATGGGTCAGGATATCCAGATGGGTCAGGTTGTCATCAACAATAAGAACATTCTTGCCGGACAGAACCACCGGCGTGAATCTTGCGGGTTTTTTATCTTTTTTGTTTTCTGCTTGTTTCAGCCATGCGGTGAAGTGAAATATGCTTCCCTTGTTAACTTCACTTTCAACCCAGGCGTCTCCCTGCATCAGATTCGACATTTTTTTGCATATCGAAAGGCCAAGGCCGGTGCCGCCGTATTTTCTTGTGGTTGAACCATCTGCCTGCTGAAAAGGCTCAAAAATGGAATCTAATTTGTCATTTTCAATACCAATGCCTGTGTCTCTTATTTTTGCATGGACCATGATCCTGTCATTTTCTTCTTTTTCAACATCAATGGAGAGTTCTATCTCACCTGCTTCGGTAAACTTGGGCGCATTGCCCATTAGATTTGTCAAAACCTGTCTTATCCGCAACGGGTCTCCATTGACTTTCGCCGGCAGGTTTTCATCAATCCGGCACAAAATTTCAATCGGTTTTGATTCTATTTTCGGGCGGATTAGTTCACAAACATCGTAAGCAAGAAGCTCAAGGTCAAAGTCCAGCTCTTCAAAATCGATTTCATCGGCTTCGATTTTGGAAAAATCGAGTATGTCGTTAATCAACAGGAGGAGTGCATCACCGCTTCTTTTGATAGTCATTACAAAATCATTCTGCTCTTCGTTAAGTTCAGTGTCCAGAAGCATGTCTGCAAAACCGATAACCCCATTCATCGGGGTACGGATTTCATGGCTCATATTGGCCAGAAACCGGCTCTTGGCCTTTTCAGCCAGATTGGCAGCAAGCGCCAGCTCTTTGGAGCGCTCGACCGCCTGCTGCAGCTCTATAGTCCTTTTTTCAACCTTTTTCTCTAAAATAAAATTTTGCTGATGCATTAAATTGTGAAATTCAATGCTCTCCAGTGCATTGGCAGCGTTAAGCAAAATCAAAGACAAAAGACTTGTGGAGCCATCCGGTATTTCAAGTTTGTTATCCGGCATCAAGCCGACGAACATGCCTCTTATCCCGGAATAGGTGGCTATCGGATGCAGTAAAAATTTTCTGGCCTGATCTTTGGATAAAATAAAAATCCCTTTTTTTTCCCGCAGGGCCCATGCAAAAAAGCCTTTGTCGGTCATAAATTTCACTTCATCTTCGATATACTCTTTAAACCGGCTTTGCCCGCACTGCTTTAATATAAAATCCGCGCTCTCCTCATCTATAAGATATAAAGCGCACGCCTCAAACTTGATCAGCTTGTTAACCCGTTCTTCAGTATCTTTTAAAATCCGGGCAGGGTCATCCTTTTTATTAATATTTTCCTGAAAATCTCCCAATGTCAGCACCATTTCAAGGGAGTTGTTGATAAAACGAAGGCTCTTTTCCAAATACTCAAAGCGGGAATAAAGCTTTTTTGTTTCCATGTTATCATTCATATTACTCTCATTCCTTCAAGAAAGACACAAAAGAAGTAAACTGATGGGTTGCCTGTTTAACTATCATTGCGAGAATAGCGGGTGGAAAGCTTATATTCTCCAAAGCCTTCTCGTCAAGCTGCGGGACAAACCTTTCACCGCTGCTGCCAAATCCCAAAGCGTTTACAATTATATCCGACAAATGGACAATGGACGGCCAGGCAGGTTCGCGAGCCTTGGAAGGACTATGATGGTAAAATACGCTTTGCACCAGTGTTTCAGGAAGGTTCCATTTTGTAAGCAAAATTTTGCCGACATCGGTATGTTTGCATCCCAGCCGGTTTTTTTCTTCCTGGAAAAGAAGCTCATTCCCGCCTGCGCACAGCCGGAAAAGAATTGCTGCCTGGTCCGGAAAATCCTTATATATGACCACCCTGCCGATGTCATGGAGCAAACCGGCCACAAAAAGCTGCTCTGTTTGCGGGATATTATTATGAGCTGCTATAATCCTGGCCAGCAGACCGCATGCCAGGCTATGTTTCAGGAATAGACGCATATCTGCTATTTCTTTTGGAATACCTTTAAAAACGGCGATAGCGCTGAGGCCGATTGCAAGACTGGCGATTTCTCTTGTGCCGATCACAGCAACTGCCCTGGATATGCTATCTATCTTGGATCTGAAACCATAAAAGGATGAGTTGACAATCTTTAAAAGCCTCGCGGACAGGCTGGGGCTTTTGTTAACCACTGTTCCAACATCTTCAGCCGAGCTTTGGGGATCATTGATAACCTCATTCAGATCGGAAATTATGGTGGAGATTTCCGGAAGTTTAATACTTTTTTTTGATAATTCGTTTCTCAGATTTACCTTTATAACATTATTTTGCTCGTCAGCTTCGGGAATATTGATCCTATGGAGAGGCTCAAAATCATTGGCATGGAACCTGTGTGATACGGAAAGCCTGAATAACTCCTTCATGAATGGATGGCTCAGGCCGGCGTGCTGAAAAATATTTTTTACGTTTTTTGCGGTTCTCTCAAACAGCTCCAAATCTATGCCGGTTTTATCATCTTCCTTGTCATCGGCTTCACCGGAAATAGTCACTTCTGTTATTCCCCATTTTTTAAAAATGCTGATATGGCTGGATTTAATTTCGGATCCTTCACCTAAAAGAAGTCTTCCCTTGATATCTCTGGCCTCCTCAAACAGGACCATCCCTTCCTTTAATTGTTCCAAGGCTACTCTCTGCATTATAGCTCCGAATTTTATATAATTATCTAATATTATTTAAAAATAACTGTAATTTTATAAGGCTTGTTTTTTATTATCAGCATTTCCCCCCAAAAACTTTAGTGATTATGTGGAAATTTATATATTTTTACGCCTTCCTCACCCTGGCCTTGTGCCACATTTTAAAATCGGGTAATTATTTGACAACCTATAGTTTGACTATGGGCACGATGCATCGTGCCCCTACTATTCTTAGCCCGGCATAACTAAATGCTGCGAAATGGATATTTCGTAAATAAAATTTTAATTATTACATTTTATCCTTGACAATAATTTTATATTGTTATTATGTTATATCTGAGTGTTGGGGAGCGGGATTACTATAATTATCCAAAGAATTAGGAGGTATGGTTATAAAACATTTTTAATTTTAGCAAAACCCTGTAGCGCTACAATTTAAGTACGTAAAATTGACATGATTCTTTTATAAATATGTTGAATAGTTACTAAATAAGTTAACACTTAGCAATTTGGGTAATTATTTTTTTCAACCCCCTTAGGTTTAAAAACAACAAAACAAAAAAAGGAGAATGGAAATGAAAGTACGTTACAAATTCCAAAAGGATGACAAACACGAAGTGCTCAAAGGCAAGGCGGACAGATGGTTTACCATAAATATGCCTAGTAAGGATGCCGCTGAACAAAAGGTTGCCATGCTTAAGGCAAAGGGTTGGGACGCCGAGTTAGTCTAGTAGTAAAATTAGGGATGGTTCCATAAACGGTGATAGATATAAGATATGTGTGGGAACTATCTTTGCATTTTTGTATGTTGCTTGCTGGATTGTTACAACAGAATGCATGGCGGTAACTCAACCAAGGCAATTATGCTGTAATTATAATTCACAAATAACTAATTCAGCTATCACATCATAGGGAAGCATCCCTTAAATTATTAATTTGCACATAGGAATTCCGACTATAAAAATTTAAAGCCATTGGGTGTTGAACACAGATTTATAAAATAGATGTTATTTATTCCCTGCCCCAAAGATTATTTTGATTCTGTGCCTGTAGTTTGTGTTCAGCACCTAGTTTTTTTTCAGGGTCCTTTTTTTGGGTCTATTTTAAGTACAACAGGGTTAGGTACAACAGTAACCTTCCCTGGAATGTTCACCATTCCGGCTTTGGATAGGGTTGAGGTGAATTCCGTTGTTTTCCCTCTCCGGGATTAGCATGCCATCCATTTGAGAGTAAGAATTATGCGGCAAGCGTAGTGGAATGGGTAATAAGGCTATAGATTACAGCAGCTTTGGTGAACAATTTATAACACTGTTTATTATGGTGTTATAAAATAAACGTGATAAGGAAAGAGGTACATTATGACGGTCAAGATAGATAAACTGACTAAGGATATGGTCAGTATTGTTGGTAAAGAGCATGCGATTAGTGACTTGGCCAGCAGGATAGTGTTTGCCCAAGATCCACAAAACTTTGATTTGGAGGAACATAACATCCCGTATGTTGTAGTCCGGCCTTCTAAAACGGAAGAAGTTTCACAGATATTGAAATATGCTAATGAAAAAAAAATTAACGTGCATACACATGGTTCCGGCAGTTCCTTTGCCGGTCTGGCGCGGCCAAAGATAAATTGTATATTATTAGATACAAGACGGATGAATAAGATGGAGGTGTTTCCGGAAAGAGGTTTTTTTGAAGTCGGTCCCGGCGCTCATCTTGCCGAAGTAGAAAAGGAATTGGCAAAATATAACGCTATGCTTCCCATAAATTTAGGAAGTCAGCTAATAGCAAGTATTGGAGGGGCCGTCTCCGTAAACACGAGTGGTCACATGGTGGATGCCGCCATTGGCAAACCCGGCGATTTTGTATTGGGACTGGAAGTAGTATTACCTACAGGGGAGATCCTGCAAACAGGATCAGAATCGCCGCGAAGGCCTGCAGGGGTTGAGCTTACCAGGTTGTTTATTGGCTCAGAGGGGCTTTTGGATATAAAAACCAAGATCAGAATGAGATTAGTTCCTTTAGCCGCGTTTCAGAATATTGTGGTTTATTATGACCATGTTGATGGCATACTGGATACGGTTATGGAAATGTATAAACGATGCATTCCGGCTCCTGTCTTCTATGAATTTTTGGACGAAAAGTCGGCTAAAATAGGCTTCCAGGCAGTAGGTCTTCCCGAACCGGCCGGCCCTGTTTCAATGATACGTATCGCTAACGTGAGTAAGGCCGGAAGTGAAGAATTGTCAAAGGAGTTTTTAGAATTTCTGAAGTTTGGTAAGCCTACGGAAATCAAGTTGGTTACTGACAACGAAGAGTGGACAAAATTATGGACTGCGAGGGCTGAATTTGCTAATTACCTTTTTCGTGGGGGGCTGACATGGTGGAGTGAAATATCCACGAGGGCGGATAAGCTAAAGGAAGCCTTTCATGAAGTGGAGGCACTCGCGAAGGGCTTGCAGAGTTACGAAAACCCGGAATTTTATTCCTACGGTCATATTGGAGCACCAACTATTCATGCACGTGTTTTTTGGCCCAAAAAAGATATCCCTATCGAAGATCGGAAGGCAATAGGCCTGGAATGGAGGACAAAGACGGAAGAAATAAATATAAAATATTTTGGATGCGGTGGAGAGGTAGGACTCACAGCTAGCAGGGTGAATTCATTTATCAGGAAGAAATATGGTGAACAATATTATGAAATTCTGGTCAAGTTAAAGAACCTTTTCGATCCTGAGGGGATACTAAATAAGGGGAATTTGGAAGGATGGGCATAGTAGAAAAAAGAGAAAGGCTAGAAATAAAAAGCAAAAATGAACTACTTGAGGAACTCTCTAAGTGTAGACGATGTCGTTTCTGCCTTGATGCATGTGAAGTCTATCAACAATCAGAGAATAGCGAAGTTATGTCGGGATACGGCAGAGTACAATTGTTGAGGCTTCTTCTTGATAATACTGTTAAATTGGATGATGCGGTAGTATACCCCATTTATTCTTGTCTCCAATGCGGTCGTTGTACCATTGTATGTAAAAATAAGGGACAAAATCTTGAGGTTTCGGAATTAATAAGAATCGGAAGGTCTTTACTGGCTAACGAATTGGCAAGACAAAAGGGGAAATGATGTGGAAAAGATTAAGGTATTAATTTCACAGTTATTGTCGTCGTTGATAGATAACATTCAAAGGACAGGTGACCCTCTTGGTATAAAAAAGGTATATTGGGCAGATTGGGCAGAGGGTCTTAATCTTCCCAGAACAGGCGAGACGGTACTGCTTACTGGGAGAATGTACCAGATGCTGCCCTATATTACTAAGGCTGTAAGCCTGCTATCCCAGACCGAGAAATTTCTTTCCAAGAAAATTCTTGGTGATATTGTAAGGCGCGGGAGCAAATTGGCCGGGGAAAAGGCATTAACATGGGGAGCTCGAAAAGAGGAAGAGCTGTTAAGCAAGGGGGTAAGATCGCTCCGGGGCATTGTCAAAGCCTTATCAGCAATAGGCCTGCACCCGGCTTATTTATATGAGGATGAACCTTATAGCGGTGTTATGTTATATGACCTCGGTTTGGATGAGACCCTTGCAGAACATATAGATAAAGTATATCGACTGCTTAAAGAACATGGTGTAAAAGAAGTGATCTGTGTCGACCCCCATACTACTCTTATGTTGAAAAATGTTTATCCCCAATATATCAGTGGGTATGACCTTAGGGTAAGGCATTACCTGGAGGTTTTAGATGAACAAGTTACAGAGATAGAAAAAAACCGGAAAGGGAAGATTGAAGAGAAATTCGTCATGCACGATTCTTGTGTCATGGCAAGGGATTTGTCTATAATTGAACCTCAAAGAAGGTTGTTAAAAGCCATAGGAGTTCAGTTATTGGAACCTGAACATACTAAATTGGACACATTGTGCTGTGGAGGACCTATAGAATATGCCTTCCTTGATTTAGCAAGTAGGGTGTCCCGTAATCGGATAGAGAAGTTGGCTGAGATATCAACACATATAGCGTTAACATGTCCAATTTGTCTCCTTAATTTAGCTCGTTATGAGCAGGAACTGGGGATTAAGGTCTCTGATGTAGGTGAAATTTTGGATATGGCTTTTTAAGATAGATTTCCATCTAAATAATTTCACAGCAGTATGTCGGGCCAAAACCCTTTGATCGACATACTGCTCCTGCGCCTTCCCCAGGCTTTTTCCCTTTTTATCAGATTGCCCGAGAATAGCCCTTTTTTGCAGGGGGGCATCTTAAATATTAACTGTTCGAGTTTTGATTTTTGCGGCTTTTCTTTTCAGTAACTTCCCTGATGAAATATTTAATAATTATATTGTTCGTTTTAATTGCCGGATGTGCCCATCCCAAGATTATACGTCAGATGGAAATTACGGGCTATTGCGGGTGCGGCAAGTGCTGTGGATGGGAGAGGGGCAGTTGGAAATATTTAAAACTTAATTTCTGGAATCGATATATAAGCGCCGGAAGGAATAAGGGTAAGCCCTATTCAGGGCTTACCGCCGGCGGAACAAAACCCCACGAGCCGGCTCCGGGACTATTTTCCGTGAACAGCCTCACACATCCCTGGATGATCCCTTTTCGTATTATATTCTTTCCATGGCTTCTATTTCCCCGGGACGGCACCATTGCGGCAGACACCAGGTTTTATCCTTTTGGTACCAGGTTTTATATTCCGGGATACGGATATGGCCGGGTAGAAGATCGGGGTTCTGCAATTAAAGGGAGAAAACGCCTTGATCTCTATTTTAAATCACATCAACAGGCTCTGAACTGGGGCAGAAAGAGGATTGACGTGCGAAAGGAATAGTTTATATGGTAAAACAGGTGGACTGGGAAAAGCTGGTCCGAAGAATGGAACTGTTAATGAGGCTGAAGCATTTTCCAGTAGCCTTTAAAATGTTGAAAAAAAAGGAGGAACTTGAAAAAATTCCGTTTATGAGAAAACCGGGCAATAAAGTGACCCTGTGTCAGTTGGTCAGCCTCGTAAGAAGCTTTGACTGGACAGTGGGCGCTGATCCGGATGATTTTTTATATCCTTCATGTCCGGCCATGCTTGGTTTGACTGATATCCCGGATATATACAAGGACGGTACCTTCAGGAGTATGGTATGGCTTAAAACCAAAGAAGACGGTAGGAAATGTGAAGCATCCATACCGAGGCTGCCGCGTGGGAAATATGAAGCCGTTTCCATGGCACCACTTGTTTATAAGCACTTTGAACCTGATATTGTCCTTATTTACTGTAATCCGGCTCAAGTGATGCTTTTAATAAATTCTTTGCAGTTCGAAAATTATGAGGTCATGCAATTTTTTTGCGTAGGCGAATCCTCATGCTCCGATGTCATTGCAAGATGTTATTTGACAGGCAAGCCCTCCATGACAATTCCATGTTACGGGGAGCGGCGTTACGGGCATGCCCAGGATGATGAGCTGGTGATGGCTATTCCGGCCGGAATGATGGAAAAGGCCTTATTCGGCATGGAGAATCTCTATCGCCGGGGAATCCGCTATCCGATTAGTTTTGCAGGCGTTGAAAGTGATATTATGGCCATGTTGCCGCCCTCATATCAAAACCTGGAAGATTTAATGAAAAAACTGAGGGGCAATGACAACCGGCTTCTACTAGGCGTTACCGGCGGCATCGCCGGCGGAAAGACTACTGTTGCAAAAATGCTGGAGGAACTCGGCGCTCCGATAGTCGATTTTGATCTGATAGCAAGGCAAGTGGTTGAGCCCGGGAAACCTGCCTGGAAAAAGATAGTCGAATACTTCGGTAAACAGGTTCTACAGGATAATGAAACCCTGGATCGGAAGAAATTGTCGGATATTGTATTCGTAGATCTTGAAAAGAGAAAGAAGCTGGAGAGCTTTACCCATCCGGAGATTTATGACGAATTTATTGAACAGGTCAACCAAATAGCATCAGCTACCCCGGATCCGGTAATACAGGTTGTAGTTCCGCTTCTGATCGAGGTTAACCTTATGTATATCTTTGACAAGATCCTTGTTGTCCATATTCCCAAGGAAATGCAGATCGAACGTTTGGCGCAAAGAGACGGTATCAGCGCCGCAGAGGCGGCCAATATACTGAAATCTCAATTACCTATAGATGAAAAGGTTCGTTTTGCAGATTTCAAGATTAATAATGCAAATTCACTGGAAGAGACCGAAGCGCAGGTAAAGGAAATCTGGAACGCGCTAAAAGATATCCAACAAGAACAGGAGCGCACATGAAATATAGATTGTCAGATAATTACCTTATTTTAAAATTAGGCACAAGGCCAGATGGAGTAGGGGGGCAAAATCTTGAACCCCTACCCCGACGACCGATATCGCAGTAAAATTATTTATGTAACAATCTATATTGTCTGAAAATCGGCATCTTTCATATCCTTTCAAAAGTACTTCACACCTTAATTCTGCGAACTTATTTTCGCGCGAACCCTAAGGGCTCGCGCAAAAATAACTTTACATTTTAAGCGTCGATGCATCCTGCCTGACTGCGTTACGAAAGCGTAGGAATATCTTGATATTCCTACGCCTTGCGCGCCTTGCCAGCCAGGCGCCTCAACACTTAAAATTGCGAACTTATTTTCGCGCGAACCCTAAGCAAGATTTTTCCTGAATTATTTGGTATATTTTTTGCTTTAATCTTCGTTATGTTACTCCTGTAAACTGTATTTGATTCCTATATCTACCTCGAAAGGGCATAAATTGCGCTTTTTCAATGGCCCTGAACAACAATAGCTGCGTTGCTCAGGCTCGCAATAGCATATGCTGTTACGAGACTTCCCGATTTGCTCTTGATTCTCGTTGCTCACCGAAAAAAAAATGCAATTTATAACCATCCAAGGTATATTTTCAGATAATTACCTGATTTTAAAATTTGGCACAAGGCTATATGTATAACTCGATGTTCAAGTTTTTGATGACGAACTTGCCAAAAGCACTTAGCAAGGACAATATTTACGTGATAGAGAGGGTGTTGGCTCCAATCTACCTATGGTTCTTCCGCTCATATGTTTTCCCGATGGCATAAGTCGGAAAACTTTTTTGATAACTTGCCCCATTTCTTTAAGCTTTTCACCGGGATCTTGTTGTTGCAGCAAAAATTTGACACATTCCATCAAAACATCCATTTGAGCTCTTTTTTGTAGACTTCCCACGGTAAACACGGGAGTTTTGTTCTCTATGCAGGCCTTTTGCTCAGGGTGAAGGAGGAGGCAATGGTCTAGCAACAGACTCAAGATCAGGCCTCGGCTTGATCCTTCTTCGTCATATTGTTTGGCCTCTTGTCCCCATCCTTCATAAAGCTTCCAGTCTTCAAAAAAAACCTCTACAAGCCATCTCAAAGAATATGCTTGAATAATGTCAACTGTGCGCCAACTCACATCAGTGGCAGCTAAGTAACGGTATTCATCTTCCCCTTCATATTTAAGAGCTATCACAAAAAGCACATTGCCATCGTGTGCATCAACCTTAAGGCGGGCACTGCTCACTGTTGCATTGACTTTTTCACCGCCTCGCACACGAATGGTGCAATTTACACCTTTGTTAATCATGTTGAAATAATCCGTAATTGTCTTTTTTTTACCTTTGTACCGTATATTTTGATTTGACTTTAATTGGCTGATAACTTGCACTCCTCCCAAAATATTAGAGGCTCCATTCATAAATTCTTTTGAACCGTATAAAGCGTCAGCCAATACACATTTAACAGTAATTTTAGGATAATATTCTTTAAAATTTTCAAGTAAGAGCAGGGCTAATTGAATTTTTTTCGGGTACTCAGGGTTAAATGCTGGTTTGACAGGACGCTTATTCTTCGGGAGTCCCTTTTTTTTCAATCTCTCTTCTTCTTTTTTCCAGGCACTAACAACTGGATCAGGCATGTAAAACTTAAAACCAATAGGTACGGTTATAGAGTCTGTGACCAAAAGAAGCAAAACAACTGTTTGCCCATTAACATAACCTCCGCTTGCTTTGTGTTTTTGCTTATGAGCCTTGTATATTCGCTTTGTATTCTTAGAACGGGCACGATCAGACTCATCAAAAACAATTACACCATTTGTGATACCATATTTTTTCAAAATACGCCTGACGCTTCCAACAAGTAAATTGTCCCATGAAATCTTACCCTTACGAAACATCCAAGATAGAGCTGCTAATTTATAATTGCCCAGACTCGCCCGTTCAAATTTTGCCCAACATACAGCATTTACCATTAATATACCGGTAAGACAAAAGCTTAGCCATGCTTTCTGGGTAAATGTTAATCCCGCACTAGGTTGGTATTGCTCCAGGCTATTGTTGAGATCTTCAATGTACTGTTTGATAAATGGTGCAGATTCAGTTAATAGCATTATGAATGGGCTCTTTCAAAGTTGTTAATATTTTTAATGGTCGTGATTATACTATCAAACTTTAAATTTAGCTAATCATAAAAACTTGATCATCGAGTATAAGCACCGCAAATATTAAATATGCCGTTTATCAAAGATTATATAAATACATTTTTATCAAAAACTGTCCATCTCTTTAGGAAGTCCTCGAAGGACTATGATATCATTATGGGACAGCTTTTGATTAAAAAAAATATTATCTCGAAAGATCAGCTTGATAATGCTCTTAATGAACAGAAAGTTAAACTGGTTGAATTGGGCAAGGCTGTAAAACTCGGTGAAATAATTGTAGGACTTGGTTACGCGACTGAAGAAAATCTGATAGATATAATCAATGAGTATTACAACATATCGGTAACGTCCCTTTCGGACAATATTCAGCAGCTTATAAAAAAAAGACGCGGTTCTTTTATAGAAAAACTCCCGGCCCCGAGCATACCGATCTGGCTAAAGCTGTCGGTTGCTACAATGATAATAATTGTTATTACTGTTTTTGCTATAAGTTATGTGGTGCTTGGAAAGCAGAGAGAGATACTTTATCAGCAGACTTTAAAGATAGGCAAGGTAAGCCTCAATAATTATGCATATAATGCAAGAATCCCTCTGCTTGAAAATAATATCCTGCAACTTAATACTGTAATTAACGGTGCTTCCAATATAGAAGGGTTGATTTATGCGGCGATCCTTGACCATAATCGGGTAATAAAGGCGCATTCAAATTTCAACAAGATCGGCACTGATTTCAAAAAATTCGACAACGTGGAGGAGGTTACACAAGAAGATGGTATTGTTTATTTTACCAGCAAGCTTATATCCGGTAAGCGTGTAATGCATTTAAGCAAGCCGATTGTATTTAATGACAAAAGACTCGGAGCTGTCCATGTGGGCGTGTCGATTGACTTTATTGAGCATGAGATAATTAGTGAGAGAGTATCAATTATCATTATGACCATTATTGTGGTCTTGTTAAGTACTGTCATAGCTGTTTTTTTTGGATTCAGGTTTGCAGGACCCATAACTAAACTTGTTGTTGCCACCCAGGAGATCGGAAAAGGCAATTACAACTATAAAATTAAGATGAAACGGAATGATGAGCTCGGTAACCTTGCAATTGCTTTTAATAAAATGAGCGAGGATCTTTTAAGAAAATCCTTTATGCAGGAGTCTTTTGGTAAATATGTCGGCTTTGAAGTACTGAACATGATTATGGCAAATCCTGAAGATTCATGGCTTAAAGGACGTAAAAATGAAGCGACAATTCTTTTCCTGGATGTCAGAGGATTTACCTCCTATTCTGCCACGAAAGATCCGGAAGAGATAGTGGAAGAACTGAATGAATATTTTGAGATTGTAACGAATATCGTTATAGATTATGGTGGCTATATTGACAAGTTTATTGGAGATGCCGTTTTAGCTGTTTTTGGTGTGCCAATCCACAATAGAAGGCATATTGAAAGGGGAATCCAGGCTGCGGTCCTGATACAAAAGGAACTTATTAAAACTGGAAATGTCAAAGATAACAAGCTCCTAACTTCTGTGGGAATCGGTATCGATTCCGGGGTTGTGATTTCAGGAAATATCGGCACACAGGTTAAGATGGAATATACTGTCATAGGGGATTCTGTTAATATAGCTTCACGCCTAAATGGGCTTGCAAAATCAGGGGAAATTGTAATCAGCAGAAAGGTCTTGGAAAATGTCGAAAAACTGGTTGAAGTTGAAGCGCTGCCGCCCCAGGGAATAAAGGGCGTAGCCGGGAAGGTTGAGACGTTTAGGGTGCGTAGTATAGTTGACAGGCAACAGCAGCCTGATCTTATCTGATCAGGATATTTGATATGATTAAATTTTTTTTTAATTATACATATATTTCAATGATTTTTTTGTGTTACGGATGCGCCGTATTTCAGGAGGCGCCTGAAAATGCAAAAATATCATTATATGAAAAATACAGAACACAAGCCATGGAGCTTGAAAAAAAAGATGAATTCAGAATAGCGTTATATTACTGGAAAATTGCGGATATCCTGGCGGTAGATAACGGAAAGACTGATTTTTATATATCCAATTTAAAGGAAAGAATAGAAAGAGAGGCGGAGGAGCATTTCAGGAAAGGAATTGATTTCTATGCTAATAATATGCCTGACCAGGCGTTTGATGAATTTTTGATAACAGTCAGGTATGACCTTGACCATAAAGAGGCTCTACGGTACCTAATGTGTATCCAATCTGGGAAAAACTATGCGGAAATTCAGGGTAATAAAATAACTGAAGGATTGCCTGCATCAATGGGAAAAGTTAAGAAACAGCAAGAAGGCGTCTCTCCCGCTCTCCAGGAAAACGTTGATAATAAAAAAAAATATTTTATAGTTGAATCTGTCCCGGAAACAAAAAAAATAATTTATGATAGCAGGGTAACTGAACCCCAGGAAAACGAAGATGATAGGCTTATAAAGGTGAGAGCGAATCTGCTGAAAGCCAAAACCTGCTTTAATAATAAAGATTATGATAATACGATTCTTATAGCATCCAGGATACTGGAAGATGACCCTGGAAACAGGGAAGCTTTGACCCTTAGGAATGCCTCATATTTTAGCAAGGGGAACTCATTGCAATTGAAAAACAAATATACCGTGGCATTAAAGATGTTTCGTAATGTAGAACCGGGTTATAAGGACGTTAATACAAAAATATCCGCGCTGAAAAAAAAATTAATACAAAGGGCCGATTTTTACTACAAAAAGGGTGTTAGGCTATTTGTTGATGAAAAATTACAAGATGCAATTATCCAATGGGATAAAGCTTTAGAATTAAATCCTGAACACAGGGAAGCGCAAAAAAGTATTGAAAAAGCTCATAACATTCTTGAAAAGTTAAAGAAGGTTAAGTAAGCTATGAATGAAAATTCTGCGAATTTATTTTTGAGAGAGCCCTTATATATTTCCACATAAATAATTTCACTGCGTTATCGGTCAAAACCTTTGTAGTGGTACGATGCAACGTGCCCATACCTTCTGGTTTTCCCCTGTTCTTGTGCCAAATTTTAAAATCGGGTGATTATCTGAAAATTTATAGCTGAAC
This sequence comes from Desulfosarcina sp. BuS5, assembly GCF_028752835.1. NCBI lineage: Bacteria > Pseudomonadati > Thermodesulfobacteriota > Desulfobacteria > Desulfobacterales > Desulfosarcinaceae > Desulfosarcina > Desulfosarcina sp. BuS5. The sequence continues at coordinate 536,542 of NZ_CP087952.1, forward strand.
CAGAGCCACCCACCCTTCATCGTCAATTTTTTGACTTTTTGAATATTGTTTAGTTTTATACCTTTTTGGTTGATAAAAAATGAATGTCATATCCTTATCTACTTTTGATTTGTCACTAGCAGCGCTCCTTTTAATTGTTCTTGCGTTCCTGTCGATTCAATTGAAACTCGGTATGACCCTGCAGATTATTGTGGCAGGAATACGCACAACAGTACAACTTCTGCTCGTTGGGCTGGTTTTAAAAGCCCTTTTTGCACATTCACATCCCTGGTTATTAATTCTAATCGCAAGTATCATGCTAATTGCTGCCAGCCTGGAGGTTATGGGCAGGCAAAAAAGAAAATTTGCCGGATGGTGGAGCATGGGCGTAGGAACCATCTCGATGTGCATATCTTCATTTACTATAACTCTGTTTGCGCTAACCATTATTATAGAGAATGATCCCTGGTATGAGCCGCAGTATGCAATCCCTCTGCTGGGTATGATTTTAGGTAATACCATGACCGGCATAGCTGTAGGGCTTGATCGTTTGACGCAGGCAGTTTGGGATCAGCAAATGGTAATCGAAGCGCGCCTTATGCTTGGACAGACTTGTACCAACGCCATCGGCAATATAAGAAGGGATAGTATCCGGGGCGGTTTGATTCCCATAATTAACGCAATGACAGTCGCGGGACTGGTTAGTCTCCCAGGCATGATGACCGGTCAGATTCTGGCCGGTAGTCCTCCCCTGGAAGCAGTTAAATATCAGATCCTGATCATGTTTCTTGTTGCAGGGGGCACCGGTCTGGGGACTATATCGGCAGTCTGGATGGGATCGCGCCGCCTGTTTGATGAACGTCAGAGGCTATGCCTGGACAGGCTAAAATAAATTTAAGGGCGCCTGTTATATAGATTTTCAGATAATTAATTTCACAAGGCCAGAGGGAGGAAGGCGTATTGTAATACTCCGACGACTGATAACGCAGTGAAATTATTTATGTGAACATCTATAGATTCTTGGATAATCTATAATGCCCCATCGAACTTGACACTTTCTTCCATGAATCTTACTTTAGTACTAAAATAAATTTGAAAAAAAGAAATTTTTGGAGAAAATATAAAAATGCCCGAAACGGATTATTATAAAATATTAGGTGTTAGCAAAAAAGATTCTGACGATGATATTAAAAAGGCTTACAGAAAGCTGGCAATGAAGTATCATCCTGATCATACTAAAGGGGATAAAAAAGCCGAAGAGAAATTTAAAGAGATCAGCGAAGCGTATGCAGTCTTAAGTGATAAAGAAAAACGCAGTCAATATGATGAATTCGGCACATCTGGTTTTCATCAGCGTTATTCACAGGAAGACATATTTAGGGGATTCGATTTTTCTAATATTTTTAATGAATTCGGCTTTGGCGGACGAAATGGCGGGGTTAGATTTTCATTCGGTGGCAATTCTCCCTTTGGTTCCTGTCCAAAACATCAGCGCCAAGCTCAAATTAAAGGATCTGATCTGGTTTATGAATTGCATTTAACGCTTCAGGAAGTTGCGGAAGGAACAAGAAAAACAGTTGCTATCCAGCACCAGGGGCGCTCTGAAAAAATATCGATAAAAGTACCCAAGGGCATGATCACCGGGAAAAAAATCCGGCTCGCGGGCAAAGGCGAACAGAGTCCGTATGGCGGACCTCCCGGAGATCTTTATATACAGTCAAATGTTATGAATGATCCTGTTTTTGATGTTGATGAATACGATCTTTATGTTAACCGGGACATTAAGTTAAGTGAAGCTCTGCTTGGCACGAGCATAGCTGTACCAACAATTGTTAATAAACAATTAAACATTAAAATCCCTCCGGGAACTGATCATAAAACAAAAATGCGCCTTAGAGGTCATGGCCTTCCCCATATGCAGGGTAATGGTAAAGGCGACCTTTATGTTCATTTGCACGTAAAAACTCCGAAACAACTCTCAGGAGAACAAAGAAAGTTGGTAAAAAAACTTGCGGAAGCAGGGTTGTAATATACTAAAAAACATGCCGGAATTAATTCCCGCCCTTAAACAGGATGAAATCCTTAAAATGGTGTCATCTGCTGCTCAAAGGATTTCGTTAGAATATTATGACAAAGAACCTGTATTGATAGGTGTTTTAAAAGGTTCATTTGTTTTTTTATCCGACCTTGTACGGCATCTCTCTATTCCTGTTAAAATTGATTTTATCGCTGTTTCCAGCTATGGCTCCAGCGTTTCATCATCCGAAGAAATCCGTTTAACGAAACATCATGATATCGAAATAAAAGACAGAGATATACTGATTGTTGAAGATATAATTGATACAGGTTTAACCATATCTTTCATAATTAATTATTTACAATCATTTCATCCTAAAAGTATTAAAATTTGCACATTAATAGATAAGCATGAACGCCGAAAAGTTAATATCAATATAGATTTTAAATGCCATGTCGTGAAAAATGGCTTTTTTGTTGGTTATGGCCTGGATTTTGCAGAAAAGTTCAGGGAATTACCTGATATTTATAAATTGAATTTTAACCAGCGGAGTATCTCATGATTATCACCTGTAAAGAATGCAATACCAGTTTCAATCTTGATGCAAATCTTATTAAGGAGGGTGGCTCTAAAGTAAGATGTTCTATATGTAAAGATATTTTTCTGGCATATCCTTCTGCGTCTGCCAGGATGCCGGATACGGATGAAAATTATTCTTCTGATTCTGAAACCGATAAAAATCATTCAGCAGATGACGAATCAAACGAGAATCTGCAATCATCTTACCATGAAGAACGATTCAATGAGACTGATGAAGGCACAGCAGTTTCCGACACGGGAATCGAGTCTGATCTCCAGAATGAAGATTTTCCAATGACTATTGAATCTTCAACGGCTGATGTTGCGGCTGGCTCTGAAATATTTGGGGAAGGGGAGACCGGCATTGCAACGGAACCCGAAGAAAAAGCCGAAGAGCTCTCTCTTGATCTCGACTTTAATATGGAAGAGCCTGATGAAATTCCTGGAGATATTGAGCTGGAACTTGACCTGGATATCGAAGATACTTTGACGGATGAACCGGATAAAGATGAAATAGATATGCCGGATGCTTTTGCAGAAGATGCCAAGGAGGAGGCAGAGATTGAATCAAACCTTGCCCTTGAATCTGAAGAGATGCCTGAAGAAATGAAAGAACCGGATGAACCGGTTTTAAATCTCGAGCTTGAATCTGGTGAAACGGCCCAGGGTAAAACTGCGAAGGAGCAGGACAAACTATCTTTAGACATGGATCTTGGCCTGGATGAAGAAAACAGGGAAGAGCCTGATGAAATTCCTGGAGATATTGAGCTGGAACTTGACCTGGATATCGAAGATACTTTGACGGATGAACCGGATAAAGATGAAATAGATATGCCGGATGCTTTTGCAGAAGATGCCAAGGAGGAGGCAGGGATTGAATCAAACCTTGCCCTTGAATCTGAAGAGATGCCTGAAGAAATGAAAGAACCGGATGAACCGGTTTTAAATCTCGAGCTTGAATCTGATGTAACGGCCCCGGGTAAAACAGAAGAAGTTTCGGATAATATTGAGCTTGACTTGGAGTTTCATGAAGAACAAGATGGTTATGATAGTAGCAAAGAAGAGATAGCAGATCACGATGAAATTGATTTGTCGGATATAGAAAATATGCTTGATCTGGAAAGTGGAATGGATCTTGACGAAGGGGACGATGAGGAGATAGAAGATATTGATCTGAAATTGGACATGAATGTTGAAGAAGAAAATTCTTCTGAAACCTGTACTGATGCAGATGAGGTTGATTCCCTCGATTTAGAAGATTTGGAGCAGATGCTTGGCGGTGCTGAGGAATCGGATGCAGCAGATGAAGGTGAAGAGGTCGAAATAGATCTCGGGATGGATTCCGATGTAGAAGATATAGCGGAAAATGGGGAGTCTATTGATGCCACCCTGTCTCTGAATCTGGAAGAGATCGAAAACATGCTTGATATGGATGATACGCCGAACCAGGACATGGAATCAGAAGAAGCAACCGGAGAAATAGATCTTGAACTATATGAATATGATGATGAAAAACAGAATGTTGAAGATCGAAAATCTGAAGAAAAATTTGATGTGACTATGGAAGTCGACGAGCCGGATGCTGGGACGGCCCTTGATGAAACACCATCAGGCGGTGGCGATAAGATGTCCGAAACCATAAAACTGGAATTTGATCTCGATGAAAGCGACAAAGCGGATTTATATAAAAAATATGCTCATGATGAAGAAGATTCTGCCGAACATGATAAAGCTGAAGCCGTTACAGCAGATACCAAATCCACGTCGGATCAGGCTGTTGAAGCTGAAGCAGCCGCTGGAACAGATGCTGCCCGGAAAAAAAGAGTCAACAAACCTGCTCTTGTATTATTGATTTTGGTTTTATTTTCAGGGGGTACTTATGGCGCTTATACCCTGATGGAGAGCAGGGGAATAAAAATACCTTATGCAAGCGATTTTTTCAAATCCGGAATTAATTCAACAGTAAAAAAAGTCGCTGATCTGCCTTATATAAGAGACATGTTTAAGGATGAAAAAAAAGATACTACCGGCGCACTGAAAATTACCCCTATTGAAAACACAATTACCGGTAAATATTTTAGTAACACCAAGGCTGGAGAGATTTTTGTAATAAAAGGCAAGGTCAGAAATGATTACGATCATCCACGAAGTTTTATCAGGGTAAAAGCAAACCTGTTCTCAAAAGGCGGGGTTCTTTCTAAAACCGGGATAGTCTACTGCGGGAATATGCTCTCTGATATTGATATTGAAAATCTTGATTTAAATACCATCGGGAAACGGCTGATGAACCGTAATGGCGACCGCAAATCGAATGTTAATTTAAAGCAAGGCGCAACGATTCCTTTTATGGTAGTTTTTTCCGACTTGCCTGAGAACATGAATATGTTTAATGTTGAAGCCGAAGGATCTGTTCCATAAACGTTAATGTTTACTGAAATAAATTTTTAACTTGACGAAAAGCACTTAAACTGCTAGGTAGCGTCATAAATTTTAAAATATTCTAAAGGCGATGTAGCTCAGATGGTCAGAGCATGCGGCTCATATCCGCAGTGTCCGGGGTTCAATTCCCTGCATCGCCACTTTTTTTAAATATATTTGAGCCCTTCTGATCTAAAAAGAGGGGCTTTTTTTTTAATATTAGTGAAAATATAATGATAACCGGTTTTGAAAAGATAGTTGAAGAGCGTATACGGAAAGCCCAAAAAAAAGGGCTGTTTAAAAACCTTCCCGGCTCCGGAAAGCCTATTTCAGAATCGAAAAAGGAACCTTCCATTCCCAATGATCTCCATCTAGCCTACAAAATATTAAAAAACGCTGACTGCCTACCACCGGAAATAGAATTAAAAAAGAAGATTCAACAAACCGAAGACCTGCTGGCCGGTATTGAAGATGCGGCTGAAAAATACCGTACTTTAAAAAAATTGAATTATCTTATAATGAAACTCAATGTAACATTTAACAGATCTGTTACAACTGAAGTGCCGCAGCAGTATGCAACCGGTATTATGGAACGGTTTGGAGACTGACTGTCGTGTTTTCTATGCAAGGTAAAATATAATGATGTCTAAAAAAAAATATAAAGAAACAAACATTTTTAAAAGCGTTTTAATGGCATATTTTATTCTAATTCTTCATGTTTTTCTGATAGCCATTTTAGGCTTTTTGGTGATTTTTTTCGCCGGTATCGTTAACTACATGATGTGGATTTTTCTTGGCGCTTCAGCCATTATTCTATCTTCAGGCTATTATTTTTACAAGCGAATGAAAGAACAGGGAAAAACTTTTAGCGAGATGGTCAACTCCCCTCTTTTTAGCGGCAGAGCTATAGAGATAAGTCTTCTCGGAGGATTTGCATCACTAAAGCTGGGTAAACCTTATGATATACCGAGGATAGGCAACAGCTATGATCAAGTCGATCGACTGGAAGACCACTCTGACATTTTTATAAACGAACTTTGCGATCTTGCGCAACTATTGGAAAACAACCTGATTACGCTGGAAGAGTATAATATTGCAAAACAACGATTTTTTAAATAGCGCCTGTCCATAGAATGCCTTTTTTATGTTCCGCTATAGATTTTCACATAAATAATCAATCCGTTTTATACCCATCATTTTTTTATGAAAAAGCTTAATATCGCTCTGCTCTCCGGAGGAGTATCTTCAGAACGTGAAATATCAATTAAAAGCGGTGACCAGGTCTATGCGGCTTTTAACAGGGAAAAATACAGAGTCACAAAATATGACCCTAAAACCGATCTTAACCGGCTCGTAGCGGATGCGCCGGGAATAGACGCGGCTTTTATAGCGATGCACGGCTCTATGGGTGAAGACGGGACTATTCAGGGGTTGCTGGATCTTCTCGATATTCCTTATCAGTGCTCAGGCGTCCTTGGAAGCGCTATGGCCATGAATAAGCTTGTTGCAAAACAACGTTATGAAAGTTCCGGCATACCTGTGCCGCCCTATATTGTCATTGACAGCAGCGTTGCAATCGATCCTGATGACTGTGCAGCACGGCTGGGGTTGCCTATTATAGTTAAACCTGTTGCCGGCGGTTCAAGTTTAGGAATGAGCAAGGTTCATAAAAAGAACTCCCTGCAAAACGCAGTTGACAGTGCCCTTGAGCATGATGACATGGTTCTGCTGGAATCTAATATCGAGGGAATTGAGCTGACAGTCGGCATTATCGGCAGCACAACTCTTGATGCGCTGCCTGTTATAGAAATAATTCCTGACAAGCAGTTTGATTTTTTTGATCATACGGCAAAATATTTAAAAGGTGCTACCCGTGAGATATGTCCTGCACGAATAGATGCTGCTTTGGCTGAAAAGGCTCAATCATATGCAAAAGCAGCACACAATGCGCTTTTTTGCAGCGGATATAGCAGAACAGATATGATCTTGCGGGAAAAAGATATTTATCTTCTTGAGACCAACACTATCCCCGGTATGACTTCCACAAGCCTTTTTCCGCTTGCTGCTGGAAAAGCGGGATTATCTTTTGACAAATTACTCGATCTGCTCATTGAACTGGGTATAGAGGATCATAAAAAAAAGCAACGAAGAGATAAGGAGATTATATGAAAATTCTTGTAATAGGCAGCGGAGGTAGAGAACATGCGCTTGTATGGAAAATAGCACAAAGCCCGAAAGTAAAAAAAATATTCTGTGCTCCCGGTAATGCCGGAATTGCTGATATGGCTGCTCTTGTCCCTATTGGAGCCGAAGATATAAATAAAATCGCTGCATTTGCAAAAAAAGAAAAAATTGATTTAACTATAGTAGGCCCTGAAGCTCCATTGTCTTCAGGAATTGTAGATCGTTTTGAAGCAGAGGGGTTAAAAATTTTCGGCCCCACCAAAATGGCAGCAAGACTGGAATCGAGCAAATCTTTTGCAAAGTCGTTGATGGAGAAATATAAAATACCCACAGCAGCAGGCCAAACTTTTACCAGTTTTCAAAAAGCTGAGGCATACATACAAAAAGCAGGGGCGCCCTTAGTAGTCAAGGCGGATGGTTTAGCTGCCGGCAAGGGGGTTATCTTATGCGGCACAATCAATGAGGCTGTTAAGGCTTTAAACCTGATAATGAAGGAACACGCCTTTGGCGCCGCAGGCAAAAAGGTTGTAATAGAAGAGTATCTTACGGGTGAAGAGGCATCCTTTATTGCTTTTTCAGACGGTAAAAATCTGCTTGCTTTGCCATCATCCCAAGATCATAAAACAGTCTTTGATAATGACAAAGGTCCCAATACAGGCGGCATGGGCGCTTACTCTCCTGCCCCGATTATAGACAGATATCTCCACCGAAAAATTATGGACGAGATCATGAAGCCCATTGTCCGTGCAATGGCTTTAGATGGTAATCCATACAAAGGCTTTTTATATGCCGGTCTAATGATCGACAGGGATCAGATTAAAGTTCTGGAGTTTAATGTGCGTCTAGGTGATCCTGAAGCACAGCCACTGTTAATGCGCATAAAATCCGATATTGTGCCGATCATGGAGGCTGTTATAGACGGCAGGCTCGACACATGCAGTATGGAGATCGATCCCAGAACTTCAGTTTGCGTAATTATGGCGTCAGGCGGGTATCCGGGTTCCTATAAAAAAGGTTTAAATATCACCGGGATCGATAAAGCCCAACGTATGAGAGACCTCTTTGTTTTCCATTCCGGAACGGAAATTAAAGAAAAAAAAGTTATTGCAACAGGTGGGCGCGTGCTCGGAGTCACAGCTTTAGGCGACACTGTAAAAAAAGCTATCTCCAAATCCTATATGGGTGTTTCAAAGATAAAATGGAATAAAGTGCACTATCGCAAGGATATAGGGCAAAAGGCCTTAAAGATGCTCCTCAAAACTCCGGTCGCCGGCATAGTAATGGGGAGTGATTCGGATCTGGGGGTTATGGAGGAGGCTGTCGCTGTTTTAAAGAAATTCGGCATACCATTTGAAATAACCGTTGCTTCAGCCCACAGGAGTCCGGCCAGGGCCTCGGATTATGCCTCATCCGCAAGCAGCCGGGGAATAAAGGTTATTATTGCAGGGGCAGGCCACGCAGCGCATCTTGCCGGAATTATGGCTGCAAACACCAGTCTTCCCATTATCGGCGTTCCCATAGATTCTTCCTGTCTTCAGGGCTTTGATGCTCTTCTTTCTACAGCCCAGATGCCTCCTGATGTTCCAGTTGCAACTATGGCCATAGGGAAACCGGGCGCGCGCAATGCCGGCATTTTTGCAGCACAGATACTTGCGGTTTCAGAGCCGGAGATAGCTGACCGGCTGGATAAATTTAAAAAGGAGATGTCTGCTCAAGTAGATAAAAAAGCAAAAAATCTTGAATTTTATTAATAAAAACAAAAATCTTAAATCCGACGCCGGTATCGAACAAAAGGGGAGCTTTTGAAACCGGCTTATAATATAAAAAAAATCAACCAGTACGCTCCTGATCCAAAGTTAATCTCCGAAGCTGTTAATATAATCAGGAAAGGGGGCATTATAGCATTTCCCACAAAAGGTCTTTATGGGATTGGTGCGGATGCTTTTAACTTTAAAGCAGTTAAACGGATCTTTGATATAAAGCGGCGTCCATTAAATAAACCTGTTCTTGTGCTGATCAACGATTTGAAGGATTTAGACAAGCTTGTGGATCACGTTCCAAAGACTGCAAAATTAATAATAGATGCATTTTGGCCGGGTAATATAACAATTGTATTTAAGGCTAAAGAAGTGCTGCCGGAAAATCTTACCGCAGGTTCCGGCAAAATAGGCGTCCGTTTACCGGTACACAAGGTTTCGCGCGCACTTGTCGGTGGAATAAATGGACCGATAACCGGCACAAGCGCCAATATTTCAGGAAAAACGGGTTGTTCAAATATTGAAGATATGGATATATCAATAATAAACAAGGTGGATCTGATACTTGATGCAGGACATCTAAAAGGCGGTCCAGGTTCAAGCGTGATTGATGTTACCCTGGATCCGCCTCAAATTTTGCGGGAGGGTGAAATCTCGGGGAAAAAAATTTTAAATATTATTGACAACGGAGTAAGGCTATTTTATTGATAGCAGTTTATGTAATTGTATATTAAAAAATAATGCCGGAGTGGTGAAACTGGTAGACGCAGAGGACTCAAAATCCTCCGGGGGCAACTCCGTGTCGGTTCGATTCCGACCTCCGGTACCAAATAACAAGAAAGGGATATAATCATTTTGATTATACCCCTTTTTTATGAATTTTTTCCCGGTAAACCAACTCCTTTTCACTTTTTCCATGGAACATCTTCAGTGCCGACTATATGGTTACAGTATCGTGCAACTATAAATAGATAATCAGACAGCCGATTAATGTAAACAAGCACATTTTGAACATGTTCCGGAACCGTTGCGTTTCTGTCGGCAGTATCAGATTCCTGGAAAAGCCCTATCATTCGCCTTTCCGCTCTTCGGCATACAGTTCTGGCGATATGCGCCCATGCGGACGACATGTGCCCTCCGGGAAGAATAAAAGTCTTGAGCGGCGGCAGTTCGGCATCCATACGATCCATAGCCTCTTCAAGGGCTTTGCTTTTCTCTTCACCAATTTTTGTTAGAGATCCAAAGGAAGATGACCCCGGAGTAGTTGCAAGTATAGCTCCCACACCAAGCAAATCCGACTGGATCTGATAAAGTTCTTCAATAATTTTTTGTCCCGAATCAGGTCCTGAATCAGGTATTGATGCAGCCAATGCTCCCAGATAAGAGCTAAGCTCGTCAATATCGCCATAGGCATCCACGCGTTCATGGCTTTTTGCCACACGCTCACCGCTGAAAAGACTTGTCTTCCCCTTATCTCCACCGCCTGTATATACTTTCATATTTTTGCCCCTGTTTTTTATTGAAAAATTAATTTTTAGTTTAAAAGTCAAATTTTGCTATATTTTTCAACCGTTAACTGTGAACCGATAACCGTGAACGGTGACGATATTTCTTTATAAATTTTATCCTGTTCCATATCTTTACCTCTTTATTTCATTGCCAGTTATTCAAATTTATGCTTTTTTTAGGCTACCACCTTAAGCCGTGATACCTTGTAATCTCATATATAGATTGTCACATAAATAATTTCACTGCGTTATCGGTCGTCGGAGTATTACAATGCGCTTTCCTCCTTATGGCCTTGTGCTAAATTTAAAAATTGGTAATTATCTGACAATCTATAGTAAAATGGGCATTGCCCATCCTGCGAATTGTTCCGCTTTAAGTTGGCAACCCTTTCTTACTGTTACCAGATATAAATGCAATTCACATATAATTCAACAATAATTCAGGACAGTTCAATTTTTTTGCCCGATCATAGCACCGTTTCCAGTGCGATTCACGGCTGGGTTTGCAGTCTTAAAGATCTGTCCCTGCCGGATATTCCCTCCAATTGTAGAATCTATACACCCTATTTTCCAAAATTCACTGCAAATTCATCCAGATCAGCTTCGGTCAGCACGCCGCTTGAGAGTTCGTCTGCAAATCGAATAGGCAGCAAAGCGGGACATTATAATTTTATGCCATTTGTTAAAGAAGTTGTAGCTGATTATCCTTTGCTATCTTCTCCCCGCGCAATGACGATCTGCTTGCTGCTGATTGGCAAATATTTAACCTTTCGGCTATTTGCACTGTGGTCATGCCAAGCTCCCGATTTGCCCAATAACTCACCAAACTACGTGTTTTTACCGATATAGGTTGTTTACCTGACCTCAATACGTCCTCCGCCTTCATTCCCAAAGTCTCGCCTGCACACTTTACAACCATATCAAAATCATATCCTTTTGCCTCAAGAATGGGCACTGGTTCAGTTGAATAGGTGATTCAATTATATCAATAGGTTACAGCGGCTTATGGCAAACTAACATAATTGATGTAACGACTTGTTTTAACAGGCATAACGCGCAACTCCGTGTCTTTTTTACCTATTCAACTGAACCAGTGCGCCCAGACCAATGAGAACCGTAAATGTTAACATTTCACCAGCGCCCACCAGGTTCCCCCAATAACCATCATTTCAAAACTGTAAATATAAAAGGCGTCCCCAACCTCCCCCCTTTAAAAAAAACGTCTTGACGTAAAAACGTCATACCGCTATAATGTCCCAAAATATATGGAGGTGACATTATGGCAACACAAACTAAACGCTCCACCATCTACTTCGACCCCGAGTTGTATAAAGCGTTACGCCTTAAAGCCGTTGAAACATCTCGATCAGTATCTGCGATTGTAAATGAAGCCGTCAAAGAAGCCATTGCCGAAGATGCTGAGGATATTTTATTCTTTAATGAAAGAGCTGATGAGCCTTTGATCAGCTATGATGAAATGGTCAAGAGGCTCAAAAAAGATGGCCGGATATAGGGTGTTTTTCAGGAAATCCGTGGAGAAAGATTTTTCTATCATTCCGGAAAAGGATGTGAAGAGAATCCTCAATCGTATTAAAGCCCTTGAAAAAAATCCCCGACCTCCAGGCAGCGAAAAATTGACTGGACAAGAAAGGTATCGTCTGCGGCAGGGACGATACCGAATTGTCTATTCAATTCAGGATGATGAACTTACTGTGTGGGTTGTGAAAGTTGGTCATCGAAAAGATATTTATCGCTGAAGCGAACAATCGCATACACTCTGACACCCAAAGCCGAGCCGCTTTTTTCATTTGTGTATCACTTTATAAAAAGTAGTATTTACCAAGTCCTCATTAGCTTTGGGTGCAGGTGATGTGAGACGTTCGTCCCTTTAAGAAATGAGGCTTAAGAAATGGTACAATTCGAATGGGACCCTGCCAAAGCAACAATGAACTTGAGGAAGCACAGCATTGCTTTTCGAGAGGCTGCTACTGTCTTGAGGGACCCTATTTTTGATCCTGATCATTCTGATGAGGAAGATCGGCTCATAACCTTTGGATTCTCGACTGCAGGTAGGCTTCTGATGATAGCCCATACTGAGCGTAGAGAGAGAATCAGCATCATAAGTGCACGACGACTTACCCGTGCAGAGCGAGAGGCATATGAAGAAGAAATCCAAAGACGACAAAGGTGACGATCTTCGTCCTGAATACGATCTCCATGAATTGCTCAAGGATGGTGTACAAGGCAAATACGCAGACCGTTTCCAAGAAGGTACCAATTTGGTTCTATTGGACAGTGATGTAATGGAGACTTTTCCAAATGATAAGGCTGTAAACGAGGCCCTTCGTTTGGTAATTAAGTTGACAAAGCTGACAATGTCCGAAAAGAAGAGCGCACCACACAAAGGGGCATACTCTCCGACGTAAAAAAGGGCGAACCGGGTGCTTGAGAGGGACTGGGGGGAATTCGGAATTCACGAATTCATACCAGACTTCTTGTCTATTAAATCAAAAAAAGGCTTAAACATATCTATTGGAAAAGGGAAGATGATGGTGGTATTCTTCTCGGCCGACATTTCGCGCATGGTTTGAAGGTAGCGAAGCTGCAATGCCGTGGGATAATCCTGAATGATCTGTGCTGCTTTCGTCAGCCTGTCGGCTGCCTGGAATTCGCCCTCTGCATTGATCACCTTGGCACGCAGTTCCCGTTCCGCTTCCGCCTGCTTGGCCATTGAACGCTGCATTTCCTGGGGTAGGTCGATGTGTTTGATTTCTACGGTGGCCACCTTGATTCCCCAGGGATCGGTGTGGGTGTCGAGGATTTCCTGGAGCTCTGAATTGATTTTATCCCTCTTTGCCAGCAGTTCATCCAGTTCCGCCTGACCGCAGACGCTTCTTAAGGTCGTTTGGGCCAGCTGGGACATGGCATAGCTGTAATTCTCCACTTCAACGACGGCTTTGATCGGTTCAATGACACGGAAATAGATAACAGCGTTTACCTTTACGGAGACATTGTCTCTGGTAATAACATCCTGCGGATCCACATCCATGGCAACCAGGCGCATGCTCACCCTTACCATCCAGTCCACAACCGGGATCAGGATGATGAGGCCGGGACCTTTGGCCTTGATGACTCGACCCAGCCTGAATATCACACCCCGTTCATATTCGTTTAAAATTTTTATGGCCGCCCAAAGAAAAAGGATGATGGGAATCACTAAGATAAGATAGTACATGCTTCCTCCAATAAACTGTTGTTTGACAGCGCTAAAACGTTTTAAAAAAGGGCGGAAATCATCATTCCGCCGGTTTGACTTTTATAACAAGGTTTTCCACATTCATCACCTGTACTTTGGTTCCCACATGAATAGGAACATCGGAAACGGCATTCCAGAGCTCTCCATGTACAAATACCTTACCTTCCGGAGAGATCTTTTTTTTCACCACCCCTGTCTCGCCCACCAGTCCCTCTGCACCGGTTTTAGACTTTGATCGCTGGGATTTAAACACCAGGCCGGCAACAAAAACAAAAAATCCTGAAATGAGCATGATGGTCGGTAATAAAACCTGCCGGGACATACTCATACCCGAACTTCACTTTTTATACAGTATTAAAGATCCCAGAACGAGTGTGATGATTCCGGCGATGCTCAGCATGCCGTAACTTGTGATCTTTATTTCCAGAATGAAAAAGACAAGAGACAGGATGATCAAAAGAATACCGGCATAGTTCACCGGCAGAGTCTGAAAGGCGAAGAAGGCCAATATCAGCGAAGTTGATCCAACAACACCCGGAAATACTGCACCTGGATTGGCCAGTTCAAAATATAAACCCGCCAGGCCGATCATCATCAGAATATAGGCAATATTGGGATTACTGATAGCCTTTAAGATCTTGGTTCGGATGCTTTCCTTGATTTTTATGATGTTGACATGATCAAGGTGAAGCGTTCCCTTGTCTTTAACACTGCGGCCATTGATTTGCTTTATCAGATCGTCGAGATCTTCTGCCACGATGTCAATGATACCCGCCTTTAGTGCTTCAGACTCGGTTGCAGAAATGCTGTCCCGAATTGCCTTTTCCACCCAATCGACATTTTTTCCTCTTTTTTCCGCAATAGTTTTCCCATGGGCAACCATGTCGTTGATTATTTTTTCAGTGATTTTTTTATCTGCCGGCCGGCTACCGATACTTACCGGATGGGCGGCCCCGATAGTTGTCCCGGGGGCCATGGCGGCAATGTCGGCAGACATGGTGATCATAACCCCGGCTGAGGCGGCTCTGTCGCCACTTGGTGCCACATAGACGATCACCGGAACCTTGCACCCCAATATGGAAATTACAATTTTTCGCATCGATTCGGCAAGGCCTCCGGGTGTATCCAGTTGAATGATAATTCCGGCGGCATTGTTTTGTGATGCCTGTTTCAATGCATTAACAAGGAAATCCGATATCCCCGGGGTAATAGCGTCTGAAACAACGATAAGGTACATTTCATCCTGTTCGGCCGGGCAGTCACCAGAACTCAATGCAAGAAAGACAGATATGAATAATAAAAATGGCAAATATTTCATAAAAATTATTAAATCATAAAACCTCTGCCTCTGGCAGAGGCCCCAAAGAGATTTGACCGTTTTGGTAGAATGGTGGGCAGGGCCCACCCTATGCATTCTCCCGCTTTAAGCTGGTAGCCAATTTCTTTGCAGATCAGCTTCAGTCAGCACGCTGCTTGAGAGCCCATCTGCAAATCTGGACCAGGTCCGATTATCTATTAAATATCCAGATTTAAAGAGTAAAACTTGACTGTCTCCCGTATCTTGTATATTTTATTCATATTTGTAGTGTTTTATGCGCAGGATGAAAAATTTTCGAAAAAGTTTGCTGGCGTTAAAATTTTAAAGAGTTTTCAGGAGGTAGCAGCATGAAAAAAGTATTCGTTTTAGGACTTATTATAGTATTTGCCGTGTGTGCATCTGGTTTTGCTATTGCTGACAATGCAAATACGCTTAAAGCAAATGAGAAAAAAGCCTGGGAAAATGCGTGTACGGTTTTCCCGGCAGAACATCGGCTAAATGTTCAACAATTCAAAGAACTTTACGATAGGGTCATGGCCGGGCAGGAAGATGCCTATCTGGTTGATCTTAGAACCCACCCTGAATTTTATGCCGCTCACATCCCCGGCACGGAACATATCCATGCAGGTCATATGTACACTTTTCCCAAAAAAATCAAAAATAAAGACGCCAAAATTGTCCTGTGGTGCAGAACACACAAACGCGGGGCTTACGTTGGGGAAAGGCTGGCTCAATATGGTTACACCAATCTGTGGTGGTATAAAGATGGCATCGTGGGATGGATCAAAGCAGGGTATCCTCTTTGTAATCAGTTTATGGGGCTATTCAAAGTGACTGAATATCATAAATATTTTAGCGGGAAATACAAAGAAGGGCCTAAAAAAGGTCAAGAGAAAGATCCATACCGCATTCGTGAATTTCATCCCTACTGATACCATGGGAATCAGTACTCCACCACACTGAATCGGAAAACCGGCACGTTAAAAGGCCTCCGATCAAATTGGGGATATATTCAGACATCATAGAAATTGGACGGTAAGGGGTTGATCAAATTTTTACATATAAAAATTTATATATTCAGAAATATTATGTGCTATGCGAATTGCAATTTACGGTAAGGGCGGTATAGGAAAATCTACAATAACAGCCAATCTTGCAGCGGCGCTGGCTGAGAGAGGAAAACGTGTGTTGCAGATCGGCTGCGACCCTAAACACGATTCAACCCGGCTGCTGCTGAACGGCAAGAGGGTTATGACTGCGCTCGATTACCTGCGGGATGTGCCCCCCGTGATGCAGCGTCTGTCCGAAGTTCTTCACACGGGATATAAAGGTGTTGTATGCGCTGAGGCCGGCGGCCCCGAGCCCGGGGTCGGTTGCGCAGGCCGGGGAATATTAAGCACCTTTGCTTTTTTTGAAAGGCTGGGGCTTAAAACAGAAGATTTTGATGTTATCCTGTACGATGTTCTCGGAGATGTGGTTTGCGGCGGTTTTGCCGTTCCCCTTAGAAAAGGATTTGCAGAGATAGTCTATATAGTTACTTCTGAAGAATTCATGTCGATTTATGCTGCAAACAATATTTTACGCGGAGTTCAAAATTTTGATGAATCACCGTACAGAATTGCGGGACTTATTTTAAACAGCAGGGGCGAAGCAGAGGATCAAAAAAAAGTATACAGATTTTCCAAAGCTGCCCGGCTCCCTGTAAAATATACTATTCAGCGCAGCAGTCTTTTTCGTAAAGCGGAAGAACTTGACAAAACCGTTGTTGAGGCTTTTCCTGAATCCTCGGAAACTAAATTATTTCAAACAATGGCCAGAGGGTTTTTTGATGATAACAAGCTCTTCCCTGCTCTTCCGCTTGAAGAGGAGGCTCTGGAACGTATTGTTTTGAAAGGAGAGCAGCCCGATAAGGATAAAAAGATTGTTCATCATGTCTCTGGAATAAAAAGCAAGGAAAAAGAGAAGCCGGGTGCTCCATCTGCTTCAGATCAGGAAAACAGATTACCTGCATCCACATTTCTCTCTAAAAGTATGCTCTGCCGTGAACCGCTGCACGGATGCGCATTTACAGGCGCCATCTGCACCACCACACAGATAAACGGCAGCATCTCAGTGGCCCATGGCCCCCGCAGTTGTTCGCAGATAGCCTGCCAGACTATTCTGGCGGGTGGTTTGAGAGCATTATATCAAAAGAATGTTATTATCCCTGAACAGTTGTTCCCCTCCATGCTAAGTTCCGATATGAATGAAAACGTAGTAATATATGGAGGGATGGACGATCTGACGGAAAAACTCCGGCAGGCCGTTGCAGCCAAACCCCAGGCGGTATTTGTGCTTACGACTTGTCCTGCCGGTGTTATCGGCGATGATGCTGAGTCTGCCATCCGGATTATATCGGCCGAACATCCTGAAATACCGGTAATTCCTGTTACTACGGACGGAAATATCCGGGGGGACTATATGCAGGGGGTGCTTAATGCCTGCATGGAAGGGGCTGGTTCGTTCATCGATCCCTGCTGCAAGCCGGAATATGATCTTGTTAATATTATCGCTGAAAAAAATATAGCCAACAATGCGGAAACAAACTTTGCCGTGATTTCAAACCTGCTTAATGAACTCGGGATAAGTGTAAACTGCAGGTTCGTGCGCCGGACATCTATTGAAGCATTACGGGGTTTTTTAAAAGGCCGGTTAAATCTGCCTGCCTTTAATGATCATTTCGGCCGGGTGCTGATTAATTTTCTACAAGAGCGCTTTCAGATCTCCTTTGCACAAAATGCTTTTCCGGTGGGTTTTTATGAGAGTGAACGCTGGCTGAATGAAATAGCGGTTTTTTTCGAAAAGGAGACTGAAGCCGAAAGAGTTATCGGTCTTTTCAGGAAAGAGTACCGGGAAAGGATGGAACCTTTCAGAAAAGCCCTGGAGGGAAAGCGTATTATGATAATTACCTACATTCATGATACGGACTGGATCCTGGAGACTGCTTTTGATATGGGAATGGAGGTTGTAAAAGTCTGTATACTTAATTACTCTCAGGATAACCTTTTTCGTACGCGCTATCCGGGCAGGTTTGAGGTCGAGACAAATTATCCTCCTCAAAAAAGGGATGATGACCTGCGTCGTCTGAAGCCTAATCTGCTGCTCTGTAATTATACTCCCCAGGATCTGCCGTTGGCGCTGCATGCCGACACTATACCGTTATGCCCGGATGTGGGGTTCTACGGAGGCCTGGCCTTTGCCGGGCGATGGGCTGCCTTGCTGAAGTCACCTGTTAAAGAGGGCTGGAAATATGAATCTGAAAAATTTGCCTGAAATTATACCTGACGGCTTTACAGGCGCAATTATGGCCATTGAGGGGATTAAGGATGCGGCTGTTCTTCTTAACGGCCCCACCGGCTGTAAGTTTTATCACGGCGCAGTGGCAGACTGTCAGTTGCCGAGAGTCGATTCTTTAGATCCGCTTTATTATTCCGAAGAATTCTATTTTGGACAGCCCAGGGTGCCGGCGACATATCTTGATGATCATGATTATGTGTTCGGCGCGACTGACAAACTGGAAAAGATTCTGCCGGTTGTGGCTCAAAAAGGTCATTCTTTGGTTGCAGTGGTAAATTCTCCCGGGGCTGCGCTGATAGGAGACGACCTTGAACGTTTTATTGCCCGGGCAGGACTGCCGGTTCCCTGTATTGCCATTGAAAGCGCCGGGTTTTCAGATAGTTTTGCAACCGGTTTTCAGAGGGCGGTGATTCAGGCTCTTGAATTGCTCAATCCGCAACCTGCCGGCGTTGAGCAAAAAAGCGTTAATCTGGTTGGTTTGTCGATTTTTCATCGGCACTGGCAGGGAAATCTTGATGAACTATGCTATCTTTTAAAATTATGCGGAATCAAGGTTGTTACAGCATTATGCGCCGGAAGCAGAGTTGAGGAACTGCAAAACCTCGGCTCGGCGGAATACAATCTGGTGGTTCACGGTGAATTTGCAGATCAGATTACAAGATTTTTAAAAGAGCGTTTCGGACAGGAGTCTATCATCCCTGAAAATGGAGCCCCCCTCGGTTTTGATGCAACCGAAGCATGGATCAGAAAAGTTTGCCGCGTGACAGGTGCGGATTCTTCTCCGGCTTTGAGAGTGATCGCTGCAGCCCGTAAACAGAGCTGTGAAATATTAAGTCGTTTTAATTCCTTGACAGGCCTGCCCAAAGGCGCGACATTTGCTGTTAACACAGATCCTTCGATGGCGCTTCCTCTTACAAAGTGGCTCTATTCCTGGCTGGGAATGGTTCCGGTTTCAGTAGCTACAGGTGATTCGGATAATGATTACGCGGCCGGGCTGCAAAAATTTCTTTTAGATATAGACTGCATGGAGGCCTGGAATATGGATGCTGCCAAAGCGGCGCCGGATGTGGCGTTCGGCAGTGAATTTTTTATTTCCCGTTTGAGGTTACGCGGACTGCCGGTAATCGGAATCGACATCTCGCTTCCCGGAAACGGTTATATAGACTTTATTCAAAAAAGTCTGCTGGGAGCCCGGGGCGCCTTGTACCTTCTGGAAAAAATTATCAATGAACTATAGCGAATTCAGGGGACACCATACCTATTTCTTCGGTTTTCGCCCCGGTTTTTTAAGTTTTAGCTTCACACCCAACGATTTTTCCAATTTTTCAATAAATTGGATATTCGGCCGGTTGGCCGACCGGTTCTCTCATGTTTTTGCAATCGACTCCGCATTTTTGCTGCAATACTTTCCGACAAAAATTGAGCCCAATTCTTATTTACCAATTGAATTAAGGATTGTGTTTTCGCAAAGCTTATCTTCGCCACCATTAGTATGAGCGAAAGCACTGCTCCATGTCCAATGCGTTGGATCTTTTACAAGCTTTGCCCTGACTGGATTCATTTCAATATAATGGGCAGATGCCAACAAATGAACTTCATCCAAAACATAAGAAGCAAATCTCCCTTGCCACAAATGTCCCTTCCAGCCTTCACGAAAATTGATCATTCGCGAATACCGCCTATGAGCCTCTCCAATTGCAAGCATTAACGATTCTTTGGTTTCAGGGACAGCAATTAAATGGACGTTATTAGGCATCAGCTATAGCATCAGGCAGTAGGACCATATTTCTACTCCACGGGCATCGCACCATTCCTTCATCAAATAGATATAGGCAATATAGTCCTTATCAGAAAAAAGGTTTGTAGCCGTCTGTTCCCTCTTTGAGTGATATGATGTGGCATCCCCGGTGCCACTATTCTTGCCACAGCCTTTCAGAGGATAATTGCAATTTATAGCCAACAATAAATAGGTATGGTGTCCCCCGAATTTCCCGTTAATCCTTATCAACCCAGAAACACTGTAAGAATATCTTTCCGCGCATCGACATTCTGGATTGTGACTTTAACAAGGGCCTCCGGCTTTAAGTTTTCCATCCCGGATCGTGACAAATTACATTCCAGCATATACTCCGGAATCAGTATTTGATAATGATCCCTGCGTTTATATAATATAATGGCATCTTCTTTTTGACCGATTCTGTTTTCAAGATATTTCAGCAGCCAGTACCGCACGCGATTCCGTTGAACCATGATCGCACTATGCATTGGTTCGGCAAGCATGTTAATCGTTGTATCCATCTCTTCTTGGGAATATGGTTCCTCCAGACCGAGAACGGCACGTATCTGCCGCTGTGTTGCAAGATCAAAATATTTCCTGATCGGTGATGTGGCTGTTACATAAGAGCTCAATCCAAGTCCGGAATGATGCCCCGGTTTACTGTCCAGAACAAAACGATTCAGCAGCCTGCGTTGCATACAGTTTTGGAAAAGCGTACCATCATCCCACTGGTAAAGACGTTCTTTCGGCCCTGGCTGGGATCTGAAAATTGCCGGCATTGAGTTTTTAGACAAGAATCCGGACATAATCCAGTTAGCCATTATCATTATTTCAGCAACCAGCATCCTGGCCGGGCTTTCCCGGTTAATTCGGCATACATTAATTTCACCGGTCTCATCTATCCAGACGTTGATGTTAGGTAGAGAAATCTGAACGGCTCCGTTCTTTATTCTGAACTGACGAAATTTTTTTGCGATCTCATAAAGAATGGTTATATCCCTGTTTTCATTTATCATCAGGTTTGCGTTATAATATGTGAGCTGATGTTCGACCCTGATAATACTATGGATAATTTCATAATCTATAATTTCATAAAACCTGCTTAAATTGACCATAATGCTTATAGCCGGACGTATTCCCCCCTCCTTTAGGCTGCAAAGATTTTCGGCCAGACATGCCGGCAGCATGGGGATTATCTGATCCGGCATATAAATGGAGCTTCCCCGTGCAAGGGCTTCCTGATCAACCGCGTCGCCTTTTTTTATGAAATACCCGATATCTATAATATGAATGCCCAGACGATAATGGTCATCAAGCTTCTCTATGCTCAAGGCATCATCAAAGTCCATGGTAGCCCTGCCGTCGATGGTTATAACCGGAAGGTCGGTAAGGTCTTTGCGCCCGTTATTATAAGATAATGGAAGGGAAAGATTAGAGGAATGCGCTGCAACTTTGTTTGAAAAAGTTACCGAAACACCTGATTTGTAAAGATCGATATTTTCGTTTTCATTGAGTGCGCCGGCTTTTACAAGAAGCCTGAAGCTTTCAGCTAAATTAATGTTTGCTTTTTTAAAAATATCTTTACATAGAGAATAGTCTTTGCTCTCCTTTTCAAAAATAACAACCGATTTAATTATATCAATAATTTCCCGGGCGTCATCATTCATTTCTTCCGGGTGATAATTATTTTTTTCCGAACCGGATACCCGTTTTACCCATTCACTCCCTTTTTCTATGATAAGCCTTCTTCGTTCTTCCTCTTTGAGGTGCTCAAGATTTCGCTCTACCTGCTCCTCAGAGTGCGGGAAAAACCGATCATGATCAAATTTAAAATAGAGCCTGTTATAAAAAAATGCCCTGACAACCGATGATTCATGGTCACCATCAGTGGTTCCTGAAAAACAGAAAGCCGTCATTGTTTCAACATCTATCCATTCCTGCTCTGTGTTAAGTATTTCCCATACCTCTTTTATGTCTATATCATGCGCCAGTTTTTTCCTATATGCTGATATTTCACGCAGAGCGTTGATCAGATTATCCCTTCCTGAAGAGAGATTAAGACTTTTTTTAGATTTATGCAGCAAGCGGTTTGTGGAAAGATTAACTTCACGGTTGGTCTCTGTCAGTAGCCTGAGCCGGTTGCCCTTTACCTCCATGACAACCGCGCAGAGTATCTTCTGTCGGTCTATATATTCTACAATATCATTTGGTTCCATAATTAATTATATAACAATCAGCATGGTGAAAGTCAAACTGCTCCTTTTTATTCAGCGGGAAGCAGATTTACGCATAGACCGCGCCATCCAGCGTTGTATATGGTTAGATTTTACTATAGAATTAATTAGATATAGGTGCTAAACGATTTTAATGTTATAAATATTGTTTTAAACAGAAAGCTTGATAAAAAAACATTTTGCCTGTATTTTAAAATAACGAGAGCGTCGAAAGCTATCTGTTTTTGATCCCGTTCCCACGCACACGATCCTGGTAACGAGGAAAAAATTATCGGAGAACAAGAAACGATGTCAAATATAGAAAAAAAACTGGGCTTGTTAAAAGGATTAAATTTTAGGGATATCTTTGATAATATGTTCCAGTATATGGCCATCGTGAGTACTGACGGAACAATTATAGCGGCAAACAAGGCGAGTGTTGGCGCAAGCGGCACCGATGAGTCTGAATTCGTAGGCAAGATCTTATGGAGATCGCCCTGGTTTAATTATTCATCCGATTCGAGAAAGCTGATTAAGGAGACTGTAAAGCAAGCTTCGAACGGTAATACGGTCCGTTTCGAAACCATGATTCAGCTAAGGGATAATAATATGCAGTCTATTGACTATTCTCTCAATCCCATTACAAACGCAAAGGGCAAGGTTATCCTCCTGATTGCCGAAGGACGCGATATTACGCCCCTGAAGCGGGTTGAGAATGAATTGAAAAAGGCCAGGGATGCTGCTGAAAGCGCCACCAAAACCAAGAGCGAATTTCTTGCTAATATGAGTCATGAAATCCGAACACCGATGAACGGCGTAATAACAGCCGCTGATCTTGCTTTGCATGAGGATGTATCTCCCAAACTCAAACATTTTCTTGATATCATACATGATTCAGCCTACTCCCTGCTTGGAATTATTAACGATATTCTTGACGTTTCAAAAATAGAAGCAGGCAAATTTCAGCTTGAAGCGTATCCCTTCAAATTAGATGATATCCTCTCCAGGGTAATGGACATGTTTGTCAACCAGGCTGCTGAAAAAAGAATTGAGCTACTGCTCGATATTGGTCTTAAAACGCCGAATGCCCTGATAGGTGATTTCATACGTCTGGAGCAGATAATCATAAATCTCATCGGCAATGCCATTAAGTTTACGGGGAAAGACGGCAATGTCACAACCGGGGTAACTCTTTTAGAAGAAAAAGCCGAAAGAGTAATTTTGAAATTTTTTATCAAAGATACTGGTGCGGGTATCGCACCGGAATATATCGACAAACTTTTTGAGTCTTTTTCCCAGGAGGATGGAACAACAACAAGAAAGTACGGGGGCACCGGGTTGGGATTAAGCATATGTAAAATGCTGGTTGAAATGATGGGCGGCAAAATATGGGTCGAAAGCCAACAGGGTAAGGGGAGTATTTTTCACTTTACGGTATCTTTAGAGAAACAATCGCAAGAATCCAAGCTTGAACTGGTTTTACCTCCGGCGGTTCAGGGGCTGAATGTCCTGGTTGTAGATGATACCGTCGATAGTGCTATTATCATGCAAAATATGTTGGAATCTTTCGGCTTCTTGGTAGAGACGGTCTCCTCAGCCGTTGGAGCGTTGAAAATGCTTGCGAAGTTTCCGTCCGGAAAATGTCCGTTCAATTTGCTGCTGATGGATCTGTTGATGCCTGAACTCGACGGGATCGAAGCAATAAAAATAATCAAAACAGATTTTGAATTGACGATTCCTACAATTCTTATGGCTCCTGTTGGCCATGAAGAAAAAATAATGTACGCCGAAAAAATCGGGATCAGCGGGTTTCTTACGAAACCGATCAATCAGTCCGATCTTTTCAATGAGATTATGTATGCTTTGGGCGCCGCAAGTTTAAAACAAAAAAGGCGGAAGAAGTTATTGGTTACAAGGACATCTATTTATAAGAAACGTCTTAAGGGCAAAAGGGTTCTATTGGTTGAGGATAATTCCACAAATCAGGAAATAGCCAGGGCGGTGCTGGAAGGAGCAGGAATTATCGTTGAGATTGCCGACAACGGAAAAATAGCATTGGATCTTATTAAGAGATCAAAATTCGATGCAGTCCTGATGGACATACAGATGCCGGTAATGGATGGCTATGAAACGACTCGAAATATCCGTAAAGATCCTGCATATACCGATCTTTCGATCATTGCGATGACTGCGCATGCCATGAAAGGAGATGAGGAACAATGCTTAAAAGCAGGCATGACCGATTATGTTTCCAAGCCGATCGACCAGGAAAAACTTTTTCGGGTTTTGTGTGGAGTGATGAAGAAAGAGGGCGCGGCCAAAAGGGAAGTGGAGGATATCGCAGAACCGGAGCCGCCGGCCACAACAGATGAGATAAAGGATAGTAATTTTGATGAAATTTTTCCTACAGAGCTTCCCGGGATAAATTTAAAAAAGATATTGAACGGGATGCAATTAGACCCAAAGACCTTCAAACGTATTTTAATCGATTTTTTTCATAATAATCAGAATATAATCAACAAATTTAATGATGCCTTTATTGCAAAGAACCAGGAAGAATTAAAGCTCCTGGCGCACACTTTAAAGGGGAGTTCCGCAAGTATCGGAGCCGAAGATTTGTCTGAAAGGGCAGGGGAACTTGAAAATTTCGTCAAACAAAAGAGAATAGACGACTCTGTTCAAACTTTGATTAACCGGGTCAGGACAACCCTGGGCCGGGTACTGGATTCTCTGCAATTATTGCTTGATAATGCGGACTCGAAAACAATAATAGATATAAAAGATTCTGATCCGGTTAAACTTAAAGCGGCTGCCCATGATCTTGCCGAAGCTCTGGACATGGCAGATCCTGATAAAATTGAAACATCTCTTGAAAAAATTAAGGAATTCCTTGGTGGTTCTGTTCTTGATCAACTTGTTAAGCATATAACCGGTTATGATTACGAGGAAGCAAAAGAGATACTCGAAAAAATATTCAAAAACGGAGATAAAGGTGCCTTCTGATAAATCATTAGTATTAGTTGTAGATGACAATACGACAAATATAGACTTGCTGGTCAACACATTAAAGGCCGACTACAGGCTCGGGGTAAGCAAAAACGGACAACAAGCGCTTGAGTATACGGATAAATACCTGCCTGATCTTATCCTTCTGGATGTAATGATGCCGGAGATGAGTGGATATGAGGTTTGTTCCAGGCTTAAAGCAGTTCCCAAAACAGCAAATATACCGGTTATTTTTATAACAGCGCTTAATGAAATAGAAGATAAAACCCGGGGCTTTGTAGTCGGGGGCGTTGATTACATCACCAAACCATTCCATATTGCTGAGGTAAAAGCACGGGTTAATGCCCATTTATCTCTTAAAATGATGCGAGAGGAACTAAACTCTCAGAATATTATCCTGGAACAGAAGGTTGCAGAAAAAACAGAAGAGCTGTATCAAATGCTGCAGGCAACGATTAAAACCATGGCGCTTACAGTTGAAATCAGAGATCCTTATACTGCCGGTCACCAGCATCGGGTCGCTTTGCTGGCATGCGCCATTGCCAAAAAAACAGGTTTTTCGGATGATCAGATAAGAACTATCGATATTGCAGGGAATCTTCATGATATAGGTAAGATCCGTATACCGACATCAATAATAAACAGGCCTGGTGAGCTTTTGGAGATAGAACATAAAATGCTCAGAATACATCCCAGGGTAGGTTATAATATCCTTAAAAATATTCCTTCGCCTTTGCCCTTTGCCGAAGTTGTGCTGCAGCATCATGAAAGGCTCGATGGTTCAGGGTATCCCCAGGGACTTAGCGGTGATGAGATCCTGCCGGAAGCAAAGGTATTGACGGTGGCGGATGTGACGGAGGCATCAAGCTCTTTCAGGCCATACCGACCCGCAAGAGGCATGGATGTTGCGCTGGAGGAAATTTTGAAATATAAAAATGTGTGGTATGATGCTGATGCTGTTGACGCCTGCCGGGAACTTTTTATTAAGGAAAAATTTAATTATACATAGGCCGGGAGGTTGGGAGGAAGGAAAACCATACTTTAGCCTTTAACCTAAATATTTGAGTGTTTACCAAAAAAGATTTACAAAAATCCTTTGGTAGGATAAAAAATGAAATAAAAAAATAGTATTTTTACTCTTGAAGGAGCTTTTATGGGGAAAAAAAGTTTAACAAAATCTACTACAAAAAAAAAGACCAAGAAAACATCTGCTAAAAATACTACCACAAAAAAAGTGGTAACCAAGGCAGCGGCTAAAAAAACAGCAGTCAAAAAGGGCGCAAAAAAAACAAAGAAAAAGATTACTTTAAAAGATTTGATATTTAAAAAATTTGATACATGGAAGCCTGAAGAATTTTTTAAAGTTGAAATAGATAAAGACGCATTGAAGGCTTATGTCGCGCCTCCTTTTATTGCTGGATCACCTGATGATACGGAGCGTATAAAAGAGATACTTTTCAGGAAATTCGATCCTGAAACCATGCGCAAACAGATAAAAGAATTAAAAGCAGCCGCGGAAAAAGCCGCTGCCGAGAAAGCGGCTAAAGAGAAAGCTGAGGCTGAAAAAAAGGCTGCCGAAGAGAAAGCAGCCATGGAAAAGGTCGAAGCCGAAAGGAAAGCAGCTGAGGAAAAGGCGGCTAAAGAGAAAGCCGAAGCAGAAAGGAAGGCTGCTGAAGAAAAAGCGGCTGCTGAGAAGGCTGAGGCTGAAAAGAAAGCGGCCGCGGAAAAAGCCGCTGCCGAGAAAGCAGCTAAAGAGAAAGCTGAGGCTGAAAAAAAGGCTGCCGAAGAGAAAGCAGCCATGGAAAAGGTCGAAGCCGAAAGGAAAGCAGCTGAGGAAAAGGCGGCTAAAGAGAAAGCCGAAGCAGAAAGGAAGGCTGCTGAAGAAAAAGCGGCTGCTGAGAAGGCTGAGGCTGAAAAGAAAGCGGCCGCGGAAAAAGCCGCTGCCGAGAAAGCAGCAAAAGAGAAAGCTGAGGCTGAAAGGAAGGCTGAAGCTGAAAAACAAGCTGCGCTGGAAAGAGCAGCCGCTGAGAAGGCGGCGGCTGAGAAAGCTGCTGCAAAAAAAGCGGTGGAAATGAAAAGAAATATCATAGCAGCCGGCGCAGGGCTCGCAATTATTCTTCTGATGTTGATTGGCGCAAGTTTTTCCAATATGAGTAATTTTTATTTAAAACCTGCTGAAGGTGGAATTGAAATATGGCGGGGATCTTTTGCTCCCATGGGACAGAAAAAATATTTTGCCCTGCAAGGTGTTGAACTCCAGGAACCTGCCAGGAAGGTTTACAGCAAAGAAGATGTATATCCCCTGATCTTCAATTTTTATATTGAACAGGCGGACAGTCTGCTGGAAGTGCAGCCTTTTCCGGATTTTGACGGGATTAAGCATAATCTTGACAATGCGCTGAATTACGGAGTAACGGCTGAACTCCGCGAAACAGCTCAAAACCGTTTAAACATGATCGATTTTATGATTCTGGTTTACAAGGCGGATATTGCAGCCGAAAAAGAAAGCCTTTCATCCCTCAACTCTGCAATGAGTTATTATAAGGAAGCAGCCGGGTTCAACCTATCAGAAGATCAGGCTGAACAGCTTAGGCTGAAAATGGAATCTGTGTCGCAAAAAATGTCTTTGATTGAGCAGCAGGCGGCTATTGCGGAGGACAAGGAAGCAATAGCAGGTGCTGAAGAAGAGGGTGCGGGTGAAGAGGAAGAGGGAGGAAGCAGTATCTGAACATCTATAGGAGGCAACGGAGAGGGTAGGGGCTGTTTTTCAGAATAGATGACACCATACCTGGTGTCTTTCAGAGCCTGATTTCCGAGGTTTTTTTTCTCTGCAAATACTCATAACTTCAGGACAGCGTGTATGAAATCTGCAGCCCGGGGGAGGCGCGGCCGGTGAAGGCGTCTCCCCCTTTAATATGATTTTTTTTACATGCTCTCTTTTTTTATCGGGATCCGGTACCGGCACAGCGCTGATCAAAGCCTTGGTGTAGGGATGCATCGGCCGGTTAATTATATCATCAGTGATACCACATTCCATCAACTTGCCAAGATACATAACCGCCACCCTGTCCGCAATATTGCTCACCACACTTAAATCATGCGATATGAAAAGATAAGACAGCTCATATTCCTCCTGCAGATCAATAAAAAGGTTTATTATCTGTGCCTGCACTGATACATCAAGGGCGCTTATCGGCTCGTCACAGACTATGAACGAGGGCTTCAGAGATACTGCTCTTGCAATGTTTATTCTCTGCCGCTGCCCCCCGGAAAATTCGTGGGGATAGCGATGTATTGCGTCCCCATCCAGTCCCACTTCATTCATAAGCCTGATTGCATGCTCTTTGATTGAACCGGTTACCATTTTAAATTCGATCAGACCTTCGGTGACAATATCGAGGATGTTCATCCTGGGGTTCAGAGACGAGAGCGGGTCCTGAAAAATAATCTGCATATTTTTACGCAAATTTCTATATTCATTTTTCTTCAACGCAAGGATATTTTTTCCCTGAAAAACAATCTCTCCCTTGTGCGCTTTTTCCAGGCCGACCAGTGTTCTTCCCAGTGTTGTTTTTCCGCAGCCTGATTCCCCCACCAGCCCCAAAGTCTCACCTTTGTTTATATGGAAGGAAACATCGTCAACAGCCCTTACATATCCAACTGTTTTTGCGATAATTCCTCTCTTGATCGGAAACCATGTTTTAAGATTTGAAACTGTGAGTATTGGTTTTGGGGTCATAATATTTATCTGAAAATCTATATTTCGCTTGTTCGTAGGGCACAAGATTCTGTGCCACTACAACAACCTCCCACCATGCATTGCCTTGCGGTGGTAGGGGCACAAAATTTTGTGCCCTCGTGCTCTCTACATTATATTTATCATAATAGAAAACATGCGGCTTTTCTGTTATTACCGATATCCTTAAGAGCCGGTTTTTCCTCTCTGCATCTTTTAAAGGCGAATTCACATCTATCGGCAAAATGACATCCTTTGGGGTAATTATATGGGGATGGCACATAACCCCCAACAGCCTTTAACCTTTTTTCAGAGCAGCCCAGTTTCGGGATGGAATTCAACAGTCCTTTTGTGTATGGATGAGCAGGCGATGAAAAGATATCATTCCGTAGACCCTCTTCAACTATTTCCGAAGCATACATTACAACTACCCTGTCGCACATTTCCCAGATTACACCCATATCATGGGTAATGATCAGTATAGAAACATTTTTGCTTTTCATTGCGCGAATAAGTTCAAATATTTGCATCTGGATTGTTACATCAAGGGCTGTTGTCGGTTCATCCGCTATGAGAAGATTCGGCTCAGTCATCAGCGCCATTGATATCATTACCCTCTGCTGCATCCCCCCCGAAAGCTGATGGGGCAAGGCAAACATTCTCTCTTTGGCATCAGAAATGCCGACCTTCCCCAGCCATTGTTCCGACAATTTCCAGGCCTCTTTTTTGCTGATTTTCCGATGCATCCTTATGGTCTCCACCATTTGATGGCCAATGCGATGCAAGGGCGACAAAGCGGCTGAGGGTTCCTGGAATATCATGCTTATTTCCCGGCCGCGGATCCTCCTCATCTCTTTTATGCCAAGTTGAAGGAGATCTTTATCATTAAACAAAATTTTTCCATTTGCAATCCTTCCGGGAGGCGAAGGGATAAGTCGGGTTATGCTTAGCGCCGTAACGGTTTTTCCGCAGCCTGACTCACCAACCAGCCCGACAATTTCGCCTCTGCCTATATTTAAAGAGACCTGGTCAACAGCATTGAAAACACCTTCGTCTGTTTCAAATGTTACGGTAAGATCATTTATGTTCAGTATTTTTTCAACCATCTTTTATTCCAGCTTTGTATAGCGTTTGGGATCGAATGCATTTCTTATCCCTTCACCAACAAAGACGCCGCACAGCATAACAATGAATAAAGCCAGGGAAGGGTAAAGAATAAGCCACCATGCCCACCTGTATTGCTGTGCCTGAAACAGAAGTTCACCCCAGCTTGGGGTTGGAGGCGGCAGCCCAAAACCGAGGTAATCCAGCGCGGCCAGGGAGCCTATGGCCCCTACCAGCGAAAAGGGAAAAAATGTTATAACCGGCGCCATTGCATTCGGAAGGATATGTTTGAATATTATCCTGCCTGAAGGTACACCCAAACATTTTGCGGCTTCAACAAAAGGCTGCTGCCGTAACCGCAGGAATTCAGCCCTGATATAATACGAAATCCCGATCCAGTTAAACAGTCCATAGCAGACCAGCAAAAGAGAAAAACTCCGGCCGTAAACAGACCCCATAAGAATCATAATATAAAGAAACGGCAATGCGCTCCATATCTCAATCAGCCTCTGGCAGCCAATATCAACAAAGCCGCCATAATACCCCTGTATCGCGCCGGTAAGGATGCCCAAAGCCATTGAGCAGGCAACAAGCATAAGGCCAAAAGTCATTGAAGTTCTGAGCCCGTAAAGAATTCTTGCAAGAACATCACGTCCGGCTCCGTCGATTCCCAAAAGATGCTGGGGCACAGGGTGGAAAGGGAATCTCACATCGTTTTTTATAAAATTTGCAACATAATGCTTACCGTTTATAAGCAATTTATAAGAATCGACAGGCTTTGAAAATCGTTTTTCCACAAAATATAACAGGCTTTCTTTCTCTGTATTTAAAATTTCATCCCATATCCCTGATGCCCGATTCAAACTTTCAATCTTAATCAGATCAGATCCATGATTTTTTTTAAAAATAAGTTTGTATGTTGCGCCGGGTTCTTCTTTTTCCCGGAACGTCAACCTGACGGTTTTAGGAGATTTTTTTCTTGTGGAAAAATTTGAAAGAGATATCTCAATTTTTTTGCCGGATTTATTATAAGCTTTAAATATAACGCGTGGTGATTTAATATTGTCAAAACGTTTTATCACTGCGCTGTATAGTTCCGCAGGAAGGTCGAAATAATCAGTCAGAACGAGTCCCTTAGCCTTATTTTTCTCCTTACCGATAAAGGGATGAAAAGAGGTTGATCCGGCAATTGAATAATCTTTTCTTATATTAACGCTGCCTATCAATGGCAGGGGCTCAATCTCCAGGCATACATTGTTCTCGATTTCGATTGAAGCGGGTTCTATACTTTCAAAGGGACCAAAAGGAATCGGCGGAAATACCATAAAATTATCCGAATTATCTGTAAAAATTCTGCTATTATTGATTTTTTTATAATCCGGTCTGGTTTGATTGCCGTTTTGTTTGAAAATATCCTCAGAGTAAAATTTGGATACGGGAAAAAACGAATTTCCGTTAAATCTGATATATATTGGAACATTATTGCACAGCAATTCCGAGCAAAGGCTTACCAAATACAAAATAACAAGAATCCATAAAGCGATATAAGCGAGCCTGACTTCCCTGAAGCGCTGCAGCCTCTTCAACGTTAATGGATTCTTGAAAATTTTTTCCAGCATATTATGTTTTCTAAAACTATACCTCGAAAATCTAAAGAGAGTGCCGCTTATTGTTTTTGAAAATTAATTCTCGGATCAATAATAACATATGCAAAATCAGATATGATATTGCCAAGCAGTCCCAAAATAGATGTTAATGCTAAAATGCCCATAAATACAGGATAATCACGGCCTACAATCGATTCAAGGCTCAGTCTTCCCATTCCGGGAATCTCAAAAACCTGTTCAATAATAACCGATCCTGCAAACATTATGGAAAGAATGGAACCGAATCCTGTGGCTATAGGGATCAGGGAATTACGCAGGGCATGGCCCCATACCGCCCTGCTGTAACTACCGCCCTTTGCAAGAACGGTGCGGATATAATCCTTGCCGATTTGATCGAGCAGTGAATTTTTCATAAGCAGCGTAAGAACGGCAAAGTTGCCGATCATATAGCATAGCACCGGAAGAAACATGTGCATGCAAATATCTTTCGCTTTTTCATAAAACGAAAGATCCGTGAAATATTCCGAATGGAATCCTGTAACAGGAAAAAAATCCCATAAACCTTCCACAGTGCCGCAAAAAAACATCTTTAAAACCATTCCGAATGCAAACGCAGGAACAGCATACCCGGCAAAAACGATAATGCTGGAAGCCAGATCGAACATCTTGTTATGTTTCAGGGCTTTCAAAATCCCCAGTGGAATACATACAAGGTAGGAAAGGATAAAACCTGTAACGCCGAATACAAGGGATACCTTAAAGCGTTCTTTGATAAGCTGCCAGGCAGTCTTGTTGGGGAATTTATACGATTCCATCTTCATCCCAAGCCTTTCAGTCACAAGCCATTTCCAGTAACGCTTTGCAAAAGGCTGATCAAAGCCGAAATGTTTTTCTATAGCCTTGCGCTGTTTTTTGGAAATGGATCCGGTTTCTCCGGAACCTCCCGCGGATTCCGCGCTTCCGATCCCTTTAATTCTCATAACAGCCTGTTCCACAGGGCCGCCGGGAATAAATTGTGTCAACCCGAAGCATAAAAACGTGATGCCTATAAAAGTGGGAATCACTAAAAAAAATCTTTTTATAAAATAATCGAATTTTTCCATGTCATTAATCCGTTGACAGGTTGTATGCTTAAAAATAATTTAATACATCACTCATGCCATATATGCAAGTTACCTCCACTACCTCGCGGTAATCTCCTTGCCTTCGGCTAAGTTTTCACGTAACATAGGAATACTTGCAGGGGATTTTAACCCCATAAGCTCACGCTCATGCCGGGCGTATACAAATCATTTTATAGGACAGGCAGGATCGGCGCATTTTTGTCATGTTTATATTTTGCCATATAAAAGGCGGGCTTAAAAATGGAAAAAAATGGTAATCGAAAACCCCGAATAGCCATCCTCACAGGTGGAGGTGATGTACCCGGACTTAATGCGTGCATCAAGACGGTGGTCTACAGGGCACATAATGAGGGGATCAATGTAATCGGTATCAAACGAGGATGGGCCGGTATTTTGGAATATAATCCTGATGACCCCGACACACATTCCAAGTGTATGCAAAATTTAAAAATATCGGATGTCAGGGCCATAGACCGTTCAGGGGGGACATTTCTGCATACTTCGCGAACAAACCCCATGGCTGTCAAAGAAAAAAATCTCCCTTATTTTTTAAGGGAAGAGTTTAAAAAAGGGACCAGGGACTTCACACCACAAATCTTGAAAAACCTGGAGCACATGGAGATTGACGCCATCATTCCAATAGGGGGGGATGACACCCTCAGTTTTGCAGAAAGGCTGTACAATGAAGGGTTCCCGGTAATCGCCATCCCCAAGACAATGGATAATGATGTTGTTGGCACAGACTACTGCATAGGCTTTTCAACGGCTATTACCAGGAGTGTCACACTCATAAATGCACTCAGGACTCCCACCGGTTCCCATGAAAGGATTGCCGTGGTTGAGATGTTCGGCAGGTATTCCGGTGAGACATCCTTGATAGCGGCGTACCTGTCAGGTGTGGATCGCGCCATTATTTCCGAGGTTCCCTTTGATCCCAAGAGACTGGCAGAATTAATCATGCATGATAAAAGGACCAACCCCGGGAATTATGCCATGCTCACTATTTCCGAAGGGGCAAAGATGATAGGAGAAGAGGTGTTTCTCTCAGGAGAAGCGGACGCCTATGGCCATAAAAGATTGGGAGGGATCGGCGAGGAGACCGGGGCCTTACTCAAAGAACTCACGGGAGCGGATATACTAAATCAAAGACTCTCCTATCTTATGAGAAGTGGCGCTCCTGATTCCCTGGACTTGATGGTGGCCGTTAATTTTGCCAATATGGCCATAGATCTCTTCATCGATGGTGTCTTCGGTCGTCTAGTGGCACTCAATCATGGCATATATACGAATATTCCCCTAAGCATCATTTCTACAGGTCAAAAAAGGGCCGATATAAGGGAATTCTATGAAATCGATGAATACAGGCCAAAGGTGCGGCATGTTGCCGGTAAGCCGATGTTTTTGTATTAGTTTTACCTAAATTTTTCTATCCATCCGCTGCCAAGGACTTCGCTCCCCTTGTAAAAGACGGCCCCCTGCCCCGGAGTTACAGCTGATTGCGGTTTTGCAAATCTGATGAGTGCGGTCTCATTGTCGATGGGATAGAGTTTGGATGGTTCAGGATCTTGACGTCCCCGGATGCGTGTGCTGACTGAAATCTTATTGTCCGGTGGATGTATAATCCAGTTTATTTTTACTGTTTTTAAACCAGGAGATAAGAGTTCTTCCTTAAAACCGACAATCAGACGATTCTGGCCCGGATCAATCCCCACCACATAATATGGCTCGGATGCCGGGCAGTTAATGCCGCGTCTCTGACCTATTGTAAAAAAATGGAGGCCGTTATGTTCTCCTATGGTGTTGCCGGAGACATCCTCTATAAGTCCGGGCGTGGGTTCATAACAGCTCTGAGCTGTCAGGAATTGTCCGTAAGTCTTTCCCTTAATGAAACATATATCCTGGCTTTCATTTTGTGTAATCGCTTTTAAGCCTTGTTTTTTTGCTATATTTTTTACTTCTGATTTTGTAAACTTACCAAGGGGAAACATAGCGGCCGAGAGCTGTTCCTGGGTCAGACGAGCAAGAAAGTAGGATTGATCCTTGATTTTATCTACGCCTTTTAGAAGATGGAATCTTCCTTGGGTATCTTCAGTTATTCTTGCGTAATGGCCTGTGGCAAGCATAGATGCCCCCATTTTGCGTGCACAGGATAGTATTAAACCAAATTTTATCAACCGATTGCAAACCATGCAAGGATTAGGGGTTTTGCCTGACAGGTATGTTTTTGTAAAATAATCAACAACTTTTGATTTGAATTCTGCGGCGCAGTCTATGATTTTAATGGGAATGTCAAGTTGTTTTGCAATCCTGTTGATATTAATTGTTGTCTGGTTGGTCCCGTACCCTATTGTAAAATGCAGACCGATTAAATCATGCCCCTCGTTTTTCAACAGATATGCGGCCACCAGGGAATCGACTCCACCGCTTAAGGAAACAGCCGTTAATTTTTTCATTTTCCCTAGTCTCTGGCCCGGTTAACACACATAAATGAGGCGATAATAAACAGGACGCCTGTTAAAAAAAGAATAATATAGGATGAATAATCAGGGATGTTCCCAAAGGACGCCGTACGGATTGCTTTTGATGCGTGTGTCAGAGGCAGCAGGAAAAGAATTTTTTGTGCCCATAAAGGAAGCCTATCTACAGGGAAGAGGGTCCCCCCTAGAAAGGCCATGGGAGTAATAACAAAACTGGAAAACATTGCCTGATCCGCATGTGATTTTACCAGCATGGCCATGCCTACGGCCAGAGAAGCGAAAATAAAACTATTTAGAATGATTGCGAGCCAGAAAAGGAGGTTGCATGAAAGTGACACTCCGAAAAAGTATCCCAATATGAGAATAATAATAATGGACATGAATGCTCTTGTCATTCCGGCAAGAATTTCCCCGCAGACATAAGAAATATTGCTTATCGGGGCGGCCTGGAACTCTTCAAATATATGCCAGTAAAAACGGGCGATATTTATCTCGCTGGCAATGGCAAAAGCCTGCGTCATACTGCTCATGGCAACCAGGCCGGGAAGAAGAAATTCCAGATAAGTGTGCCCGTCCACTCTAACATTATTACCCATTGCATATCCGAAAGCTATTAGATAGAGGAGAGGTGATACGGACATGGTGGCAATCATTTTGGGAAGCCGCCGTTTCATTATCATAATTTCTCTGTAGTAGATTGCCATACAACCTTGAATCATTTGACCTTCTTTCCAGTTAATGCGAGGAAGACATCCTCAAGATGCACACGCCGTAAGGTGAAACTTTTTTCCTGTTCAACTATAAAGCTTTTTGCCTCTTGCCTAGTTTTGAAATATGTTGTTTCCATGTTGCTCTCTTCAAGCCTGTCTATCGCCCAGACTCCCATTTTCGCCATAAAATTTTCCGGAGTATCCAGGGCTACTATCTCCCCTTCATTTAAAAATGCGACCCTCTGCGCCAGAAACTCAGCCTCTTCAATATAATGTGTGGTCAGAAAGATTGTGGTCCCATCTTGCTGGATCCTCTTGATTATGGCCCATATACGTCTGCGGATATTGGCATCCAGTCCCACAGTAGGTTCATCAAGGAATAGTATTTGAGGAGAATGAGTAAGAGCCCTTGCTATCATTACTCTTCTTTTCATGCCTCCGGAAAGATGCTTGATCAGAGTCTTTTTTCTATCAAGAATATCCATATAATCAAGGAGCTCATCTATTTTTATTCTCCTTTTTTTAACAGGCATTCTGTAGAGTCGGCAGTGAATATCGAGATTTTCGAAAACAGTGAGCTCCTGATCAAGGTTTATAGCTTGAGGAACCAGTCCGCACTCTTTTTTTGCGGCAATCGGATTCTTCTCCACGTTAAATCGATTGAGAAAAGCCTTGCCTGACGAAAGCCTTGTAAGTCCTGTCATAATTCTGATGGCAGTGGTTTTTCCTGCGCCGTTAGGCCCCAGGCAGGCGAAAAGCTCCCCTGAGTTTACGTGAAGATTGACATCCTTTAGGGCATGAACGGATTTGTAATGTTTGTTCAAATTTTCCAGTATTATCATTTTAAACTTTTGGCATGAACCCTTATGGTTATTTACAAAACTACTGTCTTCCGGTGATCAGTTTATCAACCACTTCGGGTTCTGCCAGGGTGGATGTATCCCCAAGCTGGTCAATTTGTCCTTCAGCGATTTTTCTAAGAATCCTTCGCATGATCTTCCCGCTCCTGGTTTTGGGAAGGGCATCAGTAAAATGCAGTTTATCCGGGGAGGCAATGGTACCTATTATTAACTTAAAGCATATATTTCAGGAATATATCGTCCAATAGCTTTTATTTCATTGGGTGATGCAAAACGCCACTTTATATCATAAAAAAGATCAAAACCGGGGCTTGGTCTGGGTTTAAAGGTAGCCGTATATACTGTTGCAGGATCATCTTCAAAGTTTTCAAACCACAGGATATTTGAAACTTTAAGGTTAAAATCCCTGCATATTCTTTTACCGATACTCTCCGCGCAATTTGTTTTAAAGCACTCATTAGAAAGGCTTGTTGCAACTACGGCTGTCGGTTTTATATGCCTTACTCCAGGAAGGCTCAAGGTGAAATCAATTATTCTTACTCGCCATGCTGGAGCATATCTGCCAGATATGATTGTTTTCCTTCTTTTTTTTCTTTGAAGTCGATATGTCCCGTCATAAAATATCACAGTTAATATCTCCTGAAATTATAGTGCTTTTAACATGACCTGATATCATTTTGGAGTATCAATTAAGCAATCGTGTCATTCAGGAAAGTCTCAATATGATTATATTTTACCACAACCATAGGCGCTGCAAAAGAGGCAAACGCCTATGGAGAGATTGACCGTAAAAAAACAATGGTATTGACCCGATTTAGAATCGAACCTGTTCCCCCTGTTTTACTTTTTTACAAATTCACCGTTTCTGAATTCACCAATCAGTTTTTTCCCATCCGGCGAAGTCATGACTCCCTGCCCGTGGATTTTGCTGTTTTTAAACTTACCAACATACTTGATACCGTTAGGCCGAACCAGTGTCCCACGTCCGTTCAACTTATTGTCTTGAAATTCACCCACATATTTTGCGCCATCCCGGGATGTTAAAGCCCCGTGGCCATACATCTTGCCGGATTTAAATTGCCCGACATATTTACTGCCGTCAGGATAAATATATGTTCCCTTACCATTGCTGCAGTCACCCTTTATGCATCCGGCAAATGTAAAATAAGGGAAAAAAAAGATAACAACCAATAATGTTAATAATACTCTCATTTTGTCAACCTCCGTAACCGGGCTATCCGGCCTAAAGATAATAGGATAGATAATAGAATTTTTAATTTTAAATTAAAAATAGTCTGTGGTTATTTCAAAATCAAGTTGGTATTATTACTATGTTGACCCTTCTGTTCATTGCATTGCTTGATGAAACCGGCTGAGACTCGCCAAAACCTATGGTCTGTACTCTTCTTGCGCTAACCCCCCTCTGGACAAGCGCGTTTTTAACAGACACGGCCCTTTTTTCAGACAATATTTGGTTGTATTGTTCCGAACCCTTGGAATCGGTATGCCCTTCGACTCTTATAGAGGTTTGTGGATATCTGATCAGTACATCGGCGACTCTTCCAAGTTCAGCGTTAGCGCCTGGTTTAAGAGTGAATGAGTCAAAATCAAAGAGAACTTCTGATCTGAAAGTGGCAACAAGCACATCTTGCGTTCTAGTGATGCTGGCTGCTTCCGTAGTGGCTATGGCTGATCTGAGTTCCCCTTCCTGCCTGTCCATATACGCACCTATCTGATGCCCGGCAGCTCCGCCTACGATAGTTCCAATTCCCGCTCCGATCAATGTTGCTTCAGTATCTTTACCGATAGCCTGCCCCAGGAGAGCGCCACTGATACCACCTATCAAGGCTCCTGCTCCCAAACCCTTCTTACTGCGCGATGTTCCTGCGCATGAAAGCAGGAATCCAAGCAACGATATGACCAGAGTTAACGAAATTAGTCTTTTCATTTCCCCTCCTATTTTGTGAACTTTTTGTTTTAAGCCGTCGTTCGTTTTTTATAAAAAAAAAACTAATTAAAATTGAAATATTGTTGTTTTTCCTTACTTTTGTTATATTTTATCGTTTCATCTTTTTTATTTTCATGGCCGAAAACCTTCTCTTCCTGAAATTCATGGGAAGCCCCTGATGCATAGGAAACCTCAAACCTGCCAATTTCTGTGCTTTTAATTCCGGTCAGTCGGTTCAACAATAACTTCCTTTCCTGGGATGTTACAACGGGAAATCCATAATTATCATTTGTATGTTTCAATGGTCCTTTTGCCTTTATCCTCTCCTCGGCAAAAGCTAAATGACGCTGTAAACGGTCCTCAATGCAATTATTGGAAAAATCGACTATATTTTTTTTTATGGACTCTATTGTATTACATAAATTTAAATCAAACTCAAATCCGATACTGTTCCTGCAGGATGCCATGGCCGCAGCCATTGTGGTGCCGGTTCCCATAAAGGGATCGAGGACTATATCATTCTTTACTGAATACATGTTAATTAATCTGTGGGCCAACTCAAATGGAAAGGCAGCGCTCCTTGATCTGGTCTTTTTGTCATGCAGTTTCTGGGTTGTTCCTTTTATATCCATCCAGACGTCGGAAAACCATACATTTCGTTCCTCCCAAAAGAGAGCGCTATTATGCCGGTTCCTCTTCTCTTCGGCACTTGTAAACGATCTCTTGCCATTCTTTCTGGCTATTAAAATATATTCATGTTCTAAAGTAACATAAGCTCCTGCAGGAAGCATGCCGGAACCCATAAATTTATTGGGAGCATTAGTCTGTTTTCTCCATAGAATATCCGGCAAGATACTGAAGCCTGATTGCTGCAGATATTGTAAAATTCTTGAATGATTCGGGTAAAGACAAAAATTGCCGCCTATGGTTCTGGTTGCATCCCCGATATTAATACATGCAAATCCCCCATTTTTTAAGACACGGTATATTTCATTCCATACCTTGTCAAGCTCCTTATGCATAAGCTCAAATGAGAGCGTCCCTTCGCCATCTGACAAAGCGTTAGCTATGTTTTTATTCTGACTTGAAAAGATTTCATCCCACATTTGTATCATGGGATAAGGCGGCGATGTTACAATTAAAGCAACACTTTCATCAGTAATCTGTTCCATATTTGCCGCATTTTCATATATTATGTTATGTTCTGTTTTTATTGACATACTATTTATATCCCATAGTCTTCGTTTAATTAGGATTTAAGCCGCCTGTTCTCTATAATACCTGTAATCAGAGGCATTAAAAGCATCAGCAGGCCAAGCATAACCACACCGGTCCATTCAAAAAAAAGATATGCATATCCGTTCAGGGTTATGCCGACACTTCCTCCAATATAATAAAAAAGCACATAAAGAGAATTGGCTCTTCCTCTGCTTGAGTCGATCTTGCAGTTTAACAAACCTGCGGCGGCGGCATGAATGGAAAAAAAACCAGCGCAAGCGCCTATAAGACTGATCACAATCACCGTTATTGATTCAATAAGTGTAATACTTATGGATAAGCCAAAAATTATCGTGCCTATCATCATGGTGTTGCCGTTGCCGATTCTGTTGCTCAGTTTACCGGCAAGGGGACTTATGATAATCCCGGTAATATAAGTGATATAAATAAGCGCGATAAACTCTGTTGACATTTCAAAGGAAGGCCCTGCCAGATAGAACGGCATATAATTAAAGATGGATGAAAAAACAAAATATGATCCAAAAACAACAAAGTATATCCTCAATAGATCCAACCTGCAAATCAGGCTGATAAAACCTTCACCGAAATTTTCTTTAACAACACTTTTTTTCTCCCGGGGAAGCAGGGCGGCAACGGCAATGGTGGAAAAAAAAAGAAAAACAGATGCGCTGATAAAGGCAGATCGCCAGCATTGCTGCGGATATATCCATCCGCCCAGGAGACGTCCGAACATACCGCCCGTTACGGTGGCTGAAACATACAGCCCCATAACAACGTTGAGCCTTTCAGCAGGCATGTTCCGGGCAAGATACACGGCTAAACAGGTGGTCAATGACGGAAGGAAGAGCCCCTGGATAAACCTGGTGACTATCATAATTGTCAAGCTGGAGGTTACCGCACAAAACAGACCGCATATAGTTACGATTGTACCGCCCAGCAGAATAATCGGCTTGATGGGATAACTGTCCGCGATCCTGCCGAATGGAAGATTTGAAAGAGCAATGCCAAGAATTACAAGTGATACAGTCAGGGAAGCAAAGGCTTCGTTAACGTTAAATTCCTCTTGGATAACAGGCAGAACCGGTTGAGGGATATATACAGTAGTAAATGCCGCCGCAACCAGGCAAAAAGCAAGGAACTGCACGCATAAAAAATTATCTATTTTCATTCAGCAACTGGGCTCCTTGTACTTATTGTTGACGCGGCAGGCATGAGTGGCTGGGAAAAGGCGGTTGCATCAAGATAAAACTTTCTGCAACCTTCCCTTGAATTTGGTATTTCCTATTGAAAGTATGGCAAGCAAGGGGTTGATCCTGTCAGGTCGAAGGGAAAGCATGATCCAGCTCCGCCATATCATTGTCGCTCAGGATGATATTCATGGCGGCGGCACTGTCCACGGCACTTTTCATCCTGCTAGCTCCGGGAATCGCAATAAGATTGGAAGATTTGCGCAACAACCAGGCCAGCGCAATCTGAAATGGTGTGACATCATAACGCTGCCCAACCCGGCATAATGCCGGATGTTGCTTCGATCTCACTTTTCCGGTTCCGCCTCCTACTGGGCTATAGGCGATAAAAGCAATCCCGTTTTGTTCGCAATGGGAAATAACTCCCTGCTGCCAAGCCTCACGATCAAAAGGATTACAACGGTTCTGAACACTGACTATTGGTACTATGGAACTTGCCAGCCTGATATCTGTCACGCTGACATTTGAAAGCCCGATATGCTGAATTTTGCCTTTTTCGCGAAGTTTGGCCAAGGCGCCTACACTTTCGGCGAGTGGAACTTCTGGATCTGGTGCATGAAGATAGTAGAGTGCTATGGTTTCAAGCTCCAGGGCTTTTAAACTTGCCTCGCAGGCCGTCTCCAGGTGATCCGGTCCGGCATTAACAATCCAGGCGCCGCCCGGACGCTCAAGGCCGCCTTTGGTAGCTACGACGATTGATGTAGAATCCCCCTTCCACTCACCCAGGGCCTTGGCAATCAAACGCTCGTTATGACCAACGTCGGTATGATCAATGCAATAAACGTCTGCAGTGTCCAGGAAATCCATTCCGGCATCCAGCGCCGCGCACAAAACACTGACGCCATAGCCATCAGGAAAACGTCCCTTTAGAGAAAGAGGCATACACCCCAGGCCAATGGGACGTACAAGCAGACCAGATACTCCAATGCTTCTTTTTTCGATCATTTTCCCCTCTTTAAAGCAATATGTATAGAAAGTGAATAAATATATAAAATTTATATTGCTGCAATACTTAGTTGAATCCTATCGTATCAAGTAGTTAAACTACTATTTATGCCATACTTTCGCGTTGTTTAAAAGAGATTTTTCATTAAACAAAATATAAGCATTGGAAGGGAAAAAGAGCGCCATAAAAGAAGGGCTGTTAAAGAATGCGGAAAAATTGAAAGGAATTCGGTGCGGAGTTTGTTGTGATTATGTAACCGTTCACTGTTAACGGTTACATAATTTTTTATTAGTTTTCCTGCACCTGGTAGAGTGTCAGATAATTCATTTCACAAGGATAGAGGTGGTAGTGGTTCAAAATCTTGAACCACTACTCCGACGACCTATAACGCAGTGAAATTATTTATGTGATGGTCTATATATTTATTTTTAATGTATCAGTGCGAATGTGACCCGTCGGTTCTTGCGACGGCCTTCTTTTGTATCATTGGATGTTATGGGGTTTGATGAACCGTATCCTTTTGTCTCAAGCCGGTTTGAATTGATCCCCTGTTTTACCAAATATGCCTTGACCGCCATAGCGCGTTTTTCTGAAAGCGTTTGGTTGTAGACCTCATCGCCTTCGCTGTCCGTATGCCCCTGGATCTCAACTTTCATCTCCGGATTTTTTTCCAGTATGTTGACAGATTCCTTCAGCAAAGGACAGGCAGCGGGTTTAAGCTCCGATTTATCGAAATCAAAAAATATTTCTCCTCCGAAGGCCCAGCATCCAGTCTCATCGACGGTGGCTCCTTTGGGCGTATTCGGGCATTGATCAAGATAATCATAAATACCATCGCCGTCACTGTCCAGGGGGCAGCCTGCAGCATCAACAGTCGCTTCTTTGGGGGTATTCGGACATTTGTCAAGATCATCATAAACCCCATCACCGTCACTGTCCAATGGACAACCTGAATCATCGACAGCAACACCCTGGGGTGTGTTCGGGCATTGATCCATATGATCATAAACCCCATCACCGTCGCTGTCCAATGGACAACCTGAATCATCGACAGCAACACCCTGGGGTGTGTTCGGGCATTGATCCATATGATCATAAACACCATCACCATCGCTGTCTTTATATTCAGCTGCCAGGGCTTTTTTTTCACCACCTAATAGAAAGGTGAGGCCGAAGGTATAGGCCAGATTATTATATGTATCATTAAATGAGATAATGTGGCGCACATCTGCGCGTAATGCTGTAAAGTCATTGACAAAATATTTAATACCGCCACCGTAGTTAACCAAAAAATCGGTATCATTACTCTCCCGGGAGGGGTCGAGTGTTATGCCGCCGATACCTGTGGCTATGTAAGGAACAAGTTTTTTGTCAGGCGTGAAATGATAAAGAGTATCGATCCGGTAAATATATGCATCCACATCACCGGCGTCTTTTTCGGAATCAGTATCTATGTAATTGAACATTCCCTCCAGACCCCAGTTTTGATCTATATTATAACCCAGTCCCAGACCGTATGCAGCCTTTTCCTCTATGTCCTGATTATCCTCAAAAATGTACCCTCCGAGCATGGGTGAGACGGTAAAGGCGCCTGCCTTGTTCTCGGCGTTTGCAGTGTTTGCAAGACCAATTAATAGAATTAATAAACCTGCTAAAAAAAAATTTGTTTTCATGGAACCTCCTTTTTTTGTTACATTAAACGATCATTTATGAATGAAATTGCATGGCCGGCCTGTTTGGAAAATATTACGCAATATTTTTTTCATACGTATTATTACTATTAATACGATGTCAAGCTTTATTTCCGGATAAAATGTGCGCATGGCGCAGCGCGTATAACGGAAA
Source organism: Desulfosarcina sp. BuS5 (assembly GCF_028752835.1). Classification (NCBI taxonomy): domain Bacteria; kingdom Pseudomonadati; phylum Thermodesulfobacteriota; class Desulfobacteria; order Desulfobacterales; family Desulfosarcinaceae; genus Desulfosarcina; species Desulfosarcina sp. BuS5. The sequence goes on from NZ_CP087952.1 coordinate 580,733, forward strand.
GGTTAACATCAAGTCTGCTTTAATTTTATATCGATAACCTCTATGTATCATTAAAGGTTCATCATTTTTATATAAATCCAGCTTAAAATGAAGCTTAGAGCTGCAAAAGATGATCTTAAAAGCAAACATTAATATTAATTTCTTTGCTTTTTTATTTTAATCGGTTAGCTTTAAAAATGTTTTAGTCGTGCCTTTTATAATAGATATAGATAAAATTAATATCATTTGTTCAGATTGATTCTGTTTCAAAGGAGAGAGTTGTGGAGATTATAGAAGCTATAAAACAAAGAAAGAGCATAAGAAAATTTAAACCCGATCCTGTTCCTAAAGAGGTAATAAGAGAGATACTTGAAATTGCCGGGAGGGCTCCGTCAGCGCTGAATACCCAGCCATGGGAGTTTACCGTTATTTCGGGTGATGTCATGGAAAATATCAAAAAAGGACATATCCGAAAAATAAAATCAGGCATACCTCCAAACCCGGAACTTAAGCTGATGGAGTGGCCGCGGGATGGTATATATCGTAACCGGCAGGTGAATCTGGCAATTCAGCTTTTTAAGCTGATGGGTATAGATAGAAAGAATAAAAAGCAGAGGACGGAATGGATGGAAAGGGGATTCCGCTATTTTGATGCGCCGGCCGCCATACTTCTTTCTTTGGACAGATCCCTTTCGGAAGCTGCCCCGGTTCTTGATATGGGCGCTGTCATGCAAAGCATCTGTCTTGCCGCCTTGCATTTCAACCTGGGTACTTGCATAGAGAACCAGGGTGTCATGTATCCTGATGTGGTGAGAAAATGGGCCGATATTCCCAAATCGCGGTTTCTTGTAGTTTCTATTGCCATAGGTTTTCCTGATTGGAATTTTCCGGCAAACAGTGTGGAGAGTGAGAGGGAGTCTATAGATAGCATAGCTAATTGGTGCGGTTTTGCCTGATTTTTCTGGTATGTTTCTTGCTTCTTATTGTTGGTATTATTTTTCTAAAATAATGAGCCGGTTTCAAAATGTTCAATTTTGTTCGAGGTCAAGAAAGTCAAAAAAATTAACCACAGGAATACATTAAGTATTTCGAGTATTAAATTTTTTGCCTTACGCAGAGATCGGGCAAAAGGGGGCGTTTTGAAATTGGCTCTAATGAAAATGGATTCCTGACTGAATAACTCAGATGGCAATGACAAAATAAACGGGATTTTTGATCTGAATAATCTGGCAAAGGATCATATCCTTAACAAGTTGCTCAGAACCGTGGTCAAGGAGGTCAAGCTTTATGCGGAAAATCAGATCAAGCATATAAAAAAACAGGCCAAAATCGGTCTGGCACTTTCCATGGAAAAAGATCTTAACAAATTACTTGAGATGATTGTTGATGCAGCAAGGGCAATGTCCAATGCAGATGCCGGTACATTGTACATTTTGAGCAAGGATAAAAAAAGGCTCAGTTTTCAGATATTGCAGAACGAAACCCTGAAGAGAAGAATGAAGGGCATTGAAAATTTTGAAAAGGCCATGCCTGATGTTCCACTTTATAAGGTAGAAAGACCGAACTATTCCAATGTCTCTTCATATGTGGCGATTACAGGAAAAACAATTAATATCCAGGATGTATACAAGGCAAACGGATTCGATTTTACAGGTCCCAGGGATTATGATGCGGCAACGGGTTACATATCAAAGTCGATGCTGATTCCCAAGGAATCTTGAAAATGTGCCTGAATATGCAGGCGCGCATCATGAAAAGCCGGATGGTTCCGGTTATCCAAGAGGGCTTACTTCCGCACAATTACCGGTACAGTCCAAAATTATGGCTATTGCAGATATTTTTGAAGCCCTCACTGCGGGAGACAGGCCTTACAAGAAATCTATGAAACTTTCCGAGGCGATTAAAATTATGGATATAATGAAAAAAAAGCGCCATATAGATCCGGATATCTACGATCTTTTTATTAAGAGCCGCGTTTATTATGAATATGCAATTAAAGAGATGAAAAAAGAACAAGTTGATATGGAGGTAGAATAATATGAGCGCTAACAATCTTGTTTTCCTAGAAAATCTTGAGTGGTTTGATGAAACCGGCAATGAGTTGGTTCATCGCCTTCCGGCAACAGGCTCCGGAGATATAAAGTACGGAGCGCAGTTGACCATAAGGGAGAGTCAGGCCGGTGTATTCTTTTACAAAGGCAAAGCAGTAGAGGCCTTCGGGCCGGGAAGACATACCCTGCAAACAGGCAATATACCGATTCTTACAAAAATTGCGGCCCTGCCATGGGGGTTGAGTTCACCTTTAAGGGCCGAGGTCTATTTTGTTAATCTGAAAATATTCACAAATCTAAAATGGGGCACCAGGGATCCGGTGGCATTCAAGGATTCCAGCCTGGGGCTGATAAGATTAAGAGCTTTTGGGGTATTTGACGTGCAGATAATCCAGCCAGTCCTTTTTATCAACAGCCTGGTCGGTACCCAGGGAATGTTTACAACCGTTGAAATTGAAGAATATCTTAACAGGGTTATTGTTTCCAGGTTTAATGATTATATGGGCGAAACCATAGATTCAATTTTTAACCTGCCGGCCAGATACGATGAACTTTCCAAAGGGCTTGCCGAGCGTCTTCAAAAGGATTTCAGCCGTTTCGGGCTTGGATTAACTCAACTCTATATTACTTCAGTCACTCCACCCCCTGAGGTTCAAAAGGCTATTGATGATAAGAGCCGCATGGGTGTTTTTCAGGACATGAACAAACTAATGCAGATGAAGGCGGCCATGGCCATGGAAAAAGCCTCGGAAGCGGATACCGGCGCAGGCATGGGCACCGGACTGGGGCTTATGATGCCTGCCATGTTTGCCCAGTATTTTACGGCCGGCATGAATCCTGCTTACATGGATCCTGCTCAAGAAAAATCAACCGGCCGGCTTGAGTCCTTATGTTCAGAGTGCCATAACAAGATCCCTGTGAATGCTAAATTCTGTCCATTATGCGGACATCAACAGGTCATATTTAAAAAATGTGAAAACTGTGGAAAAAATTTAACTCCAGGCGCCAAATTCTGTTCAAGATGCGGGCATCCTGCAGATGAAAAACCAAAAGCTGTAATCTGCACAAAGTGCGGCAAAGAAAATCTGCCGGGCGCCACTTTTTGCGATGAGTGTGGAGAAGAATATTAATATACTGATTGAATATCAATGCCCCCAATGCGGGGCTCCTGCCACGCTTAATGAAACGGACCGCCTGATCCGTTGTGAGTACTGCCGTGTCAAGTCATATCTTATGCAAAAGGATTATTTCCGTTTCATGCTGCCTAACAAGGCTCCCGGGGACAAGGAACTTATATTTTTCCCATACTGGCGTTTTAAAGGATTTTTTTTTGCGGCTTCTACAAATGGCATTACCCACCGGTTGTTAGACATCAGCTATCAGGCAGTTAAATCAACTTTTTTTCCAGTTTCCGCCGGATTGAGAACTCAAACCCTGAAGATGCGGTTTGTTGCACCGGATACAAAGGGTAATTTTTTGAAGCCTCAGCTGTCCATCAATGAAGTGATGGAAATAATAGACAAACGTTCGCCTAATAACATAACAGGCAATTGCTTTCATACAGCCCATATTGGTGAATCCCTGAGTTTGATCTATGCTCCTTTTTATTTAGACAAGCGTTTATACGACGCTGTTTTAAATAAACCCATTTCAAACCAGGTGCCCGATAATTTTGATATTGAAACGTTACCAGGAGGATCTCCGGCATGGAGCATGCGATTTGTTCCAACGCTTTGCCCGCACTGTGGCTGGGATATGGAAGGGGATCGTGGTTCGCTGGTGCTTACATGCAGAAATTGCAATTCCATCTGGCAGCCCGGCCGAAAAGAGCTGAAACCGCTTAAATTTGTACATATCCCCGGACAAGGTGATAATATAACCTACTTTCCGTTTTACAGGGTCAAGGCTGAAATCAGCGGCCTTGATCTTTCCTCTTATGCAGATCTCGCAAGAATTGCCAACATACCCAAAGTTATACAAAAAGACTGGGAGGAGAAGGAATTTTTTTTCTGGACGCTCGGCTTTAAGGTCAGACCAAAAATTTTCCTGCGCATTCAGCGTGATTTGACTCTATTGCAGCCCCAGGACAATTTGCAAAACAGCCTGCCGGATTCAAACATATATCCGGTAACCCTGCCGGTTAAGGAAGCCATTGAGGGCCTTAAAATAATTTTGGGCAGTTTTATCAAACCAAGAAGCAAAATATCCGAACTAAGTAAAATAAAAATAAAACCCAAAAGTTTTCTGCTGGTTTATATCCCATTTGATAAACAGCACCACGAATATATGCAGCGTAAATACAAAATTTGCATCAACAAAAACATGCTTTCCCACGCAGGCAATTTATGAATCATGGCTTTTCATATCTTCCATAATCGTCCATTATTTTATTCTTATTCTTATTCTTATTCTTATTCTTTGGTACTCGAAGCCTCGCTTGCATCTTTTACAGTCTCTGCGATAGTTTGATACATTTCTTTGAAGGCAGAATGGAAATTTGAAGGAGAAAGCCTTCCTAATTCAATAAATTTTACTACTATTTCCTTTGTGGTTTTTAGTATCAGCTCATCAATGGAACTCATTTAAAACTCCGTATTTGTGCTATTGGAAAGATGTGTACAGATGCGCAGGTCTGCACCTACGATTAAGGTACGATAATGCGTGAATCATTTTTTGTTTTTTCCTCTGCCTGCATTTTTCGCATCTGCTGCATCAACTCCTCCATTGCCTTTTGCATACTCTCAGGAAAAACGGCTATAGCTTCTTGTAAATTATTTGCAGACAAAATGGTCTGAACAGGCAAGGGGCCTTCTGGGGACATTAACTGGGTAGCGCCGATAAAGATAGAAATCCTGCTTTCATCTTTAGTTCCATCCGGATAAACCGGCACAAGTTTTCTTATTGAGGCAACCTTCATGTCTGTGTATCCTTCTTCTCTGTAAAGATTTTTTTCGTCAACTTTAAGATTGATTTGTTGGTTTTCTTTTTTTTCAGTCATTAGTCTCAAGTTCCTTAATTAATAATGTTAATAATGAATGTGTATCGTTGTTTTATACGTTTTATACATTGAAAAGTTACAAAGTGCACTTTTTTAAACCTTTTTTATAAATTGGTTATCTTTAAATTTATATATAAACGGATATATCCTGCAAGCCATGCAGAATCTGAAAATTGCCTCAAGAGCAGCAAAAAACACAAAAATTGAACCAATAATCAAGCTTATTTTCTGAAAATTAAATAAATAAAATATAGCTGTCATACAACAAAATATAAATCCGATTTTCGCAGCAAAAATTTTAGGGCCGGCATTAACCATTAAAGATTTTATTTTGAAAATACGAAGAATCGTTTTGCTGATGGCACTATAAAAGCTATATGACGGATTAAGAAAGCCACGTATAAAAAAATCAATAGCTAAAACCAAAATAATCCATTTATAAGGTGTTAAGAAAAAAAATATAATAGAAAAAACAGCTAAAGCTGCATTTATTTGCACAGCTCTTTCATTTACTTGTTTGAACGATATGGGACACATTTTTTGCATAATAAAGATTCCTTTCATTGATAACACTTAGGGCTCGCACAAAAATAACTCAGAACAAATGCCAACAGGGCAAAAAAGGTTATTTTCCACGCGTAATCTCTTCCGCTATTAATTCAGCTTGTTTTAAAACTGTTTCTGTTGCCAGTTTCTGCATATCCGGTGGATAGCCATACTGCCGTAATGTTCTTTTTACAATGATTTTTAATTTTGCCTTAACGCTTTCCTTAATTGTCCAGTCGATGGAAGCATTGGCCTTTACTTTTTCAAACAACACAACAGCCAGTTCTCTTAATTTGTCTTTTTCCATTAACTCACGAGCACTGTCGTTATTGGCAATGGCCGTATAAAAAGCATATTCAAAATCAGACAGCCCCATTTCCTGAGGCTCTTTGTCCATTTTCTGAATTTCTTTGCTCAATTCAATTAATTCTTCAATGACTTCTGCTGCTGTTAAAATCTTTTTGTGATATTTCTTAATGGAATTTTCCAGCATTTCCATGAGGGATTTGCTTTGTATCAGGTTCTTTTTGGTTCTGGTTTTTATTTCGTCATTCAGCAGTTTTTTCAAAACTTCCAGAGCAATGTTCTTATGCTCCATGTTTTTGACTTCCAAAAGGAATTCTTCTGAAAGTATTGAAATATCAGGTTTGTTGATTCCGGCGGCATCGAAAATATCTACAACCCTCTCGGTTACCAATGCTTTGTCAATAACCTGTCTAATCGCTGTTTCAACCTCTTCGTCTGTTTTACCAAAACCGGTGCTGTCAAATTTGGCCAAACGGGATTTTACCGCCTGAAAAAACGAGACCTCATCTTTAACATCCATGGCCTGTTCGTGGGGGATGGCAATGGAAAAAGCCCGGGACAGGGCGGTTACTTCATTTATGTATCGTTTTTTTCCATTTTTCAGGCCCAGAATATGTTCCTCCGCAGCGAGTATCAGAGAAAGCTTTCCCCCTGTGTCGGCTTCGAAGTATTCTTCATAGGCAAATCCGTGAAATATCTGGGAAACCACTTCCAGTTTCTCCAGCATCATTTGAACCGCTTTTTCCTGTGCGATTGCAGGGTCGCCTTTACCCCCGCTATCCGAATAAAACGACAATGCTTTTTTGAGGTCTGATGCAATACCAAGGTAATCCACCACAAGCCCGCCGGGTTTATCCTTATAGACACGATTCACCCGCGCAATGGCCTGCATCAGATTATGGCTTTCAATGGGTGTTCCGGTAAATCCAAGATACGTGGCATTGGGCAGCGCATCCCGCAGATACTTGGCAAAACCGTACACAATTTTTTTACCGACAACATTGCCGTTTTCATCTTTGGCATCGATGGTCTTGGCTTTAAAACCATACTGGGTCCGGTGGGCTTCATCGGCAATGACAATGATATTTCTTCTTGCAGATAAGGTTTCATAAACATTGCCCTCATCTGGTTGGAATTTCTGGATGGTGGTAAAGACCACGCCGCCCGATGCGACTTTGAGCAGTTCCTTCAAGTGGTCTCTGTTTTCCGCCTGCACAGGTTCCTGTCTGAGTAATTGCTTTGAGGCGGCAAAGGTATCAAACAATTGGTCATCCAGATCGTTTCTGTCGGTAATGACCAGAACCGTGGGGTTGTCCATTACCAAAACAATCTTTCCCGTATAAAAAAACATGGAAAGCGATTTGCCGCTTCCCTGGGTGTGCCATACCACACCGCCTTTTCGATTTCCTGAAGGCTGTTTTTTTACACCCGGCAGGCCATAACTTGCAGGGGATTCCTCAATCTTCTGCACAGGCAAATATTCAGCGGCTCTTAACGTAGATTCAACAGCCCTGTTTACAGCATAATATTGATGATAGGCAGCCAGTTTCTTCTCTGTCTGGATAGTGATGATCCCAGTTTTTCTGTCCTCTTTTTTTGATTTCTCAAAGACAATGAAATGACGTATCAGATCCAGCAGGGTTTTTTTATTCAGCATGCCCTTGATAAGGGTTTCCAATTGGCCGATGGGTAGGGGCACGTTGCAACGTGCCCCTACTTCCTTGCCGTCCGAAGTTTTCCAGGCCATAAAACGGGTTAATCCCGCGGAGATGGAACCGGCTTTTGCTTCCAGACCATCGGAAATAATCATAAAACCGTTATAGGTAAACAGGCCGGGGATTGCCTGTTTATATGTTTGCAGTTGTTTGAATGCCGATCTTATTGTTGCGTTTTCATCAGCCGGATTTTTTAGTTCGATAACCACCAAAGGCAGACCATTCACAAAAAGAATTACATCCGGGCGTTTGTTGATATTGTTTTCAATGACGGTAAATTGGTTGGCAACCAGAAAATCGTTATTTTCCGGATTCATAAAATCAATAAGCCATACAAGATCACCCCGGTTATAGCCGTTCTTCTGATAGCCGACCTTTATTCCCTCTGTAAGCATCCGGTGAAATGCTTCATTGTTGGCAATGAGTTCCGGTGAGTTTAGCCTTTGTATCTGCTTGATAGCGTCTTCGCGGATATCTGCCGGAATAGACGGGTTAATCCTGCCGACGGCTGATTGCAGTCGCTCCATGAGCAGCACATTCTTGTAGGGGCACGATGCTTGTAGGGGCACGATGTATCGTGCCCCTACCACGTCTGGGGCATAGATATACCCGTAGCCCTGCTTTTCAAGGAATTCGATGGCAAATTGTTCTATTTCGGATTCGGTGATTTTAGTCATGCTCATTCCCATCAATTTGAACTACCGAGAATTCCTCGGCAGTTGCCGCTTCGTCGAGTTCTTTCTCTTTATAGATAGTCTTCCCCCTTGATACGCTGTATCTCTTTGTCAAAGTCGGAGATGAAGTCTCTATCCTGTGTTACACGATATTCTTCGTATTCCTGCCCGGCTTTTAGTTTTGCTTCCAATGCGCTGACTTTGCCCTTATCCTGTAGTATCGGGTAGCTGGATAGTTCCAGAAAACTATGGAGAAATTGAATCCAGTCCTGCATTTTCATCAAAATCTGCCGTTGTGCCCGATTTTCCGCCAGATCAAGATAGGCGGAGATGATTTGATTCAGTTTCTTGATGTGGGCTTTGTTCAGGTAATTTTTTGCGATGGAGACATCGGATTTCAAAATCTTGCCGTCAGGCGCCTGTTTCCAGTTGGTCAACCCCATGTAGAGTTTTGTTGCATCTGCCGAATCGTAAACAATTTCGGCTGCTGTTTTTCCGGTGATCGCCCAGTGGAGTTTGTTCTGAACAGTTGCGAAAAAATCCTTTGTTACCGGCGCGTTTTTGTCATAATCGGCGGCAAGCGCGTAGATGTCGGTGATCTTTTGGTAAAATCGTCTCTCACTTGCACGGATTTCCCGGATACGTTCAAGGAGTTCTTCGAAATAATCCCTGCCGAAAACCTGTTTGCCCTGTTTGAGCCGTTCATCATCCAGAACAAAGCCTTTGATGATGAATTCTTTCAGGGTTCTGGTAGCCCATATGCGGAACTGCGTGGCCTGGTATGAGTTGACGCGATAGCCAACTGAGATGATGGCATCGAGGTTGTAAAATTTGATGTGTTTATCCGAATGACTAAAGTGCATTTTTTGCACATTGCTTTTTTCTTCTAATTCACCGCTGGTAAAAATATTTTTCAGATGCTTGGTGATGACGCTCCTTTCTTTACCAAAAAGCTCGCCGATAGCCTTTTGTGTCAGCCAAACCGTTTCGTCTTTTAGAAAGACTTCAACATTCACCTTCCCATCGTTTCCGGTGTAGAGAAGGAAATTTGACTGCTTATCAGGGAGATTGTTTTTCATTGTATTTTCCTTGTTGGTGTTTCGCCGCCTGCCTGTGTGTTGTGCGCAGACATGTCCGGGGATAATAGAAGAGGCGTAAATGTATTGGTAGGGGCACGATGCATCGTGCCCCTAAGGGTTTGGTTGATTTTTCAATCAAAATTTTACCCGGACTTCACCACTCATCAACTTTGGCAACAGCGTATCCCGCAATTTTTCGAGGGTGCGGAGTTGTTTTGTATTTTCCCTCAATTTATCAATAAATGTTGAAGTAAACTGATTGAACTTTTGCAATTTCCCTAAAGGTGCAATTTTAATTTCTGTAGATAACGCAATATCTCGATTTAAGCCGGGAACTGCTGAGTCTGAATTCATTTCTTCAAAATTGAGTGTCTTTAGTAAGAAGTATTCATACAACAAACCAGCGGATTCAGCTTTTGATTTAATATAATAGGTTGTGTCAATTGGAAAAAAGTTATCCCACAGGTAAATAACTTTGCCAAGCGTACCTTTTCTACCAATAACAATCCCAGGGCCTTCAACCAAAAAGTCTGAATGATAACCGACAACGCCGCTTGATCCAATTACCGGATAACCTGCACCGGTTCTTATTTCTTTTTTTAACCTTTTTCCGTAAACAAGCTCAATAACATCACCTAAACATCCTTCATCCCACCCATCCTGCGCCTCCTCCACAAACCACTGCCTGAAAAGCGTTTCCGCCATGGCTTCGAGGGTCTGGTTCTGGCGCGGTGGAGCAGGTCTATTTTGTCGTCGAGACTGGAAAGGACTGAGGCTATGGCGCGCTGTTCGGGGAGTGGGGGGAGAATTACAGGAACTTTTTTCAATACTGTTGCTTTAATGCCAAAAACAGTGGTTCCTGATGCCCTTGATTGTAACTCATATTGACCATTGCTACTTTGAAAGTGATATTTAAGGAAAGGATTATAAACAAATTTTTTATCACCCCTAAGTGTAATTACCCTTTGTGCCAAAGCAACATTCTTATCCTTAATCAATGCAATTTCACCAAGCGGTGCCTCAGTTGTCAATACAATATCGTCTATTTCAGGTAGACCTCTTGTCATCCAAGAATCATAGTCTTCAACAGCTATAAATTCGTTAGGTTCTAAAATTCGACCATCTTTGACGATTTTTGCAGTAATTAAAGGAATTCCGCACTTTGTTTTCTTTGGTGTTTTCCCTCTGTAATCAATGAATTTATCGATTACATCCTCAAGAATGTATTCCCTCCACTCAATCATTGACCTTCATCTCCTTTAATCTCGTAAGCATCTCAACCGCTCCGATATCCATCTTCGAGAACGCAAACCATTTCTTTCCCAAGTCTTTCAGGGAAGCGCCGAAATGGTAGACTGTGGTATTGTCAATGATTATAAACCGGTCATGAGAGTTCTTGAACTTTTTTATTTCTATGGCCGGATACTGCTTGTTGAACTTTTTTACATCCAATGCCAGTTGTTTTGATATTGTTTTTGTGAGAATCGTAACTTTTACACCTTTATTTCTTTTTGTGAGATGGGTCAAAACGGTATCATCAATGAAATTATCAACAATTAATATTATATTCCGTGCTGTTCTGATAAGGTCGGAAACAAATTGATAGGCATCAAAAATCTGTCCATCAAAAAAGATGCCTTGCTTCGGCGTGATTTCTTTTGATTCTAGGGAGTTAAATATCCGGTCAAATTTTTCATCTGTTTCAGCTTTGTGCTCAAGCTGTTTTTGTTCCACTGAATCAAGCCTGTGAAAAATCTGAGCATTTGTCGTAATAAATTTACGCATTGCGACAAAAGCACTTATTATCTGAATACTTACTTTGATGGCTGTTTCACTTCTTAAAATAGCTGAAAGCATGGCAACGCCCTGTTCGGTGAATGCATACGGCAGATATTTCCGATGTTTTCCTCTGGCACTCTTTAAGGTCACATTTTGTGACCTTAAAGAATCTTTTTTTGAAAACCCAATCTGCGACTTCAAATGACTTAATTCATCATTATTGATTTGAAACATAAATTCTTCAGGAAATCGCTCGCTGTTCCGCTTAACTGCCTGATTAAAAACTTTAGTTTCAACCCCATAAAGCAATGCCAAGTCTTCATCCAGCATTACTTGAAGATCGCGGATGGTATAAATCCTGTTCTGAATTTCTTCATTTTTAATTAATTCACTTCCGCTCATGCCATCTTCACCTTCTTCAAATTCTCAGCAATCAAAGCATTCAGCCTCGCTTTTTCCTTCAACTGCCCCTCAAACCCCACTTTATAATTATCAATTTCCAGTTATTCATTGCCCCTCCAGCCTTTTCATCCCAGAATCAACTGTCAATATCCTCATCTGCTGAATAGCAATTTGATTCAGCCGTTCAAGTCTGATTTCCTGGGATAATCCTTCATTGATAAACAGGGCGTTCAGGTTCTCCAGGTTCGCAAGGCAGACCAGTTGTGAGACGTTTGCATAATCCCGGATATTTCCCTTTTTACCTGGGTTCGCCTCCCGCCATAAGGCGGCGGTTATACCGAACAGGGCCATATTCAAAATATCGGCTTCCGTAGCGTAAATGTGGTTGATCTGGGATTTGCTCAGTTCCGGGGGAACAAGGTTTTCCCTGATGGCATTGGTATGAATCCGGTAATTGATTTTGGTCAGGTTCCGGCGGATATCCCAGCCAAGCTGCTTTTTTTCCTGATCTTTAAGGCGTTGAAATTCTTTAATGAGGTATATTTTAAATTCAGCACTGATCCACATACCGAATTCAAAGGCAATATCCTTATGCGCATATGTTCCGCCGTATCTGCCGGCTTTGGCTTTCAAGCCAATGGCATGGGTTTTGGCAACCCACTCTTTAACACTTATTTTGTAACTGTTTAATCCTGCCTGATTTTTAATTAGGTCGAATTCGCCATAATTAAAATTCGGATTGTGAATCTTTTCCCAAATACTAAGGTATTCCACTGTATTTCTGTTCCTTTGACTTCAATTTTAGCCATTTTTTACCTCAATTTTTCCAAGATTTTCCAGGATAAGTTTGTTCAGCCTCGCTTCCTCTGTCAATTGCACCTCAAACTCCGCTTTCAGCTTGCTGAACCGCTCATTAAAATCAAAATCATCATCTTCAATGGCCATGCCCACATACCGTCCCGGTGTTAAGACATAATCCAGCTCTTTAACCCTTTCAATGGAGGCGGAATTACAAAACCCTTTGACATCTTCATAATTTCCGTCAGGATTTCGCCAGTTATGATAGGTTCCTGCGATCTCGGCAATATCCTCTGCGGAAAATTCCCGTGTTCTGCGGTTGATCAAATGCCCCATGTTGCGGGCGTCAATAAAGAGGATTTCATCGATGCGGTTGCGGAACTTGCCGTTGGCTTTATTGCGGCTCAAGAACCACAAAGAGGCGGGTATCTGAGTATTTAAAAACAGCTTGGCAGGCAGATTGACAATACAATCCACCAGGCGGGCTTCAATCAGTTCTTTGCGGATGTCTCCTTCACCGGAGGTCTTGGAGGTCAAAGCGCCTTTTGCCAGAACAAAACCGGCCTGTCCGCTGGGACTTAAGTGATACAGGAAGTGTTGTATCCAGGCATAGTTTGCGTTTCCTGTCGGCGGAGCGCCGTATTTCCATCTGCCGTCTTTGCGAAAAAGATCACCGCTCCAGTCACTGTCATTAAAGGGTGGATTGGCAATCACATAATCGGCTTTTAAATCCTTGTGGTTGTCATTCAAGAAAGAGCCTTCATTATTCCATTTCACCTGGGAACTGTCGATGCCGCGAATCGCCAGATTCATCTTTGCCAGCCGCCAGGTGGTCTGGTTGCTCTCCTGTCCGTAAATGGAAATATCATTCACCCTGCCCTGATGGTCGGCCACAAACTTTTCCGACTGCACAAACATGCCACCCGAACCGCAACAGGGGTCAAGCACTCTACCTTTGTATGGCTCCAGCATTTCCACCAGCAATTCAACAACGCTTCGCGGGGTATAGAACTGACCACCCTTTTTGCCTTCTGCCAGAGCGAATTCACCAAGGAAATATTCAAACACATGCCCCAGCACATCGGCGCTTCGAGTTGTTGCATCGCCCAGGGCAATATTTCCCACAAGGTCAATCAGACCGCCAAGATTGGTGGGGTCGAGGTTGCCTCTGGCATAGACTTTCGGCAATACATCCCGAAGCGAAGGATTGTCCTTTTCAATGGCATCCATAGCACTATCAACCACTTTACCGATTTCCGGCAATCTGGCTTTGGATTGCAGATAAGACCAGCGGGCAATTTCCGGCACAAAAAAGACATTCTCCGCCTTGTATTCGTCCTTGTCTTCCGGATCTGCGCCGGCATATTCGCCTTCGCCTTTTTTCAGCTTGTCAAATAACTCTTCAAAAGCATCAGAAATATATTTCAGAAATATCAATCCCAAAATAATGTGCTTGTATTCCGCGGCATCAATATTTTTCCTGAGTTTATCGGCTGTTTCCCAGAGCTGTTTCTCAATCGGTTCTTTGGTGTTGTTCTTCTTTTTGGCTTTTGCCATGTAATTTTCCAGTTTTTAATCCGACCAAAAACCGCGACGGCTTTGCCCAATCGAAGCGCACACAAGCAAGCTGAATATATACGCCTGCTTGTTTAGCTTTTAAAAAACTCGGCAAAAGGATTGTTAAATGGTTTCTTTTCATTTTTCTGTTTTTTTGGTTTTGCCGGAAATAATTTTTCAGGGTTGTCTTTTTGGGGCGCTCTTTTTTTGCCAGGGAATGTTTTCAGCGACAATGAGATCCTTTTTCTCTCACGATCTACTTCCAGGACGGATACGTTTACTTTCTGTTGCACCTTGACTATATCTGATGGATTTTTTACAAATCCATCAGCGAGCTCGCTTATATGAACAAGGCCGTCCTGATGAACGCCCACATCCACAAAAGCGCCGAATGCCGTAACATTGGTCACTATTCCGGGAATCTTCATGCCGGCTTCAAGATCCTCTATTTTTGCTATTCCCTCCTCAAATGTAAAAGCTTCGAACTCTTCCCTGGGATCACGTCCCGGTTTGGCAAGTTCATCCATTATGTCGTTCAGGGTCGGCAGCCCAACATCATCACTAACATATTTTAAGAGATCGATTTTTTTTCTGAGCTCCGGTTTGGCCATCAGATCTTTTACGCTGCATCCAATATCTTTGGCCATTTTTTCAACCACATGATAAGATTCAGGATGCACGGCGCTTGTATCCAGCGGATTTTCCCCATTATAGACCCTTAGGAATCCGGCTGACTGTTCAAAAGCCTTTGGTCCCAGTCTGGAAACTTTTTTTAAATCTTTTTTTGATTCAAAGGGACCGTTTTCATCCCTGTATGCCACTATATTTTTTGCAAGCCCTGGCCCGAGACCGGAAATATATGAAAGAAGCTTAACTCCGGCTCTGTTTGTATCTGCCCCGACTTTGTTAACACAGCTTATTACAACATCATCCAGGGATCCTTTTAAATCTGATTGGTCAACATCATGTTGATATTGACCGACACCGATCGATTTTGGGTCAATTTTGACAAGTTCGGCCAGGGGATCCATCAGTCGACGGCCGATTGAAACAGCTCCGCGCACTGTAAGGTCAAGATCCGGAAATTCTTCCCGTGCAACCTCCGAGGCGGAATAAATGGAAGCTCCGCTTTCATTTACCATTATAATCCGAATATTTTCAGGAAGTCCTATTTTTTTAAGAAAAGCCTCGGTCTCCCTTCCTGCGGTACCGTTCCCTATAGCTATAGCGCCTATGCTAAAGCGCTTGCACAGCTTTTTGACTTGATCCGCTGCTTCAGAATCTTTTTTTTGGTTCATATTCGGGAATATGGTATCATGGCATAACAGTTTGCCCTGATTGTCAAGGCAGACTATCTTGCATCCGGTTCTGAACCCGGGGTCTATCCCCATGACCCGCTTGGAGGCCAAAGGTGGGGCGAGCAGCAATTCCTTAAGATTATCAGTAAAAATGTTTATAGCCTCGGCATCTGCTTTTTCTTTTGATGCCACCC
Organism: Desulfosarcina sp. BuS5; assembly: GCF_028752835.1. Classification (NCBI taxonomy): domain Bacteria; kingdom Pseudomonadati; phylum Thermodesulfobacteriota; class Desulfobacteria; order Desulfobacterales; family Desulfosarcinaceae; genus Desulfosarcina; species Desulfosarcina sp. BuS5. The sequence goes on from NZ_CP087952.1 coordinate 596,109, forward strand.
TGATTTCCGTTTCCATTGATCTGGATAGCAGCCTTTTATAACAATCATTAATTGCCAGCTTGACCTGTTCGGAGTCGTCACCGCTCCCTTGTATAAAAAGCTCTTCAAGGATGTTTAATGCATCTTCCTGCTTTGGAGCAATTGTCAGGTTAAGGATATCCTCTTTTTCGCCTCTCCGCATGGCAAGCAGTCTGTGTGACGGAACCGTCGAAACAGGCTCTTCCCATTCAAAATAATCCCTGTATTTTTTTCCTTCCGATTCTTTACCGGATGCTACCGAAGATTGAACAATTCCTTTGGATGCAAACAGGCTGCGAAGAAGAGAGCGGGCATCCTGATTTTCACTGACAATCTCGGCTATGATATTCCTCGCGCCGGTCAGCGCAGCTTCCACATCATCGACACCTTTTTCAGGATCAACGAATTTTTGAGCCTCCTGGAACGGATTTGTCCCTGTTTGGGCGAATATAATTCCGGCCAGCGGTTCCAGTCCCTTCTCTCTGGCAATGGAAGCCTTGGTGCGGCGTTTGGGTTTATAGGGTAAATATATATCTTCAAGGGTGCTTATATCTTCAGCCGCCATGACTTCTTGTTCAAGTTCATCAGTTAAATGTCCATGCTGCTCCAGGGATTTAAGAACAGACTCCCTGCGCGCGTCCAATTCTTTCAGTTTGCCAAGCCTGTCACGGATTGCAGTTATTTCTATTTCATCAAGGGAGTCGGTAGCTTCCTTTCTATAGCGCGCAATAAAAGGTATGGTTGCGTCCTGTTCAAGCAGCTTTATAACGGCTTCGACCTGTTTGTCCTTTAATTCAAGTTCAGATGCAATTTTTGATATATATTTATTCATACGGATTCTTTTCTTCTAATAAGATTGTTTTTAGAATATTGCCCATTAAGCAGAATCTTTACAATGCTGCCGGGCTGAGCAAATTCTTGGATTTTTCCGTCCTTGTCAATAATATCCTCGATTTGATCGCTGATTGCCGGCCCTTTTTTACAAAGTATGCTTATTTTATCACCTTTGAATATTTTATTCCGCACTTCAATAGACACGTAATTATCCAAGCCGCCGTTTATTACCTTGGCAATAAAACTATGTTCCGGTTTTTGAGGACGCTCGTAATTGGGGAGGATCTGGTCAGGGTCATTAAAATAAAACCCTGTGCAATATCCCCTGTTATTGATATGGCTGAGTTCTTTAATCCATTCATCATCCATTTTATAATTATCAGGATTGTCATAATAACGATCTATTGCCTCTCTATAAACTTTTACAGTTGAAGCAAGATAATTGATCCCTTTCATCCTGCCTTCAATTTTTAAAGATGTAATCCCGGCCTTAATCATTTCAGGTATATGTTCGATCATGCAAAGATCGCTTGAATTAAAAATATAAGTGCCGCGATCATCTTCGGCAACAGGCATATATTTGCCTGGCCTAAGCTCTTCCACAACAGAGTATTTCCATCTGCAGGGGTGGGAACAGAGCCCGCGGTTGCTGTCTCTGAGAGCCATAAAACTGCTCAGCATGCATCGCCCCGAGTATGATATGCACATGGCGCCGTGGACAAATGCTTCAATTTCCGATGCGCTTTGCAAAGCTATTTCATTGATCTCTTCCAGGGAAAGTTCCCTTGCCGCATTTATTCTTTTAATTCCAAGCTGTTCCCAGAAAAGAACCGATTTATAGTTTGTCGTGTTTGCCTGGGTACTGAGGTGCACCGGTATTTCGGGAACCAAATTACGAGCTTCCATAAAGATGCCGGGATCGGCAATAATAAGAGCATCCGGTCCGATTGCGCCAAGTTTTTTAAGATGTCCGGCAATTGCGTTTTGTTCGGAATTTCTGGAATAAATGTTGCATGCAATATAGACTTTTACTCCATTAGCATGTGCAAGCTTAACAGCTCGATCCAGCTCATCATGGGAAAAGTTACCGGAAAAATTTCTAAGGCTGAAATCCTTTCCTGCAAGATAGACCGCACTTGCTCCATATGCAATTGCAATTTCCAGTTTTTCAAAATTTCCTGCCGGAGCAAGAAGTTCTATTTTGTTTTGTGTATGCATAATAGATATTTTATTATATTACCTTGTTTTGCGATAGGCCCGCAATCACTCAGCCCTCCAAACATAATCAAGCTTGAAAAAAACTAAGGATATGATTATAGTGTAAAGTATGGAAGAAAAAAATAAAAAAAAAGAAAAAAATAAAATCCTGAATGAAGGGATTCCCGATCCCAAACAGGTTGAGAAAGAAATAGGTGATTTTCTGGCAAAAAAGTTTGGCGGCACAGTAAAGGTAGTATCGCCTGTAGTCCTGCCCAGGGAAGTGCAGGCGGAAAAGTCTAAAAAAAAACCTAAAAAGATTATAGATTTTGACTTAACACCTGAAGAGCTTATTTTTTATCTTGATCAGTATATAGTAAAACAGGATGATGCCAAAGCGGTTCTGGCTACAAAAATATGCACTCATTTTAACAGGATAAAGCGTTTGGGTGAAGCGACTGTTGAGATGGATGACATGGTCGGGAGCATAAAGAACAATGTTCTTATGATAGGGCCCACAGGTGTCGGCAAGACTTACATGATCAAGCTTATTGCAAAAAAAATAGGCGTTCCTTTTGCAAAGGGAGATGCAACCAAATTCAGTGAAACAGGATATGTCGGAGGTGATGTAGAAGATCTTGTCAGGGATCTTGTAAGGGACGCTGATAATGATATCGGTATAGCACAGTATGGTATAGTATATATCGATGAGATTGATAAAATAGCCTCGAGCCGTAACCTTGTAGGGGCTGATATTTCCCGTACAGGCGTTCAGCGCGCCCTTCTCAAGCCGATGGAAGAGACGGATGTGGATTTGAAGGTTCAGCATGATCCGATTTCCATGATCCAGGAAATTGAAAGGTATCGTAAAACCGGTAAACGGGAAAAAAGGACAGTTAACACAAAAAACATACTCTTTATCATGAGCGGCGCTTTTTCTGAAATCCCGGAAATTATAACAAGGCGCATGACCAAACAGAATATCGGTTTTGGCGCGCAGCTTAAAAACGCTGAAAAAGATACTGAAAAATTGAAGCATGTTAAGTCCGAAGACCTGATAGAATTCGGATTTGAATCGGAATTTATCGGCAGACTTCCGGTGATAGCTGTTTTTGAAAGATTATCTGGAAATGATCTTTATGAAATCCTGAAAAATCCAAGTAACCCGATTATACTTGGTAAAAGACTCGATTTTTCAGCTTATGGCATAGATATAAAATTTGATGATGATTTTCTTAGAGTTTTGGCACGTCGAGCTTTTGAAGAAAACACCGGGGCAAGAGGCCTGGTAAGCGCAATGGAAAGGGCATTGCTGTTGTTTGAAAAAAGACTCCCATCGACCGATATTAAAATATTTTCGGCTACAACTTCAGTTATTGATTCTCCTGGGGCCTATATGGAAAAGATTTTATCTCCTATAGAAAGCGATCAGGCGAGTGATCAGGAGAGGGTCTATAAACAACTGGTGGTTAATGAGAAAGAGTTTATAAAAAAATACCTGGTATCAAGAAAAAAAACATTCTCCAACAAGTATAATGTCGCCCTTACGGCTCCGCAGATTGATATTGCCGCTGAATATTATTCGAGAAATATAATGGATATCGGCATTGTTTTAAAAAAAATAAAGTCATATTATGATGAAGTCAAAAAGATAGAACTATACTTTTTTAACATGCATGATATCAATATTATTTTTGAAGATGATGCCGTTGATTATATAATTGAACAAAGGGTAGTCTATTCAGTTAAACTGGAAGATTTTTGCAAGGAGTTGACTCAAAATTTTGAGCATGGCTTAAAATTGATCAGGGAAAAAACCGGAAGAAACAGATTTTTTATTACAAAAGATGCCTTGGTCGTCCCGGATGACTATATCAGCAATCTAATTAAAAAAGAATTAAAAAAAGAATTAAGCGGGCGCACTTTGCCGGCGATTGATTAAAGGGCTTCCCAGCCTTTGCGAGAATACAATTATGATTGGAATTTCAAAGCTTTACTGTGGAACAGTGGAACCTTCTGATGCGCTTCGCTATGGGCGTCATTCTTCTAAACTCCCTTCTCACCTGTTACAGTTTTCACATGATAAAAAGCCGGTGGTGGTATGGAACATCACCAGGAAGTGTAATTTAAAGTGTGTCCACTGTTATGCCCACGCCAAAGACAAGGATTTTGAAAACGAACTTTCCACCCGGGAAGGATTTGCAATAATTGATGACCTTGCCGAATTCGGTGTCCCAGTTATTCTGTTTTCAGGCGGAGAACCTTTGACCCGCAAGGATCTGCCTGAACTTGCAGCATATGCCATTAAAAAAGGAATGCGCGCTGTAATTTCGACTAACGGCACATTGATAACAAAAAAGACCGCTCAAACATTAAAGGAAATAGGTTTATCATATGTCGGCATAAGCATCGACGGAATGGAAGAGATAAACGATCGCTTCCGGGGCGTAAAGGGAGCCTTTAATTCAGCTATTAAAGGGATTGAAAATTGTAAGGCGGCCGGTATCAAAGTAGGCCTGCGTTTTACTATTAATAAATTTAATGCGGGTGAAATTCCGCAAATCTTTGATCTTTTGGAAGAGATGGATATACCCAGGGTTTGTTTCTATCATCTTGTTTATGCCGGGAGGGGGTCTGAACTTGTTAAAGAGGATTCAACTCATACAGAGACAAGAGAGATTGTCGATTTAATCATAAAACGCACCAAAGAACTGCATGATAAAGGAAAACCCAAAGAAGTTTTAACTGTTGATAATCATGCTGACGGCCCTTATTTGTATATGAAATTACTTAAAGAGGATCCGGATAGAGCAAAGGGAGTGCTTGAACTCCTCAAGATGAATGAGGGCAACAGCTCCGGCCGGGGCATAGGATGTATAAGCTGGGACGGCGAGGTTTATCCGGATCAGTTCTGGCGTCATTACAGCTTCGGTAATGTCGGAAACAGGCCTTTTTCCAAAATATGGACCGATCTTTCAGAGCCCCTTATGAAGAGACTGAAAGATAAAAAAAAATATGTCACCGGAAGATGTGCAACCTGCAAATGGCTTGATATCTGTGCCGGTAATTTCAGAGTCCGGGCAGAGGCTGTTACGGGAGATTTATGGGCGCCTGATCCGGCATGTTATCTGACAGATGATGAAATAAAATAATTAGCCACCCGCTCGCTATGCTCGCTCGACCCACACAAACAGACACGGACAAAACACTATATTTGCAGGTGGACTAATCCGCATGTCTGTGTGCGTCTGTGGCTAATAAATGTATTTTTAATGTGAGGATAAATATGCTTTTCCCTGAATACAGACCCCGACGCTTGAGGCAAAATAACGGATTCCGCAGGATGATACGTGAAACACTCCTTTCGGTTAATGATCTGATTATGCCCCTTTTTGCTATTTCCGGCAAAAATGTCAAAAATTCCATACCGTCCATGCCAGGGCAGTACCAGCTATCCATAGAAAACCTTGTCAAAACGGCAGAATATGCATATAGCCTTGGAATACCGGCTGTGATGATATTCGGCATACCTGATCAAAAAGATTCCCTTGGAACGGAAGCTTATGCAGATGATGGTATTGTTCAAAAAGCAGTCAAAACACTCAAAAACAGCATTCCCGGGCTTGTCGTGATAACAGATGTATGCTTGTGCCAGTATACGGATCACGGGCATTGCGGCATAGTAAAAGGCGATATTGTTGATAATGATTCCACAATTGACTTGCTTGCCGCAACCGTTTTGTCCCATGTACAGGCCGGCGCGGATATGGTAGCGCCATCGGATATGATGGACGGTCGTATTGCTGAAATAAGAGAGCGGCTGGATGAGAACGAATTCAGCAATATACCCATAATGTCATATTCCGCCAAATATTGTTCCGCTTATTACGGGCCGTTTCGGGAGGCAGCAGATTCAGCGCCGAAATTCGGTGATAGAAGAACCTATCAAATGGACCCGTGCAATGGCCTTGAGGCACTTCGTGAGGTAGAACTGGATATTAGCGAAGGCGCAGACATCATAATGATAAAACCGGCTCTTCCTTATCTTGATATTATCCGCCGTACAAGAGACTCCATTGATCTTCCAGTGGCGGCATATAATGTAAGCGGCGAGTATGCCATGATAAAAGCGGCCGATCAAAAAGGCTGGATTGACGGCCCAAAAGTAATGATGGAAACTTTAATTTCAATTAAACGCGCAGGAGCTGATATGATATTAACATATTTTGCCATCGAGGCTGCGGAAGCATTAAAAAATGCAGCATAAGCATAAAACCGGTCATCCCGAAAATCAAAGCGGCGCAAATCTTCGTCTTGTTGCGTGGGAGATTACACGTAATTGCAACCTTTCATGCATACACTGCCGCGCATCCGCCACCCAGGGCCCTTATAGCGGCGAACTTGATACTGAAACAGCGCTTCGTCTTATAGATCAGATAGCCGATGTGGGCAGCCCGATAGTAATACTTACAGGCGGCGAACCATTGTTAAGGTCTGACATTTTTGAAATAGCATCGTATGGTACCAAAAAAGGACTCCGTATGGTGATGGCCCCCAACGGTACCTTGATAACCGGGGCTTTTGCAAAAAAAATGATCGAATCGGGCATTAAAAGAATCAGCATCAGCCTGGATGGAGCCGATAAAAAGAGCCATGACAGTTTCAGGGGAGTCGAAGGAGCTTTTGCAGGTGCTCTTAACGGTATAAAATTTGCCAAAGAGGTTGGCCTGGAATTTCAGATAAATACAACTATAACACAGAAAAATCTTGCTCAAATTCCTGCTATCCAGGATCTGGCAGTGGAATTAGGCGCGGTGGCTCATCATATCTTTCTCCTGGTTCCAACCGGGCGCGGTAAATATATTGCCGACCAGGAGATATCATCTGAAGAATATGAACGTACCCTGCACTGGTTTTATGATCAAAAAAAGAAAACTTCCCTGCAACTCAAAGCCACCTGCGCACCCCACTATTATCGTATTTTACGACAAAGAGCCAAAGAAGAAGGCAGGAAAATAACCTTTAAAACAGACGGGCTCGATGCAGTAACCAGGGGATGCCTGGGCGGCACAGGTTTTTGCTTTATTTCCCATACCGGCATTGTACAGCCCTGTGGATTCCTCGATCTTGATTGCGGGGATGTAACCAGAACATCATTTGCTTCTATCTGGAACAGCTCCCCGATTTTTTTATCCTTGCGTGATTTTGACAATCTCAAAGGTAAATGCGGGAAGTGCGAATATAAAAAAGTCTGTGGCGGATGCCGGGCCAGGGCTTATGAAGCTACCGGTGATTTTCTGGCTGAAGAACCTCTCTGCAACTATATTCCGGCTGCCTGCTGATAAAAATCTTATTTTTACAATGTATTCGGTCAGTTCCTCTTTTTTCCCACGAGGCAATTTGAAGGGCTGCGAAAATAATGAAAGCTAAAATATCAGGTAAAAGAATATCTGTTCTGATTGTCGATGATGAAGATATTGCACTGAAAGCATTTACGCGCATATTACGTTCAGAAGGGTATGAGGTTGTAGGTACCGTCAAGGGAGAAAAAGCTATTGGACTTATTCATACAAGACGGTTTGATATAGTCTTAACCGATCTGTTGATTGATATTATCAGTGGCTTGGACGTTCTCTCGGCAGCAAAGGAGCGCTGTCCTGAAACAGAGGTCATTATTCTTACCGGCCATGGTTCTGTGGACTCTGCGATTGAAGCGACAAAGATGGGTGCGTTCCATTATCTTCAAAAGCCTGTCAGGCCTGACGAGCTTCGTAATATTGTCAAACGTGCGGTAGAAAAAATTCAACTGACAGAAAAAATTCAAGACCTTGAGGTCGGAGATGTTAATGATTTCCCTTCTATCCTTGGAACCAGTCCAAAAATTACTGATATCAAAAGGCTGATTTGGAGAATTAAGGATTCTGACTCAAATATCTTAATCACCGGAGAGTCCGGAACCGGCAAGGAGCTGGTGGCGCGGGCGATTCATGAATCGAGTCCCAAAAGCCAGGGAAAATTCCTGGCCTTTAACTGTGCATCTTTTACAGATGATCTCCTGTCTAATGAACTTTTTGGCCATGAAAAAGAGGCTTTTACCGGCGCAAATAAAAGCCGGCCGGGCTTATTTGAAAGTGCAGATGAAGGGACAGTTTTTTTGGATGAAGTGGGCGACATGTCGAGCAGCATGCAGGTTAAACTTTTGAGGGTAATACAGGAAAGAGAGGTTATAAGGGTTGGCGGTATAAAACCCATACCAATTAATATCAGAATAATTGCGGCAACCAATAAGGATTTAAAAAAATTATGTTCAAAGGGGTATTTTCGCCAGGATCTATATTTTCGTTTGAATGTTATCTCCATACTTATGCCGAATCTTAGCGAACGTAGAAAAGATATACCTCTTTTAGCCTCACATTTTTTAAGACTTTATTCCGCCAGAACCGGAAAGGATATACCCGGGTTTTCAGATGAAGCGCTCGGGTTATTAACCAGCTATGAGTACCCGGGCAATATTCGTGAACTTGAAAATATTGTGGAACATGCCGTATCAATGGCCAATGACCGGATAATTAATATTGAGAATTTGCCGAGGGATCTGGCGGATTACGATTTTTTTACATTTCATGGCCAGGATGAAGTGCTTAAAACTCTTGCGGAACTGGAAAAGGAATATATCCGATGGGTGCTTGATCGCGTTGATAATAAAAAGAGCGAAGCGGCAAAAATACTTGGGATAAATCGTGTTTCGCTTTACCGAAAGCTAAAACGGTTTGAGTTTGATGATTAACGAGTAGTTGCAAAATGTAACGGAATGTGTTGCAAAGTGTATCCTTTCTATTTAAAAATACATATCGTATAGTTATCTATTCTACAGCAAATTTTTGTTGCGTTATGCAACAAGACTGTCTTGCCATTTATTTTTCTAACCCCCTTAATTTAAAGCATATTTATTAGTTTATTCTTCCGGCATTCAATTTGCATCTTTAATTCAAAAAGAATGGTGGGTGGATAATATTTTTATCTTACAGTACTTTTGAACAAAATGATATCAGATAAGTGGATTCTTCTTGTTTTAGAGGATGGCGCATTTCACTCGGAAAGCGTTTATTATGCAATTAATCTGGCGAAAAGGATTGATTGCTCAATCTCAGTATTGATGCTGGCAGCGAATGCTGAGTGTGACCCTGAAGGCCTCAACAGAGAACAGGGAATTGTAAAAAAAATTCTCAACGCAATAAGAGCTGAAAAAGTTAATGTTCAGGCTAAAATCAGATATGGTGACAAGGCCTCTGAATTTTTGAAGCATCTTGCAGATAATCCCTCCTTTGCAGTAACAGTATGGGGCGGCGGAGAGGAATTTGCTGCCGAACGTAATATAAAAAAGGGGAAAAACTGGTTCGCAAAAATCAAGGTAAATATCCGATGCCCTGTTGTCAGACCAACGGCCAAGGATAAATCTAAAACAAAACATAAACAAAAGGAGCTCTAAAGAAATGCAAATAATTTGTATATCTAGAGGAAGCTACGGATACAGCAACGAGGTGGTTGAAAAGCTTTCCGGGAAGACAGGATATACTGCTGTTAGCCGGGAAACAATAACCGATAAAGCCACGGAATTCGGTATTCCGGTTGGCAAACTTGAAATGATGATTCTGAAAAATCGTCCGCTGACCGATGAGATGTCAAATGTTGTAGATATGTCCAAGGCATTTGCAACTGCGTATCTCTGTGAAAAAGCTTTAAACGAGAATATTATCTATCATGGCAGAACCGGGCATCTTATTTTACCCGGACTTTTAAATGTTCTGCGTATTCGCGCTATTGCAGAGCCGGAGTACAGGATAAATCAGGTGATGCAGCGATTGCGTCTTGAGCGTGAAAAGGCTAAAAAATATATTGAACAAGTTGATGCGGACATAAGGAAATGGACTCAAACCTTGTACAACGCTGCGTGGGATGATTCCTCACGATACGATATTACGATAAATGCCACCCATTTATCAGCGGAAAGCGCTGCCTGCGCGCTTGTTAATTTAGCGCAAATGCCTGAATTTCAGGCAACCCCGGCTTCACAACAGACGCTTCAGGATTTGCTGATTGCTTCGAAATGTAGACTCGCTATTGGATCCGATGACCGGACTCGGGATATAAATGTGGGGATTCATGCCGACAAAGGCAATGTATCAGTAACATATATGCCCAGACAGTCCAAAGAGGCAAAGGCAATTCCTGATGTGCTTAAACCCATGAAAGGCATAAGATCCTTTGTCTGTACAGTTGCCACTACAAATATACTCTGCTTGGGAGAAAAATTTGATCCCAATGACGCTTACTTCACAAATCTTATAGAAATTTCCAGTAAATGGAACGCTGCAATAGAACTTGTCAGAATTGCAGGCGATGATGAAGAGTCTGCGGATGAGTCCTCCGCATCGCCGCAAGTCAGTATTATCGGCACCGGCAGCGAATCCGGCGGGATTTTAGCAGATTCAGACGAACAGGATTTTCAGCGGGATGAAAGATTCGGGATTTACGAGACAGTTGACAAGCTGATTCAGTCGGGACATGCCGGTGGTTCACGGACTATTTACGGAGGGATTGACGGTTTGTTGAAAGGGCTTCCCCAAACAGAAAATTACAGCCTTGTTGCAGTTGGAGATATATTTTCATCCAAAGGCGCTGCCAAGCAGCGTCTAAAACGTGATCTGTTGAGCAAGCTTAAAGATAAATTTCGGGTTCCGGTTATAGGGACTGAGGATCTTAAGGCCAAGTATCTGTTCGGTCCCAGGCAGTGTTTAAACATGATGGTACTGGGAGCGCTGTCTGCATTGCTTTATATAGTTATGTTCAGCTTCCAGGAACCGATGCTTACTTTTGCGTCCAAAGGGCATTTCGGAGGGGGATTTTCCGTAAAACTGGCTGCCGCCCTTGGGGTTACAGTTGCTATTCCTTTTGTGGCATATATTATTGGCGGTTTTTACAGTAATCTGCTCAAACTCTTAAAAATCGAATAGCAATATTTATAGATTATTTCAGATCAGTCAAAAAAATAAAATTTTCAAGAAATGTAACAGACGTCTAAAATTAAAAATAAAAAAACGAGGTGATAAATGCCAGGAATTTTAGGAGAACTTTATGTTCATATGACGTGGTCGATTGCTTTACAAATTGTTCTATTAGGCTTCATCGGCGGGATATTAAGCGGTTTTATCGGATCAGGCGGAGCGTTTTTTATGACCCCCGGTATGATGAACCTGGGTATAATGGGTCCGGTTGCGGTTGCAAGCAATATTACCCATAAGTTCGGCAAAGCCATGGTCGGTTCGAAAAAGCATGGTGAAATGGGAAATGTAGATAAAAAGCTTTCTCTGTTTATGCTTTTTACAGCTTTTGTGGGTATCAGGCTTGCCGTTATAGTGATGAAGAGTTTATTTAATGTCGAAGGGCATGGCGCTGGAAGCAGCGCTGCCGCAGATCTTTATATCAGTATAATTTTTGCGGTTATACTTTTGTTTGTGGCGCTATCCATGCTGGGGGATATTGTTAAATCAAAGTCAAAAGATGAGGCCGGGCCTTCGACAAAAATAACTGACTTTTTAGGAAAATTAAGACTTCATCCCCTGATTTATTTTCCTGTTGCCGATGTTACGGTTTCCTTGTGGGTTATTCTAGTCTGCGGTCTTGCCACCGGTTATCTGGCCGGGACAATTGGTGTCGGTGGTTTCATAGGCGTACCGGCTATGATTTACGTTTTTGGCGTACCGGCTGCAGTGGCAACCGGCAGCGAACTTTACCTGGCAATGTATATGGGCGCTTGGGGAGCCTTGAATTATGCTTTTGAAGGTATGGTTGATATCAGATGCACACTGCTTTTATATGGCGGATCACTTTTGGGAATTTATATCGGCGCGTACGGTACAAAGGTGGTAAAGGAGGTGATAATCCGGCTTGTAACATCAGTTATCATTCTGTTATGCGTTATAAGCAGGATTGTTGCTATTCCGGTTTATCTTCAAAAACTTGGTTATATCGGAATGGATCCTTCCTATAACATCTATTTTAATATGATCAGCAAGGGCCTGTTGTTTGTCAGTGGATCAACGGGAGCGCTTTTAATCATTGTGTTTGTTTTTAAAGCTTATTTCCAGAGGCGCAAACTGGAGGCCAGCCTGGCCATGGAAGTTCCGGCAAGTGCTTGAACGACTTGCAACATCGTAACCGTTCACGGTTGATTAAAATATAAAAACAAAAGAGATATTTGCTCTTGTTACAAAACAGGTTACAAGGCAGAGCCTTGGAACCGGATGTAAACTGTGAACGGTTACAGAATATCTTTGCTTAAGGGGAAATGGCAATGAGTATTTTAGAAAAATTGAAAATCATTAAGCATAAAAATTCGGGTATCATAGATTTTTGCATAGAAACGATCCGCTTCAGAAAGCTTCTTGAGAATGCGAGTGCTCTGCTGGATTTTTTTGAGGACGGGCATGGGAAGATTCTTGGAGAATATATCCTCGATCGTCACTATGTAACATCGCTGATTGAGAATGTATTGGAAAGGTTGGGGATGATGATTTATGATGCCTGTGTGCTTGCCCCGGAAAGTGGTGAAAAATTATACACGCAATACGATAAACACAAGCTCAAGGCCTGGAAGTTGCTTCGCGTGGATGGATATTCTGAAAAAAAAGATTTTAAAAACAATGAGGATTCCGGCTCGTTAACTTCAATGGATCCTGAGTATAAGTTGCTTGCAGAAGTGCTCAAGTGGCTGAACGGCGAGTCATCTGATCCCGGTTCAACCGTAATGGATTTCATGATACAAACTTATGTTTGTGTTTTAAAATGTCCTGAAGCAAGGGATATTTTGAAAAGAGAGTCTATTTTTGAAGGTGCTTTATCAAAAGAGCCGGGCGGTAATATTTATTTGGTTGAGCTATGGAAAGATGCGGTTGCTCCGTCAAATTTGCGTTCCCCTCGTTCACTTGATGATATTAACTGTATTCCGCTTAAATATTTCCTTATGGATGTACATCATGGCGATTCATTACCAGATTTCGAAAATGGAAAAAAAAACGTAACCTGGATTGCCGCAGCAAGCGAATATCGGCTAAGTCTGAATACTTTAAAGTCAGATTTTCGATTTCGACTGGAAGCAACAGCAAGCGATTATGAAAAATCAAATTTTATCTTTATTTTTGCAGATCAGTCTATAAATATAGGAAATATTCTTCCATCAGGATTTCATACGGAAAATACAAATTACGGCCAATTTGCCTGGAGCCTTGATGCCGCATCTGAAACAATTGAAGACAACCTTATTTTAATAGGCCGCAATCTATTTCATAAAAATGTAAGCCAGGTTTAATTATCATTTATCAGCAAAGGGGGGACATATATGGAAGAACAAAAGCTTAAAATAATGGTCATTGATGATGAGAGTATAGTTGGTAAACGCCTTAAGTCTGCTTTGGAAAAGTCAGGTGACATCGTTGAAACATTTGAGGATGGTGAGAGCGCCCTTGCCTGTTTTGATGAGAAACCATTTGATATTGTTGTAACCGACATTAGAATGGAAAAAATCGACGGTATAGAAATCCTTGAACGGGTTCTTTCAAAATCAAGCTCCACCAAAGTAATAATAATCACCGGCTATGCTACTGTTGAGGTTGCCCGGGAAGCACTTTCAAAAGGCGCTTTTGATTTTATTGCAAAACCTTTCAAGCCCGCTGATTTACGGGCAATAATAAAGCGTGCCTCAAAAGAACTGAGATCATAATTTTTTGTCCCTGTTTAATTATGGAGCATAATAATGAATTTTAATCCTGAAAGCATCGTGAATTATGAAATGGACTATAACTTCAGGTTTCGCTATGAAACCCTGCGTGCATTATTAAATAAAAACGGCGGTGCTATCCAGATTTTAAGTGATCTTGAAGCTGATTTAAGCCATATACGCCACTATGATATAAGAATAAAACGTCCTGTCAGAAGACTTCTTACCGAAACACTGCTTATGGCTCAAGAGCTTAACTTGCTTACCGGGAACCGTTATTTCGACTTGTATGAAACAATTTTTCGGCTCCGAAATGAAACAGACAAACTTTTTAAAGAAAAAGGTGTGTCTTCAGGAATTCAGCCGCTTGCGCTCAGGATCGGTAGCCGGGAAAGACATGATCCGAATTTGGTCGGCGGCAAGGCAGACAATGTATGGTTTTTGAGGCAGTATTTAGGAGATTCGGTTCCTGGGGGATTTGTCGTTACTACACTTGCATATAATATGATACTCGAGAAAAACAATTTGCAGGAGCGAATACGTATTCTTCTAAGCAATCTCGATGTAACTGCCGATACGGATCAATTTAAATTAAGAACTCAAACCATCCGCCGGTGGATAATAGCAGCGCAGGTTCCTGAAGAAATTGAAAAAGCAATAAAAAAATTTGCTGATCTTATTAAGGAACCCTTTCACGATGGATTATGGGCAGTACGGTCATCAGCGGTTTGTGAAGATGGGGTACATTCATTTGCAGGTCAGTTTGACAGTAAACTCCGGGTTAAGACGGAAAAACTTGTCAAAGCTTATCTGCACGTTTTGGCCGGCAGATTTACAGATCGGGCGGTTAGATACAGGCTTCACAGCGGTTTGCACGAGATAGACACGCCTATGGCCGTTCTTTTTATGCCGATGGTGGATCCTGTTGCCGCAGGAGTTATATACACGTCGGATATAAAAGATCCTGATTCAAACACCATGGTTATCAATGCTGTGCCGGGCCTTGCGGACAGGATGGTAAAAGGAGAAGAATCGGCTGATACATTTTTTATTTCAAAAGCGCCTCATCCGAAACTTTTAAAAACAATCCCGGCATCTGGGGACGCCGGGGCGGATACTTCTGTAAATTATATTACAACCGGGAAGTTGCTTGAGCTTGCCGGTATAGCTTTTCAGGCCGCAAAAAAATTTGACCATGATCTGGATATAGAATGGGCGCTGACCAAAGATGGGAAACTATATCTGTTACAAGCGCGCAGGATGAATTTGTTTCATCCGGTTAAAGAAGCCGCCGCCAAACTTGCAAACGGAAAAAATGTCCTGCCGATATTTGAGGGAGGGATTACAATATTTCCAGGCCGGGCTGAAGGGCCTGTAAAGTTTTTAGGGCCTGAATTTGACATTTCCGCTGTGCCGGAAGGAGCGATTGTTATCGTGGAGAAACCCGGAACGGAATTTGCGTCTGTGCTGCCTAAAATTGCAGCCTTGCTTGTTATGCAAGGAAATCCGGTGGGTCATCTTGCGACCCTGATCAGGGAATTTGCGGTGCCGGCTATTTTCAGGCTTGGACCAAATGCAAAAATACTGTTCAGGAAAAATATTATAAGCGTCAACGCAACCAAAAGAAAAATCTACAGCGGAGTTCGCTGGAGCGGCATAAGAGAAAGAGTCATGGCCCGGATAGCGGCTGAAAACCGTCATGAAAAGTCCGGTCCGCTTTACGATTTTGTTCTCAGGCTTAACCTTGTGGATCCGGATGCTTCATCTTTTAAGGCAAAGTCATGTAAATCGGTCCACGATACTTTAAGGTTCATGCATGAAATGTCTGTGCGATCAATGTTTGGGTTTGGGGATATGCAAAAACGGGGGCGGGAAAAAAAGAGCAGGAAGCTTAAAACAAGTTTGCCGATAAAATTTCAATTAATCGATCTTGACAAATCAGCGCCGGTAAACACAAAAACTGTAGAGCCCAAGGATGTGGCGAGTGTACCATTCAAAGCATTGTGGCGAGGTATATCAGATAAAAAAATTTTTTGGCCTGAGCACTGGAAAAAATCGCTGCCAGGTATACCGTCAGAATTCAAGGAGTCCGTGCTTGGAGGGAACAAGGGGCCAAGACGCGCTTCAGATACAAATTACGTAATTATTGCAAAAGATTATATGAATTTGAACGCAAGGTTTGCGTATCATTACGCAATGGTCGACGCAATGGTCGGGCCCGGCACGGAAAATAATTATGTCCATTTCAGGTTCCGGGGCGGTGGCGCTAGTGATGAAAACAGAGTGAAACGCGCTCATTTTTTGGAATTAGTGCTGCGCCAGTCAGGATTTAGAGTTAATCGGCAGGGAGATCTTGTCACAGCCTGGCTGAGGAGCTATCCTCGGCAGGATTCCGAAAATGCCCTGGAAATCCTTGGCAGGCTTATGATCTGCGCCAGCCAGCTTGATGCTGTATTTAAAAAAGATTCTGATGTGAAGCTTTATGTAAATTATTTTCTTAAAGGAGAATACGGGATATTTGCATAAAAGCATTACCTATAGATTGTCACATAAATAATTTCACTGCGTTATCGGTCGTTGGAGTATTACAATACGCCTTCCTCCCTCTGGCCTTGTGAAATTTATTATCTGACAATCTATATCATGAGAAAGAAAGGATTCCGGATGGATCTACAACAGCCAGCCCTGGGTAAAGAGCCGGATAATACTAAAGATGATAAAAATTTGCAATCAAAACAACATTTTTCACTCAGTATCAGGAACAAAATAGCTATTTCTTTTTCCCTTTTTTTTATTTTATGTGTGGCCATCACTCTTTGGTTTTTCTGGATACTTTCAACAATCGAGAATAAGATAGAATTTCTTGTAATAACTGATAATTATCTGGCTGAAATCCAACAGGCCCGACGTTTTGAAAAAAACTATCTTCTTTACGGGACTGATCTTGATAACGCTTTCGAACATTTGGATAGAGCGAAAAAAGTTTTGAGCAAAAACAAAAAAATGATTAAAAAAATTATGGGGGAAAAAAATTTTCAGATAAAATCCGAACAGATGTCGAGCTATTGGAACCAACTGGTCAATCTTAAAAATACCAAAGATATCAAAAGCAGGGAATTAACTGTACCGATGCTCCGGCAGTATGGCGGACAAATGGTATCATTTGCAGAGGAGTTTGTTAAAAAAGAACGTAGTGCTGTTGCTCATATGTTTTTGCTGGCCAAGAGAGTTCCTTTTTTATTTATATCGATTTTGCTGGTTTTGGTTGTTGTTTTTGTAATTTTATTTACTCGACAGTTGATGATAAATCTCAAGCGCGTCGTAGATTACACTAAAAAGATAGGGGAGGGCGACTTCTCACCCATCGTGTCGAATAGTAAACATAGAGATGAGTTTTCCAGGCTTGCAGATGCCTTTAACCGAATGACAAAGGAACTTGATAACCGACATAACATTATCCTGGAATCTCATAAGCTAAGAGCCATCGGGACCCTGGTTGCCGGGGTGGCGCATGAACTCAATAATCCACTGAATAATACCATGCTGACGGCTGAAGTACTTAAGGAGGATTTTGAGATACTGCCGGATAATGAAAAAATCGAAATGATCGAAGATATAATTAATGAAGCCGAAAGATCACGAATAATAGTCAAGGGGCTACTCGATTTTGCCAGGGAAAGTGAAACCAATATTAAACCATTGGAAATAGAAGGAATCATAAATGATTCGGTTCGGCTTGTCGCCAACCAGGTTAAACTTGCCAAGGTTAAATTAGAACTTGATTTTGACAAAAACCTTCCCAATATACATGGGGATGAGCAAATGCTTAAACAGGTATTTGTAAACTTGATACTTAATGCAGTAGATGCACTTTTCCCCGGTGGTATTGTTCGTATTTCGATCCATAAAAATAAAATTCCAAATTTTGTAGTAGCTGAGGTAAAAGATAACGGATCCGGAATTCCGGAACATGCTCAATCCCGGATATTTGAGCCTTTTTTTACAACAAAGGGACAGGGCAAGGGAACCGGGCTGGGGCTATCCGTGTCAAAAGGAATAATCAGGAAACTGGGCGGGTATATTCATTTAGAAAGCAGTTCCGACGCAGGAACTACCTTTACCGTGTCGCTTCCTGTCACCGAGTCCCCTTCGGAAATAATGTCAAAACAGTTCAGCCTGTAGCTGTTCATCATGGATTACCACACTAATCAGTGACTAACCATAATTCTTTTAAGCATCACATGTTTGGGAACCATCCCCACAAAGCCATTTCCAGATAGGAATTACTTTTATTTTATTCTCTATGATATTTTCGTCATCCCATGTTATTAGCGTGCCTGTGGAGAATGAAAGTTCATTCATTGCGCTTTTCAATCCCTTAAGTTCTCGTTCAAAGGTTTTTTTATCCGACATATCCCAGCACACCTGAATCAACTGCGACTCGCCTGAAATTCTATGCCTTGCAAAGAAATCGGCTTCATGCCCATTCTTTGTATTGACATATTCCACTTCATAACCCCCGCGGCGCAGATGCATATAAACCATATTTTCCAGTAGTGGGCCATAATCATATGAATGGCGAAAGGTCATGGCATTAAAAAGCCCTGTATCAATTGTGTATATTTTAGCCGGATTAATCAGCCTTGCTTTTTCAGAGCGACCATGAACAGGAACCTTGTAAAACAAAAAAGCGTCCGTCAAATGATCAAGGTATTCATACAAGCTGTTTTTGGTGCATTTGATCGACATGCTTTTCATGGTATTGTAGAATTTGTTTACACTAAACCGCCCGCCGGAAGAATTCATAATATGACGGACAAGATGTTTAAGTACATGGACATTACTGACCTTATGGCGTTCAATGATGTCTTTTAACAGTACGGAATCAATATAACCCTGTAATACTTCAACTCGAAGATTACGATCTATTTTTTGTACTTCCGGGAACCCTCCAACTTCAAGATATTCTTTTACAGCCTTGCGCAATACAGATACAGTGTTCGCGCCAAACGTTTTTGGCCTGGTTGAAAAAAGCCCGTGGAATTTTAAAAATTCTTCGAAACTGAACGGGAATATTTCTATCGGGAGAGAACGACCCCGTAAACTGGTGGCTATTTCAGAACCAAGCAGTTTTGATGATGAGCCTGTAATAAAAATTTGAATATTTTCCGTATCAAGCAGGCGCCTTATGAAGAGTTCCCATTGGTCTATTCGCTGTATCTCATCAAAGAAAAAATTACACCGGGTATTGCGATGTTCAGGATATTTCCCGAAATAGATATCAAGAATTTCCTGAAAATTATGTACGTTAAAATCAAGCAGTCGATCGTCTTCAAAGTTAAGATAGAGCACTTCCTCTTTTTTTGTTCCCGAGGCAATCAGTTTATTTATTTTTTGATAACAAAACCAGGTTTTACCCGAGCGCCTCATACCTATAACGACATCCGCCTTGCCCTTTATTTCAGGAAACTCCTTATTCCTGTTGACCGGTTCAGGCAATTTCCGCTCATGGAAATCATCAATAAGCTGTGAAATTATATTTTTCATAACAATTACATTATCTCTTTTTTAAAGATAATACAATCATTTTCTATCTCCTTTTTGAAGAATACCTCGTTGCCGCACAAATCATTTTTGTAACCGTTCACGGTTATAGGTTCACAGTTAACGGTTGAAAAATACAGCGGGTTTCGGTGGATTCGCTTCGCTTAATCCACCTTACAAACTTACGTTGCTCTTGAACCGTAGGGTGGATTAAGGAGCGTAAGCGACGAATCCACCAAAGTAGCTGTCCCGCCTTACGTTGATGGCCTGAGATTCAATTTATAAACAGGAAATTATGCCGCTTGTAACCGTGAACGGTTACTCATTTTTAAAGTAATTCCCGATTGGAGGCAAAATGCCCTAAAATAATTGCCTTAACCTGGAGCCGTAACCGGATTAACAAGCCGTCCGATCCCTGCAATGGCTACTTCAACTTCATCCCCGGGTTTCAGGTAGACCGGGGGTTTTCTTACAAAGCCCACTCCTCCCGGGGTGCCGGTTAAAATAACAGTGCCAGGCAGAAGGGTTGTGTCTTCAGAAAGATATTCTATAATCCGGTTTACCGGAAATATCATGTCCGAAGTTATGGCCTCCTGCATGACTTGGCCGTTTAAAATACATTTTATTTCCAGATTCTGCGGGTCGGGAATCTCATCCGCCGTTATAATTGCCGGACCCAAAGGGCAGAATGTGTCGAAACTTTTGCCCTTGGTCCACTGCCGGCTGCCGGCTTTTTTTTGCCATCTTCGGGCAGATATATCATTGGCTATGGTATAGCCTAAAACATAATCCAGTGCCTGCCCGGCGGATACATTCCTGGCCGTTTTTCCGATTACTACGGCAAGTTCAGCCTCATAATCGACTTCCGGAGGATCCAAACATGACTTCGGGATTACAACAGGATCATCCGGGTGGTTAATGGATGCCGGATTTTTCATAAATAATACCGGGTACCTGGGAATTTCCAACCCGGTTTCAGCCGCGTGCTGGTGAAAATTGAGTCCTATGCAGAGAATTGCGACAGGTTCCAAAGGAGCCAGGACCTTCTTGACAGCTACTTTTTTGCCTGTATCCTTAAGGCCGTCAAACAATTTTCCTTCAAGTAGAACCGCCGTACCTTTCGAATATTTATGTCCGTATTGAATTCGGTTTTGTTGATCTATAAAACGAGTTATATGCATAAAAAAAGCCCGCCCCTCCTTATTCTATTGATATGATCAACATGATGACTTACAATAGAACCATGATAAGCTTAAATATAAATGAAATAAAAACCCATTTCCCAAGCTTCCTTGCAAAAGTCAGCAATGGAGAAACAGTAATAGTCTGTAAACGGAATGTGCCTATTGCTGAAATAAAACCGATTGCGGCGCTCCCAAATAAAAAACGGCCAATTGGTCTTGCTGGCGAAGAATATCCTGACTTTAAAATAAGCGACGCTTTTTTTGACCCTCTCCCGGATGATATTGTTGCTGTTTTTAACGGCGAAGACTCGTGAAATTTTTACTCGACACCTGCTCTTTTCTCTGGTTGACTAAAGGTAGTAAGGATCTGTCTCCTAAGGCAATTGACACTTTTACCGACCCGAAAAATGAAGTCTATCTAGTGCTTGAACTAAAATTAAAAACAGATACTATTTCGGGTAGTTAAACATTATTCAAGAAACGAAGATTTTCGAAAAGCTGTTAGCATTTAGCCGTTAGCTATTGGCTCAAGGAACTATCTGTTTGATTTTAAAAGCTAACGGCTCAAAAACTTCAATTTAAAAAACACACTTAACCTACTGAAAATATAACAATTTTAGCTTTTCGTTCAGTCACTATCTAAGTGCTGTTTCTGCGTGGGAAATCAATGTTAAATATCGTTTGGGCAAATTGTCTCTTCCTCTTCCTCTTCCTCTTCCTCTTTCACCTGATAAATTTATTCCCAAAGAGCGAAAAAGACACTTGATCACCCGTTTAGATTTATCGGAAAATGATACTTTGCACCTATGTAAACTACCTACCTACTCCCCACAAAGATCCTTTTGACCGTATGCTTGTATGTCAGGCAATTGAACATTCTTTAACAATCCTTACCCCTGATACGCTTATTACACAATACCCAGTTCGTTTTCTTTGGTAGCCTTTAAATTAATAAATAAAAAAAAGCATAAAATCATAGGCGTCCTCGCCCTCGTTCCTTATTATGCAAAAATTAATCGACCTTTTGCAAGTGGAATTTCACGATCCAGCTCTTTTGCAGTTTCTATCCATTCATTTATAATAATTTCAGCATTTGAAATAGCTTCCTGGTACGTTTTGCCATCTGCCATGCATCCGGGCAATTCGGGAACATCGGCAATATAAGATTTGTCTTCGTCACTCCAAAAAATAATTATTTCGTATTTATTCATACTCTACTCCCGGATTTAATTTGTATTTTATTATAATGTTTCGAATCTGTTTTACCTGATACGCTTTAGCTTTTGAACCAATAGGTTGCAAATTCAATATTTCTTTAACATCATTCATAAAAAATATATGGTGGTCACCCCGTATTCGTTCATTAAATCCGAGTGCTTTCAGCAAGATGCATAATTTGGGAAATGAAATGTTGGCATCTGATGTACTCCGAAGGAGTTTTTATCAAAAGTTTATCATATGTGCCCATATCATATTCTGATTTGAAAGACTTTTATTTACTTATGTGATTTTATAACCAATAGTGTTTTAATAATAGTACAGATGAGTATAAAGGCTCCATTTTTTAAAATAGCATATCAAAAATTAATTAAAAATCAACTTTTTAAGCAATAGGGTATCAAGTCATTTTGTTTTTGAAAGACCTCCCATACTCCCCCCCCCCCCTCGTGCCAAGATAAATCCGAATCGTTGGGATAAGACACAAGGTCTTTGAAACTCGATATTGTTACCAAGTGGGTGCTCGGGAAACGGTTTGTTTCCTTCATCTCTGCAGGGCTTGCTCTGGCATTGATGTTAAGATAGTCCCACCTGACTAAAGACTAACCAGCAGGTCAGTAGCGAAGTCCACAGGTAAACCCGGTAACGGGAGTCTGGAGCTGGACGGAGCAAGATTGCAGGCTCTGTATTGAGCCCCGAAAAATGTATGGTTGTGGTCATTGTGATAATCCTGCTTGCAGGAAAAAGCCGACGCTTTGGAGACAGCGGAAGGCAGCAGTCCTGAATATGCTAAGGCAAGTATTCAGGACACCACCGGGGTCTTAGACCAGGGCATGTACTCAAAGGGGTAGCTCGGGAACTTGGGAGACCCGGATGTTTCCTTGGGTAAAAAGAACGGTAACAGGAAATCCAGCGCAAGCGAAATCCCGGCGTTGCATAGGAATGTCCCGCCTTGCAACGAGTCTGCCATTGGCAGAAACACAAACATTAAAAGATGGGCGATACAAGGTATCAGGGGAGGATAGCGAAGAGCGAACGAACCTGAGATAAACATTCGGAAGTCTTAGCAGATCATAGTACCGATGATTAAGAATTGAACTATCTTGATCGGAAAGGTGGGGAAGTGATGCCCAAGCGACCCACTGCAGGGAAGGTGAAGCAGGGTATAACGTTTTTTTGGCAGGAATTATGGGAGATACACAGATGTCACAAACCATATCAACAAAAAGCCGAGAAATTGCAAGAACGGTCGCTTGCAATTCCAGACCGATAGAATGGGGACAACCACCGGTGTTAACAGGTGGGTCATCCCTTATCAAAATCGAGCTGCTTGCTCAAAGTAATCCTGAACTGGTATTTACATCAGTAGTCCATCGGATAGACTTTGATTTACTGAAACAATCCTTTCGTAAAATTCGGAAAAGCAAATCTGCAGGAGTGGACAAGGTTACGGCAAAGGAGTATGCCGAAAATCTTGATCAAAACCTCTATAATCTGTATGAACGACTGCGGAGAGGACAGTACGTTGCGTCTCCTGTAAAGCGTATCTGGATAGACAAGGAAGGAGGGAAAAAGCGTCCAATTGGCATACCTGTACTTGAGGATAAAATTGTCCAGAAAGCAGCAGCAGCCATATTGAATGTCATATTTGACAGGAATTTTTACAATTTTTCCCATGCATTCAGAAAAGGTCGGAGCCAACACATGGCAATCAAAGATTTACGTGAGCAATGCTTGAAGCAGAATATCAGCTGGATAGTAAGCGCAGATATTACAGGACTATTTGACAATATTAATCACGAGTTACTTAAAGACATGATACGTCGGAGAGTAAGTGACGGCGGAATGATTCGCCTGATAGGGAAGTGGTTGAATGCAGGCGTAATGGAGGAAGGCAACCTGACGTACTCTGAAACGGGCACTCCACAGGGAGGAGTAATTTCCCCTGTGCTCAGTAATATCTTTCTTCATTATGTTTTAGATGACTGGTACGTGAAAGAAGTGATCCCCCGGATGAAAGGGAGATGCTCCATCATACGCTGGGCGGATGATTTCATCCTCGGGTTCGAGTATGAAAAAGACGCATTGCGTGTCATGGATGTATTACCCAGGCGGTTCGAACAGTTCGAGCTGTCACTTCACCCGGAAAAGACAAAACTGATTCGATTTTCCAAACGCATTAGCGGAAAGGGAAACGGGACGTTTGATTTTTAGGGTTTACATTTTACTGGTCAAAATCATTAAAAGGGTACATGGTAATAAAGAAAAAGACGGCAAGAAAGCGTTCAAGCCGTTTTATGAAGAGAATATGGATATGGTGCAAGGATAACCGTCATAAGCCAATGGCCGAGCAGTATGAGATTCTTTGCAGTAAACTGCGAGGTTTTTACCAGTACTTTGGAGTAATAAGTAACTACAAAGTGCTGGAAGTTGTGTTTGAATATACTGAGAAAGCATGGCGTCGATGGTTAAGCCGAAGAAGTCACAAGGGCGAAGTAATGTTCGAGGACTTGCGCACAACATACCCACTGCCATTACCCAGAATAGTCCATAATATTTGATGCCGTAAGGGCTGCAAAGTTATACGCCAAACGGGGTGTCGCCTGTTTGGTTGATAATCCGGTAAAAAGGATTTGAACCGAGGAACCGTATGAGGGAAATCTTCACGTACGGGTCTGTAGGGGGGGCGTCGGGTAACCGATGCTCCTACCTGGAGCTTGACCAATTAATCGTTTTATGTAATTATTTATCATAGAATAGTAACATTTTATGTAATAATGCAGGGGATAAAAAATATCATAAAGGGTCTGCCATGATAATCAAGCGAAAGATCGAATCGGAATTATTACTTTGGAAAAAGCTGGAGAACAGAAAACCTGTCATAATACGGGGAGCAAGACAAGTTGGAAAAACATTTATCGTTAATCAATTTGCTTCAAATTTTGAACATTTTATTGATATCAACCTGGAAAGACCAAAAGAACGTGAGCTTTTTACAAATTTTAATACCGGCCAGGAACTTTTTGAACGAATCCTGCTTTATAAAGGGTATAACGTAAAAATTGAAAATACACTTTTATTTATTGATGAAATTCAACATTCCGCCGAAGCTGTAAAAGCGCTCAGATATTTTCATGAAGATCTAAAAGAATTAGGCGTTATTGCTGCCGGTTCACTTCTTGAGGTTTTTTCGAAACGTGAGGGTTTTTCATTTCCCGTTGGCAGGGTAAGGAATCTTTTTTTATATCCTGTAAATTTTATGGAATATATAGAAGCTAAAAATCCACCACTTGCTGAAAAATTATTGAATATGGATTTAATAGCCGAAACCCCTTTTCACGATTTACTGCTTGAACAGTTTAATGAGTATGCTTTTGTTGGAGGAATGCCGGAAGTCCTTGCTGTTTACATGAAAACAGGATCATATTCAGCGTTAAGGAATATATATGATTCAATTTTTATGGGATACCTTGAAGATGTTGAAAAATATTCCAATATTGCTAAAGCAAAATATTTAACACACACGATTGACAGAGCTCCACTCTATGCCGGTGAACGGATTACATATGAAAAATTCGGCGAATCTTCATATAGATCAAGAGAAATTAAAGAAGCTTTTGATGTTCTTGAGCGTGCGCTGATTGTTTATCGCTCAAGGCCATCAACATCAAAACAGATTCCAATTATTGAAAAAATGCGAAAAGCTCCTAAATTATTTTTTCTTGATGTCGGTTTGACTAACTACAGAATTGGATTTAAGGAGTTTTTCAACAAAAAAAAATTGCTCGACAATGTATATCAGGGGAAAATATCGGAACAGGTTGCAGCACAGGAAATTATTTCACAAACCTGTCGTGCTCCATCTCTCAATTTCTGGATACGGGAAAAGGGTAACGCTGAAATAGACTTTCTCTATCCTTTTAAAGAATTCGTTATCCCGATTGAAGTTAAAAGTGGAAAGGTCGGTAAACTGAAGTCATTAAATTTATTCATGGAAAAAAGTAATCATCCTTATGCAGTCCGGATATATTCCGGAATAAACAGGATTGATCAAATAGAGCTTCCTTCCGGGAAAATATTTTACCTTTATTCGATTCCGTATTATCTTTTATCAAGACTTGATGAAGCAATTAACCGATTTATAACATCTTTTCCCATTCACAATTAGGCATCCTTCATAAATGCTTAAAAGTAGTTTGCACTTTTAACGATTCTTGCTTTCTCGTTCTCATGCTCCGGCGTGTAAATGCATACTATTATATAGCTTCGCCGGAGCATGAAAACCAGGGAAATGATGATTTTGGCTTTATTAATACTTATTCACTATTCAAGATGTGACCCTAATTTCGTTCATTTGTTATGCCAAGCTATTCCATTCATTAGCAGTAATAGAACGCTCTAAGATTAATTCCACCTCATTTAATACCATCCGTAATTGTGGCAGTGAATACTCTGTATTTGATGGTATACTCAGACGATGGTATCCAAAAACCATAAATTGATGACGGCTTCCCGATAATGGCCCATGAAATCCAAGTTTACGTAAACGTTTAATGAGAATTCGACGTTTACATGGATGCCATTGCTTCATAAGTAGGTTCCTTATTCAAATCATATTCGGATATAACAGGAATAGGATGACCTAATTTCAGTCCGACAAGCAACCAATCTTCTAATGTCGAGCGCAATTCATCTTCGCAGGCACGCAATGTTTTTCCAAAGGCTAATACTCCTTTACAAGATGGAATACGTCCCGAAAATGTCCCATCTTCTAGTTTATCATATTCTGCGCCTGCTAACGCATTTTCAACGTATCCAGTAAGAATATACTGTGACATCTTTTTGCTCCTATCTATTATGGTATAAGATTCATTTTGGCATAACAAGTTATTGCGCAGTTTTTTGATATCATTCATGTCATAAATAGTTGAGCAATGATAATAATATTATTATCGCTATCATATAGCTGCCAAACCAACAAGTAAAAATATAAATCTTCCCTTTCCCCCCGTCCTCTGCGGTTATAGGAAATAGTTGAAATCTTTTCATATTATTTATATATGTTTGGAAAGAGGATAAAACAAGTTTCTGAAGCAGGCATATAAATTTGGGTCTGGTTTGAACTTCGATTTAAAATTACAAAAACGGAGGGCATCCTTTATTAAGCTACAAAAAATAGTTTACACTTTGAACGGTTCTCGCTTTTTAGGTCACATGCTCCAGCGTGTAAATGCATACTATTATATAGCTTCGCCGGAGCATGAAAACCAGGGAAAGGATGATTTTGGCTTTATTAATACTTATTCACTATTCAAGATGTGACCCTGATTCACCCCTTTTTATGCAGCATACCGTATGATCTCTAATTCCGCAACGGCGTTTACCTTTTTAAGAATTTCTTCAACACGGATCATTACCGGATCATCCAGCAAATACTCACCGCAATTCTCACACTGTATTACAGGTAGATCCTTCAGAATAGCAATGGTTGTATCGCTAGCTTTGAATGGAAGGTCTGTGACTAAATGCTTTAATTTTGAACCACATACATGGCATTTCATGATAGGCGCCTCCTTATTCTGAACCCGGCCTCCCATTCCGTAGAATTTGGACGGTAGGCCGTTATTATTCTTATATTATTACTTTCCAGATCAATAGCAAATCATATATGTATTACATTGTTTTGATATTTTGAACGGACAAGATAGCTCGGAAAATATTTATCTTTCGGATAATGCTCAATGATTTCATAGCAATCAGAAGAATCCACAATAGCCTGCCGGGCAATGAAGCGATGTTTTAAACGCATATTCACATGATACGTCCAAAGTATTTTCCCCTGGCTAACACATTTCTGTATGAATTTTAAAGGGTAATCAGGAAGTGCCTGATTTTGCATTATTAAATCTCCTCAACTACTTACACATATGCATAATGCGCTGTAAACGAATAGCGTTTTATCAATCGTCCAACAATAAGTTATTGTACAGTTTTTGATATTATTCATGTTATAAATAATTGAGCAATGACAATAATATTAATCGCTATCATATAGTTGCCAAACCAACAAGCAAAGATATAAATCTTCCCTCTCCCCCCGTCCTCTGCGGTTATAGGAAATAGTTGAAATCTTTTCATATTATTTATATATGTCTGGAAAGAGGATAAAATAAGTTTCTGAAGCAGGCACATAAATTTGGGTCTGGTTTAAACTTCGATTTAAAATTACAAAAAAGGAGGGCATCCTTCATAAATGCTCAAAAGTAGTTTACACTTTTAACGGTTCTTGCTTTCTTGTTCCCATGCTCCGGCATGGGAACAAGGCAAATGATAAATTTGGCTTTATTGATAGTTATTCACTATTCAAGATGTGCCCCAATTCACCAAGGGCATCTAATCCGGCTAACCTTGGCATATTGCTAGATTCATAAAATTGCATCAGCCAGGCATGTTCTGCACCAACGTCCCCTCCGTTCCAGAATCCACAATGTTCTTGATTTTATTTAACTGGAATGTAACATTATCAATTTTATGAATAGTGAAAATTAAGATGACCCGGTTTAAAATAGAAATTACGTTTATAAACAGAAAAAAAAGAGATGGCCGAGTTGCGAAATTACCCTGGAAGGCTGGCCCAACTGATGAATGAAGCATAAATAAATATACGAAAAGGGAGGTGTAATATGGACAATACACTTTTAGAAAAGGCATTAGAGATGCCGCCTAACGAAAGGGTGGCGCTTGCAGAGTTAATTCTTTCCAGCATTGATTACGAGGAAGATGGAATTCGTCAAACATGGATTACTGAAGTTAAAAATCGTATAAATGCCGTTAATGAAGGCAGGGCAAAATTATTCGATTTTGAAGGATTATATAATGAAGGTCAAGATCCATGAATTAGCTGCACAAGAATTTGACGAAGCAATCGAATGGTATGAACTCCAATCAAAAGGATTAGGGAAACGATTTAAGAAATCTGTGGCTAATCAACTCAAAAAGATTAAGCAAAATCCGGATTGGTTTTTAATAGAAGCAGAAAATATTTACAAAGCATATCTCCCCAAATTTCCTTATAAAATCTTGTATACATTAGACAAGGAAAAAATTATTGTTTGGGCTATCGCTCATATGCATAGAAAACCGTGGTATTGGCAGTCAAGAATGCGCTGACAAAATAACTGAGCAGATGCCTGAAATATAGTTGCTTTGGAAGAATTCACACGCCGCCGGCATCGCTATAACTTCCGTACTCAATATTATCAGGCTGTGTCCTACTTGTGAAAGTTATTTCGTCCCCGTTCCTTAGCCCTTTCAGGGCATGCTGAGGAAGGATTGCTATATTAATTTGTGTGACTTTAGCCAGGCATGCTCTGCACCAACGTCCTCTCCGTTTACCCAAACTTTCCTGAAAATTGGAGCAGGGTCTAACATTTTCTTATTTTTTTTTATGTAAGCGCTTCTTGTCAAGTTGAATATAGATAA
This sequence comes from Desulfosarcina sp. BuS5, assembly GCF_028752835.1. Lineage (NCBI taxonomy): Bacteria > Pseudomonadati > Thermodesulfobacteriota > Desulfobacteria > Desulfobacterales > Desulfosarcinaceae > Desulfosarcina > Desulfosarcina sp. BuS5. The sequence goes on from NZ_CP087952.1 coordinate 625,362, forward strand.
TCCCTGCTAAACCAATAATACCTAAAATGATAAGGGCAATACCATAATATGTCATAATCTCACCTCGTTGGCGTCAAGCATGTACCCACATACAAAAAAAATTACGGTCACCATAAACCCGCCTGTAAATAAGGCAAAATGGAAGGTTTCTGGTTTTGCTATGGGGCCGACTACTGTGACTGCAAGTATAATCTTTGCTATATCGTAGGAGAATTTAGCAAGATTATCCTTTTGTTTTTCTGTTTTAATAAGCGGCATTATTTTTAAAAACTACATGTTTCACTTTTTCTCGTCAAGTTAAAAATATAATGGCACACTGGGAGAATAAATTCAGAACCGCAATCATGGTCATCAATCGCAAGGAACAAAAGCTCGTGAGAAAGAGGGCGAGCTGTAAGGAATTTTCCTGAAAATAAACTACCCTGCCAGAGGAATCCCTTACGCCTTTGCGATTTTTGGACGTTCCATCGGGTTTATTGCCACCGGGGTAGAAACGATGCATGCATCGTCTCTACAAGTCGAAATGTCAACAGATGAGTTTTATTTATAAAGGGTAGAATATTTTCAGTAAAGTTTCTAATAAGAAATCTGTGGCTAATCAACTCAAAAAGATTAAGCAAAATCCGGATTGGTTTTTAATAGAAGCAGAAAATATTTACAAAGCATATCTCCCCAAATTTCCTTATAAAATCTTGTATACATTAGACAAGGAAAAAATTATTGTTTGGGCTATCGCTCATATGCATAGAAAACCGTGGTATTGGCAGTCAAGAATGCGCTGACAAAATAACTGAGCAGATGCCTGAAATATAGTTGCTTTGGAAGAATTCACACGCCGCCGGCATCGCTATAACTTCCGTACTCAATATTATCAGGCTGTGTCCTACTTGTGAAAGTTATTTCGTCCCCGTTCCTTAGCCCTTTCAGGGCATGCTGAGGAAGGATTGCTATATTAATTTGTGTGACTTTACCGGTAATAAATTGCCGGCCTATTTTTAAATGTCCCTAACGGGACAAAGGAAGCATCCCATTCCCCCTGATTTTTTTCTCGTTCCCACGCTCCAGCGTGGGAATGCATACCGCTATTTTTCAGCAATTCCCACAGTCATGATAATTTATTAATTTAATCACACTTTTCTGCCCAAGAAACGGTCCCGCTTTTTGTTGTTCCTGGATTATTTACTTCAATATCAATTATAGCTCCTGTACTTGATTGAATAAAAGCTTTTGAGCCCTTTTCTCTGCCGGTATGGATATTTGGTGTAATTACAAGCCCCTTGCCAAGGTCTTTCATTCTTATAATTTCATGGTTGCCATCATTGTCTACATCCGTGCCAAGGCCTAAAACAGATTCATAATAAGCGGTTCCGGTCTTGAAGTATACTCCATAAAGTTTACTGGAGCCTTCGTAGCTGCATGCATCATCATCCGGTTTGTAGGTAGTAAACAAAAGAATGTCGCCCAGCAAAGCAGCCTGACCAAAGTTTCTCTCTCCGGTTTCCGGAAAATTTAAAAGCCAGCCATCTTTCGTTACAAATATATCATTGTCGGTGTCTTGCATTGTGGTGCTATTGTCGAATACCCTTACTGAGCTGACATCCAAGAGGTCTGGTGGATCTTTATCTGGTGGATCTTTAATGCCGTAATAGGTTTGCTGATCATTTGCGTGCCCACCTGTAACGTCGGAAGACCGATTAAAAAATCTTCCGGTTCCGAAAAAGACCCAGCGATTGCCAACTTCATCCTTGCCGACAGAAGGCGCTGCGGTTATAGGTTTGCCGGCATCAATCAAGATGCTGTCTCCAATCCAGTCAGCACTTGCAATTTTATTATCTATGATGATTCTTCTTAACTTACCTCCCCATCCAATAGCTGAGTCTCCTGATACCGTGCCAAAATATACCACATCTGCTTTGTAAGCAAGGTTAGGATCTACGTTAGAATCTACGTTAGAATCTACGTTATAATCTACAGATACAGGATCTGATACAAATGAGTTATCATCCAGTTCTACAAATGGATTGTCTGATGATATGGTTTTATTTTGAACAAGTTCATTCAAATCAACTATATATATTGCAGCTTTTTGCTGGCTGCTTGCTTCCTGCAAAGATGCTGTATCCGGCCCGTTTGCTCCGCTTCCGATTGGTCCTGAGCCCAAAACAAGATACCAGTCGTTCTGGTCGTTGTCGGTTTTATCCTTCATACATATTACTGTTGGATAGCATGTTGTAAAACCAAGACCATCAAAAGAAATTTCTCCCAAAAGTTCCGGTTTCTTTTCAGGATTCGTAATATCCATAATTATAAATGCCGACCTCATCACCGGTTCATCTTGTGGAGTGCCATTATCATCATATTTGTTAGTATTATCTCTATCTGTATCGGCCTGGATCTGCCCCCCTCCGAAACGCATCCCGCAAACAAGAACTGTTCCCCAGCCATCAGGATGATCATCGTCAGCAGTAAATATTTTGGCATCAAATATTTTTGGTTTTAAATCTACATAAGCCACATGGTAATCGGCATTGTAGTCGCTTTCGGTAAGCCAGTACAGGTGCGGTAAAAGGTTATAGGGAGCATATGCCCAAAGTTCGGCTCCCAGATCGGGGCCGGTATCATTAAATGTTCCGTCGGACTCGGAATAACCTTTCCAAAACTTATTAATGGGTAACTTAGTGGATGGATTAATGGATGAATCAAAAAAACCTCCGTTAAAGGCATGAAGCATACCGTCATTAGCGCCTACATAATTAACGTGCCGGCGGTTTTTGTATTTACGATAAAATTCCGTATAGCTTGTATCTCCATAAAGCAGATCAAAATCCTCAGCAGGCGCCGCCACTACTGTCGGAGAGGAATAGATAATGTCCCCCAGCCGCCATGTATCTACTGTACCGTCTTCATTATAGTCTATCTGCCTGCTCCTGAAGGCTGGAATAGACATACTGGCTTCTTCTCCCTGGTCTTGTCCTCTTATATAGTTTATGATTCTTTTAGATTGAATATTAATAAATGCTTCTTTGGCTGTAGCATCAGCAGGAAGATAGTCAGGCAAGGTTGCGCCAAAAACAGAAGGATAAAGATGAAGATAGGGATATATAGAGCTTTCTGTATCAATAAAATCAATAACTTCACCTGAATCAGGGATTTTATCTTTATTACTGTCTACAAAGGTAAATATATATCTTTGTTTTGTATTGCTTATATATGTCGACCTTTGTTTGGTAATATCAGCATCCGATATATCGCCAAGCCAGTTGTTTGCTGACCATAAATATTTTATGTCCCCGATTGTTCCCACGCAAAGAGGAATTTTTTCATCATCATACATGCCATTTCCGTTTGTATCTATATATTCTTCACCTTCATCATACATGTCATTGCCGTTGGAATCTGTGTATTTTTCTAATTGCTCCAGCCTGCCATTCCCGTCTATATCGGCATGTTTGTAAACATTCGATCCATCAAATTTAATTACAAGATCTCCCTCTTCCAACGGATCTGAACAGGTGCCGACTTCTATGGTGCCGTCTTTGTCAGCATCTTTTGCCATGTCAAGTTGTCCGTTTTGATTTGTGTCTTCACGCATATTACCGTAGGCATCCACAAATAGTGCATGCACATCACCCACCCAGTTTACTGTATTTCCCAGCGGGCCTTTATATTCCGGATAAAATAGTGATTGATAGATCGCTCCCTCTCCTGAACGTGTGCTGGAGATAACTGAAGCAGCGGTTCCTGATGCGGCCCGGCGCAGGATGTCGGCAAAAGATTTGTTAAGCTGTTCTTCCAGCCGCAAGGGATTTGTTACATAAAAATAGGTATCCGGCACACCATCCATATCCTTATCCCATTCTTCCTGTTTATCAGGGATATTATTTCCGTCTTCTCCTTCTTCAAACCCGCCCCATTTGGCTGCATACCATAAGGGATTCTTAAGAAGTGTTGCGGCAGTGTCGGTTCCGGGAGTAAAGGTTCTTGATGTAGTTATTGGAAGAGCTTCATCATCATCCCAGGTTTCTCCCGGTCCCTGGCCTGGAGGTGTATCAAGAAAATAATCAGGATCATTTCCTGAGCCCGTATCATAATCCCTTACCTCCAGATAAGCGCCGTCTGCTGTTGTGCCGGAAATAACATAGCCCAAATGTTGAATTATTGAACCGGAGGCATAGGTTGATGTCAATGTAATGGTGATTGTATTATCAGCATTGACTGTATATTCATATTCAACAATAGCATCCATGTCGTGGTCTGCCCCTTGCTCAACATCTTCATAATTAATTCTGAATTTTCCGTAAGTGGGCGTAATAGTATCCACAAAAAAATCAACAATTGTATTGGTCGGCTGAAATTGCCCTTCAGTTCCATCAATTGAATAACCACCCACCGATTTACCAAATGGAACAAGGGTTACAGTCTGCCCCCCGACCGGTATTGTTATCCTTGGCAGGGGTGAAGCCAGGCCGACCGCGTAAGTTATAACTTTTTGATCTTCCTCAATAGTGTTGATATCCGTTTTTCGCCCATAATAGGCTACGCCGGCGGAATAATAACTTCCCTCCTTTGTAGGTTCTTCCGGAGCCAGGCCGCGAATGCTGCCAAACCCTGTTACGTTTTTTACTGTGGGTGCGCCATCGTAGTTACTTCCTGATTGTCCGATATAATAATCTCCTGATATATTTTCTTCATTTGAAATGGTGTCTGCCAAATTGCTTACATCCATTCCGGTTAAACCATTAGTAGCAATTCCATTGCCAAAATTAGAATTAACTCCGGGAAGCTGGTCAGAATCATAGGTTGGATTTATATCGCTTATTACAAGCATAAATGGTTTTGCACAATGTTCGTTTGAAGTATAGGGATCATCCCAGTCAGGCAAAGGAAGTCCAAGATTAGAATCATCTGTTGTCCCGCTGTATGTAAAATTAGATGTAGGATTTCCTGTTCCTGCAAAATATCTTAATCCCTCATACATCATCTCGGCTACCGGGTTTCCCCACATCCGGCATTGGCCCTCTTCAAGAGGATGCGTGGTTATCCAGCCGCAGTTGCAGTTATAGGAATCCCCACCATTACTATTATAGGAATATCCAACAATACGAAATTTGTTAATTGTGTTGATTATTCCGTTTGTTCCTGTGAATTGACCGGTGGTGGAATTAATTTCATCTGTAATGGTGCCGATTTTTTTTCTTAATACACCTCCGGACGTATTTTTTGCATAAGAGCCTGTCAATAAGCCAAAATACATTCTTTCTGATTCACCGTGTCTCTGGAGAAGCCCAATCGGTTTTATACAGCCGTCAGGATATATTTTACTGTTAGGTTCCGGCATTGAAGAGTCGCAAACTTTAACTCGGACTATATAATCAGTAATAGCCGATCCGCCACTCTGAACATCGTAAACCGTCTGGGTAAGGTCATTAAAAGCACTGCCTGGAACTATTTCCCAATTATTATCTGTGCTGTCTGGACCAGCCCACCGGAGATAATAATTATCACCACCCGTTCTTTCCTGGTGCCTGAATTCTATTTCATGTGTACCTGCGCCAAGGTCAATAGTGCCATGATAGGTATGACAGTTGCATCTGCCATGGCCGTCATACCATCCAGCCACTACTATGCCGTCAATAATAACCTCCACGGCATCATCACCATCCACGGCAAATTCATAAGCGCCACCTGTGGCTATATTAATATTACCGGAAAAAATAGTAAGATAGTAGTCATCAGACCCAAATGGATTTCCACTTCCATCAATATTGTCTACGGACTGGCTTCCTTGTAGATGGCTGGGGTTGGCATAAGCAAGTACCAGATTTTCATAGTCATTATGACTGGCAGGATAACTGTTATAATTACCACTGCTTGAAACAATTGAATCATCACAAACAGGTCTTTCCTTGGCTACCCATTCCCATATTCTGTGTGGGTTGTTTAGTGCAACCCTGAGCAGAGGACCGCCGTTGTCTGATAGAGTTGTTGATGCGAAAAGGTGTCTTGTCCCTGGATCAGGCAACTCAAAAGGAGTATAATCCCTGATATCATAGCTGTCATGTTCAATGCTTTCATATTCCTTGCCCCAGGAATGGGCATCCTGCGGGACATATACCCGCTGCAGGACTGTTTCGGATGTAGTATCCGTAGAGCGATATCCTCCATACAGTACCTTGCGAAGGCAATCCATTCTGGACATGGTAAGGTAATTGAGAAAATCACCGCTCCAATAATTTCCTGAAGAAGGGCACTTTTTATCATCGGTTGTGCCGACAGGATTGAAGCGGCCATTTGTTGAATTATATTCATAGTATTTAAAGCTGTCAAAATATCCATAATAATCGATATCAGGTTTGTATCCCACATCAAGCACCCCATCGCCGTTTAAATCGGATGCATCATTATAGGCTTCATAGTAAAGTTTGTGATTACGGCCCATAACAAGCATTACCAGGGGAGGAGCTCCTGCGGAAACAAAGGGGGGCAAAAGAGTGTAATCATCTTTGTTTGTTGCATAGCATGTCTTCGTTATGGCGATTGAGCCAAGAATAGCTAAACTTATTCCCGCTATTATACTTTTATTTATTATGTTTTTGATCATCCCGACCTCCTAAGGACTCGCACAAAAATAACTTGGCATTTTAAGCGCCGATGCATCCCGCCTGACTGCGTTGCGAAAGCTCGGAATATCCTGATATTCTTGCGTTTTCGCGCCTTGTCAGACGGGCGCCTCAACACTTGAAATTGCCAACTTATTGTTGAGCGAATCCTAATCAAATATTATCATTTCGTATATTCTGCGGCCCTGCACCCGGATCATGGTTTTTTGTCCCGTCAGCACATTGTTAAAAGAACATTCTTCCTCATACCAGGATTCTGCAGAATGATCATAGCAACGTTTGTGCAATACAGCTTCCGGCATAAAGGTATATTTTTTATTATCCACCATGACATATCGATATGTTGACTGCCAGACTCCTTGGGTTACTTCACCCTTTACCCATACAGTCCGCGCATGAGCAAAATTTGCAATACTTAGAAGGCAGAGAAAAAATAATACCCCGGTTAACAAATTTTGTAATTTATTTTTCATTTTAAATCTCCAAAAAAAGTTACATAACATGCCGCCAGCGCCCCATGATTGTTGCTCTGGCATTGTTTATACCCTCGCGCCGGGAACGAATATCATACACAACCTGTCCGCCTCCCCCTGCTGCTCCCTTGCCCTTACCTTCATATCCGGCGATCATTTGCAAAGCACTGCCGGTAGATAAAGAAGTATTACCGCCAATCAGGATATTTGTATGGGGAACACTCGAAGATGGCTTAGCAGGAATTGACACATTTCGGTTAGTATCTGATGGCATATTAGCATCAATATCTGGATTCATAAAAAAATCTACCGAATAAATTCCAACACCTCCCAAGACATATGGTAGTGGAGTAACAGATGGAAACCCCCTTAGTTCAATATTTTGCTCAATTAATTCTTTTGATGCTTCAACTCCGCCGTCAGCATTATAAAAAGCCATCTTGTGCCATTTATCATTGCCTGCGATCTGTATTTCAATGGTGGAAGTTGTAGTTGCAAAAATACCAAGTAGAGTCAGCAGCATTAATATTACAACCGAAATTAATAAAACCGATCCATTTTGATTACAAACAGATAGTTTAAGTTGTTTCATAATCCATCTCCAGTTTTTGTATGAATATCTCTTGTAGATTTATTAAATTTCATCAAATTTGATATAATCCATTGTTACTGTTCTTGTTGCCCCTTTTTCAGTCCAGGTGGTAATTATCCTAATTGTTTTGGTGTTTTGAATGGGCTGATTAACGGCAATATTGCAAGAAGTAGTATATTGAACACCGGTTACACCTTTGGATTGATTCGTTTCATCGGGAGTTCCACCATGTTCATTTGTATGATCTAAGCCGCCTGTTCCGTTACCATCATTATAATCATCATCATCACCATCATCATCAAATAAAACATGATCATCATAATTAAGCAAAATTAACTCTTCTATTTTATCTTGTGAAATCGTGCTTGCTTCGCTCAAATGACTGGAATACGAATTTCCTTTAATAGCTGAAAGCTGCATGGCGGCAACACCAAGTATCCCTATTGCGAATACTGTCATGCCTATTAATACTTCTATCAGAGTAAAACCGCTTTGATTTTTTTTGATTTTTTTATTCATAGTCCCAGGTTCCTGCATTTTACGGTTGTGGTTAAAAGCCTACGCCGGAAATTATCATTTGGAGTTATCACCTTATGTCCAACAACATAAGTACGAGTATTGAAGTATTTATTATCTCTACGATCAGCTCTGGCCAGCATCCAGATACGAACTGCCCGGATATCATTAACCGCCACATCAGCAATGGCAGTGCCGTTAACAATTCCGTTATTACCAGCACCGGGACCATCAGCGGCATCGATATCGCCGTCGTCATCTGTATCCAGATTAATATCAAGATCATTATCGCCATCTGAATCTACCGCCCAGATAACATTACCATTAGGAGATGTATCCAAGTTACCATCACTATCAGTGTCATAAGCATAAGCAAAGCCGAGGGCTTCAATATTTTCAGCTAACATTTGTCGCCCTCCTCCACTATTTCTGGCCAGATCCGGATTACCATCGGGCGTTAAAATAGGAGAATCGCAAATAGAAAAAGAAATAGTCTCATTACCACCCAAGACTCCATTATCATCAAAATCAGTCGAAATCTGTATAGCGCCATTACCGGTCATGGTTATATCAATATTATTGTTTATATCCCTGGGACATACATTTAATATCCCCAGCCCCCCGATGTTTTGCGGGTTATACCCGGCCATCCTGATTTCCCGCACCATCATATCCATTCCGGCCCTCAGATTTTGCTGCATAACAGTCACATCATCCTGAATAATATAACTTTTCTGCTGAGACTGAAATGCTGTAAAAATTGCCGCTGAAACAATTCCGGTTATGGCCATGGCAATCAATAGTTCGATTAATGTAAAGCCGTTGCAACTAAACAAGTTATTTTTTTTCATTTTCCGTACCTTAGATTTTAATTAATCTTTATGCTGCCTGCTGAACTTACGGTTACTGTATATATTCTGCCGTTTGTATTTGTTAAAGTTAAAGTTCCGGCTCCAAATCCGCCAGCATTATTAATTGGCAAACCCCTGGAATTAAAGGCAACGCTTGGTCTGCCATTATCATTGTTAGCAAAGGTGTTGCCTGTTAGATTTACACTTTTATAATCGGCAAAATTTAATCTGAGCAGGATCTGTTCCCCAGCGTCATATTCTAAATCATTATCACTGTCGATATAGTTCACGCAGTCATAATTAGTCCCTCCTATAGGAAGGTTAAAGGTAATGGTTGCGTTGGAATTCCGTTTAACCGCTTCCAGCTTCGCCTTCTGCATATTCGAATACAAATCCCTTGCAGCAGCCTTTAACCTGTAATTAGGCAGCCAGTTTATAACAGCCGGAACGGCAATTGCAGTAAGTATGCTGATTATGCCGATAGCAATCATCAGCTCTATGAGTGTAAAACCTGAATTTTTTTGTAAAATTTTGCGCATTTTGTTATCCTCCTGGCACTATCCATACAAGATATGTGCCAGGTTTGGCGGGTGATGCGCAACACAAGATTGTAGAAAAGGGGAATGAATATATGATATGATTTAACTTGTTGAAACGACAAGATTTAAGCTATGGAGAGATGATAGAAAATATTTCAGGAAGGCAATGAAATCTGAAGGTAATATTGGAGAATATAAAAGATTTTTCAGAGTTTACTATTAAAAGATTTAATAGCGGTATAAAATAATTTAAATGTTTTCCGGCTTTTTTTTCTAAACTATACTCCCTTTTTATTTCTTCTTACCTGTTACCCAGATATAATCAGCGAATGTCAATTTTACCTTGCTGCCCGCAGGCGCCAAAAAAATAGTCCTGAAGGGCGCCTGGATATGCTTCAATCGGGTACGCTCAAAAGCCCTGTTCGGCACTCCGAATTTCTCCTTTATATGTCCATTCCCCACTATTACAACCATTATATCATCCTCCAGGCTGCCGGCCACAGTTTCGGCCATAGCATCTTCCCATACGCACTGTGCCGCATAAAAATTCTCAAAATTTTCTATCCCCTTTATGTGGTGATGACTGAAAATTTTTTTCACATATTCCCTGTGGGCTGTGTTTGAAGTATCAATTTTTTTTGGAAGATATTTTTTTTCAAAATCAGATAGATTCTCTATTCCGCCGACAGCTATCTTTGGAGGAATATGAAAGGGGATATTAATACCAACAAGTTTTATATGTTTTTCCTTTAAAAACTGAAGAATACCGGAATAGAGTTTAAAATCGAACCTCCAGTTTGCATACCAGTGGGTTTTTTCGATAAAAGATTGTTCGTCCATGCCACCCGCAGTCCATTGATCAAGTATCTTCCGGTACGAACGATCAAAAGCCTCCATGCCTACGGCTATATTATGATGCTTTTTATACAGAGCCTTGATCAGCTTAAGTTGAACAGTGTGATGCACAGGGTCGTTATGCCTTTCACCTATATAGATTATCCGCACCCTGTTTAAATCCGACATAAGCTCTTCAAAAGATAGAGTTTCACCTGTTTTTGCTGAAATTATTTCACCGGCTTTAAAAGTTCCCGGTAAATCCGTGATTGTCAGTCTTTTCATTCTTGCTCCGCAGCCCGGCAGGCAGATCAACAAAAAAAGAGATAGCAGCATAGAACAGAGCGCCGCATGATGATTTTCAATGTTTTTCATATTAATGCGCCTCGGCCCAGTTTTTGCCTGCGTCCAGATTTACTTTCAAGGGCACCTTAAGGTCCATAACATGCTCCATAATTTCCTTGACAAGTTCTTCGGACGCGTCCAATTCCTCCGGAGGGGTTTCAAAAAGGATTTCATCATGCACCGACAAAAGCATGGCCGCTTTCAGGCCTTTATCTTTAAATGCCTGATTTACATTTATCATGGCAATCTTGATCAAGTCGGCGGCGGTTCCCTGGATGGGTGTATTGATGGCGGTACGTTCAGCATACTCCCGCAGTGTCTTTTTCGGGCTGTCAATATCCGGCAGCAGGCGGACCCGGCCCAGGAGGGTGGATGTTGTTTTTGTTCTGCCCGCCGCTTCAATGGTTTCGTTTATAAAGCGTTTAACGCCTTTATACCTTGCAAAATAACTATCAATATACTGTTTTGCCATCTTGCGGCTTATATTCAGTTCTTTGGAAAGACCATAAGGGCTCATACCGTAAACAATACCAAAATTGATTGTTTTGGCCTGCCGACGCAAATCCGGCGTAATAAAAGAAGGAAAAACCTGGAATATCTCGGCAGCAGTGCGGGTGTGAATATCTTCCTCATCCAGGAAAGCCTTTATCAGGATATTATCATCAGAGTAATGCGCCAGTATTCTTAATTCTATCTGGGAATAATCGGCAGCAACAAGCATCCACCCCGGCCTGGGAATAAATGCTTTCCGTATTTCCACGCCTTCATCTCCGCGAACAGGGATATTCTGAAGATTCGGTCTGGAACTGCTAAGGCGGCCTGTGGCGGTGACGGTCTGGTTGAAAGATGTATGTACTCGGCCGGTTTCAGGGTTGATCAGGGCGAGCAGGGAATCCGTATATGTAGATTTGAGCTTTGCCAGGGTTCTGTACTTTAAAACAAGCTCAGGCAGTTCATGCATTGGCGCCAGCTTTGTCAGCACATCCACATCGGTGGAATATGCGGTTTTTTTTTTGGTCTTTTTTTGAACAGGCAGATTCAGTTTTTCAAATAATATGCTGCCGAGCTGCTGTGAGGAGTTGATATTGAATTCTTCCCCGGCCGCCGAAAAGATATCCTGCTCCAGGAATGTAAGCCGTTCCGTAAATAAGGTTGAAAGGCTTTTCAGCCTCTCTGTGTCAATACATATTCCCTGCATCTCCATATCTTTTAAAACAGAAACAAGGGGCATCTCCACTTCGTCCATAAGTTTATTAAGGCCGGCCTGCTCAATCTCTTTTTCTAGCACCTCACAGGCCATAAGAGTGATATCTGCGTCTTCACAGGCGTATGGAACTCCCTGTTCCAGGGGAACAGATGCAAATCCGTTTTTACCCCCATCTTTGGCATCTTTTACGTTTTTTATAACATCCGTATAGGAGATAGTTTTGTGATCAAGAAAATCGAGAGCTATCTGATCAAGACTGTGCGCTCTTTTTGAGGGATTAAGAAGATAGGATGCCAGCATGGTATCGAAAACCACACCTGCCAGATTGACCCCATGACGGGCAAGAACAATCCAGTCATATTTTATGTTCTGACCGATTTTTTTTATTTCGGGATTCTCCAGGAGTTGTTTCAACTGCCCCAAAACATATGCCTTGTCGAGCTGTTCCGGAGCGCCCGGGTACTTATGACCGCATGGTATATAATAAGCCTCATCCGGTTTTATCGAAAATGACAACCCCACAAGATCGGCATGCATGGCATCCTTTGAGGTTGTCTCCGTATCCAGGGCGAAAATATCCGACGCTTCCAGTTGCTCTCTCAAACGGAAGAGCTCATCTTCAGTATAGACTGCATGGTAATTCTTATTGGAAAGATCGGTTTTTTTGGGAAAGTCCTGCTGCAATCTCCTGAACTCGAGTTCCTTAAAGAGTTCAGCCAGGATTTCATTATAGGGAGATCTGTATTTATAATCTTCGGGCACAAATTTTAAAGGCACGTTTCGGTCGATAGTCACAAGATCTTTGCTTAAAAAAGCTTGATCCTTAAATTTAACAAGTTTTTCATGCTGTTTTTTTTTGGTGATTGTATCGACCTGTTCGTATAATCCCTCCATACTGTCGAAATTTTTTATAAGTGAAATAGCCGTCTTGGGTCCAATGCCCGGAACACCCGGGATATTGTCCGCCTTATCCCCGGAAAGGCCCATTACATCTATCATCTGCAACGGTTCAAGACCGGACTCTTTTCGCACCGTATCCGCATCCGTTGTTTTCTCCTTCATCGGATCCCAGATGATCGACCTGTCTGTAACAAGCTGGACAAAGTCTTTGTCCCCTGTCACCATTACTACCTTAAAGCCCTTATTCTCGGCTTTTTGGGCGGCGGTTCCGATAAGATCATCCGCCTCGAACCCTTCCAGTTCCATAACCGGAATATTAAAGCCCCTTGTGATATCTTTGATATAGGGAATCTGCAAAACCAGGTCTTCCGGCATTGGAGGCCGATTGGCCTTGTAATCCTCATAGATTTTATGCCTGAAGGTAGGCCCCTTGACATCAAAAAAAATAACAATATATTCCGGCGTACGCTCTTTTATCAGTTTTATCAGCATCCTGGTAAAACCAAAAGTTGCATTAGTAGGCAAACCCCTGGAATTGGAAAGCCCCCTTACCGCATGATATGCGCGATAGATATACGCACTTCCGTCTATCAGGTAAATGGTTTTGTCGCTATTCATAAAATATATATCCGTTTAATATTCATAATGTATGTTTTTTATCGCTTATTCTATAGATTTTCAGATAAACAATTTCACAAGGCCAGAGGTGGTAGGGGTTCAAAATCTTGAACCCCCACCACGACGACCGATAACGCAGTGAAATTATTTATGTAAACATCTATATATCAGGCAGAATTAAATTCCAATAAGCGGCAGAGCGCTTGTCAAGAATGCCAGGCGGTCGATTATTAAAAGCATGCCGGAACTGCAGGTCGGTAAAATATCGGCGCATAACCGGAATATCAATATCCAGACAATATTGCATAAAGTACACAAGAAAGCGATCGACATCATGAATCTTTTTTCCCGGAGGCTCAAACCAGTTTACACGGCGGGCTATTTGTTTAAGCTCGTTATTAATTATGGTTATGACGGATTCCATTCGCTATTTTTCATATAAAAAATTCCCATCGGCAATATTTCAACCTGTGCGGTTATAATGATTTCAGGACCCTATGCATAAAAATAATTAGCCACCCGCTCACCATGCTCGCTCGACCCGCACAAACAGACACGGACAAAACACCATATTTTTTGGTGGACTAATCAATGAATATATTAGGAACGACCTTTTGATCGGACTATCGCATATCGACAGCTCAAAATGTTTGTGTGCGTCTGTGGCTAATAAATGCATTTTTAATGCTAACTGCTACCCTTACAGTTCGCAATTTTTTCATCCCTGGATATAAACTTATCATTCTATTCGTCATTTCTCAAGCCGAAAAGACCAGGCTAAACAGGAAGTGGTAGAGACGCAAAATTTTGCGTCTCTACTTCTCAGAATCGGCGCTTGCGTTTGTATCCCGATTTGTATTATATTTATCGATTATACTTTTTGGAACTGGAATTTAAAAATTGGATGATTTCCTGTTAATAAAAAAATGGACCGACAATCACCTCTTGAAAAAAGGATAAAAAGACACGTTGCTGCAAGAGAACATCTTTTTTTTGCCGCAACAACTCCCGGGTTTAAAAGTGTCTGCTTTAAGGAGTTATTTAATATTCATGGCTCTATTAAAGAGATAAACATGGTGAATGGTGGGGTTGAGTTTAAAGGTCGTTTGCAGGATTGTTACAAGGCAAACCTGTTTCTCCGCACCGCCAACAGGATCATCATGCGCATAGGGAAGCTGAAAGCAACCAATTTCAGGATACTGGAAAAAAAACTTACAAACTTTCCCTGGGAACTTTTTATCCCATACACAAACGGAAATAATAGTCAGCCTGAAATAAGTGTCACTTCGATACACTCCAGGCTGTATCATAAAACAGCGGTTGCGGAATGCTTCAGAAAAGGCATAACAAACAGGTTTAATAATGTGCCTGGCTGTCAAGCCGGGAACATTGATTATTTACAACAGCATCTTTTTGTCAGAATTCAAGATGATAATGTTATTATATCCCTGGACAGCAGCGGAGAACTTCTCCATAAAAGGGGAGTTAAGAAATATAAAACCAGGGCGCCGATTCGTGAAACAATAGCATCCGCGGCTTTGATGCTTGCAGGATATGAGGCCGGAAAACCTTTGATTGATCCTTTGTGTGGTTCCGGAACTTTTTCGATTGAAGGGGCGATGTTGTCGTCAAATATCCCGGCCGGCTGGTTCAGGGAGTTCGCTTTTATGGGGTGGCCATGTTTTAAAACTGAACAGTGGGCTTATATAAAACGTGAAGCAGAAAAAAAAATTTTGCTTTTAAACGAATTCTGCGTTTTTGCTTCAGATATAGATGACCGCCATTGCCGCAGGTTGGATGATACTTTAAAATTACATAAATTATCCTCCATAGTGAGAGTTGAGAATAAAGATTTTTTCAGGTTTTCACCTTCCCACATCTTTAAGCATGCCGGTACTGTCGCGATAAATCCTCCCTATGGTCTGCGTCTGGGCAATAAAAATGAAAGTATAAAATTGCTTGGAAATATTATCAATAAACTTTTAACAAGTTATGCGGGATGGAAATATGCGCTTGTTGTTCCAAGGAATTCCGTTACTGATAATGTTTTATCCAACAGTTCATCTCATCAATTTTGCCACGGTGGTCTCGATATGATTTTACTTACCGGAAAGGTGAGTTAAGGAATCCGGAGAAAATGATAATTGAGAGCGGCCACAAAAAAAGGGCTGCTTTTTCTACAAAAAGCAGCCCTTTCATATTTTTATCGGCAATTTTATTGGCTGGGAGACCAGGATTCGAACCTGGGTTGACGGAGTCAGAGTCCGTAGTCCTGCCGCTGGACGATCTCCCAAAATTTTTTCTGTTTATTATATAAAAAAGGTTTAGAGTCAAGATAAAAAACTTCGACGTATGCAATTATAAACTAAAAATTACGCATTATGAGTAATCTGTTTTTTCAAAAAGCCGATCCGGCACATTTGGATTTCCAGTATTTAGAGGATCTTTCCACAGCATACTGGTATTCTGAAGTTTTGTTTGCATCTATAGAACTGAAGCTTTTCATGTTTCTGGATCAAGGGGCCGCAACCATAGAATCTCTTGCTGAAGCTGCCGGGTGCAGAAAAAAAAGGCTGAAGCGTCTTCTTAACGTCTTGGAAAGTCTCAACCTTGTTTATTATCGGGACGGCAAATTTTGCAACAGCCAGTCTGCGGGAATCTACCTGGTGCCGGGGAAGAGCGGATATATGGGTGATTTTTTTTTATATCGCTCTTATATGAAGCCCAGGTGGGAGGCTATTGTTGATCAGGTTGCATTAAAAAGCAGGCAGGCGCCCCATGTTGCCGCGCAGGATGATAATTATGAAAAAAAGACCTTCAAATATGTCCGGGCAATGGATATCCTTGCAAAGCAGAAAGCCTTGGAAATCATTGAACTGCTGGAAGAAATCGGGTGGGAGACGCCTATTCTCGACATAGGCGGGGGAGCAGGCGCTGTGAGCCGGGCTGTTATAAAAACCAGGCAACGCGGAGAAGCTTTGCTCTTTGAGATCCCTGAAGTCATCCAGGCCGCAAAAAGGATATATCCTGATGAATCTTCGTGGGAGCGAATCAAAACAATTGAGGGGGACTTCCGTAATTACAGGTTTGATTCCGGACAAAAATTCGGAATGATACTTATGAATAATTTTTTACATGCTTATGACAGTGATGACGCTCATGATCTGCTGTTAAAGGCGGTTGATCTGCTGCTGCCGGATGGCCTGCTTGTTATACACGATTATTTTCCGGACAGGGCGGGGCGTTCTCCTCATAAAGGCGTGCTGTATGACCTTAGCATGATGCTGAATACATATAACGGAGCTTGCCATGATGCTTCCATGATATCGGAATGGCTGAAAAAATCCGGGATAAGCCGTGTAGCTATTCAGGATCTTGGCACGGATTCTTCGGTTGTTATTGCAAGCCGAAAGGATATCGGCTTTAATTTGGAGACCGGCTATGAAGAGTGGATATATAAAGCTGTAAGAGCCGGTTTTACTAAAGCTGTTCTTCTTCCTGTTGAAAAAATAGTAACAGGGGACTGGGTTAGAAAAAAATGCCGGTTCGGCTGCGCTCTTTACGGAAAAAACCTTCAGTGCCCGCCATATGGCATGAAGAGTAAAGAAACACAGGATTTACTGAAATCATACAAATGCTCGCTTCTTCTTGAAGGCTCTCCCCCTGGCAGGGAGTTTCATAAAAGGCTGCTCCTGATGGAAAAAAAAGCTTTTCTGGCCGGATACCATAAGGCGCTTGTATTCGGAGCAGGACATTGCCCGGTTTGCAGCAAATGCCCTGAAGACGGTATCTGCAAATATCCTGAAAAAGCTCGTCCTTCCATGGAAGGATCAGGGATAGATGTTTATTCAACAGCAAAAAATGCCGGTATAAGTCTTAAGCCTGTTGCAAACAAAAACCAGTATGTAAAATATATCGGCCTCTTGCTTTTGGAGTAAAAAATGCGTATTTTACTTGTTCAAGTCCCGAGTTCTCATATGGGTGCCGGGGAAAAAGTATATCCCCTTGGTCTTTCCAGACTTTCGTCCTTAATTCCGAAAGAGCATGCAAAATGGGCTCTTGATATGAATATCTATCCTGATCCATGGCCGGAATTAAAAGAGGTTCTTTTAAATGTCCAGCCGGATATTGTCTCTCTTTCATTCAGAAACATAGATCCCTTGGCCGGTCATCAGGCATCTTATCTCTCTTCTTTAAAAACCTCTGCAAAAATGGTACATAGGCTTGTGTCTAAAGCCTGGTTGTTGGCCGGCGGGCCGGCTTTTTCATTATTCGGGAAGAGATTAATGGATGCTATCCCTGAAATAGATCTGGGAATAGTAGGTGAAGGTGAATCTTCATTTCCGAAATTAATATCAGATCCGTCTAATTTTAAAAAAATTCCGGGAGTGATTTGGAGGGACCGGAACCTTATTGGATATAATCCTGCCGGTCCGCTTATATCCATGGATTGCCTGCCGGATATGGATACCAAAGCTTTTGATATTAATTATTATCTAAAAGCGAATCAATATGTGGCGGCCATAGGCATCGAGGGTAAAAGAGGTTGTGATTTACAATGCGGCTATTGTGTTTATCCATCTCTCGGGGGAAAAAAGACCCGGCTGAGATCTCCAAAAAAAATCGTAGATGAAATGGAGTATTTAAACAAAGAATATTCAGCAAATCTATTCCATTTTACCGATCCCGTTGTAAACCGGCCTTCCGACCATTTTGAAGCGATCTGTATGGAGATAATTAACAGGAAACTGCAAGTCGGATGGACAGGCTTTTTTCGGGAAGAGAATATCACAGAAAGGATAGTTGATCTTGCAGTTGAAGCCGGACTGACGGCCATATATTTTTCGGGTGATGCTTTGACGGATCATGGCCTGAAAATATTAAACAAGAAGATGACCAAGGATGATATTATCAGGGCTGCAAAAATAACGGCAAAAAATGGTATCCTGACCATGTGCCATTTTTTAATAAATCTTCCTGGAGAAACTGATGAGCATGCCGATGAGTCGGTCGAAATGCTTGACAGGCTCCTCGATATCCACGGGCATATGGCGAACCTGGGAGCGGTGATTTTTAATAATGTAAGATTATATCCCGGAGCCCCTTTAACCGAAAAGATTATCAGAAGCGGAATGCTTGCTGCTGATATTGACCTGCTATATCCTGTTTATTTTAATCCTCCGGAAAGGTCGTATCTGCTTCATGAACTGGAAGCATTGTGCCACTCGGCCGGTATTTTTTCCAGACTTGAAATAAAGGGATCATAGCGGATTATTGTGGTGATTCTATTTATTGAGGACATACTAATTAAACTTATGTCATCAGGTATTAGCGTTTAGCAGCTAACAGCTAAAGGCTAAATGCTAATAGCTGTTCATCATGGATTACCAGACTAATCCGTGATAAACCAAATAAAGTAATAAACTATGACAATACTTATTCTTGAACATCCCAGAACATTATCGGAAACCAGATTTAATGATATCGCCAACGCCCCTCTCTGGTCATGTCTGCTGGCAGGTTATGTTGCATCAGGTTTGATAAAAGCAGGCCATGGTGTCCAAATTACTGATGCTCAGAAAAGTGGATGGTGTTTCCTGAAGACAAAAGAGGAAAT
The DNA here is from genome assembly GCF_028752835.1 of Desulfosarcina sp. BuS5. Classification (NCBI taxonomy): domain Bacteria; kingdom Pseudomonadati; phylum Thermodesulfobacteriota; class Desulfobacteria; order Desulfobacterales; family Desulfosarcinaceae; genus Desulfosarcina; species Desulfosarcina sp. BuS5. The sequence goes on from NZ_CP087952.1 coordinate 644,474, forward strand.
TATCAGGCTTTCACCGGACCTGCTTTTTATTAATGCCGTCTATTCCTGGGAACATACGGATCAATTTTTTAATTTTCTCGCGGATCTGCGCGCTGAAGGTTATGTGGGGCATATAAATCTGTTCGGTTTTTTCCCTACATTGGCATGGAATGTAATCCTGATGCATTCACAAGCTGTTGATTCCATAGCTGCCGGAGAACCTGAAAATATCCTGATAGAGCTGGCTGACCGGCTGCGGTACGGAAAATCATGGAAGGATATTTCCGGTCTGGCATATAGAACAGGCAAGGGGATTATATTTAACGGCCCCAGGAGGCCTGAAAAAAATCCGGATTCATTTCCCTTTCCTGCAAGAAATGTTGAGCCCGGTGAGACTATCAGCATTCTGGCCAGCAGGGGATGTTATAATTATTGCAGTTTCTGCCCGGTGCCCTCATTTTATAACAACGGCCCTTTGTGGAGGGGGCGGACCCCTGAAAACATCATTAATGAAATCTATTCTTTGTATGATAAGGGGAGCAGGGATTTTTATTTTATCGATCCCAATTTTATAGGTCCGGGAACAAAGGGCAGGCAGCGGGTTTTTGAACTTGCGGAACATATCGGGAAATTGGGTATCACTTATGGAATTGAGACCCGGCCGAATGATTTTGATAGCTCGATTATGATTTGCATGGTGTCATCAGGATTAAACAGCCTCCTAATGGGTATAGAAAGCGGTTCCGCCGATATTTTAGATGGCCTGGGCAAGCATAGTTCAAGGGAAATTTCCGAAAATGCTATAGAACTTTGTCGTGCTTCAGGACTGGAACCTGAAGTGGGATTTCTTATGTTTGTACCGGATAGCACGATTGAAGATATTGAAAGGAATTTTGTATTTTTGAAGAGCAACATTCTTCTGGATAGACTTGACAGAACCTTAAACCTTTTATCCCATTATCAGATTGTATTAATGGGGACCCCGGGGTATCAATTTTTTGAAAATAAAGGGCGGCTTGTAAAACAAGGGGCTATCGGTTTTGAGGGTAATATAATTTACCGCAGCAAAAGGGTTGAATGGTTGAGAGATGTTATTATAGATATATGCCGATATACCCTTAAAGGAATATCGAAAAAAACATCACCTGTTTACTGGGGCAGGCATAATGAAACGAAAAAACGTGAACTTAATGATTTTATTGTGGATCTATTTGGAGAAATGCTTAAGGATGCTAAAAATTTAAAAAGTCTGCCTCCTATTCCAAACGTGACATCCGATCTGAAAAAAGAGATTAAAGTTATGCTTGTATAGAATACCTGTATAAAATAATTGTAACCGTTCACGGTTTACGGTTGAAAATAGAACGGTAACGCCGGCAACACTGGTTATGTGGGAATCAATGGTAACACCACAATTTCAACAACAACTCAACCATGGGAACGTAAACTCTGACAAAAATGTCAGCCGTGAACCGGCAATCGTGAACGGTTACGAATAAATAAATAAAGGACCGCTTCAAAAAAAAAGCAGCGCTTAATTGCTTAAGCGCTGCTCTCACCTTGAAGGGTACAAGGAATTTAAGGGAAGTGAAAATTAAAAAGCCCGATTTCAAATAATACCGTTATTGCTCTCCGATACACATCTTGTGTTAATTATACTTTTTTTTTAAAGTTTGAAGATGACCGGTGAACAAGATGCACGCGCATCATTGAAGCATTTACCGTGCTTTATTTTTTAAATAAGCAAAAAGCATGCAAAGATTTTTAAAAAAAATAAAAATATTTAAAAATATAAAATTTCAAATAGTTGTGACCGATTAACTGTTGTCCAAAAAAAATATTTTTTATAATATCCAAAAATATGCAGTAGTGTCCGGTTAAGTTTTTGCATATAGCATTTGCTCTTTGATAATCAGATTATTAGACCATACGTTTTTTTCGTCAGTACGTAATTCGTTCTGGATGGTATTTCTAAGCTGACGAATCCTCTTTATTGATACAGGTTCATTAAACTGTTCATGGCAGTATATGGCCATAAGCAGGTAGGTTATTAACCCCGCAAGGATTTGAACCATCAGGCCATATCTACTGTGAGCAATCAAGTGGTACACTTTTAAATGTTTCTTCCACCATTTGAAAAAAGTTTCGATATCCCATCTAAGCTTATAAACGGTTGCAACCTGCTCGGCTGTAAGATCATAACGATCAGTTGCCACAAAATATTTGACACCGGCAATTTTATAACCAACCAGTCGAACCGGCTTTCTGGTCTGGTTTACCCCAGGAGTGCCAAGAAGAACCACAGCATCATAAAAAATATAGCTGTCGGGATCAACAGGCTGCTCTTTGATAATAGTTCTTGTTGTTTTCGCTTTGATGCGGCAAACAAAATGTTTTTTTTCATCCTGAAGAAGATCAAAATCCTTATGTGATTGATACCCCCGATCCATGATTCCTGTTTGGCCTTTTGTAAGGATAGACCTGACAAAGGGGCGTTCAGCGCCATTTCCATTTGTCAGATGAATTTTTATAGGAATCTTGCGATTGACATCAAAGCCGAAATGGCCTTTTGCTTTTTTAGCGCCTTTTCTGTAATCAGCCCAGTACATGGACAGAACTGCATCAATTAAAGATCCATCAATGGAAACGAGTTCACCGAGATCTGAATAATTTGATGGTAAAGCATTTTGTGCCTGGCTGCAAAGAGCTTGAAAAACATATTCAAGCTGTTCAAGCCCTCGAGAATTGATAATTTCGGAAAAACTGCTACGACTGATCCCTCCATCTGGAGCGACACATTCTTTGGCAAAATCGTCTTCTTTAAGGTGTTGAATAAGATCACGAGCTGATTCATGTTCTTGTAGATGGAAAAATATCAGTGCGTGAAGCTGATCTTCAAAAGTCATTTTCAATGGCCTGTGACCTCGGGATTTAAGCTGTGGCGTGTCAGGAAAAATCTTTTGCAAAGGTTTGAGAAATCGAGCATGAGATTGGGGATTAAAATTCTTTTTTGGGATATTGAATATGTCCATTTTTGTCTTAACTCCTTGTTATAATTATATTTTATAACAAAACGATAAAAAATTTTTATTTGGTTTGTCAAGTAAAAAATGAACATTTTTCTAATTTTTTTATCCCATATAACATGCAAAAACCTAACCGGACACTACTGAAAAATATGACATTTTGTGTCATTATTATGACGTTTTTTGTCACTCTGAATTTATTTTTGCGCGAACCCTAAGGAGAGATACTATGGATTTGATATCAACAGACAAGGCTCCGGCGGCTATCGGACCCTATTCTCAAGCCGTGAAAACAGGCGGTTTACTTTTTTGTTCCGGCCAAATCGGAATAGACCCATCTACGGGGCGACTTTCCGGGAATGACATAAACTCGCAAACAAAACAGGTCTTGAATAACTTGAAGGCGGTCCTGCTGGCATCAGGACTTTCGCCGGCGGATGTTGTCAAGACTACCATCTTTCTTGTTAACATGGATGATTTCTCAACCGTGAATGAAATTTACGGCATGGAATTCGGCGATCATAAACCGGCCAGAGCTACCGTGCAGGCAGCCGGTTTACCACTGGGCGCTTTGGTAGAGATAGAATGTATGGCAGAGATAAAAAAAGCATGAAAATATTAGTAGCGGAAGACAATCCTGTAATTGCTGAACTTCTTAATAAAACCCTGACAAAGGATGGCCACAGGGTCGTACTTGCAGAAAACGGACAAAAAGCCTGGGAGCTTTTTAAGGAACAAAGATTCAAAATGGTTATCTCGGACTGGATGATGCCTGAAATGGATGGGATAACTTTATGCAATAAAATCAGGGCTGAAAAATTATCCCATTATGTGTATATTATTCTTCAGACTACCAGGGATCAGTTGCCGGATACGCTCAAGGGGTTTAAGGCCGGCGTCGATGACTACATCTCCAAACCATATCATCCGGAAGAAATAAGAGCAAGAGTACGTTCCGGTTTGCGTATAATCAAACTGGAACAGAAAGTTCTTGAAGAAAAAAATGAAATACTGAAAAAACATAAAGAGCTTGAAGAAAGCTATATGGATATTATTCGGCTTTTATCATCTCTTATTGAGATGCTAAACCCTGTGCTGGGGGAATATATGAAGCATGCGGGCAGGCTGTCCAGGGAGACAGCCGAAGCTTTAGGCCTTGAAAAAGAGCTGGCTGATCAGATTGAAATCGCCGGCCTGTTTCATGATATCGGCCTGCTCGGTCTTCCTGAACTTATGCTGTTAAAAGATGAAATAGAGATGGATAAGACGGAACTGGGCTTATACACACAGCACCCCCTCATAGCATCATTAAGTTTTGAGGCCGTAAAAAGGCTTTCCGGGGTAAGTGGGATAATCCTGAGCCATCATGAAAATTTTGATGGCAGCGGTTTCCCGAACGGCTTAAAAGAATTTCAAATACCGATAGGAGCACGAATTGTTGCGGCGGTTTCAGATTACTGCAAAATCATTCACACCTGGCCTGCTGGTATCGAAGAAATCAAAAAAAGGGCAGCGGATAATTTTGGCCGGGAAATCACGGAAAGTTGTGATTCCAATGATCCTGACACTTTAAATAAACAGATTGCAAAAAAAGCCCTGGAAATTGGAAGCAACAGTAAATATGACGCCGATGTTGTTGAAAAGCTGATAAAAATTACAGGAAAAACAGGAACCGGAGAAGGCCGGGAATGGGTAGCTATTAAAGATTTAAAAGAAGGGATGAAGCTTGCAAAAGAGTTATGTTTAAAAGACGGAAGGCACTTACTTTCCAATGGTGTGGTATTAAATGCAGCATCAATAGGTTCAATACAAAAGTTAAAAGATTTTAATGTTTTAGATGACCGGATTTTTGTAACATATGGAAAATTATCTGTTTGATATTTTCATATGCCATAGATTCCGTTCCTTTGAGTTCGTTCCTTTTCTTTCGCTGATTGTAGCGCCTTGAAGCATCTCTTCAACCTTGATGGAAGAGTGCCTGCCATTGACTGCTGTGCCTGGATATATTTTGCCGGATGCTTTTAAAATCGCTATGCCTTTGTCCAATTCTGATTTTTTGTTTATTTCGTGAATCTTGTCCTGAAATTCATCAATTTTATCTTTGCAGCTCTTTATTACGAGTTCTGTTTCATTAATTTTCTGCAGCTCATGTTCATCCTCATCCATCAATCCGGCCACGATTTTATCAATTTCGCGAATTTTTTTTTCCAATACAGCTATCCTGCCGGCATCGCCTTCAGGCGAGTCGAGCAGGCCTCTACGCTCAATAATATATCTATCCTGAATCTGGGCAATATCTCCCAGTTTGGTATTTAACAGATCTGATTTTTCCTTAAATGTCAAAAGCCCTGGGGTAATCTCATCAATCTTCTGTTTTTCATCCGTGATTTTTTTTTTTAGAGCAACTACATCCCTTTTGGCTCTAAAATCGATCCCCACGGTAAGTTGGCTCGGGGCGGCTGATTCTGAACCAATATTACCAGCTTTAATGCCTTTTTTAGCTGAAATTTCAGATGCAAAGACACTTTCCTCGACTATACACCGGCCGCTTGTTTCAATTATGGATTCCGCTATCTCTGTTTCCACATTCATATTTCCAAGCGCCACTATATTCGACTTACGAATATGTCCGGCCTTTATGCTCCCATCATTTCTGATCCTGGCACCAAAGATTCCTTCATAAACAACAATATCGTTTAAGACCGAGATGTCAGCATCAAAAATTCCCTCTGCGCGCAGGCTTTTTGCTTTTACCTGATAACCTTTAAGCACCACGCCGTCTACTTCGACATGACCATCAAAATCGATATGCCCGGTTTTAATCCCGACATCCCCTGCTATCTTCAGAACAGGGGATACTTCCAGCATCCCGTCGCCGGAAATCACGGGCTGTCCCTTTTCAGTGGAATAGAACTTTCGGCCGTCTTCCGTTTTTTCGACCCCCTTTCCGCATGAAATAATTGCCTTATTATATTTCAAAGGGGGTATGGCCTTTTTATATATATTGATGCCGGGGGCACCCTCTTTCCCGGGTATAATTTCAGCCAAAAGCGCACCCGAATCAACTTGGGCAATTTTGCCCCGATTCTTCCAATCCATGGTGCCCTCATCTGTCAGTGTGCCGACCCGCAAAGGATCCCTGTCAAAAAAATATTTTATTTGCTCAGACGTTCCGGATCCAGGCATAGTGCCGGATGCAACTTTTAATGTAAAATTTTGTTCCTGCGCGTTTTCAATATGCCTGTTTATAGAATCATCATCCAATATCCCGTAAATGACACCTTTCTTTTCCAAAAGAGTTTTTATATCATCTGCCGTAATACTTGTTTCAGCCTCTCCATTAAAGGAAACAACTGCTGCCAGCTTATCATCCGAAATTGTTAATTCCAGAACAGAATTTTTTTCCTCAGATTCAGGCATGGAAGCATTGGCCAACTTGCCCTCATCATATAGGTCAGCGCCTGTTTGTGAATCCTGGGATTGGGAGCTTGAGAGCAATAAAAAATCATCCTTCCGGCATTTTGGTATAACCCCTTGATTAACCAGTATATCAACGACAGGGGTAAAGATTTTTGTTTCGGAAAATATTCTTTTTTGTTCTTTTATGGCACGATAAAATTCTTCATTGCCGACCAGTCCCTTTTTAACCGCTATCATGCCCAATCTGTGATCAAGAAGTTCTGCTATATCCATACCTAATAATATTGGTAATTACATGAAAAACTTTAATTCCAAATACAAATCCGGTATTAAAATTCATATGTCGCACCGCTTTTTACCGATTTGAATTTGGTACGGTACCGGCATTGTATTCGGTTTTGGGTCAGTTCATCTTTTTATATTATTTGGTATATAGATTGTTAGATAATTGATTTCATAAGGCCAGAGGGAGGAGGGCGTATTGTAATACTCCGACGACCGATAACGCAGTGAAATTATTTATGTGACAATCTATAGATTTTTGCAAAAGCGATAGTCCCTTAACCGTTACTCTTTTTTTTTGCCGAATATTTTAGCACCGATTATACTGACTTCATATAATACCATTAACGGAAAGGCCATCATGAGTTGAGTGATAACATCAGGAGGTGTTAAGATTGCCGCGCCTGCAAAGAATATCAGCATAGCATATTTCCTGTTTTTCTTTAAAAATTCCACAGAAACAATACCAAGCCGGGCCAGAAAAGTAATAACAATAGGAAGCTCAAAAACGACCCCAAAGGCAAGCAGCAGTTTTGAGGCAAAGGTTAGATACTCTTTCATTGACGGCAGGGGACGGATAGACTCGGACGCAAACCCCAAAAAAAATTTAAAACCAAAAGGGAAAACAATAAAGTATCCGAAAAAAGCGCCGCCCACAAAAAAAAGTGTCGAGAGAAAAACAATGGGAATAAGGAGCTTACGTTCCTTTTGATAAAGGCCCGGAGCAACAAATAACCAGAACTGATAGAGGAGCACAGGAGCAGCCAGAATTATACCGGCCAGCAATGCCACCTTCAAATATGTGAAAAACGCCTCGGGCAGGCCTGTAAATATTAGCTTATCACCAGACTGCATGATCCTCATTAAAGGCCGCGTCAAAATCTGAAAAATTTTTTCCTTAAAAAAATAAGCAACCGCAAACCCCGCGCCAATAGCAATGGAACAGGTTATAAGGCGCGTTCTTAGCTCCTCCAGGTGGGCGGTAAAAGGGATTTTATATTCTTCATTCACTGCTCTGTAGATCCTTCTTTTTTGTACGGCGATTCTGCTTCATTCCCTTTTCCAGTTATCATTCCTTTGGACGGGTCATCCATTTTTTGAGTATGATCATCGCCAGAGCCTTTTGTGCCGGAAGATTTAACATCAACTATTTCCTTGATATCATTGCTAACATCATCAAAAGTTTTTTTTACAACGCTGACTTCATCATCCACATCAAATGAATCCTTAAAGTCAGACGCCGTCTTTTTAAACTCATTGATTATACGTCCTATTTTTGTTGCAATTTCAGGAAGCTTTTCAGGCCCGACAACAATAAGCGCGATAGCCAGAATCAGGATCAATTCCGGCATACTTATGCCAAACATATTTTTTTCTCCTATAGATCGTCACATAAATAATTCCACTGCGTTATCGGTCGTCGGGTAGGGGTTCAAGATTTTGAACATAGGGTTTAAGATTTTAAACCCCTACTATAGACCTAACCAGTTTTGGTATATTTCAGGCCTTTTTTTCCTGATTTTACGCCGTTTTGCCGGTATGATCTGCCAGCGGATTTCAGATCCTTCCCTTACTTCTTGAATATCTTCCAGAACTCTCTTGACAATAAGCTTATGTATCCGGCCGATCGCATCGGCATTGCACTTGCCGCAATGACAAGTAGTGATACACGATAAAGCCATCTTCTCCCATTCTTCACGTGTCTCTGCTGGAAGCTCACTTAACCCCTCGCTTAAATGCAGACATCCACCTTGCAGCATATTCCATTTTTCAAGCCACACATCAGCCGCCTGCCTGAAACTTGCGTATAAATTATCATGTAAAAAACGATTCATCTGCTCTGCTCCGACATTCGTTGATTGTAAAATTTTTCTTTTTTAAAGGATAAATTTTTCATAATTTGTTCAATCTATCAACAAAAAAACTTGGCATAGTAGGGGCAGAATCCATTTCTGCCCCCGTATCATTTCGGCGGATATGGAATCCGCCCCTACTCGGCCGAATGTTTTGACCGATAATAGAGTGAAATTATTTATATGAAAATCTATATTTATTGAGGATCATCCTGCATTGGCCTTTTTCTGAGTTTGGTTACCGAGGCAAGCTTGATTTCCTGATCCGGTATGCTGAATATATTCTTTATAACTTCAAGTGGTCTAACGGTTTTCCCTGCCCCGGTTTTCAGCGCCATTTTTAATCTTGATGACTCCAGTATTTCGATTGCAGAAACCGATTCTTTCAGGTCTATTTTTTTTTCTCTTCCCTTGCGGTTTTTTTTAGTAATAATTAATTCGGGTAGATTAAAAAAATAATCCGATTTTTTTTTATCAAAAGAGCCGGATTGTAGAGAGATCATATATGTTGTATGGTTATTTTCTTCCCGGTCAGGCCTGGAAGAAGCCAGAACACAGTTATGAACAAGAAGACCTTCGGGCAGTTGGCGGTTTAAATTATTCATAACATCCATCGGCTTGATATTACCAGGCACCATCAGATAGACTGATTCGCCCTCGCTCTCCATACCTATAGGGAGCGGATCAGCAAATGAAATTTTGGGCTTTGGATGAAAACCTTCGGAAAATTTTACAATAATACCGGCGCGCTGTATGGCCCGCATAAATATGTTGGCAAGCTCAAGATGTCCAAAATATTTTGCTGGCCCAAGTTTTGAATAAGATAACATTATCTTTTTATGAAATGTTTTGTCGCTATTTGTACCGAGCAATCCCTTATCCGCAGGATTGTCGGTGAGAGCATGCGGCTGTGAAGTATAAACTTTCGGTTTTATATTGATAAAATCGCATACCCCGCAATTGTTGCATTCTTTTAAGCGGCAGTCATCCGTACTCCTGCAGGACATGGCTTTTTGTAGTTCATCTTTTAAAAATTCAGTTGATATCCCTGTGTTAATATGATCCCAGGGCAGGGGTTCGTCCATATCTCTTTTGCGGGATGTATAATACTCGATATCCTTGCCTGTATCGGATAATGCTTTTTCCCATAAATTGAAATTGAATTTATCGCTCCACCCATCGAAGATACAGCCATTTTTATATGCCGCGACCAGCAGCTCCGACAGGCTCCGGTCTCCCCTTGACCATAGACCTTCAAGCAGGCTGACTTCAGGGTTTTGCCATTTAAAATTTATTCCCCCGGCTTTTAGATTATCCTTTAACCAGCTTATGTTATATCTGGATTTTTCCAGGGATATCTGGGGCTCCCATTGAAAAGGGGTATGAGATTTCGGGATAAAAGTCGATACGGAAACATTTATTCTGACTCTTTTTTTTCTTTTACCGGAGCTTTTGGTTAATAAGCTGATTTCATTAGCCAAAGCTACGATCGCCTTGAGGTCATCATCGGTTTCCGTAGGGAGGCCTGTCATAAAATAAAGTTTTATACTGCTCCATCCCAACCCGAATGCGTCCAGGACTGTTTTAATAACATCATCCTGGGTAATGTTTTTATTGATGACATCCCTTAGTCTTTGGCTCCCTGCTTCAGGTGCGATGGTAAAGCCGGTTTTTCTCACGGTTTTGACAAGCTGCATTAATTCAGGCGTAAGTGTGTCGGCGCGGAGAGACGGCAAGGATACGGCGATCTTTTGATTTTTATATCTGGTCATCAGGGATTCCATCAGGGGAATAATGCAGCCGTAGTCGCCTGTGCTTAAAGATAAAAGGGATATATCCTCATATCCGGTTGCTTTCAGGGATGCATCCGACAGAGCAATAAGGTTTTCAGGAGATCGTTCCCGCACAGGCCTGTAAATCATGCCGGCCTGGCAGAATCTGCATCCCCTGGTGCATCCCCTGGCAACTTCAAGGCGTAAGCGGTCATGCACGGGCCGGCCATAAGGCACAATCGGAGTATCCGGAAAAGGAGCATCATCCAGGCTGCTTATTATAGCTCTTTGAACTGCTTTATTTTTTATAGACGGAATATAAACACCATTGATTTCAGACCAGGCTTGCAGGATGGAATCCTTATCATCCAGTCCGCCTTCTTTCCATTCCATCCATGCCTGGGACATCTGCATTATGACCTCTTCTCCGTCACCCACCACTATAGCATCGAATAGGTCCGCAACCGGTTCGGGGTTGCAGGAGCATGGACCGCCGGCAATGAGCAGGGGAAAGGATAGGTCCCTTTCTTTGGCGAAAAATGGTATCCCTGCCAGATCCAGCATATAGAGAATGTTGGTATAGTTAAGTTCGTACAAAAGGCTGAAACCTATTATGTCAAAACTCTTGAGCGGCCGGCGCGATTCGAGGGTCATCAGTGGTATGTTGAACGATCTGAGATATCCGCCTAAATCTATCGCCGGAGCAAATACCCTTTCAGCAACAATAGATTCATGGCTGTTTAATATATTATACAAAATCTGCAGGCCGAAGTGTGATGTTCCGATTTCATACAGATCAGGAAAGGCCAGCGCTATCCTGAGTTTGAGACCATGATGATTTTTTTTAATTATATTTGTTTCCGTACCCAGGTACCTGCTGGGCTGCTCCACAAGTGGGAGTATATCGTCAAGATTTTTCATTTTATTTTATTTTTTTATAACTAATTCAAATGGCAAGATAAAAAAAACAGAATTTATTCTGTTTGAAGTGTTATTAATTCCTTTATTGATTGCCGTATCCGTTTTGGGCGCCGCAATCGGGGCACTGCCAGGTTATTCCATTACAGGTCATACCCCACTCATTTTCATACATACATACCTGGCAAATGGCGAAACCGCATCGGCAGGTCCAGCAGAAGGGAGCTTGTTGCCGGCAGCAATGGCAAACCTTGTTCCTGGTGCGGCCTCGTTTTTCTCTATAATCGGTTTTAATATAAGAGTCTCTCATGTTTTACCTTTTTTAACAAGTTTTGCAAAAACCTAACCGGACACTACTGAAAAAAATTGTGTTTCGCAAACTGACACTTGTCATAGGTCATTCGACGCTCAATTAGGAAATTTCCTGTTTTAGGTTTTCCTCCAGCGCATCCCCGGATCGTCACGCCGGTCGCTGCGGGAAATCGTTTCAAACGCGCCCAGTAGCACGGACGTCATCTGGTGCCGGGCCTTTTCGGCCTTGATATCATCGTTGTTGCGCACGTCCTTGAAAAACCGCCCGCAGACCTGCCGGGTTGCCTCGCTCCATTCCGCAGTAACCCCGGCCTTGGTTTTTCCGGATGTGCCGGAATCAACGGTATAGTCCCGCCGACCATGGGCCCAGTTGATGATGTGGGAATAGAAGATGAAGGCGCGGTCCAGCAGAATGTAGAGCAGCTGAATGTTTTCAACGGGTCCCACCTGAATCTGCCGGCCGCCGAGGTGGATGCCCACCACCTGGGTCCGGGCCAGTTTCCGGCCCCCGCCCAGAGCCGCCCAGCCTGCGCCGGCCAGCCCGCCGATGGCCGAAAAGATACCAAAGGTAAGGCCGTGGGCCGTCAGATCCAGCGCTGCACCCATGGCAACGCCGCTCAGACCCGCGGCCGTGATTAGCTGTTTCGGGGTCAGCCCCAGAACCTGCCAGGTTCTATCGCTGAAAAGATCCGTGCGCAGGATCGAATAGTCCGGCAGGTCGATGTTGAAGATGTTGTGCTTGAAAAGACGCCGGATTTCCTGGTGCGAAGTTTTTTCAATGCGGGCAATGGCCTGATTGTAGGTTTCCTGGAGCTGGCTTTTTATTGTTTCCTCGTCGGTCTTTTCGTTGATATTACGGCTGAGACGGTGGGTCAGGGCGTCTGCGAGCATGCGGCAGAGGATGTCGGCGCTCTGAACATTTCGCCGATACCAGTCCTGTTTGAACGCCTCGATGACGGTCTCCAGGGTCGGCTGCCAGTCCTGGTCAATGCGCTTCAGGGTCTCGAGAAGATCGATGCGCTCGGCATAGGTGGCTTTGTGGGCGTTAAAAACCCGAACGGCGTTAAAGTGTTTGCGAAATTCGTTTTTCCACTGGTCCAGGTAACGGATTTCTTTTTCCTTGCAGTTGATGACCGCCATGCGGGGCCGGCCCGTGAGGCGAAGGACTTCCATCTCGGCCCGGTCCACATTTCTAACCGGCCGGGCGCCGTCCACCACGTAAATAATCCCGGCACCTTCGGCAATGGGGGCAAAGAGTTCGCAGTCGTCCCTGAAATTGGGATCTTCCAGATGGGTCCGGCGGAAGGCGGCCGCAATGGCCTCGTCCGGGCCCGAATAGTGTCGCATCCACTCCAGGGTCGAAAGCGGGTTCTGAAACCCCGGGGTATCCACAAAGCCGATGATTTCCTTGCCATCGATAACCACCGGAAAGCGCCGGCAGAAAAGGGTCTCGCCCGGTATGGGGCTGATGCGCACGGAGTCGTCCTCGGCCAGGGTGGAAACCACCGAGGATTTGCCTTCGTTGGGATGCCCGGCAACAGCAAATTCCGGAGTCGATTCATTGATCATGGGGCAGCAGCCTTTCCACGCGTAGGTAGGGATCGCCAAGGGCTTTGATCTTGCGTTTCCAGATTCGCCAGTCACTATCCCGGACCGTGGTAAAAATAGTTTCGGAATCGGGCTTTCCAATAAGCCCCACCACGACCCTGCCCGTATTCCCCAGTCGTTGTCGGAGTTGAATCAGAAACTGAAGCGTCTCCCGAATGGGCGGCTGCCAGGCCTCCTGAAGCACCAGTACGCCGCCGGGTACTGCATCTTCCCGCTTTGCTTTCAGCGAATCGAGAACCGCCTGATCCTGCTCAAAGCCCGCGCCGATTTTTTTCAGGTCCGTTACCTGCATCCCCAGTTCCCGGGCCGCAACATCTTCCAGCCCCTCGCAGACATCGAAGATGTCTTCGGGCACCAGGGCTGCGTAATTGCCGCCGGCATCGCCCGGGACCGTCGTACAGGGAGTCGCTTCCGCTTCGTCCAAAAGCGGCCCCTTGGGGTCCGAAGCCGGTTGAGACGTTCCGGCGGTACTCACCACCGGGGTGGTCATTCTGCGCACAAGGCCGTCGCAGTCCCCGTGGTCGAAACGTAGCTTGGCCAGAAGCCGCCTCTGGACGAAGGCGCCCGATGTCAGCAATATCAGCCGGGGAAGCAGCCCATAGCAGAACACCGAAAGGCAAAGAAATGGCCACCAGGAGACCAGATCCCGGGTAGCCAGGTGATAAATCCCTTCTTTGAGAATCATCCGGCTTCCCTCGATCTGCTCCAGACTGGGATAGGCCAATGCCGAGGGCAGAAGTTCGCGCCAGGGTAGGGCAATGGTTCGGGCTACCTGGAAAACCGCATGGGAACCTACCTGGAAGGTGGACTGCCAGCCAAAGGCCACGTCGGTACCGGTCAGTTTTATCAGGGTCGCGCTCAATAGCCCCGTGTTGAAGCAAAGGGCAAACACCTGCACGACAATAAAAACAGGCCAGAAAAAAAGGCTTCCGTAGATCTGCTTCCACCCTCGAAGAAGTCCTGTTGCCGCAGCAAGGGCCTCGCGCTTTCGCCCGTCATTTTTTTTAAGTGCCCGTTGCCGGGCCTTTACGAAGGCTCCGGCCAGCATCCGGCTCAGAAGCCGTGCCAGAATGGAGTTTCGGACCAGGGAGCGGCTTGCCGCCCTGAAACTGAAAACCGCCGCCAGCAGGAAGATAAGCAGGATTTGGGTAAAGACCCCAACACCCAGATACACCGATACGTTCAGGGGTTGCGTGCCCGAATAATCTAGCAGCGACATGGCCAGACCGATGCCGGATAGGATCCCCAGCAGCGCCGCAACAACCAGGCAAATGCGATTAATTTCCTTATAGATTGCTCCGGGCGTAGGTCCGCCTTCGCTCTCGCGCCGAACAGCGAGCCAGTTTTTAATCAGGAGACGCCGGGACTCCGGGCGGCCGTCGTTTAGATGCTCGAGCCGGGTTAGGTAAATGTCGCGCGCCGTCGGGGCAGAGGAGGAGCCGTCGTCATCCGCTTCAGTGTTGGAGTCGCTGAAAAAAAAATACTCCAGATCCATAAGATCCTGGATACGCCATCGGGCGCTTCCTTTTCCCCGGCCGGTATCGTCTGCTGCTTTCGTCATCTCACCTTGCCTGTCTCAGCGGTTAAGGTCCTTCTCTCTCAGGGTTCCCAAACAGGTTTTCCTGGTAAATTTTTACCCTGGAGGTGCGAATATGTCAAAGAAATAATTGACTTTTACGAACAATGCCGTAAATTATCGCGTCGGTTTTGGGCGTCGGCTGTATTTGCCTTAAGGATCGCAACCATGCAAAATACAGCAAATACAGCCCTAACATTTTTTTGTCCCAGGAAAAGCTGCAAATGTTATCAATCAACCGAGAACAAAATCACCAAGGATGGAGTTTACATAACAAAATCCGATTTTGAGCCAAGACAAATGTTTTACTGCAATGGTGGCAAACATAGATTCTCAGAAACAGGATATTCCGATCTTTTTGGAAAGCATGGCAGTTTTAAAGAATATGAGCAAACGGCAAAGCTAAACTCTTACGGCCTTGGCACTGATGCAATTGCCGATGTACTTCAAAAAGATCGAAGGACAATTGAACAACGGCAAAAAGCTATTGGACAAAAAGGCCAGCAATTTCACCTATTTCTTTGTTTTACTATCGGACTTACCATTGTATTTCTCCAAATGGATGAACTATGGTCTTACCTTAAAAATAAAAGTCAACAATTATGGGTTTTTATCGCTCTTGAATCAACAACAAAATTCTGGATCGGTTTCGAGTTGGGTTCAAGAACAACTTACACTGCAAACCGTTTAGTAAAGGGCGTTAAAAAGTTGGGCAAATGGGGAAAAGATAATATATTAAAGGTCGCTACAGATAAATTAGCGGCTTACAAAAATGCGCTCGAAAACATTATGTCTGAGATTCCTTATGCTTACCTGCAAATTGTTAAGCGCCGCATAAAGCGTAGGCTTGTAACAGTTAAAAAATATTTTGTGAAAGGTACTGTAAAAGATTTCCCCGGAAAAAGCCAAAACACCTCATTTATTGAGAGACTGAACCTTACCCTGAGGCAACATATCTCCTATCTTCAGAGAAAAACCCTGGGGTATTGCAAGAACAAGCTGAATTTTAGTAATGTAATGTGGATTAACTTATTCAACTATAATTACATACAATTTCATAAGAGCTTACGAATACGAATTAACAATGAAAACGAGAAATTTATAAAAAAGTATAACCATAATACACCAGCAATGCAGATGGGACTTACGAATTCTCCACTAAACTGGAGATATCTCATTACAGTCCCAATACCTTGTAAGTAGCTGATTTTTCGAACCTGCATTGTTTTGTAGGGACTACCGATTTTCGGGAAAAGTCCCTGTTTGGCCAATTGTTGAATGCAGCGATTGAAAAAATTTTCAATTTTTCTGGGGGAAATCCTGACAATGTGTTTGGCAACCGTATCGACACATAAAGCACCTCTGAATGCAGGCACATAAGTCTTGCGAAGTTTTTCGCCCCGCTTACAGCTGCCATTTTTTACCTGATATGCATTGAAGCCGCACATGCTCATAAGGAGTTCATCAGTGAGCAATAAATCGGTTATTTGATCCATTTTTTTAATGGATCCGACGACTTTCATTAAGTAAACAAGAAGTATCTGCGCAAAAGGGACATTTTTTTTTATTGATTTTTTGGATCAAGGTGTTTCAGAAAAGGAAATACTTCAATGCCCTGCAGATAATTGAAGAAGGAATCAAACAAGGTAGCCTCATCCATGGCATAGACCACGTCCATTTCGTGGCGATGAAAAAGGTAGTCTGCAACCTTGCCGTCATTCCGCTCTGCGGTGTGCCAAAAAAGTCGTTTACAGAGTGTGTCTTGTAATTGTTCCCTCGAAGCCATGCAAAATATTAAACACAAATCGGAGGGCATGTCAAATGGGGGTCGTCAAACCCTCAATAATTCCAAGTAGTTATGGACGATTTTTTATTTGACGCATACCCCTCCCTGGTTTGTATATGATTGTGCACTCACGCCCTCCTGAGCGCCTGAGAACAGCATTGTATGGCAAATTAAAAAACGCGGTGCAAAATCAATATGTTGAATTTTTTTTAAAAAAATGCAATTTTTTTCGATCCTTATATCGGAGTTTTAGTTACTTCTCAGCAATTCTAATTATGGTATATTTTTATCTATATATAGATTATGAAGCATAGCGTTGCTACAATATGATGTGCCACAACCTTCCAAAATTAGAATTGCTGCTGTCGAGTTAAACATCAATTGCCAGATGTCGCCGGACAAGAAGTTCTTCTTGAATATTCCAATCAACTGTATTTACAAGCGAATCAGATCGACGAACCAGACGCTTGAGAGGGACTGGGCAGGGTCGCGCCGCTTTTGAAAGGCAGTCTTTAATAGATAATATGCCAACGCTTCCACTTGAACAAATGACGATCAAGGAGAAGCTACAGGTCATGGAAGAGTTTTGGAGTGATCTTTGTTGTAATCAAAACTATATTCCGGTTCCTCAATGGCTTGATGCATACATTCCCAGGCAGAGCCTGGGAATGTATGCAAATGGGTAAGGATAAACAGATAACCCATTGAAATTATTTATGTTACAATCTATCCCCCCGTCACACCGGGTTTGCAGACATATAGGAATTATTGGATAAATTTGTCGCCATATTTTCTTTATAGCCGCCTGCATTAGCTGCTGTACTATCAGCGACCTTGAATATCCCAGCGGTTGCGGCCAGCTCTTCGGCTCGCGCGGCATTCTGTTGAACTACCTGGTCCATTTCAGACATACCCTTACTTGTTTGGGAAATACCCTCGGCCTGTTCGTTTGATGCTACTGTTATCTCATTCACTAATGCCCCAACTTTTTGGGCATGTTCCTTCACCTTGGAAAACTGCTCATTGGTACTCAAAGCCAGAGAAGCTCCATTGCTGACCTTTTTGGCGGTTTCATCAATAAGCGCACTCGTCCCTTTGGCTGCCTCAGCAGACCTCAGGGCAAGGTTTCTCACCTCCTCCGCCACCACGGCAAACCCGGCCCCTGCTTCTCCTGCCCTTGCTGCTTCGACCGCAGCGTTTAATGCCAGCAGGTTGGTCTGAAAAGCAATCTCATCAATTGTCTTGACGATATTCTGGGTCTCATCGCTTGCCCTTGAAATAGCATCCATGGATTTGGTAAGCTGGTCCATGGAGCCGGCGGCCTCTGTAACCACCAGGACAACGTTATTCGTCAATTTGTCGGCCTGGCCTGCGTTGTCGGCATTCTGCTTGCTCATAGAGGATATCTCCTCAAGCGCTGCGGATGTCTCTTCCACAGCAGCCGCCTGTTCTGATGCGCCTTCGGCAACCTGTTGAGAGACTTCTATCACCTGGCCGATGTTCTCTCCCATTTTTTCGCATATAGCATTCATGGAGTCCATTAGTTGCCCGATTTCATCAGCCTGATCAACTTGAATTCTTCCGCTCAGATCTCCATTTGCAATATGTTCTGCAAAAGCCTTGGCTTCTGTTGCCGGGATTATTATCATCCGGGCGATATAAAACATACACAGTCCTGTAAGTGCAAGGAACACTATTGCAAGGGTAATCATCAATTTCTTGGTGAAGATTCCTGCACCGTATACAATAGGGGCAAATTTACAGCTATTAACGGTAATCTGGCGCACAGCTTCAGTAAATTCCCGTTTAAACTGCTCAAGCCCTATAGAATTGTTCCTGAAACTGTCTATTACATTTTTAACTACTCCGCAGTCCTTGATATCCTTTGCCGATGCATCGAAGGCCCCGCCAAATCCGAACCAGGTAAACAGAGCCTCCTCTAAAAAATTTGTATCATCAAAGACGGCAACCGGCTGTTTCAGCGTATTTTCCAATAATTGCCGTACTCCCATACTTTGTGGCGCATCAGCTTCCCGGTTGAGCAGATCTTCCGCCCTGACCAAGGCACCCTTTGAACCCTCTTCCATGAGGGATACATATTCCTGTGCTCTGAAATAAAGAAGCGTGGAATACTCAATGTGATCTCTTTCAATTTTTTGAAGGTGATTTGCCTTGTCGATCTCCATCATTCCCCAGATGGAAATAATTGCTGTCAACAGAAGCATTAATCCGGCGCACATAAATTTTGCCTTCAGTGTTAAATTTTTGACTATGTTGCCCATTTTTCCTCCCCATTAATTGAGTGATGATTTGTTATATGTATTCATTTACGGTTGACAGTAAATGAATACAAATTATTTTTACTGATCCGATACAGCAGAACATTTACAGATAGTATCGGCGCTTCCAAACTGTAACTTTAGGATTTGCCCAAAAATAAATTAACTTTTTCATACGGGGAGTTGTTGACATCCTTCATATCACTTCCTTCGCTCACAAAAATTATTCAGCTACCGATACAGTCCGGGCAGAATATCTGCAAATCATCTGAAAAGTAAGGATTGAATGTGCTCTTTTTGCATTTCCGGCATACAAGGGGATCCATGGATTTGGTGGCTGGATTATAAAACATGGAGATGTTGGTTATGCTTCTGCCGATTGAAGCCTGGTAAAGAACTTTTACGGCGGGTGTTCTTATCAACATGGCGCCGCAAAGTTCCAGGGAGACCCTGATGCTGTACTTCTTAAAAAGGTCATCTTTTTTTTTGGCAAGCTCATCCGGAATCAGGGCTATCTTCTCTTTTCGATCTGTAATTAACTGCTCTGAAAGCCCGGGCCGCTTCAGGCTCTCTTCCATTTCCTGCTGCAGGGCGGCATAATACTCATCCAGGTTTGTAACATCACGCCTGTATCTTCGGTTCATGCTGGCCTGGAAAGGTTCCAGTTCCGGGGCCAGGGCCGGGCCGGCATTTCTTTGTACGGAGTTGAGCAATGTTTTAATTTTTTCTTCTGAAAAATTAATTTTGTTCTTATTCAGCTTAAATTTTTTTTCGACATCATCCAGAACCCAAGCCATTGCCGGAACTTCTGATCCTGTTTCCAGGTTGAAGACAAATGCGAGCAGGCCCTCTTTCTGCTCATCGCTCTGGGCAAGATACTTGCATTGTAGCAAGATATATTCTGTCATTACCCGGGCAGTACAATCGACATGCCCAACGGCATTGCTGAAGGCAAACAGTTCTTTTATCAGCCTGTTAAATCCCTGGGTTTTCAGATACTGGAAGTTCAGACGACAAACAGAGATTGGAAGTTCCCGGCAGGCTGAATTGACAATTTTGTCAAGTAAGGGAGAACCGTAACTGATCTTGTGATCTCCTTTTGAATCCGCTCCAAATTGCAGATTCAGGTATTCAGGCTCGGAAAGCTCTGCCGCAAGCTTCTCAGGCAGGAGCGCCTCCAGGCCGTCCTGATTATTTACGGCCTCCCCGCCATGGGATTTAATAAATTGTTCGACAAATAATTTTAACTGGTTGTCAGTATCAAAGCTCATAATTTTCACCAAAAAGCTGGTCATCAAGTTCCCTGGTTTTAGTATACTGGATTTTTGAACGTTTAATCCTGGCGCCAAAGTTGCCGAATTCTTTGTCCCGTTCCTTTTCAGAACCTGAATTGACCCATATGTCATAGACCATATCTTCAAAATCCTTTTCTCCGCGCACCCGGCCCAGGATCATATCTATTTCACCGATGACCATCTCAAACATATTGATTTTCCGGTCCAGAATTTCCAGGATATAATCTTCAACGCTTCCAAGGGCACAAAAATTATATATCATGACTTCCTTCTCCTGCCCTATCCTGTGAATCCTGCCGATCCTCTGTTCAATTTTCATGGGGTTCCAGGGGAGATCATAATTGACCATCTGGTGGCAGAACTGCAGGTTTCTTCCTTCTCCGCCGATTTCTGTTGAAACCAGAATATCCTTTTCCTCTTTAAAAAGCCTGATGGCTTCATCCTTTTTTTTGTTGTCCATGCTGCCGTGGAAGAGCGCGTGGGGAATATTATGCCAAGCTAAAAATTCCGAAATCTGCTCCATTGAGCCTACATATTTGACAAAGATAATTTTTTTGCCTTTTGCTTTTTTTATCAGTTTAAGAAGCGCTTTGTTCTTGCCTGTTTCCCCTGTTATGGATCGGCAAAGGTTGTGGATCGGCTCAATTTTATCATGAAAATCTTCTAATGAATATTTGCCGTCCCGGATAATGCGATAAAGCGTTAAATCAAGAGCCTTGGGAGATGAACCCGCTTCTGCCAGGAGGTTTTTCAGCAGAAGTCTGCTCCCGCTTCTTCCGGTCTGGTTGATATGACTGACCAGGTCAGTCACCATTGTATAGAGCTTTTTCTCACTTGCCCCGGGTTCCACCCGGACCGTATAAGCAAACCTGGGGGGAATATCTATCCTGGCCAGGGATCTTGTATTCCTTATCATAACCCGGTCGAGGAGGCCTTTAAGCCTGTTTCTGTTCTGGGGACTGGTGGGATTTCCCTTTGTTACGAATTCCTTTCTAAAATCCGATGCTGTTTTAAGAAGGCCCGGTTTGAGCAGGGTTATGAGATTGTACAGCTCCATGAGATTATTCTCCACCGGTGTGGCCGTAAGCAGCAGGAGAAACCGTTTTTTAAGCGAATTTACAAGCTTCCAGTTCAGGGTGTTTTTATTTTTAAGATGGTGGGCCTCATCCACAATTACCATGTCATATTCCTGTTCCGTCACCTGGCTGAAGTTCTTTTTTGACTTGGCCTGGTTAATGGATGCCAGAACAAAATCAGACTGCCAGAATCCGTTTTTATTTTTCAAATCCTGGTCATCTGTGGAAACAAAATCAAGATTGAATTTGGCGGCAAGCTCTTCCTTCCACTGGCTGACAAGGGGTGTCGGAGTAAGAATCAACGCATTTTTCACCATTCCTCTTTCAATATATTCTTTTAGAATAATTGAGGCTTCTATGGTTTTACCAAGCCCCACCTCATCGGAAAGCATGGCGCGGCCCCGGAAACTTTTTAACACCTTGCGGGCAGTCTCCTCCTGGTACCAGAAAGATCTGACATTGCTTAGCTGTGACAGGCAGATTAGATTCTCAAAGGAATCCCGGAAACGGATCCTGTAACCTTCCATGGCCAGTTCCAGCACCTCAGGCGCCGCCGCTGAGGCCGAAGAAAAAGCAGCCTGAAAAGATTGGGTATCAAGATTTATTGATACAGGTATCTTCGGCAGAACCTGTTTTTTCGGTACCTTGTCAGAGACAGGATCAGGATCAGGGTCAGAGGCAGGGATTCTCTTTTCAGCGTCGGCCTGTTTTTGATCTTTTTTTGATACAGGCGATTTAGAGATCTCTTGCTTCTCTGCCATATGTTTTTCATTTTCCAGGCATGCCTGGCAGAAGCGTTGGCAATCGATCAGATAAGATTTTATCTTACGTTTATTTGCAATTTTAATTTCAGGAAGTTTTGCAAGATAGATTTCTGAAATTTGCAGGGCATTGTGATAATCGCGGGTGTCTATAAGAGTGCGCACAAAAAAAGAAGCATCCTCGTCATCAAGCTGCCCAATGTTGTACAACCGGGTGTACCCGCTCAGGACTACATCATTCCTGTCAAGTTTTCGCCCGACATCAACAAGTCTTTGAAGATATGTTTTGTTTTGAGGATCAGTTTTCAAAGCCTTTTGTATGTTAGCAAACGCCCTTTCATAATCACCCGAGTTCCAGTAAAACCTTGCTTCCTCGGCATAAAATTCAGATTTCATGCTCCTGCTGGATGAAACTCTGACTTTTTCTTTGGTTAGCCGGCGGTTTTTCTGTTTCGCCTTCCGTTTTGCTTTTCTTTTTTCCGCTTTTTTTGTAGCCATATCAGCAAATAAGTATTTTAATTAATGGTAATGTGATCTTTTCTTCGATTAATATAATAAATCAGGATGAAATAAAAGATTAAAAAACGGGGTCAGGTATGCTGTTTATTTTTGAATAGCATGAAGAAAAGATCGGATAAAAATATAACGCAGGTTTGTTGCAGTTTGGGATAGGCTTTGAAAGTTTTATCGACTGGATGAAATATATACCTCGGAAGGTTATATAGACCGTCAGATAATTACCCGATTTTAAAATTTGGCACAAGGCCGGAGGGGGTTTGATGTGACGGTCTATAAATTGCGTTTTTTTCGGTGAGCAATGATCATCAAGAGCAGGGTTACCCCCCCCTATTCCTGGCGTATTAAAGATAAAATTTCGGCAGCAGATTCTACATTTTCCAATTCCATAACTCTTTCAATTACCTTTTTGGCTCTGCCAGGGGAAAGACCGGATGTAATCATGAATTTATCTTTAAGTTCCCCGGCTGTTAAAGGATTATCAGAAGAGCCTTTGGGAGCTGAAGTCTGCCCTTCATATATTGTACCATCTTTCATGTGTACTTTGACATGGGAACTTAAACATATATTAAAAAATCCATGGGTCGTTATTTTTTTTCTTAAAGCTTCTATTTCAGGACTGGAGAGCTTTTCTTCCGTAAGATTTTCTGTTGTCACTTTTCCCTCGGCAAGGGATAATGCTGCCAGGAAATAAATACTGAATCTAGCCTCATGCAGAGTTTCCGGTTTTACTCGACCTGCCGCATCAAGGGGTAAATTATCAATTTGAATTTCAACTTTATCCACATCAGAAATGAAAGGATTATCTTTTTTCTGGATCTCAACCATGAGATCTATAGTTGAATGGACTCATAACGGAGCAGGATATGTTTTAAAACAGACTTCCGAAAGATAAAATTTTTCTCCCAAATCCTTTACAATAACTTCATGATCAGGCTTCTCAGCAAACAGATCAAAAAAACCATGCTGACCATCAAAAATATCAGAAGAACTGTCAACGCCTTCCTGGGCAAATAAACAGGCTGTCAGCCCATCGGAGGCTGCTTTACCAACATGGAAAGCTTTTGACATAGTTCCAAACACATTTCGCAGACCTCCACCGGAAGTGCCGGCTATTCCAAGAGCATTAACGATTGTAGCCGGGTCAAGATTCAAAAGACTTGCAACCCCGGCAACTGCCCCGAATCGTCCTATGGTAGAGGTGATATGCCAGCCTTTGTCATAATGAACACGCCCCACTCCTTTGGCAAGTCGTAAGCTTATATCAATAGCAAGAATAATTGCCTTTAAAAGATCTTTTCCATTTGATTGCCGGTATTCAGCAATAGCCATAATCGCGGGCAAACTTGGGGATGTTGTATGTATTAAGGTAGCCATGTGATAATCATCAAAATCCAAGGCATGGGACAGCATGCCATTCATAAGGGAAGCATTTTGAAGATTAGCCTTTTCACCGACTCCAATTACGGTAGACTGATCTTTTGTGTCAAAATTGGATAAATATTTTTTTGAAACGTCTCCGAATTCACTCTTTGACCCTGCAATAGCAACTCCTAACCAGTCAAGAAAACAGAGTTTCCCCATTTCCAACACATCGTCAGGCAACTGGTCAAATTCTGTTCCAGCTACATATTCTGCAATCTTCTTACCAATATTCATCTCTTTTCTCCTAATTTCGTAACCGTTCACGGTTACAAGCGGCATAATTTCCTGTTTATAAATTGAATCTCAGGCCATCAACGTAAGGCGGGACAGCTACTTTGGTGGATTCGTCGCTTACGCTCCTTAATCCACCCTACGGTTCAAGAGCAACGTAAGTTTGTAGGGTGGATTAAGCGAAGCGAATCCACCGAAACCTGCTGTATTTTTCAACCGTTAACGGTTACCTAATTTCTATAGATAAACCTATAAAATTCATTTAAATAAATATCTATACAAAACGAACCTTTCATTTATTATGTCAAAAAAACAACGCTGTCAAGATTGCACTAAAACTCCGATATAAGGATTTTTAAATAAAGAGGTAGCTTTCAACGCCTACGTTACGAGGGGTTTTAAAGCGCGTACAGGCGCGTAATTGCATAAATAGAGGTGTTTGTATGACTGCGTGGCTATCAAGTTTACTTAATTAACATATTGATATAATTAGTATTTTATACTATTATCTTTGCTTAAATCCTTATATCGGAGTTTTAGAGATTGCATAATTTTGCCTGTTGCCAAAAACATATTCCTGATACATATTTAGAAACGAGGACGAAATAACTTCTCAAAGCCTTAAAAAAAAGCAGAAACAAAAGGTTGATAAAACACCCTGCTTTAATTATGGATAAATAATGGTAAACAGCATCCATTTTTTGATACGATTGGCATTGATAATAGCTTTAGGTAGTCCCTACAAAACAATGCAGGTTCGAAAAATCAGCTACTTACAAGGTATTGGGACTGTAATGAGATATCTCCAGTTTAGTGGAGAATTCGTAAGTCCCATCTGCATTGCCGGTGTATTATGGTTATACTTTTTTATAAATTTCTCGTTTTCATTGTTAATTCGTATTCGTAAGCTCTTATGAAATTGTATGTAATTATAGTTGAATAAGTTAATCCACATTACATTACTAAAATTCAGCTTGTTCTTGCAATACCCCAGGGTTTTTCTCTGAAGATAGGAGATATGTTGCCTTAGGGTAAGGTTCAGTCTCTCAATAAATGAGGTGTTTTGGCTTTTTCCGGGGAAATCTTTTACAGTACCTTTTACAAAATATTTTTTAACTGTTACAAGCCGACGCTTTATTCGGCGCTTAACAATTTGCAGGTAAGCATAAGGAATTTCAGACATAATGTTTTCGAGCGCATTTTTGTAAGCCGCTAATTTATCTGTAGCGACCTTTAATATATTATCTTTTCCCCATTTGCCCAACTTTTTAATGCCCTTTACTAAACGGTTTGCAGTGTAAGTTGTTCTTGAACCCAACTCGAAACCGATCCAGAATTTTGTTGTGGATTCAAGAGCGATAAAAACCCATAATTGTTGACTTTTATTTTTAAGGTAAGACCATAGTTCATCCATCTGGAGAAATACAATGGTAAGTCCGATAGTAAAACAAAAAAATAGGTGAAATTGCTGGCTTTTTTGTCCAATAACTTTTTGCCGTTGTTCAATTGTCCTTCGATCTTTTTAAAGTACATCGGCAATTGCATTAGTGCCAAGGCCGTAAGAGTTTAGCTTTGCCGTTTGCTCATATTCTTTAAAACTGCCATGCTTTCCAAAAAGATCGGAATATCCTGTTTCTGAGAATCTATGTTTGCCACCATTGCAGTAAAACATTTGTCTTGGCTCAAAATCGGATTTTGTTATGTAAACTCCATCCTTGGTGATTTTGTTCTCGGTTGATTGATAACATTTGCAGCTTTTCCCGGGACAAAAAAGTGTTAGGGCTGTATTTTGCATGGTTGCGATCCTTTGAATAGAGTTTTAACCGTGCTCTACAAAATATATTGCTTTTAGTCTATAGCAATCTTAATTTTTAGTAAAAATCTTTTTTATTCATGTTTTCAGAGACACTTTTTAATCACCTGCATTGTTTTGTAGGGACTACCGGATATAGATTGTCAGGTAATTAATATTATATTATAAGGATAGAGGACAAAACTTGCAAGAGGTGTGCTTGCATAGATAGCCGCTGATATGTCATCAAAAAAAAATAAATACAATGGAATTAACTTTTTAAATTCTATTGAAAAAACTGTATCAGATTATAATATGCTGCAACTTGGGGATTCTGTGCTGGTAACTGTTTCAGGCGGCCCTGATTCTGTGGCTCTTCTCCACGTTATGCTTGAATTGTCCTGTATCTTTTCATTAAGATTGGGAATAGCACACCTCAACCACTCTTTAAGGGGCAAAGAATCCGACAAGGATGCTATCTTTGTTGAGTCTATGGCACGTAGACTTGATCTTCCTTTTTATATTAGCAAAAAAGATGTCCGAGAATATCAGGCCGATAACCGTCTCTCCCTGGAAGATGCAGCCAGGCGTGTGAGGTATTCTTTTTTCTACAAAACAGCTGAAAATCACGGCTTCACCAAAATAGCGCTTGGTCATCACGCCGATGACAATGCCGAACTTGTTCTTATGAATATTTTACGCGGAGCGGGTCATCAAGGTATATCAGGAATACCGCCCGTAAGAGAAAGTTTGGCAAGTGGAAAAATTATCATACGCCCCCTTATAAGGTTAACAAGGGAGGAAATCTTATTTTTTTTAAAAGAAGAGGATTTGGAATATGTTACGGATCAATCTAATTATGACACCAGCATGATCAGGAACCGGATACGTTGTAATTTAATTCCGGAATTAAAAGATTCGTATAATCCCAGGATAATTGAAGCGCTTAACAGGCTTTCAACAATCGTCAGAACTGAAGAGATATGGATAGATAATTTAATTGATTCCATACTTGAAAAAAACAGCATCCCCATAAAGGATAATGAGCTGGAAATTTCAATACCTGAAATAGAAGACATAGATGTTGCGGCGCTCAGGAGGATTGTAAGAAAGATCATTAAAATAATAAAAGGAGATCTTAAACGTATAACCTTATCGCATATTGATTCTATAATAAATCTTCTTAAAGACGGGTCTTCCTCATGGAATATAGATTTGCCGGAAAGAATAAGAATCCGGAGAGATTATGATATTCTATTTATTTCAAAAGAAAAAAAACCGCTGCGGGAATCAAGGCCTGAATTTTATGTTAATGAACTGCCGGCCTTTGAATATATTATCCCGCAACCTGAACATGAATCCCCTGTTTTACTGTTTTTGGATAGATTAAATATTTATATGAAATTTTCTGTTATAGATAATATTAGCTTTACAGTTTTATGCAACCATGGAGATAAAACAGCTTTTTTTGATATGGACGGTTTAAGCTTTCCATTGACGGTGAGAAATTTAAAACCGGGTGATCGTTTTCATCCTTTGGGTATGAAAGGCGCCCAGAAGGTAAAAAAATATTTTATAAATAAAAAGGTAACCAGAAAAAATCGTGTAAGCACACCTGTCCTGCTCAGTTTTAACAAAATAATCTGGCTTGTTGGACATCAGATTGATGAATCTGTAAAAATTAAAGATTCAACAGAGAAAGTGCTCAGTGTTGAACTTCTCCGATAGGTTGCCGGGAGGCTCAATCCCTTTCATGTGCCATTAAATTGCTGCTAAGGGCTCGATAGGTCACCTTTTGCTTGCTAAATCATCAATAATGATTAAAATAACTATTTTTATTAACACTCTTTCCGGGAGGTACTTTTAGTTGAATGCTTTTTATAAAAACCTGGCCTTGTGGATCGTCATAACATTAATGATGATCATGCTGTATAACCTTTTTAACCAGCAGCGGGTGTCAGAGACAAATATAAATTATACCGACTTTCTTTCAATGGTTGATTCCGAGCGGGTAAGGGGGGTCACTATCCAGGGGCAGGAGCTGTATATTACAGATACTAACGGAGCGCGCTTTAAGGTTTTTGCTCCACAGGACGGAGATCTGATAAAAATATTGAGGACAAAGGGGGTGGCGATTAACGTAAAACCTCCGGTCGAGTCGCCCTGGTACATGTCAATTTTTATTTCCTGGTTTCCTATGCTTGTTCTTATAGGCGTATGGATTTTTTTTATGCGCCAGATGCAGGGAGGCGGGGGAAAAGCCATGTCCTTCGGAAAGAGCAGAGCGCGACTCCTGTCGGATCAGCTTGATAAAGTTACTTTTGAAAATGTAGCAGGTATTGATGAGGCCAAGGAAGAGCTTCAAGAGATAATTAATTTTTTAAAAGAGCCGAAAAAATTTACGCGTCTGGGAGGACGAATACCAAAGGGTGTGCTTTTGATGGGATCGCCGGGCACGGGGAAGACACTTCTGGCAAGGGCTATTGCGGGAGAGGCTGATGTCCCATTTTTCAGCATCAGTGGTTCGGATTTTGTTGAGATGTTTGTGGGAGTCGGAGCGTCCAGGGTCAGAGATCTTTTTATACAGGGGAAAAAAAATGCGCCATGCATAATTTTTATTGATGAGATTGATGCTGTGGGAAGACATCGCGGCGCCGGCCTCGGCGGGGGTCATGATGAAAGGGAGCAAACCTTAAACCAGCTCCTGGTGGAGATGGACGGATTTGAATCTAATGAAGGCGTCATCCTTATTTCCGCAACAAACCGGCCGGATGTGCTCGATCCTGCTCTTTTACGGCCCGGACGATTCGACCGCCAGGTAGTCGTTCCCCTTCCGGACATAAAAGGCCGGGAAGAGATACTTAAAGTGCATATGAAAAAGACACCGATCGACTCTGATGTGGATAAGGTTGTTCTTGCAAAGGGAACCCCCGGTTTTTCAGGCGCTGATCTTGAAAATCTGGTTAATGAAGCTGCTCTTCTTGCGGCTAAAAGAGATAAAGAGAAGATCGGCATGTCTGATCTGGAGGATGCCAAAGACAAAGTCTACATGGGGCTTGAGCGTAAATCGAAGGTAGTTAAGGAGGAAGACCGAAAGATTACAGCATACCATGAAGGCGGGCATGCCCTTGTCGCCAGATTCCTGCCTGATACTGATAAGGTTAATAAGATAACCATTATTCCCAGGGGACGCGCTGCCGGTGTAACATGGTTTTTGCCTGAGGAGCGTGATTTCAAGTTTAAAGATCAGCTCGAGAATGAACTTTCCGTAGCATTCGGAGGCCGGGTGGCCGAGGAGATAGTATTTAATCGTTTAAGCACAGGCGCTTCGAATGATATCAAACAGGCAACAGATATTGCTCAGAGAATGATACGTTCCTGGGGCATGAGTGAAACCCTCGGCCCTTTGTCATACGCAAAGGATGAGGAACAGATTTTTTTGGGGCGGGAAATATCCCAGCACAGGGATTATTCCGAGGAGACCGCCAAAAAAATCGACGAAGAGATCAACAGTCTGATAAAAAAGGCTTACAAAACAGCGCAGAAGGTGTTGAATGAAAATCTGGATATCCTTCACAAGCTGGCGGAACTTCTTCTTGAAAAGGAGACTGTTATGGGCGCAGAGCTTGACAGTCTGATAATTTCCATGAAACCTGAATTTGAGCAGACCGTTAAGGACAACGATCAGGGAGCAGACAGCACGAATTGAGCAGGCAAAAATATATCATTTCCTGGGGCAAGCATACTCTGAAACTCGGGGATAAAACCCGTATAATGGGTATTTTAAATGTTACCCCCGATTCTTTTTCAGATGGAGGAACTTTTTTAGCTTGCGATGATGCCGTGGCCCATGCTGCGCGATTGGTCGAAGATGGAGCGGATATAATAGATATAGGTGGTGAATCGACTCGGCCGTTTTCCGATCCGGTATCCATGGAAGATGAGATTGGGCGTGTTATTCCTGTAATAGAAAAACTTGCAGGAAGCATCAAGGTTCCTGTTTCCATAGATACAACCAAAGCGAGTGTTGCAAAACAGGCGATAGAAGCCGGCGCTTCGATTATAAACGATATCAGTGGGATGCGTCTAGATCATAATATGGCAGGTGTTGCCGCTGAATATTCTGTGCCGGTTATCATGATGCATATGCAGGGATCGCCCCAAACCATGCAGATTTCTCCGTTTTATGATGATCTGACAGGGGAGATAAAAGATTTTTTTCAACATTCAATAGATTCAGCCGTCAAAAGAGGAATCTTGCGGTCAAGAATAATAATCGATCCTGGAATCGGCTTTGGGAAAACCCTGAAACATAATCTGCTTATTATAAAAAATCTATCCGACTTTGATACTCTTGATGTGCCGATTTTAATCGGGCCTTCGCGGAAATCTTTTTTAAAAAATTTACTTAAAGATGAGTTAAAGGAAGATTCAGAACACGATTTGTCGCTAATTGAATCAGGCACCCAGGCTGCTGTTGCGGCAGCGGCTTTAAACGGAGCGCATATTGTCAGGGTTCATGATGTGGCCGGCACGCGTAACACATTGAAAATTATAGACGCAATTAATCAAAACCGTCATGATAGTTAAGAGATATCTATCTACCTTTGGACGTCGCTATTCAAGGTATATTTATTTCATACCTGCGGTTGTATCTATTTTATATATCCTCTATTCTTGATTAAATCGATCCTGATAAAGATATTAAAATCTTCGTTGATTTGAAAGATTTGAAACCGGGTGAATATGTTAAACATGCATCTATAAAAATACCTGTTCAAACAACTTTAACCGGAGTAAAGCCTGAAATGTTTACCGTAAGAGTTGTAGGGGTACGATGCATCGTGCCCATGCCGATAGATTTTCAGGGCCAACCAATTAGGGGGAATCCGTTTTGGAAGAATTAACAAAAGCACAAAAGGGGCGGCTTGCAATAAGATCTTTTAAAACTATTGCGGATGCTCTTGCATTGAGAGGATATTATAAGCCTTCGGGGAAGTCGGGGCAAACACTCGAAGATGCATTAAAATGGATCAGTCCTGAGATATACGGCACAATTAATGACCCGAGAAGCATAGAGATTAGAGGTCTGCAATATGTACTGGAAAGATTGCCCAGGGGCATTGAAGAATGTTCACGGATTATATTAACCGCCCAGGATGATTTCGAGCAGACTTCATTTGAAAAAATAGAGCCTCCCAAAAGGAGAAGAATCGCGTATCGCATAAGCAGCAATGAGATCTGCTTTGTTATTACAAGAGGATTGAGCAGTGAGATGTATGATCTCCTTACACATTTGACGTTTCTCAACATTGAGGCAAATAAGATATATAATCAGACCAAAGATCTATCAGGTGATATAACCGTTGAATGGCGGGAACTTGAGAAAAATGTAACAAGCGGCTCAGTATTAAAGGGAAAACGGCTGGACAAGGCAATCTGGAATTTAAGTATAATCCTGGGACGAACATATCATGAGACAAGAAAAACATACGAGTATCTTGAAAAAAGCAAGGAAGAGAAAAAGAGTAATGCGGGTCTGTTCCAAATAATCTACCAGTTGGGAAAACGTGTGGAAAGCGGGAAGTTGTCCAGGGATAATGAACTATTAATATATTTTACTCCATCTTTCCGGGATATGATGGGGCATCATAAACATAGCCGGGCCTGGGCTCAAGAGATAAAAGATAAATTATCAGAACTGGGGTTTGAGAATCGGCCATTACATATTATAAGCGCAAACATGCATAGTATTGTTAATTTGTTATATGCATACTCCGCAATGGAAAAAAATATCGCTGGGAAAAACATTGGGGATCTTTACAGCTTTATTAATCAGATCAGGGGGAAAGAAGAAAAAATCATAAGCTATGCCGTAAAGCATGGTCTGTTGGAGCTGCCCGATTCTTCCGGGGCGCATATAGATTGCCAGATAATAGATGCTTCCAGGTTGGAATCTTTAAAGTTACATCCTGAATTAAGCGTTAATAAAGCCGTTTTGAAAAAGAACAAGCCTGTTATCCTGGTAATGGATTATGCGTTCGGGACCCAGGCATTTGAAGTTATGGATGAACTTCTCAATTCCGGTTTTGAAAGCAGGTCAACACAAATTGAGGATGTACAATCTATTTCAATTATGGGCAAAGCAGGTATTCTGCCGGGAAAAAAGGGGGACATAATTCTTGCAACTGCCCATGTCCTTGAAGGAATTCCGCATAATTATCTCATCAACAATGATTTAGAAAAAAAAGATTTTGATGATTCAGTAAATGTTTATACCGGCCCTGTTGTCACTGTTCTCGGGACGTCTCTTCAAAACAGGGATGTTCTGGAAAAGTTTCAAACAGCAAGCTGGAAAGCGGTGGGCCTGGAGATGGAGGGCGGCCATTATCAGCGAGCAATAAATGCGGCCATCATCAGAGGGCATGTATCAAAAAAAATAAAGACACGATATGCATATTATGCATCGGATAATCCTCTCTCCAGCGGAGAAACACTTGCTTCGGGCAGCATGGGAGACGAAGGAATTCGGCCCACATACATGATAACAAAGGTTATACTGGAAAAAATATTAAATGTTAAAGATAAATCTCCAGATAAATAATTTTTTTTATTGTTTCTTCATCCAATCCTACCGTGCTAACGCAACAACCTCTTGTCCAAAAATGTAATCCAGTTACAACAATTCCCGATTGGGGCCAGAATGCCCTAAAATAGCGAAGTAAAGAAAGCGCGTTTATCTAAAAAATTTAAAATTCCATCTAAAATCAAAAAACGAAAACATTTAAATGCAGATGCCTTGTTTATAGCAATATTGCGAGGTTTAGTGAAAAAAACACGCCGGGTCACCAGCAATTCTTTGAACGATACATTATAATATTCACAAATCTTTGAAATTATATCTTCAGGCGAAGGTGTCAGTGGACTGCGATTTGATGTCGTGGCAGAGGAGTAAGAATCGGGTTTAGGCAAACTCGTAATAGATAAGGAACGGGGACGAAATATTTTTTTACAGCGACGGCCTTTCAACCTTCTTCAACTCCTCAACCAGTATGGCATTTTCCATAGAAACTGCTGCTTGGGAAGTTAAAAGACTGGTGAACTCAACCTGGTCTTTTGTAAACATTGAGCTGATCATATTGTTTTGCAAGTAAAGAATTCCCTTCATCTCTCGCTGTTTCATTATCGGCAAGCACAAGACTGAACGGATTTTCAATTTCTGAACATCTTCGTCAAAGGCAAAAGATCCTCCAGCCATAGCATTTTCAAGGATCACGGTTTTTTTTGTGCGATGAACATAACGGACGATGGCATGGCTCAATCCCCTGGTATGGGGGAAAGGTTCATTTTTTAATGCAACATCGAGGATATTTCCCTTAATCCCTTCAGCTCTCAAAAAGAGTTTTCCTTTAGTTTCCATGAAAAGATAACCGCTTGAAGCCCCCTGCCTTTCCATAACCGATTTCATTATTATTATTAAGAGCTTGCTCAAATCGAGTTCTTGCGAGATAGCAAGAGATGCCTTCATAAGATATGAAGTATCAAGTTCTTGAATCGGCAAAGCTTGCGTCCACTGCTCTGAAATAAGATATTGGGGGTAGTTGTTATTGATGAGGATCAGTTTCTGCTCTGCATTGCACCTGCCGTAAAGCAAGGCCGCCTCTTGAATATGAAACCGTGCCTGCCTTTGGCCTCTAGCCGCCAGCAATTCGCCTAAACATTCATGAATGTGACCTTCGAGGAGTATGTAACCATGCTCGTGGGCGGTATCTGCGGCATCGAAGTAAAGATTTCTCGCTTCTTTAAAGTTATTGACAGTACTCTCGGTAAAACGGACATTCTCAGCGCTCATTAACGCAAGATAAGGTCTGAGAATCGGTCCCTGTTTTGACCACGTTTCAACTTTTCCCATACACAGATCCAATTCTTTCTTCAGCTTTTCCACTTCAGTGGTTGAAACTTTTCTCTTCTCACATCTTAGTATCGTTAAAAAATAAAAAACAAACCAAAGCCTGTTAAGTATGTTGTCGGTTAGACCTCTTAGATATGATCCGGCCTTTTCAAAAACGAGAACGGCACCGTCATACTTACCCAGATAATAGAGGCTAATGCCTTTTAAAGTATAGTAACAACCGATTGAAACAACGTGCTTATCCTGAATCCATTGCTTTATTTTACCATCCATATCCTTGATAGAGGTCACTGTTCTGCCTGGGTTTATCTCATCACACCATCCAGCCAGAACCGCTTCCGCAAGTCCTGACGACAAAGAAAGGTTATATTTATTGGTGAACTCTATACATTCATAAACATATTCTTTTGTTTTGCTTAAATTCTCTCCCTTGGTAATCAAATTCCATATCAGCGGGGCGTAAGAAAGGCCTCCGTTGTAAAGATCTCCGCAGGTCTTTCCTCTTTGTATATTCTCCAGGCATAGTTCGACAATATCTTCCGGACGGCTTCGATTGTGAACATTGCACCAAAGGATTCCGTTTATTCCCCTAGTAGCGCCGAATGTATTTGGATATCTTTCAGATAATGCAACGGCCAGGTCTTCATACCTGAACGACATTTCAAACTTGTCTCGCTGTTGAAGATAAAGCCCCATAATACAGAACGAATATATCACCGATTCATCCATTCCTCCGGCAAGGCAGTTTTGAGTGGATTGAATACCTGAAAGAAAAAGCTGAGAAACCATTCCGGAAAGGTAATAATCGGGAATAAGTTCACTATATATGGCGAGTTCAATCCGAATTGCTCTATCATCTGTGGGCTCCATTTCAAGAATTGTCTTCCATACATCCGGATTTTCCTTATGGATCTTTTTGATTAGTTCTTCACACTTTGATAAAATCAGGACATCATCTTTGGGAATCGCTTTGTCAAAAAAGGCAAGGCCTCGGTTTGCAGTCTCAATAGCATTTTCAAAATAGCCCAGTGAAGAAAAGCCGGCTGTCTGCTCATATAAACACTCTACCCTGTCGAGATCTGTAATCGATTTTTCGAGGAGCAGATTAAGCAAAACTTCTGATTTTTCCTGATTTCCCCGGGTCAATTCACTTCTTGCAAGGCTCTTATATACTTTAAAGGTAAATTCATAATTCGTGTCCCAGGAATTTTCGGGTAAAAGCATTTGGCACTCTTTAAAGAAACGATTGGCCGCTTCAAGGGCAAGAGCGTCGACAGCCTTTTCCCCTGCATGATAATTAAGCTTTGCGTCTCGATAACGAATTGCCCTTTCAGGTTTCTGTTTCCTTCCCTTATTCAGATGTTCAACAATGGAAAAAAGATTATCAACTTTTTTCAGTTCGGTTCCTTTTGGAACAGCTTTTATGTAAGATTCGGCGATATGTGAATGAAGATCGCGCAGCTTTTCAGCATCAAGGGTTTTATCAACGGCTTCCTGAATTCTATCATGGAAGAAACTAAGGTGTGAAGTCCCTTTTATCAATACACGCTGCTCAAATGCGGCAGATAAATCCTGATAAAGAATATCCAGATCTTTGCCGGTTATCAGGCTCAAGTCAAGGGCCTTGAAGCTTGCTCCGAGACAGGCTGCAATCTGAAGCAGTTTGACGGTTTTTATCGGCAGCCTTCTTATCTTGTCTGTAAATAACGCCACAATTGTATCCGGAATCTCATGCTTCTTGATCTGTTCAATATCCCATTGCCATACGCCGTCTTCTCCGAGATTGATCAGTCTTTTCCTGTGCAGCCAGGAAAGGCTTTCATTCAAATAAAGGGGGTTTCCCTCTGAAATTGAAAATACAATCTTTGTCAATGCATCTGTCCGCAGAGAAGAAGTATTGATGATATGGGCAACCATTTCATTTGAATAATTTAAATTCAATTCATGCAAGCGAAGTTCAAGCAGGGATGTACCTGTTTTTCTGACTTTTTTAAGTATTCGGCTCAATGGATGAGTCTCGCTAACTTCATTATGTCGATAAGCCCCCAAGAGAAAAAGATAGGGGTAATCTTTGTAATTATTAAAAATATTTTTAATAATATCAAAGGAAGCGGTATCACACCACTGGAGGTCATCTATAAAAAGCGTAAGGGGATGATCATAGTCGGCAAGACAGGATATGAATCTTTCTATTGTACGGTTAAACCGGCTGCGGGCTTCGGCAGGCGGCAGGGGGGAGACCTTGGGAAAAGAGCCTGTAATCAGCTCAAGTTCCGGAATCAGATCTGCAATCAGTTTACCGTTCGGTCCCAGAGCCTTGGTTATGTCTTTACACCTGTGCATTATCCTGCTCGAATCTTCGGTAAGAAAGGTTACTATAAGATATGAAAATGCCTGGATCAATGTACTGTATGGAACATCTTTCTGGAACTGATCGAATTTTCCCAGGGTAAAATAGCTCTTGGAGGCAACGATCGGCAGTTGGAGTTCCTGAATCAGCCGGGTCTTGCCGATGCCCGGAAGTCCTGAAATCATAACACAGCGGAAAGAACCGGAAATTGACCTGGCATGTTCTTTCAGCAGCATTGATTTTTCCTCATCCCTTCCAATCATGATGCATGGAATATTTATGCGGTTGATATAATCTTTAAGACCCATGGTAAAGGGTCTGATTTTTCCTGTTTTCAGGTATTCATCCTGGCAGCGCAAGAGATCGAGAAGCAGCCCATGGGCGGTCTGATAACGTTTTTCAGGTTCCTTTCGTATGAGCTTTGCGACTATATTGCTGATGATTTCGGGAATCTTTGGATTAACTTGATGCAAAAGAGGCGGATCTTCAGCCAGGTGGGAATGAATGATTTCCAGGGGATCATCTGATGCAAAGGGGGACTCTCCACTTAAAAGCTCGTAAAAGACAATTCCAAGTGAATAAAAGTCCGTTAAATGATCTACACTCTGTTTGATTCGTCCTGTCTGTTCCGGAGAAACATAGCACAGCGTATTATTTCTGAAGCTGTCATCATAAATAAAATGACTGATATCCTTAAAATGAATCACCCTGACAAGGTCGATCAGCCGGATATCGAGGGTGCCTGGATTGATAAGGATGTTATTAGGCTTTATTCCGCAATGAAAGTGACCTGCCTTGTGAATACCCTCTAAAATTTTTACGATGGAACATGAAATGCTGAAAAAATCGTTTAACTCGACTTTATCTCTCTCTTTTCTCCAGTCAAAAAGATTTTGGCCGTCAAAGTATTCACAAACCAGAAAAAGTCTGCTTTCATCAGGTACATACAGATCAGGATTTATTGTTTTGGGGAGCCGAAGCTGCTGAAGGTGTTCGATCTGCTGTTTTAGATGATCGTGAAGATCCTTTTTGGATCTTATCAGGTTTTGTTTGATACGTTTTAATACTAAAAGATGTTCGGATTGGATGCTCTTGTTGGCCAAAAAGACTTCGGAGTGCAAACTTTGACCCATTTTTCTTAAAATATTATAATTTAAAATAGTATGGATGCCGTTCATTAGTTTTTTCTCCAAGTGTATGAAAGTTGACAGAAGACCTTTCTATAGACCGTCACATAAATAATTTCACTGCGTTATCGGTTGTCGGAGTATTATAATACGCCTTCCTCCCTCTGGCCTTGTGCCAAATTTTAAAATCGGGTTATTATCTGACAATCTATATAAGCTGGTCTATCAGCCGGTTCATTCATAAAGTTTCAGAAATTATGTATAGTTGTAGTATCGACGAAAACTGATGAGTCATAAATTAAGTCATAAATTAAATCACGATCTCTGCTTTTCAAGCCATGCAGTAAAGTGAAAGATACTTCCAGGACCTCCTGCTATAGATGCCGCCTCCTGAATTAATGAAGCAGAGGAGTTCGATTCATAAAAGGCGGGGCTTTCGGCCCAAACATCACCATCCATATGGTTTGATATCCGCTTGCCGATCGAAAGACCAAGACCGATACCTCCGTACTTTCTTGTAGTTGAGCCATCAGCCTGTTGAAAAGGCGTAAAAATCGTCTCCAGTTTATCTCTTGGAATACCTATACCTGTATCTCTAATCGTGGCATGAATTTTTATCAAATCATCCTTTTCATCTTCAATATCAATGGCAAGTTCAATTTCTCCTGACTCTGTAAATTTAAAGGCATTATCCATCAAATTGTTAAGTACTTGACGATACCTTTGCGGATCTCCTGTTACTAAAAACGAAATTCTTTCAGAAATTTGAGTCATAATTTTTATCGGTTTTGATTTGTACTTTGACCGAATCAGATTACAAACCTCATGAACTAAAAGTTTGATATCAAATGTAATCATTTCAATGTCCAGCTCTCCGGCTTCTATCTTGGAGAAATCAAGAATATCGTTGATCAGGGAAAGCAAGGCTTGTCCGCTTACTTTTATCTTTTTTGCATAATTGATCTGCTCTTCATCCAGATTGGTATAAAGGAGGATATCAGTAAAACCTGTTATCGCATTCATTGGAGTGCGGATTTCATGGCTCATATTGGAAAGAAACTCGGTTTTGAGACGGGATGATTCAAGCGCCTTGTCTCGAGCTTTTTTCATCTCTTTTTGCATAGTTATAAATCGCTTATTGTTTTCTTCAAGGCTTGATGTTGTTTGAAGCAGCATGTCCGACATTTCATTAAAGCTTACAGCAAGCGTACCTAATTCATCAGTCGATGATACATCAATCTTCGTCTGATAATCACTTTTTAAGATTCTATCTGCGCCTTCTTTTAGTAAAAATATCTTTCTTTTGATATCATTTGAAATTAATAATGATATCAGAACGACGGCTGTAATTGAAATGACAGCTGTCAGAATAATGAGGTACACTAAAAGTTTTCTGGATAATCTGGCTGCTTCTCCACATGCCGCTGAAAATTCATTTAAGGTGGTTTTCAATTCAGAGTTCAGGATATATATCTCATCAAGTATCGACTGAAGATTTTTATTTGTTTGATTATTGGAAATGCTTTTATGTAATTGTTCGCCCAAACTTTTCAATTCAATGTTATAACGATCGGCATCAGCCCATAAGCTGATTGCTCTGTCAACGTAGCTGACATGTCTTAGGTATTTGAAGATATACGACATGGTTCTTGCATCTTCCGGATGGTTTCCACCTTCGACGAATGCCTGGGAGGCAACTGTTAAATCAGCATTATCTTCTTCCAATTCCAAACGCGCCTTCTGATGGGCTAAAGGCACCTTCATGCATTCCATAAATTTTTCAAATTTATCTTCGTTATGAGAACAGGCGTACATATATAAATTACAAACAGCATCTTTCTGAGCTTTGGAGTAGATCCCTTCTCCGCTGACATAAACCCTGGCTCCAGACAGAAGCCAGGTTGCAATAATGCTTGCAATTGCCAATACAGCCAGAAAAAAAGTAAAAACAATTATCGCAAGTTTCTTAGTTATTGATAAATTTTTTATCAGCCTGCCATTAAGAATAGAGTATGATTTTAATTTAACCATATAGATGCTCTTTTAGCTAATACTTTGAATATAATTTATCCCATGACAGGCAAGGAATATCGGTGGGAGTGAAAGATATGCGGAACCCACTATTTATAAGCAACTGTATTTACATGGTTTCAAAAATGGTCAATGGCGAGTTTAAATAATTTGGTTAATCGCTCAATTTAGCTTTTAGGAGCGTAAGCGCTCAATAAACCGCACTAAGCATTTAACTTGACCGGAAAACAGCCAGTTTTTGCGACCCACGACAAATGGCCTGATGGCATTTTCAGTATCACCCTAAACGATTCAAGGATCGGCAACGCTTTTTCCTGCCGCTCGACGTAAAGTTCTTCCGGGCTCAGTTCAAGCACTCGTTTTTAATTTTATACAACTTTTTTATAACTGTCAACCAGGGTAACCGCATTCCCAGCAATTCTAATTATGGCTTTAGTTGGAGCAAGATATTTAGGATATTTATCCCCCCCCCTAACTATCACAACCAATAACGCACTGTTTTAATTAAAAATAAAATCTATAAACAAACGCATATGCTTGTGGTAACAAATAATGGGTAAGAATAATTAACTATTATCGGTTATCTTGGACTCATATGCGTTTGCCCCAAAATCAGGAAGCGAAAATAGGTAGGGCTTGTCGCTGTTAAGAGACGCAAAGTTTAGTTTTGCAACGTACGCATTTGGGAAAAGTAGGGAAAAAAGGGGAAGGATCGCTAAGGGCGATTAAAAAAGCTGTAGACATAAATTGCTTAAATAGGGTACACGCATTAAGGGAGATGATTCTAAAGATTTCCGCATGAAGAACTGTCCCCCACTAAGGATTCGCTCATCAACTTTGTATAAATCGGGCCTGACGGTTTTAATTCGCTCTGCATCAGAAAAATCCTGTCACCAAAAAATTGTTTTGTTTCAAATTTGTTAAATCGATTAATAATATCAGAAAGTTGACGGGCATCTAATCGCCATTTTACGCGGCCTATTGTAAGATGCCCTTTAAACGGCCTCTTTTCCTTTGGAAAGCCGATAAGCCGCAGCTTTTTATCGAGCATTCTTTGCAAAC
This sequence comes from Desulfosarcina sp. BuS5, assembly GCF_028752835.1. NCBI lineage: Bacteria > Pseudomonadati > Thermodesulfobacteriota > Desulfobacteria > Desulfobacterales > Desulfosarcinaceae > Desulfosarcina > Desulfosarcina sp. BuS5. The sequence goes on from NZ_CP087952.1 coordinate 684,863, forward strand.
CGATGAATTCTTCAACCTGGCCGGAGAGTCCGATCCATATAACACGCGGCCGTTTAAGATTTGGGAAGACGCCTAATCCCTGGGCGGATAAAAGCAATGGCGCAAAGTCTGCAGCCGTCTCTTTTATAGCCATTCCGATATCATCTATGTCTGACCAACTGATATCCCCTAGAAATTTTATTGTAAGATGAATATTCTCAGGCCTCACCCACCTTATTTTCAACTCATATTGTTTAACAGATTCTTGTATCCTGCAAATGGATGAAATTAGCCGCTTAGGAAGCTTAAAACATATAAAGGCACGGATCTTGTTGAGTTTACTCATAATTCACAGTAAAACATAGATTGTCAGATAATAAATTTCACAAGGCCAGAGGGAGGAAGGCATATTCTAATATTCCGACGACCGATAACGCAGTGAAATTATTTATGTGACAATCTATAATTATTTTTTTAAAATCTCTACCTCTACCCGGCGGTTGGCGCTTCTTCCGGCAGAAGTCTCATTAGTGGCCATCGGTTCCTCTGAACCTTTTCCTATCGTTCTAAGCTGCAATGGATTTACACCTTTACCAAGCATAAAACTCTTCACCATATTAGCTCTAAACAATGATAGGGTTTTGTTGTAACTTTTGTCACCAAGGGAATCTGTATGTCCTGTAATAATGACTTCAGCTTCAGGATGCTTATTAACGATTTCAGATATTGAATAAATACGTTTTATTGCCTCTTCCGAAAACTCATTTGAATTGGTGCCAAAATGTATTATAAATTTTTCCTCAGGTTTTTTTTCCCTCAAGTCCTCTACAACAAGAGGAACCTCGTCATTCTCCACAACCTCCTTAAGGATTACATGTCGCTTTCCGGATATAACAATATCCTGATCTTTATTTATCATTACATAAAGAAATATGAATAAAAGAATTAACAGGGTAATAATAATATAATCGGATTTCCTTGTTGCAGGTTTCCGGTCGGTATGCTCGGCAGTCGATGCCCGGGTCTCTTTTATATGTTGAATCTTTTTGGTTGCGGTTTTCGGTTCAGACGATGTTATTTGCAATTCTTTAATACATTCCTGTATTATTTTGGCATTGATTTGTTTCGTACCTTTGACATATCCGGACAATAGGGCATGATCACAGATGATGTTTATAAGGCGCGGATACCCGGATGAAAAAGCAATGATTTCGCGTATGGCGCCAGGATTAAAAATGCTGTTTGGATTTCCCGCTACTTTTAGGCGAAAATTAATATATTTTCCGGTTTCTTCTTCACTTAATGGCTCAATATTATAATTTATCGTAATCCTTTGCCTTAAAGCTCTGTTGCCCGGCTCTATTAGAAGTTCATTAAATTCATTCTGACCTACAAAAAAAATATTGATCAGTTTAGTATGCTGCTTTTCTATATTGGAAAGGAGTCGAATCTCTTCGAGCATTTTATTGGTAACACGCTGGGCTTCATCAACAATCAACAATACCCTTTTGTCATTATCATAAGCCTGATTTAGAAAATCACCAAATTTTATAAGGAATTCACCTTTTGTCTTGAATTTTGCTGTTATCTTAAAAGCATGTGCAACAAAATTATAAAAATCAAGATGTTCCAACCCGGGATCGGGAAGCACCGCTACTATTGTATTTTTTCCCAAACCATTGACCAGGCTATTGATCAGGGTAGTTTTGCCTGTACCTACGTCACCTGTAAGTAGCAAAAACCCCCGGTTGTCTATTATTCCATATTTTAATATAGCCATGGCTTCCTTATGCTTATCACCAAGCCATAGGAATTTTGGATCTGTGCTTATCTGAAAAGGTTTCTCTTTTAAATTATAATGCTCAAGATACATATTTTTTCCTAAAAATTATCAAGAAATTCCAAGTCCTTATTTTGTGTATTCTTGGTGCCTATTGTAAGCAGATCAATTTTATTATCCTTTGTTTTGGAAAAATATAGGCGGCCGCTGTATGCAAAAATCACCTCAAAGACTGTTTTTTTGCTTTTTTTGGTAAAGACCTTTCTTTTTATAGATATAACCGAGGAGTTTTCGTTTAACTGATGAATAATCTCTTCGCTTTTTATTTTCATATCTTCAGGCAAACCAAGAAATCCATCAATGGCTTTGTTGTTAATTTTGATATTTTTATATAATGCATTGAAGCGCTTGCGTATGTTTTTTGCAGCCTTAAGCCTGTATTTACTTTTTTCCAGTCGTTCAAGATTTTCTTTTAGCAATTCTATCTCATTCTGCTGTTCATGCTGGAAAAAGAGACTTCCTTCTATTTCTTTTTCAAGGGCCACTATTTCCTCTATCATATTAGTCTCTATTTTGTCCGCTTTTATCTTTTCATTATCAAGTTCCTTTTTTATTATGTTTAATTCCTTTGATAATTTTTGTCTCTCTACGTTTATTCTCTCTATCCGGGATGTATATTTTTCTTGATTCTTTATAAGTCGCCCTATTTTACGATTTTTTTCCCTATCCTTCTCCTTTATTCTTTTTATCCCGGCATTATAATAATAATAAAACACCATGACGGATATTAAAATGTAAAATATAATAATTGTATTGGAAATCAAGGTATTATGTTGAATCTCCAGTTCAACAATTATCTTCAGGCCCTCATTTAACAGGTTGTAGTTTTCCGTGGCAAGCCGCATCGGATCCTGCACCAGCATTGAATCATCATCTTCCCCGGAAAAATCAGGGTATAACATTGTTTCATGGTTCGTGGTAACAACCACCCTTAGATCGGCGCCCCACCTCGGCAGGATCTGGTTAAGTAGATATTGATCGATATTTTTTTTAATAGCCCCTTTAAGACTGATTCGTCCATTAAACAAAGGCTTGGTGTCGCCTATATAAATATCTTCTATTTCATCTGTATACCGTTTTTGAAGTTGATTCTCCATTAACTGCAGAGTGAAAATATACAACACCGGCGGCAGAATTATGCAGAGCATTAAAATTTTAAATGAAGGATGTTTCATTATATTTATAACCCGGACAATATTGTTCGCGCCTGATCTGCCTCCGGGAAACTATTACTAAGTCGGAGGGCCGTTTCGAGTTCTTTTTTGGCTAAATCTTTTTTACCTTGTTTATTATACGCCAGCCCCAGATGATAATGTATGATTGCATTTCCTGAAAGTTTTTCCAAGCTGTCGCTAAATTCGCTTATAGCGCTGTCATATAATCCTTTATTGTAATAAATCCAGCCAAGTGTATCCATTACACCAGGATCAAGGGGGAGCTTTTCCTTAGCCTTTTGTGCGAATTTAAGGGCCTCATTGAGATCTTTATTATGTTCAACAAGCAGATATGCAAGGTTGTTGGCTGCCGGGGCAAAATCAGGGTCGACCTTTAATGCCGCCCTGTAATGTTTTTCTGAAATATCGAACTTTTTCTGTGTATCGTAAATAATTCCCAGAAGCATGTGCGGCGCTGTCTGATCAGGATTTTTGCTTAAAATGGTCTCTATCTGTTCAATAGCTTTATCTTCATTTTTTTCAGCAAGATATAATTTTGCCAGTGAATAATACGGGCGGATAAAATCAGGATCCTCTTGTATGGCTGTTTTAAAAGCCGCCTCAGCGCTATTATAATCTTTTTTTGCAAGAAATAGTCCTCCCTGCAAATGATGTATCATAGAATTGACAGGTGGTATATCCCCCACCTTTTTAATCTGCTCGTCACATTTTTTAATACCGTTTCCATAATCATTTTTGGCAGCATAAAGCATGACCACATTGGAAAAAACATCCATGAGCCTGGGATTTATTTCCAAAGCTTTGTTAAAATTTACCATGGCAGCATCATAATCATTACTCATCCGATAAATAAGACCAAGCCTGAAATATCCGGCCGGGTTTTCGGGAGCTGCTTTTATCAACCATTCATAATTTGATTTCGCTTTCTTAAATTGTTTCCCTGCCATAAAGACATTACCTAGAATCAATCTGGCCCTGTAGTTATTGGGCAAAACCGCGAGTATTTCTTCAGCCTCCTTTTGGGCAAGCTCCAGGGATCGTTCGCGCAGATATATTTCAGAAAGGAGTATCCGGGCCTTTATATTACCTGGTTGAAGCTCAACGGCTTTGACCAGGGCAGATTTAGCCATATTAGGCTCTTTTTTACCAAGATGAGCGACACCTTTAAAGTAATACGCCATGGCAGCTTGAGGTTCTTCGTCTATGATCTGGTCCAGCAGAACTGTGGCCCCGGTAAAATCCTTTTTAAATAACATAACTTCGCTATTAAGCATTCTGGTGGGAAAATATTTCGGCCTTTTTTTCAAAATCTCTTTAATCTGTTCTTCAGCAGCGGCAATCTCCCTGTTTTTAAAATAGAATCTGGCGATATTATCCATTATTCCGACATTCTCAGGCTGGAGCTCATGTGCTTTCTTGTACATTGCCAAGGCTTTATCTTTATTGCCCGAAGTATAATAAAATGATGCTGAAGCCATAAGTGGTTTAATATTCCCAGGATCGACTTTAATTGCTTCAAGCATTTCTGCCTCAGCCTTTTTATTCTTTTTTTGACTGAAATAAAAATTTCCCAGTATGATATGAAGATCTGAATTTTCAGGGTTCATTTTTATTGAATTTTTGAGTTCAGTCTCCGCAAGATCAAATTCTTTTTTTCTTAAATAAAAACTGAATAAGGCAAGGTGCGGCTTAACGGCTTTTTTATCAATTTTCACCACCTGCTTCAGGGCATCCTCGGCTTCTGCTAATTTTCCTTTACGCAGCAGCAGATTGCTCAGGCCCATATATGCCCGTATCTGTTTGCCGTCGATTTTTATTATATTCTTTAAAACAGATTCGGATTTTTCTATATTTTGCTCAAGTTCAAACAGGCCGGCCAGCAGAAACAAGGCGTCAATATTATTTGGTTCCTTTGCAAGCACAGCATCAACTTTTTTTCTTGATTCCTTTAATCGTTTCCCCAGCATCAGTAAAGTAGCGAGTTTCAACTGTGCTTCCGTGTCATCAGGATCGAGCTTGACCGCCATGGAATAAGCCTTGAACGCGCCTCCCGGGTTCCCCAGTTTCAGACACGTTTTCCCAAGATGTTGATAAACTTCAACATATTCCGGGTCAATCTGTAATGCATTTTTAAATTGAATTTCCGCGCTCTTATATTCGCCTTTTTCAAAATACGTTTTCCCGCTTTCAAGATATGAGGTTTTTTTTTCTTCGTCGGATGAGCAGCCGCATATTGCGACAAAGGCAAGAATAACGAGCAGAAAAGATTTTATAATAGTCATTTGAAATCTCCAGGTTCTTTATTTTATTATCGTCTGATTTTCATAAGGGAACTGGAAGGAAATAATCTACGCATATCGTGCAAATTTTTTGTTCGTCTTCAAGGCGTGGTAACAGTTGCATAGTGAACTATACAACTGTTACCGCAACGTATAGATTGTCAGATAATAAATTTTACAAGGCCAGAGGGAGGAAGGCGTATTGTAATACTCCAACGACCGATAACGCAGTGAAATTATTTATGTGACAATCTATAGAAGACGGACAAAAGGGCAAACAGAATGCGTAGATTATTTTCTGTAAGTTCCCTTAAAAGGTCGGTACAATGGATCACCAATCAGCACCATTTTCCAGGACAAACAAGGAACGCTGATAATATAGACTTCGGCCAGGTTCAAATATCCGTCTACAAGAAATCCGAAGAATATTTCCGGCACCGGAAATGCCTGCACATACGGCTCGCCAACAGGGCCTATGGTTGCGGCGATCCCTTTTTCAAGCATCATTTTACACCAGACCCGGCTCTCTTTTTTTTTCAATGTTACGCACTCGCTGCTTGCAATGTGATATCCCACAGAACCCGGCGCCCATGAAAAAGAGTCAATATAAGAAGCAAGGCTGTACCAGCCGCAATACAGAGCAGCATCAGGACAATCATCCTTCTTGAAAAGTTCTTTCGTGCTATCAATGACAACGGGCAGGATGCCTCTCTTTTTTACGAGTTTCGCGGCTTGATGTATGGATTTGTCGTATATTTCATACGCTGAGAGTATTTTATTTTTTTTTTCTTCCCACCTTGCGTCAAAATATGCCGTCCCTTGTAATCCGGTTTGCTCAGCTTTTATGCTGTCATCAATTATCCTTTTAACAATATTATAAGACGGACCATCCAGCCTGCTTACCATCAATATATCTTTTTTTTTAAATGCCAACGCCTTGTCTTTAAAGCCGATATAATAAGGATTGGGAAGCCACCCGGAGAGCTTATACTCTTTGTTCAGCACAAGCGTAATTTCAGAATCAAGAGAAGCCGTTTTGTCCATTACACCACGCTGCTTCTTTTTTCCCTTTGATCTCTTCAGCGCCTTTTGCAGCTTTTTTGTTTTTTTCTTGTCCTCTGCTTTCAGTATTTTTAGTTCTTTCTCAATATTCAACTTTTTATCGTCGAATTCGTCTATTTCAATTTTTTCTTTTTTACTCAACGGTGGAGCTGCAACCCTTAAAGGGAGACCATACATTAGCAGAATACAACGAATCCGCCCTGTTACATTATTATTTTTTAAAAAAGTTCTAACCGGCGCAGCTACTTTCATTTCATAGGCCATCCGGCTGCAGGTCTCTTTTTCGGTGATATCTAATTTTAACAAATTAGCCCCGGGAATTTTTCTTTTTTCCATATAATATTTGGCAAGTTCAATGCTCTTAGGGTTATTCTTATCAGCAAGGAGAAGAATCTCCCCAGGTGAAAGAGCAAAAGACGGAGATGATGTAAAGCAGACTGCCAAAAACACAAAAATGACGTAACGATAATGCCAGAAATTTTCAAATTTCACCATAGCTCAGCTTTGACATCTGATGGCCGATGTTATGACCAACCCCCATTTTTAAATTATTCTAATGTTCTTTCTATGAATTGCAAAGAATCTATTAAATGTTTAAATGAAAAGACTTCCAGAGAGACTACTCCTGAAAAGCGTTTTAGAATATTTATAACCTTATCGGATTCCTTTTGAGATAATCTGTCAAGTGAGATATGATCTCTATTGTTTTCAACTCCGTGAACATGCAGGATCGGTACCAGTTGGAAATATTTGTTAAAAACCTCTTCAATATTTTTTTTCTGCAATATAAGGTGTCCCAGATCGAGACAGACCTTAAGATTAAAATCTCTTATTATATTTTCAACCCATTCAAACGGATAGATAAGGGTTTCTATGGACAGGCTTTCGCACTTTATTCCCCTTGTTATTAACATCTCCATGCCGGTCCTGATAAAATCCTGCCATGTTGGTAAACTCTTATCATCCTGACAAGTATTATCGTATTCAAAGTGAAGTGTATGTGTGGAAGGGTGTAATATAGATGTGAGGCCCATGACCATTTCGATGGTTTCCACTGCTTTTATCCGTTTTGCTTTATTATAACTGCCGAGGAAGATATCAAGGGGCAGATGAACATTAAAAGTAATATCAAAACCATCCGCCAATGAACGTAAAGTTTTAATCTCCCGTAGGCCAGGAAGGCTCTCCGGCGAACTTTCAAACAAGATCAGCTCGATTTCATCCAGATATGGAGCCAGCATTTTCACATTGGAGATAATATTATCAGGATATATATAGGAGGTTGTACAGAGTTTAAATGGATATCTTTTTTTGTAAGACTTTTCTATCGGTTTGTACATTTTTTATCCGGAAATATTTTCATATGATACTAATTAGAAGCAGACCAATCAGGGAGGCGACCAGCATAAGATCAGAAGCTTTTGGTATATGATCAATGCCAACGCCATTAAACTTTTGGCCGATATACGGTTTGTTGACAATTTTTCCAAAATATTCATTTGGACCGCCAAGCCTGACGCATAATGTACCTGCAAAGGCGGCCTCGGAAAACCCTGCATTAGGGCTTGAATGTTTCCTGCCGTCCTTGAGCGCCGATTTAAATGCCTGTGATCCTCTGCCTGCAAGTATTTGAGCAGATAATGATATAAATAGAACAGAAATACGCGCCGGCAAAAAATTGGCGACATCATCAATCCGTGCGGCAGGCTTTCCGAATTCAAGATATCTTTCATTCTTATAACCTACCATGGAATCCAATGTGTTGACCATTTTATATGCCATGGCAAGGGGAGCGCCTCCAAGGGCAGCAAAAAAAAGCGGTGAAACCACGCCATCTGCAAAATTTTCAGCAACAGTTTCCACGGTGGCCCTTGCCACGCCTTGCTCCGTTAACGGCGCAACATCTCTGCCAACGATATAAGAGACTTTGCGTTTCGCTTCATTCAATCGATTCTGCTTTAAAGATGCATAGACGTCCATAGCTGCATCGTTAAGTGATTTGGAGGAAATTGAGTAATATATAATAATAATCTCAACAACGACTTTTAAGCCGGAATCTATTAACCCTGCTGTTGCAACCAGGAGAAAGATGATGGCCCATGTCAAAATAATCAGTGCTACAGCAAACAGCGCACCGGACCAGGATAATTTTAAATTGAGCGATCTGAAGCGGGGTTCTGCAAATGTTATTGCTTTGCCCATTAACCGTACAGGATGTGGAAAGTTGTGCGGATCACCTATTACAAGATCGAGCGCAAAGGCCGTCGGAAGTATCAAAAAAGAAAAGAATTGCTCCATGTTGTTATAATTTTTTGATTATTGCTGTAAGTTTTTCCGCGAAATTATCATTTACATCACCTGCTTGCAGAGAAAACCGGATAAATTGATCTGATAAACCGACAAAGTTGGCGCAATTTCTTATAAGTACCCTCTCCTGCAGCAGATGTTTACATATGAAATCCGCACTGAGTCCGCCGTATAATTTTGCAAGGATAAAGGTAGCCTGGCCGGGAAAGAGTTTAATTTTATCAAGCGCTTTAAATCTTTTTAAAAATTTTTCTTTTTCTATATGAATAAAAGCCCTGGTTTGATCAATAAAAAGATCAACCTCATCTTTTTGCTCCATAAGATAGATAACTGCCGCCTGGGCAAGTACATTCATTGTCCAGGGCATGGCGGCCAATCGAAATTTTTCAATAATACCGGCGCTTGAAATCATAAATCCTATTCTCAAACCGGGTATTCTGAAAATTTTGGACATGGAATTCAAAACAATTATATTATCGATGCCTCTATTTACCATGCTCTCATTGCTTGCAGAGTTTACAAACTGCAAATATGATTCATCAATAATAAATAATTTATCATGGTTGTACCGGCATATTTTTTCAAGTTCCACAGCCGGTACAAGATTACCTGTCGGATTATTCGGGTTGCAGATAAAAACCGCATCAAAATCATTAACAGAATCATTTATTGAGTTTATATCATGCTTAAAATCATCCGTTTCCCCTGCCGTTAAATATTGATGCGGTATATTATTCATTATACAGGCATCAGCATAATCTGCATATGTAGGGCCGAATATAAGCGCTTTTTTTATTTTCAAAACTCTTGGAATTGAATAAATAAACTCTGTAGTACCATTACCCGCTATTACCAGTTTATCTAAAATTTCATTTCTTTCCGCAAAAGCAATCCTGGCTTTAGCTGCATCCACTTCAGGCAGGCAGCATATGGAATCGACCTTTTCTTTGATAAATGCCAGCAGACCCGGCATGGGGCCAATAGGATTTACATTGCTGCTCATGTCTATTATATCGGATGGTTTGCATCCCAGCATATTCGCTGTTTTCAATATGTTTCCGCCGTGCCCTGTAAGCATTCTATCCCCTCTTGATTATATTGAGACCAGCAGGAAAAGCATAGCTTCTATGGTCTCTGTCATAGCCCCAAGCATATCACCTGTAATGCAGCCCAATCGTTTTTTGTAATAGATCAAAATAAAAATGGTTAAACCTATAAAAAGAGCATTAAGCCACAATCCCCTCCATCCAAGAAAAAAAGAAAGCGCTATCGGTACAAGCAGCCCGCTGAAATCGGTAAGGCTTAATGGCTCATCAAAAAGATCATAACCTGTGCCGTCTGATTTCCTGCCATAGTTTAAAAACTTTATCCCAAATAACGTGCTTCCCCTTGAATAGGCCGGAATCAATATAAGCAAAAGAGACCTTTTATAATCGAGGCACATGATACCGCAATATTTAATCGATAAAGCACATAGGATTGCAATAAGTCCCATCACGCCGATCCTGCTGTCTTTCATAATTGAAAGTACTTTTTCGTTTGACCTGTGCCCAAGCAATCCATCTGCAGCATCGCCAAGGCCATCAATATGAAAAGCGCCGGTCAAAATCACGAGCAAGACAACATCTAAAACCGCTACAACAGGGGCGGGCCAGATGAGCAAAAAGATTTGGTCAGAGATAGAAACTATTGTCCCTATAATAATGCCGACAATGGGGAAAAAAGCAACCATCCCCCTTGGGTCATATATCCCGGGTTTTCCCAATGGCAGAATTGTTATAAATTGAATAGCTGCTAATAAGCGATTCATGACATTTAAAATTTTCAGTTTCAATTTTTCGTCCACATTCCTTATTTTGCAATTCGTATAAGACGGATTTCACTTTTAACCAGATCTGGCACTGCAATAAGCAGTTTATCGCCTTTATCTACTATACAAAAATCGGCAGGTCCTTCAAAACCGCCTGCTATGTTTTTAATTCCTGAAACCTGGGAATATTTTAAAAGAGTTTTCGATTTCCAGTCAGTTATCAGAAAACAGCCGGTCTTAAGCTGCACAAGGCCATCGAGCATTCCAAGATCTTTAATATGTATATCGGGTTTTCCCTCATGATCAAATGAATATAAACCCTGATCTGAACCGTTCATGTCAAAACCGACTGCAAACAGGGAACCATCCTGACCGGGACAGAGGCCGTTGGGTTCGAAAAAAAGATCCCTTGCAAAAAGTGAAACCTTTGGTTCAATCTTATGATTTAGGAAGTCTGCAGGTTGGATCAGATAAATCTTTTTCCCGGAGCTGTCACTGATGAATAAGTTATTGTCAATAACCGTGGGGTCGTTGGCAAAAATAGCTCCCGGCAGATCAATTTTCCGGCCCAGGAGGGTTTTTAAATCAAAAATCCAGACCAGATCAATATCAGCAACCCAAAGTTTGCCGTTTTTAATCCATATTCCCTTTGGTTTATTAAGAGTATAACCGGAAACAGAGAATATATTATCTTCTATTATTTTACCTTTCAGAGAGACTTTGCTGATTTTTCCTTTTCCGTCCCTTAAAGTCGGATTAAGAACCGAACCGAACTGACTGACATATAAAACCTTATCTTTTGGATCAAAAGCCACCGATTCGGGGTGCATAAAACCTGTTATCGATCTATCGGATATTACGGAACTTCCTTTTGTGTTCCCGGCCATAGCGTTATCAGATAGTCCGGTTTGCAAAACTGTTATAAATAAAAATATGATAATTTGTTGCAATATTATTTTTTTCATATTCTTCACCAAAACCTTAATTTTTTTCTCATTTAGTGTCCGCCCATAAATGAGGATTTTTGTTCAAGATCAAGGCCTGCGCAAAAAATAACCGCAGGCATATATTTGATATTCCGAGGATTATTTTTTGCGCATAACGCAGATATTGGGCAAAAAGACCATTTATGGATGGACACTATTTAATTTTAACAGGAATACCCGCTACCATCCATATAACCTGATCCGCAGCAGCGGCGATATGCTGATTGGCGAATCCGGCGGCATCTCTGAACATCCGCGCGAGTCCGTTCTCCGGCACGATTCCTGTTCCTACTTCATTAGAGACCATTATAACGGAACATTTCGCTTTTTTAACAGCATCCATAAGCTTTTGTACATTTTCCAGAATGTAATCGATCCGGCTGGTCTTTAAAAGAAGGTTGGTTATCCAAAGCGTAATGCAGTCCACAAGGATAATATCCGAAGTTTCTCCATGTTCTGTTATAGCTTTGTGCAGGTTCAGCGGTTCTTCGACTGTTGTCCAGGTATTGTCCCTTTCTTCCTGGTGACGAGCCACCCTCTCCTCCATCTCATCATCATAAGGAACACATGTTGCAATAAAAATCCTAATGTTGTCAGAAAATTGATCTGCAAGTTTTAGCGCCTGGCTGCTTTTGCCGCTTCTGCATCCACCTATTACCAAAATATTTTTTTTCTCGGGAAGGGTCATAATTTTAATAACTCTTTAATAGCTTTAATATCAATATGTTTTTCAAAATAGGCAGCCAACAGGTCGTATTCTTTGTCTCTCACCGTCAGCCCGTGTGCCTGAGCTGTTTTTACATTATCAAGGCCGATACTTTCAAGCCATAATTCAGTTATGCCGGGACTGTCAAAGAGCCCGTGCATATAAGTCCCAAGTATTCTTGAAGCATCTAAAGAACAGCCGTCTTCCCTGCTGCATGTTATGCCGTTCTGTTTTGAAACGCTGAATAGAGGGTCACCTTCAAGCCTATTTGTTTTTCCCATATGTATTTCATATCCGGTTCCAGGAATTCCTTTCCATGAAAAACAGGATAATGTTGTAGTCTTGGGCGCTTTGAGAAAAGTCTCCACAGGTAATAGCGACAGTCCGCCTGTTGTCCCCGGTTTTCCTTCAATACCGTCCGGGTCGTGAACATGTCTGCCCATCATCTGATATCCGCCGCAAATCCCCAGGATATGGCCGCCTTGATCCGCGTAATTTTTAATCTCTTTTGCCCATCCGGTTGAATGCAGCCACTTAAGATCAAATTGTGTATTCTTTGAGCCTGGCAGTATGACGGCCTTAAATGAGGATAATTCCTGCAATGCTTCTATAAAAAAAAGTTCAACTCCGTTTAGAGATAAAAGTGGATCAAAATCAGTAAAATTGGAAATATGCGGCAAGCGTATAACCGCTATCCCTTTTTGGCTGCGGCCTTTAATTGCAACCTTTTTTACGTTCTCTATGACTACCGAATCTTCAGCTTCAATGCGGATATGATCATACCAGGGCAGCACCCCGAATACTTTTTTCCCTGTTTTTTTTTCTATCCAGCTTATGCCATCTGAAAATAGAGATTTATCCCCCCTGAACCTGTTGATTATAAAACCTGCTATCATTTCACGCTGTGTTTCTGCGAGGCATTCCAGGGTGCCTACTATCTGGGCAAACACGCCGCCCTTGTGAATATCGGCCACTAAAATAACAGGAGCTCCTGCATATTCAGCCATTCGCAGATTAACAATGTCATTCGGCATCAAATTAACTTCAGCACATGAGCCGGCGCCTTCGATCACAACAAGTTCATATTTTTCACGCAAGCTGTCAAGGGCAGAACAGGCTTGTGAAAAAAACTCATTTTTTTTTGAATGATATTCCATGGCTGAACTGTCTTCAAGGACATTGCCGAGCACCACAACCTGGGCACCGGTATCACTTGTAGGCTTTAAGAGGATAGGGTTCATGTAGACATGGGGAGCTATTCCGGCGGCCTCGGCTTGTACAATCTGGGCTCGTCCCATTTCCAGTCCATCAGGCGTTACGCCGGAATTATTCGACATATTTTGGGCCTTGAAAGGTGCGGTGCTGATTTCCTGTTTTACAAAAAACCTGCAAAGAGCAGTTGTGACAATACTTTTTCCCACATCCGAGCCGGTGCCGAAAACAGCTAAACATTTCCCGCTTTTTAAGGCTTTATTTTTCAATTCCAACCCTGGCATTTACCCCTTTTTGATAATAATGTTTAATCTCTTTCATTTCCGTAACCAGATCCGCTCTTTCAATTACCCCGGGGTCTGCGCCCCGACCCGTTATGACAAGTTCCATGTTATCCGGTTTTGCATCAATAATATCAATCAGCTCCTGCACATCAAAGAGACCGCACATTACGGCCACATTACCTTCCTCAAGAATGACAAGATCATAGGCACCGGAGGCGACAATGCTCTTTATTTTTTCAAGCCCTTTTTTTGATGCTGCAATATCTTCAGGGGAAGGTTTTCCTTTAACAAAACCTTTTATGCCATACTGTTCAATTGTAATTAGATCTGAAAATCTCTCCAGGGCCTTGATTTCACTGTAATCCCCCATCTTCATAAACTGCCCGATAAATACTTTCATTCCAGCGCCTGCCGCCCTGATGGAAAGCCCCAGGGATGCAGTGGTTTTTCCCTTGCCGTTGCCGGTATAAATCTGCAAGTAGCCTTTAAATCCTTTTGGAGCCATATTACCCCTCTGCCTTTATTTTATATTTTTTTGAATACCCTCTTGGGGTAATCATGAAATCCATATAAACAGTTGAAGTACTGTTTCCGATAAATACGGTCGTCAGCATGTTTATCGGTACTGTATCAAGATGCTCAAGGGTTGTAATCCCAATACGTTGATCTTTTCGCATTGCGCTTGTTGCAACCCCCACAGGTGTTGATTTATCCCTGTATTTAAGCAGTATTTCCCTGGCTTTTTTAATCTGCCAGTCTCTTTTTTTACTTTTAGGATTATACAATACCACAACAAAGTCTGCTTTTGCTGCCGCTTCAAGGCGATTTTCAATAATATCCCAGGGCGTCAAAAGATCACTAAGACTGATAGCTGCAAAATCATGGGTTAAAGGCGCTCCAAGAAGGGCGGCCCCTGAACATAAGGCCGGTATTCCCGGGATAACCTCTATATAGAGCTCGTTCCCGTCCGGTTCTGATACGCTTTCAAAAGAAGTTTTCCTGATTCTGATTTGTTTTTTTTGGCACATTTCAAGGGCCAGGCCTGCCATGGCATAAATCCCTGAGTCTCCGCTTGAAACTATTGCGCATGATTGCCCGTTTAAAGCCGTATTGATGGCGGCTTCGACCCGTTCTACCTCTTTTGTCATGGCAGTGCTGATAATTTTTTTACCCTTTATCAGCGGCCGTACAAGATCAATATATGTTGAATACCCTGCCACCGTATCGACTATTTCCAGCACTTCATGTGCACGCACTGAAAGGTAATCCGAATTGCCGGGACCTATTCCAACTATGTAGAGGGCATTCGCGCTATGGCAATTGTTACATTTCCTTTTATCTGTTTGGGAACTATCAATTTCCCGTTCTCTGCCGATAGAATCGCTGCTGCTTCGCATACGCTGGTAACTCCGATATGTTTTTTTACCATTAATGACGGATTTTTTATCTCTTTTACCTGCTCAAGCTTTTTTTTGCTATAAAATTTTATTGGCAGATTAAGATCTGCGGCAAGCTCAAGCAGACCCTTTTCATCCGATTTGATATCAATCGACGCCAAATTCAAAACGCTCCGTGGGGACAGATCGAACAGATCAAGAACCTCCGTTAAAAAAGTCTTAAGCTCCTGCCTGCTTGTATTTCTATTACATCCCATCCCGATTGACAAGGTAACCGGCCTTAAAATTAAAAAATGAGCTGGAATATCAGCCTTGATATCATCTATAAAAACACCCGCAGTCTTAACCGGAATTCGATTTTTGCCTATTGTATCATCATCAAGGTTATAATCAACACTATTCATAATCATGTTTGATGCAGAAAGAGTCCCTGTTAAATATTGATACGGATCATGGAGTATAATTTTTTTTCCACTCAGCAACGCCATACTTACATTTTTGATTGCTTCAGGATTTTCTATGACCAACCCTTTTTTACAGGCAAGCAGGTCAATGGCCGGTATCTTATTTATATCCGTTGCAGTTGTAATAACCGGATCTGCGCCTGTGATCCCTGCAATTTTTAAAGTAAGTTCATTGGCACCGCCGATATGTCCGGAAAGTAAGCTTATTGCATGCAGTCCTTTTTCATCAACAACCACAACAGCCGGATCTTTTGTTTTATGCCGGATTAAAGGCGCTATAATCCTTATCACAATACCTGTGGACATAATAAAGATATGCCCCTTGTATTGATGAAAAACCTCGGCCAGGGTTCTGGATAAAACAGTGAAAGATAAAACGGAACAATTGCTTGTATTTATTTGGGGTTTAAGTTTTGAAGAGATATACAAGTCCGTATCGGCTATTTCTGCCGTAATCCTGGAGGCTAAGCGTGCACTTTGAATTGTTAGGCTCCATACCGCAAATTTTTTTTTGTATATACCGCAAACAGCAGATCTCATATTCTTAGACAAGAGGGATGTTATTATTCAAAAAATATTTCTTTATTAATTCCAATACGGGGAGGCTGTTGAAATCAGCGTACCCGAGGTTATGAGTATTTTCAAGGAAATTCAGGAGTAACCTTAAGAACGAGGACGAAATGGCATATCATCAACCCGCTCACTGACTATAAACGTTTTGTTTATTAAGGTGTATTGATCTGGATTTTTAGAAGTATCTGGAAACCGGATAACAGCCAAATGGTGGTAAGCATTAAGGAAGACTGATATGACTGTTTAGTATCCTTTCAATGATACTTTTAGACTGAATGGTTACACCAGATTGGATGCCTATTTGCATGAGCGTCTCCTTTAATAGTAAAAAATACCAAGGCGGGCTATGCCCGCAACCCAAGTCAGGCATGCCACAATGCATGAATTTGTCATTATGCCAAACCATATTCACGGAATCATTGCAATCACCACCGTAGGGGCGGATTCCATATCCGCCCCATCATCCATACCCGAAATTATGCAATCATTTAAACGGCACACAACAATTGAATACATAAAAATGGTAAAATGAAATATTGCACTGATGAAAAAATAGCTGGACTCCTGATTCATGAGCGTGTATATGTGATTTACATGAGCAGAATCTTAACTATTCAGGGACGTCAGCTTTTGCCATCTGATATTGAAGCTATACGTCTATTGATTGCCGATCATCCCAACTGGCACAGAACACGACTATCCAAAGAATTGTGTAAACTTTGGGAATGGCGAACGGAAACAGGTCTGCTCAAAGATATGGCATGTCGCAGCATGCTGCGCAAACTTGAGCTAAAGGAATTTGTTACGTTGCCCGTTGCTCACCACAGCGGTAATCGTCAACGACGGATTCCCGATGTCTCCCACAGTTGTGATCCTATTGAAACCGATCTGCACACAGTCCGACCTATTCAATTGGTGACAATACAAGGTCGTGGATCTGTCAATGCTCTTTTTTATTGCCTTATGGATAAATACCACTATCTCGGATGCAAAGGGCATGTCGGAGAGCACATGAAGTATATTGCTTTTGACCATAAAAAGCGTCCGGTTGCCTGCTTGCTATTTGGTTCCGCAGCATGGAAAATTGCCCCACGTGATCGATTTATCGGGTGGGACAGCACTACCCGTCGCCAGAATCTGCGCTTGATGACAAATAACACCCGATTTTTAATTTTTCCCTGGGTACGGATTCCGCATTTAGCCAGTCATATTCTCGGAGCTAGCCTCCGGCGACTGCGCCAGGACTGGATCACAAAATACGGTCATGACCTTTGCCTGGTGGAGACTTTTATTGACCGTTCCCGTTTTGCCGGAACCTGTTACCGTGCCGCGAACTGGAAGAGAATCGGTCAGACCAAAGGGAGAAGCCGGCAAGACAGAAATCATAAACTTCAGGTATCGATCAAAGACATCTATGTGTATCCATTAACCGCCGATTACAGACAACAGCTATGTGGACAAGCTTGAGAGTGCCAGCCATCAAGACGACAGGTAAATTTTTAACCTGTATTCGGGGGCTGACCATGGAACTTACATCTACTCTGAACGCAATTCAAATTTTATTATCCGAAACTACGGCGGATTTTCAAAAACATTTAAATATCAATACGCTTTGCAAGCAGCTACGGGATGGTCTTTTTGCGCATATGGAAGCGTATTTGGCCTCGATCATCGAAAATGTCCTTTGTGATCCTGAACTTTTACCCGAACTAAAGATATGGCCGCATGGGACTTCGTTTTAATGGGTATCGTCCCACCAGCATACGGCTATTGACGGGGAAACCTATTAAGATTCAATCCCCTTATTTTGCTAAAGCCAAATCAAAGCGTCGGCCGGGACCTAAATCCAAAAAGCGAAAAAACGGGACCGGACAGCACTTCTGACTTGATTATCTTGGTTTTATCAGCAGGTGTTCAACGCTGCTTATGTCATCTGTGTCCCAGGCAACACTGCTTTGCCCATCTTTTGATGTTGTACAAAAGATGCTGCAATTTCATGGAATCAATCTCAACGTAAAGACCATCCACAGCATCACCATGAACTTGGCGAAAGATACTATGCCCATGCGGGGATGGGTATCCATCTCCGACAGCGATTGTATCGATGGAAAAACTGTTTTGGTCTGCATTGATGGCGGTCGTATCCGAGAACGAAGAACCAAACGCGGACGTCGGCCAGATCATCAGAAACGGCAGGGATACCACACCGAATGGAAAGAACCTATACAAATTGTAATCCAGACCGTTAATCCAGACGGTACCATTGCTAAAGAATGTTTACCTTTTTATGATGCAACAATGGAAGATGTCGATGCAGCCTTTGAACTGCTTGAAACATATTTGTGTGAGTTGAATATCTCAAAAGTCGATCGAGTCGTTTTTTTGTTGTGACGGAGCACGCAGTTATTGGAAACGCACAGGTCAACTGGCTAAAAAGCTCGGTGTTTCCATTCACCATGAAGTCGTCGACTATACCCATGCAAAACAGAATTTGAATAAAATTATCGACAAATTACCAAAAAAAATTTCTGCCAAAGCAAAATTCCGAATCACCGAATTATGGAAGACTCTCTTGTGGGAAGGAAAGCTTAAAGAACTGAAAAAAGATATCGGGAAATATATAAGCTATCCAAAAAACCGCAAAGAGGCCCTTAAAAAGTTCAACAACTATTTTATGAAAAACAGTAGTAGAATGCAGTATGCCAATTTTAATCGCTTGAAGCTCCCTGCTGGCAGTGGCTGTGTTGAAAGTGCAATTAGACGAGTTATAAATCTCAGATTGAAGTCTCCGGGATCCTTCTGGAAATTGGAGAATGCCGAGTCAATGTTGTTTCTAAGAAGCCAACTTCTTTCTGGAAGATGGAATATTATGATAAAGAACATTTTTAAAAATATACGAACACTTTGTTTATGCAACTAATCGGGAATGCACCCAGTGAAAATCCAGTGCAGCGATTTGTTGGCGGTGTTATAAAAGTTCATTGATGAAAAGGCGCTGAATATTGTTCTTTATTAATCAAGCCGTTCCGATATCCACTTTGGATCCCGGCGGCAGTCGAGTACGGCTCGGACGCGCACAACACCATCCTCAATTCGGTAGTACACTGCATAAGGAAACCGTTTAGAAATGAGGCGATGATATCCGTTCTGGAACGTATGAATGCCCCCCCAGAAAGTTGCAATGATTGAATATCAGACCACAGTGAATCAAGGAAATAGTCGCCAAGACCGTCAGCCTGTCGTTCATAGAAACGAAACCCGTCTGCCAAGTCAGCAGTTGCCTCATCAAGGACTTGAACCCTCATTTGAGTTGTTCCCTCACAGCTTTCTTAGCTTCGGCTATATCCAGAAAGTGTGATGCCCCTTCGGAGATGCGTTTTTCTCGGGCGAGTAATACATCGGCGTGCCAGGATGGGGAGGGGATATTCTCCGGTGTACTGGCAAGGTCGGCCCAAATTTCTTCGATCGCCTGTAGCTTGTCCTCGACGCTCATTTGTTTCAATGGAATGCTAAAGGGCATGATAATTCTCCAATTATGTTTTGGCTATATACGATTTGATACAATCATCGTAAATTATGGTGTCTTATCCCATAAGTTGTAAAGGATTTTTCGATACCGCCAACGACTGGCATGAGGGGCTGGGAAAAGCTTGCTATAGCCTTGGAAACAATCAAAAAGATGACTTTTAGGAAACCTTTGCAAAAGCGAAAAAGTCGCCCGCTTTTCCCAGTCCCGCTCCATGCCTTGGTTGGAAAAGCCGTATTATTTTTAGATACTATAAACTTTAATTATCTCTTATACTTAGATAATAGCCAGCTTGCAACCAATGGCCTCAACCACCTTTTTAACAGTCTCAAATTTAGGTAGTCCCTACAAAACAATGCAGGTGATTAAAAAGTGTCTCTGAAAACATGAATAAAAAAGATTTTTACTAAAAATTAAGATTGCTATAGACTAAAAGCAATATATTTTGTAGAGCACGGTTAAAACTCTATTCAAAGGATCGCAACCATGCAAAATACAGCAAATACAGCCCTAACACTTTTTTGTCCCAGGAAAAGCTGCAAATGTTATCAATCAACCGAGAACAAAATCACCAAGGATGGAGTTTACATAACAAAATCCGATTTTGAGCCAAGACAAATGTTTTACTGCAATGGTGGCAAACATAGATTCTCAGAAACAGGATATTCCGATCTTTTTGGAAAGCATGGCAGTTTTAAAGAATATGAGCAAACGGCAAAGCTAAACTCTTACGGCCTTGGCACTGATGCAATTGCCGATGTACTTTAAAAAGATCGAAGGACAATTGAACAACGGCAAAAAGCTATTGGACAAAAAAGCCAGCAATTTCACCTATTTTTTTGTTTTACTATCGGACTTACCATTGTATTTCTCCAGATGGATGAACTATGGTCTTACCTTAAAAATAAAAGTCAACAATTATGGGTTTTTATCGCTCTTGAATCAACAACAAAATTCTGGATCGGTTTCGAGTTGGGTTCAAGAACAACTTACACTGCAAACCGTTTAGTAAAGGGCGCTAAAAAGTTGGGCAAATGGGGAAAAGATAATATATTAAAGGTCGCTACAGATAAATTAGCGGCTTACAAAAATGCGCTCGAAAACATTATGTCTGAGATTCCTTATGCTTACCTGCAAATTGTTAAGCGCCGCATAAAGCGTAGGCTTGTAACAGTTAAAAAATATTT
Organism: Desulfosarcina sp. BuS5; assembly: GCF_028752835.1. NCBI lineage: Bacteria > Pseudomonadati > Thermodesulfobacteriota > Desulfobacteria > Desulfobacterales > Desulfosarcinaceae > Desulfosarcina > Desulfosarcina sp. BuS5. The sequence continues at coordinate 705,650 of NZ_CP087952.1, forward strand.
TGTGAAAGGTACTGTAAAAGATTTCCCCGGAAAAAGCCAAAACACCTCATTTATTGAGAGACTGAACCTTACCCTAAGGCAACATATCTCCTATCTTCAGAGAAAAACCCTGGGGTATTGCAAGAACAAGCTGAATTTTAGTAATGTAATGTGGATTAACTTATTCAACTATAATTACATACAATTTCATAAGAGCTTACGAATACGAATTAACAATGAAAACGAGAAATTTATAAAAAAGTATAACCATAATACACCGGCGATGCAGATGGGACTTACGAATTCTCCACTAAACTGGAGATATCTTATTACAGTCCCAATACCTTGTAAGTAGCTGATTTTTCGAACCTGCATTGTTTTGTAGGGACTACCGGTAATTCAATTTATTCTGTTATTTGTTCTTGTTTTGCAATGATCTCTGCAGATGTCTTTTTTGCGATGAAAATGTTTTCTTATGCAGCCTTATGGAATTCGGAACAACTTCCACCATTTCATCATCTTTTATAAAATTTATGGCCCTTTCGAGTGTAATGGGCTGCACTGGCGAGCATGCAATGCTCTCATCTTTTCCTGAAGCGCGCATATTCGTAAGCTTTTTTTCCTTGCACGGATTCACGTTTATGTCACCGCTTTTATTATGCTCTCCTATTATCATTCCTTCATAAACAGGTTCACCGGGGACGATAAAAAGACGTCCTCTTGGTTCGAGGTGAAAAAGAGCATATGCAACTGATTTACCCTGCCTGTCAGAAACAATCGATCCTGTGGATCTTATGGGGAATTCGCCTCGAAACTGCTCGTATCCTGACAAAATGGTGTTCATGATCCCGGTTCCCCTGGTATCCGTAAGAAATTCATCCCTGTAACCGATCAATGAACGGGAAGGAATAGAAAATTCACCCCTCACTCTACCTTTCCCGTTATTCACGAGGTTTGTCATCCGTCCCTTTCGCAGGGAAAGCTTTTCGGTGACAACGCCCAAGAAATCTTCAGCGCAATCCACGTATAATTTCTCGATTGGTTCCATGGTATTCCCGTTTTCATGTTTGTAAATCACCTTGGGCCTTCCCACGCTCAACTCGAAGCCTTCCCGTCTCATAGTTTCGATCAGGATGGCCATCTGGAACTCTCCCCTGCCTTTAACGATAAAACGATCCCTGTCCTCTGTCGGTTCGAATCTTACGGCAACGTTTTGCAGGGTCTCCTTGATAAGCCTTTCACGTATTTTCCCGGATTGTATGATTTTACCATCTTTTCCGTTCAATGGAGATGTGTTTATCGTAAATTCCATGGAGATGGTCGGCTCGTCCACGGTTATTCTATTAATCGGTTTTGGAAACTCTTGCGTGCAGATGGTGTCACCTATCTTGACATCCGCCATCCCCGAAAGAACGACAATATCACCGGATTCTACGGTCTCGGCTTCCTTGAGCTTCATACCTTCATATATCTGAAGCTCCGATATTTTGAATGGAATCTGTTCATTTTTATCGTTTATGCAGACCATTGTCTCCTTGAATTCGGCATTTCCGTTCAAAATGCGTCCGATGGCAAGCTTGCCGAGATAGTCCGAATACCCGAGATCAGAGACGAGCATCTGGAATGGTTCTTCTATATTAAATCGGGGAGGAGGTATTTCATCAATGATGGTATTAAAGAGAAAATTAAGGTTATCGGTTTCTTCGGTCAGGTTTTTTTTTGCAATGCCTTCACGCCCGACAGCATAAAGATAGGGAAAATTGAGTTGTTCATCGTCTGCATCAAGATCTATGAAAAGGTCATATATTTCATCAAGAATCTCATCCGGACGCGCATCCTTTCTGTCGATTTTGTTTATCACAACTATGACTTTGAGCCTTTTTTCAAGGGTTTTTTTTAACACGAAACGTGTCTGGGGCAGCGGCCCTTCGGATGCATCGACAAGAAGAATGGCGCCGTCAGCCATAGTAAGCGCTCGTTCTACCTCACCGCTGAAATCAGCATGTCCGGGGGTGTCGATTATGTTAATTTTGACACCTTTCCATTGCACGGAACAGTTTTTTGCTGCGATCGTGATCCCTCTTTCCTTCTCCAGATCCATGGTGTCCATGATCCTTTCATCGACTTCCAGCCCAGGCCTGAAGATTCCGCTCTGCCTGAACATGTGATCCACCAGGGTTGTCTTGCCATGATCAACATGAGCTATGATCGCAATGTTTCTAATTTTTTGGTTACTTGTTTCTTTTTTCAATGTATGCTTTTCCATTTCACTGTATTCTTTTAAAGATTTATTGTATTAATGATTAACCAGTTAAAATAATCATGTAATTTCTAATTTCAAGCTTTGAATGGTTTTTCATGTTTTTGGTGTAAAACTATGGATCACATCAGTGAAGCGTCCACCAGAAGCAAGGCTTTCATGAATGTCCTGGAAGATTCGCTGTTTGGGCTGGTCGTAAAAACTTAAAGGAGATTATAAAAAAATGAAAATTCTGTTTGCTGCTCCTGAAAATGCGTGGGGAGGCTTTTTGGGGCTGATACGGTCTGAACTTCCCGGGCACACTTTTGAGGCAACCGGTCGATTCAGGGCTGATAATTTAAAGGGTTATGATGTTTTGATACCAACTATGTGTTCTGTCACCGAACAAATGATAACTGCAAGTGACCGACTACGCCTGATACAACAATGCGGATCAGGGCTTGAAGGTGTTGACGTGGAGGCAGCCATCAAAAATAATATCTGGGTTGCCAATGTTCCCACCGCCAATTCCGGGAACGCTGACTCCGTAGCTGAAATCGGAATATATATGATGATCGGCCTTTCAAGGAATTTCAAAAATATGGCCCAAAGCATGTTGGCGGGCAAGATGGGAGAACCCCGGGGAAAATCACTGTGCGGCAAAACCGCGGGTCTGGTAGGACTTGGCGGAATAGGGCAAGCCTTGATTAAAAGGCTGAAAGCCTTTGACGTTCATTTGATTGGAATCAAACGAAATAACCCACTCCAGGCTCAAAAGGATTTTGGGCTTGAGTGGGCCGGCGGGCCCGATGATCTTAACCGACTGGCTCGCCGATCTGACTTTTTGATCCTTTGTTTGCCTCTGACCCAAGAGAATAAAAATATTATTAACCAAACAACATTTCATAATATGAAACCTGGTTCTTTCCTGATTAATTTATCCCGGGGCGGCCTGGTCGATCGCGGCGCGCTTGAGGAAGCACTTGCAAGCGGTAAGATTGGGGGAGCAGGTCTGGATGTTTTCTGGGAAGAACCTCCTGATCCTGATGATCCCATATTTAACTTTAACGTGCTTGCAACTCCTCATATATCAGGTTCAACAGATGTATCCATGCAGGGGATTGTTAAAGGGGTTGCTGAAAACATAAGAAGAATCGCAAAAGGACTTGAACCTTTGAATAACAAGAATAACCATGGCAAAATATGAACATCAACATTAAAAAACGTGTTTCAATGATAGCGAGCCTCGTTGCATTGCTTTGGATTATAGAACTTATTGATATTGCAACAGGAAATAAATTCGGCATATATGGAATTCTTCCCAGAACAGTAATCGGTTTGCGCGGAATTATTTTTTCTCCCTTTATTCACCAGAATATCTATCACCTTCTGCTTAACACCATACCTTTTGTAATTCTTGGCAGCCTGGTAAGTTTACGTGGATTAGATGGCTTCCTGGAACTTTCGCTCTTTGTCATGCTTGTCGGTGGAGCAGGGGTCTGGTTGGTTGGCCGGCCGGCGTATCATATTGGAGCCAGCGGGCTGATTTTCGGGTATTTCGGATTTCTGGCAACTGCCGGCTGGTATGAGAGACAATTCAGCTCCATTTTTATATCACTTGTTGTTTTATTTTTGTATGGAGGGCTTCTCCAGGGCGTCTTTCCGGGCAGACCTTTTGTATCATGGGAAGGGCACCTTTGCGGACTTCTTGCCGGTGTAGCCTGCGCGCGTCTATCGACTTTAAGATAAAAATTTTGGGTGCGTTATCGGTCGTCGGAGTATTACAATACGCCTTCCTCCCTCTGGCCTTCCCAAAATCATTATCTTAAAGCCGATATTAAAAAAGACGAGTAAAAACGACTGATAGAAAGAAGAAATGAACATAAATTCGATGGTGAAATCAGATCTGTCATTCGGACGGGCAGCAATTTATATCATTACCTTCCTCATGGGCGGTTGTGGAATTGCCTATGAATATACGTTTAGTAAAATTGCTTCCGATCTCCTGGGAAACTCGGTTCAACAGTGGGCCGTTATTATTGGATTAATGATGTTCTGCATGGGGATCGGTTCCGATATCCAAAAGTACATCAAGGATAAACATATTTTTGACAGCTTTATTTTTTTTGAGATTATTCTCAGTTTAATCGGAGGATTCGGACCAATATTTCTTTTATTTGTTTTTGGGGCCGGCCGGGATTATTTTGCGCTGGCCCAATATGGACTGTCAACTGTTACGGGAATACTGATCGGCCTGGAAATACCTGTTCTGGCGCGCATTAATGAGCGTTATACCCCACAGCTAAGGTTGAATATCGGTGGTATTCTGAGGATGGATTATATTGGAGCATTCCTCGGCGCCCTATCCTGGATTTTTGTTCTGACCCGATTTTTTACTATAATTCAAACAGGATTCATTATAGGCATTATTAACAATATAGTTGCAGGTATTGCGCTGCTCTATTTTGTAAAAAATGCTTCAAAAAAATTTATCCTGGCCGGCTCTGCAATAGTAAGTGTCGTGGCATTAGGGTATGGTTTTTGTAATGCACCGGCCTGGACAGCCTGCGCAGAGCAGAGGCTTTTTCTTGACCCGATAGTGTATAGCAAAACGACAGTCTATCAACATATTGTTTTAACACAGCATTTCTCAGGAGATATTGCCTGCTATATTAACGGACATTTGCAATTCCATAGCAATGATGAATATATCTATCATGAATTTCTTGTTCATCCGGCCATGCACGCAGCACAAAAACGAAAACGGATTCTTGTCCTTGGCGGTGGTGACGGGCTTGCGGTACGGGAAATTTTAAAATATAAAGAGGTTAGATCTATTACCTTGGTTGATATTGATCCTGAAATGACGGATATTGCAATAAACAATCCCTATCTTGCTTCTTTAAATCAAGGAAGTTTGCAGCATGCTAAAGTCAGTGTTATAAAAAACAGGGCGATTAAATCAGGTAAAAAAAAAGAGGTTCCCATACAAAATCGTGCCCGCCCCTTGTTGCAGGAGTTTACTCCAGGGCCTGAAATATCTATTATCAATATGGATGCGGCCAAATTTATTGAACAGGCGCCTGGGCTTTTTGATGTTATAATTATAGATTTCCCTGATCCGAACTCTTTAGAACTTTCAAAATTATACTCAAAAGGTTTTTACGAAAAAATATATAATAAATTGTCCCGAAATGGTATTTTTGTACAGCAATCTTCATCACCCTTTTTTACTCAAAAGGCATTCATCTGTATTGGTAAAACCATCAAAAGCGCAAAATTTTCAACAGTTCCTATCCATGAAAATGTTCCTTCTTTTGGGGAATGGGGATGGTGGCTTGGTTGTAAAAAAGATTTTATGTCGGAAAACCGGCTTAAGCATGCGCTTCAGTCGATTGACTCGCTTTTTGTTGAAACGCAATACCTTACACCGCAATTAATCAAAGCAAGTTTGTCTTTTGGAAAAAATATTCATTTTAATAATGCAGATATAAAAATAAATACCATGTTAAATAATGTTATTTACAAATACTACATTCAAGAATTAAAAGAAAATGAGTAACGGAAAGGATAGAAAAATGGGCGTCTTTCACTGAGATGTAAAAGTAGTTAACACTTTTTCCCATGTTAGAACCGGTCTTTTCACCGCAGAGAAACTGCTTATTTTTTAATGTAATATCTCAGCGAACTCTGCGTTCTCCGCGGTGAAATCCAATTTTTTATGCAAAGTAAATGTAAACTAAAAATAAAGGATGCCGAAAAATGAAAAAATATTTTATTCCAATCCTTGTTGTTTTTGTCTTTATCTGGGCTATGAAAGGAATCGATTCCGGCTCTTCCCAAAGGGATGCGGCCAATGATAATATCAATCTAACAGTTGATTCCCAGGCAAAAGAGGGGCTTGATCTCAAGGCGTTGACGGAATTAGTTAAAAATGGGGAAAGCGCTGAAGATATTGAAAATAAATTGAATCAACCCGGCGGTATAAATAACCTTGATCTTGACGAAAATGATGAAGTCGATTTTATTAATGTAACGGAGTATGGCAACAAAAAAGATGCACATGGATTTTCATTTACCGTAAAGCTCGACAATGGCGAAGAGCAGGAAATCGCTGAAATTGAAATTAAAAAAAGCGGTGAAAATGCCGACATAGTTACCAGAGGCAACCAACAGGTCTACGGACAGAATCACTATTATCACTCTTATCATCCGATCTCCACCTTCCTACTCTGGAGTTATCTGATGAGTCCCCATCCTTTTTACTTTTCTCCCTGGCACCATGGCTACTACCCATCGTATTATGGTTATCACCGACCGGTGGAACGAAATACTTATAGAGCACGAACAAGAAATATAACGCGCAACAGTACGGTTACCCCTTTATCTGCAAACTCCGCCGAAAGTAAAAGCAGCTTGTCGAATCCCAACCGGGGCAAATCTGCAAATCAAGGCATCAAAAAAGGCCTGTCGCAACCAACCAGAACCCAAAAGCAATTCCGGGCCAGAAATGTTGCCAGGAAAGTCGGCTCGGGCGGATTTGGCCGCACAAACACATCCTTATTTGGAGGAAGTACGACGCGTAGCTCATACTCTGCCAGAGGTTTCTCTTCCGGAAGGAGCTATGGCGGCCGCGGGAAATAAATTTATATTTTTACGTTAAGGAGAAGAACAATGGACTTTATTTCAGAATATCTATCCATTGCAGATGCGCTTAATTGCATCCACTTTGAAGGGCTGGCATATTTTTTTGTTGTTTTTATTGTATTATGGTTTGGAAAACTGATTAATGACTTATTTACCAGTTACAGCATTGATAATGAACTGACCGGCAGGGACAATAAAGCCCTTGCTGTTTCTTATGTGGGCTATTTAATGGCCCAGGGGATTATTGTTTTAGAGATCTTGCAGGGGCCTGAGGCATCAAGCCTTGTGATTGATCTTGGTTTAATAATATTATGGAGTTTAATCGGAATTCTTTTGCTTAACCTCTCCCGATATATTAATGATAAATTGATTTTAAGTAAATTCAGCAACCGTAAAGAGATTATTGACGACAAAAATATCGGCATGGGTGTGGTCCAGTTTGGAAGTTATATCGGGACTGCTTTTATTTTAAAGGCAATTATTGCCGGAGAATCCGAAGGGTTTTTTTCTGATTTATGTGGAACGGTCATATTCTTTATAGTTGGGCAATTGGGGTTTCTTGTTTTCAGTATAATTTATCAAAAAATTACTGTATATGATCTTCATGATCAAATAGAAAAAGATAACATAGCTGCCGGTGTCAGTTTTGGTGCAACACTGGTGGCTATCGGAATTTTAATGTCCCATTCAATTATGATAACAAATTCGATTCCTGCATTCTTTGTATGGTTTGTCAATGGTATGGTTTTGATTATCATCTCACGTTTTATTGTCGATAAGATTATTCTTCCCAGGCACAGGCTTGATGATGAAATCTGTCTTGACAGAAACTGGGGAGTAGCTCTGATCGAAGGCGGCTCGGCGATTATGCTTGCATTACTGATTAATGCAAGTTTTGCATAGATATAGATTGTCACATAAATAATTTCACTGCGTTATTGGTCGTCGGGGTAAGGGTTCAAGATTTTGAACCCCTACGCCCCCTGGCCTTCCCAAAAGCATTATTTTAGAGTCTATGCGTGAGGAAGACATTGTATATGGCAAATTCATTTACAGTATCGGAAGAACAAAAAAAACAGTTTGCGGCGGCTTATTTACTTAACGTTATGGTAAACGAAAAGGTCATAATACCGCTTTATCTTGAAGAGAAGGATATTGATCTCGAACCTGTTTTGGAATATATGATGATGAAACGCTACCTTTCCGTTGAAAACCAGGAGTTTTATGCTCCGACGGATAAAGGTAAGGAGATTCTCAGACGCTTTATGCAACGATATTCCGAATTTTTAAAAATATTTGATATTTATTGTGCTGTTGACCTTGAAGAGGGTGTTTTTGCATTTGAAGAATATTTTAATATTACTGATGCGCAGCAATGGAATAAATATATAAACGATGAACGTTGGGAGGATCTGCGTGTTGCAGTTGCGCTTTACAAAAAATTGAATCCTGTTGAAATTGTCTTTATGAGTTTCCTGCACGAGGGACAGTTCGGCAACAGGGGGGAGGGCTGGCAGTTTGATCTCCTGCTCGGGTCAATCTGGGATGATATCCTGGAGGTATGCAATACAGCCTTGAACGCCTCCGATCTTGCTTATGAAGATGAATATGGAGACCTTGTCGATGGTAATATGGTTTTAGAAGATGTGATTATCCAGGGGGCTGAAATAAATCTTGCTCTGCATAAACAGGAACAGGAATTGCATCAGGAAAAACAGGAAAAACAGGAAAATGATGATTTTGATGATGGCTATGGTGTCGCAAATATAGAAACTGAAGTGTACGAATATTATTGCCAACCAATGTATATAAGTCCACTGTGGGCATTAATTCTTTTTATTTAAACATTATTTCATTCACGTTCCTTACAATGTAAACCAAGTATCAATTATAAAAGGAGATTAATCCAATGCAAAATATTCTTATTCGTGATCTTCGTTATTCCACCCTGGAAGATTTTCTTAATGATAATGATTTTTTTGTTGAAAAAGTATCAGAGAATATTCTCAAGGTAAACCGGTCTCATGAGCAGTCTGTTTATTTAAACAGGCAAGATAATACTATCTATTTTTCAATTGATCTTGGCGGGATAAAAGATTTGGGTTCTGAAAGTTGTTATTTTAAACTGCTTGATTTAAATACTGAAATTCTACCTGTGAGTATTGGTATCGATACAACGGAAGGATTAGATCCTCGTTTGGTTCTGGTTGAGAGCCGTGAATTCAGTAATATAGACCGCAATGAACTTTTATCCGTATTTGATGCGTTTGAGATAGCTGTTGATAAGGTAGAAGGACTATTGTCTGAATTTATAAAATAAAGAAGGAGTTGACTAATGAGTATTTTTCGAAGAATATTTAAAATAGGTCAGGCTAGTATAAATAAAACAATTGACGGACTGGAAAAACCGGAAGTTATGCTTGAGCAGGCAATTCGTGATCAGCAAAAACGTATTGGTGATGTTAAAAAAAGCGTTCAAGGGGTTATAGCGACTGAAAGACAAACTAAAGCTCTCCTTGATCGGGAGCAGGAAAATAAAAATATCTGGGAGCAAAAAGCATCGGCAGCTTTACAAGCCGGAAGAGAGGATCTTGCTACCAAAGCCCTGGTCCGTAGTGAAGAGCATGAGCAAAAAGCCGGGTCCCTGAAACCACAGTGGGAAATGCAACGGTCTGAAATTGAGAAGCTTAAAAGCAGTATCCGGCAAATGGAGGATGAGCTGGCAGATCTAAAAAGGAATAAAGATATTATCATAGCCCAGAGTAAAGCAGCTCAAGCCAAGAAAGAGATATACGAAGCAAAAGCGAAGATTGGGACAAACAAAACAACTGATTTAATTGACCGAATGAAAGCCAAGGCAGAACGAGTTTCCTATGAAGCGGCAGCGGCGGAAGAGATTGCAGATGAAGCTACCGGCGACTCCCTGGAAAAAGAGTTTCAAGATCTCGGAGATGGTGTTGCCGGGCAATCGGTACAGGATAAGCTTGCGGCATTGAAAGCAAAGTTGCAATAAAATTATAACTATACGATCAAGACAGCTTTTGCTGTTTTGATCGCAATATAAAAAATTATGAAACCGGAGATTTTTGAATTTTCATCATGGCTTAATTCTTCAGATTCAAAAGCGCTTCAAGAGATATTTGATGTGCTTTTGAAAAAGAGTGGCTTTACTATACTCAATTTTATTGATCATACTTTTATTCCGCATGGTTATACAGCAATTTGGCTTCTCAGCGACAGCCATTTTGCGATTCATACCTTTCCTGAAAAAAAACAAGCCTATATTCAGTTAAGCAGTTGTAATAAAAAAAAATACGATATTTTTATGAATATGCTTAAAAAATCTCTAATAGTGAGAAGCTTGTGTCAGGAAGGCGTCAAGGTCGGCATCGTCTCTAATTCCTAAACGTGTAAGGGCAAAATCATAGCGGACCGGGTCTTTAGGTTCGATTTTCCTGAATGCCCCGGTTATCTCCAGGGCAGTTCGCATGTCCGCATTTTTACGTTTTGTCAATCCCATTAAAAGACATATTCGATGCATGTGGGTATCCAAGGGGATAATGAGCCTGGAGGGGCTTATCCCGGCCCATTCCCCGGGGTCCACCCGGTCATTTCTTACCATCCACCGAAGGTAAAGATTCCATCTCTTGCATGCGCTGCCCTTCCCGGGTAAAGCCAAAAGGCTGTTTTTTTGTCCATCATACTTTTTTACAAGTTCCTTTACCAGAAAAGAAAGCCCATTGAAAATGGTATCATCCTGATCGCTGAAACCGGAAAAAAAACAGTTATAAAGAGAACCGTACTGCTTAATCACAGATCGTGCGCCGATAAGCATCCGGACAAGATCATCGCCTGTAGTAAAACGGTGCTTAAAACCCGAATAAATACGCATCAGGGATGAGGGCGTGAGCGACAGCAGGAAATCATACGGGGACGATCCCATTTTTTCAAGAACAACTGAAACGCTTTTCAGAATCTGGGCCACCCTGCCATAGGCCAGGGCCGATGCTATAAGGCCGACAACCTCAACATCTCTTGAATCAGGGTAATTATAAAGGAATTCAAGGGGGTCGGGATGGACCCATTTACGGGAGTTATAGAGCTCATAGAGATGCTCAAGCTGTGGCTTATTTATTAACAGGGTTCGGGTCATAATATTTTCAGGCGAAGTGTCTGTTGAATCCCGTCTCGCCATAAAGGGGAAACTCCGGCTTCATCTGCATAATCTCTCCAGCGCGATACTGTTTTAAGCACCTCGTTAACAATCGTCTCGGCGCGTCCCCGCTTCATCGAGGCAACCATGGCGCATGCTTTGAAGTCTTCCATTCTAAAGTTATCGCGCTTGCCGTTCATCGTCATCTGGTGGCTAACTGTCCATTTGCCGGAAGGATTAAAGCTGTAAGTGATGTCAAAGGCCGGAGAAAGCGACCATTTTCCTGATTTATCCATCAGGAAGGCTATATTTTTCACATGATCGTCCTGGTTCCGCGAAATGATGTTGAAGGCCATCCTGCGAAACTGTTCCTCAATCGCACTCATAGGCAGACCCAGTTGCCTGATGACGAGCAGCGCCTGCTCGTAGGCATAGGCCCCGGCCATATTGAAATCGTAATGCGCCAGCGCACATAGAGACTGCATATGTAACTTTTCCCCGTTGTCGAGTCGATCAAAGCGCCTGGTCATGAAATGCCGCCTGTTGTTCTCTTCGAATAGCCGGCATTCACTCATGGTTATTCCGGCATCGGTTGCCATCTTGTAATAGGTATATTCAATTACCCCATACCCTTTTGGGTCCTCGATTTCTTTATCCTTGTTGCCCTTAACACCATCAAATTTAAGCAACCAATACTCAAAACCTTCACCCGCCGGGATCTGACCGGATCGCACTTCATTGGTTAATGGATTCCAGGCAATTACAGCCTTTGCCCTTGCGCCGCCTGCCGAGGTACCGACTTTCAGAATTTCTCTTAGGGCCCGTTCCTTTTTTTTGCCGGCAAAGGATACCTTCAGATTTTTGCGATGTGTCAGAATTTCCGATGCGAGCTCAACGAGTTTATCGACTTGAACGCGGGTGGACTTGCGGGCTTTCGGTCCTATGGCGGGCTCAAACTCCAGGGCACCCATTCCCCTTCTGCCAATATAGCAGAGACGTTCAACGGCATTAAACGATTCCGGTGGTTGTCCGCGAGTGGCCAGCCAGACATCAATGAGAGCATGGCCGAATCTGTCCGGCAACGAATCAGCTATCAATCCCGGGAGTCCGCGAAAAGTCATTCTGGATAATTCAGGAAAGGAATAAACTCTATTAGCAAGGGGCATTGTCAGAGGCGCTATCTCAATCCCGCTGCCGGCAAAAGCCGGATCATACTCAAAATCGGCCACCTCCTTACCTTCTTCAAGAGATAGCGCTCCTATTGTACGCTCCCAGAGTTTAACTTCGGCAACCTGACTCATGAGTCATCACCCCAGGACCAGGTTTTAGGGGACTGTTTCACGGCGCTGCTTGACGAGGCGCGCTTTCGCTCCTTTCCTTTAAATTTAAGCAGGTCCATGGGGCTTGGGCCGGTCACAGGAATCAGTTGCTCGAAACCCTGCAGGAGATCGAGCATCCGAAGGATACGAATGAGGTTCCGCGTTTGCGTCACAGCCCCGGCTTCCATCCGTTCAAGCGTTCTCTTGGACACACCGGCCTGCTCGGCTAATTTCGCTTGTGTTAGCTTAAGATCAATCCGTCGACGTTCAAGCCGCCTGCCAAGCTCTTCAAGAACAGCATCATCCGTCATTGTTTTAAAGTTAAACATAGTCGTCACCCATATCGAATTATGCTAACATGTAGTATATATATCGCCATTCTTAACGATATGCAAGCTTTTTTTTATTTAATCGTCACACATGACTATATAATGATATAATTACCTATAATTCGTAATTAATGACGATAAAGGTAACTTGGTTAATACCCGACCACGAAGATAGAAGTGCATGATGCCTATTGACCAACTACAAATATTATTTTTATGAGGTGGGTCAATTTTAGGTTGTAAAAAACATGAGCGCTATAGCCAAGGTCTGTCAATCCTAAATTGACGCTTAAAATTAGGATACACTGTGCTTTGACATCTGGGTCCACCATATGATTCTAATTCATTAACAACAAATTATATTTTTTTATGGTGAGCGTAAATAATGTTTATTGTAACTTTTTTAATCCACGCTGAATAGCGATACATCCACCTTATTAATTTGCACATATTTTGGGAGATAAACTGAATGAATTATAAAAAACGGTATTTATCTATCTATCTGTGTGATTGTACTCTGCCTGGTTGCAGGGAGTGCCTTTGCGGCTGACACGGAATCACAGCTTTTTGATATGGCAAAAAAACTGGGGGAGACAAACCAATTCAGTGTAACTCTTCACATGAGCTATGATACTGTACAGAAGTCAGGATAAAAAATTGAGTTCAGCGAGATACGTAAGATAACGATCAAGCGACCGAACCATCTGCGGGTTGAAGCTCTGCAAAGCGACGGCGATAAAAGTCTGCTGATATTCGACGGCAAAACGATTACGCTGTTTAATGCATCCGAGAACGTTTATTCACAAACTGATTATCCCGGCGACGTGGATGCGGCAATTCGCTACTCTGTTGCCAAAATGGGTATACGTGTGCCTCTGGCTCGGATGCTTCTCTCAACCTTCCCGTCAGAAATTCAGAAATTGAGCACTAACATTGATTATGAAGAACACGATATTCTGGGTACAGCGCCTACCGATCATATTGTTGGCCAAACGAAAGACATAGACTACCAGGTCTGGATTGCCAAAGATATGTTACCCAAACGTATCGTAATAACATACAAAAAAGCACCGAAACAGCCTCAGTTCCGGGGTGATTTTTCGGATTGGAATTCGGCACCAAAGATTTCTGATGATACTTTTATCTTCACACCACCAAAAGGTGCCGAAAAAATACCCACTTTCCTTCCGGTAACTGAATCGGACATAACGAACAAAACCCATGGAGGTGTACGATGATCCTGAATCTGAAATCAAATGCCGTTGTTTTCGGTATTGCCTTACTTATTGTTGTTTTTTTTGTTGGTGAGGTTGATGCCCGTGGTCGCAGAGGCGGCGGCGGAAGGCGCGGCGGTGGAAAATCCTTTTCACGTGGCGGTATAGCCCGTGGTGGAGGATTCTCAGGTCGATCCATTCAGAAAACCCGCCCGGTTTCCCGTGATAGGAAACAAAAGCGAAAGGGAGCGAGTACTGGGCAGGGCTATCTGGAAAAGGATAGTCTGCGAAACAATCTGGACGATCGTCAGGAATGGCGGGATCAACGCCGGGAAGATATTCAGAACGCAAGAAGAGAGCGTCAAGAAGACAGGCAGGACTTTGCTGAAGATAACTGGGATGGATATTATTATCACGGGGGGGGTTACGGGTATTACGGGGGTACAACGGTAACTTACATCACGACCCTGCCATGTACGTCAACGGTAATAACCGTTAATGGGGTTTCATATTATAATTGCAACTCTACCTGGTATAAAAGGGGCTATTCCGGCAGCAAGGTAACGTATACTGTTGTACCGGCGCCGGCAGGTCATTGATGGACGACAGGGAACGAGAAAACGCGTAATGCACCCAAACTTTTCTTGTTTTTTTGACAAGGTTCAAAGTGTAAGGCACTAAATGCCATATTTCTCACGAAGCATTCCTGAAAGTTGTTGCACACTGGAAAAAGCTTTTTCCACGGTTTTTTCTTTGTCCGGATTAACAAGACAGCAGGTGGCGGGCGAAAGCATACTTTGTTTCAACATATGGTGAATATCAATCCCTTTTTTTGCCAAAATGTGCCATACATTTTCCAATTGAGCCGCCAATAAATTTATGTTCTCTTTTTCAAAGGATTCAAAACCTGTGGGAATAATTCCCCATACAATAACACCACCGCTATTCAGGAAACGCTTAATCGATGGGGCATACGATGAGAATACTTCCGCGTTTGTGTAAATATCAAGAGAAAGGATATCAAGATCCAGGCCCAATAGAAAATCCCAGTCCGGGTTACCGCAAAGATGGATGCCGCGCGGTCGCTCAACCATTGAAAAAAAAATGTCGAGTTCTTTTTTGGCTTTGATATCATTATAGCCTGACATGGCGGAAAAAAGATACTGAAGGCCGGGTTCATCGACAAACATAAATGCATTTTGATTAAGGGCTTTCAGTCTGTTGAGTTGGACATTGATTCTTTTAGCCATAAATTCGAGCATAAACGAACGTACTGTGTCCTCAAAAAGGATAGGACGTTCATCCTGATCCAGGATATTGAAACCAAAACTGATCGGTCCTTCAAGCTGTCCCCGGATGGCAGGTCTGTCCGACAAATCCATGGCTAAAAACCGATGATATACGCTGGAGTAGCTTTCGCTGATATCAAACCAGGAAGGATCATCAAAATGGGCCATGGTTTCTTCCAGTTCCATAATGAATTTGTCCATCGAAAACTTCAGGGTACGATTATTCACATCAAGCAGGATACCCGGAAAGTGCTCGGCTGCCTGAACGTACATATCTTCATAATAGCAAAGGTTCGGCAACTGTGGCCAAAACGGGACATCCATGGATAAAGCCGTTTTAAGCGCATGTTCCGCATCCGTATGCGGCATTACCGCCATGGCGGTTGTTAAAAGATTACCTGGAATTGACATTTTTCCCCGTATTCTCCAACTTTATCTCGTCCAGACCCAAAATTCGATTGACTGCCTGATAATCAAAATCGTATAAGAAAGCAAAGTTAAAGCCATGGCAGTCCTTCACAGCCGGTCTATTTGATCGAACCCTAAGTAAAGTTGTGCTCTTTATGCTTTTCCGCAATAGTGGCAGCGAGGTCATCCAACGCCTTAAAAACATCCTCTGAAGGCACTCCCTTGCAAAGGACCGGGTCTATGACCTCTACCTTGAGATTGGGAATCATTCCCGCCAGTGTTTCTACGGTCTTGCCTCCCCAACCATATGAACCTATAATGGAAAGAAACTTTGTCTTTGGCCGCAGTGCATTTGCCAGAAAGGCTCCGGACGCTGCGTAAGGGTGGGGCCCTGCTAAAATTGTGGGAGTTCCGATAACAATTGTTGCCGCGTCAACCAGGGCCATGGCGAGTTTGCCTATATCGGTTACGCCCAGGTTGAACTGCTCTACCCTGACGCCCCTCTCCACAAGGGCTGAAACAAGATAATCGACCATCTTCTTTGTGCTTTCGTGCATGGATATGTAAGGGAGAACCACTGTATTCCTAAGAGAACCTGTGATCCAGTCACGGTAGGCATCAATAATAAATGATGGACGGGGATATAACTGCCCATGGCTGGGGGCTATCATTTCTACATCGTAAGGCGCGAGTTTCTCCAGATTTTTTTTAATTATGCTCCGGAAAGGCATCATAATTTCGGCATAATAGCGTTTTGCTGCCTCATAAACGCGCCCTTCATCAGTAACATAAAGATCGGTTGTTGCGATATGCGACCCGAAAAAATCACAACTAAATAGAATCTTGTCTTCTTCAAGATAGGTTACCATGGTCTCAGGCCAATGAACCCAGGGGGCGTAAATAAATTTCAAGGTCTTGTCACCGAGAGATAAAGTTTCACCGTCCTTGACGGTTATGAAAACGTCTTCGGGTATTTGCAGAAGGTCTATGAGTAAGCCCTTTGCTTTGGGGGTTGATATTAATTTTGCATCAGGAAATTGTTCAAGAACCTGCGGGATTGTCCCGGAGTGGTCCTGCTCCGCGTGCTGCGAGATGACGTAATCGATTCGTGAGACGCCCTCAAGCTGTGCCATAAGTTCATCAGCCATGGGCAAATCAACTGTATCTATCAGAACGGTCTTTTCACTCCCCTCAATGAGATACGCGTTATAGCTTGTTCCGTCCGGAAGAGGTACAAGAGCGTCAAATAGACGCCTGTCCCAATCCACAGAACCCATCCAGTAAATACGGTCTTTTATTTTTCTTGCTTTCATGGCAGTGCCTCCTTATATTCGCCTGAATCAGGGCGACCACAAGGATCGCCCCTACATTGTAAATGCCCCCGGCTTTTTATTTCCCAGCCTTGTGAGTTGCCCGCATTATTTGAGCAAGGTCTTTGATCTCTGTTAAATCCTTGGTCATCATTGCCCATCCATACCAGTAGGTATAATCAGGATTCGCATGAAAAACACCCTGATAGGTTCTCATCCGGTGTTTCATGTACATTTGAAACAGAACCTGTTCAATATGGGATGCCTGCTTAAAATTTCCCCTTTTACCTCCTTATTTGTTGTGACAGGCTTTGCATCCTGTTGATCCGATCTTTTCACCGGCTTCCCTCCTTTTACTCCTATACCCCCCGTTCCCTGCCCGGCCAGATGAATTTGTGCAGTTGTATGTGAAGCCTGACCTGCAGATTGTCCTGCAGCATCCAGCCGGCGAGTCTTTCGAGCGGGAGTAAACCGGTAACAGGTGAGAACAGAATATTTCCTTTTGGAAAATCGGTTTTGATTAATTTGATAATTTTTTTTGCATAATCATAATCATGGCGATCTGTTATTACAAATTTTACCTGGTCGTTGCATGTAAGTCTTTTCAGATTTATCATGTTATTTTTGTCTGATTCACCGCTGGCAGGGCATTTTATGTCGACAATTTTTATACACC
Organism: Desulfosarcina sp. BuS5; assembly: GCF_028752835.1. Classification (NCBI taxonomy): domain Bacteria; kingdom Pseudomonadati; phylum Thermodesulfobacteriota; class Desulfobacteria; order Desulfobacterales; family Desulfosarcinaceae; genus Desulfosarcina; species Desulfosarcina sp. BuS5. The sequence goes on from NZ_CP087952.1 coordinate 723,213, forward strand.
GGTCATCCACAATCTTGATATCGATGCTTCCGTTTGTCTCCAACAATACTTTATAACCTTTTTCCAGGAGGATATATATTAACCTGGGGGTTTCATCCTGCAGCAGCGGCTCTCCGCCGGTTATTTCCACAAGGCCGCATTTATAAGATGAGACACGTTTAACTATCTCATCCGTGTCGATTGTTTTGCCTTCCTGCCATGCGTATTTTGTATCACAGTATGGACATTTTAAATTGCAGCCGCTAAGCCGTACAAAAACAGTTGCCAGGCCGCTGAATAAAGATTCCCCCTGGATGCTGAAAAAAATTTCATTGACTAAAAGGGCCATAATCTGTTTTTGTAAGAATTCATGGTTGATAAAATATAAAAGTTAATTATTTTTTATATCAGCAGACTTTTTTTTAGTAAACTGAAATATGCGTATAGTGACTACACACAAAAATACTGATTTTGATGCACTTGCTTCTCTGATTGCGGCAACTATTATCTATCCTGATGCAATTCCGGTGCTCCCTAAAAATGTAAACCCGAATGTAAAAAGATTTATATCCATTCATAAGGACCTTTTCAGGATATACACTTCCAAAGAAATTGATTTGGAGAAGGTGGACAGCCTTGTTGTCGTGGATATTAATGACTGGAGCCGTCTGGAGGGCATGGAGGCGCTTGTCGATAAGGATGGTCTTGAAATTATTTTGTGGGATCATCATCAGGCGGCCGGTAATATTATTCCAGGCTGGAAATGCCATGAGGAGATGGGCGCCAACATTACGTTGATGGCGCGCAGTCTTAAAAAAGAAAAAAAAATTTTTTCTCCCATTCATGCAACTCTTTTCATGGCCGGCCTGTATGAAGATACAGGTAATCTTACCTTTCATTCCACCAGGGTGGAAGATGTTTATGCCGCCGCGTATTTCCTTGAGAGCGGGGCGGATTTGAATGTTGTCTCTTCGTTTTTAAGCCCGGCATACGGCGTGAGGCAGAAAGAAATTCTGTTTGAGATGATAAGATCTGCAAAGAGAATCAAGGTTAATGGCTATAGCATATGTTTTAACAAAGTTGATGTAAGCGGTCATGTGGAGGGGCTGGCCGTTGTTGTCCGGATGTGCAGGGAGTTATTGAATGTCGATGCTGCTTTCGGTATCTTTCTTAACCGGGAGAGAGGCATGTGCATTGTAATAGGCCGCAGCAATATTGACGGCATTAATATCGGCCGCATTATGCAGAGTATTGGCGGCGGCGGACATAAAGGAGCCGGTTCGGCCGTTGTCAGAACATTAAAACCCGATGCTGTCGAGGAAATGATTACAGACCTGATAGAGGGTGATCAGCGGTCTTCTGTACATATAAGCGATCTTATGTCGTTTCCGGTTTTTACTTTATCTTCCGATGAAAGCATGCGAAAGGCTGAGGATGCGCTCAGAGAAAAGGAGTATACCGGGATTCCTGTTGTTCATGAAGATAAACTGGTTGGGATATTGTCGCGCCGTGATTTTAAGAAACTCAGGAAAGATTCACAGCTGGATGCGCCGATCAGGGCTTTTATGAGTACTAATGTTATTGCAGTGGAGCCCGGCAAAAGTATTATGAAAGCAGCAAAGTTGATGGTGAAACATGACATAGGGCGGCTGCCTGTTATGGAGAATGGGCAGATCATCGGTATTATTACAAGGTCTGATGTTATGTTATATTTTTATGATCTCCTGCCGGACTAAGGGCTCAAAAAGGATGCATAAATGAAAAGTGCCGGATTGCTGAAAAATACCATCCAGGAATATGGATGGGGTTCCCATACTCATATTGCACGGCTTATGGGCAGCGCGGAACCTTCTGAAAAACCCCAGGCTGAGCTTTGGATGGGGGCTCACCCCAAGGCTCCTTCCCGTGTAATGATCGGGGGGAAATGGATCGGCCTGGATAGATTGATCGAGAGAGATCCCGAAGGAATTCTTGGTAAGGAGATCGCAAAAAAATTTAATAATCGGTTTCCTTATCTTTTTAAAGTGCTTGCGGCGGCAAGACCTTTGTCCATACAGGCCCATCCGGATATTTTACAGGCCAAAAAAGGCTTTTTAAAAGAAAACCTGCGCGGGATTCCACTGGATGCCCCTGACAGAAACTATAAGGATGAGAATCATAAGCCGGAAATAATATGCGCCCTTACGCCCTTTTGGGCTCTGAATGGATTCAGGAGAATAAAAGATACCATATATTTTATGGAAAGGGTTTGCGGTTCCGGGTTAAGCATGGAAATCGGTTATATCAGGAAAGAACCCGATTCGGCCGGTCTTAAAAAGTTTTTTAACAGTCTTATGAGCATTGAAGAGAGCCGCTGCGCCAAAATAATAGATGAGGCTGTTTCCAATGCGCGTAATCTTGCAGAGAATAATGATGTATATAGATGGATAATCAAACTGCGGGATGAATATCCGGAAGATATTGGTGTGCTCTCCCCGGTATTTCTCAATCTTGTATGCCTTAAGCCCGGTCAGGCTATGTTTCTTCCGGCAGGTGAACTGCATGCCTATCTTGAAGGGCTGGGTATAGAACTTATGGCAAATTCGGACAATGTATTAAGGGGCGGTCTTACCTCCAAGCATATCGATCTGCCTGAGCTGTTAAATACTTTGAACTTCCAGGAGAGGGATCCGGATATTCTTGAGCCTGTCTTAAGGTCGAACAATGAGAGTACTTATGTTTCAGGGGCTGAAGAGTTTGTACTTTCCGTGATAACCTTGAAAGAAGGAGAAAAATATAGAAGCGCAGCAGACCGGAGCGCGGAGATTATACTTTGCATAAAAGGTGAAGCGACCTTACTCGAAGCGGGCATAGAAAAAGAACTGATACTCTCTCAAGGGAATTCCGTGTTGATCCCTGCTGCTGTTGAAAAATATTCTATTTCGGGTGATGCTGTTTTTTACAAGGCTGCGTGTGTGGGAGATTTTTTTGCAAAAGTAAAAAAAAATATTGACATAAAAAAAAAATCAATATAAAAAATATTTTATAATTTTTCAGGATGGTTATTTTGATGTGTAAGTTTTTTGCCAGGTTTTTTTATTTTTATTTTTTTATTTCGAGTCTGCCTGGCTTGCTTTGAAAAAGAACCAAAATCTATAGGAAACAAAGCTGTGGGCAGAATTTTTATGCCGCAGCTTTTTTAGAAAGGCTGTGGAGTTTACTTCACGGCCTTTTTTGTTTATAACCTTCCAGAGTATAGGAATTACGGTTTTACAGGTTTTGAGAAAGTTTTGATATATTCTATTAATAGATTGTGTTAGGGGGATGTATGACATTTCTAGGAAAACAAATCAGGATGGAGCGGATTTTAAATCGGAATACCGGCAGAACCGTCATTGTTCCGATGGATCACGGTCTTTCCGTAGGTCCCATACCGGGTGTGATAGATATGAGAAACGCAGTCCGGAAAGTGGCGGAAGGCGGGGCTAACGCTATTGTTGAACATAAAGGTCTCGTTAAGGCAGGACATCGCAGAGAGGGTAATGATATAGGATTGATAATACATCTTTCCGGATCAACAAGCCTGTCTCCTTTCCCGAATTCCAAGTCACTGGTATGCTCTGTGGAAGAGGCTGTAAAACTTGGGGCAGATGCAGTCTCCATACATGTGAACATAGGTGATGATAATGAAAAGGATATGTTGAAGGATTTCGGCCTGGTAAGTTATGAAGCTCGGACATGGGGGATGCCGCTTCTTGCCATGATTTATCCCAGGGGAGAGAAGATCAAGGATGAATATGATGTGAAATTTGTAAAGCACGCGGCACGTATCGGTGACGAGATGGGCGCTGATATTGTCAAGGTTTCATACACCGGAAGTCCTGAATCATTTCGTGAAGTAGTTTCGGGCTGTTCGGTGCCGGTGGTAATAGCCGGGGGCGAAAAGATGGATTCCGACCAGGCAATACTGGAGATGGTTAAAGGCTCGATAGATGCCGGGGGATCGGGTGTATCAATAGGCCGTAATGTTTTTCAGCATAGGGATTCAACACGAATGGTGCGTGCCATATCCTTGATTGTAAATGAGAACGGAACCGTTGATGAAGCTCTTGGAATACTTGGATAAAGATAGGTATGATATATAAATTTTCAGATAATTACCTGATTTTAAAATTTGGCATAAGGCCGGAGGTGGTAGAGACGCAAAATTTTGCGTCTCTACTCCGACGACCGATAACGCAGTGAAATTATTTATGTGACAATCTATAGGCTGTCACATAATTCATTTCACAAGGCCAGAGGGAGGAAGGCGTATTGAAATACTCCGACGACCGATAACGCAGTGAAATTATTTATGTGACAGTCTATACTTTAAAGGATAATAAAATGCGTACAATATGGGTAAAAGTTGATCCGTGGGACAAGAAGATAGTTACCACAGCTCTTGAAGGCGGGGCCGATGGTATCATGGTGCCGAAAGGATTTTCCGAAAAAGTAAAACAACTTGGAAGAATTCAGACCATATCGGAAGACGGTGATCTGAAAACAGGAAAAGATGTAGTCATTTTTACAATTAAAAGCGGTGAAGATGAGGATGAGATTGTAAAACTGAGCCAGGACAAAAAGGTTATTTTAAAATGTACCGACTGGACAGTTATTCCACTTGAGAATCTGATTGCGAAAGGGGCCGATGTGATTGCAGAGGTTGAGAATCTCAGGGATGCTGAGACGGCTTTCGGAATACTCGAAAAAGGGGTAAAACAGATTCTTTTTCATACATCGGACGTTTTAGAGTTAAAAAAGGCGCTGTCCGTGCTCTGCTCCGATGAAGAGAAAACCTCCTTGCAAGAGGCCGAGATAAGCGATATTATTCCCTTGGGAATGGGTGACCGGGTATGTGTGGATACATGTACATCTATGTCAATAGGTGAAGGAATGCTTGTCGGCAACAGTAGCAGCGCTCTTTTTCTTGTGCATTCGGAGAGCATATCCAACCCATATGTTGCACCAAGACCTTTCAGGGTAAATGCAGGGCCGGTTCATGCATACACAAGAGTGCCCGGCGGCAAAACAAGATATCTTTCAGAGCTGGCCGCCGGTGATCAGATTCTTGTTACTGATTTTCAAGGCCGTACAACAATAGGCATTGTAGGACGCCTGAAAATTGAAAAACGACCGCTGATGCTTGTCAAGGCGGTTGTGGCCGGCACGGATATTACAACCATTCTTCAGAATGCGGAGACAATTCGGCTTACCGCTCCTGACGGCAATCCCGTGTCGGTTGTCAGTCTTAAACCGGGAGACAGAGTTATGGTGGCGGTGGAGGCCGGGGGACGGCATTTCGGCCATAAAATTGATGAAACAATAACGGAAAAATAGTATATTATGGCATTACCGGAAGAGAATACCAGGAACTTCCAGGATTCCCGTATCCTGGAAGCAAGAAAGGCCATAGATGAGATAGACTCGAAAATACTCGATCTGATCAATCAGAGGCTGCTTCATGCAAGGGAGATCGGCCGCGTTAAACATGATAAAGGCGGCAAGGTATTGGACAACCAACGGGAAATAGAAATAATGGACAGGCTGATTTCTTTGAACAAAGGCCCTGTGAGAAATGATACGATTATACAGATTTTTCAGGATATCATTTCGGAATCCCGCGAGATCCAGAGGCCGCAAAAGGTCTCATATCTCGGCCCTGAAGCTACTTTTACACATATTGCGGCCATGAGTCATTTTGGCCGTCCCCCTTCTTTTCTACCCCAAACCAGCATACGGGATGTTTTTACGGAAGTTGAAAAGGGTGCATCTGCATATGGCGTTGTGCCGGCGGAAAATTCCATTGAGGGGGCTGTTAATCATACCCTGGATCTCTTCTTTGAATCGGATTTAAAAGTATGCGCAGAGATATATCAGCCCATATCCCATGATCTATTATCTTTAACGGGTGATTTGAATAAGATTGAAAAAATATATTCCCATCCCCAGGCTTTCGGGCAATGCCGCAAATGGCTGAGAAGATATCTGCCGGGTATACCCCTTGAGGAATGCAGCAGCACGGCCCGGGCCGCCCAGAAAGCTTCGGAAGAGGAGAGAACCGCAGCGATTGCAAGCAGCGCGGCGGCGCAAATATATAAACTGCTTGTGGCTGAGTCCGGGATTCAGGATTTTGCGCATAATGTAACGAGATTTCTTGTTATAGGAAACGATGAAACCCATAGAACCGGGAAAGACAAAACATCAATAATGTTTGCTACTATTCATGCCCCAGGGGCACTGCACATGGCGCTGGAGCCGATTGCAAAAGCAGGTATCAATATGGTTAAACTTGAGTCGCGTCCTACTAAACATGAAAACTGGAACTATTTTTTCTTTGTCGATATAGAAGGCCATCTGGAGGATCCAAAGGTCAATGATACTTTCAACAGCATGCAGGAATTTTGCCAGTATTTGAAATGTTTAGGCTCATATCCAAAGGCCAGGGAGTAAAACAAATGAAGATTAGTGCAACAACCTCCACCTATTGTGTTATAGGAGATCCCATCGCCCACAGCTTGAGCCCTGTAATGCATAATGCCGCATTTCAGGATGCTGGATATAACGGGGCATATCTGGCCTTTAATGTAAAAGATGTTGCTTCCGCAATGGCCGGTTTTAAAGGACTCGGCATTAAAGGCGCCAGCGTAACGATTCCTCATAAAATTGCTGTAATGGAATTTCTCGACCATATTGATGAGACGGCTGTAAAGATCGGCGCTGTTAATACTATAGTCAACAAAGACGGAAAGCTTCTTGGATATAATACGGACTGCCTGGGAGCCACCCGCGCTTTGCTTGAGAAAACGGAAATAAAGGATAAACAGGTGGTGCTGGCCGGAGCCGGCGGAGCAGCACGCGCCATAGGTTTCGGCATCCTGGCTGAGGGTGGAAGTCTGACCATTATTAATATCCTGGAGGATGAAGGTAAAAATCTGGCAAATGATCTGGGCGTAAATTATTATCCGCTTGAGCATTTCAAACATCTTGACTGTGATATACTGATTAATGCCACTCCCCTGGGCATGACTCCGAATATAAATGACATGGTAGTTGAGGGTGAATATCTGGGAAGTGGTATGACCGTAATGGATATTGTTTACAACCCGCTTAAGACACGACTTTTAAAAGAGGCTGAAGCAATCGGATGCAATACTGTTGACGGGGTATCCATGTTTGTTTATCAGGGCGTTGCGCAGTTTGAGATGTGGACAGGTCTGAAGTCGCCGGTTGAGTTAATGCGGGGGATAGTTGTCGCAGCCCTGGGGGAGAATGCTTAACAGTATGATTGAGATAAGATCCGGGAAGATCCGGGATTGCAGCGTAACAGTGCCAGGTTCAAAGAGTTACACCCACAGGATGTTGATAGCTGCGGCCCTGTCAGACGGAATCTGTAAAATAACCAACTCCCTGCAAAGTGAAGATACCATTCTTACCAGCAACGCCCTGCGGCAAATGGGAGTTACGGTATATTCAGAAGGCGGCCAACTGCTGGTGCATGGAACAGGTGGTGCAATTGGTACATGCGGGGAATCTGTATATCTCGCAAATTCCGGCACATCCATGCGGCTGTTGACTTCGGTTGCCGCTCTGGGAAAGGGAATTTACAGGCTTACAGGCACAGAGCGGATGAGTGAACGACCGATTCAGGATCTCCTCGATGCTTTAAACAGCATCGGCGTAAATGCGTACTCTATGTCAAAAAACGGCTGTCCTCCGGTTGAAGTTGAAGGAGGCATCATAAAAGGAGGGAAACTCTCGATAAACTGCGGCATCAGCAGCCAGTTTCTTTCTTCGCTGCTTTTGATAGCCCCTTATACCCAAAAAGGACTCGATATTACTGTCAGCGAAGGCCCGGTATCCAGGCCTTATCTTGATATGACCGTTGATGTAATGTCTTTGCTTGGCATAAATGTTGAGCGGGACGGTTATAAAAGGTTTAAGATCGAGGGTGGCCGGAAATACATATCAGGTGATTATATGGTTGAACCTGACTCTTCGCAGGCGAGTTATTTCTGGGCTGCGGCGGCTGTAACCGGAGCGAGTATAAAAGTGAAAGGGATTAATAAATTTTCCAGACAGGGAGATGTCCGTTTTGCAAGGGTGCTGGAATCGATGGGCTGCAAAGTCGTTTATGAAGATGACGGCATAACGGTTACAGGCGGAGCTCTTGCTGCTGTGGAAGCGGATATGTCGGATATGCCTGATATTGTACCTACTTTGGCGGTTGTAGCTGCTTTTGCAAAGGGCGTAACACGCATAACCAATGTGGCACATTTAAAAGCAAAAGAGAGTGACAGACTCGGATCCGTTGCCAACGAATTGAAGAAGATGGGTATAGATGCCGTTGCAACTGATTCGGGCTTGATTATTCAAGGCGGAGTTCCGTGCGGTGCTGAAATAGATACATATAATGATCATAGAATCGCAATGAGTTTTGCGGTGGCGGGTTTAAATATTCCAGGCGTTTTTATTAAAGACGAAAAGTGTGTTCAAAAATCTTTCCCGGAATTCTGGAATGTTTTCGGAGATATGTATAAACGATGACTATTTTTTTGATAGGATATCGGTGCACCGGTAAAACTTCGGTCGGCAAAGCCCTGGCAGACAAGCTGAAATTGCCTTTTGTAGATGCGGATCTATTGCTGGTTGAAGAATATGGCGTGACCATAAGTGAAATGGTGGCAAAAGAAGGCTGGCAGCCGTTTCGGGAAAAAGAGGGCCGCATACTGGCCAGAATCTGCAAGATGGGCGACCAGGTTGTCGCTACAGGAGGAGGAGTCATCCTTGACAAAAAGAATGTCTCCTTAATGAAAGCGAGCGGGACTTGCGTATGGTTAAAGGCCGGAGCTGAAACTATAAAAAAAAGAATCGTTCAGGATGAAAAAACTGAAGATTCACGTCCTTCGCTCACAAACAGGGGATTGCTGGAGGAAATAGAAGATACCCTCTCTGAGAGAAATCCTCTTTATGAAGATGCCATGGATTTTTCCGTTGACACGGATGGGAAACAAATCGAAGAGATATGTGAAATAATTGTTAATGAGCTGAAGCCTTAGCCCCTCAGCCTATAAAGGTTATAAATGCCGGGAAACAGTTTTGGAACAATATTCAGAATAACCACCTGGGGCGAATCACACGGAAAAGGAGTTGGCGTAGTTGTTGACGGCTGCCCTCCCGGGATACCCTTGAGTGAACATATCATACAAAAGATGCTTGATCGGAGAAGACCGGGCGGTTCTTCGACCAGCACATCCCGAAAAGAGCCTGACCAGGCTGTTATAATGTCCGGTCTTTTTGAGGGGTTGACAACCGGCACGCCTTTGTTGATCATGGTCAGAAATAAGGATGCCAGGTCAAACGCCTATGCGCCCTATGCACAACTTTTCAGACCGGGACATGGTGATATAACATATCAGGCTAAATACGGGATTCGCGACTGGAGGGGCGGGGGAAGATCTTCTGCCCGTGAGACAGTCGCCCGTGTGGCTTCCGGAGCAGTTGCCAGGGCACTGCTGGAAACTGTGAATATCAATGTTTCTGCTTATACGGTAAAACTTGGCGGTGTCAAAGCGGAAAAACGGGATTTGGATACAGTAGCCGAGAATATGTTTTTATGCCCGGATCCTGAAGCTGCCCTGAAAATGGAGAATCGTGTAAAGCAGGTTAAAAAAGACGGTGATTCCCTGGGTGGAATAGTTGAGATTGTAGCCCGGGGAGTCCCGGCGGGCCTGGGCGAACCTGTTTTTGACAAGCTTGATGCTGAATTGGCCAAGGGGCTGATGAGCATCGGGGCCGTTAAAGGTGTGGAGATAGGTTCGGGCTTTGAAGCTGCCCGTAAGTTAGGTTCTGAAAATAATGATCCGATCCTTCCGGATGGTTTTGATACTAATAACGCGGGCGGAATACTGGCCGGAATATCAAATGGTGATGATATAATAATTCGTATTGCCGTAAAGCCGATTCCGTCCATAAGCCTGGATCAGCGCACAATTGATATTAAAAAAAAAATAAATACTATTTCTATAAAAGGACGGCACGATATATCCGCTATACCGAGAATAAACGTGGTATGCGAGTCTATGGTTTACCTGGTTCTGGCAGATCATTATCTGCGGCAAAAGGCGATTATGAATAATGGAGGGTGACTTTAGTTGTGATCATCAAAATCCTGAAGTTCACGTTTGCGGGGGAAACGGGCCTTACGAAAATACACTGGCGGTCTTATCCCGTTTTGATCTTGCGCCTCTTAAAGGAAAACAGGTTCTCCTTAAACCGAATATAGGGCGGGTCGCTGCAAGCGGCGCGGGAATAACAACGGAGGCCTTGGTAGTTGCAGGGGCAGCCGATGCATTTACAGAAGCCGGTGCAACAGTGGCTATAGGTGAAAGCCCGATAACAGGCGTTGCGATAAAAGAAGCTTTTGACGTATCCGGGATTGAAAGGATTGCGCAGGAACGTAGCATCCGGCTGATAGATCTTGACGCACGCCCTTTTGTTAAAGTGGCGGTTCATGGAGGCCGGGTCATAGATTCCCTGAAAGTATGTCCCGAAGTTCTGGAATACGATATTGTCGTTTCCATGCCGGTCATGAAGATGCACATGCACACCGGAGTTACCCTGGCAGTAAAGAATATGAAAGGGTGTCTCTGGAGACGGAGCAAGGTAAAATTTCATATGCTGCCGCAGGTAAAAGGGAGTGAAGAAAAATCTATCAATGTTGCCATCTCCGATATGTCCGGAGTACTACGCCCCGATTTTTCAATAATCGACGGCACCACCGGGATGGAGGGAATGGGGCCCGGCTCCGGCTCCCCTAAACCCCTGGGGGTTGTTGTGGCCGGATTTGATCCTTTTGCGGCCGACGCGGTGTCATGCAGGATAATGGGAACCAGGGCGGAGAATGTGCCGCATCTGCGAATCGGAGCGGAACGTGGTTATGGTATCATAGATATTGAAAAAATAGCAGTTTATCCGCAGGACTGGCGCAAATATATATCCCCGTTTATACCTCCCCCCGAGAAGCTTGAATTTGAATTCCCAAACATCACTGTTCTGGATGAAAATTCGTGCAGCGCCTGCCAGTCCACACTCCTGCTTTTTCTGAAGCAGCAGAAAGAAAAAATTTTCGATTATTTTCCTGATATTGAGGAGCTGACCATAGCAATAGGGAAGGGGAATAAAGAGGTTCCGGCAGGAACCCTCTGTATCGGAAACTGTACCGCTGCCCATAAAGAGAAGGGCATATTTGTCCAGGGCTGTCCTCCGGTGGGGAGTGAGATTATGAATGTACTTAAATTTGGGATCACGGATCATCCGTCGCCGTTATGCGCAAAAAAATGAGGTGTAAAAATGACAAAGCTATTAGAAAATGCCTTTTATGAGATATCAAAACTTCCAGAAATTGAACAAAATGTTATTGGAAGACAGTAGTGTCCGGTTAAGTTTTTGCATATAGCATTTGCTCTTTGATAATCAGATTATTAGACCATACGTTTTTTTCGTCAGTACGTAATTCGTTCTGGATGGTATTTCTAAGCTGACGAATCCTCTTTATTGATACAGGTTCATTAAACTGTTCATGGCAGTATATGGCCATAAGCAGGTAGGTTATTAACCCCGCAAGGATTTGAACCATCAGGCCATATCTACTGTGAGCAATCAAGTGGTACACTTTTAAATGTTTCTTCCACCATTTGAAAAAAGTTTCGATATCCCATCTAAGCTTATAAACGGTTGCAACCTGCTCGGCTGTAAGATCATAACGATCAGTTGCCACAAAATATTTGACACCGGCAATTTTATAACCAACCAGTCGAACCGGCTTTCTGGTCTGGTTTACCCCAGGAGTGCCAAGAAGAACCACAGCATCATAAAAAATATAGCTGTCGGGATCAACAGGCTGCTCTTTGATAATAGTTCTTGTTGTTTTCGCTTTGATGCGGCAAACAAAATGTTTTTTTTCATCCTGAAGAAGATCAAAATCCTTATGTGATTGATACCCCCGATCCATGATTCCTGTTTGGCCTTTTGTAAGGATAGACCTGACAAAGGGGCGTTCAGCGCCATTTCCATTTGTCAGATGAATTTTTATAGGAATCTTGCGATTGACATCAAAGCCGAAATGGCCTTTTGCTTTTTTAGCGCCTTTTCTGTAATCAGCCCAGTACATGGACAGAACTGCATCAATTAAAGATCCATCAATGGAAACGAGTTCACCGAGATCTGAATAATTTGATGGTAAAGCATTTTGTGCCTGGCTGCAAAGAGCTTGAAAAACATATTCAAGCTGTTCAAGCCCTCGAGAATTGATAATTTCGGAAAAACTGCTACGACTGATCCCTCCATCTGGAGCGACACATTCTTTGGCAAAATCGTCTTCTTTAAGGTGTTGAATAAGATCACGAGCTGATTCATGTTCTTGTAGATGGAAAAATATCAGTGCGTGAAGCTGATCTTCAAAAGTCATTTTCAATGGCCTGTGACCTCGGGATTTAAGCTGTGGCGTGTCAGGAAAAATCTTTTGCAAAGGTTTGAGAAATCGAGCATGAGATTGGGGATTAAAATTCTTTTTTGGGATATTGAATATGTCCATTTTTGTCTTAACTCCTTGTTATAATTATATTTTATAACAAAACGATAAAAAATTTTTATTTGGTTTGTCAAGTAAAAAATGAACATTTTTCTAATTTTTTTATCCCATATAACATGCAAAAACCTAACCGGACACTACTGATTGGAAGATGGCTATTGGATGAAATCAAAGCCGATAAAGAATGGGACAAACTATTTGCCGAATCAGAAGACATATTAGAGCATCTGGCACAGGAAGCTTTGATGGAGCATGAAAAAGGCAAAACAAAAAATTTGGATATAAATAAACTGTGAAATCAAAAACTACAGACAAATTTTGGAAATACTATCATGTGTTGCCGGATGAAATAAAGAAAAAGGGGAAACAAGCATATACACAATTTAAACGAGACCCATGGTATCCAAGTCTTCATTTTAAAAGGGTTCATTCAAGGTTACCCATATATTCTGTCCGTATCACAAAGGATTATAGAGCAGTAAGTGTATTATAGAGCAGTAAGTGTATTAAGAGGAGAAATAGTTATTTGGTTCTGGACAGGATCACACTCTGATTATGATAAACTGTTGAGCCAGATAAAAAACGCATAATGAATGATGAAATTATGAATTTAAAATTAAACAAATTTATTTTAAATCTTCCTTTATTTATTTGTGTTCATTTGTGAAAATCTGTGTCCAATTTTTGTTTTAAGTCTTCCTCACCCGTATTCCGTTTGAATCAAGATACGATTTGATCTCATTAATGGAGTAATGTCTGTAGTGGACCATGGACGCAATAAGCGCGGCATCGGCTTTTCCTTTGGTCAGCACATCTGCCAGATGTTCGGGTATGCCGGCCCCGCCGGAGGCTATAACCGGAATATTGACGTTTTCGGAAATTAAGGCTGTAAGTTTCAGTTCATAACCTTCCCGCATGCCATCCGCGTCGATTGAATTAAGGCATATCTCACCGGCGCCTGCTTCCTGCGCCCTGATAGCCCACTCAAGCGCATCGATACCCATATATTTCCTGCCGCCGTTGATAACTATTTCATAGCCGGAAGATATATTTTCCTTTTGTCCGACATACTTGACATCCATGCCCAGCACTACGCACTGGCTGCCGAAGGCATTTGCTCCCTGGGAGATAATCTCTGGATTTTTAACTGCGGCCGAGTTTACGCTTATCTTCTCGGCTCCGGCCAGCAGCACATTTCTCATATCATCCACGCTGCGGATACCGCCGCCAACCGAAAAGGGTATAAATATGGTTTCCGCCACCCTTTTGACAACATCGAGCATGATATCCCTTTTTTCGTGGGAAGCGGTAATATCGTAAAATACGATTTCATCCGCCCCCTCTTCATAATAGAACCGGGCCATATCCACCGGATCGCCGATATCCACATTGTTCTGGAACTTGATTCCTTTGGTTGTTTTTCCTTCCCGGACATCGAGGCAGGGTATTATGCGTTTGCTTAACATGATTTGCTTTTAATATAATTTGCTTCGGCAAAAGTTGTTTAAAATTTTTAGACCCGGTTTGCCACTCTTTTCAGGGTGAAACTGGGTAGCGAATATATTGTCAAATCCGATAATCGAGGGAAAGCTGATCCCATGATCGGTCTTCGCCACAACATGTTGCTGATGTGCAGGGGCCGGGTAGAAACTATGTACAAAGTAGAACTCATCATCATCTTCCAGGCCTGCTAAAAGAGGGTGATCCTTTATAGGATGAATCCGGTTCCAGCCCATGTGGGGGATTTTAAGCTTAAGTCCGTCTTCAGAAGTCATGTTTTCCGGAAACGGCTTGACTGATCCCGCCATTATCCCGATACATTCGGTATTATTTTCCTGGCTGGATTGCATTATAATCTGGGTACCGAGACAGATACCGAAAACAGGTTTTCCGTCTGAAAAAGCCTTTTTTACGGCCTGATCAAGTCCCAGCCGTCTTAAGCTCTCCATTGCGGATCCGGCCGCGCCTACTCCTGGGAAAATTATCTTTTCAGCCTCGGAAATCAAGCGGATATCGTTTGTGACCTTACACTTAAACCCCAAATGGGTCACGGCATGAGCAACACTTGTCAGGTTACCGGCATTATAATCTATTATAGCAATCATTTATTTTAAATCAGCTATGGTTTTTGATTTATATAATAAGGATTCGTTTTTACCGCTTTATATATTTTTAACAGTATGATAAGTCAAGAAAGACTTTGTGGGAACGTATACCCAAAGGCTCTGTCTTATGTACTAAAATTTCAAATATCTTTGTATAAACTTTACTTGACAACTATAACTTTTTTTATCTAAATATGATATATTTATACATATAACCAATGGAGATCGGCCTTGGTAAAAGATAATGAAATTTCCTCTACAGAGAAACTTCTTGCACTGATTCGCAATGAAAATACCGGGGAACCTGAACCGGCGCCCAGGGTTGTTCCCTCAAAAACATCCAGGGCTATAAGACCTTTTTTATCCAAACCTCGTTCCTCAAAGCAGATTATTAACATAGGTCTTTATTTCAGTGGTGAGAATCTGCTGCTGGTGAAGGTCGACCGGGCTTCTGAAGAAACTCCCAAACTGCTCGATTATGCCGAGGTGGCTCTTGAACTGGGAATTACCGGTGACCGCCGCCGGCTTTCAGCTTTTATCAATTCACTATTGACGAATTATTGCGGCCCCCTGAAACAAGTGCATATTTGGGCTGTTGTATCGTCTGCCTATTTAGAAACTCGAAGTTTGCTTATACCCAGGGTGCCCAAAAAACAGATCTTCAATGCTGTTTACTGGTCTTATAAAAAAAATGTTCCGTTGAACGACAGCAAGGATCTCTTCGATTTCGAGGTTATGGGGAATATAACCGACGATGGCGTCAAAAAGATTGAGATCACTGCTTGTTCCTTACCCAAAAAGGTAGTGGATGAACTGCAGTTTTTGTTTTTTGAAGCCGGATATCCATTGACGGGGATTTCAAGCCTCCCTTTTGCCATTCAGAACATGTTTCGCGCAGGATGGCTGGAGAACGGTGAAGAGGACGGTATATGCACTATTTATATAGACCTGGAATGCTCTCATATCAGTATATATTCAAACCGTAATCTTGCATTGTCCCGTGTTATCAAGGCCGGCATACATAGCATGCAGGAGGCTCTCAGGGATATGCTCGAATCCAGGGCGGATCATCAGTCTGCGTTGACCTCTAATAAGGATGCCAAGCCCGGAGATGCGGCGTACATAGAAAAAGATCAGGCGGGTAGAATTTTATCCGATTTTATACAAGGGAGCAGATCGCCGGGAGTCGACTCGAAAACGACCGGCTTAAACAAGGGGGATATATTCCGGGCTATTCTGCCGGCGCTGGAGAGACTGGTTAAACAGTTGGAGCGGACACTAAAACATTACTATTTGAACTTTGGAAACAAAAAGGTAAGGAAAGTGTTGATATCCGGTCTGATTAACGATAACAGCCGTATTGCGGAATATATAGGTTCCCAGCTTGATATAAACATTGAAATATTTAACCCGTTCCCGGAAAAAATGCTGCGTGCCGACAAAGGCTTGACATCATTAAAGAGCGGAGCCATGGTGCCTGCTGCAGGGATAGCGCTTTCCGATAACAAAATTACCCCTAACTTCCTGTTTACATACAGGGATAAGGAAAAAACCGCGCTGGCAAAGCAGGTCAATTTTTCGTTATTTGCCTTTCTTATCTTTTTAATGACAGTCTGCGTTGGAATATATTTAAGTCAGAATCATATCTTGTCGCATAAACGGAGTTTGTTGTCCGGGTTAAACCGGGAGATCGAAAGCTACATCCCTAATGTTGACCGGGATCTGCTGCTGAAAATGGCTGACAGGGCCACAACAGCCCGGTCGGAACATCGCCAACGATCTGGCGGAAGCGCTAGGCGCTGATGCTGACAGGGCCACAACAGCCCGGTCGGAACTGGATAATATAAGCAGAAGGCATTTGGGACTGGCGGTTATAAGCGAACTGACGGACCTGACCACGGATAATATCCGGTTATTAAGCATCGAGTCCAAACTCGGTGGCAGCAGCGTTGCCGATAAGAATACCCTTGACATGGAAGGGCTGATTTTTGGTGACCGTATGACATTTGAGACCCTGCTGGGAAGTTATCTTGTAAAATTGAAAGAATCGCTTCTTTTTGACAAGCCGGTTATAAAAAAGAATCTGGTTGAGACATATCAGGGCAAAGAGGTTCTCCGTTTTTCGGTAAGCCTGGAATTGCTCTGTACTCGGAGATAATATGGCAAACCTGAAATTTGATCCGCGCTTTATTATAAATCTGCTGATATGCTCAGGGGGCATAGCATTATTTATACTTTTTCTTATATGGCCGCTTCATATTTCCATATCCCGAACGGATAAGGAAATTGATCGCGTTAAAAGCCGGATTGAAGAGCAGAAAATATTATATCCGGTTTATTGCGACCTGTTAAAGATCATAAAGCAGAAAGTTCCCGGGGGAGTTTTTGCAAAAGAGAGCGAAAAGCCGGTTCAATATGATTCTGAAGATATTACCCTGTTAATTCAAGAAATTGCAGCCGGGAATAATCTTAAGGTGAAAAGTATTATCCACGATGTGGGATCATTAATCGACGATACGGGATATGAAATAATAGATGTTTCCGTTACTGGGAAATTTAAGGATTTTCGCAATTTTCTGGTGGGAATCGGCGAGATGCGGTATGCAAATTATCTGGAAGAATTGCACATTGAAGAATTCGGGGACGGCGGAGATCTTTTTCTTGGATTTAAAATCAGGGTTTCAGGGGAAAAGGATGGCGCAGTATGAAAAAAAGGGAAAAAATAGTCATTTTTTTTGCTGTAATCGCTGTACTGTATGGCTGCTATAATTTTTTTACAGCATCTACTTCAAGTACGGTGACGGATGTTTCGAAAACGGACCTTGGCGCTTCCAAAAAACTAGTTAATGATTTGGTATCAAAAGTATTAAAAAATGAACTTAATGTCCGGGAGCTTTACACCATTGCCCAGGCCGGTAAAGATTGGACCGGCAACCCCTTTATGAAGATTAAAGATGAGATCAAGAAAGTAACGAAATTTGATAAAACAGAGTCTTCAACCCCGGTGGACAATCTGGCATATTACGGTTTTGTAGAAACCGGACATGGAAAACTGGCGATTATCGGCGGCCGGGAGTATGAAGAAGGAGATACACTGGCCAGTGGAAAATATTGCCTGAAAAAAATTTTTAAGCATAAGGTGGTAGTTTCTGTAAAAGGCCAAAAAGACCTTATCCTTCCTCTGATGGCAACTAACAAAGGGAATTGAGTCTGATATGAAAAAATATTATATTTTTAAAAAGATATTATCGGGTTTGGCTGTTTTTTTTATATGTTCGGCTCTTTTTTCAGGATGCGCAGGAACCGGCAAAGAAAAAAACGATCTGTTTTTTGACAAATGGAAGGCTGTAGCAGACAAATCCGAAGGCTATTCACCCATGCCTTCAGAAGACACGGAAGAAAACAAGGGGATCCTGATAGAACATCCGGACCGGGAAGGACTCGCTGCAAGCAGTGATTTAGCCGGTTTAGTTCCTAAAAAGCCTCTTCCGGCAGAAAAGGTAACCCTTGAAATGCATGATGTGGAAATTTCGGTTCTGCTTAAAACCCTTGCCCGGGCGGTTAATCAGAATATCATAATAAGTGAAGCGGTTACCGGAAGGTCATATGTCAGCATCAAAAATACTCCCTGGGACCAGGTTTTTATGGGGCTTCTGGATACAAACGGTCTGGCGTATGAATGGGAAGGCGACATAATCCGGATTGTTACAACCGACGATATTAATCGTGCCCTGGAGCTTATGGACGCGGAGCAGAATCTGGTGGCCGGCCGCAAAGAGCATGAAATCGAGATGGAAAGATTACGGTCAAGGGCAAAAATGGCGGAACCTCTCCAGACCTGGGTTTATCATGTTAAATATGCCGATACGGAGAACCTGCGGGATAATCTGGAAGAATTTTTCCAAAGCAGCCATGCCGGCCCAGGGGCCGCGGAAGAAGGCAAAAGCGCTGATTCCCTGCTGACCGGGATGTCCCGGACCAAATCGTCGACTTCCGGGCTGAGAGGCGCTATCCTGGTGGATCTCCATACCAATTCCCTTGTGATCCAGGCCGGCAAGAGTGATCTGGAGAGAATGCGGGCCATGGTGCTTGAGCTTGACAAACCTACCCTTCAGGTCCTGATACAGGCCCATATTGTTGAAGCCAACAGCAATACCGCCCTGGAACTGGGAATCCAGTGGGGCGGCCTTTATAATGGTGGCGACACATGGATAACACCAGGAGCCAACAGTACCGGAATAACAGGCGCAAAATTGAGCGAAGGCATAGATCCGACTGCGGGAATGGCTGCTAATTTCCCGGCCGCTTTGAGCGACGGCAAGGGCCTGACACTCGGCGTTATCTCGGAAAGTATCGGCAACAATATTATTACCGCGCAGCTTTCGGCGCTCGAAAAGGAGGTCAAGCTCAACATCCTCTCCAGCCCGTCTATTACAACCCTTGATAACCAGAAAGCAATTATAGAGAGCGGCAAGGATATTCCCTATCAGACCGTTGAAGATGAAGATGTACAGATAGAGTGGAAAAAAGCTGTTATCAGGCTTGAGGTTACGCCCTATATTATCGACGGCAAGACATTGAAGATGAAGATCCTTACAAACAAGGATGAGGTCGATTTTTCAGATACGGTTATGGGTAATCCTGTTATAATCACCAAGAGCGCCGAGACCAGTGTGGTTCTTTTTGACGGACAGACAACCGTAATCGGAGGCTTGAGCAAGGAGAATGTTGCCGATGGTGAATCCGGGGTTCCTTTTTTGAAAAATATTCCGTTTCTTGGTTATTTTTTCAAGGGTATCAGCAAAGAGAATGTAAAGGAAGAGCTGCTTATTTTCATAACGCCGTATATTCTTAAAGAAAAATCGTAATATGGATTATTTTCGGATCCTTAATCTTGAAAAAGAACCTTTTTCCAATTCACCTGATCCCGATTTTTTCTACCGGTCCAGGCAGCATCTGGACTGCCTGCAGAAGATTGAACTTTCCGTGCGCCTGCGCCGGGGCCTTAATTTTGTTGTGGGCGACGTGGGCGCCGGCAAAACCACCCTCTGCCGGCAGCTTATTCGAAATTTTGCATCTGATGATAAAATAGATACGCACCTTATCCTGGATCCCGATTTCGGCAGTCCCCTGGAATTTCTTGTTACAGTTGCAGAGATATTCAATGAGGAACAGCCTGACAAAAATGCCGGGGAAAGGCAGATAAAAGAGATTATCAAGCAGAATATTTTTCGGAGAGGCGTTGACGAGAAAAAAATTATCGTTCTGATTATTGATGAGGGCCAGAAAATTCCCCTTCCCTGCCTTGAAATTCTGCGTGAGTTCCTCAATTTTGAAACCAATCAGCACAAGTTGCTGCAGATAGTTATTTTTGCTCAAAGAGAAATAGAAAAGCGACTTGAAAACTATAAGAATTTTGCGGACAGAATAAATCTTTATCATATCCTGAAACCGATGAATTTTTCAGGCACAAAGGCTATGATCGAGTATCGTCTGGAAAAATCGGCGGAAGCTGCCGGGCGCGTTTTTAACCCGTTCAGTCACTCCGCTTTATGGGCGATATACAGGTTTACCGGAGGGTACCCGCGCAAAATTGTAACATTATGTCATACCAGCCTTTTGGCCATGATTATCCAGAATAAAACCACGGCCGGGCTGCGCCTGGTACGTTCCTGCGTAAAGCGTTCGCTCCCTTCGCTCTATAGAAAAAGATTTCCGGCGCTTGCGGCGCTGCTGCTTGTCTGTCTTGTGAGCGCTCTTTTTATATATGAATTCCGGCCGGAAATCTTGAATCCCTTTATTTCTCTGAATGATCAAAGCATAGAGGCTTCTCTGCAGGAGCCGGATTTCAGCTTTGATGCGGCGGAAACAATGGAGAGCACGAAAGTGCCTGAGAATATTGATCCGGTTAATATAAATGATGCCGAGCGCGGGCCGGAAGCTGTTATTGATACAGAGCAGGCTGTAACACCTTTAAACAACCCGCCGGGACCCAAAAAGCAGGAAGAGCCGAAAAAACAAGACCAGGCAGTTGTCAATAATCATAGTCCGGTGGAAAATTATACGCCTATGCCGCTTGTGCCCAAACCGATTATGCCCAAACCGATTATTCTGGGTTCGGTACGCTTAAAGGAGAATGAGACCCTGTGGCGGTTGCTGGAAAAGGTTTACGGTTTATGCACTCCTCAATATTTAAAAGCAGTGCTTTTAATAAATCCTGAAATTAAAAATCAGGATCATGTTGAGGTGGGACAAAAGATTACTCTTCCGGCAACACCCGTTGAAAACAAAACATTTCCCCCCAGGGCATGGTTTGTCAAGCTTGAAGAAAAAAAATTTCTTGCAGACGCACTTGAATACCTCAGGTTATACCCTGAAGACGCTCCTCCGGCACATTTAATTCCATATTGGAATAAACATGCCGGTCTTAAATATACAATATTTCTGAAAGATATTTTTATCACGGAAGCATCCGCTTTAAAACGTTTCAGGTCCCTGGATCCGACTGCATATCCGGACGGGGAAGTCATTTTACTGCAGAATGATGACACGGTTTTTTTTGCCGATCCTGTTTGGGAGTCAGGTTTGCAAGTCAGGACTGGAGGCCCGGTAAATTGATAGCTAATAAAAAACTTGGAGAAATGCTTGTAGAGGGCGGCCTTTTAAGCGAGGAGCAGCTCCGGCAGGCAATGCCGGATCATAAAAGGAACAATATAAAGCTGGGTCAGTTCCTTGTAAGGGAAGGGATAGTAAGCAGCACCCAGATCGTGGAGCTTATTTCAACCCAGCTTAATATCAAAAAATATCATCCTGATGATTATCCTGTAGATATGGCTCTGGCAAGGATAATCCCCGTGGAAATAGCTCATAAATACCAGGCTGTTCCGCTTTGCAGCAGCAGTTTTCTGCTTACCGTGGCCATGACTGATCCTATGGATATTGCGGCCCTGGATGCAATCGAGGTGCATACCAATACAGAGATAGAAGCCATTATCTGCACCAATCAGGAGCTTGTTCATCTGATCAATGTGCTCTACGGCACATATTCCGGTATCGGCGGTGTGCTGGACAGCATGAATGGTATTGAGGTTGATGCCGGCAAAAGACAGGATGAGGCTGTTTACGGCGATGATGTTGAAGTCGGATCTCTGCAGGATATGGCTGAAGAGGCTCCGGTAGTTCGGCTTGTAAATTCGGTTTTGTCCCAGGCTGTCCGGGAAAGCGCCAGTGATATTCATATAAGTCCTGAAAAGGATTATGTGCAGGTCCGGTTCCGGGTGGACGGAAAGCTGCATGAAGTGCCGGCTCCGCCCAAATCCATGATTTTGCCCGTAATATCCAGGCTTAAAATTCTTGCCAATATGGATATTGCATTATCCAGGATTCCCCAAGACGGACGATTTACGGTCAAGATGGACAACAAGGAGATAAATTTCAGGGCTTCGACCGTGCCGACTATTTATGGTGAAAACATTGTCCTTCGGCTGCTTGATACCAGCGCTGCCATACATACCCTGGACAGCCTGGGAATGTCGAAAGGTGACCGTAAAAAGATAGAGAGTATGATCGTAAAGCCTCATGGAATGATTCTGAGCACCGGTCCCACCGGCAGCGGCAAGAGCACCACGCTCTATTCCATTCTCAAGAAGATAAATACACCGGATATTAATATAATTACCCTGGAAGATCCTGTTGAATACAGGCTTAAAAAAATAAGGCAGATCCAGCTTAATCGAAAAGCCGGGATGACCTTTGCCGGCGGGTTGCGGTCTATACTGCGCCAGGATCCGGATGTTATAATGGTCGGCGAGATTCGCGACGGAGAGACCGCGACACTCGCAGTTCAGTCGGCTCTGACCGGTCACCGGGTCTTGAGCACGGTTCATACCAATGATGCCGCCGGCGCCATCACAAGATTTATAGATATGGGCATAGAGCCTTTCCTGGTATCTTCGGTAATCCTTGTATCTGTTGCCCAGCGCTTGATAAGGAAAGTATGTCCTTACTGCAAAAAGCCCTTCCGGCCTCCGGAAGAGGCTTTAAAGTACTGGGGGCTTGATAAAGTAGAAGGCGCTGATTTTGTGCGCGGAAGCGGCTGCATGAATTGTATGGATAAAGGTTACAGCGGCCGGACGGGAATATTCGAGGTTCTTATTATCGACGATATGATTCAGGATATGATACTGAAACACAAGTCAGCCCTGGAGATAACCCGCGCTGCCAGTCAGTCCGGAAGTCTCTCAACCCTTCGGGAAGATGCGGTAAGGAAGGTCGCCCAGGGTATCACAACACTTGAAGAAGCGGCATCCGCCGTGATGATATAGATAGATTTCCAGATAATTCATTTCACTGCGTTATCGGTCGTTGAAGTAGAGACGCAAAATTTTGCGTCTCTACCACCCTTGGCCTTGTGCCAAAATTGAAATCTGGTAATTATCTGAAAATCTATAAATTTATAAAGGTTTCCTAATGCCGAAATATTCATACAAAGCCATAAACGAAACAGGTGGTCGGGCAGCCGGTGTAATTGAAGCCGATTCCCCGGACGCGGTTGGCAATATTCTTGCCGGGCGGGGATTTATACCTTTGAAGATCTCTGAACAGGAGGACAGTCTGTTACCACCGGCCCTGGCATTACTTAAGAATAAAATGGTCTCCGCCAGGGCTCAGGATCTGATTGTTTTTACAAAACAGTTCAAAACCATGACCAAAGCCGGAGTGCCCACCTTAAAGCTGCTTCATGTTCTCGAAAACCAGACCGAGAATAAAAAGCTGAAAAAAATAGCAGGGTTAATGCCCCAGGATATTACCAGGGGTGAAAGCCTTTTTAATGCTTTTAAAAAGCATCCGGAAACATTTTCCAATTTATACTGCAGCATGGTGCGTGCCGGTGAAGCCAGCGGCAAGCTGCCGGAAGTCCTTGAACGGCTGATTTATATTATAGAACATGAAAACAAGCTTAAAACAGATATCAAGGCAGCGCTTACGTATCCGGTGATTGTTCTCTTTTTTCTATTTTCGGCTTTTTTTATTCTGTTGACCCTGGTTATTCCGAAGTTTGTTAATGTTTTTGTTAAATCAGGTGTTGATATACCTGCTCCCACCAGGATCTGCATACTTATGTACCAGTTTATTACCGGATACTGGTATATAGTCGCCGGGCTTATAGTCGCAGTGGTGATATCCATGTTCTGTTATCTAAGAACGAAACGCGGCCGGTATGCGCTGGATGCCTTAATGATGAAGATACCCCTGCTGGGTCCTATGTTCGTCAAGTCCGTCATGTCACGCTTTGCCAGCATATTTGCCATACTTCAGTCAAGCGGGGTGAGTGCTTTGAACTCCCTCAAGATTCTTGCAGGCACCGTAAACAACAGGGCAATTGCAAGAGAATTTGACCTGATATCGGATCGTCTTGAAGAAGGAAGAGGTATCGCAGAGCCGCTAAGGGCGGCCAAATATTTTACGCCCATGGTTACAAATATGGTCTCCATAGGGGAGGAAACCGGCAATCTTGATGAAATGCTGGGAGAAATTTCGGATCATTATGATGCAGAGCTTGAGTATAATATTAAAAGATTGTCTGAAGCAATCGGTCCGATCCTGACCATCGGACTGGCTATTGTCGTAGGTTTTTTTGCCTTGTCAGTATTCCTGCCGATGTGGGATATGGCCAAAATGGTGAGGTAGGAGCAGGTATGCGTAGGCAATGAAAAATTTTAGATTTAACATCAGCCTGTATGTTATAATACCGCTTATCTCAATGGGCGCTGTGACTTTTGCCGTGATTATCACCTATGAAATCACGGCCTATTATCTGCGAAAAGGCTTGAACCCTTTCTGGCCGGCGGCTTTCTGGGGCATGGTTATGCTTGTTTTTACCGGCTGCATCAGTTTTTTGATAGCAAAAATTATAATAGGTCCACTGGAACGTTTTGTTCAAAAAGCCGAAAACCTTGGGGTAGTGCAAAAAAATACGGGCATAAAAGAATCCCTCAAGGATGATATGGGACGCTTCACCTCTGTTTTTGATCAGGTCACGGAACTCCTTTCAAGGGTGGAGGCGCGGAAGCTTTTCCCCCTGATAACGGGCAGCAGCCGGGGGATAAGGGGTGTATTGAACCGGATTATAAAAGTAGCCCCGACCGATTCAACGGTTCTTATCCTGGGAGAAACCGGCACCGGCAAGGAACTGGTCGCCACTAGTATTTACAAGCACAGCCGCCGCAAAGATAAACCCTTTGTTACGATTAATTGCGCGGCCATACCTGCCGGCCTGCTTGAGAGTGAACTTTTCGGACATGAAAAGGGCTCCTTTACAGATGCAGGAGCCAGGAAAACCGGCCGCTTTGAACTTGCCGACAAGGGGACAATATTCCTGGATGAAATCGGGGACATGCCCCTCGATACCCAGGCCAAGCTGCTGCGAGTTCTGGAGAACCGGTATATAGAACGGGTGGGAGGCTCACAGCAGATCAGGGTGGATGTGCGGATCATCGCCGCCACAAACCGGAACCTGGAAGAGATGGTAAAACAAAACAGATTCCGCCGGGATCTTTTCTACCGGCTCAATGTTTTTTCAATCATTATTCCTCCCTTGCGTGAAAGAAAAGAGGATATCCCGGCCATAGCCGATCATTTTATTAAAAAGCTGGGAAAGGGGGTCGATATAGCCCCTGAAAGCATGAACATCCTTTCCGCTTATCACTGGCCCGGGAATGTCAGGGAACTTCAAAATATAATTGAATCCGCATCAATTACTGCAAAGGATACGATTGAACCGGTGCAGCTCTTGTCACTTATTGCAAAATACCCGCAAGAGGCTGGTTCAATTTTTGCCGGAGATGAATCAGATAATTCAAGCTGTAATATTGATCAGCGTATTCAGGAATATGAAAAAGGGATTATTATCGCGGCCCTTAACCGGACCGGAGGTGTGCAGATCAGGGCCGCCAAAATGCTTGGCATTAAAGAGCGAAGTTTGTGGCACCGGATTAAAAAGTACGGCATTGATGTTAATTCATTCAAGTCCGATGCCGGGTGAGAATGTCTGAACTGTGATTTGTATGATTAAATGATGGGCTATGATTTGAAAAACCGGGGAAGTTATAAAGTCTGCAATATTATAATTATTCAACTTGCGAAAACAAATTATGCCGCAACAATAATAATGCAAGGTGTTATTAAAACAATAGCAACCCTTGACGATATTATCCCTTTGGTATATTATTAATATTGATGATAAAGGCATTCAAGTGCAAAGAAACTAAAAAAATATTTAACGGTCGTTTTCCAGCAAATTGCCTAATGATATTCAGAGGCTTGCTGAGTGTAAGCTGGTTATGCTTCATAATGCCGGAGGCATTAACGACCTTCGGGTTCCTCCTGCCAACCGGCTGGAAGCATTAAGGGGAACAAGGAAGGGGCGGCACAGTATTCGAATTAATGATCAGTGGCGTATTTGTTTTAAATGGCGTGCTGATGGCGTATATCATGTTGAAATAACAGATTATCATTGAGGTATAGTATGAGAGATTTTCCACCGGTTCATCCTGGTGAAATCCTGCTTGAGGAATTTTTAAAACCTATGGGAATTAGTCAATATCGCCTTGCAAAAGATATAGGTGTCGCGGCTATGCGTATCAACAAAATTGTTCGCGGCAAAAGGGGAATCAGCGCGGATACGGCGCTTCGCCTTGCCCGCTATTTTGGAATGTCGGTTGAATTCTGGACAGGAATCCAGACTCATTATGAGACTGAAATGGCTAAAATGGTACTCGCAGGCCGGCTTGAGAAGGAAGTAAAAATTTTTGCGCAAGCCGTTTGACAGCCGGCACAGGTAGAGCATGGACATTGCAAGGTCTGACCGGCAAACCTGAAAACGCAGTCCGCCCCATCAATAAACCTGCAAAATTTGCAGTAAAACCTGCAAATTTTGCAGGATCTGAATAACGATTATAACGCATTAAGATTTAAGGGAAAAAATAATTTATTAAGTTTTTTGCTGTCTGATAAAGGCCTTAGACCGGATTCCTTCCATGCGGTATGCTAAGCGAACGGCTATTGGCATTAAAACTGCACATTGTCAGGTTATCGGCATTGATTGTGTGCTGATTTGGCTGCCGGAAACATTGAACAAATAATAGTGAATTCTGAATTTATTTCAGGGAAGGTGAATATGAAAATTTTTACGAACAAGAGAAGCTGTGTTAATAACGAGGAAGGTTTCACCCTGATTGAAATCATCGCTGTTATTATCATCCTGGGCATTATGGCCGCTGTGGCTGTGCCCAAGTTCTTTGACATGCAGGAAGATGCAAAACAGGCTGTAATTAACGGCGCGCTGGCCGAAGGAGCGGCCAGATTTAACCATGCCTTTGGTAAATACATATTGAAAGAAAAAAAAGCACCTGCCACTATAGCCGACTTAACTGATACCGAAACAGAAGATTATTTGGGTGCAACCCCCGGGACAGGGGAAAACATTGGTGATTTTGATATAAAATGGGAGAAGAGTACGGATGATCTTGTTATTACAGTTACTAATGCCCCGACTGTTGGCGACTTGACAGATCTAATTGTAGTAAAAACAATTACCGGTATTGAGTGGGGATCATCTGGATCTTGATTTTAATAATATTTTAGCTGAATTGGGATTTGACATGAGGCGGCGCTGTATAAATTACAGGCCGCCTTTTTAGTTTCTACGCCGGCCGCCGTGATGTTTCATTTGACAAACACGGAAGGGGATAATATTTTAAGTTTTAAGTTTTAAGAAATATGCCACTTAAAACTTAATAACTTAATAACTTAAAACTTAATACACCAAAGCAGCGGGGAAATCAGTGCCATGGCAGATTTGATAAGGCAGAAACGGGATAAAATCGTACAGTTGGCAGATAAATACGGAGCAAAAAACATACGTATTTTCGGCTCATTCGCACGAGGCGAAAACAATTCCGAAAGCGATGCGGATTTTCTGGTAAATATGGAGGGAAGCCTGCTGAGACGCATTGCGTTGATGCAGGATTTGGAAGATTTGCTCGGCAGGAAAGTGGATGTTGTTACAGAAAAAAGTGTTCACTGGTATGTTCGTGAAAGAATTATGAAAGAAGCTGTTCCCTTATGAAAGATCAACGACTTTATCTCATTCATATAAAAGAATGCATTGAGAAAATAGAACAATATACTGAAGACGGCGAATTATCGTTTTCAAATGATCCGAAAATACAGGATGCGGTGATTCGTAATTTTGAAATTATCGGCGAAGCCGTAAAACGTCTTTCCGAAGATACACGGCAAACTGTTTCGGAAATACCCTGGAGGCAGTTTGCAGGATTACGAGATGTTCTGATTCATCAGTATGACGGTATAGATCTTTCAGAAGTATGGCTGACGGTTGTAGATGACCTGCCGATTTTGAAGGAAGCGGTCAGGACGCTCCTGGAATCTGATAAATAAAATATATGCGTTTTTGTAAAAGATACACGTGCAGTCAGAACCGCTTATACCATTTTTGCCGGTTCGATAATTCCGGCTTTACCCTGGTTGAATTACTGGCGGTTATAGTTGTCCTCAGCACAATCAGCGCTGTTGCTGTAAGCCGTTTTTATTTCAGTGATTCAAACCTGGAAGCCCAGACCGAAGCGATAAAAGTCTATCTGCGCTATGCCCAGGTCAGATCGATGAATACGGAAACCGTCTGGGGTATCAGTTGCGACGGGACTGATTTATGGCTTTACCGCGATGGAAATATTAATAATAAGGTTCTTCCGGCAGGCGAAGATGGTGTTGATGTAAACTTGGCCGAAAAAGGGATCTCTATGGGGGCTTTTACGGTCTCTTTCAATTCCTGGGGCAAGCCCTGCACCGATGAGGCAGGTCAAACAGAGTGGGATACCTACCCACCCTTGACAGTTAATTCAGTTTCAGGTTCAGACAGCAGAAATATAATCATCACCAAAAACACAGGCTTTATTCCATGATCCGTCC
Source organism: Desulfosarcina sp. BuS5 (assembly GCF_028752835.1). NCBI lineage: Bacteria > Pseudomonadati > Thermodesulfobacteriota > Desulfobacteria > Desulfobacterales > Desulfosarcinaceae > Desulfosarcina > Desulfosarcina sp. BuS5. The sequence continues at coordinate 751,899 of NZ_CP087952.1, forward strand.
GGATAATATTTTAAAAACCAGCGCCGGTTTTACCATGATCGAAATAATTTTGCTGATCATACTCTCGGCCCTGTTCGGAACCCTGCTCTTTCAGTTTACCGGCACAAGCGTTACCCGCAGCGGAGAGGAAGTCGTCCTGGTTCAGCAAGGCTGTGAACTGACCGGAATTATGGAACAAATGACCGCCGATTATGATGAACTGATTAAAACGGATCCCGAGGGATTTTCATTAGATACTTTTCAAAGTAATATTGCAGCCGGCAATACAAAGGAGAATGTTCCATATTACGGCGATTACACTGTTAACACCAATTGTTATATTATATTTACAGATGGGAATGAAGTAGTTGTAGATGACAGCAACCTCCTGAAAGTTACAATAACAAAAGGCAGCCAGTCCTTAACCGCCCTTTTTTCCAAAAAAACCGATACATAAAATGGAGGAACAGCGGATATGCCAAAGATTTATGTGTATCTCGGTATTGTGATTTTATTTTATAGTAACGAACATGAACCCGTTCACATTCATGGAAAGCATCAAGGAAGGGAATCAAAGGCTGAACTTATTATTGAAAACGGAAAAGTAATCGACATTATAATAAAACCCGTAAGAGGACGTAAACTTTTGCATGCAAATATTTTGAAAAATTTCAAGATATTTGTTGATATTTATTCTGAAAAAATTGTTCAAAAATGGATTGATTATTTCGTCTTGCATAAAGAGGTGATTTGCGAAAATATCGAGAGGAGAATCAAATGATTAAGGAGAATCAAATAATTAAAATTGAAAAAGCAAGCTACCTTGGCGGTTATAAGATAAAATTAGCTTTTAATGATAAATCGGAACAATCTATAGATTTTTACCCATTCCTTTCAAACTCCTTAAATCCGTTGATAAGAAAATATTTAGACGAAAAAAAATTCAAGGAGTATGAACTGGATGATGGCGATTTAGAATGGAATGACTATGATCTTTGTTTTCCAATAGCTGATTTATATGAGAATACAATTAGGCCATAATATGGTATGCATTCCCCCGCTGGAGCCTGGGAATGAGAAAAAAATCAGCCTGCCGAAGAGGTTTGAAAAATAAGGAGCCCTAAAATGAATAGAATGGAAATCAAAAAAATGAGCACAGTTGAACGGCTTCAGGTTATGGAGGCGCTTTGGAACTCCCTGTTGGAAGAGGAATCCAAAATCGTATCCCCCGAATGGCATGGGAATATCCTTGAGGAAAGAAAAAGAAAAATGGAAAGTGGTGAAGCTGAATTCATATCCCTGGAAGAACTGAAAAAGAATCGCTGAATATGAATGTAAAAAGTGTCATTACCTTAAGAGAAGTTGCTGACGACCTGCAAGGCGGAAAGGTATTTTATGAACGAAGAGAAACGGGGGTTGGAGATTATTTTTGGGATAGTTTAATCAGCGATATCGAATCACTTTACATACATGCCGGCATTCACCGCAAAAAGTTTGGGCTCCACAGGATGCTTTCTAAACGATTTCCTTATGCTATCTACTACTAGATAGAGAACAAGATTGCCCAGGTTGTCGCCGTTTTGCCCATACGCCGTGATCCTGCCTGGATTAAAAGAATATTAAAAGGGAGAAGCTGATAGGTCTTCACCTTTGGATAGTTGACGATAAAGCGGGCAGGCAGGGGGGCATCGCCCGCCAAAACATCACACACCAGACAAAAAAACAACATTTTTGCTGAACATGATTTATGTTAAATGTAATGAAAAAAGAATCCGGCTTTACACTTCTTGAAATAATTCTTGTACTTGTGATTTTCAGCATCATCGTTGCGGTTGCAGGCCTGGGGATTGTCACCGGCACAAAAGGCTATGTCTTTGCCCGGCAGAACGCGCATTCCGCCCAGAAAGCGCAGATGGCGCTGGCCCGCATTACCAGGGAGTTTCAGGAACTTTATAATATAACGGCCTGCTCCGGCAGCTCTGTTTCCTTTGAGAGCGGCGACGGAGAATACATAATAGGGCTCGACGGCAGCAGGATACGCATCGCGGCAGGCGGCAGTACGCTTGCAAACGGTGATATACTCATTGACGGAATTGAAGCAAACGGATTTACCCTGACTTTTTACAAGGGTGATGAAATCTGGAATCAGGGTACTGACGATATTGACTCTTTAACTGATATTAGTATACAGATCGATATGATACGGAATGATGTCATTGGCGGGAGCCTGACTTTTTCCACGTTCGTTCACCCCAGAAATGTGGGTTATTGGTGATGGGAGCTTTGAAATTCGTGATTTCAAAAACTAATCAAAAAGGGAGTATCCTGATCGGCATTATTGCCGCCATGGTTCTTTTTGCGGCTCTCGGCACCGCCATCCTCTCCCTCACCAGCACCGCGACCATGAACCAGGTAATGGCCAACAGCACAGCCAGGGCATATTACCTGGCGGAATCCGGCTTTAGATACATACAAGGTCTTTCTTCCGGCACGGAAAGTGAAAACGCCAGGGACAGTATGCTGGAATCCCTTCACGGCCGGACTTTTACCTTGAATGATAATGAAGGAAGTTTTGACCTTGATGTTTATCCTTATTATTTAAAAGTTACCGAAGACCCCTCTGGCACAAACATTCTTAATACAAAGGCGCCCGGAGGGCTTCCCCCGGGATTCTCCCCGACCCGGGGTTACCTTAAAATAGGTTCAGGATATTATTTTTATAGTTCTGCATTCGGAATATCAGATCCCAATATTAATTTTACTATAACTTCATTACTACCCCATTTTCCTGTTGGTACTGATGTTTTTTATGTTGCAGAGACGAATAACGCTCAGACTCAGACCGTGGCTTTGGATGGATCGATCGATCTCAGGGATGATACCGCCGGGGAATTTCCCCTTCGTAATGGTTTAATTGAAATTAACGGTCATATATATTCATACAAGGAGTTTGATCTTACAGGCTACAGGTTAACAGGTATCAGGGATCCCAGAAGCAATGAAATGGAACCTTTGACTTTTGGTGCACATGAAAAAATAGTTTTACAAAAATTTACCAAAATAGAATCAACAGGCATATTCGGAGCAGGGGACTACCAGTCTGCCAGAAAGGTTGTTTACTCTGTCCCGCTTCCCATTAAATGGCAGGGTGAAAAAGTCGAATTTCCTGAAAAATTTGATGACGGCTTATCGCGGTGGACTTCAGTATTGGGCAGTCATGACGTTCCAGAGGGTTATAGCGCATTAAAGGTAACCGGCACAGGCATGGTGGGAGGATCCGATTCGGGCAGCCTGGCTGTTTTTGAATGGTTCGATACGAAAACAGAAACTAAAATAGACCTTGAATCTTCCAGTAAGCATGCCGGAACTTATTTGAGTTATGACGCCCAGGTCAAGATCGGATTCGATACCGGGGTGCCGGGTACATATATGGCAGGAATTTCGTTTCGGCTGGAGGAATTGATTGGAGAATCCGAGAGCTTTGGTATTTCGTTTTTAAAGAGCGGAGATTCTGATGCAATTCCAGATGGGTTTGTTCCTCACGAGGCAGATGGAACTCCAGTAACAAATAATCAACCAGCCATTGTTTTATGGCAAAAGATTGGCGAAGAACGAAAATGGCTGGCATATAAAAGCTTCGACGCGGTTTCTTTTTGACCCTGATAATGCCACTATTCTTGTGCGAATTATTGAAGCTGCGTCAATAAAGTTTACTGACGGTGGGGGGGTCCCTGTGATAGATGGCGATATTGTAAAAGGCCAGACAAGCGGCGCAAAGGGCAGGGTTGTTGGTTCTCCGATACTTAATGATGATGATGCTGGTAGCTGGGCAAGCAATAATGCTGCCGGGATAATTCTGCTGAATAATGTAATCGGGACATTCACTTCTGATGAAATCATTGATGTTAATAGGCCAGTAATAACCGCAACCGTGAAGACCAAGGAGATCGATGCATACAGCAAAAGAGATAATTACATCCGGGCATATTACGGAACGGCGGAGAACGTAGGGAGTCCAAGTTCTGATCCTTTGGATGATCAGCAGATGGCAACCTCCCGCGGCACAATTTTCTGGCCTCCGGATAATACGGAGGAATGGTCAGCTGCAGTTGATTATTTTACCTTGGTGGCTTGGGATGCTAATGACAATCTGAATCTACCAGGAGAAGAACAACTGGATTCAAACACCATGATCAGATCTGGCAGCCTCACCACCTCAGCCACAAAGTTTGCCAAACCGGAAATAGGCCTGCATACCTTCGGCATCAATTCAACCTCGATTTATTTTGATGATTTTGCCATGCAGGCGGTAATTCAAGCCGATCCGATAATTCCGCCGCCGGTGCAGGAGTAGAGTATAGCAAAACTATGCCAAAGAAAATAAGAGAATTGATACAAGAGCTTGTTGAGGCAGGGTTCTATGAAATCAAAGGCACAGGTAAGGGATCTCATCGAAAATATGCGCACGCCCTTTACCCGGGCGCTGTAACCATCAGCGGAAAATCAGGTGGAGATTCCAAGCAGTATCAGGAAAAACAAGTACGGCAAGCAATTGAAGAGGTAAAAAAATGAAGACGAGCGACAAATACCATAAATGGGTGGAGTGGAGTGAAGAAGATCAGGTTTACATAGGCAAGTGTCCCGATCTTATAACAGGGATTCACGGTGATGACCCACAACAGGTATATAGTGACTTATGTGAAGTAGTTGAGGATGTTATTCGCCATCTGGAGTCTAAAAAAAGTTCCCTTCCCTTCCCGCAAGTCAGACCGATGCGAGACGTAGCATAAGGTAAATGGCCGGGGACCATGCGCATAGGAAACGGATACGATGTTCACAGGCTCGTAAAGGGCCGCAAGCTCATTCTAGGCGGGGTGACAATCCCGTTTGAAAAGGGACTGCTCGGATACTCGGATGCGGATGTTCTGCTGCACGCGGTCTGTGACGCCTTGCTGGGAGCCGCGGGGCTGTGAGATATCGGCTGTCCAATTATGCCCCTATATTTAGAAATTTAAAATCATTTAGAAATTTAAAATCGAATAAAGATTGGGAATGATTTTGAGCAATGTCTTTTCAGGTCAGAGAAATATTAAGCAAAATTCGAAATAAAGAAGTAATAGCAAAAGGTACATCGGTAAAAATACGGAAGAGGCTTGAGAAATTTTATGGATCTGGTAACTGGAAAAAATGAAAGGAATTGCTAACGTACGACTTTCGGATGGTTCTGTGAAACTAACTGAAATCCATTGGTTTGAAGCTCATGGTATTGGTAAAAAAAATATCAAGGTAAAATATTACATGGAAGAATAATCATGATAAATCAATTTAAAGGAAAGAGACTCGTCATCTGCATTAACAATAAAGGAAACGAAGCATCTTTGGAGCAATGGAAGGTGTACCAATGTTTACCGGATGAGAACGCTGAGAGGCACAACGAAATCCGTGTTATTGACGAAGAAGGTGAAGATTATCTTTACCCGTCCGGTTTTTTTTCACCAGTTTCTTTAGAACCGTCTATTGCAAAAATATTCATAATGCAGAATTCAAAAAATGCTCAACAGGCATAACCGTACCATGCCGAATTTCATATTGTAATACTACAATCCATTATCCGGCAATCCGGCATTTCAAGGAGTGAATTTGAATTATAAGCGCCCAACAATCTGCTACCTTGATCGCAGAAGCCGTGCCGATTCAGAATATTTGTAGGTTTGCGGCAGCTTATCACTTTTTTGATAGTTTTTCGGATAGCGTTTGCGACAAGTGAGCAGTACGTTATGCCTATGAAAAGGGAAAAAATATGAAAAAAAGAATTTCAGTAAATCCAAAAATCCATTTTGGCAAACCTTGTATTACTAGTACTCGAATTACTGTCCAAAATATTCTTGATCGGAAGATATAAAAATTGAGACTGAAGCAGCATGAAATTCCTTGCAGATTAAGATGTTTACGCCATAACAGTCCGTTTTTTAATGGAATCAGGTCATGATGTAATTACAGCTTCTGAAATTGATTGAGACAAACAGGTTGTGAGGGAGCTGCCAAAGGGAAAAATAAATTAACCATGCGCATAGGAAACGGATATGATATTCACAGGCTCGTCAAAGGCCGCAAGCTCATTTTGGGGGGGGTGACAATCCCGTTTGAAAAGGGGCTGCTCGGACACTCGGACGCGGATGTTCTCCTGCACGCGGTTTGTGACGCCTTGCTGGGAGCCGCGGGCCTGGGAGATATCGGCTTGCATTTTCCGGATACGGACATACAATATAAGAATATTTCCAGCCTGAAGCTGCTGCGCAAAACCTGTTCCATGATAGCCGATAAGGGCTTTGCAGTGGTTAATCTGGATACTGTTATATTAGCTGAGGCTCCCAAAATTTCCCCTTACAGGGAGGAAATGAGAAAGAATATTGCCAAAGCAGCCGGAATTAAACCTGAAAATATAAACATAAAGGCTACCACCGGCGAAGGCCTTGGTTTCACAGGCAGAGGCGAAGGTATTGGAGCTATGTGTGTGGCCCTGATTGAATAACAGGAAAAAAATATGACTCTCAAGATTTACAATACTCTAAGCGGAAAAAAGGAAATTTTCAAGCCCCTGACTGAAGGCCGGGTAGGCATGTATGTATGCGGTCCGACTGTTTATGACTCATGTCATATCGGCCATGCCAGGTCTGTGGTCGTCTTTGACGTAATTTTTCGCTATTTAAAAGCACTCGGTTTTGAGGTGACCTATGTCAGGAATTTTACCGATGTTGACGACAAAATAATCAACCGGGCTAATGAACTCGGGATTAGCTCGTCGGAATTGGCAGGGAAATATATTCAGGAATTTTACGATGATATGGACGCCCTTAATGTCGAGCGGGCGACAATAGAGCCTAAAGCCACGGAAAATATTGATCAGATAGTCACTTTGATAGAAAAGCTTATATCTAAAGGGATTGCCTACCAGGTTGACGGCGATGTCTATTTTTCCGTGAAGTCCTTTGACGCGTATGGCCGGCTTTCAGGACGAAAATTGGAGGATATGATGGCCGGTGCCAGAATTGAAGTTGATCAAAGAAAAAAGAATCCCTTCGATTTCGCGCTATGGAAATCCGCCAAACCCGGTGAACCGTGCTGGGAAAGCCCCTGGGGGAAGGGAAGGCCGGGCTGGCACATTGAATGCTCGGCCATGAGCAGCGAGTATCTTGGCGAGACCCTGGATATTCACGGCGGTGGCAAGGATCTTATTTTTCCCCATCACGAAAATGAGATCGCGCAGTCGGAATCTGCTTCCGGTAAGCCTTTTGTCAGGTTCTGGGTTCATAACGGGTTTGTAAATATAAATCAGGAAAAGATGTCAAAGTCCCTTGGAAATTTTTTGATGATCAAGGATGTTATCAAAGAGTATCATCCTGAAGCTGTCAGGCTTTTTTTACTCTCCAACCATTATCGCAGCCCGGTCGATTTCACGGATCAGTCTCTTAAAGATGCTGAATCGGGTCTGGACAAAATTTATGCCCTGCTGGAACGTATAGAGAAGCAAACGGGACCAGGCCGTGAAAAAGAGCGTGAAAAAGAGGCTGTTGCAGGAGAATCGGGGAAAGGAGATATCTGGGCCCGCTTTATCGAAGCCATGGACGATGATTTTAATTCAGCGCAAGCTATCGGCATTATATTTGATTCCGTCAAAAAAATAAACCGGATGCTCAACAATAATGATATTTCTTCAAAAACCATGCAGATAATAAAAACAGGATATGGAGATATTTTAAGGACAGGCGGCATCCTTGGAATTTTGACTGAGCCGCCGGACGTTTATTTTGCAGGAAAAAAATCCACCGGGATTGAGAAAGGCGCCATTGATCCTGATTTAATCGATAAAATGGTTCTGGAAAGGAGCGCGGCCCGCACAAACAAGGACTGGGCCCGGGCTGATCAGATCAGGCAGGAGCTGCTGGATATGAATATTATTATTGAGGACAGTACTGAAGGAACTGTGTGGAAAATTGGGTGAATATTTTATAATAAGGGGAGGCAATGAGTCCAACCATATTTTATGAAAAAAGTTTCCGGTTTTTTTTCTTTTCCCGTGAAGAACCTCGCATGCACGTCCATGTTTATTGTGGAGATGGAGAGGCAAAGTTTTGGTTGAAGCCGGAAATTGAATTGGCGAAGAATTTTCAATTGTCACGTTTAAAAATCAAAAAAATAGAAAAAATTATAGAGGCACACTATGATGAGCTTACAATCGCCTGGAGCAAACACTTCGGAAGTGGAAGTAACTAATATTTCGAATCATGGGATATGGCTGCTTGCCGGAGACAAAGAGCTTTTTATGTCTTATGATGACTTTCCATGGTTCAAGGATGCCCCTGTTGGAAAAATATTCAATGTAAAAGAGCTATCTCCGGATCATTTCCATTGGCCGGATTTAGATGTGGATTTGGGCATAGAATCAATAGAACATCCGGAACGGTTTCCCTTAAAATCAGTATAGAGTATAAGGCATTATTTAATTTTCAAGCTCTGATAGGCTTCCTGGATTTCCTTAAAACGTTCTTCGGCAAGTTTTTTGAATTCGTCGCCCAGGTGCGCGACTTTATCCGGATGATACTGGTTGGCCAGTTTTCTGTAAGCTTTTTTTATCTCTTCCTGGGACGCATTTCTGCTGACATCCAGCACATTATACGGATTTTTTATTTCTGTGGAGGATGAGGATTCCTGTTTTTGTTCTTTATTATATGACTTATTATCGTTCTGGTTATATGCCTGGTTATAGGCTTGGCGGTTTTGCTGCCCGGAATAGCCGAAGCGTGAGGGTTTTTTTTTGCTCGAATAAAACTTGCGCCACATAAGCCAGAATATTACCAGATCATCGAGCCATCCCCATCCGGCAATAAAATCGGGCATTAAATCGTATGGGCAGATTATGTATAATAGCGCCAGGATAGTTAATATTATTTTCATATTCGTTGAACAGGGCTTTGTTTCAGGGTTGTGAAAAACGCCGGATACTGGATAAAAAATCTTTGTTTACGCAAACATCCTGAAGGTGGTTACTTCAGGGAGACCTATGCTGCAAAAGATGAGATAGGTGTTTGCTGTCTCAAGAGCGGCTATGACGGGCCGCGTCCTGTTTCTACAGCCATATATTTTTTGCTGCCGGGCAATGAATTTTCGGCATTCCACAGACTCCGATCCGACGAGATCTGGCATCATTACGCCGGCGTCTCACTTACAATAGAGATGCTTGCTCAAGACGGAGGATACCGTAAAGTTGTATTGGGTCTGGATTATGAAAATGGTGAGCAGCCGCAGGTTCTCATTTCTGCCGGAGTATGGTTTGCCGCGCATGTGAATGATAAAAATTCTTTTACGCTTTCAGGCTGCACTGTAGCGCCGGGCTTTAATTTCAGAGATTTCGAACTCGGCCGGCGTGCAGAGCTTGTCGAAGAGTATCCGGAATATGAGCAGCTTATTGTTCAGCTTACCCGGTGAAAATCTACAGCCCTCGCTCATCCTGGACAAGCTCCACAAAAATTCCGTCCGGGTCTTTTATAAAAAAATAGTCTATCCCTGTTTTTCCCTTATTTATCTCTATTTCTTCTGCATACCCATTTTTTATAATAAAATTTTTGGCCTCTCTTAAAGAATCGACTTGAATTCCGAAATGCCGAATGCCGATCACAGGCAGGTCGGTTTCAAGTTTTTTCATCGATTCAGGGGCCGGACGTGGGTCCGCAAAACAAAAAAGCTCCAGGATACTTTCCTTCAGTTTCAGGTGCGCTATGCTTAATGCATTGTCATCCGCTTCCCATTGCAAAATTTTTTTGAAACCGAATCCTGAATAAAATTCCATGGATTTATCAAGGTCTGTCACGCTTAATGAAATATGATGAAAATTGAACATAATTTAAAACCCTTTTTTACGATACTACGATAATTTAAAAAATATGATAATATTGTATAAGTTTTTTTGCAAGAAAGTTTAAAAGACTTTGAAAAATGCTCAATGTCGTTTAAGTTCAATCATTGACAAATGGAGTGCGGCATCATATTAATTTGGGGTGAGATCTAAAACACTTAATCAACCCAAGGGCGAAAAATTATGAAAAAAAACCGGAAGCGCCTGCTTTTGTTTCTATGCGGAGGGATTGCAGTCTGTGGAATTTTATATGTTCTCTTCAATCTTATCTTCCTGGATTTTATGGTAGATTTGTTATGGTTTGGATCCTTGAAGCTTAAAGGATACTATTTGCTTCGTTTATATTACCGTTATCTTGTATTTTCCGGCGCGACCTTGGCCTTTTTCCTGATTTTTTTCCTGAATTTCTGGACAGCCTCGCGCTATCTTGGGACTACAATCTCTTCCGCAGAGGAGACCGAGCTTGCCGGCAGACAGAAAAAGCTTAATCTCATCAGGTTGTTTCAGAGCGGTTCGCTTAAAATATATGCTCTTATTTCTTTTATACTGGCTATTTTCATAGCCATACCTTTGTATGAAAAATGGGAGTCGGCGCTTCTGTTTATTTTTGGTTCAGGCTCCGGGGTCAATGATCCGGTTTACGGGAAAGATATAAGCTATTATTTTTTTGGATATCCTGTTTATATGCTTATTCAGAACAGGCTGCTGTTGGCATTTATTCTCCTTTTTGCAGGTATCTTCATTTTATACTGGCTCGAAAAGCAGATCCTTTCCAAAGATAATAATCGGCTGCCGCGGGGTTCCAGAATACATCTTACAATCCTGGCCGGGCTGGTTGTTTTGATTGTTACCTGGGGATTTTTTCTCGAACGTTATTCCCTTTTATACAACAGCAGCCACATGCCTGTTTTTTTCGGGCCCGGATTTATTGAGATGCGGTATTATCTGCCTCTTATCTGGGCCTGGATCGCTCTCTTCGTCCTGTCCGCCGTATTGCTGATAATATATGTCCACAGGCGGAAGGGCTTAAAACCACTTTTGATCTCCGGATTATGCTTTGCTGCGGTATTATGGATAAGCAAAACATCTTTTTTACCAAATATGATCAGCAAATATATTGTTAAATCGAATCCCTTAAAGTGTGAGAGAGCCTTTATTGATAATAATATCCGGGCCACGCTGGCTGCTTTTAATCTTAATGATATAAAAAAATTGCAATATGATCTGCCGGCGGCTCCCGATATTTTGAACGACAATAAAATAGAAGAGAGTATCAGGAATATACCGGTATGGGATCGAAGCGTGCTTGGCGATGTTTATGCCCAGCTTCAAGGCTTAAGGCCGTATTATTCATTTTCCGGCGTGGCTGTGGACCGATATAAGGTTGCCGGACGCTATCAGCAGGTTTACCTGGCTGCAAGGGAATTGAATACTTCCGGGCTTCCCATGGCCGCCCGGAACTGGGAAAACAGCCATCTTTTATATACCCATGGGCTGGGAGCAGTTATGACGCCTGCGGCCCAGGGCGGAGATGAGCCGATGACCTGGTTCCTGCATGGTTTGAACAATGAATCCGACTACGGTCTCAAAACAGGCCGGGCGGATATATATTACGGCCGGGAACCTTACGGCTATTGTATTGCTCCCAATGATATCAGGGAGGGGATAAAATCAGAAGAAGATGCTGCCTTTCAAAATTATGAGGGCACAGGGGGTGTTTCTCTTTCATCCCTTATGCATAAAATATTTTTTTCCATATATTACAAGGACTCAAAAATATTTTTTACGACCAGTATAAACAAAAAGAGCAGAATCCTTTTTAGGCGGAATATCAAAGACCGTATCAGAACCATAACCCCTTATTTGCTGCTTGACGATGATCCCTATATAGTTGTTGCCGAAAGCGGGCTTTTTTGGGTGCAGGATGCTTATACGACTTCAGATAAATATCCTGTTGTCGGCTGCCTGGACTCACCATTCAGGGACGCGGAAGGTTCTGACAGCCGGTTTAATTATATCAGGAATTCCGTCAAGATCGTTGTGGATGCCTATAACGGCAGCGTTAAATACTATATCGCGGACGACCACGACCCTGTTGTTAAAGCGTATGACCGGGCATATCCCGGTTTATTCAAAAAACTGGATGAGATGCCACCGGAAATCAGGGGACATCTGCGATATCCAAAATACCTTTTTGAAATGCAGATGAATGTATATGCCCGGTATCATCAACAGGAGCCGGATATATTTTATATGCAGGAAGATACGTGGGAGTTTTCAAAGATTAATTCTTCTCCAATGAAACCTTATTATCTCACAACTTTTTTCCCTGGTTCGGAGAAGCAGGAGTTTATGCTTGTCAGCCCTATGAGTCCGGCGGGAAGGGCTAACCTTCGGGCGCTGGCCGTTGCCGGCTGTGACGGAGATAATTACGGAAAAATCTATATGTATAACTTCCCGAAAGGAAAGCAGATCAGCGGACCTTCTCAAGTAGAAGCGCTTATAGCCCAAAACGCGTTGATATCTCAAAAACTGACATTATGGGGACAGGGAGGATCTGAAGTTAAACTCGGCCGTATGATTATACTACCTGCGGGAAACTCAATTTTATATATTCAGCCCCTTTACCTTATATCAACTGCCGGAACAAAAATTCCCGAGCTTAAGCGGCTTATTGTATCCCGGGAGAATATCGTCGCAATGGAGAGCACATTGGAGGCGGGTATTAAAGATATTGATATCAGGATGAAGGCCATGCTTGAGAGAATGAGGAACCGTTATAAGATACTCCCTGTAAAACCTGAGAAAGAGCCTGAAAAAAAAAAGCCTGAATCCACGCCGGAAGATAGGGACGGCAATAGCGGCGATTCTGATGTAGAACAACATTCAATATAAAAAAGTGATTAAATTGTTATGAAAATAAAGACGGATTTTTTGATAATCGGAAGTGGTGTAGCCGGCCTCTCATTTGCATTGAAAGTGGCGGAATTCGGGAGTGTGGCACTGGTAACAAAAAAAGATGTGGAGGACAGCAACACCCAGCGCGCCCAGGGTGGAATAGCTTCGGTTTTTGGGGATATGGATTCTTTCGATCTGCATATCCAGGATACCCTTGCATCCGGAGACGGACTATGCTCTGTGGAAGTGGTTGAGATGGTAGTAAAAAACGGTCCTTCGAGAATTCGTGAACTGATAGACCTTGGGGTCAGATTTAACATCAGCGGAAATAATTCTGATGATAACGCCTCCTGTGACCTCGATCTTGGACGGGAAGGGGGGCATTCGGAAAAACGGATCGTGCATGCCCAGGATATGACCGGCCGGGAAGTTGAAAACGTACTTGTTGATCATGCCCGGAATCATAAAAATATAACACTTTATGAGAACCATATTGCAATAGATCTTATAACCTGTTCGACCAGGATGAAAAGAGGACTTATAACCACAACCCATGAAGACTTTTGTTGCGGCGCTTATGTGCTCGACCGGGAGTCCGGCCAGGTCATAACATTCAGCGCGTCCATAACCCTGTTGGCCACCGGGGGAGCCGGCAAGGTCTATCTTTATACCAGCAATCCGGATGTCGCAACCGGCGACGGCATTGCAATGGGATACAGGGCAGGGGCCACAGTGGCGAATCTTGAATTTGTGCAATTTCATCCCACCTGTCTTTTTCATCCGGATGCAAAAAATTTTCTGATTTCAGAAGCGGTGCGCGGTGAAGGCGCCGTTCTGATAGATTCCGCCGGAAGGCCGTTTATGGAGAAGTATGACCCTCTTAAGGATCTGGCCTGCCGGGATGTTGTGGCACGCGCGATCGACACGGAATTGAAGCAGAGCGGCAGCGATTCGGTTTTTCTAGATATTTCACATAAGGACTCCGGGTTTGTGAAAGAGCGCTTTCCGAATTTATATAGGAAATGCTTGACCTTCGGCATAGATATGAGCAGTGAACCGATACCGGTTGTGCCTGCGGCACATTATATGTGCGGTGGTGTTGTGACCGATATGTTCGGCCGAACCGATATAAAAAGGCTTTATGCTGTCGGCGAAACCGCCTGCACAGGACTGCACGGCGCAAACAGGCTGGCCAGCAACTCTTTGAGCGAAGCCCTGGTTTATGCGGATAAAGCAGCTAAACAGGCTCTGCATGAAATTAAAACAAAAGATTTTACTTCCACGCCCGAACCGCCCCAGTGGGATGAAACCGGAACAATCCATAGTGATGAATGTATTATGGTCTCGCACAACTGGGATGAGATACGCAGATTTATGTGGAACTATGTCGGTATAGTAAGGTCAAATAAAAGACTTGACAGGGCGCGGCGACGCATTGAAAATATTCAGAAAGAGATCCTTGCTTATTACTGGGATTTTAAGGTGGCGCCCGATCTTATTGAGCTGAGAAATATAGCCACAGTGGCGGAACTTATAATCAAATGCGCCATGCACCGGAAAGAGAGCCGGGGACTTCATTATACTTTGCAATATCCTGAAAAAGACGATCAAAGGTGGCTCAAAGATACGGTGCTTAGAAGACCCCTGGTGGGGTAACAATTTAGGTGCCCAAGCCATGCTTATGGAATCATTGAAATTATCACCGTAGGGGCGGATTCCATATCCGCCCCATCCATATCCGCTAAAAAATGATATAGGGGCAGAAAGAGGGTTCGAAATTGTGCAATCATTTAAACGGCATGCAGCAATTTAATACATAGAAAAGGTAAAACGGAATATTGTGCCGCCTTTTGGAAAACGAATGCGGGTAGGTGACGATTTGTAGCTTGTGAATAGTTTGGCATCAATTATGCAGATAATTATAATGATTATACAATGACTTCCGAAAAAGAAGCAGGTTATCGCTGGGTAATTTTATCGATCTTTGTCATATCACAATTTATACTTTCCATTGCCGGCTTCGGGTGGGGGTCCCTGGCGCCCTTTCTAAAGAAGGTGATGGCCCTCAATGCGACTCAAATCGGTTTAATAAGTTCCAGTTTCTATTTTACATCTGCCATGATCGCTTTCCCGGCAGGAGTTGCGATAGATCGCTATGGGGTAAGAGTAGGGGTCATTCTTTGGCTCGGCCTTACCGGGATACCTTTGTTTTTCTTAAGTTTTATTCATTATTATTATTTATTTCTGGTTGTTGCGGCTCTATCGGGACTCGGATACGGAATAGGCAACCCTGTTGCCTCAAAAGGGCTCTTTATATGGTTTGACCAAAGGACCAGGGGGACTGCCTTCGGAATCAGGCAGGCGGCCGTAACAGCAGGCGGAGCCGCGGCGGGAATATTTCTTGTTTATCTTTCCGAGAGAATGGGACCGTTTTCTGCTATACGTATTATAAGTCTTATGATTATAGTCGTTATGGGTTTTGCCATATTTTTTTACCGGGATCCTGCCGGAGATGGTACCGAATCAGGCAGAGTCTCCAAAAAACTCGAATTCGGAGTTCTTTTTAATAATATCCCCTTACTCCTCTTATCTGTTTACATGGCCATGCTCGCCTTGGCCCAGGGAGTCGTTATTACCTTCCTGATACTTTATCTTAATGAAAAACTTGGTTATTCATTGATTATGTCAGGTTCTTTTTTGGCAATACTGATGATAGGAGCGGCCTCCGGACGAATATTGTGGGGCATGCTCAGTGACCGCATGTTTAATGGAAGGAGAAAGCCGGTTTTGCTTATGATTCCCGCGTTTTCCTTTGCCAGTATTACGGTATTGACTTGCTGGACCAGGGAATGGCCGGACTGGCTGCTGATGATTGTTGTAATATTGACAGGGATATCAAGTGTCGGTTGGACCAGTATCGGACTTGTGACGGTTTCCGAGATCAGCGACAGAGAAAAGACTGCTTCGGCTGTGGGTCTGGCATCCACAATTGGATGGTCGGGCATGTTTATAAGCCCGATAGCTTTCGGAAGTCTGACGGATTATTTTGGCTATTTAACGGCCTGGTTCTCCATCGCTGTTTTTTGTTTATTAGCTTTTATTTTGTGCCTGTTTATACCTATAAGAACCAGGGATTAATAATACAGAAAAATTTATGTATAAGACTAATATAGTTCAGATTGTTTTAATATTTGCATTTGCAACTCTTTTTATTCCGCAACAATTATACGGGAAGATTTTTAAATATTTGGATAAAAACGGACGCACCTGTTTTGTTGATGACGAGAGTAAAATACCTCATGAATATTTTGAAAATTCAACTGTTTATCAGGATAGATTTGAAAACTTGTCCGAGGAGGAGCGGTTGAAAATATTGGAAAGGGATGCCAGACTGACCCGGGAAAAGGAAGAATTTCTTGTAAGAGAAGAAGAGGCATTAAAAAAAGAGGAAGAGCTGGCCGCCAGGGAAAAATATTTAAAGAGCCTGGAAACCGGGGTTACGATAATCGGCAATCAGGTCATTGTGCCTGTTGTATTAGGATACGGCGGCAGGGAAATTAAAGCCCGCCTACTGCTTGATACAGGTGCCTCGATAACCGCCCTGCATAGTGAGCTTGCCGAGAAGCTTTCTTTCGGGAATTCCCGGAAAATTGTCCTGCAGGGGGCGGGAGGAAATCTTTTGAATGCTGCCCTGGTTAAATTGAATTATATAAAAGTTGGTCCTGTAAAAAAGTCGGATGTTTATGCAGGAATAATTGATCGCAATGGGCCCAGTGTGAATCACGGCGGCCTGCTCGGTATGAATTTTTTGCGCGGCCTCGATTACACCATAGATTTTAATAAAAAGACTATTAAATGGAGACCAAAGCAGTAAGAATTACTTCTTATATATACCTCGAAAGGCCATGCGCTTTTTCAATGGCCCTGAACATCAAAGAGGCTGCCCCTTGTTCGTCCCCTTATCTGAAAATCTATAGTTGTAAAAGGATATGTTCATGAAAATAAATCTGCAGGAAAAGCGAAAAGCGGTTATACTTTCAAGCGGAGGGCTTGATTCCACAACCGTGATGTATCTTGTAAAAAATCAAGGGTATGCCATCTACAGTTTAAGCTTCAACTATGGACAGCGCCATAAACATGAACTTAATGCCGCAAAAAGATTGGCGAATATAATAGGCGCGTCAAAACATCTGGTGTTGAATATCGAACTTGATAAAATAGGCGGTTCGGCCCTGACAGATAATATTGATGTGCCCAAAATAGATAAAAAGCCTGGATATGACAATGAAATCCCCGTAACATACGTTCCTGCCAGAAATACAATATTTCTTTCTTACGCTCTGGCCTGGGCCGAAGTCCTAGGCGCGTCAAATATATTTATCGGCGTTAATGCGCTTGATTACAGCGGTTATCCGGATTGCAGACCCGAATATATAAAAGCTTATGAAAAAATGGCCAACCTGGCTACAAGAACAGGTGTGGAAGGTACCACAAAAATTAAAATAGTAACTCCTCTTATAAATTTGACTAAAGCGGAAATTATTAAAAAAGGGATTGCACTCGGAATCGATTATTCTCTCACCCACTCATGTTATGATCCCTCAATTTATGGAAAAGCATGCGGCCTCTGTGAGAGTTGCAAGCTGAGGGAAAGGGGCTTCCGGGAAGCAGGAATCGAAGACCCGACCATATACGAATCCTGCTCTTCCTCAAGCGAAGCGCTCCTCAAGGCCGAAGGCCGCCCCTCAAGCGCAGCGCCCCCAACCCGGGGTGGTGAAAAAAATGTTCAGTAATTTCATATATTTCATCATAGCATTACTCATCTACACTACCTACCAGCCTACGGAAACGCCTTTATTCTCATATTTTGAAAGACTCTTCCTGTTTCTATTTCTTTCGATCATATTTGCATGTTTTACATGGTACGAATTTGTTAGGCTCAAAAAAAAAATATCAGTAATAAGGTTTGCCGACAGCGATTACAGATTTAACGCTCTTGTAACCAGGCATTCCGTCATGGCAATCCTGCTATTTACATTTGAAATATACGGCTTGCAACTCCCCGCCTTTTTTTTTGATATACAGATATTTACAAGTCTTCCTACAATTACGGCGCTGATCTTTATCATGCTCTTTATGCTGTATCTTATAATTGTATGGTCGGCTTCGTACGAATTTTATCAAAAAAAGTACCTGGCCGGAATAACACGGCGTTCGTATATATTTTCCAATATTTCGTTCGCAGCCCCGGTAATTTTGCCGTGGCTGTTGTTATCTGCAATTCTGGATATTATAAACCTGCTTCCCTTTGACGCTCCAGGACGAATACTCTCCACAACAGCCGGGGAGTCTATCTTTTTTCTCATGTTTCTATTTGCAGTTGCTTACACGGGGCCTGCATTAATCCCTAAAATATGGGGATGCCGACCTTTGGAACCGGGTTATTTCAGAACCAGAATTGAAAGGCTGTGCAAAAAAGCGGGTATTGAATTTACTGATATTCTCTACTGGCCCATATTCGGCGGAAGAATGATTACGGCCGGTGTTATGGGTATTACTAAAAGATTTCGTTATATTTTAGTTACAGATGCGCTTTTAAGAATGCTTGAACCTGACGAACTGGACATGGTAATTAGCCATGAGATCGGTCATGTAAAAAAAAAGCATCTTATATTTTATCTTCTATTTTTTGCCGGATACATGCTGATTGCATACGTAGTCATGGATTTGATAATCATGTCAGCACTCTATTCGGAGTTTATCTTCAATCTTATCGGCAGCTATGGTTCCGACCAGGGAACCAGATCTTCAATAATCTTCAGTTTTATTATGGTTTTTATTTTTGTAATATACTTCAGATACCTTTTCGGCTATTTCATGCGCAACTTTGAACGTCAGGCCGACACATATGTATATACTCTTTTTAACAATGCCGCCCCTCTTATTTCCACATTTAAAAAAATAGCCTTATCCAGCGGGCAATCCCCGGATAAACCATGCTGGCACCACTTCAGCATTACAAAAAGAATAAATTTTCTTGAAAAATGCGAAACCGACCGGAGCTGGATTCAAAGGCATGACAGAAACATAAAAAAAAGCATTACCGCCTATGTTGTTGCAATGCTTTTCATCGGGGGAATCGGCTACCAGTTAAACTTCGGTTGGGTAGGCCAGGTTTTTGAGAAACATTTTATTGAAAAAATAATAAAGCGGGAAATAAAGAACAATCCGGACAACCCGAATTTTTACAAAATTATGGGAGATTTGTTTTATGAGCATATGGAATATTCGAAGGCTGTTGCTTTTTATGAAAAATCGCTGTCGCTCGATCCGGATAATCCTGAGATCCTGAACAACCTTGCCTGGATACTGGCAACATGCGATGACAGGATGCTATCTGATCCTGCAAGGAGTATAAGGCTGGCGCAAAGGGCGGCGCTCTTAAAAAAATCACCCCATATCCTCGATACCCTTGCAGAGAGCTACTATATGTCAGGTATGTATGCCGAGGCCGTAAAAACAGGTCGGGAGGCCTTGAAACTTGTAAAAACAGACAAAGACAAAGCCTATTACAAAAAACAGTTGGAAAAATTTAAACAGGCACTACTTAATGCAGACCTTTCTGACCTGCATCAGATCGCATTTGCCGCTAAAAATTTTTTCGATCCCATCCTGTTTTAGAGTTGTCATACCGTCTTTGATTGCCTGTTCTCGGAGTATTTCCATTCTTGAGCTTTCCTGTATCAACTTTTTCTGTTCATCCGTGCCCATCAGGAGCTCATGGATTCCCATCCGGCCCCGGTATCCTGTTTCATGACAGGCATCACATCCTTTAGGTTTGTAAAGAGTCAGATCCTCTGTATAGGGGATATTTACTTTTTCCATGAAAATTTCTTCACCACCGTATTCCCTTAGCAGTTCATCATATTCTTTTCTGGAAGGGTGATATTCCTCCTTGCAGTCTTTGCATAGTGTCCGCACAAGACGCTGTGCCAGTATACACAAAATAGCATCGGCAAAATTAAAAGGATCCATCCCCATGTCCAGGAGCCTTGTTACACTCTC
This sequence comes from Desulfosarcina sp. BuS5, assembly GCF_028752835.1. Classification (NCBI taxonomy): domain Bacteria; kingdom Pseudomonadati; phylum Thermodesulfobacteriota; class Desulfobacteria; order Desulfobacterales; family Desulfosarcinaceae; genus Desulfosarcina; species Desulfosarcina sp. BuS5. The sequence goes on from NZ_CP087952.1 coordinate 771,754, forward strand.
CGGTGCGCTGTTGGTATGGAGGGTTGACAATACCAGGTGGCCTGTCAAAGAGGCTTCTATCCCTATTTGAGTGGTCTCCTTGTCACGCATTTCGCCAACCATTATAACATCAGGGTCGGCCCGTAAAAATGACCTCATGGCCGAAGCAAAATCAAACCCTATCTTAGGCTGGACCTGGACCTGCCTTAATCCGGTCTGTGTTATTTCAACCGGATCCTCAGCAGTCCAGATTTTTGTCTCGGTCTTGTTGATATATCCCAGCGCCGAATGGAGGGTCGTTGTCTTTCCTGAACCGGTTGGACCGCAAACAAATATGATGCCATATGGCTGTACAATAACACTAAGAAAATTTTCATAATTTTTCTTGGAAAACCCCATTTCGGACAGAGGAATGGGGTCACCTGCAGCAAGAATACGCATTACGATGTCCTCAACTCCGCCCTGGGTGGGAACAGTCGCCACCCTGAGCTCAACATCAAGACCGCCGTATTTTTTAAACTTGATTTTTCCGTCCTGGGGTTTGCGACGTTCCGCAATATCAAGATTCGACATAATTTTAATGCGGGAGATCACTGCGTTTTTATAACTGTACGGTATAGTCTGATAAAGTGTGCAACTGCCGTCGACCCTGATGCGCACTTCCGTATTTTTTTTGCCGGGATATGGTTCAATATGAATATCAGATGCGCCTCGGGCATAAGCATCAAGAATTATTTTGTTAACAAGCTGGACAACAGCATTGTCATCTTCTGTAACCAGGGCAGTTTCTTCATCTATATCATCGTCTTCATCCCGGAGCTGCGAAATAATAGATTCAATTCCGGCCAATTCCTTTTCATCCTGGGTAAAGAGTTTGATAAAATCCAGGATATCCTCTTTAATGGCCACTTTGAATTCTATCTTTTTGCCGGGAAAAAGAGATTTTATAACATCGATTTTTTGCAGATCATGGGGATTATCAACCAGGATAATAAGCTTGTCATTTTCAGAACGTAAGGGAACCCATGCATTGGTTCGTATAAAGGGTATTTTTAATCCCTTCAGCAGCTCTCCGGGAATAGCTGTATTATTGTTATATTCAACGAATGGAATATTATAATACCGGCTGAGGGATTTGCCGATATCATTTTTGGAAACCTTTAATTTTTTAATCAGGAAAAATTCAATAGATGCATTCTCCTTTTTTGCATCCACCATAGCCTTTTTCAGCTCTTTCTGGGTAATAATATAATTTTCAAGGAGATGATTGAATTTATTAATATTCCCTTTTATAACCCTTTTCCGATTATACAGAGCAATTCCGATAGTCTTTGCAAGTTCCTTAATATGCTCCTCATCAGACCTGTCATAGTCACCACCTGTTTTTTTATTTATAAGTTGAAGTGCCCCAAGCATGAATGTTCTATATATAATAGGAGCCACCATTACCTGGCGGGTCGTAAAACCGGTCTTGATATCCCATATAGGGTCAAACTTTAATTCGAGGTCAATGGCGGACAGCTCTTTTTTATCGTATGCATTTTTAATATTAATAAGTTTCTGTTTATGTGCCGAATATCCCGCAATTGTGCCGGCAGATAGGGGTATTCTTATTTCATTAACTTCATTACCTGATTTAAATTTGGAGACTAGTTCACGCTTTATCCCGTCAACCACAAATAGAGTTAACCGCTCGGAGTTAAAGAGCGCAGTAATCTCGTTTGTCAATTCGGCAAACACATGATCAACATTTGTCGCAGAATAGATTCTGGTGCATACATTTTGAAATTTCTTGCCGAATTCAGCCTCCGAATTTATCTGTTCTCCGCCTGCCCTGTCCGTATAAAGAGCATCGGTCTTCTCTGCCTGATCTGAGGCTGAAGTATGGGGAGTATCGGTTTTGTTGGTATTACCCGAAGCAGTTGTATAAAGAGCATCGGTTTTCGCAGATTGCTTTGAAGTGCTGGTGTATAGTGCGTCTGTTTTCATAGGCTATTTTCAAAAAAAGTATCGATTAATTAACAACCCACAAATAAAGCAAACTTCGTGCCTAAAACAAAAAATATGGAATATAATTTATATAAAAATAGTGAATTTTGGGCATCCTTCATTTGTCGTTGACACTTTTGAAACAACAATGGAACAGCGATGTACACAGATAAACACAGATGGGCTATAGCAGATGAGTTTGGTTTTTAAAAAAGTGTGAAGTACTTTTGAAGTAATATGAATAATGTTAATATAATTATTCAGAATTTTTTTTATGCAGATCGCGGCAATTTGTGAAAATTTTTTTAATACCCCCGCCCAGCAGCAGGATACCGATAAGGTAAAAAGAAAACCTGATAAAAAACAGGTTTGATGAAAAAAAACCCGATTTTTCTATATCAGCCATTTTTTGAGGTATTGCAAAAAAGACGCCCAATCCCGCTGCAAACAGGAGAATACCCCATACTATTTGAATAATCGTTTTATTATCAGACATAAGCATATACTTAAAAGAATGCCGAGACCATTAAGGCCCCAATGGATTGAATTGGCGGAGAGAGAGGGATTCGAACCCTCGGTGAGGTATAACCCCCACACTCGCTTAGCAGGCGAGCGCCTTCAGCCAGCTCGGCCATCTCTCCGCAATTATGTGACCTTTAAGGGTTTAATTGTGAGTGGCGGAGGGAGTAGGATTTGAACCCACGGAGCCATTAGCTCAACGGTTTTCAAGACCGCCGCCTTAAACCACTCGGCCATCCCTCCGTTAGAATTTTTCTTTTACCACCGGATAAACCTGTGGTCAATATTAAACCTGCCGGCTGATCGTATTTTTTTATAGATTACAGATTATATAAAAATATCTTCTTGACAATGGAGTAAAAAAGTTTGAAAAAAAGAAATTTATAAATATTTTAAGATATTGATATGAATAACCAAAAAATGGGGAATAAAAAAGACGAAAGAAGGGGGGAACAGAGAAAAATAACCGATTTATATTATAGCGTTGAATTTTCTATTAAGGGGCTGGCATATTTTTACCAATTTAAATTGAGAGATATATCGCAAAATGGTCTCTGTATAATGGTAAAGGAAGGTTCACCGGTCCTGCAGAATATCAAAGTTGGTAATTTGTTGGATATGAAGTATTACTCGGTCGAAACACCGGATAAAACCGATAAAATTATTACAAAGGTCAAACATATAACAAAACATGCTCAAGGCCGATTTCAGGGTCACAGTCTGGTGGGGCTTGAAATACTCAAAAAAGAATAAAACAAACTCGGATCATAGCGGATTATTGTGGAGATTCTATTTCTTGAGCATATACTAATTAAACTTATGCCATCAGGTATTAGCTTTTAGCGTTAATAACAGCTAAAAGCTAAGTGCTAATAGCTGTTCATCATGGATTACCACACTAACCCGTGATGAACCACAAACTCCCGGTATATCTGAAAATCTATAATAAAGAGACATCTGTCCAGGATATTTCGTTCACACCATCTATCTGTCTCAACTCCCTGGCTATCTCCCGCCGCCGATCAACCCCTTTGGAGACCAGTTTTATATCGTACAAAGTGATGTTATTTAAAATATCTCTGCGAAAATTTACAAATTCGACAGACAGGTTTTCATATTCATCGAGAAGTTTTTCAATGTGACTGAAATCGCAAATCCGCGTATTGACCTGCAGGGTGATGTGCGTATAAACCTCCTTTAAAATACTCGATTTAAATCTCCTAAGTCCATAAAGAACAATAATGGCAATAAATATTGTTATTACCGCAGGCGCATAAAAACCGGAGCCGACAGCAAGCCCCACTCCAGTCAGAAGCCACAAACCAGCTGCCGTTGTCAAACCTCTAACAGAGACTCCCGATTTCATAATTGCTCCAGCGCCCAGAAAACCCATGCTTGCTATGGCATATGAAGCGATACGTGCGGGGTCCAGCCGGGCAACGGATTGCTGGTCAAGATGCCTGAAAAGAACCTCCATGTTCATGGATAGCTGCATCATAAGACATGCGCTCATGCAAATCAGAATATTTGTTCTGAAACCGGCGCCCTGCCTGTGCATTTCACGCTCAAAACCTATAACACCGCCCAAAAAAGCAGCTAAAAGCAACTCCAGGGAAAACCGTATAATCTCGCGTGCAAATTAAAAGATCCCATATTCACTCCTCAAGCGCAGCGCCCTTAAAGGCCGCAGGCCGTCCCTAAAGCAAAGCGCTCCTCAAGGCCGAAGGCCGTTCCCAAAGGCCGAAGGCCGCTCCATAATCCAGCGAAATATCTTGCCCAACCGTGCCTCTTTTGCGCGCAGCGCGCCATGTGGACAGACTTCGATACAGCAATAACACCTTATGCAGCTGTTATAGTCAAAAATAATCTTTTTCTTGTTGAGAGTAATTGCCCTGGCCGGACAATAATCCCGGCATTCCCCGCATAACCGGCAGATGCTTTTATTTACAATAGGCCTTTGGGACAGATATTTTCTTGTAAATCCATGCAGGAATCGAGGCCCGAATGTAAGATCACCAAGTTCCGGAAACCTGAAATCATTAACAATCTGAAAATCGCCGCTAATATAGATTTCTTGGTCGATAAGTCCGAGTCTTTGGGCGGCCCTATTGGTTGGAAGCATATCACTTTTTAGCCCCAGCATACTGCATACCGCCAGATCCACAGCCAAAGCACTTCTGCTCCCGGCGATCACACCTGTATGCCGTGGAGTTCCACTCTTGCCGGGGCCATCTCCTTCCATGGCGAGAATCCCGTCAAGAATAGTAAGCGAAGGTTTAACGGCTTCGTGAATCTGTACCAGTAGTTTCGCAAAGACCTCCCGGTCAACACCTGCCCTGAAATGCCATCCAGGCTTATTAAAACCTATAATACATCCAAAAAGATTTTTTACCCCAAGAGTCAAAAGCATTTGGGCATGTGTTTTGAGCTTTGCAATATTAATGACCAGGTCGGCCTCCACGGCATCTTTGGCAATATCGATTCTGCCAAAAGGGTCTCCGATATCCACCTTGACAGATTCTTTGAACTCCTTAAAAACAACATCAATACCTTCAAAGATTTTTTCATATGTTCCCTCTTTAAGAACTTTGCTGAATGATCCCACCGCCGGACTGTCTGAAATCTGGACATGCCCTCCTTTGTCAAGCACATATTCAGCTACGGCTTTTACAACCATGGGGTGGGTTAAAATAGCTTTGTCCGGCCCGGCCGGTAAAAGGAGGTTTGGTTTTATCAATACCCGTGCTCCTTTTTGTATAAAATCTCCCCCCAACCCATCTATAATATCAGATACAAGAGTCTTTAATGCCCCATAATCATAGGAGGCGTTTCTGAAAATTACATTTATCATGTTCAGCCTTTTAGCATAGTTTAACAAATATCAAATTTATGGGGAAAAACCGATCAAGAAATGGTCAGGTTTATATGGAGGGAAGTTTGGAAACTTTGGTGTGGGGCTCGCTTAAAAACAACGTTTTATTAAAAAAAACCGGCCTTGGGAAAGGAACCGGTCTTTTTTAATAAAATTCAATTAGCAGAGTGCCTACATATCATTTATTTTTTCAGTTAATTCCGGCAGAAATTCCAGCATATCTTCAACAATGCCTACATCTGCAACCTGAAAAATAGGGGCTTTGATATTTTTGTTGACGGCAACCATAAATGGCGATCCTTTGATGCCGCCCAGATGCTGAAAAGAACCGCTTATACCGCAGGCAAGATATACCTTGGGTTTAACCGTCTGGCCTGACGTTCCCACCTGACGTGATTTTTCAAGCCATTTGGAATCTACGATCGGCCGTGAGCATGAAACATCAGCGCCTAGCGCTTCCGCCAGATCGTTGGCGATCTCAATATTATCTTCATCCTCAATGCCCCTTCCTATCGAAACAAGAACTTCAGACTTGGTAATATCAACATCCCCTACCTCAGCCACAACAGTCTCGAGAAAGGTTCGGCGGGCCGCAAGATCACCCGCTTCGGATGATTTATCTACAATTTCTCCGGATGCAGACTTGCTTTCATCGGGAGCAAATGCGCCGGGACGAATATTTACAACAGCGCCGGAGCCTATATCACAAAGCATATGCGTGCTGACCTGGCCGCTGAATTCCTGGCGAACAATTTTCAGATTAGATCCGTCAAGTCCTTCAAAATCGACTACATCGGCAACAAATGCCGACTCAAGTTTAATTGAAAGTCCAGGCCCCAGATCCATTCCAAAAGTATCATGGGGCAACAAAAGAACTGCATCACCGGGTAGGATATTAACCAAGATACCCCTGATTATTTCCGCATTGGGATATGTAATGGCGGCATTATCTATTTTAATGACCTCATTATATGTAGTGGCAACATCTTTACATACTGCCTCAAGATCAGCGCCGGATCCAGTCACAATTGCCGATACAGATGCATCGGGATCAATCTTTTTGGCTGCCGTAATAAGCTCAAGAGCAGTATCATCGGCAACTCCGCCTTTGTGTACTATATATGCGTAAATCTGAGCCATTATTTAATACCTCCTTTGGCTTTTAAGTATTCAACCAGTTTGTCAATGATTTCTTCGGTGCTGCCTTCGAGAATTTCAGCGCCTTCTCCAGTATCAGGTATAAAATAATCGACCTTTTTTACATTGGCGCCTGCTTCACCCACAGCATCGGATGCAAGGCCTAAATCCGAGGTGCCATGAACCGGGATCTCTACCGAAGCAACCTTTCTGATGCCCCTGATTCCCACATAGCGCGGTTCATTGATACCGGTTTGAATAGAGAGCACACAAGGAAGTTCAATTTCGTTCATCTCTATATTGCCGCCTTCTACTTCCCTGCCGACTTTAATCTTTTTATCATCTGTAATCTCTATAGTATTTACCAGGGAAGCATAGGGAAGATCCAGCATTGCAGCCAGCATTCCACCAACCTGGCCGGCCCCGTCATCGGCCTGGGCTCCTGTCATGATCAAATCAAATTTACCCTTTTCGATTTCGGCCTTTAAAATGGAAGCTATACCTTTTCCATCCGAATCATTAAAAGCATCATCAGACAGGAGAACGCCCTGGTCGGCACCCATTGCCATTTCTCGTCTGATAACTTCTTCTGATTCTTCATCACCGACCGAAACAACAGTAACATTGCCGCCCACATTATCACGGATCTGAATCGCCTCTTCAACCGCATAATTATCCCATTCGTTTACTGAGTAAACAAGATCATCCCGATCAATATCAGTTCCGTCGCTGTTAACCTCTATCTCGTTTTCAGCGGTATCAGGGACTCTCTTGACGCATACCAAAATTTCCATTGTTACCTCCAATTTAAAATATTTTTCACAAAATCTCAAGCGAAGCGCTCCTCAAGACCGCAGGCCGCCCCCTCAGGCAAAGCCGCCCGCGCCCTAACCAACAAGATGCTGCTCTATTAGTTCAGCCAGATCCAGGACTTCCATAGCCCCTTCCAGTCCGGCTACTTTTATGGCATCTTCTATATTTACCAGGCAAAAAGGACAGGCCGTGACGATAACATTCGCACCAGCTTCTTTAGCCATCTCCACCCTTAAAACTCCCATTCTCTGCTCTTCCTCAGGCTCGTAAAAGAGCATAAGACCCCCGCCGCCGCAGCAGAAGGAACGGTCACGGCTTTTTAGCATATCGATCCTTTTTATTCCGGGTATGGCATCTATGGCATCCCTGGGATCTTCATAAATATCGTTGTGCCTGCCCAGATAACAAGGGTCGTGATAGGTGTAAATTTTTTCATTATCCTGGGCGCTGTTTAAGCGAATTTCGCCGGATTTTATTTTTCTGACTATTGTCTGACTGATATGCTCCACCGGGGGAAGTCCCGTATAATCATTTTTTAATACATTAAGAGCATGGGGATCGGCAGTTACAATCAGGTTGGCCCCGGAATTTAAAATCGCATCGGTATTTTTGCCTTTCATATCCTGAAACAACATCTCTTCACCGAACCTTCTGATCTCATTACCGCTGTCCTTTTCAGCCTTTCCAAGAATTCCGAAATCGATCCCGGCATAATTAAGAATCTTTGAAGTAGACCTCGCAATATCCTGCATCCTGTCGTCGTAGGAAGTAATACTATCTACAAAATATAGTGTCTCGGCCGTAGCTCCCTTTTCGAGAACCTTGACTGGGCAGACCTCTGCGAACTCTTTATCCTTGCTCCAGTCAGCGCGTTTCTTTTCCATTTTGCCCCATGGGTTTCCGCGTTTCTCAATAGCGCTGAGCGGTTTTTGCAAAGATTGGGGCACCATGCCTTCGTCCACCATGCCGCGTCTCAAATCAACGATCTTGTCTATATACTCTATCCCCAGCGGGCACTCCTGCTCACATGCCCCGCATGTGGTGCATGACCAGATTTCATCTTCTTCATAAATATCACCGATCAGGGACTCGCTTGGTAAAAATTTTCCACGCAGGGGATAATTTTTAAAAATTTTATCACGCCCTTTAATAGAAATAAATCTGGGTGACAAGGGACGTTTAACCGCATTCGCCGGGCATTGGTCGGAACATCTGCCGCAATCCGCACATGTATAAAAATCAAGCAGGTGCTTCCAGGTAAAATCCTCCAGTTTCTTTACTCCAAAGGACTCAAGGTCATCAAGTTTATCATCCGGCACACCATATTTTACCGGTTTAATGTTGCCTTTTTTAATCCGCATGAACAAGACATTAAAGAAAGATGTAATAACATGAAAATGCTTGCCCATCGGTAAAAAGCAAAGAAAAAAGAAAAACGTAAGGTCGTGAATATAATAGGCTATGATATGCAATGCTTGGAGAATGCCGTTTGAAGCATTGTTAAGCACAAGGCTAAAACACCATACAAGCGTAAAAGGAAGCAGGAAGGCTACGTGGCCGTGGGCAACCTCGGTAGCCTCAAACAGGCTTTCGGAAATCATCAGGGTCATGATCAGTCCTAAAACAAAAACCGCTTCAGATGTATGATCGTGGCCGTATTTTTCAGGAACAGCATACCTTGCAGGTTTGAAATAACCCCTTCGCACAGCGGCGACCGCACACGCAAGAAAGACTGCCGTGGCGGCTATATCCTTTAATATATTATAAATATCACCGACGACTCCGGAAAAGCCAGGAAGAACAAAATCCTTGTACATTCCGATAATAACCAGGGATGTCGAGCGGACCGACAAGATCAGGAAGCCGAAAAATATAATCATATGCAGTACACCGGCCAGCATATATCTCGGATGCCTATACTGGGCCAGCCAGATCTTCAAAATATTATATGCCCGCATGGGCAGGTTATCACTGCGTTTGTCCGGGGCAGCCAGAATGAGAGGGGCAAGCCTTTTTGCAATTATATATGCAAAGGCCGCGACACCTGTGACCGGAATCAGAAAGGATAAGATAAAAGTAGGAAAAAAGCCAAAAAGCCAAAATTGTGAGGGCCCTATTAATTCTGTCATTTTTTAAATTCTCTCTCCATTAATGATGTTAAAAGTAAAGGATCAGTTATAAAAGTTTTGTGTTTAAACCTGAATCAATGTTGATTTGGTGCAAAAGATCATACTCATATATTAATTTTAATATGATTTACCTAACAAATTTTTTATCAAAGTGTCAAGATTTTTGGTTTAATTCTCAACAATTTGGTAAAATTTATTAAATTATTTACCACAGGGAAATAATATTTCAGGAATAAGAAAAAGCACGGAAGAGATCGAAATTTATGAAAGCTGAAGCTCCGGATAAAAAATTTGATAATAATGAGGCACTATATATCAAATATCCAGTTTATGTTTCAATTCCATTGCATATTGGTATTGGTCTGCATGGAAATAGTTTATACCCACTTCAATGGGTATTTCAGGGGATACGAAATATATCTGTTCCAGTTCAAGAACCGGTTCATCCTTCTTGATTGCAAGATGCCGGGCAACCCGTTCATCCGCCTTTACGGCTCTGAAAGTCTGGCGAACTTTCTGGATGCTCTGGCCGAGCTCCCTTTCCAGTACCGTCAGCATGATCTCGTTAGTAAGCCGCCTGCCTCTGAAATAATGGGCATGCTCGGATGAAATGCTGGTAATAAAAAAACATATGGGCTGATCGCCTTGATATCTGGTGCCGCGCAAACAGAAAATCTTTTTGTCCTGTTCCAGATTCAGAAGTTTGGAGATTTTTATAGAGGGTGTTACCAGCCCCCTGTAATGAATCGTTTTTTTAAGTTTGGCAAAATTTGATGATTCAACCAACCCGCCTGTGGTATGAAAATAATGGACGACTTTCCGATTGGGATCACGTTCAATTATAAAAGTACCCTTGCCGGGTATCCTGGATATAAGACCTTCATTTAACAGCGCGGTGAAAGCCTGTCTGACCGTTGTTCTACTTACACCGTATTGATTGCAGAGTTCATTCTCCGTCGGCAATGGATCTTCAGGAGAAATTTTCCCTGATAAAATACTTTTCCTTAAAATTTGCTGCAGTTGAAAATAGAGTGGGATATGGTCTCTGCTTAGCTTCATAATATAATATTGATTGTGTAATCAAGACCTTCGTGTGTGTGTGATAAAATAAGATGTATTTATAATAATATTATATCATAATTATTATAGAATCTTAATAAACTAATTTTTTAAACTATATACCTATATAGTGTCAAGGATATTTTATATTTTTTCTATGCAAATGATTCTTTGTATCAAAAATAAATCAGATAATTGATTTTACAGAGATAGATGAAAAAATATTAGGAAGGCTTACCTATAGGGTAGGGGCACGATGCATCGTGCCCCTACTGTGACAATCTATATCAATTCAGTTACCTTGCTTATGATATTTCCGGTTGTAAAACCGTATTCTTCCATAACAGTGCCGCCCGGAGCGGACGCACCGAATTTATTTATACCAATTATAGCGCCCTTGTCGCCTGTATAACGCTCCCATCCCATGGGGAGTCCGGCCTCTATGGCAATGCGTAAGGGAACTCCGGGTAAAATAACATTGTTTTTATAGCTAAGGGAGGTTTTTTCAAAAAGCTCCCAGCTCGGCATGCTTACAACCCTGGTCGCGATCCCTTTTTGCTGTAAAATGCTTTTTGCCTCAATTGCCAGGTGTACCTCTGATCCGGATGCAATCAAAATAACATCAGGCGTCTTTTTTGAATCTGAAAGAATATACGCTCCGTTTGAAAGCGCGCCTTTTGATTCCGATTTATCCAGAACAGGCAATTTCTGGCGGCTTAGAATAAGAGCGACAGGGCCTCCCGAGGTCGTTAAAGCCTGCCGCCAGGCATTTTTGGTCTCTTCCGCATCGGCTGGTCTTATAACCGTCAGGCCGGGGATAGCCCGCAGGGAGGCAAGCTGTTCCACCGGTTGATGAGTCGGCCCGTCTTCACCCACGGCGATGCTGTCATGGGTGAAGACGTAAATTAAGGGCAGCTTCATCAGTGCCGCAACCCGTATTGCCGCGCGCATATAATCAGCAAAAACGAGGAAAGTCCCGCCATAGGGACGAACGCCGTGATGCAAAAACATGCCTGACATTATGGCTCCCATGGCGTGTTCCCTTACGCCGAAACGGATATTCCTGCCGGCATAACTCCCTTTCTGGAATTCCGGTGAGGAATCTATAAAGGTTTTGTTGGAAGGCGCCAGATCCGATGATCCACCAATGAGGGTTGGAAGCTTTTCCGATATCGCGTTCAAAATTTTTCCAGATGCCGCGCGAGTGGCAATCGGATCGTCTGAGGTAGTAAATTCAGGCAGATCGGCATCCCATCCTGGTTTTAGAAATCCGGTGACGGCATCAACCCATTGTTTTGCAAGATCAGGATTTTGACTTGAATATGATTCAAACATCCCCAGCCATTCAGACTCGGCCTTTTCACCTTTTTTTGAACATTCCATAAATCTCCCGGAGACTTCATCGGGTACCAGGAAAAAGGCATCTTCCGGCCAGCCAAGATTTTTTTTGGTGAGTTTGATCTCATCTACTCCCAGGGGAGCGCCATGAGCATCAGCAGTATCCTGTTTATTAGGGCTGCCGTATGCTATATGTGTTTTAAGGATAACAATAGACGGTCTTTCAGTTTCCGCCCGGGCCGCCATAATTGCTTCATAAATTTTTTCCGTATCATTTCCGTCATCGACTTGCAAAACCTGCCACCCATAGGCTTGAAATCTCAAAGCGACGTTTTCGGTAAATGTTATGGAGGTCTTACCTTCAATGGAAATTCCGTTGTCATCGTAAAGACAGATCAGTCTGGAGAGGCCGAGATGTCCGGCCATGGAGGCTGCTTCACTTGTAACCCCCTCCATCATATCGCCGTCTCCACACATTATATAGGTAAAGTGATCCACTATCGCGTGTTCCGAAACGTTAAAGCGGGCGGCCAGGTGACGTTCCGCCATAGCCATGCCCACGCCGTTGGCAAAGCCCTGTCCGAGCGGGCCGGTGGTGGTCTCGACACCCGGTGTATGCCCGTATTCAGGATGCCCTGGTGTTTTGCTCCCCCATTGCCTGAAATTTTTTATATCATCAATACTCAGGCCGTATCCGCTAAGATGAAGCAGGCTGTAAAGAAGCATGGAGGCATGCCCGCCTGAAAGGACAAAACGGTCCCGATCCAGCCAGGCCGAATTTTTTGGATTATGTTTCAATACACGCGTCCATAAAACATATGCAGCCGCCGCAAGCCCCAGTGGCGCTCCGGGATGTCCGGAATTGGCTTTCTGGACGGCATCCATGGATAATGTGCGGATTGTATTAATACATAATTGATCTGTTTCTTTCTGGCTATTGCTCAAGCCGTTGTTCATGGTTAAAATCTCCTTATAAAAAATAATTAGCAGTGCCTGAACGAAAACTGTTATCCTGTTGATAAAATAACTATTGCCAGCTTGTTTTTTAAACGAAGATTTAAAGCGATTAGCTTTTAGGCGTTAGGTATTGGCTCTAACATGTTCTATTTTCCCTTTAACACCTAAAAGCTAACATCTAACACCTAAAACTTCATTTAAATAAACAAACAATAACACTTTGTTTTATTTTGATTAATATTGTTTTCGTTCAAGCACTAATTACAAATTAATTGAAAGGCTGTTAAAGCGCTCGCATCCATTCCGGCCTGAGCGCTACCCGGCCGCCAAGGGCTTCATCAATTAATTGCAGGGTAGGTTCCTTGTCTTTGGGCATTATTGCCCTGATAGGCAGGTAATTGGAGGCATGATTGGCATGAAAAAGCCCCCTGGTCATATTGGTATTCTTTATCATTATTTTCAGTTCTTCAAGCATTTTGTCCGGTTCTAAAAGAACAAATTCACCGGACTTATATTCATTGTAAAGATCTGCATCCGGATAAAGCATAAGAGAGAGAGCGCCCACATATTCGGGATCGATTTCAGATAAAACCCGGCCGGTCTCTTTTGCATGAATAGTGGATCTTTCAGGGCCGGCAATCCCCAGAAGCACGGTTATGGATAGTTTAATACCTGCTTCCCGTACCTTTTTACCCATCTTGATCATGGTATCCGAGTTTGCGCCCTTACGAATTTTTTTTAATGTTACATCATCGCCGGTTTCAAGGCCCATATAAGCTATGGCGAGGCCATGCTCTTTAAGCTCCTTCAGCTCATCCGGGGTTTTCATTTTTATGCTCTTGGTATTGGCATATACCCCAACGCGGGTCACCCAGGGCAATTGATTCTCTATCGCTTTTAAAATAGGCAGCAACCTCTTTTGAGGTATGATCAAGGCGTCTCCGTCGCATAAAAAAACCCTGCGCTGACGTTGGCAGTACTCGGCCGCAAATGCAATATCCTCCATGATAATTGCATCCGGTTTTATGCGAAATCTTTCTCCTTTATAAGCTCCGCAGAATCTACATTTATTATGGGAGCACCCGACCGTAACCTGCAACAGGATGCTGTTGGCCTCACTCGGCGGCCTTATCATATTACCTTCATAGTGCATTTTTTTTCTCCTTTATTGTTTGCCTTATTTATTATAGAAAGAATATTTTTTGCAACAATTTTTACAGAAGCCGCTTCCCTGGCGGTTACAAAAAAAAAGATTTACAAGGATTTAATATACGGATAAAGGTGATTTATCCTCTTTATAGATTGTCACATAAATAATTTCACTGCGTTATCGGTCGTCGGAGTATTACAATACGCCTTCCTCCCTCTGGCCTTGTGAAATTTATTATCTGACAATCTATAGATATTTTAAAAATAACGCCCGGCAATACTGTAAACTTCAGACGCGTGTAACTTTTACGGTTTATCCGGGTCAGGAGACGAATCATGAAAAGATTTATTAAATGGTGTTTCATTGTCTGCCTCTCTACTATAGTTTTGATCATTGCCGTTCTTCTTGTTGTTCCGCATTTTATTGATATCCAGCATTACAAACCGGTTATTGAAAAAAAAGTTGCCGAAACAACGGGAAGATCTTTCACAATTAATGGGGATCTTGGTTTTTCCCTGTTTCCTGTGGCAGGCATATCATTTTCCGATCTACACCTTGGCAATCCCCAGGGATTCGAAAAAAAAGATTTTGTTGTTATTGAATCCTTTGAAGCCCGAGTGGATATTTTGAAATTAATACTGTCTCTATTTAAGGATATCAGGGTTACCCGATTCATAGTAAATGGCCCCCAGGTTATACTGATTCAAAAAAAAGAACTTTCAAACTGGGAAGGAATAGGGGAGAGCCGAAAAGGCGCTCCTTCAGATCCCGATCTCGTTCCCGAACTGAATGCGAAAAAATCAGAATTCAAAATATCCGTAGATTCTTTAAATGTGGACGAGTTTTCTATATCAGCAGGATCGATAATATTTATTGACGAAACCACGACTACAAAAAGGGAAATATCCGATCTGACCCTGCGCATAGATGATTTTTCCCTTGACCATCAAATCAACATCAATTGTTCAGCAAATCTGGACGGGCATACTGTATCTTTAAAAGGAAGCATGGGCCCTCTTGGTAAAAAAATCTTTAAAGGAAAGATACCTTTTGATATATCGGTTATGGCAGCAAACCAGATGGATATAAAAATTGCCGGTTCCGTAGTCGACCCTGCAGCAGCGCCAGAAGCCGAAATCAAACTAAGTGTTGCACCATTTTCACCACGCAAACTTTGCAAGCATCTCGGGTTTGACTTTCCGGTGGAGACCTCCGATCCTGAAGTTTTAAATCTTGCATCCTTAACTCTAAACCTGAAAGGTGATCTGAATAGCGTTTCAGTTTCAAAGTGTCTTTTGGAAATAGATGATTCAAAACTAAAAATTTCAGCCGATGCTAAAGAATTTTCCAAGCCCAACCTGAATTTTAATTTGGAGATGGATCAAATAGACCTGGATAGATATCTGCCGCCTGAACAGAAAAAAACAGCCACGCAAAAAGAAGCCGGGCAGGTGGAAATCAAGGCTGCTGCATTTCCTGCTTCAAAACTTGATTACACTCCACTGCGCAAACTCATTATAAAAGGTAGGATCAAAATTGGTAAAATCAAGATCGGCAATGCAAAAATTAAGGATATTGACCTGTCAATTTCAGGGAAAAGCGGAATTTTTAAAATCAACCCGC
This sequence comes from Desulfosarcina sp. BuS5, assembly GCF_028752835.1. Lineage (NCBI taxonomy): Bacteria > Pseudomonadati > Thermodesulfobacteriota > Desulfobacteria > Desulfobacterales > Desulfosarcinaceae > Desulfosarcina > Desulfosarcina sp. BuS5. The sequence goes on from NZ_CP087952.1 coordinate 787,319, forward strand.
TCACGTTGAATCTATATCAGGGCGATGTAACTACGGTGGGGCTTGTTGATGTGAAGAATGATATCATAAAAAGCAGTTTGGCTTTGGATGTAAAAAATCTCAACACCGGAGGGCTGCTTGCGGATACTTCGGGGCAGGACTTCCTGGAAGGTACTCTGAATACAACCTTAAATCTGAAAACAAGAGGCGACGCCCCCAGTGAAATCAAAAAGAGTCTTAACGGTTCCGGCGAACTAAACCTTACCAATGTCGCCATTAAGGGTATAGATATTACTGGCATGGTAAAAAACACCAAATCCGCATTTACTAAAATCATGGAGGGCAAAGAGGAATCCACCACAAAATTCGGACAAATTTTTTCTTCATTCAAAATAGTTGACGGTGTACTTAACATATCCGACGCCGGATTTATTTCCCATGACATTAGATTGACAGCCATGGGCAGAGCCGACCTTGTGACAGAGTCGTTGGATTTCCGGCTGGAACCATTTTTAGTTGAAAAAGAGGGTGACACGAATAAAGATCGGAAGGGTTCGAAATATCTCATACCGGTGCTCATTACAGGAAATTTTTCATCTCCCAAATTTCGGCCTGATATTAAAAAGGTTATTGATAAAGAGCTTGAAGAACGACTTTTTGAATCATCCGAATTTAAAAAATTTTTTAAAAATGAAGAACTGAAACCTATGGAGGAAACTACAAAAGAAATTTTAAAAGGAATATTTAAATAATAATTGGCGGCACGTTTTTTTTGCTTTTTTTATACCTCACAGCACACCCGAAAAGCATCCTCTCACCTTGGCTTATGCGGTACTCAATGGTATTTTTTTAATCATGGAAAAAATTCTGGAAATTATATCAAAGACCCCTATTTTCAACGGACTATCCGAGGATCAGCTTAAAGCCATGAGAAGTATCGCCGAAGATCAGTTTTATGATAAAGGCAAGATTATTTTTATGGAAGGAGATGAGGGGAACGGTTTCTATATTGTTGCTGCCGGCAAGGTTAAAATCTACAAAGTCTCCATGGACGGTAAGGAGCAAATACTTCACATATACGGACCAGGCAACCCCTTTGGCGAGGTTTCGGTTTTTTCCGGCCTGAAATTTCCTGCCGTCGCTGAAGCTCTTATTAAAAGTCACATACTCTTTTTTCCCAAGGATTCTTTTATAAGTCTGTTATCAAAAAATCCGTCCCTGGCCCTAAAGATACTTGCCCTTCTTTCAAGAAGACTCCGTCAGTTCACACTTTTGATAGAAAACCTGTCCCTTAAAGAAGTTCCAGGACGTTTGGCCGCATATTTTATTTCTTTATCCGAAGAACAGGACATACCTGACATCTTGACTCTGCCTGTTTCCAAGGGTCAACTCTCCAGCCTGCTGGGAACAATACCGGAAACCATGTCGCGCATTCTGTCCAGGATGAGCAAGGATGGCCTGATTGAGGTTAATGGAAGGGAAATAAAAATATTAAACAATCCCGGGCTTGAAGAGCTGGCTGAATACGGAAAGTTATTATGAATGAGGGTTCGCTCAAAGATAACTTCACAGAATTTGTGTCCAAATCCGCTGTAGATTTAATTGATATTTTTAGGCAATAGCCCTACGCCCCGACCAGGGCTATTGCATCAAAATTTTAGACCATTAAAAATCAAATAGTTGCGTAAGACAGCAAGCAGCATTTGTAACTTATTGATTTATCTAGAATCAAAAATCATGCTAAATTTTGGCGCCCTTCATTTATCGTTGACACTTTTGAAAGAACAATGGGACACAGATAGGTTTATTTTTTCAAAAAAAGTGTAAAGTACTTTTGAAGTGATATGAAGGGTGCCCAAATTTTGATGCAATCGCTCTATGATATAGCGCACAATCCATTGACAATACGTAACCTCTGTGCAATAGGCATAATGATGGTAACGTAAAACTTCTTTGACCTGATCCATTGATTTTGCTTTTGGATCAGGACGGAATCTGCGTTTTATCCTGCATCATATTTACTTTAATATCGCAATAAGTGTAAAAATTTGTCAATAAATGTAATATGAGTACTAAATATATATTTTATACAGATTTTATTGTTTAATATAGCAATATGCGTAAAAAAGTGCAACCTATATGCGGAAATAGCATGTATTTTTTTACATTTATTGCTCTGATAAGTTGACCGTGAGCTCCGCTACGCTACGCACACGGTCAACTTATCGCCGGCTGTCGAGTTCCTCGAACGTCCTTGACAGGTTCCGCTCACGCTCCACCTATCAAGGGCGTTCGAGCCGACTGCGATTCTCGACACTGAATGAAAAAAAACCGCCTTTTTCATTCAGTGCCTGCGATTCTCGCGGCTCAACAGCCGGCGTTAGCCAAAAAAACAATAACTATACGGGGAGAAAACTATGAAAAAAGCTATATGGTTGTCATATGATTTGGGAGTAAAAGGAGATTATGAAGGACTATATGCATGGCTAGATGATCTTGAGGCAAAAGAATGCGGTGATAGTTTAGCTTTTTTTAATTATGAAATTGATAACGATGAAAATTTAATTGAAAAGATAAAAGAAGATATAAAAAATAACATATCTCTCACAAAAAGAGATAGAGTTTATATAATATTCAAAAGTTCTGAAAAAAAATTAAAAGGAAAATTTATTTTTGGGAAACGTAAATCTGCACCATGGACAGGTTATGGAACTAAATCAACAGAAAGTGATGAAGACTATTAAATATGGCAAAATCAATAGTAATAGACACAGGATTTTGGTTTGCTCTATTTGATGATAGAGACCGTTACCATGAAGACGCTTTGTTATATTTTGAATATATCGCTCCACATACATTACTAATTCCTTGGCCAACACTATATGAGACTTTAAATACTAGATTCTCTCGACGTCAGTCATGGACTGAAAAGTTCCATAGAATTATAAAATCTCATTCCACTTATTATATATCAGATAAAGATTATAAAGAAGTCTCTCTGAATTATTTTTTTAGTCATGGGCAGAGATTTAGTTTGGTAGATATAATAATAAGAAATATCTTGGAAGATGATTCCGTCAAAATAGATGCAATTCTTACCTTTAATGAGTCTGATTTCATTGATATATGTTATAAAAAGGGAATTGAATTATTTAATGGCTAACAAGGCGCTCCTCGTGCCAAGATAAATCCGAATCGTTGGGATAAGACACAAGGTCTTTGAAACTCGATATTGTTACCAAGTGGGTGCTCGGGAAACGGTTTGTTTCCTTCATCTCTGCAGGGCTTGCTCTGGCATTGATGTTAAGATAGTCCCACCTGACTAAAGACTAACCAGCAGGTCAGTAGCGAAGTCCACAGGTAAACCCGGTAACGGGAGTCTGGAGCTGGACGGAGCAAGATTGCAGGCTCTGTATTGAGCCCCGAAAAATGTATGGTTGTGGTCATTGTGATAATCCTGCTTGCAGGAAAAAGCCGACGCTTTGGAGACAGCGGAAGGCAGCAGTCCTGAATATGCTAAGGCAAGTATTCAGGACACCACCGGGGTCTTAGACCAGGGCATGTACTCAAAGGGGTAGCTCGGGAACTTGGGAGACCCGGATGTTTCCTTGGGTAAAAAGAACGGTAACAGGAAATCCAGCGCAAGCGAAATCCCGGCGTTGCATAGGAATGTCCCGCCTTGCAACGAGTCTGCCATTGGCAGAAACACAAACATTAAAAGATGGGCGATACAAGGTATCAGGGGAGGATAGCGAAGAGCGAACGAACCTGAGATAAACATTCGGAAGTCTTAGCAGATCATAGTACCGATGATTAAGAATTGAACTATCTTGATCGGAAAGGTGGGGAAGTGATGCCCAAGCGACCCACTGCAGGGAAGGTGAAGCAGGGTATAACGTTTTTTTGGCAGGAATTATGGGAGATACACAGATGTCACAAACCATATCAACAAAAAGCCGAGAAATTGCAAGAACGGTCGCTTGCAATTCCAGACCGATAGAATGGGGACAACCACCGGTGTTAACAGGTGGGTCATCCCTTATCAAAATCGAGCTGCTTGCTCAAAGTAATCCTGAACTGGTATTTACATCAGTAGTCCATCGGATAGACTTTGATTTACTGAAACAATCCTTTCGTAAAATTCGGAAAAGCAAATCTGCAGGAGTGGACAAGGTTACGGCAAAGGAGTATGCCGAAAATCTTGATCAAAACCTCTATAATCTGTATGAACGACTGCGGAGAGGACAGTACGTTGCGTCTCCTGTAAAGCGTATCTGGATAGACAAGGAAGGAGGGAAAAAGCGTCCAATTGGCATACCTGTACTTGAGGATAAAATTGTCCAGAAAGCAGCAGCAGCCATATTGAATGTCATATTTGACAGGAATTTTTACAATTTTTCCCATGCATTCAGAAAAGGTCGGAGCCAACACATGGCAATCAAAGATTTACGTGAGCAATGCTTGAAGCAGAATATCAGCTGGATAGTAAGCGCAGATATTACAGGACTATTTGACAATATTAATCACGAGTTACTTAAAGACATGATACGTCGGAGAGTAAGTGACGGCGGAATGATTCGCCTGATAGGGAAGTGGTTGAATGCAGGCGTAATGGAGGAAGGCAACCTGACGTACTCTGAAACGGGCACTCCACAGGGAGGAGTAATTTCCCCTGTGCTCAGTAATATCTTTCTTCATTATGTTTTAGATGACTGGTACGTGAAAGAAGTGATCCCCCGGATGAAAGGGAGATGCTCCATCATACGCTGGGCGGATGATTTCATCCTCGGGTTCGAGTATGAAAAAGACGCATTGCGTGTCATGGATGTATTACCCAGGCGGTTCGAACAGTTCGAGCTGTCACTTCACCCGGAAAAGACAAAACTGATTCGATTTTCCAAACGCATTAGCGGAAAGGGAAACGGGACGTTTGATTTTTTAGGGTTTACATTTTACTGGTCAAAATCATTAAAAGGGTACATGGTAATAAAGAAAAAGACGGCAAGAAAGCGTTCAAGCCGTTTTATGAAGAGAATATGGATATGGTGCAAGGATAACCGTCATAAGCCAATGGCCGAGCAGTATGAGATTCTTTGCAGTAAACTGCGAGGTTTTTACCAGTACTTTGGAGTAATAAGTAACTACAAAGTGCTGGAAGTTGTGTTTGAATATACTGAGAAAGCATGGCGTCGATGGTTAAGCCGAAGAAGTCACAAGGGCGAAGTAATGTTCGAGGACTTGCGCACAACATACCCACTGCCATTACCCAGAATAGTCCATAATATTTGATGCCGTAAGGGCTGCAAAGTTATACGCCAAACGGGGTGTCGCCTGTTTGGTTGATAATCCGGTAAAAAGGATTTGAACCGAGGAACCGTATGAGGGAAATCTTCACGTACGGGTCTGTAGGGGGGGCGTCGGGTAACCGATGCTCCTACCTGGAACTTGACCGCTGTTCCGCTAGCGCTCCACAGCGGCAAGTGAGCTTTGTCGATAAGTTGACCGTGAGCTCCGCTACGCTACGCACACGGTCAACTTATCGCCGGCTGTCGAGTTCCTCGAACGTCCTTGACAGGTTCCGCTCACGCTCCACCTATCAAGGGCGTTCGAGCCGACTGCGATTCTCGACACTGAATGAAAAAAAACCGCCTTTTTCATTCAGTGCCTGCGATTCTCGCGGCTCAACAGCCGGCGTTATGCATAAAAAGGTAACTTATGAAGTTCAGTGAGAGAATAGAAATCAAGCCAGTTGAAACAGCTCTTCAAGTGCAGGGAATGAACGATGAATTACGTAATTCTTTGTGGAATGTCCTAGATGTTTTTATATGGAGTAAGAACAATTTCTTGTATAGACAGTATGGATCAGGTGATATTGAAGAATTTAGCCGTCGGCTATGGTTTCACTATTTCAAGAAACCAATGGATTCACGACCTGAAAGAGCACATAGAATATTAGAAGCTATTAGGAGTTACTATTTTGAATGCCCTTGGTATGAAGTTTATGATTTTTTAGAGTATGTATTATTAGCTGAGCGCAACGCCAGATTAATCAAAGCAATAAACAATATACTTGAGCGAGAATTATCAGGTTATCGTTTTATTGAATCTGCATTTGTTCCTGTCACTGATGAAGTGGAAATTGAAGCGGTACAAAAGGCTTTAACAGAAGGCCCCTTTAACGGTGTTCATGCACATCTTAAGAAAGCAATGGAACACTTGGCTAGAAGAGAAAATCCTGACTATAGAAATTCAATCAAAGAGTCAATATCTGCCGTCGAAAGTATGTCTCGTGTGATAACTGGAAATTCAAAAGCGACTTTGGGGGAAGCGTTAACTATTCTCGAAAAAAAAGGACATCTGCATCCTGCTCTTAAAAAAGGATTCTCTTCAATTTATGGATATACTAGGGATGAAGATGGAATAAGACATGCCATGTTAGACGAACCAGATATTTCGGTTTCTGATGCAAAGTTTTTCCTAGTATCATGCTCAACATTTATAAATTATTTAAAAACAACTATCGTATAAAATGCATAACAAGTCACTGCACTGGATTTTTACTCCGCTACGCTCCGTAAAAACCAGTGAGTTCAGTCGTTAGCCTGCAAAGATAGCCATAATTCTGCTAAGGGAGTGTTAAAATGTATAGAGTAGATATTAAGAATAAAAAACTTATTGAGATTCCAGCTACAACATACAGTGAACTCAATCTTAGAGAACGTTTTGATATCCAAGAGTGGATTGCAGGAACACCGGAAATACTTGGCGAGCCCCTCATGATAATATCAAAGGAGTTAATTTTGCCATCTGGCCGTCGTCTTGACTTACTTGCGGTGGATAAAGAAGGGGCATTGGTCATAATTGAATTAAAACGGGATAATTCCGGTTCGGATGTAGAGTGGCAGGCGATCAAATATGCCTCTTACTGCTCAAGTTTTTCTCATGACGAAATCTATAAGCATTTTGCTGAATATCTCGGTACAGATGGTGATGACGCTCAGGTCAAAATCGAAGGATTTATCAACTGTGAGCCTGAAGATCTAAACCAACGCCAAAGGATAATTTTGGTTGCCAAGGAATTTCATTCCGAGGTTATTTCTGCCGTATTGTGGCTTCGTGAATCAGAAATAGATATCGAATGTATACGGTTGACGCCCTATTTTGATCAGAAGGGAGAACTTTTCATTAATCCCGAAATAATTATTCCACTCCCTGAAGCAAAGGATTACATTCAAAAGAAGGAAAGCAAACAAAAAGAGCTGAAGCAATCTGGAAAGAGTTCGTTTTCTTTAGAAAAATCAAATTTGGAGCCAGACGAATTAAAGAATCGGATCGTTGAATCACTTACTAGGGATAGCGAACTTACCCCCCGTTTTCGAGCCTTCCTGGAAATAATCAGCCAGGAGGATAGAATCTACAATCGAGATGAAGTAAAGCAAGGCCTGTATGAAGCTGGAGTCGGAAACGACATCGGTCAAAGTGGTCGCTACCTAAGCAATATTTCTCAGTTCCTGACCAAGAAATCAAATCCTCATCTCCGACAGGTAGTCGAATTTGAAAGTGGGGGCACACACGGTGAGACAAAGGACAATTACCATATTGTTTCTGAATATCATGATCTAATTCAACAGGCTTTGGAAGAGACATCAAGAGAAGTATCAAAAGAGCCGCAGGCCAACAATTTGGTCCAGCCGACCTCGTAAACTCGGCGGCTGACCATGGCGTTAGCGCGGCCAAAGTAATCGGGAGTATACCTGTGAGGAGTAGACAATCGAGGAGAGCAAATGGGCGCAGACTACCTGGAACAAATTAGAAAAGAGATAGCGTACATCAAGCCATACGAGAACCAGGATTTTGAGTGGTACAACAAAGGAATGACGTTGCTGAGGAACGCAAAGCTAGAAGCAGCCGAGCTGAAGTTCAAAGAGTTGGTGATGTCGCAGCCTAAACACCATAATGGGTATCACGGTCTGGCGCTCACCTATCAGAAGATGGGACGCAAGGATGAATCCGTGTTTTTTATGGAGGAAGCGATTGCCAGAGCCAAGTCGTTCGTGGACGAAGGCACAATGGATCAGGAAGCTCTGGATTGGTTAGAGCAGGACCTTGGGCAGATCCAGCAGATGTAGGAGCGTCAATCAATTGGACGTGGCGGAGTCTGTAGCGATCAGTGAGTGCGACAAACGAAGCCGTTTGACAGTTTAGGAGGTATGCTTCGTCCCTGCCTGGGAGAGAGGGAAACTTGCAGTGGTTCGGGAGGGGTTTCGTGAGAGCCGCAAAAGACATCCTTCGCGGACTACGGATGCCTTTTGCTAGTCTCAGGCGGGGAGAGGTGGTAATCGACGCTCGGCGAAAGCTACTGATGGTAGAAGTGGTGAGTTGGAATGGGGAGTTAGCGTGCTCGCATGGTGAAAGCGCAAAAGCTATCCTTCGGGGCAGTCGAAGGAACACACGCGAATCAGACCGTCGGCGGGGCGAAGGTGAAACGCGAGCGAGGAGCGGATAACTTTTGCTTGTTTCGTGAGCGAAAGTATGTTGGTGAAGCAATCAGTTGAAGCGGGAAGCGGATTTGTCGACAGGTCGAGAGAACGTGGAGGGGAATGCGCCTTGGGAGCGGGTTCGTTGGGCAAAAGTAAAGGGCCGCGCTAACAACGCGTTGCAGCCGACTTGGCTAATCGGCGCGCTTTTCGAGTTTCCTCACCCGCATTGGGGTCGGTTTGCAGGCGGATGTGCTCGCGCCGAACCCGCCAAGCGGCTGAACGCAACCGATAAGTTGACCGTGAGCTCCGCTACGCTACGCACACGGTCAACTTATCGCCGGCTGTCGAGTTCCTCGAACGTCCTTGACAGGTTCCGCTCACGCTCCACCTATCAAGGGCGTTCGAGCCGACTGCGATTCTCGACACTGAATGAAAAAAAACCGCCTTTTTCATTCAGTGCCTGCGATTCTCGCGGCTCAACAGCCGGCGTTATGTGCAAGGGAGGAATAAATGGCGTTTGCACTGTGGCGGAAACAGATTAAGTGCCCAAATTGTCAATACGAAGGAAAGGCTCAAATTAAGGGCTCAGGATGTGGTCTTTGGCTCGTCTTTTTGGTCCTATTCTCTATTTCTTTCTTGTTCTGGCCGCTGTTTATCGTGGCCGGTATCATGTTTCTATGGTTGTTGCTAAAGCCAGCCGATCAGATTTGTCCAAAGTGCAAATACGTAAATCCAATACCAAAATAATAGACTCCAAATCTTATGTGTAAAACTACCAAGGAGGTTGATCATGAAATATAATAAGGCCCTGTTTCCAATTGCGTTCTTAATGTTCATCAGTCTTTTTGCAAATTCTGTATTTTGCTCAGAAATTAGTGGGTGGGTAAAGAGCGAAACGTGCTGGGTTGTCAAAGAACCAAGTAAAGACGCAAAAATTATTGGCATTATTTTGAAGAAAGCTGCGGTAACAGTTGAAGATGTTGGTAACGGTTGGGCGAAGATCATTTTTGCGCCAGTCAGAGACCCCCAAACTGGAAAATATATTGACTGCACGGAATGCTACATTCAGAGGAGTAACGTGACAACCGTTGTTCCAGGGAGATGGTAAAATTTTACCGATGAAAACCTTGGCAACTTCTTGATATGATCTTTATCACATAACAACCGCATCAACTCGGACTGGCAATTCCGCTGCGCTCCATTGCCAGCCGGTTATGCGGGACGAACCCCGCAGTTAAAGAATAGGTTAGGTAACATTGGGTTACAGGCAATTTTTTAAAAAAAATTGGACTTTATCTAAGAATTTTGGACAATAGCTATTGCTTTCTCAATTGTTCGTGTAATGTAAGCATCTTTTTTATGAATGCCATTGTGGCTTTTCCAATTTGTTCTTTCTGTCAATAAACGGTTTCGGATATTACTTTGTGGATAGTTTCTCCTTGCAAGCGCAAGGGCATACGAAAAATCAGTTTTGGATTCATCACCTTTTTCATAATCGGAGCGAGAAATAAATTTATTAAGACACACTTCCCCCTTCAGGAGTTGAGGGGAAAGGGGAACTATTCTATTTGTCCTGGCAGTGTGGCATGATTTGTATTGAGGAATATCTGCCTGATATTTCCAATCAATCCAGATAAGCTTAGCCATTGGATAGCCGTTTTTAGAATCCCTGTGTTTTTCTTTTCTATTCCGGAACCCGGGACACCTTCCCCATCGATTATTGGGATCTGCACCAGGATCATTGCAAAGTTTTTTAAGCCAGTGCCTCTTTTCATCAAGTGGCAAAGATCTATTTGAATGTATCCATACCTGATAATTTTCCGGTGAGGTTTCAACTGCCATCCTTCCTGGTTTCCAGGCGCCGTCACTATATTTATGATGAAGATGTATTGTTGTGATTGAAAGATCATCAACCATCATATAATAAGGAGAAATTGATAAAGCCGGCTGTAACAAAATATGCCTGCCATTGGCGTTTTCAGCTTTCAGATATGGAATATTTTTGTTGGAGGAAGATATAATCCATCGTCCTGAATTCAAATCCAGGACTGCTAATTGCCATTTTACACAAAAATAGCGATTCAATTTTTGAAAAATTGATTGCATGCGTACTCCTATGGTTTGGCTTACGACATTCGTATCCAGGTCTCTCGTCAAGACAACAGAGATAATTCAATAAAATTGACCATATGCATCTTTTAAACTTCAGGAATCCCGGGCTTGATGAATCCTTAATGCAAAGATATTACTATTAATAAGGTCATTCAGGATTTCAGAGGCAATATGTTCGTTCACCGCTTTTTTTAAAAGTTTCATGGATGGATGAAGGTAAATTTCAGTGCTTTTTGTAGAAGCATGTCCCATGATTGCTTTTAGCACAAAAATATCTTGTTTTCCTTCAATGGCATGAGTCGCAAATGCATGTCTCAAACTATGGGGTGTCACCTTGTCAATTGAGAAAGGGCCGGCTTTCGCAACAATTTTTTTCAAATTATCCTGAGCAGTTCTGGAGGAAAGCCTGTTTCCTTTTTTGGAAACGAACAGAGCCTGGAGTGTATCAGCATTGTTAAGCTGGGTGCGGCAAACCAACCATTTGTTTATTATATCAAGAAGATTTCCGGTAAGCGGCAGTTTCCTTTCCTTGCGGCCTTTTCCATGGATACAGACTACGTCATTGTCAAAATCGATATCCTCAATATCTATGCTCAAAGCTTCACCAATGCGAAGCCCCAGGCTGTAAAGCATTGTGTAGAGAGTTAAATCCCTAAAACCCAAAACACTGTTATGATCAATGGTATTCAATAGCTTAATAACTTCTGTCAGCGGTAACTTAAAAATGCCATAAAACTGGCGGTTTAAAAATGTATTTTTCTTTCGTGTGATTTTCTTCCAATCCATTCATTATTTTCAAACTATTCTTCCATCTTCTTCCTTGTATTTTTTTCATATTTCCCATTTCTGAATTTCAAAATTATTCATATTGTCACCGTAAGGGGGTGCTTTGTGAATGAAATCCATAAAACAAACTAAATGTTGTCATTGCGGCAAGTTGTTCATACCCGATGCTCGCAATAGAAGTCGGCAGAAGCACTGTTTTAATCCTGCGTGTCGAAAAGCCAGTAAGGTTGCAAGTCAGAAGAAATGGCTGAGTAAACCTGAGAATCAAAATTATTTTAGCGGGCCGGAGAATGTCCAGCGGGTTCAGGAGTGGCGAAAAAGAAATCCGGGGTACTGGCGGCGATCAGCAAAAAAACGGGATGCGTTACAAGATTCCTTAACGGCTCAACCATCTGAAAACAAAGACGATAATCCTCAAAACACAGGCTTTGCGTTACAAGATGCCTTAATAATGCAACCTGCTGTTTTGCTTGGCTTAATAGCCAATATTACCGGAAATGCGTTACAAGATGACATTGTAAATACCCTCCGTGGTTTGCAACAATTGGGGGCGGATATTTTAAAGAATTCACCCCAAACCAAAGGAGGAAATCATGATTGTCAAAACACCGATTTTATCACAACGGGTACGTCAGGTACCCAAAAGCTTCAGTTGGATAGATCACCGCCTGGTCAGTGATTGTTATATAAATAAATGCAGCCACGCGGCCGCGGCCTTGTATCTGTTTTTGGTTTGCGTCGGCGATCGCCGGGGACTCAGCTATTACAGCGATAAATCGATTGCCGAAAAGTTGAAAATGGACGCCGGACTTTTGGAAAAAGCCCGTTCAGAACTGATTCGCAGCGATCTGCTGGCCTGGCGGAGTCCTATATATCAGGTGCTCTCTATGGAGTCGGCAACCGTTAAGAAACGATCTTCACAGGGTGTAATGCGTTTGAGCGATATTTTCAAACAAGCAAGGGAGGGCAGCCCATGATTGACTATGAAACTTATGTGCGTATCCGCAACCATCTGGAAAAAGACGGTCTCAACTACAGTCAGATTGCCGAATGCTTGTCCCTGGATCATAGGACGGTAGCCAGATGGGCCAACCAGAAATGCTATCAGCAGCGTAAGCTCGGAAAACGGGCCAGCAAGCTGGATCCTTTTAAAAAAGAGATTGTGCGTATGCTGAACAAGCATCCTTATACCGCCGTCCAGATTTATCAACACCTCAGAGAAGAGGGCTTTGACGGCGGCTATACCATCGTAAAGGATTATGTCAGCCGGGTGCGGCCCAAAAAAACAAAAGCCTACCTGAAACTATACTTTGCGCCCGGTGAATGCGCACAGGTGGATTGGGGTTCTTATGGTTCCGTCCCAGTCGGTTCCACTACCCGGCGATTGAGCTTTTTTGTGATGGTATTGTGCAACAGCAGGATGATTTATGTGGAATTTACCGTCTCGCAAACCATGGAGCATTTTTTAGCCTGCCAGCAGCATGCCTTTTGTTTTTTCGGAGGAGTACCCCAAAAAGTCATGGTGGATAATTTAAAATCGGCAGTATTGAAACGCGCCATCGGCCAGGCACCGATATTTAATCCCCGGTATCTTGATTTTGCCAACCATTACGGTTTTACGATTGTTCCCTGCGGTATACGCAAAGGCAATGAAAAAGGCCGGGTGGAAAGCGGGGTTGGGTATGTCAAAAAGAACCTTTTATCCGGCCTGGATATCCCGGATTTCAAGGTAATGAAACCAATCGCCGAACATTGGCTGGAGACCGTGGCCAATGTCCGTGTTCATCGCGAGACAGGGAAAAAGCCGGTTGATCTGTTTGAACAAGAAAAAGCCAGTCTGCAGCCGTTGCCGGTGGAAGCCTATGATGTGGCTGTCATCAATCAGGTTAGGGCGTCCCGGCAGTTCAGGGTGACTGTGGATACCAACCGTTACAGCGTCCCGGCTCAACTATCAGGTGTAGGTGTTACTGTAAGGCAGTATCCCGACCGGATATGTATTTATCATGAGGGTAATCTTGTTGCCCGTCATGTCAGGAGTTATGACCGTCGTCAGGACTTTGAGCTCCCGGACCACCCCAAAGAACTGCTGGCTCAGCGTAGAAAAGCGCGGGATCAAAAACTCTTAATGCGGTTTTTAGTTTTGTCCGACAAGGCCGAGGCCTATTACCAACAACTTAACGAGCGGCGGCTCAATACGCTCCACCATATCCGTCAGATCGTGGCCTTAAGCGAGATATATCCGCTCGAACAAGTTCAACGTGCCATTGACGACGCTTTTATCTTCCAGGCCTTTTCTTGTGAATATATCGCCAACCTGCTTGAACACCGTACCCGCCCTGCCCGGGAATCAGGGGCGCTGCATGTGACCCGCCGCAGCGATCTTTTGGATCTTACAATAGCCCAGCCTAACCTGGGTATTTACGATTATTCAATTATGGAGGATGAAGATGACAACAAGGGAAACTGATATCACAAAACAGCTTTCTTACCTGAAACTGCCATATATCCGAGAAAACCATGCCACCTGTGCTCAAACCGCTGCACAAAAGCAATGGACACATCTGCATTACCTGGCCGAATTGGTCCGGGGAGAAGCGGATATGCGAAGAGATCGCACCATCCAGCGCCGTATCCGATCAGCCCGGTTTTCGGTTATTAAAACCCTGGATCAGTTTAACTGGTCCTGGCCAAAAACAATCAACCGGGCACAGGTGCAGAACCTCTTTCATCTGAAATTTATCGAGGATAAAAGCAATGTGGTGTTCATCGGCGGTGTCGGCCTGGGGAAAACCCATTTAGCCACGGCTCTGGGCTATCAGGCCTGCCTGAAAGGGCATACCGTACTTTTTATCTCCGCAATCGAAACCATCAATAACCTTTATTCCGCCCAGCAGGCCGACCGCTTAAAACAGGAGTTAAAAAAATATCTCAAACCGGCTCTCTTGATACTGGATGAATTAGGCTACCTGCCCATTGACAAAATCGGCGCTGACCTGCTCTTCCAGGTTATAAGCCAGCGCTATGAACAAGGTGCCATTATTATAACCACCAATCGCGTTTTTAAAGATTGGCCGCAAATATTTAACAACGACAACATGCTTACTTCTGCCCTGCTGGACCGGCTGCTGCACCACATCGAAGCAGCAGTGGTGGTGGAAGGAAAAAGTTACAGGATGAAGGATGTGGTAAAAGAATAAACGCTTGCGGTTCACCGGGGAAAAAGCCGGTGAACCGCATTTTTTTCTATACATTTTTAAAACGGCGCTTTGGGTACATTTTTACACCGCCGCTAACAACTTCATCCGGTGTCAGGGCTTCCACGGGTCCGGTGTAGGGTTCCCTTGCCCGTGGCAGGCTTTCAATGGGAAAAATATCAGCGCCTTTTACCTGGGTAAAACGCAGATATTTAACATAGCTTCTGATGGAGGATTCTTTACGATTGATGGAACCGGCATTATTATCCCGTTCAACCCGTAACCATCCTATAAATTTTAACGTCTCCTCCCCTGTAATCATTTCAATGTTTTGAGAATGGAGATAATTTGAAAATAAATTGAGATCACGTTTATTAGCTTCAACACCCGAAGGTTGATGGTTCAAAACATCAACACGCAGTACGTGATATTCTATAGTGGACCCCAAAAATGCGACAATATGTTAAGGTGTAATTCTAAACAAACAGGAGGAAGCAAATGAAAAAGAGAAAGAATTATACCAAAGACTTTAAGGCTCGGGTTGCGCTGGATGCCATAAAAGGCCAGAAGACAATAAATGAACTGGCAACTGAATATGGAGTCCATAGCAATCAAATCGGCCAGTGGAAGAAAAAATTGATTACTGAATCAACAGAAATTTTTTCGCAAAACAGGGGTCGTGATGCAAAGGCCTATGAGGCTGAAAAAGATCGTCTATACCAACAGATCGGAAAGCTTCAAGTTGAAGTGGACTGGCTAAAAAAAACAATTGGATACAGAAGATGAGCCTGTCTGAAAAGCGAAGCTGTATAGAGCCTGGTCATTCCCGCTTAAGCATTGCTCGTCAATGTAAATTATTGGGGCTGCACCGTTCCGGTTATTATCGGCAAAATAATTATCCTGTTAAAGAAAGTAATGAAAATCTGGAATTGATGCGTCTGATTGATGAAGAATATACGCGCCACCCCTTTTACGGAAGCCGAAAGATACGTGATTATTTAGGGCGCTGCGGTTACAAAATCAATCGTAAACGGATACAGCGCCTGATGCGCATAATGGGAATCCAGTCCATAGCGCCTAAACCTGATACGAGTGCTCCTCGCAAAGAGCACAAAATATACCCCTACCTGCTGAAGGGAATGAAAATAACGAAACCGGATCAGGTCTGGTGTTCGGATATTACCTATATTCGTATGCCTGGCGGTTTTGTTTATCTGACGGCTGTTATGGACTGGCACAGCCGCTATGTACTTTCCTGGGAAGTGTCAACAACGATGGATGACGTTTTCTGCGTAAACGCATTGCAGAGCGCCATCCGACGTTTTGGCAAACCGGATATTTTCAATACCGATCAGGGTTCCCAATACACCGGCAATGACTTTACCGGCGTGTTAAAACAGCATCAAATCCGGATTAGCATGGATGGCAAGGGGCGTTGTATGGATAATATCTTCATAGAGCGTTTATGGCGTTCTGTAAAATATGAAGAAATATACATCAAGGAATATTCGAATGTCAAAGATCTAATAAATGCATTGAAGCAATATTTTGAATTTTATAATTTTGAACGGCCTCATCAATCGCTGAATAGAAACACTCCCGCAGAGATATATTTTGGTGAATTAGCCATTCAGCGTGCGGCATAAGTTATGAACATATTAATATTGAATTTTAACAGTACGTTAACGATATATGGAAAAGTTATCAACATTTTATCAACAAGTTATGAACATTTTAAGCTGATATTATTATCTATTAAATCAACAAGTTAAATTACTTATGAACATTTTTATGGCGCATATAAACATATTTCATTTTTTTGTTTATTTTTTTGTTGATATCAATAATGGCACACCTTAACAAAACATAAAATCTGTCCTTGACTTGGGGTCCACTTTATTCTTCCATGTAATGATCAAAGTCGGATACCGCGATATATGCGCTCATTTACGGCCTCCATCTTTGTATCTTGCCGGATTTGCAATATGATTTTTCAAGAATTGTCTGGCAATATCAATGCTGATATGTACATAAACCGTCGTTTCTGTCTCATCATCATGGCCCAGCATCTCTTTGATATCTTTCATGTTAACACCTGCTTCATACATATGGGTTGCAAATGTATGCCGGAACGTCAAAGGGCTGACTTTTTTGGTTATTCCTGCTGTCTTGCTTCTTTCTCTAACAATATCGGCCATACGAGCCTGGCTTAACCTGGCATGCTTTTTTTTATTGCTTCCATTTTTGGAAAAGGCATGGAAAAGCGGGGTATCTGTATCGCCTGGGAACATTACCCAATAGTGTGTGAGCATTTCTAACATTTTGTTATTGAAAAACACCTGGCGCTGCTTGCCGCCTTTGCCTTTTCTTACAATCAGTGAACCTTCCCTGAGATCGATATCGTTCCGGTCAAGGGCGCACAACTCGCTGCTGCGAAGACCGGTTGACCATAACAATGCTATGATCGTATGATCTCGTAATCCAATAAGAGTGTCGGTTTTAATCGATTCTAATAATTTAAAACACTCATTTACCGTCAAATACTTCTTTTCTGCCGGAGGTTCACAGATAAGCTCAGGAAGTGAAGCTGCCGGGTTTAACTCAATTTTTTTAAAGTCTTGCAAATAGGCATATAAAGTCCTGAGTACGCAGAGTTCTTTGGATATTGTGGTATTTTTTACCTTGGCGCTTTTTTGGCGTAATTCAATATAACAAAGTAAATCAATCGGTTGTGCTGTAAATAGCTTTTTATCCCTGGTTGAGGTTAAAAATTCTGTCCATAGTTTACATATGCGCAGATGTTGCTTGAGAGTTCCTTTTGCAAAGCCACACAGATTTTCAAGATATCCAATATATTCGTTAATGATATTGTTCATGGGTTGCTCCTTTCAATTTGTCCCAGGGGATGGCAGCTGGTAACGGTTTTGAAATGACGCGGGCTCAGGTGGGTATATATCTCCGTGGTGGACAATCGCTGATGTCCCATTAAGGCTTTTGTGGTGACCTTACCGTGCCTGTCTGCCGCATGAGTGGCAAATGTATGGCGCAAACAGTTACTGGTAATGGGTATTGAAAGATCGGCATCTTGACCAATATTCTTCACAAAATGCTGCAGCCAGGCCACGGAAATGGGTTTTCCCCTTGTATTCACAAATAAAAACTCTGACTCATCTTTCCGCGCAGCAAGATAATTGGACAGCAGAGCAGACATGGAAAAACTGATGTGTGTCTTTTTTAGCCATCCACCTTTAACCTGAACATTAATGTAATGATTATTCGAATGTATATCACATCGTTTGATACTGGTTATTTCTTTGGGGCGAAGTCCTGTAGTGGCCATAAGGCTGATGATGGTAAAGTCACGCTTTTTTATGTTCTTTGCAGCGTATTCAAGCAGCTTCCGAAGCTCGGTTTCACTAAGATATTCCGGCAGCCTGGAACGGGGATGAAATTTGGGATGGCGTAAATTTTTAGCAGGGTCATCACTGACAACCTGGATAAGATTTAGAAACTTGCCGAATTTGCGCAGGGACCAGACCACAGCCTTTTTAAGATTTGGGCCGGCATTTATACAACGATATTCAGAATATTTTCTAAGAAAGTCAAGATGTAACTGAGTTGGAGAGCTAATACCGTTAACTTTACAGTACTTGCCGAACTCCATCAGATATCGTTTAAGTTCTTTGATGGAATTTACAGATAACTTTCGATCTTGTTCCACCTTGAGACAATGCTTAACAAGGGAATCGATATCATTCTTAAGCAGGTCTTCAGGACAGAGCTGTTCACACATAATTTAATCCTCCTCTTTTATTGTATTTTTCATCATGAATTGATATGTAAAATCAAAGATGAAAAATCAAGCTATTTAAGAGGATTATAACCTAACTGCGCGAAACATACATTATACAATAAAGGAGAATGAAGTATGTATCAGTTGTTCGATGATGTAGTTGAAGATGCGAAGTCAGGCGAAAAATCTGCTGTACGGGCATTACAGGCATGGCAATATTTAATTGGAAAAGCCGAAAATCGACAAATCGTACAATATGATGAATTGCGGTTACTAATGGGGTACTCAGATAACAGACCAATGGGCGTAATACTTGGCTGTATTATGTTCTATTGCAAGCAAAATGAATTACCGCCTTTAACTTTAATTGTAGTCAATCAATCCGGTGTGCCAGGTGAAGGTTTTTCAGCCGAAAAATGGGAGGATTATCATCAAAGAAGAGAAGATGTTTTCAATTTCTTTTGGTATAAAATCATTCCTCCTACAGTGGATGAATTTAGGCAAGCAAGAGAAAATGCATAACAAGGCAAATTAACTCGGACCGCCAAAAGGTGCAGAGCGAAACGGCGCAGCTTTTGGCAGTCCGGTTATTTGCGCCGTTATAGGTTAGAAACAGATTAGCTCTATCCCATATTTTGACAAGGAGGGCATGCTATGAGTTTGGCAAATAAAATTATTAACAATGTCAAAGAATTGCCGGAATTAAAACAAATAGAAGTTTTAGATTTTATCGAATATTTAAAATTAAAAACAGAAAGGCAAGAAAATATTGAGTGGTCAACCTTATCGCTTTCATCAGCAATGCGTGGCATGGAAAATGAGCAATCACATTACTCGCTGAATGATCTCAAGGAATTTTTCTCATGATTTCTGAAGGACAAATTACTCTTTTTAAATTTCCCCAAACTGATCAGCAAGCAGGAAAGCTTCGTCCTGCGCTTGTATTGCGTAAAATGCCTGGCCGATATAATGATTGGCTCATTTGTATGATATCCTCCAAACTTCATCAAAAGATACAGGAATTAGATGAGATTATCACTACAAAGGATTCAGATTTTATACTGTCCGGCTTAAAAGTGCCAAGTGTAATCCGTGTCAGCAGACTTGCCGTTGTTGAGAAAGATATACTTTTGGGGAAATTAGGGCAGATATCTCATGATCGGCTCAGTAGAGTGAGACGAAATCTTGCAAGATGGATATCGGGCGTATAACAATCGCATTCACTCTGACACCCAAAGCCAAGCCGTTTTTTACTTTTGCGCAGTCTGTGTAAAAAATTGCTCTTGCCAAATCCTCATTGGCTTTGGGCGCAGGTGATGCGTACGTTCGGCAGCGAGAATGATTACGATGCTCACCAACAATCAACATAAGGAAGTATTCAATGAATCAAAAAAAAATTATTGATTATTGGGCATCCGAAGCAGAAGAATCTCTCCATGTTGCAAAACATCTTTTTGAAAAAAAAGATTATTCTTATGCGCTTTTCTTTGGACATCTTGCTGTTGAGAAAATCATAAAAGCGGTACTTGTCAAAAATACCAATCAACAGGTGCCTCGCTCTCACAATTTATTGAGATTAGCCAAAGAAGCTCATATAAAAATAACTGAAGAGCAGAAGCGTACTCTAATAAGGATTACAGCATTTAACCTTGAATCCAGATATCCTGACTACAAAAAAGAATTCAGGAAAAAATGTACTTTGCAGTTCACTGCAAAGGAACTGCAAAAAATTAAAGAGGTTTTTACATGGCTGAAATCGAATCTATAGTTTTAAAAAATGTCCAATTATTTCTCGACAAACTCCGCCTGGCTGGATTTCATATTTCCAAAGCCTATATTTTTGGCTCCTATGTCAGGGGGCAGGTGGATAAATGGAGTGATATAGATGTGGCAATTGTTTCTCCTCAAATAAGCAACGACCGTTTTGAAGAACGTATAAGATTGACCGAACTGGCAATATCTGTCGATGATCGGCTTGAACCACTGCCATTCAATCTTGATAGTTTCAGTGATGATGATCCTTTCGTACGACAAATAAAAGATGAAGGATTAGCAATCATTTGAGTCTTTCTTATGATCGGAAACGAATTACTACCACGGCAAAAAGCGTATATAAAAGCAGAAATGGTGATAATTTCAATCGAATCTCAGCATTTGCAACCATAATCAGGGAAAAATGCCGAACCATTCAGTACACCTGACCCCAGAAGCTATGGCATTTTTCACCTTTATCATTTCACGGTAAAACGTATTTTTTGCCAAGTTATCGTTGCTTCTGGGGCAGGTGACCGAGGCGATAAGTTGACCGTGAGCTCCGCTACGCTACGCACACGGTCAACTTATCGCCGGCTGTCGAGTTCCTCGAACGTCCTTGACAGGTTCCGCTCACGCTCCACCTATCAAGGGCGTTCGAGCCGACTGCGATTCTCGACACTGAATGAAAAAAAACCGCCTTTTTCATTCAGTGCCTGCGATTCTCGCGGCTCAACAGCCGGCGTTAGCGCATCTAAATTTGAAGCCATGGGGGTTTTCAAAGGATAGATGCCGTAAACGTTGAGTGAGGTAAAATTTATGGCTGCACCGCGTCTTAGAAGAGTTACTTCTAAAAAAGAGATGGAGAATTTAATTGATGACTACGTAACTCAAGGATATGAAATTGTTGAGCAAAGCGAACGCAATGCGATGGTCAGAAAAAAAACTTGGGGTACCGGAGGTGGTCATCTACTTTGGGGTTTATTGACTGCTTGGTGGACACTTGGAATTGGAAATCTGATTTACGCCTTCTATGCAAAATCTACCTATGCAAAATCTACAGCTGAGAAAGTTATGCTCAAAGTAGATGGTGAATCTTAAACAAGCATTCAAAGTATAAGTCCTTGTATTGACTGGCTTGTAGAAAATAAGCTGAGCCAAATGCATTTTTACAAAAGCATCTTTTATTCTTAATTCTTCAAAACATAGAAGATGCTTTTTTTTCTTGCAAGATATTAACGTATCTGTTAATATTGTGTTTATGACATGGAAAATTTTATATTATAGTGAAGCACTTCAAGAAGAAATTTCAACCTTGCCTGCTGGCATTCAAGCGAGGTATATTCACCTCACTGAAAGAATGCGTCACTATGGAGCCAATCTTGGAATGCCACATACTAAAGCCCTAAAAGAAGGCTTGTTTGAACTTCGGATGAAGTCAAAAGAAGGTATTGGAAGAATTTTTTATTGTACGTTGTTAGGAAAAAAGATAGTAATGTTGCATACATTTATCAAAAAATCTCAAAAGACACCTCAAAAAGAACTCAAAATTGCAATTTCTCGCATGAATGAGGTCAAAAAATGATGACACATGAAGAATTCACAAAAAAACTTCTACAAAATCCAGAAGTTCAAAAAGAATATGATGCCTTGGATGATGAGTTTTCGTTATTTGATGAGCTACTCAAGGCAAGAATAAAAGCTGGACTTACTCAAGCGGAGGTAGCTGACCGTATGGGGACAAAAACACCAGCAATAGCTAGATTAGAGGCGGGTGGTGGAAACAAGAAACATTCACCTTCAGTATCTACACTCCGTAAATATGCCAAGGCGGTGGGCTGTCATTTAGAGATCAAACTTGTGCGGAAAGGCTCAAATATGAAAATTTCGCATGGATAAACTAGAACCTATGCAATTGAAATATATGGCTAAAATGGTGCTAACAAATCGTTCCACCCGACCGCCTGGGTCGTAGCGAATTTGGGCTATTTGGCTTCGTTGAAGTCTTTGGCAGTGCAGCCCGTTGTGCTTCTCTCCCGGCGGCCGGTGAACTCAGCGTTAACCCCCGTGATGTATCAGGCGCTCTTGGCTCCGTTGTTTTTTGGTGGAATTACATCTGAAAGTTCAGACAAAAAATGGGCTTTTTTGTCTCCGGCAGAGGTTGTCTGGTTTGCTGATAAATTGAAATTTGCCTTAATGCCAACCTCCCTGGGAAAAGAGAGGTCGCCAATTCAAAGTTTCTACAGGCAAGTTGCTGTAAAGCATAAAGGGTGGTTCTCGTAAAGCAGTTTAAATTTAATTGGAATTTAAACGTCTCCGACGTTGTTTTGCGATTGCTAATTTTGTATGTATGTTTATGGGGTTAACAATACGCTGGAAGGGACTGGGCAGGAGCTCGGCATTCCGGAAAGGCAACTTTTTAACAGGATTTTATAATTTAATCAGCGCTGTCGGGTTGCTCTGCCCAGCCCCTCAGCTCGGTCGATAAGTGGACCGTGAGCTCCGCTGCGCTACGCACACGGTCCACTTATCGCGGCTGTCGAGTTCCTCCAACGTCCTTGACAGGTTCCGCTCACGCTCCACCTATCAAGGGCGTTCGAGCCGACTGCGATTCTCGACACTGAATGAAAAAAAACCGCCTTTTTCATTCAGTGCCTGCGATTCTCGCGGCTCAACAGCCGGCGTTAGCCAGAAGGAGGAATACATGGATCGTGACCTTGAAAATGAAAAGAAGGATCTTTTGAAAAAGATAGACATATCCATTGATCCAAAAGCGCGAAAGATTCTCGATAGCATTAATATAAACAAGCCATACCCAATAATTACAGTTGTCATGTCAACGGAGGGGACTACAAATGCCAGCACGAAATGAAATCCAAGAGGCAATACTTCGTCGGAAAGGAACTGCTCAAGATGATGTCCGACGTGACTATCTTAAGAAACTTACGGAGTTGACAGGGCGAGATACTATTTTATATGCATCAGCTTTCGCTTCACCGAAATCTCCTCAAATCCCAGGAATAGCCTTTTCTATCACGTCTGACGATATTCAAGGATTTATGTCTGCCATGCATGGACTCAAAGGAGACAAACTTGATATTATTCTTCATAGTCCAGGTGGCTCTATGGAGGCAGCAGACCAAATTGTGCAATATCTACGTCGTAAATATAATCACATACGCGCTATTATCCCACAGAATGCGATGTCAGCTGCAACTATGATTTCTTGTGCATGTGATTCAATAGTAATGGGCAAACATTCTGCTCTTGGTCCAATCGATCCACAGGTCTCGTTTCCTACTGCAACGGGAATATTTACTTCCCCTGCTCAAGCCATTTTAGATGAGTTCGACCAAGCAAAATCAGAAATAAAAAACGACCAAAGCACAATTCCGCTTTGGGCATCGAAAATACAAGCATATCCTCATGGTTTCTTACAAATGTGTCAAACGACATTGAAGCTTTCTAAGGAAAAAGTTGAAGAATGGCTTAAGCAGTACATGTTTAAAGGTGAAGAGAACGCAGAGCAGACAGCTAAAAAGATAGCACAATGGCTTGGAAATGCGAAGGAACACAAAACTCATGGCAGACCAATAGGCATCGAACAGGCCATTTCCCACGGTCTCAAAATTGAGAAATTGGAAGACAATCAAGATTTTCAGGAAGCAGTGTTATCAGTATTTCATGCCACAGTTGTAACTTTTCAAGTTACTGAATGTGTGAAGATGGTTGAGAACCAAAATGGCAGGGGAGTATACAGTCAAATTCAGATTCAAGCAATTCCTGTTCCTACGCGAGGGGCAGCTGGCTAACAAATCACTGCACTGGATTTTTACTCCGCTGCGCTCCGTAAAAACCAGTGAGTTCAAGCGTTAAATGTAGGAAGAAATAACTATAACTCATGGATTTCATTTATCCAGACATAGAATGGTACACAGGAATTAGTGAACAGAAGAGAGTACAACCCCGCTGTCCTTATGCCAATGTTCATCGTTGCTACCGATACTATGCAAGCCTTTATATGCTTGGAGAAGCAAGCATAACAACAAAAATGAGCCATGAGAAAATCAAAGAATTAGAGTCTCTATGGCATAATAGTGACCTGATTCCCGCAGTGGCTGAGCATGACACTGGCATTTCAGGGCCGGGCGATGAAAAGACTGGTTTCGATAATTTTTGTCCAGAAATAAGTTTTGATATCTTTGGTCTATTCGCAATATCTTTGCATAAATACGCGGATGAGATTGATATTGACACAGCCCATAGACGTTTATCTAAAGAAGCTTTCTCAAATGATTGGCGGTGGAGTTGGGCGAGTGTAATTCCTCTCCACTACCTTAAGTGTCCAGTATACTCACAGTTATTATCGAAACAAAATTCGTCATCAGAACCTTCCTGGGCAAATCATCACGAGCAGGATGTTATTGAAGTTAAGCCTGGGATCATGGGTATAAGCGTTAACATTATGTCCCTTTTTACGCGTATTTCAAAATGGTGGCTTTCCAAACACAAGTGAACGATCTATGGCATTTAACAAGGCAAATGCACTCGGACGGTTAAAAGCGGCGCGGCTTCCGCTACGCTACAGCCACCCCACTTTTAACCGCCGGTGATTTGCGACGATAAGTTGACCGTGAGCTCCGCTACGCTACGCACACGGTCAACTTATCGCCGGCTGTCGAGTTCCTCGAACGTCCTTGACAGGTTCCGCTCACGCTCCACCTATCAAGGGCGTTCGAGCCGACTGCGATTCTCGACACTGAATGAAAAAAAACCGCCTTTTTCATTCAGTGCCTGCGATTCTCGCGGCTCAACAGCCGGCGTTAGACAGAGGAGCAAGAAAACTTGATATTGACCAAAGGAGTAAATTTTGCCTTACTAAGCATGCTTTTTGCGGGCATTAACGACGTAATTTTTAAAAAATATGCCGTTAAAAACCGATCTAGAGGTATGTATATTCTAGGCGTTGGTTTTACATGGGCAATGCTGCAAATTTTATACTCATCGTTCTCCAAAATTTCATTCAGCTTTGATATTCTAACAATCCAATATGGGGTGTTGGCAGGCGTCATTTTGGCGGCAGCTAACATTTCATTAATTGAGGGTCTTACTCACATCGACGTGAGTCTTGGGTCCACCGTATACCGTCTGAACACCATTGGGGTAGTTATTCTATCTTTTGTATTCTTAAGTGAAAGCATTGAACTCTATAAACTAACTGGAATTACGTTTGGCGTCATTTCCGTATTGCTTTTGTATAAAAGCAGTAACGGCAAAACAGCCAATCATACAACAAAAATATTCTTTTGGTTGGTAGTATTTGTATCGTTACTTCGAGCAGCATACGGTATTGTAACCAAAATTGGTCTCCTTGCGTCAGCAGATAAAAACGCAATCATCTTGTTGGCTGCACTCTGCTGGATTGTTGGCGGAGCATTCTACGCTAAATATGTAGAAAAACGCTTTATTATAACCAAAAAGAAGGCTCTTTATTCCTTAATATCTGGTGTTCTTGTATTTTGCATTGTGAATTTTCTAATTCTTGGTCTTAAAGTTGCGCAAGCTAGTGTTGTAGTGCCAATTGCAAATATGAGTTTCATTATTGCTCTGCTCCTTTCTGTTCTAATGGGAACTGAAAGGATGGATTTAAAAAAAATAGTCGCTACAGCCTTTGCGGTCGGTTCGATATTATTGCTTTCAAGTGTCTAACAATCGCATTAACTTGACCGCAAGAAGCGGTTTTGATTGCATATTTTTTTGGTGGGCGGCAAGTTATGCAAAACGTTATGCACATGAAAAATATTACGATTTGAATACAAAGGGATATGGAAAAATTAGCTCTCTTAACAGCTCTTCTTTCTTGCGTAATCGCTCTAATTTCTGCCAATTATGCAAGAAAATCCCGTGATATTGCAAACAAAGCAAATGATATCTCCATATACCATGACCTAAAGCCTGCACGGTTGGCTGTTTACAATTGGGGTGTCTAAATCCCCATAATTAGCTTGCTCAGGATTTGGCCCCCCCTTCAGAATATAAGTTATGTATGTCAATTTGCTCCATTTATAAACAAAGCATTAACATGTTGATAATACCCATTATTTATATTTGAATGTGGTCAAACAAATGCTTATTAAGCTGCGGCACGGTTATTATATTCAGCATTATTGGGCGCATAAGGTTGTTTTGTAAACTTATTTACGGGCCCACCTAATTGTTCAAAATTTGCTGTAATATCAGTTACATCTTTTGATTTTTCATCATTTTTTGGCACCGGTAGAAGAGTTAAACCACAGTCAAACTCAGTTGACAAACTATCTGTAAGGCTTCCGGGGGTTGGTAAAATTTTTCGGCGCTGCCGAGTTAAAGACAACAACTTATTTTCAACTTCCTGTTGTTCCTTTACTGTAACGCCCATTGCCATCCGAACGGATTCTCTATTCACAGATCCGCAAAAAGCCGGTAAACGAAGTGCAATTCGGTTTGCATCTTTTACTTCTCCTGTACCATGTGTTTTACCAAGTCCAAACAGGGATTCAATATTATCAGAACAAATAGGCATTCCAGTATTGCCCATGCCCAATGATTCAGCGACTATTAATTGTTTTTCCATCCAGGTAATAAAACCGATACGTACTTGAGAGCTTTGAGGGATATTTTTTAAAAGTTCTTTGCACTCTTTGTAGGTTTTCATATTCAAGCCTTGAGCTTTAAGAATTTCCTGGCTTTTTAAAAGAGGAGATGCATCACGAAGAAATCGCTTGATAAACTGTTTATATTCAGGAAGTTTACCAAGATAATTCCTAAGTTTTGAAACTACAGAGTCCTTTGAAACTCGCCCCCGTGGTGAGTGCTTAAGAACCATTTCAGCCCATTTCACCATTCGATGAATATTCATGAATCGAGCTTTTGTCGAAACCTTTGGGGGTGCAAAAAATGCAAGTACTGTTTGCTTAAATTTTTTTGAGGCTTGTCCGCAAGCAGAGATAAAACAGTCATACGAAGGATGTTTTGTATATTCTTTTTTTAATAGATTGGCAACAACTAAGGTACTCCCCATTGTCAAGACAAAAAACAAGGTTTTTTAAGGTGCGCTTTTGAGCTATAAATAATCCTGAAAATTAAAAAAATAATAGTAAATAAAAAAAATATGTTTCTGTTTATCATAAAAATGTTCATAAACAACTTAACTAATTGATTTAATAAATAATAATACCATTCTAAAATGTTCATAACTTATTGATAAAATGTTTATAACTTTTTTGTATCTCATTAACATACTGTTAAAATTCAATATTAATATGTTTATAACTTATGCCGCACGTTGAATAGGGCATTCACCAAAATATATTATTTTTACAACCTCACATTGATCACCATTGCTGATAAATCTTGCCTGTTACTTCCTTTAATTTGTCCGATCTTAACTATCAATTTCGTAATCATCCGGCAAATTCAAAAAATCTTTTTTCGCCAATTGACTCTCAATTAAATAACCAATTTGACCATTCCTCTTGAGCTGTGAAATCATCCACTGTGGTAATCTAATTGTCACAAGCTCTCGTTTCAAATGGTCTGGTTTCTTTTTTCGACCAGCCCCTGCACGTTTTCCTCCTCTCATTTTTTTACCTCCAAAACATATAGTATGTTGAATTAAGTGCAACGCTATTCAAAAAATCATCCTAAAAATACGCTATATATTTGATTAGCGTTATGCAATATTCAAACAAACTCTACTACCAACTGATTATGTGTTGGATAGTACGCTTTTATCTTGTTTGCAGCAGGAAACATTTTTTATAATATCAATACGACTTAATGGTATTCTAATTAATTATACAAAGTGGTTCTGAAATTACCCTGGAAAAGTTTTAAAATATATCTCTGCCGGGGTCTGGTAATCCAAAGATTGATGGAGTCGTTCATTATTGTAAAAGCCAAAATATTCTCCAATGTTTTGAATAGCCTCCCTGACGGTCTCATAATTGTGAAGATAAACACGTTCATATTTCACGGTACGCCAAAGGCGCTCTACGAAAATGTTATCCAGAGCACGGCCCCGGCCGTCCATGCTGATCTTCACATCGGCTTTTTTTAAAACGCCGGTAAAGGCATCACTGGTAAACTGACTGCCTTGATCCGTGTTAAAAATCTTAGGTTTTGCAATTTTTAAGGCACCCTGTAAGGCTTTTATACAAAAATCCTTATCCAATGTGGTTGAAAATTCGTAGCTCAGGACATACCGACTAAACCAGTCTATCACTGCTACAAGATAGATAAAACCTGAATTCAAACGGATATAGGTAATATCCGTTGACCACACCTGGTCAACTTGCTCAATGGAAACGCCTCGCAGCAAGTATGGATAAATTTTATGCTCTTTTGATGCTTTGCTCAAATTTGGTTTTGGATATATAGCTTCAAGTCCCATAAGCCGCATCAAACGTCTTATTCGTTTAGGATTAACAGTGTGCCCTTGTCGCTTTAATACGGCCGTCATTTTTTCAACACCGTAGAACGGATATCGGGTATATTCTTCGTCTATCAATCGCATGAGAGCCAGGTTATAGCTCTCATCTTTGCAGGATTGATAGTAATAGGTTGATCTGTTTATTCCCAAAAGATCACACTGGCGCATTACCGGTATCAAAGAATGATTCGGCTCAATGTATTGACGCTTTATATCAATTGAGAAGGTTAGATTTTTTTTTTAGCCAGTCCAATTCGACCTTTAATTGGCCGATTTGTTGGTAAAGCTCCGCCTGGAATTCTTCAGCGTCTTTTTCTTTTTTTTGACGCTTTTTTGAAAATATATCGGGCAATTCTTCTAATAGACGCTTTCGCCATTGATTTATTTGATTTGAATGAACTCCATATTCACTAGATAGTTGAGAAATCGTCTTTTCCTTTTTAACCGTTTCAAGCGCTACTTTAGCTTTGAATGATGCACTGTAATTTTTTCGAATTTTACCCATTAATGAGCCTCCTTTTTGTTGATCAGGATATACTCATTTTACACCTTAAACAACTGTCCAGTTTTTGGGGAGTATTATACTCCTCAATAAGAATGAATCTTGGAAAAAAGAATTAAGTAAAAAAGAACAAACCATTTTATCATCCTCAGGTGTAAGGATTGTAAAATATAAAACATACTTTCCATCATATTTTCGTTATATAATTAACGATATTACAATGCTTCCATTTTTCATTTTACAACTTCTAAACAGACAAAATTCATCCAGTATGGTTATCTACTGTGAGTTATCGTTACAAGCACATGAAACCTAACAAGGCAAATGCACTCGGACGGCAAAAAGCGCCGCTCGTTCCTCGCTCTGTTTTTTGCCGCCGGTGATTTGCGACGTTGGAAGGCTATAACTGAAATATCGGAGATAATAAATGAAACAATTCCTTATACTCATTGAAGACGATTTTGAAATAATGGGAAATGGACTAGGTAATGTTGCTGATTTACAATATTTGCCAGCATTAGCTCTAATGAACATTGCTGATAAATATAATGCAAAAATAACATTCATGGTTGATGTCGCTCAACAATTAGCCTTCAAGGCAAATTCGGAAATTCCAGAAATTCGAGTCCAGAGTACCCTATGGGATGAAACAGTTCTTCTATTGAAGGAAAGAGGCCATGATGTACAACTCCATCTTCATCCGCAATGGATCAATGCAACCTATGAAAGTGGATATTTCTGTTTAAACGACAATTGGAATATCGGGCGTTATGATCCAGCCATACAGCACAAGTTAATCGTAGACTCAGTAGAGTATTTAACCTCATTATTATGCAAAGAGTTTCCCGAATACAAAGTTTGTGCGTTTAAGGCTGGGGCATGGGGTCTTCAGCCTTCAGCAAACCTACAAGCTGAATTTGAAAAAATTGGTATTCACATTATCCTGGGTGTAAGGGATGGATTGAAGGTGTTGACTCAAGGCATTGACTATACAGACTTAGAAGAGAAGCAACTCCCTTATTATCCAGACGCAGATGACATTACCAGAGTAGCTGAAAATGTAAGGAATTTGGTAGTAATCCCTTTACAACCTTATGCTCCCGATTTGATAACTTTCTCAAAGTACATTTTAAATCAGGTGGTTACTAAATTTCGTTACAAAAACAATTTGTCTTATTACTATACTCACCCTATACCTCGCAATATTAAGACTCTCAATCCCTTAAAAGATAAAAAGCTATTTACTATAGGAACACGCCCCTATTGTACTCACCTAAAGATTGGGAACCAGCCCTATTCATACTTAAAATCATCATTTGATGCCGTTATCAATAAACTCGAACAATATGATATTGAGAGAATACCAATTGTTATAGAAAGTCACACAAAGCAGTATCACAACCATTATAGAGATGTAGAGAAATTCATTGCTTACATAGCAGAAAAGTATGAACCAAAGGCAGAATTTGGTTGTTTTTCCAGTTTCAGTCAAGAACTTCTAAAAAACCCGCATTTTGCGAGGTCCAAAAATGGTAATTGCTAAAAATCAACTTTTAGGTTTTGAAGCAGAGACAGAGGAGTTGAATTGGATGCTTGCTGATGTCACTAGTGAGGTGTGTAATAAGTATATCCCTAAATTTTCAGATATTCTTGACAAGAAACAAATACATTGGGATGAGATTAAATACTTATTCAAAAAAGATTTCAGGAAGTTTGATAAATTGCTTTTCAACCTTCACTTCAAAAGGAACAAAAATTTTTCAGAGTTGCAGCGAGAGAGGATTTTGATTTTTTTATCAATTGGATATTTAAACTCAAAGGATGTTCGTTACTTTAATGAGTTCCTTCATTTCTATAAAAAAACAGACAATAACAAAAAGTATTGGTTGTTGATGGTAAAAACTTTCTTTGATAATCTTACAGAAAGTAATCACCATCCATTTCCGCTTTGCGATAATCAAGAAATTGAAAGCTTCATGCATAAGATTAAGAATAATATAGAGTTGTCTAGAAATAAAAAGGTTGATACATCGCTACGAGTGGGATTATTGGGGAGCCCAACATTTTTTAAGAAAATTCGAGATCATTTAATATCCAACGGATTTGATGTCCGATGCTACTTTATTCCATACCATACAAACAGAAAAATAAATTTCCTATTGAAGAACAGGTTTTTATTCCGGCTTCTTTGTTTGTCTAAAAGAATAAATTTCAGATTCTTACAGCTTGATTTTAGCTACAAGGATCCCCGAATAGGTGAGCAATTAAAAAAAGATAAACTAGATATAGGGTTTCACAAACTAGGTTTTATTATAAAAAAGAACATAATAGAACAGTTTAAGATCGGAATTATAAATGACCACTGGGCAATCCTTCCATACATTCGCGGCCGTTCAACGATTGAATACTCATTACTCTTTGGTATCCCAGTTGTTGCCACGGCGCATATTGTAGAAGAAGGTGTAGACAGTGGCGATATTGTAAGTTTTTACAGGTATGATAATGTCAAAAATAAATATTCAAAAATAAGCCAAATTCGCAATCATATTCGGCGTGAAATGGAATTCCGAGCAATTGATGCAATTGAGATTCTATCTAGGAATAAAGGACCAATAGCTCAAAACAGACCGGAGAAAGGGTTGATGTTTTATTCAATGCATCCTCTTTTGAAAAAATTTATAGAAAATAACGTGTTGAAAAAAAATTGTTTAATCAAATACCGCCTTCCAACAATCGGCTGCAAGGGACGGCAAACAGCGCTACGGTTTTTCCAGGCCAGTGCCCCGCATGAAGTCTGGCGTTTTTTTCAGGTTGGTTGCTTCGCTTGTTTGCCGCCCCTGAGCCGTGTCGTTAGTTGCCTTGAGCATATCGGAGATGTAAATGAATGAGATAGATGTTTTTAACAAGCTAGTATCAAATCTTACAGAGCGTAAAAGTGTTGCTGCTTTAAGCAATTATTCCAGGTAGGAGCATCGGTTACCCGACGCCCCCCCTACAGACCCGTACGTGAAGATTTCCCTCATACGGTTCCTCGGTTCAAATCCTTTTTACCGGATTATCAACCAAACAGGCGACACCCCGTTTGGCGTATAACTTTGCAGCCCTTACGGCATCAAATATTATGGACTATTCTGGGTAATGGCAGTGGGTATGTTGTGCGCAAGTCCTCGAACATTACTTCGCCCTTGTGACTTCTTCGGCTTAACCATCGACGCCATGCTTTCTCAGTATATTCAAACACAACTTCCAGCACTTTGTAGTTACTTATTACTCCAAAGTACTGGTAAAAACCTCGCAGTTTACTGCAAAGAATCTCATACTGCTCGGCCATTGGCTTATGACGGTTATCCTTGCACCATATCCATATTCTCTTCATAAAACGGCTTGAACGCTTTCTTGCCGTCTTTTTCTTTATTACCATGTACCCTTTTAATGATTTTGACCAGTAAAATGTAAACCCTAAAAAATCAAACGTCCCGTTTCCCTTTCCGCTAATGCGTTTGGAAAATCGAATCAGTTTTGTCTTTTCCGGGTGAAGTGACAGCTCGAACTGTTCGAACCGCCTGGGTAATACATCCATGACACGCAATGCGTCTTTTTCATACTCGAACCCGAGGATGAAATCATCCGCCCAGCGTATGATGGAGCATCTCCCTTTCATCCGGGGGATCACTTCTTTCACGTACCAGTCATCTAAAACATAATGAAGAAAGATATTACTGAGCACAGGGGAAATTACTCCTCCCTGTGGAGTGCCCGTTTCAGAGTACGTCAGGTTGCCTTCCTCCATTACGCCTGCATTCAACCACTTCCCTATCAGGCGAATCATTCCGCCGTCACTTACTCTCCGACGTATCATGTCTTTAAGTAACTCGTGATTAATATTGTCAAATAGTCCTGTAATATCTGCGCTTACTATCCAGCTGATATTCTGCTTCAAGCATTGCTCACGTAAATCTTTGATTGCCATGTGTTGGCTCCGACCTTTTCTGAATGCATGGGAAAAATTGTAAAAATTCCTGTCAAATATGACATTCAATATGGCTGCTGCTGCTTTCTGGACAATTTTATCCTCAAGTACAGGTATGCCAATTGGACGCTTTTTCCCTCCTTCCTTGTCTATCCAGATACGCTTTACAGGGTGTCCTTTCGGCAAGCGTGCATAGCGCAAAAAAAAATTTGGCGTAGGTAAGCAGTCAGCGGTTAGGTGCCTGTTTTTTGCAGGCACCCGGCTGATCAATCAGGATGGAAATATTAAAAAGTGATTTTATGCTTCAGGATTGTCCGGTTCAATCAGTGCGGATTTATAATTCCACGGCATCCATTTATCTGGGGATTCTGACAACTCAGAGGCATGTTCCAGCAGTGCTGTCAGGTAATCAAAAGGATTGGTACCGGATAAATTACAGGTATGAATCAGACTCATGAACAGATCACCTACCATGGCACCATGCTCAGTTTTATAAAACAGAGCATTCTTGCGATGCAGAACGACCTTTTTCAAAGCCTGTTCGCAAATATTGTTGTCCAAAGGTACACCTGGTTCCCTGAGAAAAAGGGTCAACGCCTCCCAATGTTTGAGCATGTAGCCAATAGCCTGGCCCAGCCCGCTGTTGGGCTCCACCAAATGTTGGTCTATTTGTTTGTGAAACCAGGTGTTGAGCTTTTTCATCAGCGGACCGCTGTTGTCCTGATGAAACCGTAGCCGTTCTTCAGCTTCCATGTTCTGTTCTTTGGTAATCTTATCATTTTTATATACCTCTGCGAGGATTTCGAGTACATAACTGCACTCTTCCGGGAAGCTTTGCAGTACGTCAACAAACTGTCTTCGTCCATGTGTAAGACAATTTGCCAGCAGAGTTTCGAATTCTTTGGGAACATTTCTGGACAGAGCATCACACATCTGAATGGGTGGGCTCAGACCAATACGACGCTTAAGTAAATCCATCAAGTTTTCTCCGGCATGCTGACGGCCGGTAAAAAACAGTGCAATTTTATGATCATCGGTTTTTGACAGTATACCCGTGGTAAATATACCTTTACGTTCCGGGTTATTTTCTTTGTTTTCCTTCATCAGGGACAAAACCTTCATAGTGGTGTCATCATTATGAATGATATCGCCCTGAGCGCCCTGACGGATAAATTCCTGATAAATCGGAGTAAGTTCCATTGCCATTTGATCGACAATCTCGAACTGTGTCGATGCAGGCAATGGTATGCCAAGACTTTGCTGAAGATCTTTAAGTCTGTTAAATGGCATACCGGTACCATATTTCAAAAGAGCAATCATGGCCTTGGCTTTTGCATCATATTTGTCTTCACCCACATTTTCAGGTGTCGATGCGGTGAAAATTGCTCCACAGAGATTACAGCGTAAACGCTGCATTTCATAGACAGTTCCACTTAATGGAGCGTTTCCGGTGATGCGTATGATTCGCTGCGGCTCCTTTAATTCATATACCTTGCCCTTTAAACATTCAGGGCAGTTGTCTCCAGGTTTAAGAGTATCATGGAAGACTCTGACTTTTTTTGCCCCGGTATAATTTTTAGCAGGTTTGCGGCCATGACCTTTTTTAGCTTTAACAGAATTCTTCTTTTTTGGGTGAGCCTTTGTTTTTCCAGTTTTTTCGGTAGTTAAGGTACTCCCCATTGTCAAGACAAAAAACAAGGTTTTTTAAGGTGCGCTTTTGAGCTATAAATAATCCTGAAAATTAAAAAAATAATAGTACTCAAGTTTTCGAAAAATAATAGTAGACAAAATTAACAAAACGTGTCAAAATAGTTTGGTTCATTTTTTTTCTCACATATACATCAAGGAGAACAAATGAAAATTCCATGTGCCAAACGGCTTGGTTTTGTTGTAAGTGGTCTCTCTTTTCTTCAACCCGCACTGACGAATGCCCAGATGTATGACTTTACCTTGGTTGCTACAGCATTAATATTAGGGTCACGTCTACATCTTACTGAAATTAGCTGTATGTTGCTGAAAGAGAAAGCAGTGAGCACACTTTCCTATCTTTTTTCGAATGCAAAAATTTGTACAGATGAATTGCAAATGCTCTATTTGCTTCAGACACTCAACACATACAAAATTTCTCATGGCTATTTCATCATAGATGATACCATGAAACATCATACCAAATTTTGTAAATGGATTCATGGTGTTTTCATATTGTTCGATCATGCACTTGGAACCAATTTAAAAGCAACTTGCATTGTTTTCCTCTATTATAGTGATGGGGCACTTATCAAATTCCCCATTGCTTTTCGAGTATATCACAAGGGAACCGGTACTCTTATGCCTTGGCAACGCGGTAAACGGTGTGACTGCATAACCAAATATGATCTTGCAGTAGAAATGATGGAGTGGGCCATATTAAAAGGGTTTCCAAAGTGTATTGTTCTTGCCGACTCCTGGTTTGGAATATCGCCATTTATCAAGGAGCTTAATCGGCTTAATCTTGACTATGTGCTTGAGATAAAAGCTAATCTCAAGATAAGAGAATCATGCAAAGAACCAAAGTTAACTCCAAAGGGACGATTAGCAAAATATCAATACGATCTTGTTGGATTAGCAAAATATTTTGAAAAAATAACAACCTTTGTTCGTTGTGGATTTCCTGCCGACCCGGAAACAGGTCAAAAGGAAAAAGCACTTTACATAACCAAGGCTTCAACAGTTCGCTTGAATGCCATACCTGGCAAACATCGAATAGTTGAAAGTCACGACCCTGCCACTCAAACCATCAAGTATCTCCTCACCAATTGTCTCACCTGGGAAGCCACCAAAATCATTTCTGTTTATAGCCACCGCTGGGTTATTGAGGAGTTTTTCAAGAATGCAAAGCAGTTGTCCGATATGGAGGGAGCCACTATCAGGAGTGAACAAGGCGCAACACTAGCGTTGTACCTGGTGTCCTGGATTGACTTCCTCCTCCATTTGGAGAATTACAAGCAATGCACTGTTGGAAAACTGCCAAAGGAACCATTAACGATTCCTTCAATAGTTCGCCGAGCGCAAAACGAAAATTTGGAAGCGTTTGTCTTGCGAGTACAATCCGATGAGGATTTCGTTAACAAACTGGTTGAATTCAGCAGGGCTAACATGAACCGCAATCGTAAGAAATACAAAGAGTTAGTTGTTATTAATGGGGATGTTGCTGCTCCTATGAAAAAGGCCGCATAGCAAAAAATATGCCAGATGTCAATTTTTACAGGAACTATTTTTCGAAAACTTGAGATAGTAAATAAAAAAAATATGTTTCTGTTTATCATAAAAATGTTCATAAACAACTTAACTAATTGATTTAATAAATAATAATACCATTCTAAAATGTTCATAACTTATTGATAAAATGTTTATAACTTTTTTGTATCTCATTAACATACTGTTAAAATTCAATATTAATATGTTTATAACTTATGCCGCACGTTGAATAGGGCATTCACCAAAATATATTATTTTTACAACCTCACATTGATCACCATTGCTGATAAATCTTGCCTGTTACTTCCTTTAATTTGTCCGATCTTAACTATCAATTTCGTAATCATCCGGCAAATTCAAAAAATCTTTTTTCGCCAATTGACTCTCAATTAAATAACCAATTTGACCATTCCTCTTGAGCTGTGAAATCATCCACTGTGGTAATCTAATTGTCACAAGCTCTCGTTTCAAATGGTCTGGTTTCTTTTTTCGACCAGCCCCTGCACGTTTTCCTCCTCTCATTTTTTTACCTCCAAAACATATAGTATGTTGAATTAAGTGCAACGCTATTCAAAAAATCATCCTA
Source organism: Desulfosarcina sp. BuS5 (assembly GCF_028752835.1). Taxonomy (NCBI): domain Bacteria; kingdom Pseudomonadati; phylum Thermodesulfobacteriota; class Desulfobacteria; order Desulfobacterales; family Desulfosarcinaceae; genus Desulfosarcina; species Desulfosarcina sp. BuS5. Next base: position 824,180 of record NZ_CP087952.1, read on the forward strand.
AAAATACGCTATATATTTGATTAGCGTTATGCAATATTCAAACAAACTCTACTACCAACTGATTATGTGTTGGATAGTACGCTTTTATCTTGTTTGCAGCAGGAAACATTTTTTATAATATCAATACGACTTAATGGTATTCTAATTAATTATACAAAGTGGTTCTGAAATTACCCTGGAAAAGTTTTAAAATATATCTCTGCCGGGGTCTGGTAATCCAAAGATTGATGGAGTCGTTCATTATTGTAAAAGCCAAAATATTCTCCAATGTTTTGAATAGCCTCCCTGACGGTCTCATAATTGTGAAGATAAACACGTTCATATTTCACGGTACGCCAAAGGCGCTCTACGAAAATGTTATCCAGAGCACGGCCCCGGCCGTCCATGCTGATCTTCACATCGGCTTTTTTTAAAACGCCGGTAAAGGCATCACTGGTAAACTGACTGCCTTGATCCGTGTTAAAAATCTTAGGTTTTGCAATTTTTAAGGCACCCTGTAAGGCTTTTATACAAAAATCCTTATCCAATGTGGTTGAAAATTCGTAGCTCAGGACATACCGACTAAACCAGTCTATCACTGCTACAAGATAGATAAAACCTGAATTCAAACGGATATAGGTAATATCCGTTGACCACACCTGGTCAACTTGCTCAATGGAAACGCCTCGCAGCAAGTATGGATAAATTTTATGCTCTTTTGATGCTTTGCTCAAATTTGGTTTTGGATATATAGCTTCAAGTCCCATAAGCCGCATCAAACGTCTTATTCGTTTAGGATTAACAGTGTGCCCTTGTCGCTTTAATACGGCCGTCATTTTTTCAACACCGTAGAACGGATATCGGGTATATTCTTCGTCTATCAATCGCATGAGAGCCAGGTTATAGCTCTCATCTTTGCAGGATTGATAGTAATAGGTTGATCTGTTTATTCCCAAAAGATCACACTGGCGCATTACCGGTATCAAAGAATGATTCGGCTCAATGTATTGACGCTTTATATCAATTGAGAAGGTTAGATTTTTTTTTTAGCCAGTCCAATTCGACCTTTAATTGGCCGATTTGCTGGTAAAGCTCCGCCTGGAATTCTTCAGCGTCTTTTTCTTTTTTTTGACGCTTTTTTGAAAATATATCGGGCAATTCTTCTAATAGACGCTTTCGCCATTGATTTATTTGATTTGAATGAACTCCATATTCACTAGATAGTTGAGAAATCGTCTTTTCCTTTTTAACCGTTTCAAGCGCTACTTTAGCTTTGAATGATGCACTGTAATTTTTTCGAATTTTACCCATTGATGAGCCTCCTTTTTGTTGATCAGGATATACTCATTTTACACCTTAAACAACTGTCCAGTTTTTGGGGAGTATTATAGTGTCCCCCCGTAAAAGGCTGCGAAAATTTTTGGCTAATGGATATCCCCAAACAGCCTTTATAGATCGGTTCGGTTTAAATGTCTGATCATTTTTACCCCTGCCGGTGGTGTCTCCAAGATACTTCCAGTTCGCAGCCTTGTAACAGGTACCGGCAAAACGGGTTTTGTCCACAAAAGTTTCAAGGTACCAGATGGGATGATTGTAGATTTTACGCCAATCCAGGGCCAAGATTTTTATCATGTGACCAAGAAGATGGGAGGCCAGATGTGGTACGCGCACCCATGGTAGAATTAAAAATCGTGTATTATACGCCAAAAGGTGCAGATTTTTTTTACGCGTCTTCGCATCCCAGCCGATAAACCTGTCCCTGCAGCCTATATGCCTCGCTGCAGAAGACCAGGCAAAACATGCTATTGGCCGCCCATCAGTATAAACGATGTATTTCAGCTGTTCGCCCACTGGATGGCAGTAACCCAGATAATGGTAATACTCGATCAGGCTGTTGAACATTTTTTCATGCGGGCTTCTGCGTACCTGGCAAAATTCAAGCGGCCGTATTTTGGCTAATTTTGTTTCCAGTAAAGTTTGATTGATCTGAATTTTTTTAGGTTTTCTACGTTCTACAAATGGATTATGGGGATTACATTTTTTGTCCGGCAGACGTATGAATCCTGCACGGTGCAGTTCTAACATCATACCCCGACAGACCATATCACGCAATGCCCCATTGGCCTGGACCCAATTCCAGGCTATGCACAGTTTTCTGGAAAGCGCCCGGCGGCTGGCATCCGGATTTTGAGCAATAAGCTCCTTGATAAAAATAATATCTTTGTCAGTAACGACTCTGCCTCTATACGTAAACATGGGCATCAAATATCACATTTTTTACTGGAACGTAAGTCATTAAATATTTTTTTTTATTTTTTTACAGGAATTGGCCGCCACAATGGTGCAACATGAGCCTTTACAGGATTACCGTTCCAGATCAGAAGCTGCAGTTCATGAACGGCCAGAGGCCTGACCGCCTCACCGGATTTGTTTGGCCACCAGTTGAAACGTCCCTTAGACAGCCTTTTCTGACACATCCAGAATCCTTGGCCATCATACATAATGATCTTTATGGCAGTTGCCTTTTTATTACGAAAAATAAAAACATACCCTGAAAATGGATCGGAGCGCAGCACCTGCCGACAAACAGCATTTAGACCGTCGATACCTTTTCTGAAATCCACCGGGTCTATGGCCAGCAGGATACGCATTTGCGGAGTTATCTGAATCATGGCTGACTCCAAAACTGTTGGGTTATATTGATCAAGTCAGAACTGTCCGCAATTTGCATTGTCATCCTGGCACCGTTCTGATGTTGCATCTCGATAATGCCCTTGAAAGGCAAAGGGGCTTGGGCTACATCAAGTTCGATGAAAGATGCCGTCGGCACGGACGGATTTGGTGATATATTCTGGACGTAATGCTTTAGCTTGGTATGGTTGAGGCTCAAGGCTTTTGATATACGGTGCAGAGAATAGGCAGGGTATAACGAGGCAGCGGCTTCCCATAATGCTTCCGGAATGGCTTTACCTCTATCCCGGCTGTTACGCCATTGTTTAAATTTTTCCCGTACTTCATCCAGACTGTACTCGCCTGAAGGCTGCATAAGATTCATCGGTCATCCTCCTTATATAATATTACGTGATTTGAATGACCGATACTACCTTATTTGAATTTGTTTTTCATGCACGCTTGCCGAAAGGACACTGTCTATCCAGATACGCTTTACAGGAGACGCAACGTACTGTCCTCTCCGCAGTCGTTCATACAGATTATAGAGGTTTTGATCAAGATTTTCGGCATACTCCTTTGCCGTAACCTTGTCCACTCCTGCAGATTTGCTTTTCCGAATTTTACGAAAGGATTGTTTCAGTAAATCAAAGTCTATCCGATGGACTACTGATGTAAATACCAGTTCAGGATTACTTTGAGCAAGCAGCTCGATTTTGATAAGGGATGACCCACCTGTTAACACCGGTGGTTGTCCCCATTCTATCGGTCTGGAATTGCAAGCGACCGTTCTTGCAATTTCTCGGCTTTTTGTTGATATGGTTTGTGACATCTGTGTATCTCCCATAATTCCTGCCAAAAAAACGTTATACCCTGCTTCACCTTCCCTGCAGTGGGTCGCTTGGGCATCACTTCCCCACCTTTCCGATCAAGATAGTTCAATTCTTAATCATCGGTACTATGATCTGCTAAGACTTCCGAATGTTTATCTCAGGTTCGTTCGCTCTTCGCTATCCTCCCCTGATACCTTGTATCGCCCATCTTTTAATGTTTGTGTTTCTGCCAATGGCAGACTCGTTGCAAGGCGGGACATTCCTATGCAACGCCGGGATTTCGCTTGCGCTGGATTTCCTGTTACCGTTCTTTTTACCCAAGGAAACATCCGGGTCTCCCAAGTTCCCGAGCTACCCCTTTGAGTACATGCCCTGGTCTAAGACCCCGGTGGTGTCCTGAATACTTGCCTTAGCATATTCAGGACTGCTGCCTTCCGCTGTCTCCAAAGCGTCGGCTTTTTCCTGCAAGCAGGATTATCACAATGACCACAACCATACATTTTTCGGGGCTCAATACAGAGCCTGCAATCTTGCTCCGTCCAGCTCCAGACTCCCGTTACCGGGTTTACCTGTGGACTTCGCTACTGACCTGCTGGTTAGTCTTTAGTCAGGTGGGACTATCTTAACATCAATGCCAGAGCAAGCCCTGCAGAGATGAAGGAAACAAACCGTTTCCCGAGCACCCACTTGGTAACAATATCGAGTTTCAAAGACCTTGTGTCTTATCCCAACGATTCGGATTTATCTTGGCACGAGAAGCGTTTGGTTGGCAGCACTGGGGGGGGGGCTGATTGGTCGGAATTACTTGGTAAATATAAGTACCGTGCCTCAAAAATAAGACATTATTTCCTTTGTAGGCAATGTACAAGTTCCCAAACTTCCCATAGTTCCATTATTTACAGTGGGCTTCGCACACCTACTCTTTAAAAAAGTCCACTTCCTTATTGGTGGTTCCCGTTACTTACGAACACACCCAAAAATTTGCCGGAGCAGCGAAACTATCAGGCGTCTGGCGGCGAGTCGCATCAGCCGCATAGAAGCAACGTCAGGAACTTAGGCAGCAGACTGCCGTCTGAGTGTGTTCCCTACACGATTACTAAAAGGGTTAATCTTTTAAAAACTGAAACTTTTGAAAACCTCGTCAGGCCCCCGAGTCGGGTGGAACGTCTTTGCAAAATTTTTCTAAGGATCGATTATCAGAAACCCACAGTTATTAGATTTCTTTTCACAACCTTAAGGCCTATCTATTACTCTTGACTGCCTTTCTTCAATATTGTTTGTTGTTATGAATCTTTCTCCGATTCATTCCTTTTTCTAAGAGTTTCTTTGGCAGTAATTGAAATTGATGGATTTTGATGCTCTGAAAGTATTTTCAAAAATGAAACTGGGGTCCATTCATTGTCAGCTAAAACCAAATCAGCTTGGAAACAATCCATTTCGAGAAGATTTTCACATAGCCAGTCCATTTCACAAATATCAAATTCATAGGCAAATTCGTCAATATCTCTTGCAATTTGTGATAAAATCTGAGGATCTCCGAAATGAATTAGATAATCCAACTTAGATAAATTCAAATTGGAGATAAACAGGTCGTGTGTTACAAAATCCTCTATTTTAGACAAAATAAGACTATTCCCCATTTCAATTACGGTAGGCAAATGATTAGCAACAGCTTCTGTCATGAATGTTAAACTATTTGACAATTTTGTTAATGTTTTTTCATCAGAAATGTCAATCAAAGATTCGAGGTTCTCCTGAGATATGTATGTCAAAAAATATTCATTTTCTAATAATTCATTAAATACATTTTTTGAATTGTCCATCAAGAGATTGTAGTATGTTTCATCATCAAGGTTATGTTTACTGGCAATTATTCTTCTTATTCTTGCAGATGGAGATTTAGCTAATTCTTCAAAAATGATTGAGTTCTCCTCGGTATCAGGTAATGCCTTAATTATAGCTTCTAAGGATTTTTGATCTAAATCAAATTCACAATCATCTATCAGTAGTTGGACTCTCACAATTTTTCGTGTCCTTTCGGCAAGCGTGCATGAAAAACAAATTCAAATAAGGTAGTATCGGTCATTCAAATCACGTAATATTATATAAGGAGGATGACCGATGAATCTTATGCAGCCTTCAGGCGAGTACAGTCTGGATGAAGTACGGGAAAAATTTAAACAATGGCGTAACAGCCGGGATAGAGGTAAAGCCATTCCGGAAGCATTATGGGAAGCCGCTGCCTCGTTATACCCTGCCTATTCTCTGCACCGTATATCAAAAGCCTTGAGCCTCAACCATACCAAGCTAAAGCATTACGTCCAGAATATATCACCAAATCCGTCCGTGCCGACGGCATCTTTCATCGAACTTGATGTAGCCCAAGCCCCTTTGCCTTTCAAGGGCATTATCGAGATGCAACATCAGAACGGTGCCAGGATGACAATGCAAATTGCGGACAGTTCTGACTTGATCAATATAACCCAACAGTTTTGGAGTCAGCCATGATTCAGATAACTCCGCAAATGCGTATCCTGCTGGCCATAGACCCGGTGGATTTCAGAAAAGGTATCGACGGTCTAAATGCTGTTTGTCGGCAGGTGCTGCGCTCCGATCCATTTTCAGGGTATGTTTTTATTTTTCGTAATAAAAAGGCAACTGCCATAAAGATCATTATGTATGATGGCCAAGGATTCTGGATGTGTCAGAAAAGGCTGTCTAAGGGACGTTTCAACTGGTGGCCAAACAAATCCGGTGAGGCGGTCAGGCCTCTGGCCGTTCATGAACTGCAGCTTCTGATCTGGAACGGTAATCCGTGTCCTTTCGGCAAGCGTGCATAGCGCAAAAAAAAATTTAGCGTAGGTAAGCAGTCAGCAGTTAGGTGCCTGTTTTTTTGCAGGCACCCGGCTGATTAATCAGGATGGAAATATTAAAAAGTGATTTTATGCTTCAGGATTGTCCGGTTCAATCAGTGCGGATTTATAATTCCACGGCATCCATTTGTCTGGGGATTCTGACAACTCAGAGGCATGTTCCAGCAGTGCTGTCAGGTAATCAAAAGGATTGGTACCGGATAAATTACAGGTATGAATCAGACTCATGAACAGATCACCTACCATGGCACCATGCTCAGTTTTATAAAACAGAGCATTCTTGCGATGCAGAACGACCTTTTTCAAAGCCTGTTCGCAAATATTGTTGTCCAAAGGTACACCTGGTTCCCTGAGAAAAAGGGTCAACGCCTCCCAATGTTTGAGCATGTAGCCAATAGCCTGGCCCAGCCCGCTGTTGGGCTCCACCAAATGTTGGTCTATTTGTTTGTGAAACCAGGTGTTGAGCTTTTTCATCAGCGGACCGCTGTTGTCCTGATGAAACCGCAGCCGTTCTTCAGCTTCCATGTTCTGTTCTTTGGTAATCTTATCATTTTTATATACCTCTGCGAGGATTTCGAGTACATAACTGCACTCTTCCGGGAAGCTTTGCAGTACGTCAACAAACTGTCTTCGTCCATGTGTAAGACAATTTGCCAGCAGAGTTTCGAATTCTTTGGGAACATTTCTGGACAGAGCATCACACATCTGAATGGGTGGGCTCAGACCAATACGACGCTTAAGTAAATCCATCAAGTTTTCTCCGGCATGCTGACGGCCGGTAAAAAACAGTGCAATTTTATGATCATCGGTTTTTGACAGTATACCCGTGGTAAATATACCTTTACGTTCCGGGTTATTTTCTTTGTTTTCCTTCATCAGGGACAAAACCTTCATAGTGGTGTCATCATTATGAATGATATCGCCCTGAGCGCCCTGACGGATAAATTCCTGATAAATCGGAGTAAGTTCCATTGCCATTTGATCGACAATCTCGAACTGTGTCGATGCAGGCAATGGTATGCCAAGACTTTGCTGAAGATCTTTAAGTCTGTTAAATGGCATACCGGTACCATATTTCAAAAGAGCAATCATGGCCTTGGCTTTTGCATCATATTTGTCTTCACCCACATTTTCAGGTGTCGATGCGGTGAAAATTGCTCCACAGAGATTACAGCGTAAACGCTGCATTTCATAGACAGTTCCACTTAATGGAGCGTTTCCGGTGATGCGTATGATTCGCTGCGGCTCCTTTAATTCATATACCTTGCCCTTTAAACATTCAGGGCAGTTGTCTCCAGGTTTAAGAGTATCATGGAAGACTCTGACTTTTTTTGCCCCGGTATAATCTTTAGCAGGTTTGCGGCCATGACCTTTTTTAGCTTTAACAGAATTCTTCTTTTTTGGGTGAGCCTTTGTTTTTCCAGTTTTTTCGGTAGTTGCACCAAACAGCATGCGCAACAGCCGTCGTATGGAGGCGGCTTTATTGTCCACACACTGACTTAAAAGGTAGATAGTGTCAGCCATAGCCTTGATGAGTTCATAGTCCTCAGGTGGCAACAGTTCTTTAACACGCTTTAAAAGAGCATCTAACTGCTTGACGTCCAGGTCTATACGTTCCGGGGTCTTCACTGTGTGTCCCCCCGTAAAAGGCTGCGAAAATTTTTGGCTAATGGATATCCCCAAACAGCCTTTATAGATCGGTTCGGTTTAAATGTTTGATCATTTTTACCCCTGCCGGTGGTGTCTCCAAGATACTTCCAGTTCGCAGCCTTGTAACAGGTACCGGCAAAACGGGTTTTGTCCACAAAAGTTTCAAGGTACCAGATGGGATGATTGTAGATTTTACGCCAATCCAGGGCCAAGATTTTTATCATGTGACCAAGAAGATGGGAGGCCAGATGTGGTACGCGCACCCATGGTAGAATTAAAAATCGTGTATTATACGCCAAAAGGTGCAGATTTTTTTTACGCGTCTTCGCATCCCAGCCGATAAACCTGTCCCTGCAGCCTATATGCCTCGCTGCAGAAGACCAGGCAAAACATGCTATTGGCCGCCCATCAGTATAAACGATGTATTTCAGCTGTTCGCCCACTGGATGGCAGTAACCCAGATAATGGTAATACTCGATCAGGCTGTTGAACATTTTTTCATGCGGGCTTCTGCGTACCTGGCAAAATTCAAGCGGCCGTATTTTGGCTAATTTTGTTTCCAGTAAAGTTTGATTGATCTGAATTTTTTTAGGTTTTCTACGTTCTACAAATGGATTATGGGGATTACATTTTTTGTCCGGCAGACGTATGAATCCTGCACGGTGCAGTTCTAACATCATACCCCGACAGACCATATCACGCAATGCCCCATTGGCCTGGACCCAATTCCAGGCTATGCACAGTTTTCTGGAAAGCGCCCGGCGGCTGGCATCCGGATTTTGAGCAATAAGCTCCTTGATAAAAATAATATCTTTGTCAGTAACGACTCTGCCTCTATACGTAAACATGGGCATCAAATATCACATTTTTTACTGGAACGTAAGTCATTAAATATTTTTTTTTATTTTTTTACAGGAATTGGCCGCCACAATGGTGCAACATGAGCCTTTACAGGATTACCGTTCCAGATCAGAAGCTGCAGTTCATGAACGGCCAGAGGCCTGACCGCCTCACCGGATTTGTTTGGCCACCAGTTGAAACGTCCCTTAGACAGCCTTTTCTGACACATCCAGAATCCTTGGCCATCATACATAATGATCTTTATGGCAGTTGCCTTTTTATTACGAAAAATAAAAACATACCCTGAAAATGGATCGGAGCGCAGCACCTGCCGACAAACAGCATTTAGACCGTCGATACCTTTTCTGAAATCCACCGGGTCTATGGCCAGCAGGATACGCATTTGCGGAGTTATCTGAATCATGGCTGACTCCAAAACTGTTGGGTTATATTGATCAAGTCAGAACTGTCCGCAATTTGCATTGTCATCCTGGCACCGTTCTGATGTTGCATCTCGATAATGCCCTTGAAAGGCAAAGGGGCTTGGGCTACATCAAGTTCGATGAAAGATGCCGTCGGCACGGACGGATTTGGTGATATATTCTGGACGTAATGCTTTAGCTTGGTATGGTTGAGGCTCAAGGCTTTTGATATACGGTGCAGAGAATAGGCAGGGTATAACGAGGCAGCGGCTTCCCATAATGCTTCCGGAATGGCTTTACCTCTATCCCGGCTGTTACGCCATTGTTTAAATTTTTCCCGTACTTCATCCAGACTGTACTCGCCTGAAGGCTGCATAAGATTCATCGGTCATCCTCCTTATATAATATTACGTGATTTGAATGACCGATACTACCTTATTTGAATTTGTTTTTCATGCACGCTTGCCGAAAGGACACGGTAATCCTGTAAAGGCTCATGTTGCACCATTGTGGCGGCCAATTCCTGTAAAAAAATAGAAAAAAATATTTAATGACTTACGTTCCAGTAAAAAATGTGATATTTGATGCCCATGTTTACGTATAGAGGCAGAGTCGTTACTGACAAAGATATTATTTTTATCAAGGAGCTTATTGCTCAAAATCCGGATGCCAGCCGCCGGGCGCTTTCCAGAAAACTGTGCATAGCCTGGAATTGGGTCCAGGCCAATGGGGCATTGCGTGATATGGTCTGTCGGGGTATGATGTTAGAACTGCACCGTGCAGGATTCATACGTCTGCCGGACAAAAAATGTAATCCCCATAATCCATTTGTAGAACGTAGAAAACCTAAAAAAATTCAGATCAATCAAACTTTACTGGAAACAAAATTAGCCAAAATACGGCCGCTTGAATTTTGCCAGGTACGCAGAAGCCCGCATGAAAAAATGTTCAACAGCCTGATCGAGTATTACCATTATCTGGGTTACTGCCATCCAGTGGGCGAACAGCTGAAATACATCGTTTATACTGATGGGCGGCCAATAGCATGTTTTGCCTGGTCTTCTGCAGCGAGGCATATAGGCTGCAGGGACAGGTTTATCGGCTGGGATGCGAAGACGCGTAAAAAAAATCTGCACCTTTTGGCGTATAATACACGATTTTTAATTCTACCATGGGTGCGCGTACCACATCTGGCCTCCCATCTTCTTGGTCACATGATAAAAATCTTGGCCCTGGATTGGCGTAAAATCTACAATCATCCCATCTGGTACCTTGAAACTTTTGTGGACAAAACCCGTTTTGCCGGTACCTGTTACAAGGCTGCGAACTGGAAGTATCTTGGAGACACCACCGGCAGGGGTAAAAATGATCAGACATTTAAACCGAACCGATCTATAAAGGCTGTTTGGGGACAGTAGTGTCCGGTTAAGTTTTTGCATATAGCATTTGCTCTTTGATAATCAGATTATTAGACCATACGTTTTTTTCGTCAGTACGTAATTCGTTCTGGATGGTATTTCTAAGCTGACGAATCCTCTTTATTGATACAGGTTCATTAAACTGTTCATGGCAGTATATGGCCATAAGCAGGTAGGTTATTAACCCCGCAAGGATTTGAACCATCAGGCCATATCTACTGTGAGCAATCAAGTGGTACACTTTTAAATGTTTCTTCCACCATTTGAAAAAAGTTTCGATATCCCATCTAAGCTTATAAACGGTTGCAACCTGCTCGGCTGTAAGGTCATAACGATCAGTTGCCACAAAATATTTGACACCGGCAATTTTATAACCAACCAGTCGAACCGGCTTTCTGGTCTGGTTTACCCCAGGAGTGCCAAGAAGAACCACAGCATCATAAAAAATATAGCTGTCGGGATCAACAGGCTGCTCTTTGATAATAGTTCTTGTTGTTTTCGCTTTGATGCGGCAAACAAAATGTTTTTTTTCATCCTGAAGAAGATCAAAATCCTTATGTGATTGATACCCCCGATCCATGATTCCTGTTTGGCCTTTTGTAAGGATAGACCTGACAAAGGGGCGTTCAGCGCCATTTCCATTTGTCAGATGAATTTTTATAGGAATCTTGCGATTGACATCAAAGCCGAAATGGCCTTTTGCTTTTTTAGCGCCTTTTCTGTAATCAGCCCAGTACATGGACAGAACTGCATCAATTAAAGATCCATCAATGGAAACGAGTTCACCGAGATCTGAATAATTTGATGGTAAAGCATTTTGTGCCTGGCTGCAAAGAGCTTGAAAAACATATTCAAGCTGTTCAAGCCCTCGAGAATTGATAATTTCGGAAAAACTGCTACGACTGATCCCTCCATCTGGAGCGACACATTCTTTGGCAAAATCGTCTTCTTTAAGGTGTTGAATAAGATCACGAGCTGATTCATGTTCTTGTAGATGGAAAAATATCAGTGCGTGAAGCTGATCTTCAAAAGTCATTTTCAATGGCCTGTGACCTCGGGATTTAAGCTGTGGCGTGTCAGGAAAAATCTTTTGCAAAGGTTTGAGAAATCGAGCATGAGATTGGGGATTAAAATTCTTTTTTGGGATATTGAATATGTCCATTTTTGTCTTAACTCCTTGTTATAATTATAATTTTATAACAAAACGATAAAAAATTTTTATTTGGTTTGTCAAGTAAAAAATGAACATTTTTCTAATTTTTTTATCCCATATAACATGCAAAAACCTAACCGGACACTACTGGTTTGGGGATATCCATTAGCCAAAAATTTTCGCAGCCTTTTACGGGGGGACACACAGTGAAGACCCCGGAACGTATAGACCTGGACGTCAAGCAGTTAGATGCTCTTTTAAAGCGTGTTAAAGAACTGTTGCCACCTGAGGACTATGAACTCATCAAGGCTATGGCTGACACTATCTACCTTTTAAGTCAGTGTGTGGACAATAAAGCCGCCTCCATACGACGGCTGTTGCGCATGCTGTTTGGTGCAACTACCGAAAAAACTGGAAAAACAAAGGCTCACCCAAAAAAGAAGAATTCTGTTAAAGCTAAAAAAGGTCATGGCCGCAAACCTGCTAAAAATTATACCGGGGCAAAAAAAGTCAGAGTCTTCCATGATACTCTTAAACCTGGAGACAACTGCCCTGAATGTTTAAAGGGCAAGGTATATGAATTAAAGGAGCCGCAGCGAATCATACGCATCACCGGAAACGCTCCATTAAGTGGAACTGTCTATGAAATGCAGCGTTTACGCTGTAATCTCTGTGGAGCAATTTTCACCGCATCGACACCTGAAAATGTGGGTGAAGACAAATATGATGCAAAAGCCAAGGCCATGATTGCTCTTTTGAAATATGGTACCGGTATGCCATTTAACAGACTTAAAGATCTTCAGCAAAGTCTTGGCATACCATTGCCTGCATCGACACAGTTCGAGATTGTCGATCAAATGGCAATGGAACTTACTCCGATTTATCAGGAATTTATCCGTCAGGGCGCTCAGGGCGATATCATTCATAATGATGACACCACTATGAAGGTTTTGTCCCTGATGAAGGAAAACAAAGAAAATAACCCGGAACGTAAAGGTATATTTACCACGGGTATACTGTCAAAAACCGATGATCATAAAATTGCACTGTTTTTTACCGGCCGTCAGCATGCCGGAGAAAACTTGATGGATTTACTTAAGCGTCGTATTGGTCTGAGCCCACCCATTCAGATGTGTGATGCTCTGTCCAGAAATGTTCCCAAAGAATTCGAAACTCTGCTGGCAAATTGTCTTACACATGGACGAAGACAGTTTGTTGACGTACTGCAAAGCTTCCCGGAAGAGTGCAGTTATGTACTCGAAATCCTCGCAGAGGTATATAAAAATGATAAGATTACCAAAGAACAGAACATGGAAGCTGAAGAACGGCTGCGGTTTCATCAGGACAACAGCGGTCCGCTGATGAAAAAGCTCAACACCTGGTTTCACAAACAAATAGACCAACATTTGGTGGAGCCCAACAGCGGGCTGGGCCAGGCTATTGGCTACATGCTCAAACATTGGGAGGCGTTGACCCTTTTTCTCAGGGAACCAGGTGTACCTTTGGACAACAATATTTGCGAACAGGCTTTGAAAAAGGTCGTTCTGCATCGCAAGAATGCTCTGTTTTATAAAACTGAGCATGGTGCCATGGTAGGTGATCTGTTCATGAGTCTGATTCATACCTGTAATTTATCCGGTACCAATCCTTTTGATTACCTGACAGCACTGCTGGAACATGCCTCTGAGTTGTCAGAATCCCCAGACAAATGGATGCCGTGGAATTATAAATCCGCACTGATTGAACCGGACAATCCTGAAGCATAAAATCACTTTTTAATATTTCCATCCTGATTAATCAGCCGGGTGCCTGCAAAAAAACAGGCACCTAACTGCTGACTGCTTACCTACGCTAAATTTTTTTTTGCGCTATGCACGCTTGCCGAAAGGACACAATTTTTCTCCAAGCTTCGAACTAAGAATCAAATCTTCTCCATGTAACAGGATCTTCTTTCTCCCATACTTGACACTCTGAAATTTGACAGATATCAATCCATTCATCATTTGTCGCGAGAGAATCTTGGCGTACATTACTATCTAAAAGGTTTTTTAACTTGGTTAGCAAAAAAACAAGAAAATTGGGAGGTAAACCAACAGAAATAATAAAAATAGAAAAAGTCGGTTGTTGAGAATGAAAATTTACAGAGGTGCAACCATATTCCCAAATAGTTCCCATTTTATCAAAAGCATTGTCTCTTATCCATTCTGAAGTCAGTCTGCATATCAGGGAACGATAGCTTTCATCTAATTTGTTTTGAAGATAATCGAGATTGATTTCAATAGCGCTAAAAACTTTTTTCTTAGGATAAATTACCTCACTCGAAAGGTTTCTATATACTTTGTCATCCTCTTTCTCAATATCATCACATTTTTCGTCCTCTTTCTCGTCCTCCTCATCTTTAATGGAAATGATAATGCGATTCTCATCAACAGTTATATCAAATTCAGATTCACCATCGAACCATTCAACGTCCTTTAATACAGTGAAAAATTTATTCAAGTTTTCATGGGAAATATATTTATAGCCTGTATTTTCCGTCTCATGTTCACCCGCAGTTAAAATATGTGCACCTTTTGGATAATAAAAGAGACCATCATCACTTAAACAGAGATTACACATAACTGCTCCGTCATCATCTTCAATTTTACAATAAAATTCCAGTTGCCCATCGGCATCCGGGTCATACCCATTTAGTCTAAACATTCTTAGTGAACTCATTTTTGTTATTCCCTTTTTATGCTATGACAACTTAATTTCTATAGCCTTTGATCGTCGTTTTGGCCACTTGCCAATGATTGCTCCATAATCATTGCTTTTTTAATTTTAGCTATTCAAAATTCCTTAATATTTTCGATTCTTTTGACTGCCAACGATGAACTCACCGGCCGCCAACATGCGTGGGAATACGTTCCGCAAACGACAACATTTATGCGGAAGAGAGCGTTTAAAAAAAGCGCCGCGGTTGGCGGTCGGGTTCCAGGTAGGAGCATCGGTTACCCGACGCCCCCCCTACAGACCCGTACGTGAAGATTTCCCTCATACGGTTCCTCGGTTCAAATCCTTTTTACCGGATTATCAACCAAACAGGCGACACCCCGTTTGGCGTATAACTTTGCAGCCCTTACGGCATCAAATATTATGGACTATTCTGGGTAATGGCAGTGGGTATGTTGTGCGCAAGTCCTCGAACATTACTTCGCCCTTGTGACTTCTTCGGCTTAACCATCGACGCCATGCTTTCTCAGTATATTCAAACACAACTTCCAGCACTTTGTAGTTACTTATTACTCCAAAGTACTGGTAAAAACCTCGCAGTTTACTGCAAAGAATCTCATACTGCTCGGCCATTGGCTTATGACGGTTATCCTTGCACCATATCCATATTCTCTTCATAAAACGGCTTGAACGCTTTCTTGCCGTCTTTTTCTTTATTACCATGTACCCTTTTAATGATTTTGACCAGTAAAATGTAAACCCTAAAAAATCAAACGTCCCGTTTCCCTTTCCGCTAATGCGTTTGGAAAATCGAATCAGTTTTGTCTTTTCCGGGTGAAGTGACAGCTCGAACTGTTCGAACCGCCTGGGTAATACATCCATGACACGCAATGCGTCTTTTTCATACTCGAACCCGAGGATGAAATCATCCGCCCAGCGTATGATGGAGCATCTCCCTTTCATCCGGGGGATCACTTCTTTCACGTACCAGTCATCTAAAACATAATGAAGAAAGATATTACTGAGCACAGGGGAAATTACTCCTCCCTGTGGAGTGCCCGTTTCAGAGTACGTCAGGTTGCCTTCCTCCATTACGCCTGCATTCAACCACTTCCCTATCAGGCGAATCATTCCGCCGTCACTTACTCTCCGACGTATCATGTCTTTAAGTAACTCGTGATTAATATTGTCAAATAGTCCTGTAATATCTGCGCTTACTATCCAGCTGATATTCTGCTTCAAGCATTGCTCACGTAAATCTTTGATTGCCATGTGTTGGCTCCGACCTTTTCTGAATGCATGGGAAAAATTGTAAAAATTCCTGTCAAATATGACATTCAATATGGCTGCTGCTGCTTTCTGGACAATTTTATCCTCAAGTACAGGTATGCCAATTGGACGCTTTTTCCCTCCTTCCTTGTCTATCCAGATACGCTTTACAGGAGACGCAACGTACTGTCCTCTCCGCAGTCGTTCATACAGATTATAGAGGTTTTGATCAAGATTTTCGGCATACTCCTTTGCCGTAACCTTGTCCACTCCTGCAGATTTGCTTTTCCGAATTTTACGAAAGGATTGTTTCAGTAAATCAAAGTCTATCCGATGGACTACTGATGTAAATACCAGTTCAGGATTACTTTGAGCAAGCAGCTCGATTTTGATAAGGGATGACCCACCTGTTAACACCGGTGGTTGTCCCCATTCTATCGGTCTGGAATTGCAAGCGACCGTTCTTGCAATTTCTCGGCTTTTTGTTGATATGGTTTGTGACATCTGTGTATCTCCCATAATTCCTGCCAAAAAAACGTTATACCCTGCTTCACCTTCCCTGCAGTGGGTCGCTTGGGCATCACTTCCCCACCTTTCCGATCAAGATAGTTCAATTCTTAATCATCGGTACTATGATCTGCTAAGACTTCCGAATGTTTATCTCAGGTTCGTTCGCTCTTCGCTATCCTCCCCTGATACCTTGTATCGCCCATCTTTTAATGTTTGTGTTTCTGCCAATGGCAGACTCGTTGCAAGGCGGGACATTCCTATGCAACGCCGGGATTTCGCTTGCGCTGGATTTCCTGTTACCGTTCTTTTTACCCAAGGAAACATCCGGGTCTCCCAAGTTCCCGAGCTACCCCTTTGAGTACATGCCCTGGTCTAAGACCCCGGTGGTGTCCTGAATACTTGCCTTAGCATATTCAGGACTGCTGCCTTCCGCTGTCTCCAAAGCGTCGGCTTTTTCCTGCAAGCAGGATTATCACAATGACCACAACCATACATTTTTCGGGGCTCAATACAGAGCCTGCAATCTTGCTCCGTCCAGCTCCAGACTCCCGTTACCGGGTTTACCTGTGGACTTCGCTACTGACCTGCTGGTTAGTCTTTAGTCAGGTGGGACTATCTTAACATCAATGCCAGAGCAAGCCCTGCAGAGATGAAGGAAACAAACCGTTTCCCGAGCACCCACTTGGTAACAATATCGAGTTTCAAAGACCTTGTGTCTTATCCCAACGATTCGGATTTATCTTGGCACGAGTAGTGTTTTGTTGTAAACCCCTGCCTGGTTGCGACAACCTGCTTTTTGTAAAGCAGCCGGATTTGAGAAAGCATAATTAAACGCTTGCAAATAATGCAAAGTTGGCGAACACACCGCTGTTTGCTGGCGCTTGCAGCATAACCAGTTAAAACAATAAGCAACGCCTTGAGAAATAGTCACAGAAAGCGGAACGAGATGCAACCGAATGCTGGAATAATGACAATAAAAACATCGGTTGCCAAAGAGAAAACCGCTGTTTGCGGCATTCTGCAACAATGTTTGTTGATGCGATGCTGACTTTACCAAAAAAGCCGCAAAAAGCAAGGCGAGATGTCGCCGAGTGCTGAAACAGTGAAAAATGTAAAATGCTTGCCGAAGCTGACGTTCAAAAAAGCAACAAGAAACGCCGGCAAAAGCGATAACCGGCAAATACCGGCAACGGCTGTTAGCAAAACAGACAGTGAAAAATAAAACTCAAAATTAAGCCTGCGATTAGGTTTACAACGACAAGGGTCACTTGCCGACATGAGCGCAGCGAAATGTCGGTCAAGTGGACCCGATTGTTATACGCCTCCTTACTTTCCATATGCTTGCATTTCTTGATTTGCCGGATAGTCTGGAATAATATGGATCCCATTAGTATATATTTTCAAATGTGCCACAATCATGTTTTTGGAAGCCAATGGAATGCACCATGCACTTTCCGGCGCTCTATATTCGGCACCATTCAAAATTTTAAGGCTACTGACGATGGTTGCTAGATTACGCTTTATATTTTCAATAATTTGTGGAGACACTCCTGTCTCTACAACATGAATGCCAAGCGGTAATATAGAACCGGAAGATGGGTTGAAATGTAAAACAGCTACCGCTGTTCCGTCATAAACAATAGCTGCTTTAACTTCAACTTCACCCCGAAGGCCGGTCATACTCCAAACCTTCCCAGCCGATAAATATGCCTTTGCTTTTTGGGCAGTAGCAACTGCAAGCGAAGCGTTATTTATTATATCCTGATAGACTCCAGTTGAAGGACTACCTGGTTGGGGAGGTGGTGGGGGAGGCGGTGTCAATCCGGGAGCAGGTGGTGGAGATTGCACCACTCCTTGCGGTGGTGGAGGTGGAACTTGTCCCGGAGGTGGAGGAGGAGGTACTAACGTGTGGCCATATCCAGAAACAGTTGGCCTGGGGTGTCTAAATCCCCATAATTAGCTTGCTCAGGATTTGGCCCCCCCTTCAGAATATAAGTTATGTATGTCAATTTGCTCCATTTATAAACAAAGCATTAACATGTTGATAATACCCATTATTTATATTTGAATGTGGTCAAACAAATGCTTATTAAGCTGCGGCACGGTTATTATATTCAGCATTATTGGGCGCATAAGGTTGTTTTGTAAACTTATTTACGGGCCCACCTAATTGTTCAAAATTTGCTGTAATATCAGTTACATCTTTTGATTTTTCATCATTTTTTGGCACCGGTAGAAGAGTTAAACCACAGTCAAACTCAGTTGACAAACTATCTGTAAGGCTTCCGGGGGTTGGTAAAATTTTTCGGCGCTGCCGAGTTAAAGACAACAACTTATTTTCAACTTCCTGTTGTTCCTTTACTGTAACGCCCATTGCCATCCGAACGGATTCTCTATTCACAGATCCGCAAAAAGCCGGTAAACGAAGTGCAATTCGGTTTGCATCTTTTACTTCTCCTGTACCATGTGTTTTACCAAGTCCAAACAGGGATTCAATATTATCAGAACAAATAGGCATTCCAGTATTGCCCATGCCCAATGATTCAGCGACTATTAATTGTTTTTCCATCCAGGTAATAAAACCGATACGTACTTGAGAGCTTTGAGGGATATTTTTTAAAAGTTCTTTGCACTCTTTGTAGGTTTTCATATTCAAGCCTTGAGCTTTAAGAATTTCCTGGCTTTTTAAAAGAGGAGATGCATCACGAAGAAATCGCTTGATAAACTGTTTATATTCAGGAAGTTTACCAAGATAATTCCTAAGTTTTGAAACTACAGAGTCCTTTGAAACTCGCCCCCGTGGTGAGTGCTTAAGAACCATTTCAGCCCATTTCACCATTCGATGAATATTCATGAATCGAGCTTTTGTCGAAACCTTTGGGGGTGCAAAAAATGCAAGTACTGTTTGCTTAAATTTTTTTGAGGCTTGTCCGCAAGCAGAGATAAAACAGTCATACGAAGGATGTTTTGTATATTCTTTTTTTAATAGATTGGCAACAACATGAGAAATATCATCAATGGAGAAACTTGAAAATCCTCTTTCATTTAGGAGTCTGACACCTTTCATGAGGTCCATTCCTCCGTCTTTCAAATATGCAGCAGGTTTTCCGGTGATGAGAATCACCTTTTGTAAAAAATTTGCAATGGATTCTCCAGTCCATGATTTCGCCACTGAAATTGCTACACAATTGATGTTTTCAAGAGTTGGAGCACCTTCATGATTTTTAAAATGATCAGTTCTAAGCTCCAAAATAGCAAGAATTTTACCAGCTCCCAATGCTATTGAGGTATCTATCATCCAAATAGCACCATTTACAATCTTATCCATATCAAAAGAAACAGAAGAAAGCCCTTTATAGTTCCAGATTTTTGATAGTGAATATCTGGTGACCCAGTTAATGATCGTTTGAGGGCACGGTATTTTGGTTATCCCAAGGTATGCTTGTAAAATGCCAAACATTCTTGATATTGCTCTGAATCCAACGTGTCCGACCAAAAATAGGCGTAAAGAAATAAAAATCAATTCCTCCTTACTATTAACCGACAATGTGTTCTTTTTACGTTCTTGTTCTAATTCTTGTCTATTTTTCCGGAGTTCAGACTTGTATTTATTTCGTTCATTTTTAGTACGTTTCAGCTCAGCTTTCTGATACTTAATTATACGAGTACGATCAACTGCTTTGTCTTTCCAGGCAGTTCTACTTTTTTTAATTTTGAAACTTTACTCATAGCAATAACCATCTTTTTGGTTAAAATATTTGAATATATAGGGAATAATAATTTTTTTCAATCAGCAATTTTGAATTATTGACGGCATTTTGTTATGGTCTACGCAAATTTTACTGAAAATATTGAAGGTGCCTGAATGACATATGATAGATTGCAAGCAAAAATAATCCCTGGCAAACATTGTAGCTTTTGTGGAAACGATTCTGTTCCTTTAATAAAAACAAAATGTTGTGACCAATGGATTTGCTGTGACACTTCTTTTGCATCTATAAAAGGTGGAGATTATTGCCAATATCATCACGAGCACGAGGGTCTCTGCCATTTTCATTACAATAACAGCCATTCAGGGATATGGCAGGAGTGCAAAGAATGCCGGGATTTGGTTGGGGAAGATAATTTTAATGCTGCATTTCATGACCCCAACAATGTGCCAAGATATTAATCGCACTCATGATAGGGCCAAAAGTTGAGCAAAAAAAGTAGCCACAAAACTGAGTTTTTGGACACCCCACAGTTGGCCTATCAAGTAATGGCGGCTTATCTTGTGCGTTTACCATAGTTATACCTCCTATCAAAAACAATGCTAATAGAATTACAATCTGTCGAGATTTATTCATGATCTTCTCCTTTACTTCTATTTTTTAGACTTTGTACATCTTTTTCCAATGATTCAAGCCTTGTACTGATAACAGTAAGCTTATGCCAGATAAAATAGCCAACAGCAGCGACCATAACAAATAACAATATACCAGTACCGCCTGGACCGAACATGGGTGGCATTGGGCCACTTGGAGCGCATCCAGTTAAGAATCCGGCGCCTGCCGCTCCGACGAAGATGAGTTTTGGTAAATTTCTCATAAGACCTCCTGTTTTCACGTATAACGACCTTGCATCAGCCGCCGCGCCGTGATGCTCAAACAAATAACGGGCGGCTATTCGCGGTCAGGCTGTATGCTTTGGTTCGGCGATTTCTTGCCAATTAAGTTTTTGAGGGGTGATTAAATTAATTTGATATCTTTTTTACTTTTTATTCTCAGAACATCCCTAACTTTGATGTTCAGAGAATTATAAAAAGGTCAGTCGTCCGAGGTTTGAAATAGGATGTCAGCAATTGCTTTTGCAGCTATATTATGTCCGTTACCCTTGAAATATGATTCTTTTTTCAACCGTGTTTTTACAAGTCTTTTTATGGCATCAGCCATAACATTCGAAGAGATATCTTCCCCATTGATAATCAGAGTACCAGCCTTTTTCTTAAGATACTTAGCTGTATGTTCTTGTTCCCAGTGTCCTGTGATCGGGACGGCTACCATCGGAGTCCCAATCATGAGGCACTCGGTTGCAGTAGTTATACCGCTCTGTATGACCAAGACATCGCTAGCCGCATAAAATGCTTCAATATTCTTTACATACCCGTGGACATTAACACCTCGTTGAAGAATAAAATCTAAATCCTCCGGTTCAATACCGTACCCACAAATAAATTCAACTCTGAGCTTATTAATCGATTGCTGCAATTGCGGTACAGCTTCATTCACAGCCTTAAAAAGATATTCTCCTATTCCTGAACATCCAACAGTTACCGTCAGAACGGTTTCATCGTTTTTAAAGCCTAATTCCAGGCGTGCAGTCTGCCTTGAAGGTGGTTCTGTGTACTGTAGTTTGGTGATAGGTTCCACAGCTAAGATATTTTTAGAATTAATACGTGAACGCCACTCTTTACGCAAAATATGGTCCGGATCACCAATGTAAATCCATTTATCTGCTTTTTTGGGGAGATGGGCAAATAAGAGCCAGTCAAAAAAAGCCTCCAAACTTGAGCGAAACGGATTATGTAAAAAAGGAGATCGTGGCACACCGATAAAATCGCACATGAAAACCACGGGGATCTTCCAGGTTTTGCAATAATCGGTAAGGAAGAAAAACTCATCCAAAATAATAAGCGCTGGCTTATATTTTTTTATCAGTTTTCTGAGTTGAAATGATTGAATAAACTCAGACCGGAGCAGAATGAGATAGAATTTCAGAAAGTCGATTGTTCCTAAATTGGTTGGGAACGAAACTCCTTCAATTTTTTCAACCTTCAGACCTTCATTGCTAAGCATCTGAAAAGCATTATCTCCGGATACAAAAATAAATTCATACCCAGGTGGTAGCAATTTTTTTAATTCTATCGCAATAGCGATATCCCTAAAAACATGGCCACCGCCGACAACGCTAGTCAAAATTAAAATATTGGGCATAGATAATACCGAGAATATTTAAGCTTTACCGCCGAACGCCGGCTGTTGAGCCGCGAGAATCGCAGGCACTGAATGAAAAAGGCGTTTTTTTTTCATTCAGTGTCGAGAATCGCAGTCGGCTCGAACGCCCTTGATAGGTGGAGCGTGAGCGGAACCTGTCAAGGACGTTCGAGGAACTCGACAGCAGTCGATAAGTTGACCGTGTGCGTAGCGTAGCGGAGCTCACGGTCAACTTATCGACTGCAATAAGGGGCGCAAAAATGCGTGGCAATAAGCTTTGAACTACCGATAGACTTGGAGCGGTGCAACGAACTCCGAAAAACCGCCAGAATTTTGCGTCCCTTTAATTGTCTTGTTAGCGTTCTATTCTTCCTGTTCCCAAGACAACCGAGTCGATATCATTTCTGCCTATATCATCAACGTTTCTAAAATGAATCTTCCCTTTATATATTCCAAGTTCGATTATGGGTTTAAGTTGCCTCCTATCTTCACTAATAACTCCCGGCGCAAGGAAATATGTTTTGAATGTTTTATATGACTCTTTAAACATTTCTAAATTTTTCGAGCCTTCGGGCGGATTCATCCTATTGATCCTGCTGACCATCATCATTAGATCGTCATCCACATCAAATTCGTACCCTGCATCTTTAAATCTTTTAATTGCAGCATCTGGGTCTGATCCAACGTGAACAGAGTAACCAGGTTCTTCATCTTGAATCTCGCCTTCAATTATTGAGATCCTTAACTCTTCATATTCATCAGTTTCTCCGTACCGTTCATGCCATGTTTCGAAAATTTCTCTCGCAGCTTCCTCGTTTTCAAAAGCTAGTCCGAGTATTGGTGGTCGCTCTGGATGACCCATAAAGAAAGTAGCCCGCCATTTAGCCTTATTCCATAAATCGACGTCAATCGGACCGGTTAAATACATAATTGGATTTGTTTTTACAGGCTTTTCAGGCAATGGCCTTAACTTGCCCAATTCCGGTTTTTCAGCCTTAGGCTTATTTAGCAGCCTGTAGTAAAGATCATCATAACCCTCTTGTGTATTCACACAGTAATTAGAAGCGCCTTGCAAAGGAGTTGGTATATAGGCACGGTGCTGTGTGTCAAAAATAACCGGTATAAATTTAGTGTTCTCTGTGCCAGCGTTGTATATGTGTTGGTAGATTAGGTTGCCTTCCCATCTCACTCCATGACCTTTTCCAGGCTCTTCTTCGCCCATAACCCTTTTGTAATAAGATTCGGTGCAAATCATTAATACAAAACGGGCATCTCTTATCTTTTTGTCCATCCACCGAGGCCAACCTTCTGAAGGGGAAACCTCATACTGATCTAGAACACAATCAATGCCCTCTGAACGAAGTTTGTTTGACAGTTCAAGAACACGTTGAATGTGTTCAACATTGTCATGACTGTAACTTATAAATACTTCACCGATATCATTCATGGTTGTGTCATTCTATTTGTTTGCACGCTAACGCCGGCTGTTGAGCCGCGAGAATCGCAGGCACTGAATGAAAAAGGCGGTTTTTTTTCATTCAGTGTCGAGAATCGCAGTCGGCTCGAACGCCCTTGATAGGTGGAGCGTGAGCGGAACCTGTCAAGGACGTTCGAGGAACTCGACAGCCGGCGATAAGTTGACCGTGTGCGTAGCGTAGCGGAGCTCACGGTCAACTTATCGATTAAAATCACCTGCTTTTATGGAGCGCAGCGGAATAAAAGTCAGGTGCATTTTTTTGTTATACAATTTACATTTGTGCACTTGATCCTCTTAAATATCTATGATTTCACCGTCATGAAACCAATTGAGTTTTCGCAAATGGCTTCTAACCTTATCTTTTGCACTTGTATATACCACAACGGCCAAACTGCTTTGAGCACGGCTGCATGTGACATAAAACAGGCGACGAGTCCTGTCGATGGATGTTTCTTTGCCTTCTTGGGCATTTCTCTGATCGGTTGATGTAGGAGCTTTCGCTCCAAATAGTTTGTCATAGCTAAACATGAATCCACGGGCTTCATTATCATCTAAAACCACCATTACGCGAGGAAACTGCAAGCCCTTTATTCCTTGATGAGTGCCGAACGGGGATTTGTCAGAAATATACTGCACATAGGATTCCAGTTGGCTAAATGGGACAGAAAGAGCATTGTCCCAAGCGTCAATGTCTGGATTGCTATCGGATGCTTCAGCAGAATCGTCTGGTTTGCTTTCGTTTTCCGCTGAATCTACGCGAGATACGATTGGTGCAAATACATCAGGTATGGCAAATAGGCCACTGTCTGCGACCGCCTTTAGGCAATCAAACAATGAGGGTTCTGAGTCGCCGTCCCATAAGGAGAAGAGCGATTTCACGGCATCATCTGCTTTCAGTATTTCATCTAATGACGATTCACTTGTTTTAAGTGTGTCAGTGGATACAAGCGGGGAATATTTCTTAACTATTCGTGCTACCGCAAATTTATTCTCTGCTTGCAGCGATTTCACTAGGGGAAGAATCTGCTGCGAAAAGAACGGAATCCCACTTAATGTTCCGTCAAGCAGTCCAGTTTTGAATTTTGATATTTGATAGAGTGGTTCAAAGAAACCATTAAACCCTCCTCGTTTTGCAGCCATGTGATGCTCAAGCGTGAGTGTTTTTATCTCTTGATTATCTCCCGACCACTTGTCGTCAGATGTGATTTCAGCCATCTTCTTGACGATTTCTGCTTCGACAGTTGTCTTGTTGATACCATCATTTTGAATAAGAAATAGTCGCACAAATCCCTCTGGTGCATCATCTACTGGTTCCTGGATGTGGTCATCTGCACCCGATCTAATGTTGTTGATGAACTTTACGATACGTTTCGGGCATCTATAATTTATCAGTAGTGTCCGGTTAAGTTTTTGCATATAGCATTTGCTCTTTGATAATCAGATTATTAGACCATACGTTTTTTTCGTCAGTACGTAATTCGTTCTGGATGGTATTTCTAAGCTGACGAATCCTCTTTATTGATACAGGTTCATTAAACTGTTCATGGCAGTATATGGCCATAAGCAGGTAGGTTATTAACCCCGCAAGGATTTGAACCATCAGGCCATATCTACTGTGAGCAATCAAGTGGTACACTTTTAAATGTTTCTTCCACCATTTGAAAAAAGTTTCGATATCCCATCTAAGCTTATAAACGGTTGCAACCTGCTCGGCTGTAAGATCATAACGATCAGTTGCCACAAAATATTTGACACCGGCAATTTTATAACCAACCAGTCGAACCGGCTTTCTGGTCTGGTTTACCCCAGGAGTGCCAAGAAGAACCACAGCATCATAAAAAATATAGCTGTCGGGATCAACAGGCTGCTCTTTGATAATAGTTCTTGTTGTTTTCGCTTTGATGCGGCAAACAAAATGTTTTTTTTCATCCTGAAGAAGATCAAAATCCTTATGTGATTGATACCCCCGATCCATGATTCCTGTTTGGCCTTTTGTAAGGATAGACCTGACAAAGGGGCGTTCAGCGCCATTTCCATTTGTCAGATGAATTTTTATAGGAATCTTGCGATTGACATCAAAGCCGAAATGGCCTTTTGCTTTTTTAGCGCCTTTTCTGTAATCAGCCCAGTACATGGACAGAACTGCATCAATTAAAGATCCATCAATGGAAACGAGTTCACCGAGATCTGAATAATTTGATGGTAAAGCATTTTGTGCCTGGCTGCAAAGAGCTTGAAAAACATATTCAAGCTGTTCAAGCCCTCGAGAATTGATAATTTCGGAAAAACTGCTACGACTGATCCCTCCATCTGGAGCGACACATTCTTTGGCAAAATCGTCTTCTTTAAGGTGTTGAATAAGATCACGAGCTGATTCATGTTCTTGTAGATGGAAAAATATCAGTGCGTGAAGCTGATCTTCAAAAGTCATTTTCAATGGCCTGTGACCTCGGGATTTAAGCTGTGGCGTGTCAGGAAAAATCTTTTGCAAAGGTTTGAGAAATCGAGCATGAGATTGGGGATTAAAATTCTTTTTTGGGATATTGAATATGTCCATTTTTGTCTTAACTCCTTGTTATAATTATATTTTATAACAAAACGATAAAAAATTTTTATTTGGTTTGTCAAGTAAAAAATGAACATTTTTCTAATTTTTTTATCCCATATAACATGCAAAAACCTAACCGGACACTACTGAGGGAAAATAGAAAATATTTATTGTTAATCGCCTTTGTCGCTTACCAGTATTACCGACTAAATGACGTTCTGATCGAAGTGTTGATGAAATCTGTCCAGAATAAATTCAATACAATAGAAAGGGAACATAAGGAAAATTTTTATAAACAACGCCAGAAGAGGCAGCAAATTCTAAATACTTTCTCCCAAAAGGTGACCAATTATTTGAGCACCATTAAAGATGCCAAAACAATTCTGCACAATCAATCCTTATCAGCGGATGAGAAGATAAATAGTCTCACGGCCTTATTCTCTGAAAATTTTGATAAAAGTTCGTCAGCAATAGAAAGTCAGTTAAATCAGATCGGTCAAGAATCTAAGCGGATTACCAAGAATACTGATTACTATGATCTTCTTGAGGCTAATTCAATCAAGCTGCAAAATCGCGCTTCGGACATAGTCAAAAATATCCAATTCAACCCCGACACTTCCAATAATGGCCTCATTCAAGCCACTGAATATTACCGCAAAAAAGATGGCAACTTGGCCAATAATACTCCGACTGTTTTCCTAGAAACCGATGAACAAGAATTAGTGCTTGATGATGACGGGAAACTCAAAATTTCACTTTATAAAGTTCTGTTTTTTTCGAAGGTAGCGGATGGGATTCGCTCCGGAGCGTTGAATCTCAAATATTCCTACAAATACAGAGCCTTCGATGATTATCTGATTGCGCCGAAAGTCTGGGAAGCCAACAAAGAAGAACTGCTTGTTAAAGCCGGGTTGCTTGAGATGAAAAATTTCTCAAAACTGGAAGCTCAATGCAGAGAAACATTGCAGGATCAATTTAGGATCACCAATGAGAATATCAACCAGGGGGTAAACAAATACGTTACGTTTGGCAAAGACGGTAAGTTAAAAGTCAAAACGCCAAAGCGAGAGAAGGAATTACCGGAAACAGAAATTGATATTTTTCCTAAAGATAAATTTATTTCTCTTTTTGAAGTTCTAACCACCGTCAACCGAACTTGCCGGTTCACCGACTGTTTTGTGCACTGGCAGGTGAAACACAACCGTGATAAACCAGCCAACAAGACCTTTTTTGCCGGAACGATTGGTTATGGTTGTAACCTGGGAATTCGGAAGACTGCCAAGATTTCCCGAAATATCAACCTGCACGAACTAGAAAATACGATCAATTGGTATTTTAGTCATGATAACATTATTCGTGCTAACGACAAGATCCTGGATTTTTTGGATCAACTACAGCCTTTCCGGTTATTCAAACGGAACCAGAGCATTACTCACACCAGCAGTGATGGGCAAAAATTTAGTATCGGCGTAGAGTCCATGAATGCCAATTACTCCTACAAATATTTCGGCAAAGGCCAAGGGATCAGCGTTTATAGCTTTATTGATGAAAGCCATCGACTATTTTATTCCACTGTAATAAATCCAGCGGAAAGAGAGGCTGCTTACGTGATTGATGGCCTCATGCATAACGATGTGGTGCAAAGTGATATTCATTCTACCGATACCCATGGTTACAGTGAGATGATTTTTGCCGTCACACATTTACTTGGTATCTCCTTTGCCCCCAGAATCAAGAAGTTTAAGGATCAGCAGTTGTACAGCTTTGAAAGTCCATCGGCATTTAACGCTTTGGGTTATAAGGTTTTGCCAAAAAAGAGAATTAATACCAAAATCATCCAAGAACAATGGGATAATATCCTTTGGTTTATCACAACCATAAAACTCAAAGAAACAACCGCCTCGCAATTGTTTAAGCGATTAAGCTCTTATTCTCGTCAACACCCGCTTTATCGCGCCTTAAAACAATTTGGGCGCATTATCAAAACTATTTTTCTACTAAAATATATTAACGATGTGGAACTCCGGCAAATGATAGAAAAACAACTCAACAAACTGGAGAGCTCGAACAAATTCGGGAAAGCCGTCTTCCATGGTAACAATCAGGAGTTTCAATATTCGACAAAAGAAGAACAATTGATTGCCGATGGCTGCAAAAGGCTGATTGAAAATGCGATTATCTGCTGGAATTATATGTATCTTTCACAAAAGGTGCATGATGCCAGTTCAGAGAAAGAAAGGACGAATTTAATTCGCACTATTAAAAACGGTTCCGTAGTTGCTTGGCAACACATAAACCTGCAAGGGGAGTATGATTTCTCAGAGGAGGTCTTGAATGATTCGATAGAATTTAATGTTCCCGAATTATTGGAATTACAGGTGGTTTAAAATGGGAAGTGGAATATTGCAAGTAAGTCTTGCTGTACCTGAAATTAGATAAAATCCTATGACAGATTTCATCCAAATGTTTAATTACACCCAGCTTTCGTCGTCTGTTTCGTTTTCACTTTGGACTGTTAAATCAACATAAATAGTCGGGTCAAACCCAGGCTTATTTTCTATCCTGCCTCCATACAATGAAGTGAGCAAGGAAGTAGTTCGTTGTTGACCATCGAGAATATATTGATATTCTGTTCTGGCAAAATTTGTTTCTGTAATCTCATGCCCGCCAATATGCCTATGGTTTTGGAGTTTTAAGTCGGTTTTCCAAATCAGAATACTCCCTAGCGGATAAAATTTGTAAATACTGTCCCAAAGCTTCTTTACATTCCCTTTTTCCCATACAACTTCTCTTTGGAAAGTAGGGATCTGGTAGTTCTTATTTAACAGCTCATCAAGATAGGTTGTCAGACCTTTGTTTGTTGGGAATATTCTGTCTGTGTAGCCCATGTTTTATTTTCCTTTCTTTCTGCTAACGTAAAGCTGAGTGGCTGGGCAACGATAACCGCAAAACTTTGATAAAGGTAAAAACTACCGGTCAAATGCTGCCTTTCAAAAACGGCACGGCTTTGCCCAGTCCATCTCCAGCGCCTTGTTACATGCTTTTACGCTGATTTAACAGCCTTTTTTAATCGAGACCCTAAATGTTTCTTCAGTTTAAGAAGTTTATCAATATGCCAGTTTTTCACTGTTTCTAACTCAGCATCCGAATCATTGATATTTCCATTGATATAAAGTGCAAGCCTTGAGGCTCTCTTATCATTGAGACGTTCCCAGGCTACGTTATGTCCAAGTTCGTTTTCAATCAAGGTCGCTTCCTGTTGAAGTAAATCAAAAACTTGCTTATTTTTATCTTGGTCACCAAGGTCAATATAAACTTCTGTTCTCGCTTTTCCTCCCTGGCTAAAATTAGCGCCATAGGTAATGCCAGATATTCCTGACGAGAACGAGTACCAATTTTGCGGCTGCCCAGCTTTGGCTCCTGTAAAATGATGTTTTTCTCTAAGCTCATCAATCAACAATTGAAAATAATTTCGATACTTTTCGCCTTTTGTAGATATTGATGCCCTTGGTGTTCTGTGTCCTTTCGGCAAGCGTGCATAGCGCAAAAAAAAATTTAGCGTAGGTAAGCAGTCAGCAGTTAGGTGCCTGTTTTTTTGCAGGCACCCGGCTGATTAATCAGGATGGAAATATTAAAAAGTGATTTTATGCTTCAGGATTGTCCGGTTCAATCAGTGCGGATTTATAATTCCACGGCATCCATTTGTCTGGGGATTCTGACAACTCAGAGGCATGTTCCAGCAGTGCTGTCAGGTAATCAAAAGGATTGGTACCGGATAAATTACAGGTATGAATCAGACTCATGAACAGATCACCTACCATGGCACCATGCTCAGTTTTATAAAACAGAGCATTCTTGCGATGCAGAACGACCTTTTTCAAAGCCTGTTCGCAAATATTGTTGTCCAAAGGTACACCTGGTTCCCTGAGAAAAAGGGTCAACGCCTCCCAATGTTTGAGCATGTAGCCAATAGCCTGGCCCAGCCCGCTGTTGGGCTCCACCAAATGTTGGTCTATTTGTTTGTGAAACCAGGTGTTGAGCTTTTTCATCAGCGGACCGCTGTTGTCCTGATGAAACCGTAGCCGTTCTTCAGCTTCCATGTTCTGTTCTTTGGTAATCTTATCATTTTTATATACCTCTGCGAGGATTTCGAGTACATAACTGCACTCTTCCGGGAAGCTTTGCAGTACGTCAACAAACTGTCTTCGTCCATGTGTAAGACAATTTGCCAGCAGAGTTTCGAATTCTTTGGGAACATTTCTGGACAGAGCATCACACATCTGAATGGGTGGGCTCAGACCAATACGACGCTTAAGTAAATCCATCAAGTTTTCTCCGGCATGCTGACGGCCGGTAAAAAACAGTGCAATTTTATGATCATCGGTTTTTGACAGTATACCCGTGGTAAATATACCTTTACGTTCCGGGTTATTTTCTTTGTTTTCCTTCATCAGGGACAAAACCTTCATAGTGGTGTCATCATTATGAATGATATCGCCCTGAGCGCCCTGACGGATAAATTCCTGATAAATCGGAGTAAGTTCCATTGCCATTTGATCGACAATCTCGAACTGTGTCGATGCAGGCAATGGTATGCCAAGACTTTGCTGAAGATCTTTAAGTCTGTTAAATGGCATACCGGTACCATATTTCAAAAGAGCAATCATGGCCTTGGCTTTTGCATCATATTTGTCTTCACCCACATTTTCAGGTGTCGATGCGGTGAAAATTGCTCCACAGAGATTACAGCGTAAACGCTGCATTTCATAGACAGTTCCACTTAATGGAGCGTTTCCGGTGATGCGTATGATTCGCTGCGGCTCCTTTAATTCATATACCTTGCCCTTTAAACATTCAGGGCAGTTGTCTCCAGGTTTAAGAGTGGGGTGTCCAAAAACTCAGTTTTGTGGCTACTTTTTTTGCTCAACTTTTGGCCCTATCATGAGTGCGATTAATATCTTGGCACATTGTTGGGGTCATGAAATGCAGCATTAAAATTATCTTCCCCAACCAAATCCCGGCATTCTTTGCACTCCTGCCATATCCCTGAATGGCTGTTATTGTAATGAAAATGGCAGAGACCCTCGTGCTCGTGATGATATTGGCAATAATCTCCACCTTTTATAGATGCAAAAGAAGTGTCACAGCAAATCCATTGGTCACAACATTTTGTTTTTATTAAAGGAACAGAATCGTTTCCACAAAAGCTACAATGTTTGCCAGGGATTATTTTTGCTTGCAATCTATCATATGTCATTCAGGCACCTTCAATATTTTCAGTAAAATTTGCGTAGACCATAACAAAATGCCGTCAATAATTCAAAATTGCTGATTGAAAAAAATTATTATTCCCTATATATTCAAATATTTTAACCAAAAAGATGGTTATTGCTATGAGTAAAGTTTCAAAATTAAAAAAAGTAGAACTGCCTGGAAAGACAAAGCAGTTGATCGTACTCGTATAATTAAGTATCAGAAAGCTGAGCTGAAACGTACTAAAAATGAACGAAATAAATACAAGTCTGAACTCCGGAAAAATAGACAAGAATTAGAACAAGAACGTAAAAAGAACACATTGTCGGTTAATAGTAAGGAGGAATTGATTTTTATTTCTTTACGCCTATTTTTGGTCGGACACGTTGGATTCAGAGCAATATCAAGAATGTTTGGCATTTTACAAGCATACCTTGGGATAACCAAAATACCGTGCCCTCAAACGATCATTAACTGGGTCACCAGATATTCACTATCAAAAATCTGGAACTATAAAGGGCTTTCTTCTGTTTCTTTTGATATGGATAAGATTGTAAATGGTGCTATTTGGATGATAGATACCTCAATAGCATTGGGAGCTGGTAAAATTCTTGCTATTTTGGAGCTTAGAACTGATCATTTTAAAAATCATGAAGGTGCTCCAACTCTTGAAAACATCAATTGTGTAGCAATTTCAGTGGCGAAATCATGGACTGGAGAATCCATTGCAAATTTTTTACAAAAGGTGATTCTCATCACCGGAAAACCTGCTGCATATTTGAAAGACGGAGGAATGGACCTCATGAAAGGTGTCAGACTCCTAAATGAAAGAGGATTTTCAAGTTTCTCCATTGATGATATTTCTCATGTTGTTGCCAATCTATTAAAAAAAGAATATACAAAACATCCTTCGTATGACTGTTTTATCTCTGCTTGCGGACAAGCCTCAAAAAAATTTAAGCAAACAGTACTTGCATTTTTTGCACCCCCAAAGGTTTCGACAAAAGCTCGATTCATGAATATTCATCGAATGGTGAAATGGGCTGAAATGGTTCTTAAGCACTCACCACGGGGGCGAGTTTCAAAGGACTCTGTAGTTTCAAAACTTAGGAATTATCTTGGTAAACTTCCTGAATATAAACAGTTTATCAAGCGATTTCTTCGTGATGCATCTCCTCTTTTAAAAAGCCAGGAAATTCTTAAAGCTCAAGGCTTGAATATGAAAACCTACAAAGAGTGCAAAGAACTTTTAAAAAATATCCCTCAAAGCTCTCAAGTACGTATCGGTTTTATTACCTGGATGGAAAAACAATTAATAGTCGCTGAATCATTGGGCATGGGCAATACTGGAATGCCTATTTGTTCTGATAATATTGAATCCCTGTTTGGACTTGGTAAAACACATGGTACAGGAGAAGTAAAAGATGCAAACCGAATTGCACTTCGTTTACCGGCTTTTTGCGGATCTGTGAATAGAGAATCCGTTCGGATGGCAATGGGCGTTACAGTAAAGGAACAACAGGAAGTTGAAAATAAGTTGTTGTCTTTAACTCGGCAGCGCCGAAAAATTTTACCAACCCCCGGAAGCCTTACAGATAGTTTGTCAACTGAGTTTGACTGTGGTTTAACTCTTCTACCGGTGCCAAAAAATGATGAAAAATCAAAAGATGTAACTGATATTACAGCAAATTTTGAACAATTAGGTGGGCCCGTAAATAAGTTTACAAAACAACCTTATGCGCCCAATAATGCTGAATATAATAACCGTGCCGCAGCTTAATAAGCATTTGTTTGACCACATTCAAATATAAATAATGGGTATTATCAACATGTTAATGCTTTGTTTATAAATGGAGCAAATTGACATACATAACTTATATTCTGAAGGGGGGGCCAAATCCTGAGCAAGCTAATTATGGGGATTTAGACACCCCAGTTTAAGAGTATCATGGAAGACTCTGACTTTTTTTGCCCCGGTATAATCTTTAGCAGGTTTGCGGCCATGACCTTTTTTAGCTTTAACAGAATTCTTCTTTTTTGGGTGAGCCTTTGTTTTTCCAGTTTTTTCGGTAGTTGCACCAAACAGCATGCGCAACAGCCGTCGTATGGAGGCGGCTTTATTGTTCACGCTCTGACTTAAAAGGTAAATAGGGTCAGCCATAGCCTTGATGAGTTCATAGTCCTCAGGTGGCAACAGTTCTTTAACACGCTTTAAAAGAGCATTTAACTGCTTGACGTCCAGGTCTATACGTTCCGGGGTCTTCACTGTGTGTCCCCCCGTAAAAGGCTGCGAAAATTTTTGGCTAATGGATATTCCCAAACAGCCTTTATAGATCGGTTCGGTTTAAATGTATGATCATTTTTACCCCTGCCGGTGGTGTCTCCAAGATACTTCCAGTTCGCAGCCTTGTAACAGGTACCGGCAAAACGGGTTTTGTCCACAAAAGTTTCAAGGTACCAGATGGGATGATTGTAGATTTTACGCCAATCCAGGGCTAAAATTTTTATCATGTGACCAAGAAGATGAGAGGCCAGATGTGGTACGCGTACCCATGGTAGAATTAAAAATCGTGTGTTATACGCCAAAAGGTGCAGATTTTTTTTACGCGTCTTCGCATCCCAGCCGATAAACCTGTTCCTGCAGCCTATATGCCTCGCTGCAGAAGACCAGGCAAAACATGCTATTGGCCGCCCATCAGTATAAACGATGTATTTCATCTGTTCGCCCACTGGATGGCAGTAACCCAGATAATGGTAATACTCGATCAGGCTGTTGAACATTTTTTCATGCGGGCTTCTGCGTACCTGGCAAAATTCAAGCGGCCGTATTTTGGCTAATTTTGTTTCCAGTAAAGTTTGATTGATCTGAATTTTTTTAGGTTTTCTACGTTCTACAAATGGATTATGGGGATTACATTTTTTGTCCGGCAGACGTATGAATCCTGCACGGTGCAGTTCTAACATCATACCCCGACAGACCATATCACGCAATGCCCCATTGGCCTGGACCCAATTCCAGGCTATGCACAGTTTTCTGGAAAGCGCCCGGCGGCTGGCATCCGGATTTTGAGCAATAAGCTCCTTGATAAAAATAATATCTTTGTCAGTAACGACTCTGCCTCTATACGTAAACATGGGCATCAAATATCACATTTTTTACTGGAACGCAAGTCATTAAATATTTTTTTCTATTTTTTTACAGGAATTGGCCGCCACAATGGTGCAACATGAGCCTTTACAGGATTACCGTTCCAGATCAGAAGCTGCAGTTCATGAACGGCCAGAGGCCTGACCGCCTCACCGGATTTGTTTGGCCACCAGTTGAAACGTCCCTTAGACAGCCTTTTCTGACACATCCAGAATCCTTGGCCATCATACATAATGATCTTTATGGCAGTTGCCTTTTTATTACGAAAAATAAAAACATACCCTGAAAATGGATCGGAGCGCAGCACCTGCCGACAAACAGCATTTAGACCGTCGATACCTTTTCTGAAATCCACCGGGTCTATGGCCAGCAGGATACGCATTTGCGGAGTTATCTGAATCATGGCTGACTCCAAAACTGTTGGGTTATATTGATCAAGTCAGAACTGTCCGCAATTTGCATTGTCATCCTGGCACCGTTCTGATGTTGCATCTCGATAATGCCCTTGAAAGGCAAAGGGGCTTGGGCTACATCAAGTTCGATGAAAGATGCCGTCGGCACGGACGGATTTGGTGATATATTCTGGACGTAATGCTTTAGCTTGGTATGGTTGAGGCTCAAGGCTTTTGATATACGGTGCAGAGAATAGGCAGGGTATAACGAGGCAGCGGCTTCCCATAATGCTTCCGGAATGGCTTTACCTCTATCCCGGCTGTTACGCCATTGTTTAAATTTTTCCCGTACTTCATCCAGACTGTACTCGCCTGAAGGCTGCATAAGATTCATCGGTCATCCTCCTTATATAATATTACGTGATTTGAATGACCGATACTACCTTATTTGAATTTGTTTTTCATGCACGCTTGCCGAAAGGACACGACAAAGATTTTCAAAATGTTTTCCCACTCTTCCTTGATGAGCTTGGCGTTAATTTTACGAATGGGTTTGAGCAGATAATCTCCGTACTGCTTTGGATTCTTAAAGCCATATATCATTTTGGACCTACTACCGAGTTTGGCGTAACGTGGTGCGAACATATGCCCGAAAACATGGAGAAGGATAAAATTTACTTGATTCGTACCATGGGTATCTGTTGAATGCCGGTCGGAAATGATTTCTGATGAGTTATTGAAGAGTAGATCAAAAACGTAATGGCTTTCGTGTTCGTTGGCCCCAATAATTTTGGCATTCACGGGAATATGATTTGCTACCATAGTGTAAGCTGATATTCCTTTCTTCAGGCCAAAGTATTTGGGGGAGTACCGGGAGTTGATGGTGTTAAATTGAGTTTCATATTTTTGTCCATCACTGCTGGAATGAATGGTTTCTTCTCTGATATTGAAATATTTAAAAACTGGCAACGTGGCCATAACATTACTAATTTTGTCATTGGCCTTTTTAAGAGTTTCGAGCCTTATGAAGTTGTTAGCAGTGGGCACAATCTCTTGATAGTTCATATCAGAAATTTCAGCCATTTTGGAAAGACCAATATTGGTACCAAAGGCGACAATGCCGGCAATAATCCTGTGATCTTCGATCTCATTTTTAACATATCTGTCCAAGATATGAGTGAAAGAAGATATAAAGTCGCAGTGCTCATCAACAAAATAAAGCAAATCGTTAACTCCTATTTGGCGAAATTGCTCATAGATAAGATTGTTTACGGACTCTTCTTCCTTTTTGTACGGAAGGCTCCACTTGATATTATCCCCCTTCCCGGTGATCTTGATGTCCTTATTTTTCCCTTCCTTTATTCGTACGTTGACGGCTTCCAGGGAGCTCTCAAGTTCTTCTTCAAAAGAAGCCAATATGTCATCAATCGACATCTGCAAAAAGGGAATATCGAGATCCTTAATCAATTGTTCCTTGTTCTTCTCCCAGTATTCATTATCAACGAGATCATCCTCAAAACTCTTAAAATTCAGACTGTTCCTTATGAATATCTCTCCTGCATCAAGACGATTTTTTAAGAGGCGATAAACCAAAAACTCATACTTGTCGCCATTTATCGCTTTTATCTTACGTTTCTTTCCTTTTCTTTTAACTTCCCGTGATTCGAAGATGTAGCGTTTTATTTTTTTGGGGATAAACTCCTGTGGAAAATTTTGCTTTTTGATCTGGCTTAAACTTTTCTTCTTAAGAAATGAATCTTTGAGAAAAGTTGCAGCTTCAAGAAGTGGATCTTCTTCGATCTGGCTCTTAAATTCAAGATTTAGAAAGAGTGGTCTAATATTCTTCTTAAATTTCGAAGATTCGGCCACATAATGATTCCATTCATAGTCGGCGACATCAATCTTTGTTTTGGAGATGAATTTGGAAAGAAAAGGTATTTTGTCTTTTTCCAGAATGGAGAAGGCTATTTCCTGTATGTCTTCAAATGTCGTATCCTTCGGGATATTATCATTTATGTATAATTCTATGAGCCGCCCTGCCTCTTTGACATATTTGTTCCCCTCAACTGTGTATTCATATACTTTTTTTTTGGCGATCTGCTTTGCGTTGGCAAGAAATTGGCTCACGTAATAGAGGAAGGTTTTGGTCAAATTGTCATTAATTTTCTGGTACCGGATAAATATGAAGCAGAGCAGATATAAGTAAGCCGTCTCCCTGTTGATTCGCTTCATCTTTTGAACGGTATAATACTCTACCAATGAGGCATAATATTTGATGTTTTCGTTTGAGATCCTGACATTAGGCAAAAACTCTTCTGCTAGATTATAGACAGACTTGAGGACTTCTAATTTCTTGATTTCTTGAGATATTTCTTTATAGCTGAAGTCCTTCGGCTCTTTTTTCAATAGAGTAAGTTCATAAAGCCCACCTTCCTCAGCACTTAGAATTTTTTCAAAGGCTTCGTAATTCTCTTCAGAAATATATTGAGAAATCGCCGTTACAAGGCGGGTCATTTCGGTCGTAAGCGCTTTCCCAACAATATTCTGCTCGTGCCAAGATAAATCCGAATCGTTGGGATAAGACACAAGGTCTTTGAAACTCGATATTGTTACCAAGTGGGTGCTCGGGAAACGGTTTGTTTCCTTCATCTCTGCAGGGCTTGCTCTGGCATTGATGTTAAGATAGTCCCACCTGACTAAAGACTAACCAGCAGGTCAGTAGCGAAGTCCACAGGTAAACCCGGTAACGGGAGTCTGGAGCTGGACGGAGCAAGATTGCAGGCTCTGTATTGAGCCCCGAAAAATGTATGGTTGTGGTCATTGTGATAATCCTGCTTGCAGGAAAAAGCCGACGCTTTGGAGACAGCGGAAGGCAGCAGTCCTGAATATGCTAAGGCAAGTATTCAGGACACCACCGGGGTCTTAGACCAGGGCATGTACTCAAAGGGGTAGCTCGGGAACTTGGGAGACCCGGATGTTTCCTTGGGTAAAAAGAACGGTAACAGGAAATCCAGCGCAAGCGAAATCCCGGCGTTGCATAGGAATGTCCCGCCTTGCAACGAGTCTGCCATTGGCAGAAACACAAACATTAAAAGATGGGCGATACAAGGTATCAGGGGAGGATAGCGAAGAGCGAACGAACCTGAGATAAACATTCGGAAGTCTTAGCAGATCATAGTACCGATGATTAAGAATTGAACTATCTTGATCGGAAAGGTGGGGAAGTGATGCCCAAGCGACCCACTGCAGGGAAGGTGAAGCAGGGTATAACGTTTTTTTGGCAGGAATTATGGGAGATACACAGATGTCACAAACCATATCAACAAAAAGCCGAGAAATTGCAAGAACGGTCGCTTGCAATTCCAGACCGATAGAATGGGGACAACCACCGGTGTTAACAGGTGGGTCATCCCTTATCAAAATCGAGCTGCTTGCTCAAAGTAATCCTGAACTGGTATTTACATCAGTAGTCCATCGGATAGACTTTGATTTACTGAAACAATCCTTTCGTAAAATTCGGAAAAGCAAATCTGCAGGAGTGGACAAGGTTACGGCAAAGGAGTATGCCGAAAATCTTGATCAAAACCTCTATAATCTGTATGAACGACTGCGGAGAGGACAGTACGTTGCGTCTCCTGTAAAGCGTATCTGGATAGACAAGGAAGGAGGGAAAAAGCGTCCAATTGGCATACCTGTACTTGAGGATAAAATTGTCCAGAAAGCAGCAGCAGCCATATTGAATGTCATATTTGACAGGAATTTTTACAATTTTTCCCATGCATTCAGAAAAGGTCGGAGCCAACACATGGCAATCAAAGATTTACGTGAGCAATGCTTGAAGCAGAATATCAGCTGGATAGTAAGCGCAGATATTACAGGACTATTTGACAATATTAATCACGAGTTACTTAAAGACATGATACGTCGGAGAGTAAGTGACGGCGGAATGATTCGCCTGATAGGGAAGTGGTTGAATGCAGGCGTAATGGAGGAAGGCAACCTGACGTACTCTGAAACGGGCACTCCACAGGGAGGAGTAATTTCCCCTGTGCTCAGTAATATCTTTCTTCATTATGTTTTAGATGACTGGTACGTGAAAGAAGTGATCCCCCGGATGAAAGGGAGATGCTCCATCATACGCTGGGCGGATGATTTCATCCTCGGGTTCGAGTATGAAAAAGACGCATTGCGTGTCATGGATGTATTACCCAGGCGGTTCGAACAGTTCGAGCTGTCACTTCACCCGGAAAAGACAAAACTGATTCGATTTTCCAAACGCATTAGCGGAAAGGGAAACGGGACGTTTGATTTTTTAGGGTTTACATTTTACTGGTCAAAATCATTAAAAGGGTACATGGTAATAAAGAAAAAGACGGCAAGAAAGCGTTCAAGCCGTTTTATGAAGAGAATATGGATATGGTGCAAGGATAACCGTCATAAGCCAATGGCCGAGCAGTATGAGATTCTTTGCAGTAAACTGCGAGGTTTTTACCAGTACTTTGGAGTAATAAGTAACTACAAAGTGCTGGAAGTTGTGTTTGAATATACTGAGAAAGCATGGCGTCGATGGTTAAGCCGAAGAAGTCACAAGGGCGAAGTAATGTTCGAGGACTTGCGCACAACATACCCACTGCCATTACCCAGAATAGTCCATAATATTTGATGCCGTAAGGGCTGCAAAGTTATACGCCAAACGGGGTGTCGCCTGTTTGGTTGATAATCCGGTAAAAAGGATTTGAACCGAGGAACCGTATGAGGGAAATCTTCACGTACGGGTCTGTAGGGGGGGCGTCGGGTAACCGATGCTCCTACCTGGAATAACACTG
The DNA here is from genome assembly GCF_028752835.1 of Desulfosarcina sp. BuS5. NCBI lineage: Bacteria > Pseudomonadati > Thermodesulfobacteriota > Desulfobacteria > Desulfobacterales > Desulfosarcinaceae > Desulfosarcina > Desulfosarcina sp. BuS5. The sequence goes on from NZ_CP087952.1 coordinate 864,128, forward strand.
TAGCCGGGAATGACGACACGATGAGTTTCCAAGTAACTAAGCAATTCACGAAAAATATAGATAGGTTTAGAGTGAATGGACACAAAAAAATTGGCTTTCTCCTCCAATTTCTCTCTGGTCTCTTCTGTCGCAACACGATATCTATGCAGTTCTAAAATTTGCCTCTGTTGACTCAAGCGAGTGGGCTTTGACACTTCGATGTCCCTTAACTCATGACCATGGCGATAGAAATATTTGTGCGGGATATACTCAATGTCCTCTTCAACCTCACGGTAAGAGAAAACAAAAAACATTTTCTTTGCCTTGAAATACCCTAACTGCAATATGAAGTAAATTTTTGACCGGATTGATCGTAGAGAACTTAATACATTTTCTTCTGCCCGACTGAGTGCAAAATACTTTGCCCTTTCCTCAACATTAAATTCGGGTAGGCCATACAACTCTTTAATCTCACTATCGGTGAGTATTTTTAGCCTTTTCCCGGGATCAGCCATAGGTGGTCCTGTTTTCTTAAAAACGGTCGTTTTTGATAAAAGATTTATCTTTGGCCAAGAACACCTTCAAAATGTCCATTTTTATTCTCAAAAAGGTTTCTTGAAATATATTTCTCAATTTACTATAATAAAAACGAGTTTTGAGAAAGGATAAAATTCCATGTTGATAGGTTATGCCCGTGTCTCTTCAGAAGATCAAAATCTGGATTTGCAATTTGATGCCTTAAAGAAAGCAGGCTGTTCGAGAATGTTTTCAGACAAATTATCGGGTATACACAAAATGAGACCCGGGCTAGACGATGCGCTTTCCCATCTGCGATCAAGCGATACGTTTGTGATCTGGAAGCTTGATCGATTGGGGCGCAATTTAAAGGGACTAATAGTGGGGTGTCCAAAAACTCAGTTTTGTGGCTACTTTTTTTGCTCAACTTTTGGCCCTATCATGAGTGCGATTAATATCTTGGCACATTGTTGGGGTCATGAAATGCAGCATTAAAATTATCTTCCCCAACCAAATCCCGGCATTCTTTGCACTCCTGCCATATCCCTGAATGGCTGTTATTGTAATGAAAATGGCAGAGACCCTCGTGCTCGTGATGATATTGGCAATAATCTCCACCTTTTATAGATGCAAAAGAAGTGTCACAGCAAATCCATTGGTCACAACATTTTGTTTTTATTAAAGGAACAGAATCGTTTCCACAAAAGCTACAATGTTTGCCAGGGATTATTTTTGCTTGCAATCTATCATATGTCATTCAGGCACCTTCAATATTTTCAGTAAAATTTGCGTAGACCATAACAAAATGCCGTCAATAATTCAAAATTGCTGATTGAAAAAAATTATTATTCCCTATATATTCAAATATTTTAACCAAAAAGATGGTTATTGCTATGAGTAAAGTTTCAAAATTAAAAAAAGTAGAACTGCCTGGAAAGACAAAGCAGTTGATCGTACTCGTATAATTAAGTATCAGAAAGCTGAGCTGAAACGTACTAAAAATGAACGAAATAAATACAAGTCTGAACTCCGGAAAAATAGACAAGAATTAGAACAAGAACGTAAAAAGAACACATTGTCGGTTAATAGTAAGGAGGAATTGATTTTTATTTCTTTACGCCTATTTTTGGTCGGACACGTTGGATTCAGAGCAATATCAAGAATGTTTGGCATTTTACAAGCATACCTTGGGATAACCAAAATACCGTGCCCTCAAACGATCATTAACTGGGTCACCAGATATTCACTATCAAAAATCTGGAACTATAAAGGGCTTTCTTCTGTTTCTTTTGATATGGATAAGATTGTAAATGGTGCTATTTGGATGATAGATACCTCAATAGCATTGGGAGCTGGTAAAATTCTTGCTATTTTGGAGCTTAGAACTGATCATTTTAAAAATCATGAAGGTGCTCCAACTCTTGAAAACATCAATTGTGTAGCAATTTCAGTGGCGAAATCATGGACTGGAGAATCCATTGCAAATTTTTTACAAAAGGTGATTCTCATCACCGGAAAACCTGCTGCATATTTGAAAGACGGAGGAATGGACCTCATGAAAGGTGTCAGACTCCTAAATGAAAGAGGATTTTCAAGTTTCTCCATTGATGATATTTCTCATGTTGTTGCCAATCTATTAAAAAAAGAATATACAAAACATCCTTCGTATGACTGTTTTATCTCTGCTTGCGGACAAGCCTCAAAAAAATTTAAGCAAACAGTACTTGCATTTTTTGCACCCCCAAAGGTTTCGACAAAAGCTCGATTCATGAATATTCATCGAATGGTGAAATGGGCTGAAATGGTTCTTAAGCACTCACCACGGGGGCGAGTTTCAAAGGACTCTGTAGTTTCAAAACTTAGGAATTATCTTGGTAAACTTCCTGAATATAAACAGTTTATCAAGCGATTTCTTCGTGATGCATCTCCTCTTTTAAAAAGCCAGGAAATTCTTAAAGCTCAAGGCTTGAATATGAAAACCTACAAAGAGTGCAAAGAACTTTTAAAAAATATCCCTCAAAGCTCTCAAGTACGTATCGGTTTTATTACCTGGATGGAAAAACAATTAATAGTCGCTGAATCATTGGGCATGGGCAATACTGGAATGCCTATTTGTTCTGATAATATTGAATCCCTGTTTGGACTTGGTAAAACACATGGTACAGGAGAAGTAAAAGATGCAAACCGAATTGCACTTCGTTTACCGGCTTTTTGCGGATCTGTGAATAGAGAATCCGTTCGGATGGCAATGGGCGTTACAGTAAAGGAACAACAGGAAGTTGAAAATAAGTTGTTGTCTTTAACTCGGCAGCGCCGAAAAATTTTACCAACCCCCGGAAGCCTTACAGATAGTTTGTCAACTGAGTTTGACTGTGGTTTAACTCTTCTACCGGTGCCAAAAAATGATGAAAAATCAAAAGATGTAACTGATATTACAGCAAATTTTGAACAATTAGGTGGGCCCGTAAATAAGTTTACAAAACAACCTTACGCGCTCAATAATGCCGAATATAATAACCGTGCCGCAGCTTAATAAGCATTTGTTTAACCACATTCAAATATAAATAATGGGTATTATCAACATGTTAATGCTTTGTTTATAAATGGAGCAAATTGACATACATAACTTATATTCTGAAGGGGGGGCCAAATCCTGAGCAAGCTAATTATGGGGATTTAGACACCCCAGACTAATAGACTTGGTGGGAAAGCTTGAGGAGGGCGGTATTCACTTTCAGAGCATTACCGATGGAATTGATACCACCTCGCCAGCGGGCAGGTTTTTTTTTCACGTAATGGCCTCCCTTGCTCAGATGGAGCGGGAGCTGCTAATAGAGCGGACCAAAGCAGGGTTAATGGCTGCAAAGAAACGAGGCCGGGTGGGGGGACGCCGACGCACAATGACTCCAAGTAAAGTCGAAGCGGCTAAAAAGCTTTTGGCTGAAAGAATGCCACCTCGGGAGGTTGCACAAAATTTAGGGGTATCAATTCCCACCCTTTACCGGTGGTGTCCAGCTTCAGAAAGAGCTTAGCTGGATTATAGTGCCAGTCATATGACCGGAACGATAGCAAGGACTTACCAACTATCAATTAGGGAATTTTGACCATAAATTCCTTATTTTACCTTTTTGCGGCGTTGGTCAAAAATTCCCATTATGCCACCATCAATACAATCCGCTTGACATATTACCTTCTCCGTAATAGTAGTTGTTCATGATTAAATCATTTTCCTGCCGAGATACTGAAAAGCTATTTAATGACAAACGAGTGAGACGTTTCCAATCTTTTGAACGGCAGGCAAGAAAGCGGTTAATGGTTTTGCATGCTGCTCCAAGCCTGGATGCCTTAAAGCTAAATCCAGGGAACAAATTCCATGCCTTGGGAGGAAACAGAAAAGGACAATATGCTATCAGTATTAACAAACAATGGCGTGTTTGTTTCAAGTGGCATGACAATAATGCTTATCACGCTAAAATTGTGGATTATCATTGAGGTGTAAAGATGAGTACAAAGAAATTTCTTGATCCTATTACCCCAGGTGAAATTTTGCGAGAAGATTTTATGGAACCGATGGGTCTTAGTATAAATAGACTTGCACGAGATCTTGTTGTTCCGCCCAATAGGATAAGCGGAATCGTCAATGGCAAACGTGCCATTACAGCGGATACCGCCTTGAGATTGCAACTCTACTTTAAAATTGAGGCGCAATTTTGGCTGAATCTCCAGTCTGAACATGACTTAAGAATGATTAAACGCAAAATTTGGTCTGATATTGAACGTCGCATCTTACCAGCGCAAGATATACAGGTAATAAAAGCGCATGAATCTATGGCATATAGGGATAGGACTCCCCATCATTGAGGAGCCCTCCCACAGCACCGTACATACGGATCGCGTATACGGCGGTTCGGCTGGTAAAGATAAAATCGGGTGTGAGAAATCCCACCGATTTTACCGGGTTTTCAGAATTCGTACGCTATTGGCATTTCAGCTCCTGCTGCAGTATGCAAATAAGTAACTCATCCATACTCACCACAACCATTTACCCGTACCATTCGGTGCGGGCACCGTTCAGGCCTTCGCCGGGGTGAGTCCTTCGTGGTATCCACGGCTCGTTTCTCCTACGGCTACTATGCCCTCTGCTGACTTCTCCCATGCGGTCAGAGCAGGTTGCCCTGTTCTCAGCCAAAATTCCGTCGCACGCGACTTCTCAAAAGGCATATGGAAGACCTCCCGGGGTAAACACATGTCTTTCAATACGTGGGCGCCGAGTATACGGACAGAGCTTATAATGGATAGAGGACTTTGCCTTGTGTTGCAGGCTCGTCCCACTCATGCACGCCTGACTCGATTTCTGTTCGTCACCCCGTACTTTCGCGGTACCCTGCCTCAGCAGGGCTACTGCCTTCCGAAGCACCGTCACCGATACCCCGTTGTAATACCGCTACACCCTTCGCCTCCATCCGGCTGGGTCTAAGACTTGTCAAACGATTTACTGCATGATACGTTTGACTCACTTTTAAGAACATGTGCCGTGCCCGGCACACAACAAGGCTTTTGCAGCGGAGCGCAAAACGCGCGCGCCCGCTGAAAAGAAGCGATTATGGCAGAAAGAAAGTGAGGTGAAATTATGATGTTGGTTCAACAAATAAAAAAAGAAATAGCTGAATTACCTGAAGTGCAACTTAAAGAATTTCGATCATGGTTTGAAAAGTTTGATGCATCAGAATGGGACAGGCAATTTGAGAAAGATGTGGCTTCAGGGGAACTTGACGGCATTGCCAACAAAGCCGTGTCGGATTTCATGAAAGGGAATTTTAAAAAGCTATGAATCATTTCAGCTCCCCTTCTTTTTGGAAAGAATACGAAAAGCTCCCAAAACATATCAAAGAATTAGCAGATAAAAGTTTTGAGATTCTCAAAGAAAACTCGATGCATCCATCATTACATTTTAAAAAAGTTGGAAATTACAGATCAGTGCGAGTAGGGAAAAAGCATCGTGCCGTTGCCATCGAAATGGAAGAGGGGTTGTTATGGTTCTGGATTGGGACTCACGCTGGATATGATAAGTTGCTGAAATAAACTACAAAAACGGAATCGTCCTTCAAATCTCATTCATTAAAACCTCATTAACCTCATCACTCGTCAACCCCAGATACCGCATAGTAACAGCCGGGCTGGTATGATTAAACCGTTTGGCCAAAATCTCAAACCCCACCCCGAACTCTGTCCTCTGGATATACCCAAATGTTTTCCGCAAGGTATGTGCACCGTAATTACCGGAAAGATTAATTTCCCTGGCCCATTTTTTTACCAGGGCATTGACCGACTGAATCGTAAGCGGCTTTTTTGTCTTCCGGCTGGCAAAAAGATATTCCCCGTTATCTATCCCGGCATCCTCCAAAAATATCTGCAAGGCTTTGTAAACAGTTTTGTTAATCATCAGGATATTATTCTTCCCTGTTTTGCTCTCCCGGATCACAATCGACTGGCCCGGCCTTAAATTTTTAACATCCCTAACCTTCAGTTTGAGAAGATCCCCTGCCCTGAGCCCGTTATTAATTCCCAAAACAAAAAGAAGATGATTCCTCGGATTATCCATTATTAATTTTTTAATGGATTTGATATCCGCCAGCCTCCTGATCGGCTCAACAGTGATCCGGCTTCCTTTTGCCGGATGATTGGGGTTTTTTATGTTCAACGCTCTTCCTTACTTTTTTGCAAAATTATATTTGCGTTTCGATTTCCGGTTTGGATTGGTTTTCTCCTTTACTTTCCTGATATAAAATTTTTCAGCCTGCACAAAATCGTCAAACTTCCAAATCCGTTTATCCAGGGTATGTTTTTTTGTCCCGCTTTCTTTTCTTACCAAATATTTTCCCATCAGCGACTCCAGCCACACCTTATAATATGCCTGCCTCGGAGTATCGGCCACAAGATGATCAAATTTAATGATGCTTGGTTCAAAAAGATTCAATTGAATCATAATCTTAACTATATAGCATAAAAATGATATAAAGTTAAGATATTTTTTTAACAAATTTTTCCGTAAATGAAAAAATAGAGGTTAAATTATCGAAATCATTAAAGATGCAGGTTTTCCCCCAATCTTAACTTTTACCCAAAAGTTAAGATTGGTAAATCTTTGAATATGCTGAAAATTGCAATGGATTTTATGAAAATACAAAATTGCCTGATTTGATTGGAGAGGGTGAAACCAACTTTACAAAACAGGAAAAAAGGAGCTTTGAGAATGAAAGATCTGAAAAAGGGAACTTGACGAGTACTACCGAACTTTCTGAAGGTGAGACCATGCTTTCTCCTCCTCTGGACGATTCCAGTCTTCAGAAAGAACTGCCTCGCTTAGGAGAGCTGTTTTACTGATGACGTCCGATTTTTCATCAAGAATCGTAACTATCGCTCGACAAGGTGAATTCAGGCGGATAGGTTTCTGCAGGCGAACTTTCCCATTTTTTTCGATAATTGCTTCTACGGCTATGAGCATAGTTTTTCCTCCTTATGATTAATCCAAATTTTACCATCCAAAAAAAACAGATCCAAGTCTCGATCAGCCATAAAATTTTCCAGAATATCGAGGGTTTCCATCAACTCAAAAAAATCATCCCAAGATCCCGGTTTACGCGAGAGAATAACATCGCCCGTAACAAGATTTTTAGGATAAAAACTTCCATGCCTATCCGGTTAGCACAGGCTCGTCTGATTTTGTAGGATCGTATGTGCCCACGCTCTTTAGAGTCCGGGGGGGTAATCTGACACACGCCGGATCATACCCCAAAATGTCAACCTGTGCCAATCGGATAGGCATACAATAGTCATAGATACCCCCCCCTGTTTATCTAAAAATTCGTTCCAATCTTTTTCGATAAATCTCAAGAAACCTGTCCTTCAAGCACTCATTCAGAAAGCTTTCTTCTATCATTTTTTCAATAGCAGGCGTAATATTATGCAAACGTACCAGGGAGTTGGCGGACTGTTTGTTGGTAAGTCCAAAATGCTCCGCCAGTTTTATGAAGTTTTTTCTTGAAAACCGGTTTTTTTTCCCCTGTAAACTAAGGCACATTTCCTCACGTTCTTCCGGCAGTACAAGCCTTGAGTTGACAAGGTCATATACAGGTGAGAGGTGATAACCGATGCTTTCCTCTTTAATGAGGGAAAAATTCTTTAAATGCGCGTCACCGTTACCCAATACATAATTCAGAAGCGCCCTTTCAAAAAGCTCAAGCAGGTCGAGACCGGGAACGTTTGAGTATTTTCTGATGACGTTCGCAATTTTTTCGTATGATCCATCATATTTATCATTGGTTTGAAGGAGCTGCTGAAAATCCTCCTGTTGAAGTTTTGTTCCGTCTTCTAACCGGTCAAATCGTTTCACGAGATAGGCAAGTTTGCCGTCTGAAAGCGGAATAAGAGCATGTGATGGAACCGCAATACCGTATGCGGATGCGCTGCACATACAAAGATTCTCATTTTCGGGAAGCGACTCAAATCGTTCTGTTTGAGGTTTTAGTATGTAAGACCCTCCTCTTTCAATCACAGTCAGTTGATGACTTTTACGTTTATGGATAAGGGAAAGTTTCGGTTGGATACCGGAAATAGACATTCTGCCGACCATCTTTTGTGCCTCACCTGCAATATCAGGGGTGCTGAAAGGCACTTTCGGGGATCTTGCCGTTCCAAAGAGTTTTCGGGAGCATCGAGGATGATAGTCACCAGTTAGTTTCAGGTCGGTCTCAATCTTTTGGCAGGATAAGCATTGATCGTTCATAAATTATTTTCCTCATCTATAGTCTATAGACCGTCAGATAATTACCCGATTTTAAAATTTGGTACAAAAAATAGAATGAGACGATAATACTAACCCATCTTTTTGAATAGAAAAAACAAACACTATAATTACAGTAGGTTACTTTTTTAAAATCTTAGTTATGGCACTACTTTTATTTTTTTTGATAGTTGTTTTGATCGTTCTGCCAGGGAGAGGGCATAACCCTAAAGCAGAATATATTTTCTGTTGTCGTAATTCCGGGCGTGTGCTTTTTCTTACATGCATAACATTATCATTTCGGCACTGCATGGAAGCTGTTACTCGACTTTGGCCTGCCAGTTGCTTTCTCAAGTCAGACCAGCTACTGTTTATCCCCGTCTTTTTCAATCGGTAACGGATACTATGTATCAAATGGTAAGCTATGACACTGATAAAAATATGACCTGTCACCCGTTTTGTGATTTGGTGAAAAACCGGCCGCATCCCAAGCTCGGATTTCAGTGAACGAAAAACAGCCTCCAGATCCGTTAACATTGTATATGTATGCCATAGAGTAGCTTCATCAAATTCCATATGGGTTGTTCTGAGACAATATACTCCCGGCAAACTATCTTTTGTGTCCGCAAGCGTTTGACGTGTCCAAAGGATCTTAACAGCATTGCCATTTTTTTCGTTTTTAGATACTTCTATTTTATAATGCTTTGCAGCCTTGGAATATTGCTGTTTCAGACGACCTATTTTTTCCAGGACTTTATCGTATTTTTTTAGACATCCTTTTTTATGCAAGCCTGACTCAAGTTTGCTGACAGCCTTTTCAAAGCGAATGGTAAAGCGATCATTAATAGCCTGTTCTTTTTTTTCCCGCTTTGTAGAGTGACAATACAACAAAACCTCATCATTTTCTGAGTCAATAATTTTTTGCACTTTTACTGTGCAGTCATTGTCTTGTTTTACCACAACTGCTTCATCTTCATTAAATTCGCGATGATGTTTTCGGCTAACTACAATATATGGATAACTGTTTTCCCTGAGCCATTTAATATTATCTTCAGTGGCAATTCCGGCATCCATTACTATAGTCGCTTTTGAGGGCTTAAACAGCTCTTGGGATAAATTCTTTCTTTCCAAACCAACAATCATTTTTTTTAATGTTGACGGTTCACTTACATTACCCTCAAATACTTTGCTGCGCTTGGGAAAGCCACTGCTGTCCAGCACCAAAGCCAAAGTTACCAGTGGACAATCAGAACGTTTCTCTTTGGAATGTCCGCGTTTCCCCAGCTTGTTTGCTTTACTGCTGCCTTCAAAATAAGTGTTGGTAAGATCATAAAGGGTTATTGTCTCTTGAAATTCAAATAAATTCTTTTCTTGTAAGTATAGATGATTTTCTATGGCTTCCTTATTATTGAGAAGCTGATCAGAGATTTTATACATTTTGTATAGATTAATTTTGTTGAAATCATAATCAATTAATTCACCCAAGCCTGAAACATTCTGGAGCCAGTAATGAGTTGCCAGTTCACTACCTGGTTGACACATACGACCTATTATTGTACCGGTTGCTGCTGCGAGCTGAGGGCCATTGAATCCCAGGGCTTTTAGTTCTTCACCAAGTTTTAAAAAAACAAACGCTTCCAGCGCCACATGTTCACAGCTTACACTGCGTGGCCTGAACATTTCCAGGCTGTCTACATCTACCTCGCGATAATCCGGCTTATTATTTTCAGCTTTATTTTTGTGTTGCGCGTGAATAATCCGGGCTGCATAATTTTGAGCAAGCTCCTCTATTTCTTCAGAAATTTTGAAAAAACTCTGCTGGCCACTGATAATCTCCTGAATGCGTGAAGATAATTCTGGCCATTGATCCCGTGGCAGAGAAAAAGCCGTACCGAGATTAATTAATGTGTGCTGGCTGACTCCCTTTGCAGTTCGTTCGGATTGAACCAATCTATAGGTGTAATATTGTTTGCCATCTTTTCGACTTTTTATTGTGGTTCTTCTAATATACATGTTGCCCAATATAGGCGGATGTCAATAAAAAGTCAAGATATTTTTTATTTTATGGCACTACATTGGTAAAGCCAGAGCAAATTATTTTTAACCTATTAAAATCATTCAAATTAAATTTTTGAAAATTCTAAAATAAGGCTTATTTTGAGCATTTGCCCATATAACTCAAAAAGATGGGCTAATCGTATATCTTCGACCGATAACGCAATGGAATTATTAATATGACGGTCTATAGCGGAATTATCTTTACCGCCCCTATGCAGTCTCCGCAAGTGGCAAGAAGAATATCAAAGACGTTTTCCGGGTCTATTTTCAGAGTACGGCTTGTAATATCCAGCAGCCAGCCTTCCGGGATGAGGCCAAGGAAAAAGGGGAAAAGAGACTCACTTTCATACGGCTTATCTGCCAAAGGAAGAGTAAGGCTCACAGGTTGAGCATCTGGCAAAGAAAGATAGTCTTCGTGGTAACTGAAGCGATACCCCCTGTTGTTTTTTTCCAGCAGGGCAGCTTTTGTATCCCTTAGATATACGTCTGCGCTGTTTCTTTTATTTTTCATTCGGTGCGTTTACTTCAGATTTCGGTCGCAGATCAACAGGGCCAAGCGTTTTTCCAAACAATTGAAGCACCTGATTCACCTTGTCTATTCTTAATGTCGATTTATCCTGTTCCAGCTCCCTTATAAATCTCAACCCTACTCCGGCCTTACTGGCCAGATCGGCTTGGGTCAACCGGTGGATCTTACGCTGCTTTTTTACAAAATCACGCAATGTCATTATTTATACCATACCCGACAGAAAACATGCTTCCGTTATTGTCTGTTTGTTATACCCTTTCGGGTACTTTGCTAAAAATATAGCGATTTATTATACCCCTATGGGTATATTTTTAATTTCTTAACAAGAAAATAATACCTATAGGGTATAATGTCAAGTGTAAAATAGGGTTTGGATATTGTATATAGGGTATTTTGGCACAACGTCCAATTGTTGAACAAATGTGCTTTTATAGATTGTCAGATAATAACCTGATTTTAAAATTTGGCACAAGGCCAGAGGGAGGAAGGCGTATTGTAATACTCCGAAGATGCTTTTTTCACATCCAATAAATCTAAAAGCTATTTCAGCTTTTCTATTCTTCCAACAGACACAATTTCCTCTACCTCGTTAATTTGGTGCCACAATAAAATATATATTTTATGACATCATAATGACATGTCGTTGATTTTGTGCCAAATCTAATCCGCTAAAAAAAAACACAAAACATCCAGAATCAGTAGTGTCCGGTTAAGTTTTGGCATATAGCATTTGCTCTTTGATAATCAGATTATTAGACCATACGTTTTTTTCGTCAGTACGTAATTCGTTCTGGATGGTATTTCTAAGCTGACGAATCCTCTTTATTGATACAGGTTCATTAAACTGTTCATGGCAGTATATGGCCATAAGCAGGTAGGTTATTAACCCCGCAAGGATTTGAACCATCAGGCCATATCTACTGTGAGCAATCAAGTGGTACACTTTTAAATGTTTCTTCCACCATTTGAAAAAAGTTTCGATATCCCATCTAAGCTTATAAACGGTTGCAACCTGCTCGGCTGTAAGGTCATAACGATCAGTTGCCACAAAATATTTGACACCGGCAATTTTATAACCAACCAGTCGAACCGGCTTTCTGGTCTGGTTTACCCCAGGAGTGCCAAGAAGAACCACAGCATCATAAAAAATATAGCTGTCGGGATCAACAGGCTGCTCTTTGATAATAGTTCTTGTTGTTTTCGCTTTGATGCGGCAAACAAAATGTTTTTTTTCATCCTGAAGAAGATCAAAATCCTTATGTGATTGATACCCCCGATCCATGATTCCTGTTTGGCCTTTTGTAAGGATAGACCTGACAAAGGGGCGTTCAGCGCCATTTCCATTTGTCAGATGAATTTTTATAGGAATCTTGCGATTGACATCAAAGCCGAAATGGCCTTTTGCTTTTTTAGCGCCTTTTCTGTAATCAGCCCAGTACATGGACAGAACTGCATCAATTAAAGATCCATCAATGGAAACGAGTTCACCGAGATCTGAATAATTTGATGGTAAAGCATTTTGTGCCTGGCTGCAAAGAGCTTGAAAAACATATTCAAGCTGTTCAAGCCCTCGAGAATTGATAATTTCGGAAAAACTGCTACGACTGATCCCTCCATCTGGAGCGACACATTCTTTGGCAAAATCGTCTTCTTTAAGGTGTTGAATAAGATCACGAGCTGATTCATGTTCTTGTAGATGGAAAAATATCAGTGCGTGAAGCTGATCTTCAAAAGTCATTTTCAATGGCCTGTGACCTCGGGATTTAAGCTGTGGCGTGTCAGGAAAAATCTTTTGCAAAGGTTTGAGAAATCGAGCATGAGATTGGGGATTAAAATTCTTTTTTGGGATATTGAATATGTCCATTTTTGTCTTAACTCCTTGTTATAATTATAATTTTATAACAAAACGATAAAAAATTTTTATTTGGTTTGTCAAGTAAAAAATGAACATTTTTCTAATTTTTTTATCCCATATAACATGCAAAAACCTAACCGGACACTACTGATCCAGAATAAAACTTCATATCCCACAAACCAAAAACTTTTCGATTTTACGACCTGAAGGCAGACCATAAAATTTGACGGCCATTCTATTATATAAGGTAGAGGGAAACTTTTTTTAAGCGAGAATTTTTTTATGATCATAAATTTTATTCGATATCTAAAACGCAAACACAAAAAAACAGAGATCAGCCTGGATCAACTTTCGAACCTCTGGACGAATGCAGATCAAAAAAAAGCTAAAATCGCCCAAGAGGACTCCGAAGATACCGTGGCTGACTTATGGACTAATCCCAAGCTAAAAATTTTTTATAAAATTTATATTCAGCCATATAAAAATAATCTGGGGGATGCGCTTGAATCTATCCTGAAAATTATGACCCTCCTGGATAAAGCAGGAGATTATCCTTCGGTTGCAGAAAATGATCCGACCGAAACCACGGACTTAAAGTTTTTAGAGATCACCCTGGTGGAGCATACTCTGAATGTTGCCGGAAAGGTACTGGATACCATTAAGGGCAAAATCAGAGATCATGAATTGCTCGCCGGAGAAATGCTGATCGTCTCCCTGGCTCACAATTTAGGCAAACTACCCGGCCAGGATATGCCGGTCGATTTGCCTTCTAAAAGCGCAATAGTGGCCGAGCATTTTCTCAAGAACCTGCCTTTGAAAAAAACGGCCATGCAGACGATCAAAACCTATAAAAATTCACCCAGGCTGAAGCAGGCCAAAATATTGAGCATGGCCGATCATGCCGCCCGGAAAATGGAGGAAGCAATCATTGAAAACTGAATTGATATTTTCTGCAGCTCTGCTGATTTTTTTATCAGCCTGCGCTTCTGCGCCGCCGACAACAAAAACACCATCCCCTGCTGTCCGTCTTGTCCTTAACACCGGCGGCAAGCCGGCCCGGATAAGAGCGGCAAATATTACACAAAACTATAAACCGGCTGATGCCATCCCGACAGGGATGTTCGTCATTACCGACCTGTCTTCCGGATCAGTGCCCCCTTTAAAAACTGATAAAGCAGGCAGGTCGGTATTCTCATCAAAAATCCTCAAGGGGAAAATTAAAGCAGCCTTGCAGGAAAAAATAAAAAATAAACCTGTTGTTAAACAGGAAGCCGTCTCAACAAAAAAACAAAAATCGGAAACATTGACCATCTATTTTGATTTTGATTCATACGCAATTCAGCAAAAAGAGACGGTGAAGCTTAACAAATTTATCAAAAAGTTTAACCGGCAGCCGATCCGGATTGACGGCTATGCCAGTCCGCCCGGATCAACAGCCCATAACAGGCAGCTTTCTTTGAAACGTGCCATGGCTGTTGAAAAGTATCTGATCAATCAAGGCGTTCAGGTCACAACGGTCATCGGCCGGGGAGAAATTGAAGCGCCTCAATCAAAACTAAGCCGCAAGGCGGTTGTTTCTATCAAAAGAAAGGGGGGATGCCTATAACTTGAAAAAATTAAGTTCCTGCCACAATTTATCCCGATATTTCAATGCCGGGATAAATTGTGGCACCAAACGTAAGTCTCAATCATCAAATAAAGGAGAAAATAATATGATCCAACAGATAAAGGAGAAAATAATTAAATTAAAAACCAAACTATCAAAAATTTTCAGTGACCCCGACAAATCACGCAAGTTTGGCCTGGGTATCGTCGCTGCCGGCGCAACGCTCCTGATAGCAGGGACAGCTGCTGCGTTTATACCGGTACCGGCCGCAGGTTCTTTTGCTTTTGATGTCTACGATGTAGCAGTAAATCAGCTCTTAAATGGTCCAATAGGTTTTACAGCCGGCGTTGGAGCTATGGTGTTTGGCGGCGCAATGGCTATTCAGCAAAAAATTAGCCTGGCGATCCCCTGTATTTTAGGTGGCGCATTAATAATGACTGCCGATACCATGACACAAACCCTTGGAGCAATTTTTTAACTTTTTTTCAAATAATATTCTCCCGGCGTCCTGCTAAAACATGCAGGACGCCAAACAAATCCTGGCTGAAAGAGCAATCTTTTTTTCCTGTTGCCGAAATCTTTTGCCAGGCGGTTAACAGGAAAAGAAAGGAAAAATTATATTGGAAACCAAATTCCCACGCATTCCTCAATATTTATCAGCGCCTTTGCAGGTTTTGTGGTTTGAGCCTGACGATCTGGCGGTCTGCATAATCAGTTTTATGATTGCATCTATTTTTAACCCATCTTTTTGAATAGAAAAAACAAACACTATAATTACAGTAGGTTACTTTTTTAAAATCTTAGTTATGGCACTACTTTTATTTTTTTTGATAGTTGTTTTGATCGTTCTGCCAGGGAGAGGGCATAACCCTAAAGCAGAATATATTTTCTGTTGTCGTAATTCCGGGCGTGTGCTTTTTCTTACATGCATAACATTATCATTTCGGCACTGCATGGAAGCTGTTACTCGACTTTGGCCTGCCAGTTGCTTTCTCAAGTCAGACCAGCTACTGTTTATCCCCGTCTTTTTCAATCGGTAACGGATACTATGTATCAAATGGTAAGCTATGACACTGATAAAAATATGACCTGTCACCCGTTTTGTGATTTGGTGAAAAACCGGCCGCATCCCAAGCTCGGATTTCAGTGAACGAAAAACAGCCTCCAGATCCGTTAACATTGTATATGTATGCCATAGAGTAGCTTCATCAAATTCCATATGGGTTGTTCTGAGACAATATACTCCCGGCAAACTATCTTTTGTGTCCGCAAGCGTTTGACGTGTCCAAAGGATCTTAACAGCATTGCCATTTTTTTCGTTTTTAGATACTTCTATTTTATAATGCTTTGCAGCCTTGGAATATTGCTGTTTCAGACGACCTATTTTTTCCAGGACTTTATCGTATTTTTTTAGACATCCTTTTTTATGCAAGCCTGACTCAAGTTTGCTGACAGCCTTTTCAAAGCGAATGGTAAAGCGATCATTAATAGCCTGTTCTTTTTTTTCCCGCTTTGTAGAGTGACAATACAACAAAACCTCATCATTTTCTGAGTCAATAATTTTTTGCACTTTTACTGTGCAGTCATTGTCTTGTTTTACCACAACTGCTTCATCTTCATTAAATTCGCGATGATGTTTTCGGCTAACTACAATATATGGATAACTGTTTTCCCTGAGCCATTTAATATTATCTTCAGTGGCAATTCCGGCATCCATTACTATAGTCGCTTTTGAGGGCTTAAACAGCTCTTGGGATAAATTCTTTCTTTCCAAACCAACAATCATTTTTTTTAATGTTGACGGTTCACTTACATTACCCTCAAATACTTTGCTGCGCTTGGGAAAGCCACTGCTGTCCAGCACCAAAGCCAAAGTTACCAGTGGACAATCAGAACGTTTCTCTTTGGAATGTCCGCGTTTCCCCAGCTTGTTTGCTTTACTGCTGCCTTCAAAATAAGTGTTGGTAAGATCATAAAGGGTTATTGTCTCTTGAAATTCAAATAAATTCTTTTCTTGTAAGTATAGATGATTTTCTATGGCTTCCTTATTATTGAGAAGCTGATCAGAGATTTTATACATTTTGTATAGATTAATCTTGTTGAAATCATAATCAATTAATTCACCCAAGCCTGAAACATTCTGGAGCCAGTAATGAGTTGCCAGTTCACTACCTGGTTGACACATACGACCTATTATTGTACCGGTTGCTGCTGCGAGCTGAGGGCCATTGAATCCCAGGGCTTTTAGTTCTTCGTGTCCTTTCGGCAAGCGTGCATAGCGCAAAAAAAAATTTGGCGTAGGTAAGCAGTCAGCGGTTAGGTGCCTGTTTTTTGCAGGCACCCGGCTGATCAATCAGGATGGAAATATTAAAAAGTGATTTTATGCTTCAGGATTGTCCGGTTCAATCAGTGCGGATTTATAATTCCACGGCATCCATTTATCTGGGGATTCTGACAACTCAGAGGCATGTTCCAGCAGTATAATACTCCCCAAAAACTGGACAGTTGTTTAAGGTGTAAAATGAGTATATCCTGATCAACAAAAAGGAGGCTCATTAATGGGTAAAATTCGAAAAAATTACAGTGCATCATTCAAAGCTAAAGTAGCGCTTGAAACGGTTAAAAAGGAAAAGACGATTTCTCAACTATCTAGTGAATATGGAGTTCATTCAAATCAAATAAATCAATGGCGAAAGCGTCTATTAGAAGAATTGCCCGATATATTTTCAAAAAAGCGTCAAAAAAAAGAAAAAGACGCTGAAGAATTCCAGGCGGAGCTTTACCAACAAATCGGCCAATTAAAGGTCGAATTGGACTGGCTAAAAAAAAAATCTAACCTTCTCAATTGATATAAAGCGTCAATACATTGAGCCGAATCATTCTTTGATACCGGTAATGCGCCAGTGTGATCTTTTGGGAATAAACAGATCAACCTATTACTATCAATCCTGCAAAGATGAGAGCTATAACCTGGCTCTCATGCGATTGATAGACGAAGAATATACCCGATATCCGTTCTACGGTGTTGAAAAAATGACGGCCGTATTAAAGCGACAAGGGCACACTGTTAATCCTAAACGAATAAGACGTTTGATGCGGCTTATGGGACTTGAAGCTATATATCCAAAACCAAATTTGAGCAAAGCATCAAAAGAGCATAAAATTTATCCATACTTGCTGCGAGGCGTTTCCATTGAGCAAGTTGACCAGGTGTGGTCAACGGATATTACCTATATCCGTTTGAATTCAGGTTTTATCTATCTTGTAGCAGTGATAGACTGGTTTAGTCGGTATGTCCTGAGCTACGAATTTTCAACCACATTGGATAAGGATTTTTGTATAAAAGCCTTACAGGGTGCCTTAAAAATTGCAAAACCTAAGATTTTTAACACGGATCAAGGCAGTCAGTTTACCAGTGATGCCTTTACCGGCGTTTTAAAAAAAGCCGATGTGAAGATCAGCATGGACGGCCGGGGCCGTGCTCTGGATAACATTTTCGTAGAGCGCCTTTGGCGTACCGTGAAATATGAACGTGTTTATCTTCACAATTATGAGACCGTCAGGGAGGCTATTCAAAACATTGGAGAATATTTTGGCTTTTACAATAATGAACGACTCCATCAATCTTTGGATTACCAGACCCCGGCAGAGATATATTTTAAAACTTTTCCAGGGTAATTTCAGAACCACTTTGTATAATTAATTAGAATACCATTAAGTCGTATTGATATTATAAAAAATGTTTCCTGCTGCAAACAAGATAAAAGCGTACTATCCAACACATAATCAGTTGGTAGTAGAGTTTGTTTGAATATTGCATAACGCTAATCAAATATATAGCGTATTTTTAGGATGATTTTTTGAATAGCGTTGCACTTAATTCAACATACTATATGTTTTGGAGGTAAAAAAATGAGAGGAGGAAAACGTGCAGGGGCTGGTCGAAAAAAGAAACCAGACCATTTGAAACGAGAGCTTGTGACAATTAGATTACCACAGTGGATGATTTCACAGCTCAAGAGGAATGGTCAAATTGGTTATTTAATTGAGAGTCAATTGGCGAAAAAAGATTTTTTGAATTTGCCGGATGATTACGAAATTGATAGTTAAGATCGGACAAATTAAAGGAAGTAACAGGCAAGATTTATCAGCAATGGTGATCAATGTGAGGTTGTAAAAATAATATATTTTGGTGAATGCCCTATTCAACGTGCGGCATAAGTTATAAACATATTAATATTGAATTTTAACAGTATGTTAATGAGATACAAAAAAGTTATAAACATTTTATCAATAAGTTATGAACATTTTAGAATGGTATTATTATTTATTAAATCAATTAGTTAAGTTGTTTATGAACATTTTTATGATAAACAGAAACATATTTTTTTTATTTACTATTATTTTTTTAATTTTCAGGATTATTTATAGCTCAAAAGCGCACCTTAAAAAACCTTGTTTTTTGTCTTGACAATGGGGAGTACCTTAATATTTTATTAATAGTTTTTGTGAAATCTTTATATCCTTCTCCAATGCTTCTACCATCACCACTTATTAACGCTTCTATGATCGTGCTTTTGCCTGCATTTGTTTCCCCAAAAAATGAAATATTCAGTTTATCCCACTCAGCAACTTTAGATAGTAGTTCAAGATGAAATTTGATACTTGAAACACCTTTAAATATGGCTCCTCTAATGTTTTCAAAAGATTCAGTCAACTGCTCATCTGTGACATTATCCAATGATAGGTCTTCAATACTATTCAACGATTCCATTAAACCAGAAACAGTATTTGTAATATCTTGTTTGTACTTAGATTCCATATATTCCTTACTTAAGGGGCTAACGAATTAATCAGTGGCGCGGCTTTTTGCGTCCGCTGAATTTACTGGTTATGTATTTTATCATATTAACTTTCTAAGTTGTAAATATCTATCATGATTATAGTTTCCTTTAGCATCAAAAGCATGCTTATTGTAAACTCTCGTTAAAAATCTATCTCTATTCATTTTTTTGCGGATAATATCATTATTTTTTTCCAATTCAACCTCTGAAAATAAATTCCATGCATTCAAAAGATCCAAATACTTTTGACAATTTCGGTTCTTATTATTGTTTAAATACTGAAATTTTGTCAAAAATTCTGTTGTAGAAATAAAATTTATAACATCCAGAATTTGCTCCATTGTATTATTTTGTTGTGATAACAAATCCCATAATTCATCGGCGATTAAAGTTTCATTTGATGCAAAATATTTATTCATATTTATGATTGATCCTAAAAATTTTGTTTTGTTGTGACTAATTGTGGATTCTATTTCTGGATTGATTGTTGGGTCAAAAGGAAATCCTATGTAGAACTCAATTCGTTTATTGGGGAATTCTCTAAATAATGCAGCCTTACCTTCCAATATCTTTAACTTTTCACCTTTCATTTCTCCAGAATTAGGTTTCACTGATTTCAACTCGATAGCAGTTATTGTCTTTGCATCTTCAATAAATACATCGGTAGAAAAATCATTTGCATTGATCAAAGGAGTATCAAAGTTGGAAAATATTTTTTTATTCTCATACTCGAGATCAGGAATTTTCGTAGAGGTGCTTAGATCTGCAATTATTTGAGCTATGTTATCTCTTTGAGATTGTGTAATAAAAAGATTGCCCAATCTTTTTGATGTATACTCCCTTTTTTCCCCTTGGCTTAAATGATGAGCTACATTTTCAAAAAAAGTTTGTCCAAGAGTTGTATTCAACCCATGCAGCCAACTGCTTAAACTTATAAAAAATGGAATATCCGAAACTTTTCCTTCCAACTTATCAGAGAAAGCATTTAAAAATGCTTCGTGAAATGGAGCATTACGATTATTGGAAGCATCCTCTGGAAAATTTTCAAATCGAGTAACTAATGTTTTTATTACTTCTATCGAAATTTTCTCTTTTATTTTATTAGTTAATGCCATTTTACTTTTCCTTCAGGTGAAATATTATTTCTGCATAAGCAGACCTGTCTTTTTCAACACGATTCAAAACCGGTCTTTTATATTCATTAACAATTTTCATGTTAGATAGTTCAACAATTTGCGGGTATAGACCATATTTATCATTGGCTACCAAAAACACATCATAATCTTGTTTCAAAAACTGTTTACAGTTATTCAAAACATCAGAAATACCTTTAATATAAGACTTTCGCGCTTCTATTCCCTGGCCTTTAGATAAAGGCCCTATTTCCAAGTCTTCCTTTTTTTCAAAACCAAACAAGTCATAAGCATAAGCATGTTGTTCATGATAGTTTATTAAACCAACATATGGCGGACTTGAAAAGATTCCATCTATCTTGTTGTCATTAATTAATTTGCCAAATTTAGGATATTTCTCCTCTAACTCTTGTATTATATTAATTGTTCTACTATCTCCCACTAAACATTTCTGGAAAGTATCTGTCCTAAGTTTATTAAATTGAATAATTCGTTTAACTGTATCTTGTGTATATCTTTGCCACCAGCTTAATATTGAAAATAATGGCTTACATATCTTGCCGTGTTTTTTACAATAATACGTCGTGGTTACAGGCTCTTTTAGTGTTGCCAAGTCAGCATGAGTTGTTGCACGGCACGAACGGACAGTACGACTCAAAACTAAAGCAAGAATTTTTTTGGTTTCCAGGTTTTTAATGGATTTTATTTGTTTAAAGACAAAATCAATTTCATCTCTAACAACTTGCAGAAACCATTTGTCCAAAAATGAGTCATTTTTTTTCTGTTTCAATGAAATTTTGTAATTATCTATAAGCGTATGGTATATTTTTAAAAATTCATCGGATTTTTGCTTGCCATATAATTTTTCATTTATTTTTTTTTGTCTGACTTTATACTTAAACTCTGGTGATGGAAAAAAATTGCTATTAAATTTTTTTAATTCATTTAATAATCTATTCTCAAAATTCACATTGTTTCTTTCTTTCTGAAAACTTTTTAGGCTTTGCGTAATTATATCAGCTGTGTTTTTGACATCATTAATGTCATATTTCCCAACTTTAACGTTACTTATAAAGGCATTAAATGCAGAAACATCAATTCCAATCGAATGTAAATTTAATTCACTTGCCTGCACAAGAGTTGTACCACTGCCACAAAAAGGGTCTAAAATAATATCACCTGCATTAAAAAATGATTTATTTTTAAAATCGTCAGTATGCTGATCCAAAAAGTATTCAACGAGCTGCGGAATAAATTTTCCTTTATATGAATGCAATCTATGAACATGTTTTGTTGTTTCAGATTCTTTATATTCAGAAAAGGACAAATTCCAGTTTAAATCATTCCCCAACTGTTTTTTCCATCGGTTTTCTTTTGTCTCATAATGTGAATTGTAATATTTTTCTAAATCATACCTATTGACAAAAGCATTTCCATTGTCTCCGTTTCTATGTATTCTTCCATATTGGATTAAATATGATATATTTGATGGAGTAACATTTTTACTTATGTATTTAGATGCCCAAATACTTGCTTCTTTTATTGTCATAAAATCTTGCATCTTTGATTTTTCCTCAATTGTGAGATTCTATTTCTGTTTTTATAAATAACGGCCTACTCAACAGCAGGCCGACAGGATGGGGCGCGGAGCTGTCCATCCTGTCGCCAAGAACACTGGCTGCATGGGTTTCCAATAAACTTGTTCGTGGTAATAAAACTTGTTAAATTAAAACTTTTCAAAGCGACTCAGCCCCCTGCAATCCAGTAAATCGTGTTATGTGTTAATATTTTCCGTAATAAATGTTCTCATCTCACCAATAGATTCTTGCAGTTTGTCATTTGTAAATCTTGAATTTTGAGTATTTTCAGGATGATGAATTTGATGACGAATATACTCACTCTGTATTATTTGAGTTTCAGAAGTTTTTCCCCTAAATTCCTTTTTATAAAGAATAGGTGTTTTTCCTGATTTATAATCATTCAGTAGCTGTTTACTTTCAATATAACCATATAATTCATTGTGATATTCTTCATTAGACTCGTCAAAAGCCAAGTAATTAACTTCATTCAAAGATGGATAGGGTAAATTTGCTTGTTCAACGTTTACTATTTTTAAACCATCATCATCTTTAATTAGTTTTATATATTCAAATTTTAATAGTTTTACAATAGAAGGACTGTGTGTTGTTAATATTATTTGAGTATTATCTGTTTTTGATAATTCAAAAAAGGCTTCAATCATTTTTCTTTGATGACTTGGATGTTGTGATGTTTCAGGCTCTTCAATTGCATAAATTATATCTGGAACATTTTTGTCTTGTTGTCTTCGCTCTGCTTCTGCTCTGAAAAAATTCAAAAGTATTAGTCTTTTAACGCCACTTTCCCTTTTGTTGATTGGAATATCCTCATCTCCTGTTATTGAAATACTATAATACTCCCCAAAAACTGGACAGTTGTTTAAGGTGTAAAATGAGTATATCCTGATCAACAAAAAGGAGGCTCATCAATGGGTAAAATTCGAAAAAATTACAGTGCATCATTCAAAGCTAAAGTAGCGCTTGAAACGGTTAAAAAGGAAAAGACGATTTCTCAACTATCTAGTGAATATGGAGTTCATTCAAATCAAATAAATCAATGGCGAAAGCGTCTATTAGAAGAATTGCCCGATATATTTTCAAAAAAGCGTCAAAAAAAAGAAAAAGACGCTGAAGAATTCCAGGCGGAGCTTTACCAGCAAATCGGCCAATTAAAGGTCGAATTGGACTGGCTAAAAAAAAAATCTAACCTTCTCAATTGATATAAAGCGTCAATACATTGAGCCGAATCATTCTTTGATACCGGTAATGCGCCAGTGTGATCTTTTGGGAATAAACAGATCAACCTATTACTATCAATCCTGCAAAGATGAGAGCTATAACCTGGCTCTCATGCGATTGATAGACGAAGAATATACCCGATATCCGTTCTACGGTGTTGAAAAAATGACGGCCGTATTAAAGCGACAAGGGCACACTGTTAATCCTAAACGAATAAGACGTTTGATGCGGCTTATGGGACTTGAAGCTATATATCCAAAACCAAATTTGAGCAAAGCATCAAAAGAGCATAAAATTTATCCATACTTGCTGCGAGGCGTTTCCATTGAGCAAGTTGACCAGGTGTGGTCAACGGATATTACCTATATCCGTTTGAATTCAGGTTTTATCTATCTTGTAGCAGTGATAGACTGGTTTAGTCGGTATGTCCTGAGCTACGAATTTTCAACCACATTGGATAAGGATTTTTGTATAAAAGCCTTACAGGGTGCCTTAAAAATTGCAAAACCTAAGATTTTTAACACGGATCAAGGCAGTCAGTTTACCAGTGATGCCTTTACCGGCGTTTTAAAAAAAGCCGATGTGAAGATCAGCATGGACGGCCGGGGCCGTGCTCTGGATAACATTTTCGTAGAGCGCCTTTGGCGTACCGTGAAATATGAACGTGTTTATCTTCACAATTATGAGACCGTCAGGGAGGCTATTCAAAACATTGGAGAATATTTTGGCTTTTACAATAATGAACGACTCCATCAATCTTTGGATTACCAGACCCCGGCAGAGATATATTTTAAAACTTTTCCAGGGTAATTTCAGAACCACTTTGTATAATTAATTAGAATACCATTAAGTCGTATTGATATTATAAAAAATGTTTCCTGCTGCAAACAAGATAAAAGCGTACTATCCAACACATAATCAGTTGGTAGTAGAGTTTATTTGAATATTGCATAACGCTAATCAAATATATAGCGTATTTTTAGGATGATTTTTTGAATAGCGTTACACTTAATTCAACATGCTATATGTTTTGGAGGTAAAAAAATGAGAGGAGGAAAACGTGCAGGGGCTGGTCGAAAAAAGAAACCAGACCATTTGAAACGAGAGCTTGTGACAATTAGATTACCACAGTGGATGATTTCACAGCTCAAGAGGAATGGTCAAATTGGTTATTTAATTGAGAGTCAATTGGCGAAAAAAGATTTTTTGAATTTGCCGGATGATTACGAAATTGATAGTTAAGATCGGACAAATTAAAGGAAGTAACAGGCAAGATTTATCAGCAATGGTGATCAATGTGAGGTTGTAAAAATAATATATTTTGGTGAATGCCCTATTCAACGTGCGGCATAAGTTATAAACATATTAATATTGAATTTTAACAGTATGTTAATGAGATACAAAAAAGTTATAAACATTTTATCAATAAGTTATGAACATTTTAGAATGGTATTATTATTTATTAAATCAATTAGTTAAGTTGTTTATGAACATTTTTATGATAAACAGAAACATATTTTTTTTATTTACTATTATTTTTTTAATTTTCAGGATTATTTATAGCTCAAAAGCGCACCTTAAAAAACCTTGTTTTTTGTCTTGACAATGGGGAGTACCTTACTTGTCTATTTTTCCGGAGTTCAGACTTGTATTTATTTCGTTCATTTTTAGTACGTTTCAGCTCAGCTTTCTGATACTTAATTATACGAGTACGATCAACTGCTTTGTCTTTCCAGGCAGTTCTACTTTTTTTAATTTTGAAACTTTACTCATAGCAATAACCATCTTTTTGGTTAAAATATTTGAATATATAGGGAATAATAATTTTTTTCAATCAGCAATTTTGAATTATTGACGGCATTTTGTTATGGTCTACGCAAATTTTACTGAAAATATTGAAGGTGCCTGAATGACATATGATAGATTGCAAGCAAAAATAATCCCTGGCAAACATTGTAGCTTTTGTGGAAACGATTCTGTTCCTTTAATAAAAACAAAATGTTGTGACCAATGGATTTGCTGTGACACTTCTTTTGCATCTATAAAAGGTGGAGATTATTGCCAATATCATCACGAGCACGAGGGTCTCTGCCATTTTCATTACAATAACAGCCATTCAGGGATATGGCAGGAGTGCAAAGAATGCCGGGATTTGGTTGGGGAAGATAATTTTAATGCTGCATTTCATGACCCCAACAATGTGCCAAGATATTAATCGCACTCATGATAGGGCCAAAAGTTGAGCAAAAAAAGTAGCCACAAAACTGAGTTTTTGGACACCCCAATTTTAAACAGGGTTTAATAAATGAGGAATCTCAATTACTATTAAACGATGAGTATCAATATGCTAAAAAAAATAATAGAATTTTAGTAGTTGTAAGTGATAGTAAATATCAAACAATTAAGTCTTTTATTCTTGATAAGAAATCTCAGCAAAATTATATGCCTAAATTAAAAACAATTTTTTAAGGATCAAAAGCCCACACTTTTTAGATTTTGGTAGTAGGAATCAGTAGTGTCCGGTTAGGTTTTTGCATGTTATATGGGATAAAAAAATTAGAAAAATGTTCATTTTTTACTTGACAAACCAAATAAAAATTTTTTATCGTTTTGTTATAAAATATAATTATAACAAGGAGTTAAGACAAAAATGGACATATTCAATATCCCAAAAAAGAATTTTAATCCCCAATCTCATGCTCGATTTCTCAAACCTTTGCAAAAGATTTTTCCTGACACGCCACAGCTTAAATCCCGAGGTCACAGGCCATTGAAAATGACTTTTGAAGATCAGCTTCACGCACTGATATTTTTCCATCTACAAGAACATGAATCAGCTCGTGATCTTATTCAACACCTTAAAGAAGACGATTTTGCCAAAGAATGTGTCGCTCCAGATGGAGGGATCAGTCGTAGCAGTTTTTCCGAAATTATCAATTCTCGAGGGCTTGAACAGCTTGAATATGTTTTTCAAGCTCTTTGCAGCCAGGCACAAAATGCTTTACCATCAAATTATTCAGATCTCGGTGAACTCGTTTCCATTGATGGATCTTTAATTGATGCAGTTCTGTCCATGTACTGGGCTGATTACAGAAAAGGCGCTAAAAAAGCAAAAGGCCATTTCGGCTTTGATGTCAATCGCAAGATTCCTATAAAAATTCATCTGACAAATGGAAATGGCGCTGAACGCCCCTTTGTCAGGTCTATCCTTACAAAAGGCCAAACAGGAATCATGGATCGGGGGTATCAATCACATAAGGATTTTGATCTTCTTCAGGATGAAAAAAAACATTTTGTTTGCCGCATCAAAGCGAAAACAACAAGAACTATTATCAAAGAGCAGCCTGTTGATCCCGACAGCTATATTTTTTATGATGCTGTGGTTCTTCTTGGCACTCCTGGGGTAAACCAGACCAGAAAGCCGGTTCGACTGGTTGGTTATAAAATTGCCGGTGTCAAATATTTTGTGGCAACTGATCGTTATGATCTTACAGCCGAGCAGGTTGCAACCGTTTATAAGCTTAGATGGGATATCGAAACTTTTTTCAAATGGTGGAAGAAACATTTAAAAGTGTACCACTTGATTGCTCACAGTAGATATGGCCTGATGGTTCAAATCCTTGCGGGGTTAATAACCTACCTGCTTATGGCCATATACTGCCATGAACAGTTTAATGAACCTGTATCAATAAAGAGGATTCGTCAGCTTAGAAATACCATCCAGAACGAATTACGTACTGACGAAAAAAACGTATGGTCTAATAATCTGATTATCAAAGAGCAAATGCTATATGCAAAAACTTAACCGGACACTACTGAGTAGGAATTGTATTTTCACTAGAAAAAGTTGATTGAAAATTAATACGCTGACAAGGGTGTCAAGCATATGTGGGTTTATGCTACTTTTATAAAACTTATTAGATCTTTGAAAGGTTGTTCATTGTTACTAATAATTTTTTTCCTTGATCCGGCAGTAGTGGATGTAGGAAATAAAAAAATGAGCTGTAAATTTAAAAACCATAACAATTGTGTCAACCAGACGCTTTACCCTACGCTTTGCTACGGGTAAAGCGCAGGTTACACCAAGTCGTTATGTGTAAGGTACTCCCCATTGTCAAGACAAAAAACAAGGTTTTTTAAGGTGCGCTTTTGAGCTATAAATAATCCTGAAAATTAAAAAAATAATAGTAAATAAAAAAAATATGTTTCTGTTTATCATAAAAATGTTCATAAACAACTTAACTAATTGATTTAATAAATAATAATACCATTCTAAAATGTTCATAACTTATTGATAAAATGTTTATAACTTTTTTGTATCTCATTAACATACTGTTAAAATTCAATATTAATATGTTTATAACTTATGCCGCACGTTGAATAGGGCATTCACCAAAATATATTATTTTTACAACCTCACATTGATCACCATTGCTGATAAATCTTGCCTGTTACTTCCTTTAATTTGTCCGATCTTAACTATCAATTTCGTAATCATCCGGCAAATTCAAAAAATCTTTTTTCGCCAATTGACTCTCAATTAAATAACCAATTTGACCATTCCTCTTGAGCTGTGAAATCATCCACTGTGGTAATCTAATTGTCACAAGCTCTCGTTTCAAATGGTCTGGTTTCTTTTTTCGACCAGCCCCTGCACGTTTTCCTCCTCTCATTTTTTTACCTCCAAAACATATAGTATGTTGAATTAAGTGCAACGCTATTCAAAAAATCATCCTAAAAATACGCTATATATTTGATTAGCGTTATGCAATATTCAAACAAACTCTACTACCAACTGATTATGTGTTGGATAGTACGCTTTTATCTTGTTTGCAGCAGGAAACATTTTTTATAATATCAATACGACTTAATGGTATTCTAATTAATTATACAAAGTGGTTCTGAAATTACCCTGGAAAAGTTTTAAAATATATCTCTGCCGGGGTCTGGTAATCCAAAGATTGATGGAGTCGTTCATTATTGTAAAAGCCAAAATATTCTCCAATGTTTTGAATAGCCTCCCTGACGGTCTCATAATTGTGAAGATAAACACGTTCATATTTCACGGTACGCCAAAGGCGCTCTACGAAAATGTTATCCAGAGCACGGCCCCGGCCGTCCATGCTGATCTTCACATCGGCTTTTTTTAAAACGCCGGTAAAGGCATCACTGGTAAACTGACTGCCTTGATCCGTGTTAAAAATCTTAGGTTTTGCAATTTTTAAGGCACCCTGTAAGGCTTTTATACAAAAATCCTTATCCAATGTGGTTGAAAATTCGTAGCTCAGGACATACCGACTAAACCAGTCTATCACTGCTACAAGATAGATAAAACCTGAATTCAAACGGATATAGGTAATATCCGTTGACCACACCTGGTCAACTTGCTCAATGGAAACGCCTCGCAGCAAGTATGGATAAATTTTATGCTCTTTTGATGCTTTGCTCAAATTTGGTTTTGGATATATTAAGGTACTCCCCATTGTCAAGACAAAAAACAAGGTTTTTTAAGGTGCGCTTTTGAGCTATAAATAATCCTGAAAATTAAAAAAATAATAGTAAATAAAAAAAATATGTTTCTGTTTATCATAAAAATGTTCATAAACAACTTAACTAATTGATTTAATAAATAATAATACCATTCTAAAATGTTCATAACTTATTGATAAAATGTTTATAACTTTTTTGTATCTCATTAACATACTGTTAAAATTCAATATTAATATGTTTATAACTTATGCCGCACGTTGAATAGGGCATTCACCAAAATATATTATTTTTACAACCTCACATTGATCACCATTGCTGATAAATCTTGCCTGTTACTTCCTTTAATTTGTCCGATCTTAACTATCAATTTCGTAATCATCCGGCAAATTCAAAAAATCTTTTTTCGCCAATTGACTCTCAATTAAATAACCAATTTGACCATTCCTCTTGAGCTGTGAAATCATCCACTGTGGTAATCTAATTGTCACAAGCTCTCGTTTCAAATGGTCTGGTTTCTTTTTTCGACCAGCCCCTGCACGTTTTCCTCCTCTCATTTTTTTACCTCCAAAACATATAGTATGTTGAATTAAGTGCAACGCTATTCAAAAAATCATCCTAAAAATACGCTATATATTTGATTAGCGTTATGCAATATTCAAACAAACTCTACTACCAACTGATTATGTGTTGGATAGTACGCTTTTATCTTGTTTGCAGCAGGAAACATTTTTTATAATATCAATACGACTTAATGGTATTCTAATTAATTATACAAAGTGGTTCTGAAATTACCCTGGAAAAGTTTTAAAATATATCTCTGCCGGGGTCTGGTAATCCAAAGATTGATGGAGTCGTTCATTATTGTAAAAGCCAAAATATTCTCCAATGTTTTGAATAGCCTCCCTGACGGTCTCATAATTGTGAAGATAAACACGTTCATATTTCACGGTACGCCAAAGGCGCTCTACGAAAATGTTATCCAGAGCACGGCCCCGGCCGTCCATGCTGATCTTCACATCGGCTTTTTTTAAAACGCCGGTAAAGGCATCACTGGTAAACTGACTGCCTTGATCCGTGTTAAAAATCTTAGGTTTTGCAATTTTTAAGGCACCCTGTAAGGCTTTTATACAAAAATCCTTATCCAATGTGGTTGAAAATTCGTAGCTCAGGACATACCGACTAAACCAGTCTATCACTGCTACAAGATAGATAAAACCTGAATTCAAACGGATATAGGTAATATCCGTTGACCACACCTGGTCAACTTGCTCAATGGAAACGCCTCGCAGCAAGTATGGATAAATTTTATGCTCTTTTGATGCTTTGCTCAAATTTGGTTTTGGATATATAGCTTCAAGTCCCATAAGCCGCATCAAACGTCTTATTCGTTTAGGATTAACAGTGTGCCCTTGTCGCTTTAATACGGCCGTCATTTTTTCAACACCGTAGAACGGATATCGGGTATATTCTTCGTCTATCAATCGCATGAGAGCCAGGTTATAGCTCTCATCTTTGCAGGATTGATAGTAATAGGTTGATCTGTTTATTCCCAAAAGATCACACTGGCGCATTACCGGTATCAAAGAATGATTCGGCTCAATGTATTGACGCTTTATATCAATTGAGAAGGTTAGATTTTTTTTTTAGCCAGTCCAATTCGACCTTTAATTGGCCGATTTGTTGGTAAAGCTCCGCCTGGAATTCTTCAGCGTCTTTTTCTTTTTTTTGACGCTTTTTTGAAAATATATCGGGCAATTCTTCTAATAGACGCTTTCGCCATTGATTTATTTGATTTGAATGAACTCCATATTCACTAGATAGTTGAGAAATCGTCTTTTCCTTTTTAACCGTTTCAAGCGCTACTTTAGCTTTGAATGATGCACTGTAATTTTTTCGAATTTTACCCATTAATGAGCCTCCTTTTTGTTGATCAGGATATACTCATTTTACACCTTAAACAACTGTCCAGTTTTTGGGGAGTATTATAAACACAAACATTAAAAGATGGGCGATACAAGGTATCAGGGGAGGATAGCGAAGAGCGAACGAACCTGAGATAAACATTCGGAAGTCTTAGCAGATCATAGTACCGATGATTAAGAATTGAACTATCTTGATCGGAAAGGTGGGGAAGTGATGCCCAAGCGACCCACTGCAGGGAAGGTGAAGCAGGGTATAACGTTTTTTTGGCAGGAATTATGGGAGATACACAGATGTCACAAACCATATCAACAAAAAGCCGAGAAATTGCAAGAACGGTCGCTTGCAATTCCAGACCGATAGAATGGGGACAACCACCGGTGTTAACAGGTGGGTCATCCCTTATCAAAATCGAGCTGCTTGCTCAAAGTAATCCTGAACTGGTATTTACATCAGTAGTCCATCGGATAGACTTTGATTTACTGAAACAATCCTTTCGTAAAATTCGGAAAAGCAAATCTGCAGGAGTGGACAAGGTTACGGCAAAGGAGTATGCCGAAAATCTTGATCAAAACCTCTATAATCTGTATGAACGACTGCGGAGAGGACAGTACGTTGCGTCTCCTGTAAAGCGTATCTGGATAGACAAGGAAGGAGGGAAAAAGCGTCCAATTGGCATACCTGTACTTGAGGATAAAATTGTCCAGAAAGCAGCAGCAGCCATATTGAATGTCATATTTGACAGGAATTTTTACAATTTTTCCCATGCATTCAGAAAAGGTCGGAGCCAACACATGGCAATCAAAGATTTACGTGAGCAATGCTTGAAGCAGAATATCAGCTGGATAGTAAGCGCAGATATTACAGGACTATTTGACAATATTAATCACGAGTTACTTAAAGACATGATACGTCGGAGAGTAAGTGACGGCGGAATGATTCGCCTGATAGGGAAGTGGTTGAATGCAGGCGTAATGGAGGAAGGCAACCTGACGTACTCTGAAACGGGCACTCCACAGGGAGGAGTAATTTCCCCTGTGCTCAGTAATATCTTTCTTCATTATGTTTTAGATGACTGGTACGTGAAAGAAGTGATCCCCCGGATGAAAGGGAGATGCTCCATCATACGCTGGGCGGATGATTTCATCCTCGGGTTCGAGTATGAAAAAGACGCATTGCGTGTCATGGATGTATTACCCAGGCGGTTCGAACAGTTCGAGCTGTCACTTCACCCGGAAAAGACAAAACTGATTCGATTTTCCAAACGCATTAGCGGAAAGGGAAACGGGACGTTTGATTTTTTAGGGTTTACATTTTACTGGT
Organism: Desulfosarcina sp. BuS5; assembly: GCF_028752835.1. NCBI lineage: Bacteria > Pseudomonadati > Thermodesulfobacteriota > Desulfobacteria > Desulfobacterales > Desulfosarcinaceae > Desulfosarcina > Desulfosarcina sp. BuS5. Next base: position 895,980 of record NZ_CP087952.1, read on the forward strand.
CAAAATCATTAAAAGGGTACATGGTAATAAAGAAAAAGACGGCAAGAAAGCGTTCAAGCCGTTTTATGAAGAGAATATGGATATGGTGCAAGGATAACCGTCATAAGCCAATGGCCGAGCAGTATGAGATTCTTTGCAGTAAACTGCGAGGTTTTTACCAGTACTTTGGAGTAATAAGTAACTACAAAGTGCTGGAAGTTGTGTTTGAATATACTGAGAAAGCATGGCGTCGATGGTTAAGCCGAAGAAGTCACAAGGGCGAAGTAATGTTCGAGGACTTGCGCACAACATACCCACTGCCATTACCCAGAATAGTCCATAATATTTGATGCCGTAAGGGCTGCAAAGTTATACGCCAAACGGGGTGTCGCCTGTTTGGTTGATAATCCGGTAAAAAGGATTTGAACCGAGGAACCGTATGAGGGAAATCTTCACGTACGGGTCTGTAGGGGGGGCGTCGGGTAACCGATGCTCCTACCTGGAACCCGACCGTCAACAGCGGTGCTTTTTTTTGAAATGTTGTCTTCCGCATAAATGTTGTCGTTTGCGGAAGGTCTTGCCCCGCATGTTGGCGGCCGGTGAGTTCATCGATAAGTGGACCGTGAGCTCCGCTGCGCTACGCACACGGTCCACTTATCGCGGCTGTCGAGTTCCTCCAACGTCCTTGATAGGTTCCCGCTCACGCTCCACCTATCAAGGACGTTGGAGCCGACTGCGATTCTCAGCACTGGCTGAAAAAAAATTGCCTTTTTCAGCCAGTGCTTGCGATTCTCGCGGCTCAACAGCCGCGTTATGCAAGATGCAATGAATTATTGACTTGTACATGGAAAAGATGTACATTACAAATATGAAATACGATTGGAACCCAGAAAAAAATGAATGGTTAAAAAAAGAAAGACAACTATCTTTTGAACAGGTAATTTTCCATTTGTCCCAAGGTGATGTATGGAAAGTTGCGGATCATCCAGACCAACAAAAATATCCCGGTCAAAAGATATATTTTGTAATCATTGAAGATTATATCTATATGATTCCGCATATTATCCAAAAAGAATACATATTTTTAAAAACAATTATCCCGAGCAGAAAAGCCACAAAGGCTTATCAAAAAGAACAGGGAGAGGAAAAATGAAATATGATGAAGAAGAAAAAAATATCATAGATGCTTATGAAAGTGGAAAAATGAAACTTTCTACACCATCGAAAAAAAAATTAGAAAATATTAAAGTTATAGCTAAAAATACTTTTAAAAAAGATAAAAGAATTACAATAAGACTTTACGCTCACGATTACAAAGGAATCCAAAAAAAAGCATTGGAAATGGGTATTCCCTATCAAACTCTTATTTCCGGCTTAATTCACAGATACGTTGAAGGGGAATTGACCTCAGAGAATGGATAACCAATCGTTTCAAGGGACAAGCGGACAGCGTGTTTTTTTGAAATTCAGTCTTACTGGCCAAATCTCAGGTTACTCAAAATTCATAGCTGTAAATCCCGCTTGCCCCTGAACTCAACCGTTGTAAACCTTCTCTCAGGCTTAATTTTGAGGCTTATTTCCCATCGCCTGTTTTGCTAACAGCCGTTGCCGATATTTGCCGGTTATCGCTTTTGCCGGTGTTTCTTGTTGCTTTTTTGAACGTCAGCTTCGGCAAGCATTTTATAAGTTTCACTGTTTCAGCACTCGGCGACATCTCGCCTTGCTTTTTGTGGTTTTTGGGTAAAGTCAGCATCGCATCAACAATCATTGTTGCAGAATGCCGCAAACAGCGATTTACGCTTTGGCAACCGTTGTTTTTTATTTTTAAGGTACTCCCCATTGTCAAGACAAAAAACAAGGTTTTTTAAGGTGCGCTTTTGAGCTATAAATAATCCTGAAAATTAAAAAAATAATAGTAAATAAAAAAAATATGTTTCTGTTTATCATAAAAATGTTCATAAACAACTTAACTAATTGATTTAATAAATAATAATACCATTCTAAAATGTTCATAACTTATTGATAAAATGTTTATAACTTTTTTGTATCTCATTAACATACTGTTAAAATTCAATATTAATATGTTTATAACTTATGCCGCACGTTGAATAGGGCATTCACCAAAATATATTATTTTTACAACCTCACATTGATCACCATTGCTGATAAATCTTGCCTGTTACTTCCTTTAATTTGTCCGATCTTAACTATCAATTTCGTAATCATCCGGCAAATTCAAAAATCTTTTTCGCCAATTGACTCTCAATTAAATAACCAATTTGACCATTCCTCTTGAGCTGTGAAATCATCCACTGTGGTAATCTAATTGTCACAAGCTCTCGTTTCAAATGGTCTGGTTTCTTTTTTTCGACCAGCCCCTGCACGTTTTCCTCCTCTCATTTTTTTACCTCCAAAACATATAGTATGTTGAATTAAGTGCAACGCTATTCAAAAAATCATCCTAAAAATACGCTATATATTTGATTAGCGTTATGCAATATTCAAACAAACTCTACTACCAACTGATTATGTGTTGGATAGTACGCTTTTATCTTGTTTGCAGCAGGAAACATTTTTTATAATATCAATACGACTTAATGGTATTCTAATTAATTATACAAAGTGGTTCTGAAATTACCCTGGAAAAGTTTTAAAATATATCTCTGCCGGGGTCTGGTAATCCAAAGATTGATGGAGTCGTTCATTATTGTAAAAGCCAAAATATTCTCCAATGTTTTGAATAGCCTCCCTGACGGTCTCATAATTGTGAAGATAAACACGTTCATATTTCACGGTACGCCAAAGGCGCTCTACGAAAATGTTATCCAGAGCACGGCCCCGGCCGTCCATGCTGATCTTCACATCGGCTTTTTTAAAACGCCGGTAAAGGCATCACTGGTAAACTGACTGCCTTGATCCGTGTTAAAAATCTTAGGTTTTGCAATTTTTAAGGCACCCTGTAAGGCTTTTATACAAAAATCCTTATCCAATGTGGTTGAAAATTCGTAGCTCAGGACATACCGACTAAACCAGTCTATCACTGCTACAAGATAGATAAAACCTGAATTCAAACGGATATAGGTAATATCCGTTGACCACACCTGGTCAACTTGCTCAATGGAAACGCCTCGCAGCAAGTATGGATAAATTTTATGCTCTTTTGATGCTTTGCTCAAATTTGGTTTTGGATATATAGCTTCAAGTCCCATAAGCCGCATCAAACGTCTTATTCGTTTAGGATTAACAGTGTGCCCTTGTCGCTTTAATACGGCCGTCATTTTTTCAACACCGTAGAACGGATATCGGGTATATTCTTCGTCTATCAATCGCATGAGAGCCAGGTTATAGCTCTCATCTTTGCAGGATTGATAGTAATAGGTTGATCTGTTTATTCCCAAAAGATCACACTGGCGCATTACCGGTATCAAAGAATGATTCGGCTCAATGTATTGACGCTTTATATCAATTGAGAAGGTTAGATTTTTTTTTTTAGCCAGTCCAATTCGACCTTTAATTGGCCGATTTGTTGGTAAAGCTCCGCCTGGAATTCTTCAGCGTCTTTTTTTTTTTTTTTGACGCTTTTTGAAAATATATCGGGCAATTCTTCTAATAGACGCTTTCGCCATTGATTTATTTGATTTGAATGAACTCCATATTCACTAGATAGTTGAGAAATCGTCTTTTCCTTTTTAACCGTTTCAAGCGCTACTTTAGCTTTGAATGATGCACTGTAATTTTTTCGAATTTTACCCATTAATGAGCCTCCTTTTTGTTGATCAGGATATACTCATTTTACACCTTAAACAACTGTCCAGTTTTTGGGGAGTATTATATTTCATTATTCCAGCATCCGGCTGCATCTCGTCTCGTTTTCTGTGACTATTTCTCAAGGCGTTGCTTATTGTTTTAACTGGTTCTGTTGCAAGCGCCACCAAACAACGGTGAGTTTGCCAACTTTGTATTATTTGCAAACGTTTAATTACGCTTTCGCAAATCCGGCAGCCTTACAAAAAGCAGGTCGTCGTATCCGGTAGGGGTTTACAACAAAACACTACTCGTGCCAAGATAAATCCGAATCGTTGGGATAAGACACAAGGTCTTTGAAACTCGATATTGTTACCAAGTGGGTGCTCGGGAAACGGTTTGTTTCCTTCATCTCTGCAGGGCTTGCTCTGGCATTGATGTTAAGATAGTCCCACCTGACTAAAGACTAACCAGCAGGTCAGTAGCGAAGTCCACAGGTAAACCCGGTAACGGGAGTCTGGAGCTGGACGGAGCAAGATTGCAGGCTCTGTATTGAGCCCCGAAAAATGTATGGTTGTGGTCATTGTGATAATCCTGCTTGCAGGAAAAAGCCGACGCTTTGGAGACAGCGGAAGGCAGCAGTCCTGAATATGCTAAGGCAAGTATTCAGTGTCCTTTCGGCAAGCGTGCATGAAAAACAAATTCAAATAAGGTAGTATCGGTCATTCAAATCACGTAATATTATATAAGGAGGATGACCGATGAATCTTATGCAGCCTTCAGGCGAGTACAGTCTGGATGAAGTACGGGAAAAATTTAAACAATGGCGTAACAGCCGGGATAGAGGTAAAGCCATTCCGGAAGCATTATGGGAAGCCGCTGCCTCGTTATACCCTGCCTATTCTCTGCACCGTATATCAAAAGCCTTGAGCCTCAACCATACCAAGCTAAAGCATTACGTCCAGAATATATCACCAAATCCGTCCGTGCCGACGGCATCTTTCATCGAACTTGATGTAGCCCAAGCCCCTTTGCCTTTCAAGGGCATTATCGAGATGCAACATCAGAACGGTGCCAGGATGACAATGCAAATTGCGGACAGTTCTGACTTGATCAATATAACCCAACAGTTTTGGAGTCAGCCATGATTCAGATAACTCCGCAAATGCGTATCCTGCTGGCCATAGACCCGGTGGATTTCAGAAAAGGTATCGACGGTCTAAATGCTGTTTGTCGGCAGGTGCTGCGCTCCGATCCATTTTCAGGGTATGTTTTTATTTTTCGTAATAAAAAGGCAACTGCCATAAAGATCATTATGTATGATGGCCAAGGATTCTGGATGTGTCAGAAAAGGCTGTCTAAGGGACGTTTCAACTGGTGGCCAAACAAATCCGGTGAGGCGGTCAGGCCTCTGGCCGTTCATGAACTGCAGCTTCTGATCTGGAACGGTAATCCTGTAAAGGCTCATGTTGCACCATTGTGGCGGCCAATTCCTGTAAAAAAATAGAAAAAAATATTTAATGACTTGCGTTCCAGTAAAAAATGTGATATTTGATGCCCATGTTTACGTATAGAGGCAGAGTCGTTACTGACAAAGATATTATTTTTATCAAGGAGCTTATTGCTCAAAATCCGGATGCCAGCCGCCGGGCGCTTTCCAGAAAACTGTGCATAGCCTGGAATTGGGTCCAGGCCAATGGGGCATTGCGTGATATGGTCTGTCGGGGTATGATGTTAGAACTGCACCGTGCAGGATTCATACGTCTGCCGGACAAAAAATGTAATCCCCATAATCCATTTGTAGAACGTAGAAAACCTAAAAAAATTCAGATCAATCAAACTTTACTGGAAACAAAATTAGCCAAAATACGGCCGCTTGAATTTTGCCAGGTACGCAGAAGCCCGCATGAAAAAATGTTCAACAGCCTGATCGAGTATTACCATTATCTGGGTTACTGCCATTCAGTGGGCGAACAGCTGAAATACATCGTTTATACTGATGGGCGGCCAATAGCATGTTTTGCCTGGTCTTCTGCAGCGAGGCATATAGGCTACAGGGACAGGTTTATCGGCTGGGATGCGAAGACGCGTAAAAAAAATCTGCACCTTTTGGCGTATAATACACGATTTTTAATTCTACCATGGGTGCGCGTACCACATCTGGCCTCCCATCTTCTTGGTCACATGATAAAAATCTTGGCCCTGGATTGGCGTAAAATCTACAATCATCCCATCTGGTACCTTGAAACTTTTGTGGACAAAACCCGTTTTGCCGGTACCTGTTACAAGGCTGCGAACTGGAAGTATCTTGGAGACACCACCGGCAGGGGTAAAAATGATCAAACATTTAAACCGAACCGATCTATAAAGGCTGTTTGGGGATATCCATTAGCCAAAAATTTTCGCAGCCTTTTACGGGGGACACACAGTGAAGACCCCGGAACGTATAGACCTGGACGTCAAGCAGTTAGATGCTCTTTTAAAGCGTGTTAAAGAACTGTTGCCACCTGAGGACTATGAACTCATCAAGGCTATGGCTGACACTATCTACCTTTTAAGTCAGTGTGTGGACAATAAAGCCGCCTCCTCGTGCCAAGATAAATCCGAATCGTTGGGATAAGACACAAGGTCTTTGAAACTCGATATTGTTACCAAGTGGGTGCTCGGGAAACGGTTTGTTTCCTTCATCTCTGCAGGGCTTGCTCTGGCATTGATGTTAAGATAGTCCCACCTGACTAAAGACTAACCAGCAGGTCAGTAGCGAAGTCCACAGGTAAACCCGGTAACGGGAGTCTGGAGCTGGACGGAGCAAGATTGCAGGCTCTGTATTGAGCCCCGAAAAATGTATGGTTGTGGTCATTGTGATAATCCTGCTTGCAGGAAAAAGCCGACGCTTTGGAGACAGCGGAAGGCAGCAGTCCTGAATATGCTAAGGCAAGTATTCAGGACACCACCGGGGTCTTAGACCAGGGCATGTACTCAAAGGGGTAGCTCGGGAACTTGGGAGACCCGGATGTTTCCTTGGGTAAAAAGAACGGTAACAGGAAATCCAGCGCAAGCGAAATCCCGGCGTTGCATAGGAATGTCCCGCCTTGCAACGAGTCTGCCATTGGCAGAAACACAAACATTAAAAGATGGGCGATACAAGGTATCAGGGGAGGATAGCGAAGAGCGAACGAACCTGAGATAAACATTCGGAAGTCTTAGCAGATCATAGTACCGATGATTAAGAATTGAACTATCTTGATCGGAAAGGTGGGGAAGTGATGCCCAAGCGACCCACTGCAGGGAAGGTGAAGCAGGGTATAACGTTTTTTTGGCAGGAATTATGGGAGATACACAGATGTCACAAACCATATCAACAAAAAGCCGAGAAATTGCAAGAACGGTCGCTTGCAATTCCAGACCGATAGAATGGGGACAACCACCGGTGTTAACAGGTGGGTCATCCCTTATCAAAATCGAGCTGCTTGCTCAAAGTAATCCTGAACTGGTATTTACATCAGTAGTCCATCGGATAGACTTTGATTTACTGAAACAATCCTTTCGTAAAATTCGGAAAAGCAAATCTGCAGGAGTGGACAAGGTTACGGCAAAGGAGTATGCCGAAAATCTTGATCAAAACCTCTATAATCTGTATGAACGACTGCGGAGAGGACAGTACGTTGCGTCTCCTGTAAAGCGTATCTGGATAGACAAGGAAGGAGGGAAAAAGCGTCCAATTGGCATACCTGTACTTGAGGATAAAATTGTCCAGAAAGCAGCAGCAGCCATATTGAATGTCATATTTGACAGGAATTTTTACAATTTTTCCCATGCATTCAGAAAAGGTCGGAGCCAACACATGGCAATCAAAGATTTACGTGAGCAATGCTTGAAGCAGAATATCAGCTGGATAGTAAGCGCAGATATTACAGGACTATTTGACAATATTAATCACGAGTTACTTAAAGACATGATACGTCGGAGAGTAAGTGACGGCGGAATGATTCGCCTGATAGGGAAGTGGTTGAATGCAGGCGTAATGGAGGAAGGCAACCTGACGTACTCTGAAACGGGCACTCCACAGGGAGGAGTAATTTCCCCTGTGCTCAGTAATATCTTTCTTCATTATGTTTTAGATGACTGGTACGTGAAAGAAGTGATCCCCCGGATGAAAGGGAGATGCTCCATCATACGCTGGGCGGATGATTTCATCCTCGGGTTCGAGTATGAAAAAGACGCATTGCGTGTCATGGATGTATTACCCAGGCGGTTCGAACAGTTCGAGCTGTCACTTCACCCGGAAAAGACAAAACTGATTCGATTTTCCAAACGCATTAGCGGAAAGGGAAACGGGACGTTTGATTTTTAGGGTTTACATTTTACTGGTCAAAATCATTAAAAGGGTACATGGTAATAAAGAAAAAGACGGCAAGAAAGCGTTCAAGCCGTTTTATGAAGAGAATATGGATATGGTGCAAGGATAACCGTCATAAGCCAATGGCCGAGCAGTATGAGATTCTTTGCAGTAAACTGCGAGGTTTTTACCAGTACTTTGGAGTAATAAGTAACTACAAAGTGCTGGAAGTTGTGTTTGAATATACTGAGAAAGCATGGCGTCGATGGTTAAGCCGAAGAAGTCACAAGGGCGAAGTAATGTTCGAGGACTTGCGCACAACATACCCACTGCCATTACCCAGAATAGTCCATAATATTTGATGCCGTAAGGGCTGCAAAGTTATACGCCAAACGGGGTGTCGCCTGTTTGGTTGATAATCCGGTAAAAAGGATTTGAACCGAGGAACCGTATGAGGGAAATCTTCACGTACGGGTCTGTAGGGGGCGTCGGGTAACCGATGCTCCTACCTGGAATACGACGGCTGTTGCGCATGCTGTTTGGTGCAACTACCGAAAAACTGGAAAAACAAAGGCTCACCCCAAAAAAGAAGAATTCTGTTAAAGCTAAAAAAGGTCATGGCCGCAAACCTGCTAAAGATTATACCGGGGCAAAAAAAGTCAGAGTCTTCCATGATACTCTTAAACCTGGAGACAACTGCCCTGAATGTTTAAAGGGCAAGGTATATGAATTAAAGGAGCCGCAGCGAATCATACGCATCACCGGAAACGCTCCATTAAGTGGAACTGTCTATGAAATGCATCGTTTACGCTGTAATCTCTGTGGAGCAATTTTCACCGCATCGACACCTGAAAATGTGGGTGAAGACAAATATGATGCAAAAGCCAAGGCCATGATTGCTCTTTTGAAATATGGTACCGGTATGCCATTTAACAGACTTAAAGATCTTCAGCAAAGTCTTGGCATACCATTGCCTGCATCGACACAGTTCGAGATTGTCGATCAAATGGCAATGGAACTTACTCCGATTTATCAGGAATTTATCCGTCAGGGCGCTCAGGGCGATATCATTCATAATGATGACACCACTATGAAGGTTTTGTCCCTGATGAAGGAAAACAAAGAAAATAACCCGGAACGTAAAGGTATATTTACCACGGGTATACTGTCAAAAACCGATGATCATAAAATTGCACTGTTTTTTACCGGCCGTCAGCATGCCGGAGAAAACTTGATGGATTTACTTAAGCGTCGTATTGGTCTGAGCCCACCCATTCAGATGTGTGATGCTCTGTCCAGAAATGTTCCCAAAGAATTCGAAACTCTGCTGGCAAATTGTCTTACACATGGACGAAGACAGTTTGTTGACGTACTGCAAAGCTTCCCGGAAGAGTGCAGTTATGTACTGAAATCCTCGCAGAGGTATATAAAAATGATAAGATTACCAAAGAACAGAACATGGAAGCTGAAGAACGGCTACGGTTTCATCAGGACAACAGCGGTCCGCTGATGAAAAAGCTCAACACCTGGTTTCACAAACAAATAGACCAACATTTGGTGGAGCCCAACAGCGGGCTGGGCCAGGCTATTGGCTACATGCTCAAACATTGGGAGGCGTTGACCCTTTTTCTCAGGGAACCAGGTGTACCTTTGGACAACAATATTTGCGAACAGGCTTTGAAAAAGGTCGTTCTGCATCGCAAGAATGCTCTGTTTTATAAAACTGAGCATGGTGCCATGGTAGGTGATCTGTTCATGAGTCTGATTCATACCTGTAATTTATCCGGTACCAATCCTTTTGATTACCTGACAGCACTGCTGGAACATGCCTCTGAGTTGTCAGAATCCCCAGACAAATGGATGCCGTGGAATTATAAATCCGCACTGATTGAACCGGACAATCCTGAAGCATAAAATCACTTTTTAATATTTCCATCCTGATTAATCAGCCGGGTGCCTGCAAAAAAACAGGCACCTAACTGCTGACTGCTTACCTACGCTAAATTTTTTTTTGCGCTATGCACGCTTGCCGAAAGGACACGTTCTTGTTCTAATTCTTGTCTATTTTTCCGGAGTTCAGACTTGTATTTATTTCGTTCATTTTTAGTACGTTTCAGCTCAGCTTTCTGATACTTAATTATACGAGTACGATCAACTGCTTTGTCTTTCCAGGCAGTTCTACTTTTTTTAATTTTGAAACTTTACTCATAGCAATAACCATCTTTTTGGTTAAAATATTTGAATATATAGGGAATAATAATTTTTTTCAATCAGCAATTTTGAATTATTGACGGCATTTTGTTATGGTCTACGCAAATTTTACTGAAAATATTGAAGGTGCCTGAATGACATATGATAGATTGCAAGCAAAAATAATCCCTGGCAAACATTGTAGCTTTTGTGGAAACGATTCTGTTCCTTTAATAAAAACAAAATGTTGTGACCAATGGATTTGCTGTGACACTTCTTTTGCATCTATAAAAGGTGGAGATTATTGCCAATATCATCACGAGCACGAGGGTCTCTGCCATTTTCATTACAATAACAGCCATTCAGGGATATGGCAGGAGTGCAAAGAATGCCGGGATTTGGTTGGGGAAGATAATTTTAATGCTGCATTTCATGACCCCAACAATGTGCCAAGATATTAATCGCACTCATGATAGGGCCAAAAGTTGAGCAAAAAAAGTAGCCACAAAACTGAGTTTTTGGACACCCCAGAATTGAACTATCTTGATCGGAAAGGTGGGGAAGTGATGCCCAAGCGACCCACTGCAGGGAAGGTGAAGCAGGGTATAACGTTTTTTTGGCAGGAATTATGGGAGATACACAGATGTCACAAACCATATCAACAAAAAGCCGAGAAATTGCAAGAACGGTCGCTTGCAATTCCAGACCGATAGAATGGGGACAACCACCGGTGTTAACAGGTGGGTCATCCCTTATCAAAATCGAGCTGCTTGCTCAAAGTAATCCTGAACTGGTATTTACATCAGTAGTCCATCGGATAGACTTTGATTTACTGAAACAATCCTTTCGTAAAATTCGGAAAAGCAAATCTGCAGGAGTGGACAAGGTTACGGCAAAGGAGTATGCCGAAAATCTTGATCAAAACCTCTATAATCTGTATGAACGACTGCGGAGAGGACAGTACGTTGCGTCTCCTGTAAAGCGTATCTGGATAGACAAGGAATATAATACTCCCCAAAAACTGGACAGTTGTTTAAGGTGTAAAATGAGTATATCCTGATCAACAAAAAGGAGGCTCATTAATGGGTAAAATTCGAAAAAATTACAGTGCATCATTCAAAGCTAAAGTAGCGCTTGAAACGGTTAAAAAGGAAAAGACGATTTCTCAACTATCTAGTGAATATGGAGTTCATTCAAATCAAATAAATCAATGGCGAAAGCGTCTATTAGAAGAATTGCCCGATATATTTTCAAAAAAGCGTCAAAAAAAAGAAAAAGACGCTGAAGAATTCCAGGCGGAGCTTTACCAACAAATCGGCCAATTAAAGGTCGAATTGGACTGGCTAAAAAAAAAATCTAACCTTCTCAATTGATATAAAGCGTCAATACATTGAGCCGAATCATTCTTTGATACCGGTAATGCGCCAGTGTGATCTTTTGGGAATAAACAGATCAACCTATTACTATCAATCCTGCAAAGATGAGAGCTATAACCTGGCTCTCATGCGATTGATAGACGAAGAATATACCCGATATCCGTTCTACGGTGTTGAAAAAATGACGGCCGTATTAAAGCGACAAGGGCACACTGTTAATCCTAAACGAATAAGACGTTTGATGCGGCTTATGGGACTTGAAGCTATATATCCAAAACCAAATTTGAGCAAAGCATCAAAAGAGCATAAAATTTATCCATACTTGCTGCGAGGCGTTTCCATTGAGCAAGTTGACCAGGTGTGGTCAACGGATATTACCTATATCCGTTTGAATTCAGGTTTTATCTATCTTGTAGCAGTGATAGACTGGTTTAGTCGGTATGTCCTGAGCTACGAATTTTCAACCACATTGGATAAGGATTTTTGTATAAAAGCCTTACAGGGTGCCTTAAAAATTGCAAAACCTAAGATTTTTAACACGGATCAAGGCAGTCAGTTTACCAGTGATGCCTTTACCGGCGTTTTAAAAAAGCCGATGTGAAGATCAGCATGGACGGCCGGGGCCGTGCTCTGGATAACATTTTCGTAGAGCGCCTTTGGCGTACCGTGAAATATGAACGTGTTTATCTTCACAATTATGAGACCGTCAGGGAGGCTATTCAAAACATTGGAGAATATTTTGGCTTTTACAATAATGAACGACTCCATCAATCTTTGGATTACCAGACCCCGGCAGAGATATATTTTAAAACTTTTCCAGGGTAATTTCAGAACCACTTTGTATAATTAATTAGAATACCATTAAGTCGTATTGATATTATAAAAAATGTTTCCTGCTGCAAACAAGATAAAAGCGTACTATCCAACACATAATCAGTTGGTAGTAGAGTTTGTTTGAATATTGCATAACGCTAATCAAATATATAGCGTATTTTTAGGATGATTTTTTGAATAGCGTTGCACTTAATTCAACATACTATATGTTTTGGAGGTAAAAAAATGAGAGGAGGAAAACGTGCAGGGGCTGGTCGAAAAAGAAACCAGACCATTTGAAACGAGAGCTTGTGACAATTAGATTACCACAGTGGATGATTTCACAGCTCAAGAGGAATGGTCAAATTGGTTATTTAATTGAGAGTCAATTGGCGAAAAAAGATTTTTTGAATTTGCCGGATGATTACGAAATTGATAGTTAAGATCGGACAAATTAAAGGAAGTAACAGGCAAGATTTATCAGCAATGGTGATCAATGTGAGGTTGTAAAAATAATATATTTTGGTGAATGCCCTATTCAACGTGCGGCATAAGTTATAAACATATTAATATTCAGTAGTGTCCGGTTAGGTTTTTGCATGTTATATGGGATAAAAAAATTAGAAAAATGTTCATTTTTTACTTGACAAACCAAATAAAAATTTTTTATCGTTTTGTTATAAAATATAATTATAACAAGGAGTTAAGACAAAAATGGACATATTCAATATCCCAAAAAAGAATTTTAATCCCCAATCTCATGCTCGATTTCTCAAACCTTTGCAAAAGATTTTTCCTGACACGCCACAGCTTAAATCCCGAGGTCACAGGCCATTGAAAATGACTTTTGAAGATCAGCTTCACGCACTGATATTTTTCCATCTACAAGAACATGAATCAGCTCGTGATCTTATTCAACACCTTAAAGAAGACGATTTTGCCAAAGAATGTGTCGCTCCAGATGGAGGGATCAGTCGTAGCAGTTTTTCCGAAATTATCAATTCTCGAGGGCTTGAACAGCTTGAATATGTTTTTCAAGCTCTTTGCAGCCAGGCACAAAATGCTTTACCATCAAATTATTCAGATCTCGGTGAACTCGTTTCCATTGATGGATCTTTAATTGATGCAGTTCTGTCCATGTACTGGGCTGATTACAGAAAAGGCGCTAAAAAAGCAAAAGGCCATTTCGGCTTTGATGTCAATCGCAAGATTCCTATAAAAATTCATCTGACAAATGGAAATGGCGCTGAACGCCCCTTTGTCAGGTCTATCCTTACAAAAGGCCAAACAGGAATCATGGATCGGGGGTATCAATCACATAAGGATTTTGATCTTCTTCAGGATGAAAAAAAACATTTTGTTTGCCGCATCAAAGCGAAAACAACAAGAACTATTATCAAAGAGCAGCCTGTTGATCCCGACAGCTATATTTTTTATGATGCTGTGGTTCTTCTTGGCACTCCTGGGGTAAACCAGACCAGAAAGCCGGTTCGACTGGTTGGTTATAAAATTGCCGGTGTCAAATATTTTGTGGCAACTGATCGTTATGATCTTACAGCCGAGCAGGTTGCAACCGTTTATAAGCTTAGATGGGATATCGAAACTTTTTTTCAAATGGTGGAAGAAACATTTAAAAGTGTACCACTTGATTGCTCACAGTAGATATGGCCTGATGGTTCAAATCCTTGCGGGGTTAATAACCTACCTGCTTATGGCCATATACTGCCATGAACAGTTTAATGAACCTGTATCAATAAAGAGGATTCGTCAGCTTAGAAATACCATCCAGAACGAATTACGTACTGACGAAAAAAACGTATGGTCTAATAATCTGATTATCAAAGAGCAAATGCTATATGCAAAAACTTAACCGGACACTACTGATTAATATTGAATTTTAACAGTATGTTAATGAGATACAAAAAAGTTATAAACATTTTATCAATAAGTTATGAACATTTTAGAATGGTATTATTATTTATTAAATCAATTAGTTAAGTTGTTTATGAACATTTTTATGATAAACAGAAACATATTTTTTTTATTTACTATTATTTTTTTAATTTTCAGGATTATTTATAGCTCAAAAGCGCACCTTAAAAAACCTTGTTTTTTGTCTTGACAATGGGGAGTACCTTACTCTGAAACGGGCACTCCACAGGGAGGAGTAATTTCCCCTGTGCTCAGTAATATCTTTCTTCATTATGTTTTAGATGACTGGTACGTGAAAGAAGTGATCCCCCGGATGAAAGGGAGATGCTCCATCATACGCTGGGCGGATGATTTCATCCTCGGGTTCGAGTATGAAAAAGACGCATTGCGTGTCATGGATGTATTACCCAGGCGGTTCGAACAGTTCGAGCTGTCACTTCACCCGGAAAAGACAAAACTGATTCGATTTTCCAAACGCATTAGCGGAAAGGGAAACGGGACGTTTGATTTTTAGGGTTTACATTTTACTGGTCAAAATCATTAAAAGGGTACATGGTAATAAAGAAAAAGACGGCAAGAAAGCGTTCAAGCCGTTTTATGAAGAGAATATGGATATGGTGCAAGGATAACCGTCATAAGCCAATGGCCGAGCAGTATGAGATTCTTTGCAGTAAACTGCGAGGTTTTTACCAGTACTTTGGAGTAATAAGTAACTACAAAGTGCTGGAAGTTGTGTTTGAATATACTGAGAAAGCATGGCGTCGATGGTTAAGCCGAAGAAGTCACAAGGGCGAAGTAATGTTCGAGGACTTGCGCACAACATACCCACTGCCATTACCCAGAATAGTCCATAATATTTGATGCCGTAAGGGCTGCAAAGTTATACGCCAAACGGGGTGTCGCCTGTTTGGTTGATAATCCGGTAAAAAGGATTTGAACCGAGGAACCGTATGAGGGAAATCTTCACGTACGGGTCTGTAGGGGGGGCGTCGGGTAACCGATGCTCCTACCTGGAACCCGACCGCCAACAGCGGTGCTTTTTTGAAACGCTCTCTTCCGCATAAATGTTGTCGTTTGCGGAAGGTCTTGCCCCGCATGTTGGCGGCCGGTGAGTTCATCGATAAGTGGACCGTGAGCTCCGCTGCGCTACGCACACGGTCCACTTATCGCGGCTGTCGAGTTCCTCCAACGTCCTTGATAGGTTCCCGCTCACGCTCCACCTATCAAGGACGTTGGAGCCGACTGCGATTCTCAGCACTGGCTGAAAAAAAAATGCCTTTTTCAGCCAGTGCCTGCGATTCTCGCGGCTCAACAGCCGCGTTCTGTACTTGCTACAAAATTTTGATAACAGAGAATTAATAAAAACAGCATTGCGTATTGCGCACCATGCTGTATAATATATCTATGATAAAAACTTTCAAGCACAAAGGACTGCGGAAATTCTTTGAAAATGGTAATTTGGCTGGCATTAAGCCCGGGCACCGGCAAAAACTTAGACTTCGACTTATAGCTCTTGACACTGCTACCTGTATTGAAGATATGAATATTCCAGGATGGCGGCTTCACAGTTTGAAAGGTGATCACAAAGGATTATGGGCGATTGATGTCAATCGAAACTGGCGTATCGTTTTTAAATTTAAAGATGGTAATGCCTATATTGTAGACTATGAGGATTATCACTAATGGCTATGTATAACCCACCCCATCCAGGGGAATTTATCAAAGATGTATATTTGGAGCCGTTGGGAGTGACCCCAAGAGGTGTTGCATTACGGCTTAAAGTTGCACCTTCGACTTTTTCCAGACTTATAAAAGGACAGAGTTCAATTAGCCCTGGCATGGCTCTGCGCCTATCCAAATGTTTGGGTCGCAGCCCGGAAAGCTGGCTTCTTATGCAGGATAGTTATGATTTATGGAAAGCTAAACAAAATGTTGATCTCTCAGACATAGAACCTTTGGCAATCCCAGCTTAGCCTCCAATTTAAAATTGCACAGAACAAAACGCTGGAAGGGACTGGACAGGAGCTCGGCATTCCGGAAAAGCAATTTTTAACGGGATTTTACAATTTAATCAGCGCTGTTGGGTCGGCTCTGCCCAGCCCCTCAGCTCGGTCGTTATGTGCCGAAACCATGACGCAACAATACAAAAAAGAAATTTATCATGGATATTTCACCAATAATTAACCAGATGTTCCATGTTTTCTGGTATTTAATTCCGCTGATAATTATAGGTGGAATCATTAAATCACCATGGTTTAAAGGTGGGGTGTCTAAATCCCCATAATTAGCTTGCTCAGGATTTGGCCCCCCCCCTTCAGAATATAAGTTATGTATGTCAATTTGCTCCATTTATAAACAAAGCATTAACATGTTGATAATACCCATTATTTATATTTGAATGTGGTTAAACAAATGCTTATTAAGCTGCGGCACGGTTATTATATTCGGCATTATTGGGCGCATAAGGTTGTTTTGTAAACTTATTTACGGGCCCACCTAATTGTTCAAAATTTGCTGTAATATCAGTTACATCTTTTGATTTTCATCATTTTTTGGCACCGGTAGAAGAGTTAAACCACAGTCAAACTCAGTTGACAAACTATCTGTAAGGCTTCCGGGGTTGGTAAAATTTTTCGGCGCTGCCGAGTTAAAGACAACAACTTATTTTCAACTTCCTGTTGTTCCTTTACTGTAACGCCCATTGCCATCCGAACGGATTCTCTATTCACAGATCCGCAAAAAGCCGGTAAACGAAGTGCAATTCGGTTTGCATCTTTTACTTCTCCTGTACCATGTGTTTTACCAAGTCCAAACAGGGATTCAATATTATCAGAACAAATAGGCATTCCAGTATTGCCCATGCCCAATGATTCAGCGACTATTAATTGTTTTTCCATCCAGGTAATAAAACCGATACGTACTTGAGAGCTTTGAGGGATATTTTTTAAAAGTCCTTTGCACTCTTTGTAGGTTTTCATATTCAAGCCTTGAGCTTTAAGAATTTCCTGGCTTTTTAAAAGAGGAGATGCATCACGAAGAAATCGCTTGATAAACTGTTTATATTCAGGAAGTTTACCAAGATAATTCCTAAGTTTTGAAACTACAGAGTCCTTTGAAACTCGCCCCCGTGGTGAGTGCTTAAGAACCATTTCAGCCCATTTCACCATTCGATGAATATTCATGAATCGAGCTTTTGTCGAAACCTTTGGGGGTGCAAAAAATGCAAGTACTGTTTGCTTAAATTTTTTTGAGGCTTGTCCGCAAGCAGAGATAAAACAGTCATACGAAGGATGTTTTGTATATTCTTTTTTTAATAGATTGGCAACAACATGAGAAATATCATCAATGGAGAAACTTGAAAATCCTCTTTCATTTCAGTAGTGTCCGGTTAGGTTTTTGCATGTTATATGGGATAAAAAAATTAGAAAAATGTTCATTTTTTACTTGACAAACCAAATAAAAATTTTTTATCGTTTTGTTATAAAATATAATTATAACAAGGAGTTAAGACAAAAATGGACATATTCAATATCCCAAAAAAGAATTTTAATCCCCAATCTCATGCTCGATTTCTCAAACCTTTGCAAAAGATTTTTCCTGACACGCCACAGCTTAAATCCCGAGGTCACAGGCCATTGAAAATGACTTTTGAAGATCAGCTTCACGCACTGATATTTTTCCATCTACAAGAACATGAATCAGCTCGTGATCTTATTCAACACCTTAAAGAAGACGATTTTGCCAAAGAATGTGTCGCTCCAGATGGAGGGATCAGTCGTAGCAGTTTTTCCGAAATTATCAATTCTCGAGGGCTTGAACAGCTTGAATATGTTTTTCAAGCTCTTTGCAGCCAGGCACAAAATGCTTTACCATCAAATTATTCAGATCTCGGTGAACTCGTTTCCATTGATGGATCTTTAATTGATGCAGTTCTGTCCATGTACTGGGCTGATTACAGAAAAGGCGCTAAAAAAGCAAAAGGCCATTTCGGCTTTGATGTCAATCGCAAGATTCCTATAAAAATTCATCTGACAAATGGAAATGGCGCTGAACGCCCCTTTGTCAGGTCTATCCTTACAAAAGGCCAAACAGGAATCATGGATCGGGGGTATCAATCACATAAGGATTTTGATCTTCTTCAGGATGAAAAAAACATTTTGTTTGCCGCATCAAAGCGAAAACAACAAGAACTATTATCAAAGAGCAGCCTGTTGATCCCGACAGCTATATTTTTTATGATGCTGTGGTTCTTCTTGGCACTCCTGGGGTAAACCAGACCAGAAAGCCGGTTCGACTGGTTGGTTATAAAATTGCCGGTGTCAAATATTTTGTGGCAACTGATCGTTATGATCTTACAGCCGAGCAGGTTGCAACCGTTTATAAGCTTAGATGGGATATCGAAACTTTTTCAAATGGTGGAAGAAACATTTAAAAGTGTACCACTTGATTGCTCACAGTAGATATGGCCTGATGGTTCAAATCCTTGCGGGGTTAATAACCTACCTGCTTATGGCCATATACTGCCATGAACAGTTTAATGAACCTGTATCAATAAAGAGGATTCGTCAGCTTAGAAATACCATCCAGAACGAATTACGTACTGACGAAAAAAACGTATGGTCTAATAATCTGATTATCAAAGAGCAAATGCTATATGCAAAAACTTAACCGGACACTACTGATTTGGAATAGAAATAAATAGAAGAATTTCACAGATAGCAAAGATAAAATTCTTAATTGAAACCAACTCAGAACCAAATATTATATGTGAAAATTCCCTAAAAGATTTAAGTGAGATAACTCTATTAAAAGGCAAAGCCGGGCTGGCAAACTCTTTCGATATTATTTTAACCAATCCTCCCTTTGGAAGTCAAGGTAAAATTACTCATCGAAAGATATTGGAATATTATGATTTAGGCCATAAATGGAATAAGTATAAAGACGGTTATTCAAAATCAAATAAAATTTTAAAAGGACAAGTGCCGGATGTATTGTTCATTGAACAATGCTTAAATCTTTTAAAACCGGGTGGTAGAATGGGTATAGTTTTACCCAATGGATTTTTTGAAAACCCTTCAATGGATTATGTAAGAGAGTATATTAAAAAAAGGGCATTTATAACAGGTATTGTATTACTACCTCACGAAACTTTCATTCCTTATGGAACTGGAGTCAAAGTTTCATTGCTATTTTTGCAAAAGAAGAACGGGATGGCTATCAATAATAATCAAGTATTTTTTAGCAAAATAAATAAACTTGGTTATGTTGGAAATAAAAATGGCACACCTATTTACAAAAAAGACAAACAAGGAAATATTATTATAAATAATGGTAAAAAAATAATTGACGAGGATTTTACTAAATCAATTAATGATTATAAAAAATTCATAAAGTCTTTCTATATAAAAACTGAAAAATCGTTTTCGATAGAGGCTTCAAAATTAAATAACCGTTTAGATTACAATTACTACTTACCGGAACACAGAGAATTAATTGAAAATTTGCGAAAACTCAAAGCTGTAAAACTTGGAGAGATCGTAACTATTGTACGAGAAAAATCTCCACTACTAAAGCAGAACACCATTGTTGAATATGTAGAATTATCCGATATTTATACAAAAACATTTGAGATAATTAATAGTACAACTCTTTTAACCACAGAATTACCAAGCAGAGCAAGTTATGAAATAAAAACAGGTGATATTATCACGGCAGTTGCTGGCAATTCTATTGGTTCACGTAAACATGCTACAGCCTATGTTACAGAAGAATATAATAGCGCTATTTGTA
This sequence comes from Desulfosarcina sp. BuS5, assembly GCF_028752835.1. NCBI lineage: Bacteria > Pseudomonadati > Thermodesulfobacteriota > Desulfobacteria > Desulfobacterales > Desulfosarcinaceae > Desulfosarcina > Desulfosarcina sp. BuS5. Next base: position 916,143 of record NZ_CP087952.1, read on the forward strand.
CAAATGGTTTTAGGATATTAAGAAATGTCAAAATTAATCATTATTATTTGCTGTATTACCTTCAAAGTGATTTATTTTTAAAACAAATACTTATGTATAGAACAGGTGCTGCAATTCCAGCAATTTCTGATAAAGATTTTTTCAATATACTGGTTTATTTGCCACCACAAAAAGAAATGGATGATATAATTTTGCGTATGGAGAAAAGCTTTAAATTAAGAAATGAAGCAAAAAGAATACTATCAAAAATAGAAGCAACAATAAATATAAATCACATAACAAAGCGCTCCTCGTGCCAAGATAAATCCGAATCGTTGGGATAAGACACAAGGTCTTTGAAACTCGATATTGTTACCAAGTGGGTGCTCGGGAAACGGTTTGTTTCCTTCATCTCTGCAGGGCTTGCTCTGGCATTGATGTTAAGATAGTCCCACCTGACTAAAGACTAACCAGCAGGTCAGTAGCGAAGTCCACAGGTAAACCCGGTAACGGGAGTCTGGAGCTGGACGGAGCAAGATTGCAGGCTCTGTATTGAGCCCCGAAAAATGTATGGTTGTGGTCATTGTGATAATCCTGCTTGCAGGAAAAAGCCGACGCTTTGGAGACAGCGGAAGGCAGCAGTCCTGAATATGCTAAGGCAAGTATTCAGGACACCACCGGGGTCTTAGACCAGGGCATGTACTCAAAGGGGTAGCTCGGGAACTTGGGAGACCCGGATGTTTCCTTGGGTAAAAAGAACGGTAACAGGAAATCCAGCGCAAGCGAAATCCCGGCGTTGCATAGGAATGTATAATACTCCCCAAAAACTGGACAGTTGTTTAAGGTGTAAAATGAGTATATCCTGATCAACAAAAAGGAGGCTCATTAATGGGTAAAATTCGAAAAAATTACAGTGCATCATTCGTGTCCTTTCGGCAAGCGTGCATGAAAAACAAATTCAAATAAGGTAGTATCGGTCATTCAAATCACGTAATATTATATAAGGAGGATGACCGATGAATCTTATGCAGCCTTCAGGCGAGTACAGTCTGGATGAAGTACGGGAAAAATTTAAACAATGGCGTAACAGCCGGGATAGAGGTAAAGCCATTCCGGAAGCATTATGGGAAGCCGCTGCCTCGTTATACCCTGCCTATTCTCTGCACCGTATATCAAAAGCCTTGAGCCTCAACCATACCAAGCTAAAGCATTACGTCCAGAATATATCACCAAATCCGTCCGTGCCGACGGCATCTTTCATCGAACTTGATGTAGCCCAAGCCCCTTTGCCTTTCAAGGGCATTATCGAGATGCAACATCAGAACGGTGCCAGGATGACAATGCAAATTGCGGACAGTTCTGACTTGATCAATATAACCCAACAGTTTTGGAGTCAGCCATGATTCAGATAACTCCGCAAATGCGTATCCTGCTGGCCATAGACCCGGTGGATTTCAGAAAAGGTATCGACGGTCTAAATGCTGTTTGTCGGCAGGTGCTGCGCTCCGATCCATTTTCAGGGTATGTTTTTATTTTTCGTAATAAAAAGGCAACTGCCATAAAGATCATTATGTATGATGGCCAAGGATTCTGGATGTGTCAGAAAAGGCTGTCTAAGGGACGTTTCAACTGGTGGCCAAACAAATCCGGTGAGGCGGTCAGGCCTCTGGCCGTTCATGAACTGCAGCTTCTGATCTGGAACGGTAATCCTGTAAAGGCTCATGTTGCACCATTGTGGCGGCCAATTCCTGTAAAAAAATAAAAAAAAATATTTAATGACTTGCGTTCCAGTAAAAAATGTGATATTTGATGCCCATGTTTACGTATAGAGGCAGAGTCGTTACTGACAAAGATATTATTTTTATCAAGGAGCTTATTGCTCAAAATCCGGATGCCAGCCGCCGGGCGCTTTCCAGAAAACTGTGCATAGCCTGGAATTGGGTCCAGGCCAATGGGGCATTGCGTGATATGGTCTGTCGGGGTATGATGTTAGAACTGCACCGTGCAGGATTCATACGTCTGCCGGACAAAAAATGTAATCCCCATAATCCATTTGTAGAACGTAGAAAACCTAAAAAAATTCAGATCAATCAAACTTTACTGTGTCCTTTCGGCAAGCGTGCATGAAAAACAAATTCAAATAAGGTAGTATCGGTCATTCAAATCACGTAATATTATATAAGGAGGATGACCGATGAATCTTATGCAGCCTTCAGGCGAGTACAGTCTGGATGAAGTACGGGAAAAATTTAAACAATGGCGTAACAGCCGGGATAGAGGTAAAGCCATTCCGGAAGCATTATGGGAAGCCGCTGCCTCGTTATACCCTGCCTATTCTCTGCACCGTATATCAAAAGCCTTGAGCCTCAACCATACCAAGCTAAAGCATTACGTCCAGAATATATCACCAAATCCGTCCGTGCCGACGGCATCTTTCATCGAACTTGATGTAGCCCAAGCCCCTTTGCCTTTCAAGGGCATTATCGAGATGCAACATCAGAACGGTGCCAGGATGACAATGCAAATTGCGGACAGTTCTGACTTGATCAATATAACCCAACAGTTTTGGAGTCAGCCATGATTCAGATAACTCCGCAAATGCGTATCCTGCTGGCCATAGACCCGGTGGATTTCAGAAAAGGTATCGACGGTCTAAATGCTGTTTGTCGGCAGGTGCTGCGCTCCGATCCATTTTCAGGGTATGTTTTTATTTTTCGTAATAAAAAGGCAACTGCCATAAAGATCATTATGTATGATGGCCAAGGATTCTGGATGTGTCAGAAAAGGCTGTCTAAGGGACGTTTCAACTGGTGGCCAAACAAATCCGGTGAGGCGGTCAGGCCTCTGGCCGTTCATGAACTGCAGCTTCTGATCTGGAACGGTAATCCTGTAAAGGCTCATGTTGCACCATTGTGGCGGCCAATTCCTGTAAAAAAATAGAAAAAAATATTTAATGACTTGCGTTCCAGTAAAAAATGTGATATTTGATGCCCATGTTTACGTATAGAGGCAGAGTCGTTACTGACAAAGATATTATTTTTATCAAGGAGCTTATTGCTCAAAATCCGGATGCCAGCCGCCGGGCGCTTTCCAGAAAACTGTGCATAGCCTGGAATTGGGTCCAGGCCAATGGGGCATTGCGTGATATGGTCTGTCGGGGTATGATGTTAGAACTGCACCGTGCAGGATTCATACGTCTGCCGGACAAAAAATGTAATCCCCATAATCCATTTGTAGAACGTAGAAAACCTAAAAAAATTCAGATCAATCAAACTTTACTGGAAACAAAATTAGCCAAAATACGGCCGCTTGAATTTTGCCAGGTACGCAGAAGCCCGCATGAAAAAATGTTCAACAGCCTGATCGAGTATTACCATTATCTGGGTTACTGCCATCCAGTGGGCGAACAGCTGAAATACATCGTTTATACTGATGGGCGGCCAATAGCATGTTTTGCCTGGTCTTCTGCAGCGAGGCATATAGGCTGCAGGGACAGGTTTATCGGCTGGGATGCGAAGACGCGTAAAAAAAATCTGCACCTTTTGGCGTATAATACACGATTTTTAATTCTACCATGGGTGCGCGTACCACATCTGGCCTCCCATCTTCTTGGTCACATGATAAAAATCTTGGCCCTGGATTGGCGTAAAATCTACAATCATCCCATCTGGTACCTTGAAACTTTTGTGGACAAAACCCGTTTTGCCGGTACCTGTTACAAGGCTGCGAACTGGAAGTATCTTGGAGACACCACCGGCAGGGGTAAAAATGATCAAACATTTAAACCGAACCGATCTATAAAGGCTGTTTGGGGATATCCATTAGCCAAAAATTTTCGCAGCCTTTTACGGGGGGACACACAGTGAAGACCCCGGAACGTATAGACCTGGACGTCAAGCAGTTAGATGCTCTTTTAAAGCGTGTTAAAGAACTGTTGCCACCTGAGGACTATGAACTCATCAAGGCTATGGCTGACACTATCTACCTTTTAAGTCAGTGTGTGGACAATAAAGCCGCCTCCTCGTGCCAAGATAAATCCGAATCGTTGGGATAAGACACAAGGTCTTTGAAACTCGATATTGTTACCAAGTGGGTGCTCGGGAAACGGTTTGTTTCCTTCATCTCTGCAGGGCTTGCTCTGGCATTGATGTTAAGATAGTCCCACCTGACTAAAGACTAACCAGCAGGTCAGTAGCGAAGTCCACAGGTAAACCCGGTAACGGGAGTCTGGAGCTGGACGGAGCAAGATTGCAGGCTCTGTATTGAGCCCCGAAAAATGTATGGTTGTGGTCATTGTGATAATCCTGCTTGCAGGAAAAAGCCGACGCTTTGGAGACAGCGGAAGGCAGCAGTCCTGAATATGCTAAGGCAAGTATTCAGGACACCACCGGGGTCTTAGACCAGGGCATGTACTCAAAGGGGTAGCTCGGGAACTTGGGAGACCCGGATGTTTCCTTGGGTAAAAAGAACGGTAACAGGAAATCCAGCGCAAGCGAAATCCCGGCGTTGCATAGGAATGTCCCGCCTTGCAACGAGTCTGCCATTGGCAGAAACACAAACATTAAAAGATGGGCGATACAAGGTATCAGGGGAGGATAGCGAAGAGCGAACGAACCTGAGATAAACATTCGGAAGTCTTAGCAGATCATAGTACCGATGATTAAGAATTGAACTATCTTGATCGGAAAGGTGGGGAAGTGATGCCCAAGCGACCCACTGCAGGGAAGGTGAAGCAGGGTATAACGTTTTTTTGGCAGGAATTATGGGAGATACACAGATGTCACAAACCATATCAACAAAAAGCCGAGAAATTGCAAGAACGGTCGCTTGCAATTCCAGACCGATAGAATGGGGACAACCACCGGTGTTAACAGGTGGGTCATCCCTTATCAAAATCGAGCTGCTTGCTCAAAGTAATCCTGAACTGGTATTTACATCAGTAGTCCATCGGATAGACTTTGATTTACTGAAACAATCCTTTCGTAAAATTCGGAAAAGCAAATCTGCAGGAGTGGACAAGGTTACGGCAAAGGAGTATGCCGAAAATCTTGATCAAAACCTCTATAATCTGTATGAACGACTGCGGAGAGGACAGTACGTTGCGTCTCCTGTAAAGCGTATCTGGATAGACAAGGAAGGAGGGAAAAAGCGTCCAATTGGCATACCTGTACTTGAGGATAAAATTGTCCAGAAAGCAGCAGCAGCCATATTGAATGTCATATTTGACAGGAATTTTTACAATTTTTCCCATGCATTCAGAAAAGGTCGGAGCCAACACATGGCAATCAAAGATTTACGTGAGCAATGCTTGAAGCAGAATATCAGCTGGATAGTAAGCGCAGATATTACAGGACTATTTGACAATATTAATCACGAGTTACTTAAAGACATGATACGTCGGAGAGTAAGTGACGGCGGAATGATTCGCCTGATAGGGAAGTGGTTGAATGCAGGCGTAATGGAGGAAGGCAACCTGACGTACTCTGAAACGGGCACTCCACAGGGAGGAGTAATTTCCCCTGTGCTCAGTAATATCTTTCTTCATTATGTTTTAGATGACTGGTACGTGAAAGAAGTGATCCCCCGGATGAAAGGGAGATGCTCCATCATACGCTGGGCGGATGATTTCATCCTCGGGTTCGAGTATGAAAAAGACGCATTGCGTGTCATGGATGTATTACCCAGGCGGTTCGAACAGTTCGAGCTGTCACTTCACCCGGAAAAGACAAAACTGATTCGATTTTCCAAACGCATTAGCGGAAAGGGAAACGGGACGTTTGATTTTTTAGGGTTTACATTTTACTGGTCAAAATCATTAAAAGGGTACATGGTAATAAAGAAAAAGACGGCAAGAAAGCGTTCAAGCCGTTTTATGAAGAGAATATGGATATGGTGCAAGGATAACCGTCATAAGCCAATGGCCGAGCAGTATGAGATTCTTTGCAGTAAACTGCGAGGTTTTTACCAGTACTTTGGAGTAATAAGTAACTACAAAGTGCTGGAAGTTGTGTTTGAATATACTGAGAAAGCATGGCGTCGATGGTTAAGCCGAAGAAGTCACAAGGGCGAAGTAATGTTCGAGGACTTGCGCACAACATACCCACTGCCATTACCCAGAATAGTCCATAATATTTGATGCCGTAAGGGCTGCAAAGTTATACGCCAAACGGGGTGTCGCCTGTTTGGTTGATAATCCGGTAAAAAGGATTTGAACCGAGGAACCGTATGAGGGAAATCTTCACGTACGGGTCTGTAGGGGGGGCGTCGGGTAACCGATGCTCCTACCTGGAATACGACGGCTGTTGCGCATGCTGTTTGGTGCAACTACCGAAAAAACTGGAAAAACAAAGGCTCACCCAAAAAAGAAGAATTCTGTTAAAGCTAAAAAAGGTCATGGCCGCAAACCTGCTAAAAATTATACCGGGGCAAAAAAAGTCAGAGTCTTCCATGATACTCTTAAACCTGGAGACAACTGCCCTGAATGTTTAAAGGGCAAGGTATATGAATTAAAGGAGCCGCAGCGAATCATACGCATCACCGGAAACGCTCCATTAAGTGGAACTGTCTATGAAATGCAGCGTTTACGCTGTAATCTCTGTGGAGCAATTTTCACCGCATCGACACCTGAAAATGTGGGTGAAGACAAATATGATGCAAAAGCCAAGGCCATGATTGCTCTTTTGAAATATGGTACCGGTATGCCATTTAACAGACTTAAAGATCTTCAGCAAAGTCTTGGCATACCATTGCCTGCATCGACACAGTTCGAGATTGTCGATCAAATGGCAATGGAACTTACTCCGATTTATCAGGAATTTATCCGTCAGGGCGCTCAGGGCGATATCATTCATAATGATGACACCACTATGAAGGTTTTGTCCCTGATGAAGGAAAACAAAGAAAATAACCCGGAACGTAAAGGTATATTTACCACGGGTATACTGTCAAAAACCGATGATCATAAAATTGCACTGTTTTTTACCGGCCGTCAGCATGCCGGAGAAAACTTGATGGATTTACTTAAGCGTCGTATTGGTCTGAGCCCACCCATTCAGATGTGTGATGCTCTGTCCAGAAATGTTCCCAAAGAATTCGAAACTCTGCTGGCAAATTGTCTTACACATGGACGAAGACAGTTTGTTGACGTACTGCAAAGCTTCCCGGAAGAGTGCAGTTATGTACTCGAAATCCTCGCAGAGGTATATAAAAATGATAAGATTACCAAAGAACAGAACATGGAAGCTGAAGAACGGCTACGGTTTCATCAGGACAACAGCGGTCCGCTGATGAAAAAGCTCAACACCTGGTTTCACAAACAAATAGACCAACATTTGGTGGAGCCCAACAGCGGGCTGGGCCAGGCTATTGGCTACATGCTCAAACATTGGGAGGCGTTGACCCTTTTTCTCAGGGAACCAGGTGTACCTTTGGACAACAATATTTGCGAACAGGCTTTGAAAAAGGTCGTTCTGCATCGCAAGAATGCTCTGTTTTATAAAACTGAGCATGGTGCCATGGTAGGTGATCTGTTCATGAGTCTGATTCATACCTGTAATTTATCCGGTACCAATCCTTTTGATTACCTGACAGCACTGCTGGAACATGCCTCTGAGTTGTCAGAATCCCCAGATAAATGGATGCCGTGGAATTATAAATCCGCACTGATTGAACCGGACAATCCTGAAGCATAAAATCACTTTTTAATATTTCCATCCTGATTGATCAGCCGGGTGCCTGCAAAAAACAGGCACCTAACCGCTGACTGCTTACCTACGCCAAATTTTTTTTTGCGCTATGCACGCTTGCCGAAAGGACACCATCATTCAAAGCTAAAGTAGCGCTTGAAACGGTTAAAAAGGAAAAGACGATTTCTCAACTATCTAGTGAATATGGAGTTCATTCAAATCAAATAAATCAATGGCGAAAGCGTCTATTAGAAGAATTGCCCGATATATTTTCAAAAAAGCGTCAAAAAAAAGAAAAAGACGCTGAAGAATTCCAGGCGGAGCTTTACCAACAAATCGGCCAATTAAAGGTCGAATTGGACTGGCTAAAAAAAAAATCTAACCTTCTCAATTGATATAAAGCGTCAATACATTGAGCCGAATCATTCTTTGATACCGGTAATGCGCCAGTGTGATCTTTTGGGAATAAACAGATCAACCTATTACTATCAATCCTGCAAAGATGAGAGCTATAACCTGGCTCTCATGCGATTGATAGACGAAGAATATACCCGATATCCGTTCTACGGTGTTGAAAAAATGACGGCCGTATTAAAGCGACAAGGGCACACTGTTAATCCTAAACGAATAAGACGTTTGATGCGGCTTATGGGACTTGAAGCTATATATCCAAAACCAAATTTGAGCAAAGCATCAAAAGAGCATAAAATTTATCCATACTTGCTGCGAGGCGTTTCCATTGAGCAAGTTGACCAGGTGTGGTCAACGGATATTACCTATATCCGTTTGAATTCAGGTTTTATCTATCTTGTAGCAGTGATAGACTGGTTTAGTCGGTATGTCCTGAGCTACGAATTTTCAACCACATTGGATAAGGATTTTTGTATAAAAGCCTTACAGGGTGCCTTAAAAATTGCAAAACCTAAGATTTTTAACACGGATCAAGGCAGTCAGTTTACCAGTGATGCCTTTACCGGCGTTTTAAAAAAAGCCGATGTGAAGATCAGCATGGACGGCCGGGGCCGTGCTCTGGATAACATTTTCGTAGAGCGCCTTTGGCGTACCGTGAAATATGAACGTGTTTATCTTCACAATTATGAGACCGTCAGGGAGGCTATTCAAAACATTGGAGAATATTTTGGCTTTTACAATAATGAACGACTCCATCAATCTTTGGATTACCAGACCCCGGCAGAGATATATTTTAAAACTTTTCCAGGGTAATTTCAGAACCACTTTGTATAATTAATTAGAATACCATTAAGTCGTATTGATATTATAAAAAATGTTTCCTGCTGCAAACAAGATAAAAGCGTACTATCCAACACATAATCAGTTGGTAGTAGAGTTTGTTTGAATATTGCATAACGCTAATCAAATATATAGCGTATTTTTAGGATGATTTTTTGAATAGCGTTGCACTTAATTCAACATACTATATGTTTTGGAGGTAAAAAAATGAGAGGAGGAAAACGTGCAGGGGCTGGTCGAAAAAAGAAACCAGACCATTTGAAACGAGAGCTTGTGACAATTAGATTACCGTGTCCTTTCGGCAAGCGTGCATAGCGCAAAAAAAAATTTAGCGTAGGTAAGCAGTCAGCAGTTAGGTGCCTGTTTTTTTGCAGGCACCCGGCTGATTAATCAGGATGGAAATATTAAAAAGTGATTTTATGCTTCAGGATTGTCCGGTTCAATCAGTGCGGATTTATAATTCCACGGCATCCATTTGTCTGGGGATTCTGACAACTCAGAGGCATGTTCCAGCAGTGCTGTCAGGTAATCAAAAGGATTGGTACCGGATAAATTACAGGTATGAATCAGACTCATGAACAGATCACCTACCATGGCACCATGCTCAGTTTTATAAAACAGAGCATTCTTGCGATGCAGAACGACCTTTTTCAAAGCCTGTTCGCAAATATTGTTGTCCAAAGGTACACCTGGTTCCCTGAGAAAAAGGGTCAACGCCTCCCAATGTTTGAGCATGTAGCCAATAGCCTGGCCCAGCCCGCTGTTGGGCTCCACCAAATGTTGGTCTATTTGTTTGTGAAACCAGGTGTTGAGCTTTTTCATCAGCGGACCGCTGTTGTCCTGATGAAACCGCAGCCGTTCTTCAGCTTCCATGTTCTGTTCTTTGGTAATCTTATCATTTTTATATACCTCTGCGAGGATTTCGAGTACATAACTGCACTCTTCCGGGAAGCTTTGCAGTACGTCAACAAACTGTCTTCGTCCATGTGTAAGACAATTTGCCAGCAGAGTTTCGAATTCTTTGTGTCCTTTCGGCAAGCGTGCATAGCGCAAAAAAAAATTTGGCGTAGGTAAGCAGTCAGCGGTTAGGTGCCTGTTTTTTGCAGGCACCCGGCTGATCAATCAGGATGGAAATATTAAAAAGTGATTTTATGCTTCAGGATTGTCCGGTTCAATCAGTGCGGATTTATAATTCCACGGCATCCATTTATCTGGGGATTCTGACAACTCAGAGGCATGTTCCAGCAGTGCTGTCAGGTAATCAAAAGGATTGGTACCGGATAAATTACAGGTATGAATCAGACTCATGAACAGATCACCTACCATGGCACCATGCTCAGTTTTATAAAACAGAGCATTCTTGCGATGCAGAACGACCTTTTTCAAAGCCTGTTCGCAAATATTGTTGTCCAAAGGTACACCTGGTTCCCTGAGAAAAAGGGTCAACGCCTCCCAATGTTTGAGCATGTAGCCAATAGCCTGGCCCAGCCCGCTGTTGGGCTCCACCAAATGTTGGTCTATTTGTTTGTGAAACCAGGTGTTGAGCTTTTTCATCAGCGGACCGCTGTTGTCCTGATGAAACCGTAGCCGTTCTTCAGCTTCCATGTTCTGTTCTTTGGTAATCTTATCATTTTTATATACCTCTGCGAGGATTTCGAGTACATAACTGCACTCTTCCGGGAAGCTTTGCAGTACGTCAACAAACTGTCTTCGTCCATGTGTAAGACAATTTGCCAGCAGAGTTTCGAATTCTTTGGGAACATTTCTGGACAGAGCATCACACATCTGAATGGGTGGGCTCAGACCAATACGACGCTTAAGTAAATCCATCAAGTTTTCTCCGGCATGCTGACGGCCGGTAAAAAACAGTGCAATTTTATGATCATCGGTTTTTGACAGTATACCCGTGGTAAATATACCTTTACGTTCCGGGTTATTTTCTTTGTTTTCCTTCATCAGGGACAAAACCTTCATAGTGGTGTCATCATTATGAATGATATCGCCCTGAGCGCCCTGACGGATAAATTCCTGATAAATCGGAGTAAGTTCCATTGCCATTTGATCGACAATCTCGAACTGTGTCGATGCAGGCAATGGTATGCCAAGACTTTGCTGAAGATCTTTAAGTCTGTTAAATGGCATACCGGTACCATATTTCAAAAGAGCAATCATGGCCTTGGCTTTTGCATCATATTTGTCTTCACCCACATTTTCAGGTGTCGATGCGGTGAAAATTGCTCCACAGAGATTACAGCGTAAACGCTGCATTTCATAGACAGTTCCACTTAATGGAGCGTTTCCGGTGATGCGTATGATTCGCTGCGGCTCCTTTAATTCATATACCTTGCCCTTTAAACATTCAGGGCAGTTGTCTCCAGGTTTAAGAGTATCATGGAAGACTCTGACTTTTTTTGCCCCGGTATAATTTTTAGCAGGTTTGCGGCCATGACCTTTTTTAGCTTTAACAGAATTCTTCTTTTTTGGGTGAGCCTTTGTTTTTCCAGTTTTTTCGGTAGTTGCACCAAACAGCATGCGCAACAGCCGTCGTATGGAGGCGGCTTTATTGTCCACACACTGACTTAAAAGGTAGATAGTGTCAGCCATAGCCTTGATGAGTTCATAGTCCTCAGGTGGCAACAGTTCTTTAACACGCTTTAAAAGAGCATCTAACTGCTTGACGTCCAGGTCTATACGTTCCGGGGTCTTCACTGTGTGTCCCCCCGTAAAAGGCTGCGAAAATTTTTGGCTAATGGATATCCCCAAACAGCCTTTATAGATCGGTTCGGTTTAAATGTTTGATCATTTTTACCCCTGCCGGTGGTGTCTCCAAGATACTTCCAGTTCGCAGCCTTGTAACAGGTACCGGCAAAACGGGTTTTGTCCACAAAAGTTTCAAGGTACCAGATGGGATGATTGTAGATTTTACGCCAATCCAGGGCCAAGATTTTTATCATGTGACCAAGAAGATGGGAGGCCAGATGTGGTACGCGCACCCATGGTAGAATTAAAAATCGTGTATTATACGCCAAAAGGTGCAGATTTTTTTTACGCGTCTTCGCATCCCAGCCGATAAACCTGTCCCTGCAGCCTATATGCCTCGCTGCAGAAGACCAGGCAAAACATGCTATTGGCCGCCCATCAGTATAAACGATGTATTTCAGCTGTTCGCCCACTGAATGGCAGTAACCCAGATAATGGTAATACTCGATCAGGCTGTTGAACATTTTTTCATGCGGGCTTCTGCGTACCTGGCAAAATTCAAGCGGCCGTATTTTGGCTAATTTTGTTTCCAGTAAAGTTTGATTGATCTGAATTTTTTTAGGTTTTCTACGTTCTACAAATGGATTATGGGGATTACATTTTTTGTCCGGCAGACGTATGAATCCTGCACGGTGCAGTTCTAACATCATACCCCGACAGACCATATCACGCAATGCCCCATTGGCCTGGACCCAATTCCAGGCTATGCACAGTTTTCTGGAAAGCGCCCGGCGGCTGGCATCCGGATTTTGAGCAATAAGCTCCTTGATAAAAATAATATCTTTGTCAGTAACGACTCTGCCTCTATACGTAAACATGGGCATCAAATATCACATTTTTTACTGGAACGCAAGTCATTAAATATTTTTTTCTATTTTTTTACAGGAATTGGCCGCCACAATGGTGCAACATGAGCCTTTACAGGATTACCGTTCCAGATCAGAAGCTGCAGTTCATGAACGGCCAGAGGCCTGACCGCCTCACCGGATTTGTTTGGCCACCAGTTGAAACGTCCCTTAGACAGCCTTTTCTGACACATCCAGAATCCTTGGCCATCATACATAATGATCTTTATGGCAGTTGCCTTTTTATTACGAAAAATAAAAACATACCCTGAAAATGGATCGGAGCGCAGCACCTGCCGACAAACAGCATTTAGACCGTCGATACCTTTTCTGAAATCCACCGGGTCTATGGCCAGCAGGATACGCATTTGCGGAGTTATCTGAATCATGGCTGACTCCAAAACTGTTGGGTTATATTGATCAAGTCAGAACTGTCCGCAATTTGCATTGTCATCCTGGCACCGTTCTGATGTTGCATCTCGATAATGCCCTTGAAAGGCAAAGGGGCTTGGGCTACATCAAGTTCGATGAAAGATGCCGTCGGCACGGACGGATTTGGTGATATATTCTGGACGTAATGCTTTAGCTTGGTATGGTTGAGGCTCAAGGCTTTTGATATACGGTGCAGAGAATAGGCAGGGTATAACGAGGCAGCGGCTTCCCATAATGCTTCCGGAATGGCTTTACCTCTATCCCGGCTGTTACGCCATTGTTTAAATTTTTCCCGTACTTCATCCAGACTGTACTCGCCTGAAGGCTGCATAAGATTCATCGGTCATCCTCCTTATATAATATTACGTGATTTGAATGACCGATACTACCTTATTTGAATTTGTTTTTCATGCACGCTTGCCGAAAGGACACTTTCAAAGCCTGTTCGCAAATATTGTTGTCCAAAGGTACACCTGGTTCCCTGAGAAAAAGGGTCAACGCCTCCCAATGTTTGAGCATGTAGCCAATAGCCTGGCCCAGCCCGCTGTTGGGCTCCACCAAATGTTGGTCTATTTGTTTGTGAAACCAGGTGTTGAGCTTTTTCATCAGCGGACCGCTGTTGTCCTGATGAAACCGCAGCCGTTCTTCAGCTTCCATGTTCTGTTCTTTGGTAATCTTATCATTTTTATATACCTCTGCGAGGATTTCGAGTACATAACTGCACTCTTCCGGGAAGCTTTGCAGTACGTCAACAAACTGTCTTCGTCCATGTGTAAGACAATTTGCCAGCAGAGTTTCGAATTCTTTGGGAACATTTCTGGACAGAGCATCACACATCTGAATGGGTGGGCTCAGACCAATACGACGCTTAAGTAAATCCATCAAGTTTTCTCCGGCATGCTGACGGCCGGTAAAAAACAGTGCAATTTTATGATCATCGGTTTTTGACAGTATACCCGTGGTAAATATACCTTTACGTTCCGGGTTATTTTCTTTGTTTTCCTTCATCAGGGACAAAACCTTCATAGTGGTGTCATCATTATGAATGATATCGCCCTGAGCGCCCTGACGGATAAATTCCTGATAAATCGGAGTAAGTTCCATTGCCATTTGATCGACAATCTCGAACTGTGTCGATGCAGGCAATGGTATGCCAAGACTTTGCTGAAGATCTTTAAGTCTGTTAAATGGCATACCGGTACCATATTTCAAAAGAGCAATCATGGCCTTGGCTTTTGCATCATATTTGTCTTCACCCACATTTTCAGGTGTCGATGCGGTGAAAATTGCTCCACAGAGATTACAGCGTAAACGCTGCATTTCATAGACAGTTCCACTTAATGGAGCGTTTCCGGTGATGCGTATGATTCGCTGCGGCTCCTTTAATTCATATACCTTGCCCTTTAAACATTCAGGGCAGTTGTCTCCAGGTTTAAGAGTATCATGGAAGACTCTGACTTTTTTTGCCCCGGTATAATTTTTAGCAGGTTTGCGGCCATGACCTTTTTTAGCTTTAACAGAATTCTTCTTTTTTGGGTGAGCCTTTGTTTTTCCAGTTTTTTCGGTAGTTGCACCAAACAGCATGCGCAACAGCCGTCGTATGGAGGCGGCTTTATTGTCCACACACTGACTTAAAAGGTAGATAGTGTCAGCCATAGCCTTGATGAGTTCATAGTCCTCAGGTGGCAACAGTTCTTTAACACGCTTTAAAAGAGCATCTAACTGCTTGACGTCCAGGTCTATACGTTCCGGGGTCTTCACTGTGTGTCCCCCCGTAAAAGGCTGCGAAAATTTTTGGCTAATGGATATCCCCAAACAGCCTTTATAGATCGGTTCGGTTTAAATGTCTGATCATTTTTACCCCTGCCGGTGGTGTCTCCAAGATACTTCCAGTTCGCAGCCTTGTAACAGGTACCGGCAAAACGGGTTTTGTCCACAAAAGTTTCAAGGTACCAGATGGGATGATTGTAGATTTTACGCCAATCCAGGGCCAAGATTTTTATCATGTGACCAAGAAGATGGGAGGCCAGATGTGGTACGCGCACCCATGGTAGAATTAAAAATCGTGTATTATACGCCAAAAGGTGCAGATTTTTTTTACGCGTCTTCGCATCCCAGCCGATAAACCTGTCCCTGCAGCCTATATGCCTCGCTGCAGAAGACCAGGCAAAACATGCTATTGGCCGCCCATCAGTATAAACGATGTATTTCAGCTGTTCGCCCACTGGATGGCAGTAACCCAGATAATGGTAATACTCGATCAGGCTGTTGAACATTTTTTCATGCGGGCTTCTGCGTACCTGGCAAAATTCAAGCGGCCGTATTTTGGCTAATTTTGTTTCCAGTAAAGTTTGATTGATCTGAATTTTTTTAGGTTTTCTACGTTCTACAAATGGATTATGGGGATTACATTTTTTGTCCGGCAGACGTATGAATCCTGCACGGTGCAGTTCTAACATCATACCCCGACAGACCATATCACGCAATGCCCCATTGGCCTGGACCCAATTCCAGGCTATGCACAGTTTTCTGGAAAGCGCCCGGCGGCTGGCATCCGGATTTTGAGCAATAAGCTCCTTGATAAAAATAATATCTTTGTCAGTAACGACTCTGCCTCTATACGTAAACATGGGCATCAAATATCACATTTTTTACTGGAACGCAAGTCATTAAATATTTTTTTCTATTTTTTTACAGGAATTGGCCGCCACAATGGTGCAACATGAGCCTTTACAGGATTACCGTTCCAGATCAGAAGCTGCAGTTCATGAACGGCCAGAGGCCTGACCGCCTCACCGGATTTGTTTGGCCACCAGTTGAAACGTCCCTTAGACAGCCTTTTCTGACACATCCAGAATCCTTGGCCATCATACATAATGATCTTTATGGCAGTTGCCTTTTTATTACGAAAAATAAAAACATACCCTGAAAATGGATCGGAGCGCAGCACCTGCCGACAAACAGCATTTAGACCGTCGATACCTTTTCTGAAATCCACCGGGTCTATGGCCAGCAGGATACGCATTTGCGGAGTTATCTGAATCATGGCTGACTCCAAAACTGTTGGGTTATATTGATCAAGTCAGAACTGTCCGCAATTTGCATTGTCATCCTGGCACCGTTCTGATGTTGCATCTCGATAATGCCCTTGAAAGGCAAAGGGGCTTGGGCTACATCAAGTTCGATGAAAGATGCCGTCGGCACGGACGGATTTGGTGATATATTCTGGACGTAATGCTTTAGCTTGGTATGGTTGAGGCTCAAGGCTTTTGATATACGGTGCAGAGAATAGGCAGGGTATAACGAGGCAGCGGCTTCCCATAATGCTTCCGGAATGGCTTTACCTCTATCCCGGCTGTTACGCCATTGTTTAAATTTTTCCCGTACTTCATCCAGACTGTACTCGCCTGAAGGCTGCATAAGATTCATCGGTCATCCTCCTTATATAATATTACGTGATTTGAATGACCGATACTACCTTATTTGAATTTGTTTTTCATGCACGCTTGCCGAAAGGACACGATTACCACAGTGGATGATTTCACAGCTCAAGAGGAATGGTCAAATTGGTTATTTAATTGAGAGTCAATTGGCGAAAAAAGATTTTTTGAATTTGCCGGATGATTACGAAATTGATAGTTAAGATCGGACAAATTAAAGGAAGTAACAGGCAAGATTTATCAGCAATGGTGATCAATGTGAGGTTGTAAAAATAATATATTTTGGTGAATGCCCTATTCAACGTGCGGCATAAGTTATAAACATATTAATATTGAATTTTAACAGTATGTTAATGAGATACAAAAAAGTTATAAACATTTTATCAATAAGTTATGAACATTTTAGAATGGTATTATTATTTATTAAATCAATTAGTTAAGTTGTTTATGAACATTTTTATGATAAACAGAAACATATTTTTTTTATTTACTATTATTTTTTTAATTTTCAGGATTATTTATAGCTCAAAAGCGCACCTTAAAAAACCTTGTTTTTTGTCTTGACAATGGGGAGTACCTTAATGTCCCGCCTTGCAACGAGTCTGCCATTGGCAGAAACACAAACATTAAAAGATGGGCGATACAAGGTATCAGGGGAGGATAGCGAAGAGCGAACGAACCTGAGATAAACATTCGGAAGTCTTAGCAGATCATAGTACCGATGATTAAGAATTGAACTATCTTGATCGGAAAGGTGGGGAAGTGATGCCCAAGCGACCCACTGCAGGGAAGGTGAAGCAGGGTATAACGTTTTTTTGGCAGGAATTATGGGAGATACACAGATGTCACAAACCATATCAACAAAAAGCCGAGAAATTGCAAGAACGGTCGCTTGCAATTCCAGACCGATAGAATGGGGACAACCACCGGTGTTAACAGGTGGGTCATCCCTTATCAAAATCGAGCTGCTTGCTCAAAGTAATCCTGAACTGGTATTTACATCAGTAGTCCATCGGATAGACTTTGATTTACTGAAACAATCCTTTCGTAAAATTCGGAAAAGCAAATCTGCAGGAGTGGACAAGGTTACGGCAAAGGAGTATGCCGAAAATCTTGATCAAAACCTCTATAATCTGTATGAACGACTGCGGAGAGGACAGTACGTTGCGTCTCCTGTAAAGCGTATCTGGATAGACAAGGAAGGAGGGAAAAAGCGTCCAATTGGCATACCTGTACTTGAGGATAAAATTGTCCAGAAAGCAGCAGCAGCCATATTGAATGTCATATTTGACAGGAATTTTTACAATTTTTCCCATGCATTCAGAAAAGGTCGGAGCCAACACATGGCAATCAAAGATTTACGTGAGCAATGCTTGAAGCAGAATATCAGCTGGATAGTAAGCGCAGATATTACAGGACTATTTGACAATATTAATCACGAGTTACTTAAAGACATGATACGTCGGAGAGTAAGTGACGGCGGAATGATTCGCCTGATAGGGAAGTGGTTGAATGCAGGCGTAATGGAGGAAGGCAACCTGACGTACTCTGAAACGGGCACTCCACAGGGAGGAGTAATTTCCCCTGTGCTCAGTAATATCTTTCTTCATTATGTTTTAGATGACTGGTACGTGAAAGAAGTGATCCCCCGGATGAAAGGGAGATGCTCCATCATACGCTGGGCGGATGATTTCATCCTCGGGTTCGAGTATGAAAAAGACGCATTGCGTGTCATGGATGTATTACCCAGGCGGTTCGAACAGTTCGAGCTGTCACTTCACCCGGAAAAGACAAAACTGATTCGATTTTCCAAACGCATTAGCGGAAAGGGAAACGGGACGTTTGATTTTTTAGGGTTTACATTTTACTGGTCAAAATCATTAAAAGGGTACATGGTAATAAAGAAAAAGACGGCAAGAAAGCGTTCAAGCCGTTTTATGAAGAGAATATGGATATGGTGCAAGGATAACCGTCATAAGCCAATGGCCGAGCAGTATGAGATTCTTTGCAGTAAACTGCGAGGTTTTTACCAGTACTTTGGAGTAATAAGTAACTACAAAGTGCTGGAAGTTGTGTTTGAATATACTGAGAAAGCATGGCGTCGATGGTTAAGCCGAAGAAGTCACAAGGGCGAAGTAATGTTCGAGGACTTGCGCACAACATACCCACTGCCATTACCCAGAATAGTCCATAATATTTGATGCCGTAAGGGCTGCAAAGTTATACGCCAAACGGGGTGTCGCCTGTTTGGTTGATAATCCGGTAAAAAGGATTTGAACCGAGGAACCGTATGAGGGAAATCTTCACGTACGGGTCTGTAGGGGGGGCGTCGGGTAACCGATGCTCCTACCTGGAACCCGACCGCCAACCGCGGTGCTTTTTTTGAAACGCTCTCTTCCGCATAAATGTTGTCGTTTGCGGAAGGTCTTGCCCCGCATGTTGGCGGCCGGTGAGTTCATCGTTAGTGATCAAATATAATAAGTAATCATAGAGTTGGAGTAAATATATGGCGTATGTTAATGAAAGACCTAATATCCCCGCAGAAATCCGAAGATCCGTAGAAGTTGAGGCTGGTCATACT
This sequence comes from Desulfosarcina sp. BuS5, assembly GCF_028752835.1. Classification (NCBI taxonomy): domain Bacteria; kingdom Pseudomonadati; phylum Thermodesulfobacteriota; class Desulfobacteria; order Desulfobacterales; family Desulfosarcinaceae; genus Desulfosarcina; species Desulfosarcina sp. BuS5. The sequence continues at coordinate 935,116 of NZ_CP087952.1, forward strand.
TGTTCTGTTAAAAATTGTATAGAACATAGTTACTTAGAAATACATCACATCAATGAGAATCGAAAAGACAATAGAAGAGAGAACCTTATATTACTTTGTGATAAACATCATAAAATGGCGCATAAGGGTATTATTGATAGAAAAGCTCTTAAGGAATACAAAAAACTTTTATCTGAAAATAATATCTCAACAGCTGTAAATGTTGACTTAGAGGAAATTAAAAGGGTTAAAGAATTTATCACAGAGTATCAGTATTTGTTCTCATGCTTATTTCAAAATGGTAGAGAGAACGCTTATTTCTTCGACTCACAAGCCTTTTCCCTTCTTGATTGTTTATTCAATATTGCTTGGATTGCAAATCCATTAAGGTCCTTTAACTCAAGAGCCCAAAAACTACAAGACGAAATTATTCACAATCTTCAACAGATTTATCATTCGTTTGATTTAGATAAGTATCAAGACATCGGGAAATCCTTAAAATATATGGCTCCTTATAATTTACCTAACCGAGATGAAGATATAGAGAATCGTAGGGAAAATATGGAAAAATGGATTCGTAAAATTTATGAATGTTCAGACGAAATCTGAGCTGTATGGTGGACATTTTGTCGACGACTTTATTGGACACTTTTTAAAAAATCGTACTGATTTTTAGCGCGCAGAAAAACACTACGATTATTCCACCACAAGGTTTTATTTTTACCTTTTTCTTTTAAGGATAAAAGCATTTTTGAGACATGATCTTCAATAGTCCCTTTTTTTTGCCAGTCCAAAAGAGTCAATATTAAGTTGCCGGAATGATCCTGCTCAATTTTACAGTTTCTTTTTTCAAATAGAAGCGTACGCATTTTTTGGAGGGTACATTTATTGCCATCAACTTTATTATAATACTGCCCCCCTAATTCTTTTAAAAAATACTCATAAGCAAGCCTGGCTACCATAACACAATAAAATTCAAATTCAACTTTTACTGGATCAAGACCAAAAATCTCATCTATAAAATAACTGGAAACAAGATCCTTGATCCCATTTTCAATAACCCAACGAAAACGATATTTACGGAGAATGTCTTTTGAATGAAGTTGCAGGTTGGTAGAACTAAAACACCGTATGTTTTCAGTTTTTTTTTCTCGATCTCTAAGAATAACAATTTTCATTTCAAGCCCTGTTTTGGGTAATTTGACTTGTATTGCCTTGAATTCGTCATCCTTGTTAAAGGGTTCCCATTCTTCATCGCTGTCTGTAGCAGGTTTGATTAATTTAAGAATTTGTTTATTTTTTTTTAGACAAATAAAAATATCACCATTTTTAAAAACAACCTTCTTATAATAATGGAAGTCTTTTTCTTTGGTATATTCTGAATCAATATAAAGTTCTTGTACGGCTAAGGGATCTAAAATTGGAAGAATATTTGTGTCCTTTCGGCAAGCGTGCATAGCGCAAAAAAAAATTTGGCGTAGGTAAGCAGTCAGCGGTTAGGTGCCTGTTTTTTGCAGGCACCCGGCTGATCAATCAGGATGGAAATATTAAAAAGTGATTTTATGCTTCAGGATTGTCCGGTTCAATCAGTGCGGATTTATAATTCCACGGCATCCATTTATCTGGGGATTCTGACAACTCAGAGGCATGTTCCAGCAGTGCTGTCAGGTAATCAAAAGGATTGGTACCGGATAAATTACAGGTATGAATCAGACTCATGAACAGATCACCTACCATGGCACCATGCTCAGTTTTATAAAACAGAGCATTCTTGCGATGCAGAACGACCTTTTTCAAAGCCTGTTCGCAAATATTGTTGTCCAAAGGTACACCTGGTTCCCTGAGAAAAAGGGTCAACGCCTCCCAATGTTTGAGCATGTAGCCAATAGCCTGGCCCAGCCCGCTGTTGGGCTCCACCAAATGTTGGTCTATTTGTTTGTGAAACCAGGTGTTGAGCTTTTTCATCAGCGGACCGCTGTTGTCCTGATGAAACCGTAGCCGTTCTTCAGCTTCCATGTTCTGTTCTTTGGTAATCTTATCATTTTTATATACCTCTGCGAGGATTTCGAGTACATAACTGCACTCTTCCGGGAAGCTTTGCAGTACGTCAACAAACTGTCTTCGTCCATGTGTAAGACAATTTGCCAGCAGAGTTTCGAATTCTTTGGGAACATTTCTGGACAGAGCATCACACATCTGAATGGGTGGGCTCAGACCAATACGACGCTTAAGTAAATCCATCAAGTTTTCTCCGGCATGCTGACGGCCGGTAAAAAACAGTGCAATTTTATGATCATCGGTTTTTGACAGTATACCCGTGGTAAATATACCTTTACGTTCCGGGTTATTTTCTTTGTTTTCCTTCATCAGGGACAAAACCTTCATAGTGGTGTCATCATTATGAATGATATCGCCCTGAGCGCCCTGACGGATAAATTCCTGATAAATCGGAGTAAGTTCCATTGCCATTTGATCGACAATCTCGAACTGTGTCGATGCAGGCAATGGTATGCCAAGACTTTGCTGAAGATCTTTAAGTCTGTTAAATGGCATACCGGTACCATATTTCAAAAGAGCAATCATGGCCTTGGCTTTTGCATCATATTTGTCTTCACCCACATTTTCAGGTGTCGATGCGGTGAAAATTGCTCCACAGAGATTACAGCGTAAACGCTGCATTTCATAGACAGTTCCACTTAATGGAGCGTTTCCGGTGATGCGTATGATTCGCTGCGGCTCCTTTAATTCATATACCTTGCCCTTTAAACATTCAGGGCAGTTGTCTCCAGGTTTAAGAGTATCATGGAAGACTCTGACTTTTTTTGCCCCGGTATAATTTTTAGCAGGTTTGCGGCCATGACCTTTTTTAGCTTTAACAGAATTCTTCTTTTTTGGGTGAGCCTTTGTTTTTCCAGTTTTTTCGGTAGTTGCACCAAACAGCATGCGCAACAGCCGTCGTATGGAGGCGGCTTTATTGTCCACACACTGACTTAAAAGGTAGATAGTGTCAGCCATAGCCTTGATGAGTTCATAGTCCTCAGGTGGCAACAGTTCTTTAACACGCTTTAAAAGAGCATCTAACTGCTTGACGTCCAGGTCTATACGTTCCGGGGTCTTCACTGTGTGTCCCCCCGTAAAAGGCTGCGAAAATTTTTGGCTAATGGATATCCCCAAACAGCCTTTATAGATCGGTTCGGTTTAAATGTCTGATCATTTTTACCCCTGCCGGTGGTGTCTCCAAGATACTTCCAGTTCGCAGCCTTGTAACAGGTACCGGCAAAACGGGTTTTGTCCACAAAAGTTTCAAGGTACCAGATGGGATGATTGTAGATTTTACGCCAATCCAGGGCCAAGATTTTTATCATGTGACCAAGAAGATGGGAGGCCAGATGTGGTACGCGCACCCATGGTAGAATTAAAAATCGTGTATTATACGCCAAAAGGTGCAGATTTTTTTTACGCGTCTTCGCATCCCAGCCGATAAACCTGTCCCTGCAGCCTATATGCCTCGCTGCAGAAGACCAGGCAAAACATGCTATTGGCCGCCCATCAGTATAAACGATGTATTTCAGCTGTTCGCCCACTGAATGGCAGTAACCCAGATAATGGTAATACTCGATCAGGCTGTTGAACATTTTTTCATGCGGGCTTCTGCGTACCTGGCAAAATTCAAGCGGCCGTATTTTGGCTAATTTTGTTTCCAGTAAAGTTTGATTGATCTGAATTTTTTTAGGTTTTCTACGTTCTACAAATGGATTATGGGGATTACATTTTTTGTCCGGCAGACGTATGAATCCTGCACGGTGCAGTTCTAACATCATACCCCGACAGACCATATCACGCAATGCCCCATTGGCCTGGACCCAATTCCAGGCTATGCACAGTTTTCTGGAAAGCGCCCGGCGGCTGGCATCCGGATTTTGAGCAATAAGCTCCTTGATAAAAATAATATCTTTGTCAGTAACGACTCTGCCTCTATACGTAAACATGGGCATCAAATATCACATTTTTTACTGGAACGCAAGTCATTAAATATTTTTTTCTATTTTTTTACAGGAATTGGCCGCCACAATGGTGCAACATGAGCCTTTACAGGATTACCGTTCCAGATCAGAAGCTGCAGTTCATGAACGGCCAGAGGCCTGACCGCCTCACCGGATTTGTTTGGCCACCAGTTGAAACGTCCCTTAGACAGCCTTTTCTGACACATCCAGAATCCTTGGCCATCATACATAATGATCTTTATGGCAGTTGCCTTTTTATTACGAAAAATAAAAACATACCCTGAAAATGGATCGGAGCGCAGCACCTGCCGACAAACAGCATTTAGACCGTCGATACCTTTTCTGAAATCCACCGGGTCTATGGCCAGCAGGATACGCATTTGCGGAGTTATCTGAATCATGGCTGACTCCAAAACTGTTGGGTTATATTGATCAAGTCAGAACTGTCCGCAATTTGCATTGTCATCCTGGCACCGTTCTGATGTTGCATCTCGATAATGCCCTTGAAAGGCAAAGGGGCTTGGGCTACATCAAGTTCGATGAAAGATGCCGTCGGCACGGACGGATTTGGTGATATATTCTGGACGTAATGCTTTAGCTTGGTATGGTTGAGGCTCAAGGCTTTTGATATACGGTGCAGAGAATAGGCAGGGTATAACGAGGCAGCGGCTTCCCATAATGCTTCCGGAATGGCTTTACCTCTATCCCGGCTGTTACGCCATTGTTTAAATTTTTCCCGTACTTCATCCAGACTGTACTCGCCTGAAGGCTGCATAAGATTCATCGGTCATCCTCCTTATATAATATTACGTGATTTGAATGACCGATACTACCTTATTTGAATTTGTTTTTCATGCACGCTTGCCGAAAGGACACCAACTTTTTCAAAACAGGTACAAGTCAATTTTATGCCAGGAAGATATATATCTAAAGGAATTGGTGCGTTATATCCACTTAAACCCGTTGAGGGCGGGTCTTGTGGAAGATATGAAAAGCCTGGATAAATATAAGTGGTGCGGTCACAGTGTTCTTATAAATAAAGCCAGTGAGGAATGGCAGAATATCGATTATGTTTATAAACTGTTTTCCGGCAATAAAAGGGTATCGAGCGTTTGTGGAAAAAGGTATAAGCGCAGGTAAAAGGCAGGATCTTACCGGTGGTGGATTATTAAGGAGTATAGGCGGCTGGTCGGTTCTCAAAGATTTTCGCAAAGCAGGCATACGTGTTAAGGGAGATGAACGCATTTTAGGTGACAGTGATTTTGTTGAAAATGTTTTAAAGGCCGCCGAAGAAGAATTTGAGCAGAAATATGAATTACAGACCTCGGTATTTGAATTCGACAATGTTTTTATAAACTTTATTTCTAACTTATTGGATTAATTTAAACAACATGATGGCATAAAAATTGCCGTGTCCAATTTTTATGCAGCTTTACACTATAGTTTTAATTATAAATATATTCAGATTATTAGATGTCATAGCGTCTAATTAATATTGCTAAAAGTACGAGGTCTAAATTAAGAGCCAAAGGTTATGATTTCAATCGGGTAATACAGCGGGTTGCCGAAGTGATGGGCATGGAGATTGAGCAGGTAACGGCTTTCGGGAAATCACCGCCAACAGTGAAAGCGCGAAGTCTTTTATGTTTTTGGGCTCGTCGAAAGCTCGGCATGACAACCATTGAAATTGGAAAAAAGCTGAATATATGCCAATCAGCGGTAAGTCGTTCATCCATAAGAGGTGAAAAAATTGAAAGAGAAAACAGATTTGAGTTGATAGCGTAAAAACGCATAATATCATAGACGTCCCCATTGCTTTACTGGGGCCACGTCTTTTGGAATCGGTATACCAGAAATGCATGGCGATTGAACTGTCAGATATGGGTATGAAGGTTGAGACTGAAGTGGAAATTCCAGTTGTCTATTCCGGCAGAAAAATTACTGACATTGGGTTTCGGATTGATTTACTTGTTGAATCAACAGTTATAGTGGAATTGAAATCAGTTGAGGCAGTAAAGGCTGTTCATAAAAAGCAACTCCTTACTTACTTGAAATTGACAGAGAAACCACTTGGACTTTTGATAAATTTTAACGAAGTTTTGCTCAAGAATGGAATAACAAGAATCATCAACACACCATAAGGATAAAAAAACTCTCGCAGAGTCCGCAGAGGGGAACGCTCTTTTTTTTTAAATAATATTTTTTCTCTGTGTCCTCTGAGAGCTCTGTGAGAGATAAGCTTTTGGTTATTTTCTTGATTACGGCTATAAAGATGGCTATAATGGATAAAAAGATAATATATCAAGGAGGTGATAATAATGCAAAAGCAATTTTCCATAGCTGAAGCAAAAAACAGACTTCCCACCATTGTTCATTATGTCGAAAAGGGGCCATATGTCGAGTTGACCAGACGAGGAAAACCGGTTGCAATATTGCTGTCGATTCAAGAATATGAACGGCTCAGTCGCAAATATACGGGTTTTTGGAATGCCATTTCGGAATTTCGGCGAAAAACTGAGGATGAAGGGATTGAGATTTCTGACAGGGATTTCAACGGGCTTCGAGATCTGTCTTCCGGAAGAGGAATTGAGTTAAGATGATGAAATATCTCATTGATACAAACGTACTTTCAGAGGCCGTGAAAACAGTCCCTGATAAATCGGTCATGAATATGCTTGAAAGACGCCAGCACGAAATAGTCACTGCTGCTCCGGTTTGGCATGAACTTCAATTTGGTTATCAGCGCCTTCCGCAGTCCCGTAAACGTGAAATTATTGCTTCATTTCTTAATGACATCGTTAAACGCACGATGCTTATTCTTCCTTATGACGACAGGGCAGCAGAGTGGCATGCCGGGGAACGTGCCAGATTATCCTCAAAAGGCTTAACTCCGCCATTTGTTGATGGACAGATTGCGGCAATATCCATGGTGAATGGTCTGATTCTGGTAACACGGAACATTGATGATTTTAAACAGTTTTTAAGGCTGAAAATTGAAAACTGGCATAATGCATGAAAAGGGCACAGACGGAATAGTTGATCTGGTCAAGCAAAACCGGGCTGTAAAACCTATTGTAACAGCGTTAATTCTCGCAGAGAATCCAAAAATACTATGCCACGCCAAGCCAGACTCGACGCCCCAGGTGTACTGCAGCACGTAATGGCCAAAGGCCGGAAATCAGGGAAAAGCATTTGGATATAATAGCCTGCATATGCTCATAAATTCAGCAAAAGATCTTAAGGTGTATAAGGCTGCCTATGAACTGGCCATGGAGATATTTGAATTCAGCAAAGCATGGCCATTTGAAGAAAAATATTCTCTGACAGATCAAATCAGGAGATCATCACGATCGGTATGCAGCAACCTCAGAGAAGCTTGGGCAAAACGTAGATACGAGGCTCATTTTATAAGCAAATTAACCGATGTTGATGGTGAAAACAGCGAAACTGATACATGGTTAAATTTCGCCAGAGATTGTGGATATTTAAGTATAGCGGATCATGATCGTTTAACGGAAAGATGTAGATCAGTAGGCAAAATGCTCGGTTCAATGTTAAAAAATCCCGGTCCATTCATCCTGAAATCCTGACCTCCGACCTCCGACCTCCGACCTCCGACCTCTGATCTCTGATCTCCGACCTCTGATCTCTGATCTCCGACCTCTTTCAAGGGTCTGTGCCAAACGTAAGATTAAAATTAAGGATTTGATTTCCAAAAGCCGGAAGCGCTACCTCAGCCAGGCAAGGGCAGAAGTCTGTTACCTTGCTGTGGACAAACTGGATTATCGTGGTGATGACGTGGCGCGCATCCTGCGAATAAGTGGCAGAGGTGTGAGCGACTGCCGGCAGAGAGGAAGGAAAATTCTTGACAATACAAAAATTATAGACAATTATCTGAGTAACATACTGTAACAATGTCCCCAATTCTCACCAGGAGGAGCGAGATGGCACAAGTAAGCATTAACATTCCATTAGAAAACATAGCAGATATAATTAACAGCATGGATGTAAAAGAGATAGAGACTCTTTGCCTTTTGCTTAATGATGAAGGGCTGGAATTGATAAAACGAAAAAAAGAAGTGGAAGCAGATGGTTTCAAATTCCTGTCAAGGGATGGAGTGTTCGATGTATAAGGAGCAATATCATCCAGTAGTTAAAAAAGATCTGAGAAAAATTGATATAGGTGTACGAAAAAAAATAAAGAATATATGGCTCCCAAAGCTATTATCGGAACCACATGACGGAAAAGAACTGACTGGGCCGTTGTCTGGCATTCGTTCGTACCATGTTAAAATTGGAAAAGTGCAATATCGAATCGCATATCTGCTTGAAGAAAACGATTTTATTATTAATGTGCTAATGATCGCTAAAAGGGAAAGTTTTTATAAAATCCTCAGAGATCGTATAAAGTAAGTTATATTGGTAATACAGACCTCGGAACGTACAAAGTGAATAGAAATGCGTAAAGCCTTATTATTCAGGTAGTTAGACTATTCTCCAGTAATTTATTGGACAAGCATAATGTTGGACATTCATATGTTTAACCTATTTTATTTTAACTATTTCTTTTATTTAATGTAAATTTATTTTGTAAAAAATATTTTTTTGTGATACCTTATTAAAAATTCACATTGCGTACACCACATTAAGGTATCAATTATGCAAAAACAACTATTTCCAGATATACCAAAGAAAAAAAACGATAACACCAAAATGATTGGCGCAAATTTGTCGTTGGTTTTTAACAGAAGAAATAAGCACATGATTACCCTTAAAAACCGCGATATCATTGTTAAAAAGGTTGATATTTCTGACAAGCCGGCAAAAAAAATATTTGTTGTTGATGCCGTTGAATTGGGTGCGAATAAATCTTTATTGGCTGGTGCCCTTAATATTAGCAGACAAACGATACACAATTACATTGAGAGCAAAAAAAAATTTGGGACAGAAGGCTTATTGGGTGGATATAATCCCAAAATGGGCAAAAATCTTGAACAACATCGCAAGAGCACGCAGCACAAACGCATACAGGGCACCAAGGCTGTCATTCTCGCTAAAGAGAGAAAAGCTAAACGATTAGAAAATCAAAAAAAACAGCAGGAGCTTGATTTTGAATTCGGCGAACAACTTGTTTCAAAAGACGAACAACCATTTAAGAGCCTTCATGATTGGAAATTCACTCGTTTTGCAGGGATATTCCCTTATCTAATTGTTTTAATTAGTACAAATCAATGGCTTAAGCTGATAATGGGTTATTTTGGTTCTGCCTATAAAATATTTTTAGTTTTCTTGTTGATGGTCGCCAATAATATCAAATCCATAGAACAACTGAAAAATATTAACCAGAAAGAAGCGGGGCTTATTTTGGGCCTCAATAAATTGCCTCCAAAAAGAGATGTTTGGCAATGGTTCTATGCAGCTTGTAATTTACGATTTTCCACATCTCTTTGTAAATTATTTTTTAAGCAACAGCTTTTAGGCGGATTGGTCAGTACCTGTATATGGTTTGCAGATGGGCATCTGCTTCCATACACAGGCAGACGAAAAATTCATCTTGCCTTTAATACACAGCGCAAAATGATGATGCCGGGACAAACAAATATAGTTACATGCGATGAAAGTGGTCGTATTGTTGATTTTCAGATTCAAGAAGGAAAAGGCGATCTTAAAACTCATATTGTCGAACTGAAAAAAAAATGGGCCAAGGAACTTACAGAGCCTCCCATCATGGTCTTTGACAGAGAAGGGTATGGCGCTCCATTTTTTAACTCTCTTATTGAAGATAAAATTCCCTTTGTTACTTGGGAAAAACACGTTGATTCAAAAAAACTCAAGGAGTTAGATGATGATTGTTTTAACGAATCCTTTGAGATGAACAACAAAAAATACCGCATTTTCGAGGGTGAAAAGACCTTCACCCTGGAGGAAAATGGTAAAACTAAAACCTTTGAACTCAGGAAAATTTATCTTTGGAATCAGACCAGCAACCGTCGGACATGCTGTCTTGCATGGGATGACGGCAGACCTATAACTACTCTTCAATGCGCACAAGCTATATTGAACCGCTGGGGTGCCTCTGAAAATACATTTAAACACCTCCATGACAGGCATCCTTTTCATTATCACCCCGGCTTTAAAACATTAGATAGCGATAAACAGCTTATAGCAAATCCTGCTATCAAATCCATTGAGAAAGAAATTAAGACCGTACGTAAAAAGCTTGATAAAAAGCATAAAAAAAATTCAAGGACTAAGGAAGTTTTAAACAAAGATGGCTCAAGGCGCGAAAACAGCTTGAAAGCCTGTTTAGAATCAGGAATAAGCCAGTTAGAGGCAGAGCTCACAAAGCTCCTCAATGAGAAAAAACAACTGCCTGAAAAGGTGGATGTTTCTACTCTTGAGGATTATAATTCCTTTAAGAAGATTGATAATGAAGGAAAAAATCTTTTTGATTTTGTTACAGCTTCATTATGGAATGCGCGTAAGGATATGACTGACTGGTTATTGTGTCATTACCCGAATGAAAATGAATATGTGGACTTGTTTTATGCCATCACTCAGTCTCATGGATGGATCAAATCTGAAGCAGACAGAGTGGTTGTCCGATTGGAGCCTCTTCAACAACCAAGCCGCCGAAAAGCGCAGGAACAATTTTGTAAAAGATTGAATGCATTAAGCGCCTATATTCCGATTGGAAAAATATTACAGATTGAAGTTGGTTCGTCACCTATTTAAAAGGAAAGTGTCCAAAAAATTATGCTTAAAATGCTATTTTTTTCCGAGGTCTGTAATAGCGTATTCATCTCTGATTTTACAGCCTGTTCCACTTTAAGTGGGTAACTCTGAAATTATAGACGATTATCTGCCATAACTTCACAATGTAACAGCGTTCCCAATTCCTCATAAAATCAGTGTTCATCCGCGTAAATCCGTGTCCAAAAATATTATTAGCCCATCTTTTTGAGTTTTATGGGCAAATGCTCAAAATAAGCCTCATTTTAGAATTTTCAAAAATTTAATTTGAATGATTTTAATAGGTTAAAAATAATTTGCTCTGGCTTTACCAATGTAGTGCCATAAAATAAAAAATAACTTGACTTTTTATTGATATCCGCCTATATTGGGCAACATGTATATTGGCACTACAGCGACACGTAAGATGATGGACAAGATGATTTCCTTCTGATATATTTGACTCCACTCAAAAATGTGGAGGAAATTATTGTACACTCAAGTTGAACTATATGCCCATAAAAAATTAAGCATTTTATCTGCAACTTAAGCGGGTCAGACCCCGATGAAAGACCATGAAATATGAATATCCAAAGGTGTATCTGAAAGTGAAAGATCTTCAAATTCTCATAAACCAAGGCGAATCCGAACAACTTGAGTTCAAGACGTCTTTTGGAAAAGAGACCATAGAAGCCTTATCCGCTTTTGCCAACAGCCTGGGTGGAACAGTCTTGATAGGCATCAGCGACAAAGGTGAAGTTATTGGGGCAAAAACGACACAGGAAAGTATCCAGAAATGGGTCAATCAGATAAAACACTCGACTTCCCCCGCTATTGTTCCTGATGTTGAACAGTTAACACAAGACGGCAAGACAATCGTCAGCTTATCTGTCATTTCATATCCGATTAAGCCAATCAGCTTTAGAGGAAAATATTATAAAAGGGTTCACAATTCGAATCATCTTATGGATTTGAGTGAAATTGCCAATGAACATCTGAAGACAATTAATCTCAGCTGGGATTTTGCAAAAGATTCAAATCATGGCATTAGTGATATCTCATTGGATAAAGTGAATCGATTTATCGATATTTCAAATCGTTATCGAGATTATCCTATTACTGATGATCCTTTGATCGTGCTCAAAAAATTTGAATTATTGCGTGAAAATTCAATTTCTTTTGGCTGTTTCCTTTTATTTTGTAAACACTCATCCCTGATCTCCACTATTGATGCCGGACGTTTTGATTCGGAAACAATTATTCGGGATAATCTGACAATTCGAGATGATCTTTTTTCAGAGATGGAAACATGTATGACCTTTGTGAAGAAGCACATCAGCAAACGATTTGTCATATCAGGGAAGCCTGAAAGAGATGAGGTCTGGGAATATCCACTTGAAGCCGTCAGAGAAATCCTCGTCAACATGATTGTCCACCGGGATTACCGAGCGCAAGGTGACTCCACCATAAAAATATTTCAAAACCGAATCGAATTTTTTAACCCCGGCCCTTTGCCCAAGGGCATTAATATGCAGGATATCCTTTCAGGAAAAATGGCATCCAATCCCAGGAACAAGCAGATTGCCGCCATCTTCAAAGAAGCGGGAATAATTGAAAAATATGGATCAGGCATCAAACGGGTGCGCCAGGCAATGGCGGATATCGGGTCATCTGAGCCGATATTTGAAATATTGGGTGATAATTTTAAAGTGACGTTGTTTCCAATCAGAGAAACAAAAAGTGGCGGAGTAAGTGGCGGAGTAAGTGGCGGAGTAAGTGGCGGAATAAGTGGCGGAGTAAGCGAATTGTTTGATTTCATCAGAGCCAATCCCGGGCTGAAAACAAAAGATATTAAAGCCGCTATGGACCTACCCCAGAGAACCATGGAGCGATGGCTCGGAGAGCTTCGGAAACAGCACAAGATTAGATTTCAAGGTGCCCCAAAGACAGGTGGATATTATCCAATTGAATAAAGTGGAGATGGGGGATTTCACCACCCAGGGAGTATGGGGACGAGGGAGTATGGGGACGTCTATGATATTATGCTTTACTTAGAAATTATTATATGATACATTTTCTCAAGTTTTCGAAAAATAGTTCCTGTAAAAATTGACATCTGGCATATTTTTTGCTATGCGGCCTTTTTCATAGGAGCAGCAACATCCCCATTAATAACAACTAACTCTTTGTATTTCTTACGATTGCGGTTCATGTTAGCCCTGCTGAATTCAACCAGTTTGTTAACGAAATCCTCATCGGATTGTACTCGCAAGACAAACGCTTCCAAATTTTCGTTTTGCGCTCGGCGAACTATTGAAGGAATCGTTAATGGTTCCTTTGGCAGTTTTCCAACAGTGCATTGCTTGTAATTCTCCAAATGGAGGAGGAAGTCAATCCAGGACACCAGGTACAACGCTAGTGTTGCGCCTTGTTCACTCCTGATAGTGGCTCCCTCCATATCGGACAACTGCTTTGCATTCTTGAAAAACTCCTCAATAACCCAGCGGTGGCTATAAACAGAAATGATTTTGGTGGCTTCCCAGGTGAGACAATTGGTGAGGAGATACTTGATGGTTTGAGTGGCAGGGTCGTGACTTTCAACTATTCGATGTTTGCCAGGTATGGCATTCAAGCGAACTGTTGAAGCCTTGGTTATGTAAAGTGCTTTTTCCTTTTGACCTGTTTCCGGGTCGGCAGGAAATCCACAACGAACAAAGGTTGTTATTTTTTCAAAATATTTTGCTAATCCAACAAGATCGTATTGATATTTTGCTAATCGTCCCTTTGGAGTTAACTTTGGTTCTTTGCATGATTCTCTTATCTTGAGATTAGCTTTTATCTCAAGCACATAGTCAAGATTAAGCCGATTAAGCTCCTTGATAAATGGCGATATTCCAAACCAGGAGTCGGCAAGAACAATACACTTTGGAAACCCTTTTAATATGGCCCACTCCATCATTTCTACTGCAAGATCATATTTGGTTATGCAGTCACACCGTTTACCGCGTTGCCAAGGCATAAGAGTACCGGTTCCCTTGTGATATACTCGAAAAGCAATGGGGAATTTGATAAGTGCCCCATCACTATAATAGAGGAAAACAATGCAAGTTGCTTTTAAATTGGTTCCAAGTGCATGATCGAACAATATGAAAACACCATGAATCCATTTACAAAATTTGGTATGATGTTTCATGGTATCATCTATGATGAAATAGCCATGAGAAATTTTGTATGTGTTGAGTGTCTGAAGCAAATAGAGCATTTGCAATTCATCTGTACAAATTTTTGCATTCGAAAAAAGATAGGAAAGTGTGCTCACTGCTTTCTCTTTCAGCAACATACAGCTAATTTCAGTAAGATGTAGACGTGACCCTAATATTAATGCTGTAGCAACCAAGGTAAAGTCATACATCTGGGCATTCGTCAGTGCGGGTTGAAGAAAAGAGAGACCACTTACAACAAAACCAAGCCGTTTGGCACATGGAATTTTCATTTGTTCTCCTTGATGTATATGTGAGAAAAAAAATGAACCAAACTATTTTGACACGTTTTGTTAATTTTGTCTACTATTATTTTTCGAAAACTTGAGCATTTTAAACATGGCACGAAAAGCGAGAATAGATGCACCTGGAGCATTGCATCATATAATTGTCAGGGGGATAGAACGTAAGAAAATTTTCAGATCAGATTATGATCGGAAAAACTTTTTAAATCGGCTCAATAATTTGATTCCTGAAACACAAACCGAGTGTTTTGCATGGGTATTGATTCCAAATCACGTCCACTTATTATTAAAAACCGGATTGATTCCGGTTTCTGTGTTAATGAGTCGTTTGCTCACCGGATACGCGGTATGTTTCAATAAGAAATACCGTCGCCACGGTCAACTTTTTCAAAACAGGTACAAGTCAATTTTATGCCAGGAAGATATATATCTAAAGGAATTGGTGCGTTATATCCACTTAAACCCGTTGAGGGCGGGTCTTGTGGAAGATATGAAAAGCCTGGATAAATATAAGTGGTGCGGTCACAGTGTTCTGATGAATAAAGCCAGTGAGGAATGGCAGAATATCGATTATGTTTATAAACTGTTTTCCGGCAAAAAAAGATTGGCAATAAAAGGGTATCGAGCGTTTGTGGAAAAAGGTATAAGCGCAGGTAAACGGCAGGATCTTACCGGTGGTGGATTATTAAGGAGTATAGGCGGCTGGTCGGTTCTCAAAGATTTTCGCAAAGCAGGCATACGTGTTAAGGGAGATGAACGCATTTTAGGTGACAGTGATTTTGTTGAAAATGTTTTAAAGGCCGCCGAAGAAGAATTTGAGCAGAAATATGAATTAAGAGCCAAAGGTTATGATTTCAATCGGGTAATACAGCGGGTTGCCGAAGTGATGGGCATGGAGATTGAGCAGGTAACGGCTTTCGGGAAATCACCGCCAACAGTTAAAGCGCGAAGTCTTTTATGTTTTTGGGCTCATCGAAAGCTCGGCATGACAACCATTGAAATTGGAAAAAAGCTGAATATATGCCAATCAGCGGTAAGTCGTTCATCCATAAGAGGTGAAAAAATTGAAAGAGAAAACAGATTTGAGTTGATAGGGTAAAAACGCATAATATCATAGACGTCCCCATACCTGCCCCGTAGATACGGCCCAGATCAATATTGCGGGCGATGAAGTTTCTTGTTTCGCATATCAGCGTGGCGTTTGAATTTGATGGCAGCCTGCCGCGCAGGGAGCGATTTGCCTATCCTTTGCCCGCACTGCGCGAAGCCTTGTTGAATGCTGTTGTGCATCGGGATTACGCTAACTCTTCTGATATCCAAATCAAGATTTTTGATGACCGGATCACTATTTTTAGCCCGGGGAAACTCTTGAACAGGATTCCTCTATTCTATTCTATTCTATTCTTTAGCCATCCCTTAACTGGGCGCCTTTGCGTGAGGAATATAAAATATGAACATACCGTATCCTGGAGCTATCAGGCCTGTGGTTATACCGACATACAAAGAAGTGTTTCAAGGTTCAAAAAATTTGAATATTAGTAACCGTTCACGGGTATAAATGCCCCCTTTAAATATTGGAATGGCAGGAAATGGTTGGGCCTATGAATAAACGGTATATAGTATCGCTGTCTTCAAGGATGAAAAAATTTTAGGGATATACTACTACGCCTACCGATTCATCTTTGATGAGGATGTTGGATTATAAAGAGACAAAAAAAGAAATTCTTGCATTTGATCACTACTTAGGAAATCTCGTTCTCATTTCATGATCAGTGTAAGAATAAGCGCATCACCTATGATTGTCCTCTGCGAAATATACACGGAATATTCGAAATCAGTGGCCAGTCGATCACGCAGTGGCGGAATGTCAAATCAACTCCAGGTTTTTTAATAGACTGATTCCGAGGGATTCCTATCGTAAATTCACTATGAGGTATCAGGTATAAGGGATGGGGCGGGATCATTCTTGAAGTACGCCTTAACTGCTTCCAATATAAAATTGAATGCTGATCGGCCTTGTAATGCGCATGTTGCAATTACAGTCCATAACCGTTCGCAACTTTTTCGTCCTTTGATACTGCGTGTACCGTGAGTTACGTAACGATCTATTACGATAAATCGGATTGCCTGTTCTGCCACATTGTTGGTAGGGCCTATTTCGGGAGTTGTGATAAATTCAAAATATTCTTTACCATGCTTGCGGAATCGGTTGGCCATATTTTTGGCTTCCCGTTTTTCTTCTTTACCGTCTTTATTCAGTCGACTCGGAACATCCTCCAAGGCTGCTGTAATAATTCTTGCCTTAGCCTTTTCAAGAGCATTGGTGAAGTCTTCCGGGATTATATTGTCACGATCATGAATAACCTTGAACATATTTCGGACTTCATCCAGAAGTTTTTCGCCATATGCTTTTGTTTCTTTATCTGGCAAAGTTGTTAAAAACCGGATGTCCCGAATCAAGTGGGCGATACAAAACTGTATAGTAACGTTAAAATCCTTCATATACTTGCGATACGCCGAAAAATAATCACAACCCAGTACTCCGTTGAACTCTTTACCCAAAACATCAATTAAAATTTTTGATCCACGGGACTTGTCGATTTTGAACAGCACATACATTTCAGCCTTGAAAACCCATGTCCAAAACTTGTCTTTGTTTTCCTTATGGCCGGTTTCATCGACATTTACTGCTTCCTCGAAAGGTAAACGATTGAGCAATTCACTGTATGGCGCTTCCAGGGACTGACTTACTTTTTCAATTACTTTTCGCAGATATCCACGGGAAACATTTTCTCCAAGGACGTCTCGGATAAATTTTCTGATTGTGGAAAACGATGCATGACAGACATTTTTCATATAGGCAACCAAGGCTGTCAAGCGCTCTTTGAAGAGCCCTTCCTTGACTATATTAGCAGGAAAAGGCATGTAATGAATTTGCTGACATTTCTCGCACCATACCGGATACGAACGATGTTCTTCTTTGATTATCGGCAGCTCCGGCAGTTCCATTTGTTGGATAATACGAGGAGGCGCATCAATTATATGAACTTCCCCATCGCATACAGGGCAAACAGTTAGTATGTATGGATGAGTTTTGTTTATCTCATCCTCGGTGAAGGGAGTACGAAGATGCCTCTCATGTCCGGGTTGGCCTCCGATCTTACGATTTCCTTCTTTTTGATTTTTTGGCTTTGTGATCTCATCAGAAGAAGGGCGTTTGCTGGAATTAGATGAGTTTTTTGAAAGCTTGGCAACCTTGACCTCCAAAGCCTTTATCTGCTCTTCCTGAAATTCAATAGTATTGCTTAAATCACACAGGATTTTGACCGTAACTTTCAGCCCGGCATTATACAAAGCCAATGCTTCATCATGCGTCATGACATAACTCCCTGCGAAAGTTTTTAGTCAAGGGATAAACATAAACAGCCTTTTTGGAAAGTAGTGGTTGCTTTGATTTGCTGAGCTTGCCCTGACCGGTTGTCTGCCCCACACAGATCCAATTATCCGCTTTATAACAGGTACCGCGGTAGCGCTCTGTGTCAACAAAGGTTTCAAGCAGATAAACCGGATGATGATATAAAGTTTTCCAATCTTGTAACAAGCGATGACGGTTCAATGCCAATAAATATGATGCCAAACAAGGGACTTGAACCCATGGCAGGATCAAAAAACGGAGATTGTTGGCGATTAGATGAAGATTGTTCTCTCTAATCTTTTTGCTCCAGCCAATGAAACGATCTCGTGCTCCAATATACCATGGCGCTGACCCCCATGCCAAACACGCAATAGGGCGATTATGAGAAAATGCAATATATTTGAGATGCTCCCCAACTGGTTGAGTATAACCAAGATAATGGTACTCACTTACAAGACCATTGAATATCTTCTCAAAAGAAGTTCTGCGAACCTGGTCAAGTTTTATAGGAAACAGGTCTTCGACAGAACAATGAACAGGAGTTTTATCGACTATTACCCAGGATGTTTTTTTTCGCTTTGCAAGAGGGTTGGGAGGGGTACATTTTCGGGCAGGCAGTTTAATAAAACCCTTTGATTCCAAAAGAAGCAGCAGGCTTCGGCAGATCATATCTTTAAGAACACCATTAGACTGTCTCCAGTTCCATTCCCTGCAGACTTCTTGAGAAATGAAGCGTCTGCTTTTGTCAGGATGTGATTCAATAATCCGCCTGACGGTCGCTATATTTTGCCTGGTGACTGATCGCCTCCGATATGTTATGACTGATTCCATTCCTGACACTATAAACCATCAGGCACTGGAACGCAAAATTTTTCTTAAAAAAATTTGCGGTTAGATATTAAATTTTAAACTCAAAACGATTATTGCCCGTGAACGGTTACGAATATTATTACAAAAAAATTTTGCAAAAACCTATTAATAAAAATATATTGGAAGCTCTTGGTAGAGAATTCAACCAGCTTGCCATAGAAGGCGTGTTGGCCGCTCCGTTCGTTGATGGTGCATTGGAAACTTTGGAACAGCTCAGAAAACAGTGTATTCCGGCTTTTGTTGTATCGGGCACGCCGGATGAGGAAATCAAAGTTATCGCGAAAAAGAGAAATATAGCCCTTTACTTTCTGGAGGTACACGGTTCTCCGAGAAAAAAAGAGGGGATTGTTAAGGATATCGCAGGACGTTATGGGTATAAGCTGGGAGATTGCTTGTTCGTTGGTGATGCCATAACGGATTTTGATGCGGCTCAAGATTGTGGAACTAAATTTCTTAGGGTTGTTAATGATGAAGAACGATCACCATTTCCGCCTGGGACGGAGATCAGTTAAAGAATCTTGATATTGTGAGACAGTTTTCGTATTTTGGAAAAGGTTTCAATTATCGCCAAGGTAGCCTGAATCGCTTGCGGGCTTTTGAGGATGGTGGCCAGCATGTATAAGCATTTTTCTGTGAATGCCTTTGAATTTTTATGTTTTCAGCCTGTTATTATGGCGAGATCCCATGACCTTTAACCTTTTTTTGTTCTGCATTACAAGATTCGTCTATCCTTCAATATGTTGAGACATCTCACAACAAATTCCTCAATTTCCAATTTCTCTTTAGTAAGTACATGGAGGGCAGGATAAACGTGAGCAACAATCCTTGATGCTGAAAAGTGAAGAACTTATCGCTGAACTCCTTGATGACGATCTGCAAATAACCGACACAGAAACAAACATAGATAGAACTGAATTTTGCCGTTTCAAAGTTTAAGCACAAAATAAAAAAGAAAAATAAATGAGAAAAACATGCATTGTCATTTAATATAACTCATTGAATTTATTGCACGTAAATTTGATCTAAAATTTTCACTTTCAATAAAATTCAGGAAGTTATGACATGATCTGCTCAATGTCAGTTATTATGAAAATTTTGCAAAAACCGGGACCCTTCAGATTTAGTAAATACTAAAGTTGATTTTAAATCAGTAGTGTCCGGTTAAGTTTTTGCATATAGCATTTGCTCTTTGATAATCAGATTATTAGACCATACGTTTTTTTCGTCAGTACGTAATTCGTTCTGGATGGTATTTCTAAGCTGACGAATCCTCTTTATTGATACAGGTTCATTAAACTGTTCATGGCAGTATATGGCCATAAGCAGGTAGGTTATTAACCCCGCAAGGATTTGAACCATCAGGCCATATCTACTGTGAGCAATCAAGTGGTACACTTTTAAATGTTTCTTCCACCATTTGAAAAAAGTTTCGATATCCCATCTAAGCTTATAAACGGTTGCAACCTGCTCGGCTGTAAGATCATAACGATCAGTTGCCACAAAATATTTGACACCGGCAATTTTATAACCAACCAGTCGAACCGGCTTTCTGGTCTGGTTTACCCCAGGAGTGCCAAGAAGAACCACAGCTGGGGTGTCCAAAAACTCAGTTTTGTGGCTACTTTTTTTGCTCAACTTTTGGCCCTATCATGAGTGCGATTAATATCTTGGCACATTGTTGGGGTCATGAAATGCAGCATTAAAATTATCTTCCCCAACCAAATCCCGGCATTCTTTGCACTCCTGCCATATCCCTGAATGGCTGTTATTGTAATGAAAATGGCAGAGACCCTCGTGCTCGTGATGATATTGGCAATAATCTCCACCTTTTATAGATGCAAAAGAAGTGTCACAGCAAATCCATTGGTCACAACATTTTGTTTTTATTAAAGGAACAGAATCGTTTCCACAAAAGCTACAATGTTTGCCAGGGATTATTTTTACTTGCAATCTATCATATGTCATTCAGGCACCTTCAATATTTTCAGTAAAATTTGCGTAGACCATAACAAAATGCCGTCAATAATTCAAAATTGCTGATTGAAAAAAATTATTATTCCCTATATATTCAAATATTTTAACCAAAAAGATGGTTATTGCTATGAGTAAAGTTTCAAAATTAAAAAAAGTAGAACTGCCTGGAAAGACAAAGCAGTTGATCGTACTCGTATAATTAAGTATGGGGTGTCCAAAAACTCAGTTTTGTGGCTACTTTTTTTGCTCAACTTTTGGCCCTATCATGAGTGCGATTAATATCTTGGCACATTGTTGGGGTCATGAAATGCAGCATTAAAATTATCTTCCCCAACCAAATCCCGGCATTCTTTGCACTCCTGCCATATCCCTGAATGGCTGTTATTGTAATGAAAATGGCAGAGACCCTCGTGCTCGTGATGATATTGGCAATAATCTCCACCTTTTATAGATGCAAAAGAAGTGTCACAGCAAATCCATTGGTCACAACATTTTGTTTTTATTAAAGGAACAGAATCGTTTCCACAAAAGCTACAATGTTTGCCAGGGATTATTTTTGCTTGCAATCTATCATATGTCATTCAGGCACCTTCAATATTTTCAGTAAAATTTGCGTAGACCATAACAAAATGCCGTCAATAATTCAAAATTGCTGATTGAAAAAAATTATTATTCCCTATATATTCAAATATTTTAACCAAAAAGATGGTTATTGCTATGAGTAAAGTTTCAAAATTAAAAAAAGTAGAACTGCCTGGAAAGACAAAGCAGTTGATCGTACTCGTATAATTAAGTATCAGAAAGCTGAGCTGAAACGTACTAAAAATGAACGAAATAAATACAAGTCTGAACTCCGGAAAAATAGACAAGAATTAGAACAAGAACGTAAAAAGAACACATTGTCGGTTAATAGTAAGGAGGAATTGATTTTTATTTCTTTACGCCTATTTTTGGTCGGACACGTTGGATTCAGAGCAATATCAAGAATGTTTGGCATTTTACAAGCATACCTTGGGATAACCAAAATACCGTGCCCTCAAACGATCATTAACTGGGTCACCAGATATTCACTATCAAAAATCTGGAACTATAAAGGGCTTTCTTCTGTTTCTTTTGATATGGATAAGATTGTAAATGGTGCTATTTGGATGATAGATACCTCAATAGCATTGGGAGCTGGTAAAATTCTTGCTATTTTGGAGCTTAGAACTGATCATTTTAAAAATCATGAAGGTGCTCCAACTCTTGAAAACATCAATTGTGTAGCAATTTCAGTGGCGAAATCATGGACTGGAGAATCCATTGCAAATTTTTTACAAAAGGTGATTCTCATCACCGGAAAACCTGCTGCATATTTGAAAGACGGAGGAATGGACCTCATGAAAGGTGTCAGACTCCTAAATGAAAGAGGATTTTCAAGTTTCTCCATTGATGATATTTCTCATGTTGTTGCCAATCTATTAAAAAAAGAATATACAAAACATCCTTCGTATGACTGTTTTATCTCTGCTTGCGGACAAGCCTCAAAAAAATTTAAGCAAACAGTACTTGCATTTTTTGCACCCCCAAAGGTTTCGACAAAAGCTCGATTCATGAATATTCATCGAATGGTGAAATGGGCTGAAATGGTTCTTAAGCACTCACCACGGGGGCGAGTTTCAAAGGACTCTGTAGTTTCAAAACTTAGGAATTATCTTGGTAAACTTCCTGAATATAAACAGTTTATCAAGCGATTTCTTCGTGATGCATCTCCTCTTTTAAAAAGCCAGGAAATTCTTAAAGCTCAAGGCTTGAATATGAAAACCTACAAAGAGTGCAAAGAACTTTTAAAAAATATCCCTCAAAGCTCTCAAGTACGTATCGGTTTTATTACCTGGATGGAAAAACAATTAATAGTCGCTGAATCATTGGGCATGGGCAATACTGGAATGCCTATTTGTTCTGATAATATTGAATCCCTGTTTGGACTTGGTAAAACACATGGTACAGGAGAAGTAAAAGATGCAAACCGAATTGCACTTCGTTTACCGGCTTTTTGCGGATCTGTGAATAGAGAATCCGTTCGGATGGCAATGGGCGTTACAGTAAAGGAACAACAGGAAGTTGAAAATAAGTTGTTGTCTTTAACTCGGCAGCGCCGAAAAATTTTACCAACCCCCGGAAGCCTTACAGATAGTTTGTCAACTGAGTTTGACTGTGGTTTAACTCTTCTACCGGTGCCAAAAAATGATGAAAAATCAAAAGATGTAACTGATATTACAGCAAATTTTGAACAATTAGGTGGGCCCGTAAATAAGTTTACAAAACAACCTTATGCGCCCAATAATGCTGAATATAATAACCGTGCCGCAGCTTAATAAGCATTTGTTTGACCACATTCAAATATAAATAATGGGTATTATCAACATGTTAATGCTTTGTTTATAAATGGAGCAAATTGACATACATAACTTATATTCTGAAGGGGGGGCCAAATCCTGAGCAAGCTAATTATGGGGATTTAGACACCCCAGACCAACATATCAGTATTGTTCCTATAACGATAGCTGTAGGATATGCAAGAAAGGCTGCAAAATAAAATGGGCCAAACAGTAGTCCAATGATTAAATCTTGAGATTTGGAAAAGGTAGTGTCGTTGTCAAAAATGACTGATCCAATAAGCGTTATTAAAAAATACCATAATGCACCAATAGCAGCACTCCGCAAATAATTCATATGTAACATTCTATTGCCCAAAAAAAGGGTTAAATTTCTTTTCAAGTTGCTTTATACACTTTTCTTGCTTTAAGGCATAACGACTGGCATAACCTGCTGGGTTTGAGCGCCAGCGAAAACCCAGTCAAGGTTCATGCCCTGGTTATAAGGCCTTATATTTCGATTAAAGTTTTCTATTGACAACAAAGATTTCATGGCGTACCATATGAACATATAGCACCATTTGTACATATCATTCATTTGAGGTGATTACCATGCTTAAAAAAATTACAACCGCTGATGCAAGAAAAAAATTTGCCAATATTATTAACCAGGTTGCATTTGGAAATGAGTCCTTTGTCTTGACCCGACGGGGCGAACCTATTGCCGCCATTGTGTCCATGAAAGAGCTTAAATTGCTGCAAGATTTAGAGGACCGAATTGATATAGAAGATGCATGGAAATCTAAAAATGAACCCGGTGAACCGATCCCCTGGGAAGTGCTGAAAAAGGAACTCGAAATTTGAAATATAGGATAGAAGTCAAGAGATCTGCGGCAAAAGCGCTCAAGAAGATTTCTAAACCTGACCAAAAACGTATAAGCAAGGCTATTGACAATCTCGCTGAAAACCTTCCGAACCCGGATACAACCAAGATGAAGGGAAACAACCCCTTTCACAAAATCCGAGTCGGAGATTATCGGATTGTTTATGAGATTCAAGATGATGTCCTATTGATTCTGATTGTCAAAATTGGCCACCGTAAAGATATATACAGAAACCTCACCTAAAATTATTTCCTTATATTTTGAGCCTTATAACGACAAGGGTCACTTGCCGACATGAAGCAAGGCCGAAGGCCGCAGCGGAATGGCGGTCAAGTGCACCCAATTGTTAAGTGCCTTATTTTACTAACTTATGTATGGGATATCTGAACACATTATTTCAATTTTTGTTTTTCGTAACATAACCTCTAATGTTTTAGCTCTTAATTCTTTTTCTCTATGGGGACCTACGATAATCTTTTCTATTGGTAGTATTATTTCATCAGAGTCAAATAACTCTATATATGGCACATTTAATCCATTTTTTGATTTAAATAATATAGTTTTGTCTTTTTTGCTAGAATTGTTGTTTGTATCTAATGATAAATTATTACTTGGTAGAGCAACTATTCTTACTTCGTTTTCCTCTTTGAAACCACGATGTTTATAACGTGTAATACAGCGCAAAAAAGAGTAGTATCCCTTCAAAATAGTTTCTTCAGTTTCCCCTTTCCATAAATCAGGATTGAACATTTTTATTGCATCCATTGCTAATACGCCTAAATCATCAGATAGCTCTTTTTCTAATTTATCTTTATCATCACTATAGATTAAATCTGATATATGTATATGATTATATTGATAATTCGCGAATTCATATTTACATAATTCTTCAATTTCTTTTGTATCAAACACCAAAGCACAACCACCATCAACACCATACGCTCGCCATTGACTTAATAACCCATTATCATTGATATACTTTTCTTTATGCTCTCCACAAAAAGAAAGAATATAAATTTCATCACCCGTTGCTGAATATTGAGCAGTGACAAATGCATCTGTATCATGCTTGGCATTCTGATGTATTCCTCCAGTAGTTTTAATGTCTGCTAAAATATGTGGATATTGGCTAACAACTCTTTCATATGATTGTAATACATATGGATAAAGAAAAGAAATTAGTGGTTTTTTGAACAAGATGATTTCACTAAAATCATTAAGAAATTTATAGTGTGTGGACCAAAGACGCTGAGATTTAATTATTTCTAACACGCCATTCCAAGTCGTATAATGATATATCTTTTTATAGACTTCAGATGTTTTTCTCATTTTATTAAAAGCACTTAACGACAAGGGTCACTTGCCGACATGAGCGCAGCGAAATGTCGGTCAAGTGGACCCGATTGTTATACGCCTCCTTACTTTCCATATGCTTGCATTTCTTGATTTGCCGGATAGTCTGGAATAATATGGATCCCATTAGTATATATTTTCAAATGTGCCACAATCATGTTTTTGGAAGCCAATGGAATGTACCATGCACTTTCCGGCGCTCTATATTCGGCACCATTCAAAATTTTAAGGCTACTGACGATGGTTGCTATATTACGCTTTATATTTTCAATAATTTGTGGAGACACTCCTGTCTCTACAACATGAATGCCAAGCGGTAATATAGAACCGGAAGATGGGTTGAAATGTAAAACAGCTACCGCTGTTCCGTCATAAACAATAGCTGCTTTAACTTCAACTTCACCCCGAAGGCCGGTCATACTCCAAACCTTCCCAGCCGATAAATATGCCTTTGCTTTTTGGGCAGTAGCAACTGCAAGCGAAGCGTTATTTATTATATCCTGATAGACTCCAGTTGAAGGACTACCTGGTTGGGGAGGTGGTGGGGGAGGCGGTGTCAATCCGGGAGCAGGTGGTGGAGATTGCACCACTCCTTGCGGTGGTGGAGGTGGAACTTGTCCCGGAGGTGGAGGAGGAGGTACTAACGTGTGGCCATATCCAGAAACAGTTGGCCTATCAAGTAATGGCGGCTTATCTTGTGCGTTTACCATAGTTATACCTCCTATCAAAAACAATGCTAATAGAATTACAATCTGTCGAGATTTATTCATGATCTTCTCCTTTACTTCTATTTTTTAGACTTTGTACATCTTTTTCCAATGATTCAAGCCTTGTACTGATAACAGTAAGCTTATGCCAGATAAAATAGCCAACAGCAGCGACCATAACAAATAACAATATACCAGTACCGCCTGGACCGAACATGGGTGGCATTGGGCCACTTGGAGCGCATCCAGTTAAGAATCCGGCGCCTGCCGCTCCGACGAAGATGAGTTTTGGTAAATTTCTCATAAGACCTCCTGTTTTCACGTATAACGCTTGAGTTCAGGGGCAAGCGGGATTTACAGCTATGAATTTTGAATAAATTGGGATTTGGCCAGCAAGACTGAATTTCAAAAAACCACGCTGCCCGCTTGTCCCTTGAAACGATTTGTTATGTGAAATTAAATACTTATTGTGTCAGCAACTCTTTAAATATATCGTAATCGTGATCTGTTAAAGAAAACTTTTCTAAAAGTTTGTTTAGTATTTTGTCAGAATTAAACCAAGATATAAATTCATCAACACTATCAGCAAAGCCTCTTCTGCATTTGTCTGAAATAGTTTCATAATCTTGAACTTCAGGAAATAATCTATGTGTTTGGTGAATTGCCGAAGGGTAATCAAGACCTTGTTTCATAAAATACAAAACGCCATATATATGCCTTAATCTAGTTTCCAAGTGACTTTCAAATGGAATATTTGCGATTTTTGCTGAAGGTGAAGCCCCTCCAAAGGATTGGTAATTTGGTCTTTGATTTTGAGGGCGGATTATTTTTCTTTTGGGCGTTCTTTTTTGTTTCTCAGTTGTAACAATTTGTTGTTTTATTTCTCCTTTTCTTGAAATTTCAATTTTTACTTGCTGAAGTGCATCCGAGAATGTCTCATCATCCGTGTCTGGGAACTCATTTCTCAGGTAACCTATTACTTTCTGTTTTATTTCGAATCCAATTAACTGCTGAACTAATGAATTCACTTCTCTTTTTTTGTTAAATTTATGGAGCTTGTTTTTTAAATATTCATCATGCCTATTTTCCGCCAAACTACCTTTATTAAAAAATTTTACAAAAGTTATTCCTTTCTCTGATTGTTTTTCAAAATCAATTCTTTCTAACAATATTGGATCAGAGTGAGGATTTAATGGGCCATCATAAAAAACTCTCAGATCTGAGCCAATTAAAAATCCGAAATCGGATTTCATTTGCCTCATGTAAGACCTCAATTGCCCTATTACATAGTCCTTCGTTATATCCTCTGCAGGACGCTTGACTTCCACAACAATCAAAGATTTTCTATTATTGTCCAGTAGTGTCCGGTTAGGTTTTTGCATGTTATATGGGATAAAAAAATTAGAAAAATGTTCATTTTTTACTTGACAAACCAAATAAAAATTTTTTATCGTTTTGTTATAAAATATAATTATAACAAGGAGTTAAGACAAAAATGGACATATTCAATATCCCAAAAAAGAATTTTAATCCCCAATCTCATGCTCGATTTCTCAAACCTTTGCAAAAGATTTTTCCTGACACGCCACAGCTTAAATCCCGAGGTCACAGGCCATTGAAAATGACTTTTGAAGATCAGCTTCACGCACTGATATTTTTCCATCTACAAGAACATGAATCAGCTCGTGATCTTATTCAACACCTTAAAGAAGACGATTTTGCCAAAGAATGTGTCGCTCCAGATGGAGGGATCAGTCGTAGCAGTTTTTCCGAAATTATCAATTCTCGAGGGCTTGAACAGCTTGAATATGTTTTTCAAGCTCTTTGCAGCCAGGCACAAAATGCTTTACCATCAAATTATTCAGATCTCGGTGAACTCGTTTCCATTGATGGATCTTTAATTGATGCAGTTCTGTCCATGTACTGGGCTGATTACAGAAAAGGCGCTAAAAAAGCAAAAGGCCATTTCGGCTTTGATGTCAATCGCAAGATTCCTATAAAAATTCATCTGACAAATGGAAATGGCGCTGAACGCCCCTTTGTCAGGTCTATCCTTACAAAAGGCCAAACAGGAATCATGGATCGGGGGTATCAATCACATAAGGATTTTGATCTTCTTCAGGATGAAAAAAAACATTTTGTTTGCCGCATCAAAGCGAAAACAACAAGAACTATTATCAAAGAGCAGCCTGTTGATCCCGACAGCTATATTTTTTATGATGCTGTGGTTCTTCTTGGCACTCCTGGGGTAAACCAGACCAGAAAGCCGGTTCGACTGGTTGGTTATAAAATTGCCGGTGTCAAATATTTTGTGGCAACTGATCGTTATGATCTTACAGCCGAGCAGGTTGCAACCGTTTATAAGCTTAGATGGGATATCGAAACTTTTTTCAAATGGTGGAAGAAACATTTAAAAGTGTACCACTTGATTGCTCACAGTAGATATGGCCTGATGGTTCAAATCCTTGCGGGGTTAATAACCTACCTGCTTATGGCCATATACTGCCATGAACAGTTTAATGAACCTGTATCAATAAAGAGGATTCGTCAGCTTAGAAATACCATCCAGAACGAATTACGTACTGACGAAAAAAACGTATGGTCTAATAATCTGATTATCAAAGAGCAAATGCTATATGCAAAAACTTAACCGGACACTACTGATTTTCAGAGACACTTTTTAATCACCTGCATTGTTTTGTAGGGACTACCGGCGTCGATGGTTAAGCCGAAGAAGTCACAAGGGCGAAGTAATGTTCGAGGACTTGCGCACAACATACCCACTGCCATTACCCAGAATAGTCCATAATATTTGATGCCGTAAGGGCTGCAAAGTTATACGCCAAACGGGGTGTCGCCTGTTTGGTTGATAATCCGGTAAAAAGGATTTGAACCGAGGAACCGTATGAGGGAAATCTTCACGTACGGGTCTGTAGGGGGGGCGTCGGGTAACCGATGCTCCTACCTGGAACCCGACCGCCAACCGCGGCGCTTTTTTTTAAACGCTCTCTTCCGCATAAATGTTGTCGTTTGCGGAAGGTCTTGCCCCGCATGTTGGCGGCCGGTGAGTTCATCGTTGGGCATCATCCACACCTACTTGCTCTATATTCCTTCTTGCAGAAAAAATATAAAAAAAGCTTTACCTAACAGGTTAAATGAATTATCATCTTGATAATGCATATAATTTTTAAAACGAAACGATTAGAAAAAGAACTTAATTTTTCTAAAAAATTAATTAAAAAATATGGCTCGAAAACTACTCGTTTCATTATGAGACGTATGAAAGTTCTTGCGGCGGCAAATTCTTTAGCAGATGTTCCTCATCAGCCCCCAGAAAGATGCCATCAATTATCAGGGGGTCGTGATGAACAGTTTGCTGTAGTAATTAGAGATCAATGGAGGCTAATTTTTGTCCCAAACCATGAAACAATCCCCCGAAAAAGGGACGGCGGGATAGAATTATCCCAAATAACAGCAATCGAAATAATATGGATTGGAGACTATCATGAATAATATAGAAACAAATGCTTACCAGCCAGATTATACTATACATCCTGGTGAAATTTTAGAAGAAACCTTGGAGGCAAGAGGCATAAAAAAAACTGCTTTAGCAGAGAGATGTGGCATTACATTAAAAACAGTCAGCCAAATTATTAATGGTAAGGCTTCAATTTCCCCGTCAATAGCGATCAGGCTTGAAAGAGCTATTGGTGTTTCAGCTTCTTTATGGAGCAATCTTAACACTGACTACGAACTATTTGTTGCAAGGGAGAAGGATCACGCTTCCCTATATAAACAAAAACAATGGGTGAAAAAATTTCCCCTTCAGCAGCTATCAAATTTAGGTATTCTTCCTCGCAAAAAAAATCTAACAGAAAATCTTTCAAACCTGTTATCTTTTTTTGGAGTAAGCACTATCTCTGCATGGAATAATTTCTACTTAGCTCCAAATGTCGCTTATCGTCGTTCTGTAGCTTATAAAAGCCAACCAGAATCTATCGCTACATGGCTCAGAATTGGTGAACTAATGTCTGAATCTGTCGAATGTGCTCCATTTAATAAAAAAAAGTTCAAAGTAGCTCTTTCGGAAATTAGAAAAGTAACTAATGAGCCAGTTGAAATATTTCAAAAAATCATGATTGAAAGTTGTCGTAAATCAGGGGTTTCATTAGTTTTTGTGCCAGAACTGTCAAAAACGCATGTAAGCGGCGCTACTAAATGGCTAAATACTAATAAAGCTATGATTATTTTAAGCTTAAGACATAAAATGGATGATCACTTTTGGTTTAATTTTTTCCATGAAGCTGGTCATATCTTACTGCATGGCAAAACTGAAGTTTTTATCGAAGCAAACAATCACATTGAAAAAAGTGAAAAGGAAGTCGAAGCAGATGTTTTTGCCTCTAACATTCTAATCTCAAAATCTAATTATAAAAAGTTAACCTCATTGACTAAATTTTCAAGACAATCAATTTCAGCGTTTGCAAAAGAATTAGACTTGTCTCCAGGCATTATTGTTGGAAGACTTCAACATGACGGTTTAATACCATATAGTTGGCTTAATAAACTTAAAAGAAAATTTGCTTTCAGTGCCCAACAATCGCATACACTCTGACACCCAAAGCCGAGCCATTTTTTCCATTTGTGTAATACATCATAAAAAGTACCATTTATCAACTCCTCATTGGCTTTGGGTGCAGGTGATGCGTACGTTAGCACAAACATACCATCTCATGGAATGGTAAAGGTAGTAAGGAAAGTAAACGTCGGCAGTGGGGGTCTACTTTCTATCAACTGAATGTTGGAGATCAGATCGAAACTAAGAAGATGGTTTTAATCCGGTAAACAGGAGGCTGAGCTGTGGGATAACAGACCCGGATGAATTCAGAAAATATTATCAAGATTTAATAATGCTCGGGGCTCGGGGAAAAAGGCTTGGGGTGTGAGGCTTGAGGTTAGAGGAGTAAGGCAGGTTCGGGTGAAATAAACGGCAACGGCATTTCACCGGGCAGGCAGCAGGCAGCAGGCGGGGGGATGGGAGATAACATGATGGAAAATCGTCGTTTTCAGATTAAAGTTGAGGGATCTGCTGTTCAGGAAGGGCAGATTTCCTTTGCGCTGTTGGGGCAGATATTAAAAGGCATCCAGGATACTGTATACTATCTGGCTCTTGCTGAGTTGCAGCATGATTATCGTCAACGGATTCGGGTTCCTCTGGAAGTTAAAAAAGCCTGCGCTATTTACAGAGTCTTGGAAGAAAAAGGGAGCTACTGTCTAACTGCTGAAATCGCACCGGCACAGCGGATTGGCGAGATTGAGGATATTGGATTGTCGGTGAAGGAAAAATATCTTGAGGTCGTGAACTGTCTGAAGGAATCCAGCTTGGAAGGATTGAAAAACTTGATTCCGGACAGTAATTACCGGCGGAAGGTTTTGCGGACCATCGTTTCCTATTGTCCAAAGAATGGTGCAAAATGGCATGTCGGCATCGGAGCTATAGGGCAAATCATGACAATCTTGCGGCCTGAACTCGCTAGGTCGATCCGAGATATTCTGGTACCTCCGGCCTCCGAGCAAAAGACGATATCCGGTGAACTGGTTCAGATACATCTTGATGAGAATACGTTGGGACTTTTTTATGCCCCTGCTCAAAAAGTGATCCGTTGTACGTACGACCCGGAGTTGGAAGATTTTATCGTATCCAATGTGCGCGAGATCATCCAGGTTCATGGGAAAGTTCAGATGGACAGTAGAGGTATTCCTGAGAAAATAGTCGATGTGCTGGAAATCGAGGAAATTGACGTGAGCCCCCTTGAGGTTTCGGAAATCCATGCCGACGGGCATGTGCTGATGCTTCATGAAGAGCTCAGCGTCCCTGTTGTCTTTGATCCGGAGAGCCAGGAATTTACATTGGATTATCAAGATGTGGGTATTGTTCTCGGAGCTGAAAATCGAGAAGATCTTCTGGCTGAGTTTTGTGCTGATTTCTATTGGGTTTGGCAGGAATATGGCAAAGATGTTGAAGGAAAGATGAGCAAAAGTGCCGAGAAGCTCAGGTCGAAGATACGTGATCTGGTCAAAGAGGAAAAATCATTATGAATCCAAGAAACCGGAAAGACGTGGAGAAGGCACTTGAGCGGAAAGGGTTTACCAAAAACCAGGGGGACCACCGAAAATTTATATATCATCTGTTGACGGGCGAAAAAACCGCTGTCTGGACCAAGACAAGTCATGGTAGCAGTCATAGTGAGATTTCTTCATCCAACCAACGGAAAATGGCCAAGCAATGCAAGCTCCCGAACAAAGACTTCGACCTATTGATGGATTGTCCCCTGAGCCGGGAAGAGTATCAGAAAAAATTGGATGAATGTGGGTGGTTGTAGAAGGAGAAAGAAAGGGAGACACCTTAGTCCTACGGGAGATTATTTCTGTGCCTGCAATTGTGTTAGGTTGATTTTAGAGCTGAAGAGTCTGAAAATCATTGATTTCAGACATATGAGTTTAATAGAGGGCATGAGCGGAAAAAAGCGGCAGCTAATAAATTATCCTGGCGCTGATTTTCATAAACTAAAGATGCAACGCTAAGGGATATTGTCATATGGAAACATTAATTGATGATAGAAAAATTAAGGTTCTCTTCAAGCAGGCGATTATCGAAGTTATTGAAGAGAAAAAGGAAGTTGTCCACTAATGAAGGGCGGATGGTTAATCTGGATGAGTCCGTTTAAAAATTCCTTGAATATGACAAACGCATATTTGTTGAAAAAACAATCTGCCACATAACCATTTTGTTTTAAAGGAGCACACTATGAAAGCAAAAACCGTTAAAATTGGTAACAATCTTGCATTCATGATACCCCAGTCAATCGCGGCAAAATGCAGGTTAGAAGAGAATGATTCATTCGATTTTTCGTTAAGAAAAGATGAGATTGTGATCAGATCAATAAATAAACGGTATAATCTGTCTGATTTGCTGGCTGGAATCACGCAGGAAAACCTGCATGAAGAAGTTGGCAGGGACGAGCCTGTAGGCAAGGAGATTCTCTGATGTACGTACCGGATCGCTGTCATGTCGTATGGCTGCAATTCAATCCTCAAACTGGGCACGAACAGGCTGGTCATCGTCCTGCATTGGTAATCTCTCCCGCAACATATAACGGCAAAACCGGACTTGCATTGTTTTGTCCGATCACGAACCAGATAAAAGGCTACCCTTTTGAGGTCAAGATCAAAGATAATCCAACAATCTCTGGTGTTGTTTTGGCTGATCAGGTCAAAAACCTTGATTGGCGGGTTCGTGGTGTTAAATTTGTGACTATGGTGGATGAAACGCTGCTTGAAGAAGTGCTCTCAAAGTTTGAAGCATTAATACGGATGAATGAGTAAGTTTCAAAATTATTATCAATTTTTTAACTTATTAGGCCCTTCCTGGGCTTTTTTTCAATATTGGGGGTCTGACCCAGTTAAGTTCTACGGGAGTATGGCGGCGCATCGGTTTTGGTGGGAAACCAGGTGGATAAAATTCGAAAAGCATATCGGGAAACATTGACATTGAAACGAAAACCCAACCGTCCGGAATTGTGGGATGGGAAAACAGCAGGGCGGATTGTAGCGGCGTTGAGCGGTTAAGTGATGGCACAAATGTCGAATCAGAAAGGAAAGAAGCATTCTTCCCGGACATTTTATGCAAAATATGGCAAGCAGGCTGGGTGCAGGTGAACGAGCGGGTTATAGGTAGTTTGACTCCGTTAAGTTGTAAAAAAGAACACCTTTTGAAATCTGAAACTCGACTATCAAGTTTTTAAAACTTGACTCTATAAATACAATATTTTCAAAGAGTTAAAAACTTGATGCAAATATTTTGTTTTTACACCTCCAAAAGGTAACTTGTTGAATTTATTGATAGGGGGTTAAAATCGCAGTTTAAAAATATCCAATAAATTCAGTCAACTGAAAAAAACTTGATAGTCGAGTGAAAAGAATCGTTTTTATACCACTGCCATTGAAAATGGCGAGCACCTTACTGCCCTTATCTATTCTTGGGAATTTCAGTTAAAAATACTTATTCCCCATAGTTCTAACCGAGGCTCTCCGACCGTCTGAAAACTGGGCTTTAATGGATGAAAATACAATTTTTTGGAACGACTTCCCCTTTAAGAACGGATACTTGATGCTTTTTGCTAAGGAGTTACTCAGGAAAAGTTAAAAAAATTATCAGTCAAATATCATTCAGATTTGCATGATATGCGGCTATCTATTAACACTCTGCATGATATGCGGAACCTTACAATTACTTGTTAGCCGTTTGTCTGTCATCGCATCTATGATAGAAAAATAGCTTTGAACTTTTGGTAGACTAAAGTACAATCATCGTAGAAAATTTTATTGGATCAAAATTCTGACTATTTTCAGAGCTGTTAGCTCATAATCTGGAAAGTAGAGGGTAAATATGAATAAAAAGAATTTAAGCCTTGATGAGGCGTTGAAAGTTCTTAAAAAAAAGAAATTAGCTTTTGAAAAGAAATTTGGAGTTACTTCCATTGGCGTTTTCGGCTCTCTTGCCAGGAATGATCGAAGACCGAGTAGTGATGTAGATATTGTCGTAAGAATGAGCAAGCCTGATCTCTTTAATATGGTACACATAAAGGAAGAACTTGAGGCAGATTATCATACAAAAGTGGATATTGTTCATTATCGAGAAAAAATGAATACATTTTTGAAAAAACGCATCGACACTGAGGCCGTGTATGTTTGACAGGGAGCTTGCAAAGGAAATACTCAGGCAAATTCTGGCTGCTGCAAATCGTATCGAACGAAGATTCAAAGATGTTCGCAGTCCCGATGATTTTCTCCTATCCGATGCCGGAATAGATAAGTTGGACGCCGTATGCATGATGTTGATTGTTATCGGTGAAAATTTGAAAAATTTGGACAAGGTAACCGGTGGAAAGTTGCTTGCTCAATACCCTGAAGTTGACTGGAAAGGGGCAAAAGGAATGCGTGACATTATTAGCCATCACTATTTTGATTTGAATGCCGAAGTGGTATTTTTCGTATGTAAAGATCGCATTCCAGGTTTGATAGAAACTGTAGTTCAAATCAGTAGTGTCCGGTTAGGTTTTTGCATGTTATATGGGATAAAAAAATTAGAAAAATGTTCATTTTTTACTTGACAAACCAAATAAAAATTTTTTATCGTTTTGTTATAAAATATAATTATAACAAGGAGTTAAGACAAAAATGGACATATTCAATATCCCAAAAAAGAATTTTAATCCCCAATCTCATGCTCGATTTCTCAAACCTTTGCAAAAGATTTTTCCTGACACGCCACAGCTTAAATCCCGAGGTCACAGGCCATTGAAAATGACTTTTGAAGATCAGCTTCACGCACTGATATTTTTCCATCTACAAGAACATGAATCAGCTCGTGATCTTATTCAACACCTTAAAGAAGACGATTTTGCCAAAGAATGTGTCGCTCCAGATGGAGGGATCAGTCGTAGCAGTTTTTCCGAAATTATCAATTCTCGAGGGCTTGAACAGCTTGAATATGTTTTTCAAGCTCTTTGCAGCCAGGCACAAAATGCTTTACCATCAAATTATTCAGATCTCGGTGAACTCGTTTCCATTGATGGATCTTTAATTGATGCAGTTCTGTCCATGTACTGGGCTGATTACAGAAAAGGCGCTAAAAAAGCAAAAGGCCATTTCGGCTTTGATGTCAATCGCAAGATTCCTATAAAAATTCATCTGACAAATGGAAATGGCGCTGAACGCCCCTTTGTCAGGTCTATCCTTACAAAAGGCCAAACAGGAATCATGGATCGGGGGTATCAATCACATAAGGATTTTGATCTTCTTCAGGATGAAAAAAAACATTTTGTTTGCCGCATCAAAGCGAAAACAACAAGAACTATTATCAAAGAGCAGCCTGTTGATCCCGACAGCTATATTTTTTATGATGCTGTGGTTCTTCTTGGCACTCCTGGGGTAAACCAGACCAGAAAGCCGGTTCGACTGGTTGGTTATAAAATTGCCGGTGTCAAATATTTTGT
Organism: Desulfosarcina sp. BuS5; assembly: GCF_028752835.1. NCBI lineage: Bacteria > Pseudomonadati > Thermodesulfobacteriota > Desulfobacteria > Desulfobacterales > Desulfosarcinaceae > Desulfosarcina > Desulfosarcina sp. BuS5. Next base: position 970,954 of record NZ_CP087952.1, read on the forward strand.
GGCAACTGATCGTTATGATCTTACAGCCGAGCAGGTTGCAACCGTTTATAAGCTTAGATGGGATATCGAAACTTTTTTCAAATGGTGGAAGAAACATTTAAAAGTGTACCACTTGATTGCTCACAGTAGATATGGCCTGATGGTTCAAATCCTTGCGGGGTTAATAACCTACCTGCTTATGGCCATATACTGCCATGAACAGTTTAATGAACCTGTATCAATAAAGAGGATTCGTCAGCTTAGAAATACCATCCAGAACGAATTACGTACTGACGAAAAAAACGTATGGTCTAATAATCTGATTATCAAAGAGCAAATGCTATATGCAAAAACTTAACCGGACACTACTGTCTGAAAATATGAATAAAAAAAAATTTTACTAAAAATTAAAATTGCTATAGACTAAAAGCAATATATTTTGTAGAGCACGGTTAAAACTCTATTCAAAGGATCGCAACCATGCAAAATACAGCAAATACAGCCCTAACACTTTTTTGTCCCAGGAAAAGCTGCAAATGTTATCAATCAACCGAGAACAAAATCACCAAGGATGGAGTTTACATAACAAAATCCGATTTTGAGCCAAGACAAATGTTTTACTGCAATGGTGGCAAACATAGATTCTCAGAAACAGGATATTCCGATCTTTTTGGAAAGCATGGCAGCTTTAAAGAGTATGAGCAAACGGCAAAGCTAAACTCTTACGGCCTTGGCACTGATGCAATTGCCGATGTACTTCAAAAAGATCGAAGGACAATTGAACAATGGCAAAAAGCTATTGGGCAAAAAGGCCAGCAATTTCACCTATTTCTTTGTTTTACTATCGGACTTACCATTGTATTTCTCCAGATGGATGAACTATGGTCTTACCTTAAAAATAAAAGTCAACAATTATGGGTTTTTATCGCTCTTGAATCAACAACAAAATTCTGGATCGGTTTCGAGTTGGGTTCAAGAACAACTTACACTGCAAACCGTTTAGTAAAGGGCGTTAAAAAGTTGGGCAAATGGGGAAAAGATAATATATTAAAGGTCGCTGCAGATAAATTAGCGGCTTACAAAAATACGCTCGAAAACATTATGTCTGAAATTCCTTATGCTTACCTGCAAATTGTTAAGCGCCGAATAAAGCGTCGGCTTGTAACAGTTAAAAAATATTTTGTAAAAGGTACTGTAAAAGATTTCCCCGGAAAAAGCCAAAACACCTCATTTATTAAGAGACTGAACCTTACCCTGAGGCAACATATCTCCTATCTTCAGAGAAAAACTCTGGGGTATTGCAAGAACAAGTTGAATTTTAGTAATGTAATGTGGATCAACTTATTCAACTATAATTACATACTCAAGTTTTCGAAAAATAGTTCCTGTAAAAATTGGCATCTGGCATATTTTTTGCTATGCGGCCTTTTTCATAGGAGCAGCAATATCCCCATTAATAACAACTAACTCTTTGTATTTCTTACGATTGCGGTTCATGTTAGCCCTGCTGAATTCAACCAGTTTGTTAACGAAATCCTCATCGGATTGTACTCGCAAGACAAACGCTTCCAAATTTTCGTTTTGCGCTCGGCGAACTATTGAAGGAATCGTTAATGGTTCCTTTGGCAGTTTTCCAACAGTGCATTGCTTGTAATTCTCCAAATGGAGGAGGAAGTCAATCCAGGACACCAGGTACAACGCTAGTGTTGCGCCTTGTTCACTCCTGATAGTGGCTCCCTCCATATCGGACAACTGCTTTGCATTCTTGAAAAACTCCTCAATAACCCAGCGGTGGCTATAAACAGAAATGATTTTGGTGGCTTCCCAGGTGAGACAATTGGTGAGGAGATACTTGATGGTTTGAGTGGCAGGGTCGTGACTTTCAACTATTCGATGTTTGCCAGGTATGGCATTCAAGCGAACTGTTGAAGCCTTGGTTATGTAAAGTGCTTTTTCCTTTTGACCTGTTTCCGGGTCGGCAGGAAATCCACAACAAACAAAGGTTGTTATTTTTTCAAAATATTTTGCTAATCCAACAAAATCGTATTGATATTTTGCTAATCGTCCCTTTGGAGTTAACTTTGGTTCTTTGCATGATTCTCTTATCTTGAGCAATGTACTGTTTGATAAATGGTGCAGATTCAGTTAATAGCATTATGAATGGACTCTTTCAAAATTATTAATATTTTTCAATGGCCGTGATTATACTCTCAAGCTTAAAATTTAGCTAATCATAAAAACTTGATCATCGAGTGATAGGTTCCCGCTCACGCTCCACCTATCAAGGACGTTGGAGCCGACTGCGATTCTCAGCACTGGCTGAAAAAAAAATGCCTTTTTCAGCCAGTGCCTGCGATTCTCGCGGCTCAACAGCCGCGTTATGTGCTAACTAAGAGATGAGGTGCAAAATGTATGAAAAATTTATTCAATCTGAACCATCAGTAATGATGGGGAAACCAGTAATTACAGGAACACGAATTTCAGTTGAACTCATTTTAGAAAAGTTAGCTGCTGGTGAAACATTTGAGCAGATTATAGATGCTCATCCTCGGTTAACTAAGGATGCTATTCAAGCAGCCCTCGGTTTTGCGGCAAAAGCTTTAAAAGCTGATGTGATTTACCCTATATCGAGAGTTGCGTAATGAATATAATGGCTGATGAATGTGTTGATAGACAGGTTGTTGAAATTCTCAGAGAAGAAGGTCATGATGTGCTTTATATAGCGGAGATAGATCCAAGTATTTCCGATGACATTGTATTTGAAAGGGCAAATCAACAAAATGCTTTATTGTTAACAGCTGACAAAGATTTTGGAGAGTTAGTTTTTCGTCAGAATAAAATTTTAAACGGAGTATTGTTTTTTCGTTTGGCTGGATTATCTCAACTTGCAAAAGCTAAAATTATTTCATCTGTTGTACAAGAACACTCAGATAAGCTTTATCAATCTTTTACGGTGGTTTCTCCTGGAATTGTACGTATTCGTAAAGGAATCAGATAATCACTTACATCTGACCGCACATAACAAAAAAATGGAGCTGACCACAAAAGCCGAGCCGATTTTTCGTTAAATCCAAATATTTCAGCGGCTTTTGTGTCAGCTCATTTTAGTCGATAAGTGGACCGTGAGCTCCGCTGCGCTACGCACACGGTCCACTTATCGCGGCTGTCGAGTTCCTCCAACGTCCTTGATAGGTTCCCGCTCACGCTCCACCTATCAAGGACGTTGGAGCCGACTGCGATTCTCAGCACTGGCTGAAAAAAAATTGCCTTTTTCAGCCAGTGCCTGCGATTCTCGCGGCTCAACAGCCGCGTTGTAAACCTAATCGCAGGCTTAATTTTGAGTTTTATTTTTCACTGTCTGTTTTGCTAACAGCCGTTGCCGGTATTTGCCGGTTATCGCTTTTGCCGGCGTTTCTTGTTGCTTTTTTGAACGTCAGCTTCGGCAAGCATTTTACATTTTTCACTGTTTCAGCACTCGGTGACATCTCGCCTTGCTTTTTGTGGCTTTTTTGGTAAAGTCAGCATCGCATCAACAATCATTGTTGCAAAATGCCGCAAACAGCGGTTTACGCTTTGGCAACCGTTTTTTTATTTTCATTATTCCAGCATCCGGTTGCATCTCGTCTCGTTTTCTGCAACTATTTCTCAAGGCGTTGCTTATTGTTTTAACTGGTTATGTTGCAAGCGCCACCAAACAACGGTGAGTTAGCCAACTTTGTATTATTTGCAAACGTTTAATTACGCTTTCGCAAATCCAGCTGCTTTACAAAAAGCAGGTTGTCGCAACCAGGCAGGGGTTTACAACAAAACACTACTCGTGCCAAGATAAATCCGAATCGTTGGGATAAGACACAAGGTCTTTGAAACTCGATATTGTTACCAAGTGGGTGCTCGGGAAACGGTTTGTTTCCTTCATCTCTGCAGGGCTTGCTCTGGCATTGATGTTAAGATAGTCCCACCTGACTAAAGACTAACCAGCAGGTCAGTAGCGAAGTCCACAGGTAAACCCGGTAACGGGAGTCTGGAGCTGGACGGAGCAAGATTGCAGGCTCTGTATTGAGCCCCGAAAAATGTATGGTTGTGGTCATTGTGATAATCCTGCTTGCAGGAAAAAGCCGACGCTTTGGAGACAGCGGAAGGCAGCAGTCCTGAATATGCTAAGGCAAGTATTCAGGACACCACCGGGGTCTTAGACCAGGGCATGTACTCAAAGGGGTAGCTCGGGAACTTGGGAGACCCGGATGTTTCCTTGGGTAAAAAGAACGGTAACAGGAAATCCAGCGCAAGCGAAATCCCGGCGTTGCATAGGAATGTCCCGCCTTGCAACGAGTCTGCCATTGGCAGAAACACAAACATTAAAAGACGGGCGATACAAGGTATCAGGGGAGGATAGCGAAGAGCGAACGAACCTGAGATAAACATTCGGAAGTCTTAGCAGATCATAGTACCGATGATTAAGAATTGAACTATCTTGATCGGAAAGGTGGGGAAGTGATGCCCAAGCGACCCACTGCAGGGAAGGTGAAGCAGGGTATAACGTTTTTTTTGGCAGGAATTATGGGAGATACACAGAGGTCACAAACCATATCAACAAAAAGCCGAGAAATTGCAAGAACGGTCGCTTGCAATTCCAGACCGATAGAATGGGGACAACCACCGGTATTAACAGGTGGGTCATCCCTTATCAAAATCGAGCTGCTTGCTCAAAATAATCATGAACTGGTATTTACATCAGTAGTCCATCGGATAGACTTTGATTTACTGAAACAATCCTTTCGTAAAATTCGGAAAAGCGAATCTGCAGGAGTGGACAAGGTTACGGCAAAGGAGTATGCCGAAAATCTTGATCAAAACCTCTATAATCTGTATGAACGACTGCGGAGAGGACAGTACGTTGCGTCTCCTGTAAAGCGTATCTGGATAGACAAGGAAGGAGGGGAAAAGCGTCCAATTGGCATACCTGTACTTGAGGATAAAATTGTCCAGAAAGCAGCAGCAGCCATATTGAATGTCATATTTGACACAGTAGTGTCCGGTTAGGTTTTTGCATGTTATATGGGATAAAAAAATTAGAAAAATGTTCATTTTTTACTTGACAAACCAAATAAAAATTTTTTATCGTTTTGTTATAAAATATAATTATAACAAGGAGTTAAGACAAAAATGGACATATTCAATATCCCAAAAAAGAATTTTAATCCCCAATCTCATGCTCGATTTCTCAAACCTTTGCAAAAGATTTTTCCTGACACGCCACAGCTTAAATCCCGAGGTCACAGGCCATTGAAAATGACTTTTGAAGATCAGCTTCACGCACTGATATTTTTCCATCTACAAGAACATGAATCAGCTCGTGATCTTATTCAACACCTTAAAGAAGACGATTTTGCCAAAGAATGTGTCGCTCCAGATTCCAGGTAGGAGCATCGGTTACCCGACGCCCCCCCTACAGACCCGTACGTGAAGATTTCCCTCATACGGTTCCTCGGTTCAAATCCTTTTTACCGGATTATCAACCAAACAGGCGACACCCCGTTTGGCGTATAACTTTGCAGCCCTTACGGCATCAAATATTATGGACTATTCTGGGTAATGGCAGTGGGTATGTTGTGCGCAAGTCCTCGAACATTACTTCGCCCTTGTGACTTCTTCGGCTTAACCATCGACGCCATGCTTTCTCAGTATATTCAAACACAACTTCCAGCACTTTGTAGTTACTTATTACTCCAAAGTACTGGTAAAAACCTCGCAGTTTACTGCAAAGAATCTCATACTGCTCGGCCATTGGCTTATGACGGTTATCCTTGCACCATATCCATATTCTCTTCATAAAACGGCTTGAACGCTTTCTTGCCGTCTTTTTCTTTATTACCATGTACCCTTTTAATGATTTTGACCAGTAAAATGTAAACCCTAAAAAATCAAACGTCCCGTTTCCCTTTCCGCTAATGCGTTTGGAAAATCGAATCAGTTTTGTCTTTTCCGGGTGAAGTGACAGCTCGAACTGTTCGAACCGCCTGGGTAATACATCCATGACACGCAATGCGTCTTTTTCATACTCGAACCCGAGGATGAAATCATCCGCCCAGCGTATGATGGAGCATCTCCCTTTCATCCGGGGGATCACTTCTTTCACGTACCAGTCATCTAAAACATAATGAAGAAAGATATTACTGAGCACAGGGGAAATTACTCCTCCCTGTGGAGTGCCCGTTTCAGAGTACGTCAGGTTGCCTTCCTCCATTACGCCTGCATTCAACCACTTCCCTATCAGGCGAATCATTCCGCCGTCACTTACTCTCCGACGTATCATGTCTTTAAGTAACTCGTGATTAATATTGTCAAATAGTCCTGTAATATCTGCGCTTACTATCCAGCTGATATTCTGCTTCAAGCATTGCTCACGTAAATCTTTGATTGCCATGTGTTGGCTCCGACCTTTTCTGAATGCATGGGAAAAATTGTAAAAATTCCTGTCAAATATGACATTCAATATGGCTGCTGCTGCTTTCTGGACAATTTTATCCTCAAGTACAGGTATGCCAATTGGACGCTTTTTCCCTCCTTCCTTGTCTATCCAGATACGCTTTACAGGAGACGCAACGTACTGTCCTCTCCGCAGTCGTTCATACAGATTATAGAGGTTTTGATCAAGATTTTCGGCATACTCCTTTGCCGTAACCTTGTCCACTCCTGCAGATTTGCTTTTCCGAATTTTACGAAAGGATTGTTTCAGTAAATCAAAGTCTATCCGATGGACTACTGATGTAAATACCAGTTCAGGATTACTTTGAGCAAGCAGCTCGATTTTGATAAGGGATGACCCACCTGTTAACACCGGTGGTTGTCCCCATTCTATCGGTCTGGAATTGCAAGCGACCGTTCTTGCAATTTCTCGGCTTTTTGTTGATATGGTTTGTGACATCTGTGTATCTCCCATAATTCCTGCCAAAAAAACGTTATACCCTGCTTCACCTTCCCTGCAGTGGGTCGCTTGGGCATCACTTCCCCACCTTTCCGATCAAGATAGTTCAATTCTTAATCATCGGTACTATGATCTGCTAAGACTTCCGAATGTTTATCTCAGGTTCGTTCGCTCTTCGCTATCCTCCCCTGATACCTTGTATCGCCCATCTTTTAATGTTTGTGTTTCTGCCAATGGCAGACTCGTTGCAAGGCGGGACATTCCTATGCAACGCCGGGATTTCGCTTGCGCTGGATTTCCTGTTACCGTTCTTTTTACCCAAGGAAACATCCGGGTCTCCCAAGTTCCCGAGCTACCCCTTTGAGTACATGCCCTGGTCTAAGACCCCGGTGGTGTCCTGAATACTTGCCTTAGCATATTCAGGACTGCTGCCTTCCGCTGTCTCCAAAGCGTCGGCTTTTTCCTGCAAGCAGGATTATCACAATGACCACAACCATACATTTTTCGGGGCTCAATACAGAGCCTGCAATCTTGCTCCGTCCAGCTCCAGACTCCCGTTACCGGGTTTACCTGTGGACTTCGCTACTGACCTGCTGGTTAGTCTTTAGTCAGGTGGGACTATCTTAACATCAATGCCAGAGCAAGCCCTGCAGAGATGAAGGAAACAAACCGTTTCCCGAGCACCCACTTGGTAACAATATCGAGTTTCAAAGACCTTGTGTCTTATCCCAACGATTCGGATTTATCTTGGCACGAGGAGGGATCAGTCGTAGCAGTTTTTCCGAAATTATCAATTCTCGAGGGCTTGAACAGCTTGAATATGTTTTTCAAGCTCTTTGCAGCCAGGCACAAAATGCTTTACCATCAAATTATTCAGATCTCGGTGTCCTTTCGGCAAGCGTGCATAGCGCAAAAAAAAATTTAGCGTAGGTAAGCAGTCAGCAGTTAGGTGCCTGTTTTTTTGCAGGCACCCGGCTGATTAATCAGGATGGAAATATTAAAAAGTGATTTTATGCTTCAGGATTGTCCGGTTCAATCAGTGCGGATTTATAATTCCACGGCATCCATTTGTCTGGGGATTCTGACAACTCAGAGGCATGTTCCAGCAGTGCTGTCAGGTAATCAAAAGGATTGGTACCGGATAAATTACAGGTATGAATCAGACTCATGAACAGATCACCTACCATGGCACCATGCTCAGTTTTATAAAACAGAGCATTCTTGCGATGCAGAACGACCTTTTTCAAAGCCTGTTCGCAAATATTGTTGTCCAAAGGTACACCTGGTTCCCTGAGAAAAAGGGTCAACGCCTCCCAATGTTTGAGCATGTAGCCAATAGCCTGGCCCAGCCCGCTGTTGGGCTCCACCAAATGTTGGTCTATTTGTTTGTGAAACCAGGTGTTGAGCTTTTTCATCAGCGGACCGCTGTTGTCCTGATGAAACCGTAGCCGTTCTTCAGCTTCCATGTTCTGTTCTTTGGTAATCTTATCATTTTTATATACCTCTGCGAGGATTTCGAGTACATAACTGCACTCTTCCGGGAAGCTTTGCAGTACGTCAACAAACTGTCTTCGTCCATGTGTAAGACAATTTGCCAGCAGAGTTTCGAATTCTTTGGGAACATTTCTGGACAGAGCATCACACATCTGAATGGGTGGGCTCAGACCAATACGACGCTTAAGTAAATCCATCAAGTTTTCTCCGGCATGCTGACGGCCGGTAAAAAACAGTGCAATTTTATGATCATCGGTTTTTGACAGTATACCCGTGGTAAATATACCTTTACGTTCCGGGTTATTTTCTTTGTTTTCCTTCATCAGGGACAAAACCTTCATAGTGGTGTCATCATTATGAATGATATCGCCCTGAGCGCCCTGACGGATAAATTCCTGATAAATCGGAGTAAGTTCCATTGCCATTTGATCGACAATCTCGAACTGTGTCGATGCAGGCAATGGTATGCCAAGACTTTGCTGAAGATCTTTAAGTCTGTTAAATGGCATACCGGTACCATATTTCAAAAGAGCAATCATGGCCTTGGCTTTTGCATCATATTTGTCTTCACCCACATTTTCAGGTGTCGATGCGGTGAAAATTGCTCCACAGAGATTACAGCGTAAACGCTGCATTTCATAGACAGTTCCACTTAATGGAGCGTTTCCGGTGATGCGTATGATTCGCTGCGGCTCCTTTAATTCATATACCTTGCCCTTTAAACATTCAGGGCAGTTGTCTCCAGGTTTAAGAGTATCATGGAAGACTCTGACTTTTTTTGCCCCGGTATAATCTTTAGCAGGTTTGCGGCCATGACCTTTTTTAGCTTTAACAGAATTCTTCTTTTTTGGGTGAGCCTTTGTTTTTCCAGTTTTTTCGGTAGTTGCACCAAACAGCATGCGCAACAGCCGTCGTATGGAGGCGGCTTTATTGTCCACACACTGACTTAAAAGGTAGATAGTGTCAGCCATAGCCTTGATGAGTTCATAGTCCTCAGGTGGCAACAGTTCTTTAACACGCTTTAAAAGAGCATCTAACTGCTTGACGTCCAGGTCTATACGTTCCGGGGTCTTCACTGTGTGTCCCCCCGTAAAAGGCTGCGAAAATTTTTGGCTAATGGATATCCCCAAACAGCCTTTATAGATCGGTTCGGTTTAAATGTTTGATCATTTTTACCCCTGCCGGTGGTGTCTCCAAGATACTTCCAGTTCGCAGCCTTGTAACAGGTACCGGCAAAACGGGTTTTGTCCACAAAAGTTTCAAGGTACCAGATGGGATGATTGTAGATTTTACGCCAATCCAGGGCCAAGATTTTTATCATGTGACCAAGAAGATGGGAGGCCAGATGTGGTACGCGCACCCATGGTAGAATTAAAAATCGTGTATTATACGCCAAAAGGTGCAGATTTTTTTTACGCGTCTTCGCATCCCAGCCGATAAACCTGTCCCTGCAGCCTATATGCCTCGCTGCAGAAGACCAGGCAAAACATGCTATTGGCCGCCCATCAGTATAAACGATGTATTTCAGCTGTTCGCCCACTGAATGGCAGTAACCCAGATAATGGTAATACTCGATCAGGCTGTTGAACATTTTTTCATGCGGGCTTCTGCGTACCTGGCAAAATTCAAGCGGCCGTATTTTGGCTAATTTTGTTTCCAGTAAAGTTTGATTGATCTGAATTTTTTTAGGTTTTCTACGTTCTACAAATGGATTATGGGGATTACATTTTTTGTCCGGCAGACGTATGAATCCTGCACGGTGCAGTTCTAACATCATACCCCGACAGACCATATCACGCAATGCCCCATTGGCCTGGACCCAATTCCAGGCTATGCACAGTTTTCTGGAAAGCGCCCGGCGGCTGGCATCCGGATTTTGAGCAATAAGCTCCTTGATAAAAATAATATCTTTGTCAGTAACGACTCTGCCTCTATACGTAAACATGGGCATCAAATATCACATTTTTTACTGGAACGCAAGTCATTAAATATTTTTTTCTATTTTTTTACAGGAATTGGCCGCCACAATGGTGCAACATGAGCCTTTACAGGATTACCGTTCCAGATCAGAAGCTGCAGTTCATGAACGGCCAGAGGCCTGACCGCCTCACCGGATTTGTTTGGCCACCAGTTGAAACGTCCCTTAGACAGCCTTTTCTGACACATCCAGAATCCTTGGCCATCATACATAATGATCTTTATGGCAGTTGCCTTTTTATTACGAAAAATAAAAACATACCCTGAAAATGGATCGGAGCGCAGCACCTGCCGACAAACAGCATTTAGACCGTCGATACCTTTTCTGAAATCCACCGGGTCTATGGCCAGCAGGATACGCATTTGCGGAGTTATCTGAATCATGGCTGACTCCAAAACTGTTGGGTTATATTGATCAAGTCAGAACTGTCCGCAATTTGCATTGTCATCCTGGCACCGTTCTGATGTTGCATCTCGATAATGCCCTTGAAAGGCAAAGGGGCTTGGGCTACATCAAGTTCGATGAAAGATGCCGTCGGCACGGACGGATTTGGTGATATATTCTGGACGTAATGCTTTAGCTTGGTATGGTTGAGGCTCAAGGCTTTTGATATACGGTGCAGAGAATAGGCAGGGTATAACGAGGCAGCGGCTTCCCATAATGCTTCCGGAATGGCTTTACCTCTATCCCGGCTGTTACGCCATTGTTTAAATTTTTCCCGTACTTCATCCAGACTGTACTCGCCTGAAGGCTGCATAAGATTCATCGGTCATCCTCCTTATATAATATTACGTGATTTGAATGACCGATACTACCTTATTTGAATTTGTTTTTCATGCACGCTTGCCGAAAGGACACAGATCTCGGTGAACTCGTTTCCATTGATGGATCTTTAATTGATGCAGTTCTGTCCATGTACTGGGCTGATTACAGAAAAGGCGCTAAAAAAGCAAAAGGCCATTTCGGCTTTGATGTCAATCGCAAGATTCCTATAAAAATTCATCTGACAAATGGAAATGGCGCTGAACGCCCCTTTGTCAGGTCTATCCTTACAAAAGGCCAAACAGGAATCATGGATCGGGGGTATCAATCACATAAGGATTTTGATCTTCTTCAGGATGAAAAAAAACATTTTGTTTGCCGCATCAAAGCGAAAACAACAAGAACTATTATCAAAGAGCAGCCTGTTGATCCCGACAGCTATATTTTTTATGATGCTGTGGTTCTTCTTGGCACTCCTGGGGTAAACCAGACCAGAAAGCCGGTTCGACTGGTTGGTTATAAAATTGCCGGTGTCAAATATTTTGTGGCAACTGATCGTTATGATCTTACAGCCGAGCAGGTTGCAACCGTTTATAAGCTTAGATGGGATATCGAAACTTTTTTCAAATGGTGGAAGAAACATTTAAAAGTGTACCACTTGATTGCTCACAGTAGATATGGCCTGATGGTTCAAATCTGGGGTGTCCAAAAACTCAGTTTTGTGGCTACTTTTTTTGCTCAACTTTTGGCCCTATCATGAGTGCGATTAATATCTTGGCACATTGTTGGGGTCATGAAATGCAGCATTAAAATTATCTTCCCCAACCAAATCCCGGCATTCTTTGCACTCCTGCCATATCCCTGAATGGCTGTTATTGTAATGAAAATGGCAGAGACCCTCGTGCTCGTGATGATATTGGCAATAATCTCCACCTTTTATAGATGCAAAAGAAGTGTCACAGCAAATCCATTGGTCACAACATTTTGTTTTTATTAAAGGAACAGAATCGTTTCCACAAAAGCTACAATGTTTGCCAGGGATTATTTTTGCTTGCAATCTATCATATGTCATTCAGGCACCTTCAATATTTTCAGTAAAATTTGCGTAGACCATAACAAAATGCCGTCAATAATTCAAAATTGCTGATTGAAAAAAATTATTATTCCCTATATATTCAAATATTTTAACCAAAAAGATGGTTATTGCTATGAGTAAAGTTTCAAAATTAAAAAAAGTAGAACTGCCTGGAAAGACAAAGCAGTTGATCGTACTCGTATAATTAAGTATCAGAAAGCTGAGCTGAAACGTACTAAAAATGAACGAAATAAATACAAGTCTGAACTCCGGAAAAATAGACAAGAATTAGAACAAGAACGTAAAAAGAACACATTGTCGGTTAATAGTAAGGAGGAATTGATTTTTATTTCTTTACGCCTATTTTTGGTCGGACACGTTGGATTCAGAGCAATATCAAGAATGTTTGGCATTTTACAAGCATACCTTGGGATAACCAAAATACCGTGCCCTCAAACGATCATTAACTGGGTCACCAGATATTCACTATCAAAAATCTGGAACTATAAAGGGCTTTCTTCTGTTTCTTTTGATATGGATAAGATTGTAAATGGTGCTATTTGGATGATAGATACCTCAATAGCATTGGGAGCTGGTAAAATTCTTGCTATTTTGGAGCTTAGAACTGATCATTTTAAAAATCATGAAGGTGCTCCAACTCTTGAAAACATCAATTGTGTAGCAATTTCAGTGGCGAAATCATGGACTGGAGAATCCATTGCAAATTTTTTACAAAAGGTGATTCTCATCACCGGAAAACCTGCTGCATATTTGAAAGACGGAGGAATGGACCTCATGAAAGGTGTCAGACTCCTAAATGAAAGAGGATTTTCAAGTTTCTCCATTGATGATATTTCTCATGTTGTTGCCAATCTATTAAAAAAAGAATATACAAAACATCCTTCGTATGACTGTTTTATCTCTGCTTGCGGACAAGCCTCAAAAAAATTTAAGCAAACAGTACTTGCATTTTTTGCACCCCCAAAGGTTTCGACAAAAGCTCGATTCATGAATATTCATCGAATGGTGAAATGGGCTGAAATGGTTCTTAAGCACTCACCACGGGGGCGAGTTTCAAAGGACTCTGTAGTTTCAAAACTTAGGAATTATCTTGGTAAACTTCCTGAATATAAACAGTTTATCAAGCGATTTCTTCGTGATGCATCTCCTCTTTTAAAAAGCCAGGAAATTCTTAAAGCTCAAGGCTTGAATATGAAAACCTACAAAGAGTGCAAAGAACTTTTAAAAAATATCCCTCAAAGCTCTCAAGTACGTATCGGTTTTATTACCTGGATGGAAAAACAATTAATAGTCGCTGAATCATTGGGCATGGGCAATACTGGAATGCCTATTTGTTCTGATAATATTGAATCCCTGTTTGGACTTGGTAAAACACATGGTACAGGAGAAGTAAAAGATGCAAACCGAATTGCACTTCGTTTACCGGCTTTTTGCGGATCTGTGAATAGAGAATCCGTTCGGATGGCAATGGGCGTTACAGTAAAGGAACAACAGGAAGTTGAAAATAAGTTGTTGTCTTTAACTCGGCAGCGCCGAAAAATTTTACCAACCCCCGGAAGCCTTACAGATAGTTTGTCAACTGAGTTTGACTGTGGTTTAACTCTTCTACCGGTGCCAAAAAATGATGAAAAATCAAAAGATGTAACTGATATTACAGCAAATTTTGAACAATTAGGTGGGCCCGTAAATAAGTTTACAAAACAACCTTATGCGCCCAATAATGCTGAATATAATAACCGTGCCGCAGCTTAATAAGCATTTGTTTGACCACATTCAAATATAAATAATGGGTATTATCAACATGTTAATGCTTTGTTTATAAATGGAGCAAATTGACATACATAACTTATATTCTGAAGGGGGGGCCAAATCCTGAGCAAGCTAATTATGGGGATTTAGACACCCCAGTTCAAATCCTTGCGGGGTTAATAACCTACCTGCTTATGGCCATATACTGCCATGAACAGTTTAATGAACCTGTATCAATAAAGAGGATTCGTCAGCTTAGAAATACCATCCAGAACGAATTACGTACTGACGAAAAAAACGTATGGTCTAATAATCTGATTATCAAAGAGCAAATGCTATATGCAAAAACTTAACCGGACACTACTGTATTTGACAGGAATTTTTACAATTTTTCCCATGCATTCAGAAAAGGTCGGAGCCAACACATGGCAATCAAAGATTTACGTGAGCAATGCTTGAAGCAGAATATCAGCTGGATAGTAAGCGCAGATATTACAGGACTATTTGACAATATTAATCACGAGTTACTTAAAGACATGATACGTCGGAGAGTAAGTGACGGCGGAATGATTCGCCTGATAGGGAAGTGGTTGAATGCAGGCGTAATGGAGGAAGGCAACCTGACGTACTCTGAAACGGGCACTCCACAGGGAGGAGTAATTTCCCCTGTGCTCAGTAATATCTTTCTTCATTATGTTTTAGATGACTGGTACGTGAAAGAAGTGATCCCCCGGATGAAAGGGAGATGCTCCATCATACGCTGGGCGGATGATTTCATCCTCGGGTTCGAGTATGAAAAAGACGCATTGCGTGTCATGGATGTATTACCCAGGCGGTTCGAACAGTTCGAGCTGTCACTTCACCCGGAAAAGACAAAACTGATTCGATTTTCCAAACGCATTAGCGGAAAGGGAAACGGGACGTTTGATTTTTTAGGGTTTACATTTTACTGGTCAAAATCATTAAAAGGGTACATGGTAATAAAGAAAAAGACGGCAAGAAAGCGTTCAAGCCGTTTTATGAAGAGAATATGGATATGGTGCAAGGATAACCGTCATAAGCCAATGGCCGAGCAGTATGAGATTCTTTGCAGTAAACTGCGAGGTTTTTACCAGTACTTTGGAGTAATAAGTAACTACAAAGTGCTGGAAGTTGTGTTTGAATATACTGAGAAAGCATGGCGTCGATGGTTAAGCCGAAGAAGTCACAAGGGCGAAGTAATGTTCGAGGACTTGCGCACAACATACCCACTGCCATTACCCAAAATAGTCCATAATATTTGATGCCGTAAGGGCTGCAAAGTTATACGCCAAACGGGGTGTCTCCTGTTTGGTTGATAATCCGGTAAAAAGGATTTGAACCGAGGAACCGTATGAGGGAAATCTTCACGTACGGATCTGTAGGGGGGGCGTCGGGTAACCGATGCTCCTACCTGGAACCCGACCGCCAACAGCGGTGTTTTTTTTGAAACGCTCTCTTCCGCATAAATGTTGTCGTTTGCGTAAGGCTTTTTTCCGCATGTTGGCGGCCGGTGAGCTTGTCGTTAGCGCAAAATCATCTTTAATTTAATTCTGATTAGGGTATAATAAAGATATGATAGAAACTATTCTGTCCCAAAATAAAATTCCTATTCGTTTGACGGATGAGAGGTGGGCACATATTACTGAAGAACACTGTGAATTAGCAGGGATGCGTTTGGAAGTATTGGAAGCTATAGAAAACCCATCCAGAATTTTAGCTGGAGGAGAGGAAGAACTTTTGGGTATTCGAGAAATTGAAAAAGGTAAGTTTCTTGTTGTGGTATACCGTGAACTAAACAATGATGGATTTATCATCACTGCTTTTTTAACACGCAGGATAAAATCTCTTAATAGGAGAAAACAGATATGGCCGAAATAGCTATGCAGAATTATCTAAATTTAATACCCACAGTAAAACAATCTCCAAAGGGATATTTATGGTCATCATATGATTCCGAGGCAGATGTACTTTATATTAATTTCAAAAAACCAAGTCATGCTACTGATAGTGAACTCACAGATGAAGATATAATTATACGCTATGAAGGTGAAACTATTGTGGGTATTACTATTTTACATGCGAGCAAACGGTAAAAATTGGTTATTTTAAATGCGCTAACAAATCATTTCAAGGGACAAGCGGGCAGCGCGGTTTTTTGGAGTTTAGTCTTACTGGCCAAGCCCCAGGTTAATCAAAGTTGATTGCTGCAAATCCCGCTTGCCCCTGAACTCAACCGTTCGGTCAACATCAAACGATAGGAGATCATAATGAAGGCAGAATTCACAGCAATCATAGAAGCCGCACCCGAGGGCGGCTTCTGGGCTATCTGCCCGGAGGTGCCTGGTGCCAATGGACAGGGTGAGACAATAGAGGAAACCAAGGCTAATTTGCGACAGGCTATTGAGTTGATCTTGGAGGATCGCAAGGCTGACATCCTCCGAGGGCTGCCTGATGACACTATCCAAGATACGGTGATGATTGGATGAAGCGACGGGACCTGGTATAATACTCCCCAAAAACTGGACAGTTGTTTAAGGTGTAAAATGAGTATATCCTGATCAACAAAAAGGAGGCTCATCAATGGGTAAAATTCGAAAAAATTACAGTGCATCATTCAAAGCTAAAGTAGCGCTTGAAACGGTTAAAAAGGAAAAGACGATTTCTCAACTATCTAGTGAATATGGAGTTCATTCAAATCAAATAAATCAATGGCGAAAGCGTCTATTAGAAGAATTGCCCGATATATTTTCAAAAAAGCGTCAAAAAAAAGAAAAAGACGCTGAAGAATTCCAGGCGGAGCTTTACCAGCAAATCGGCCAATTAAAGGTCGAATTGGACTGGCTAAAAAAAAAATCTAACCTTCTCAATTGATATAAAGCGTCAATACATTGAGCCGAATCATTCTTTGATACCGGTAATGCGCCAGTGTGATCTTTTGGGAATAAACAGATCAACCTATTACTATCAATCCTGCAAAGATGAGAGCTATAACCTGGCTCTCATGCGATTGATAGACGAAGAATATACCCGATATCCGTTCTACGGTGTTGAAAAAATGACGGCCGTATTAAAGCGACAAGGGCACACTGTTAATCCTAAACGAATAAGACGTTTGATGCGGCTTATGGGACTTGAAGCTATATATCCAAAACCAAATTTGAGCAAAGCATCAAAAGAGCATAAAATTTATCCATACTTGCTGCGAGGCGTTTCCATTGAGCAAGTTGACCAGGTGTGGTCAACGGATATTACCTATATCCGTTTGAATTCAGGTTTTATCTATCTTGTAGCAGTGATAGACTGGTTTAGTCGGTATGTCCTGAGCTACGAATTTTCAACCACATTGGATAAGGATTTTTGTATAAAAGCCTTACAGGGTGCCTTAAAAATTGCAAAACCTAAGATTTTTAACACGGATCAAGGCAGTCAGTTTACCAGTGATGCCTTTACCGGCGTTTTAAAAAAAGCCGATGTGAAGATCAGCATGGACGGCCGGGGCCGTGCTCTGGATAACATTTTCGTAGAGCGCCTTTGGCGTACCGTGAAATATGAACGTGTTTATCTTCACAATTATGAGACCGTCAGGGAGGCTATTCAAAACATTGGAGAATATTTTGGCTTTTACAATAATGAACGACTCCATCAATCTTTGGATTACCAGACCCCGGCAGAGATATATTTTAAAACTTTTCCAGGGTAATTTCAGAACCACTTTGTATAATTAATTAGAATACCATTAAGTCGTATTGATATTATAAAAAATGTTTCCTGCTGCAAACAAGATAAAAGCGTACTATCCAACACATAATCAGTTGGTAGTAGAGTTTGTTTGAATATTGCATAACGCTAATCAAATATATAGCGTATTTTTAGGATGATTTTTTGAATAGCGTTGCACTTAATTCAACATACTATATGTTTTGGAGGTAAAAAAATGAGAGGAGGAAAACGTGCAGGGGCTGGTCGAAAAAAGAAACCAGACCATTTGAAACGAGAGCTTGTGACAATTAGATTACCACAGTGGATGATTTCACAGCTCAAGAGGAATGGTCAAATTGGTTATTTAATTGAGAGTCAATTGGCGAAAAAAGATTTTTTGAATTTGCCGGATGATTACGAAATTGATAGTTAAGATCGGACAAATTAAAGGAAGTAACAGGCAAGATTTATCAGCAATGGTGATCAATGTGAGGTTGTAAAAATAATATATTTTGGTGAATGCCCTATTCAACGTGCGGCATAAGTTATAAACATATTAATATTGAATTTTAACAGTATGTTAATGAGATACAAAAAAGTTATAAACATTTTATCAATAAGTTATGAACATTTTAGAATGGTATTATTATTTATTAAATCAATTAGTTAAGTTGTTTATGAACATTTTTATGATAAACAGAAACATATTTTTTTTATTTACTATCTCAAGTTTTCGAAAAATAGTTCCTGTAAAAATTGACATCTGGCATATTTTTTGCTATGCGGCCTTTTTCATAGGAGCAGCAACATCCCCATTAATAACAACTAACTCTTTGTATTTCTTACGATTGCGGTTCATGTTAGCCCTGCTGAATTCAACCAGTTTGTTAACGAAATCCTCATCGGATTGTACTCGCAAGACAAACGCTTCCAAATTTTCGTTTTGCGCTCGGCGAACTATTGAAGGAATCGTTAATGGTTCCTTTGGCAGTTTTCCAACAGTGCATTGCTTGTAATTCTCCAAATGGAGGAGGAAGTCAATCCAGGACACCAGGTACAACGCTAGTGTTGCGCCTTGTTCACTCCTGATAGTGGCTCCCTCCATATCGGACAACTGCTTTGCATTCTTGAAAAACTCCTCAATAACCCAGCGGTGGCTATAAACAGAAATGATTTTGGTGGCTTCCCAGGTGAGACAATTGGTGAGGAGATACTTGATGGTTTGAGTGGCAGGGTCGTGACTTTCAACTATTCGATGTTTGCCAGGTATGGCATTCAAGCGAACTGTTGAAGCCTTGGTTATGTAAAGTGCTTTTTCCTTTTGACCTGTTTCCGGGTCGGCAGGAAATCCACAACGAACAAAGGTTGTTATTTTTTCAAAATATTTTGCTAATCCAACAAGATCGTATTGATATTTTGCTAATCGTCCCTTTGGAGTTAACTTTGGTTCTTTGCATGATTCTCTTATCTTGAGATTAGCTTTTATCTCAAGCACATAGTCAAGATTAAGCCGATTAAGCTCCTTGATAAATGGCGATATTCCAAACCAGGAGTCGGCAAGAACAATACACTTTGGAAACCCTTTTAATATGGCCCACTCCATCATTTCTACTGCAAGATCATATTTGGTTATGCAGTCACACCGTTTACCGCGTTGCCAAGGCATAAGAGTACCGGTTCCCTTGTGATATACTCGAAAAGCAATGGGGAATTTGATAAGTGCCCCATCACTATAATAGAGGAAAACAATGCAAGTTGCTTTTAAATTGGTTCCAAGTGCATGATCGAACAATATGAAAACACCATGAATCCATTTACAAAATTTGGTATGATGTTTCATGGTATCATCTATGATGAAATAGCCATGAGAAATTTTGTATGTGTTGAGTGTCTGAAGCAAATAGAGCATTTGCAATTCATCTGTACAAATTTTTGCATTCGAAAAAAGATAGGAAAGTGTGCTCACTGCTTTCTCTTTCAGCAACATACAGCTAATTTCAGTAAGATGTAGACGTGACCCTAATATTAATGCTGTAGCAACCAAGGTAAAGTCATACATCTGGGCATTCGTCAGTGCGGGTTGAAGAAAAGAGAGACCACTTACAACAAAACCAAGCCGTTTGGCACATGGAATTTTCATTTGTTCTCCTTGATGTATATGTGAGAAAAAAAATGAACCAAACTATTTTGACACGTTTTGTTAATTTTGTCTACTATTATTTTTCGAAAACTTGAGTACTATTATTTTTTTAATTTTCAGGATTATTTATAGCTCAAAAGCGCACCTTAAAAAACCTTGTTTTTTGTCTTGACAATGGGGAGTACCTTAGAATATTGAATTGCCTTTTCAGCATTTACCGCATGCTTTCTTTATTGTAACAGGAATTTCCATTATTCTGTCATTAATCAGCGTCTTGGTATTTATAAAAAACAGGTGGTTCTAAAGCGGCATAGCAATGTAAATGCAGCGGAGCGCAAAAAGCAGCGCCCGCTGATCTGCCGCGACAAATTTGAGTGGGCAGCTTGTGATGCAGATTGTTATGCTTGGCAATCTTTATATCAATAAATTTTATTCATCTCTAACGAATTTTTGTAATCGTTCACGGGTTTAAAGGTTAAAGGTTGAAGGTTAATAGCTCAATATTCAGGGTAATAACTTATGGATTCCCGGGCAACCTTCAATAAGTTCAAAAAATAGTTTACAGTTTGAACGTTTCTCGTTCCCGCGCTCCAGCGTGGGAATGCATACCATACGGGTTTTTACGCTGGAGAATGGGAACCAGACGAAAAGCAACATCTACAAAGCGTAAATCAGGTTTGAAGGATGCCCGAATTTCTAATTTCAACGTTCCGTGAACGGTTACGAATTTTTTTATTAAATTATGAAGGAGTTAATTATGTTTACAAAACACTGTAGTAAACGAATGGTATATTACCATTTGGTATGTATATGCATTTTATTGGCTACCGGATGTGCATCGCAAAAAATATGGACATATGGAATTGAACCAGAATCAATTTCACCAGTAATTATTGACAAATCAGTAGCTATACCACCATTTTCTGATCAACGTTTAAATGAAAATAATAATATGTTTGCAATGTATTTAATTCCGTTAATGCCTTTTGGATGGCAAACATATAATACACCTGAAGGCGCACAACGACATATGAACAGCGGTATTTGGTTTTGGAAACCAAATGAAGATATTGCAAAAGCAGCGGCAGAAGAACTAAATGCTTCTCACATTTTTAAGGAAGCTTTTTTTACATTTAGGGAAAGTGATGCCCCCCTAATTCTTAAGGGGACCGTTAAATCAACAAAATATAACGGCAAATTATTCAGTTATGGCCTGTCAGTTTTCCAGGTAGGAGCATCGGTTACCCGACGCCCCCCCTACAGACCCGTACGTGAAGATTTCCCTCATACGGTTCCTCGGTTCAAATCCTTTTTACCGGATTATCAACCAAACAGGCGACACCCCGTTTGGCGTATAACTTTGCAGCCCTTACGGCATCAAATATTATGGACTATTCTGGGTAATGGCAGTGGGTATGTTGTGCGCAAGTCCTCGAACATTACTTCGCCCTTGTGACTTCTTCGGCTTAACCATCGACGCCATGCTTTCTCAGTATATTCAAACACAACTTCCAGCACTTTGTAGTTACTTATTACTCCAAAGTACTGGTAAAAACCTCGCAGTTTACTGCAAAGAATCTCATACTGCTCGGCCATTGGCTTATGACGGTTATCCTTGCACCATATCCATATTCTCTTCATAAAACGGCTTGAACGCTTTCTTGCCGTCTTTTTCTTTATTACCATGTACCCTTTTAATGATTTTGACCAGTAAAATGTAAACCCTAAAAAATCAAACGTCCCGTTTCCCTTTCCGCTAATGCGTTTGGAAAATCGAATCAGTTTTGTCTTTTCCGGGTGAAGTGACAGCTCGAACTGTTCGAACCGCCTGGGTAATACATCCATGACACGCAATGCGTCTTTTTCATACTCGAACCCGAGGATGAAATCATCCGCCCAGCGTATGATGGAGCATCTCCCTTTCATCCGGGGGATCACTTCTTTCACGTACCAGTCATCTAAAACATAATGAAGAAAGATATTACTGAGCACAGGGGAAATTACTCCTCCCTGTGGAGTGCCCGTTTCAGAGTACGTCAGGTTGCCTTCCTCCATTACGCCTGCATTCAACCACTTCCCTATCAGGCGAATCATTCCGCCGTCACTTACTCTCCGACGTATCATGTCTTTAAGTAACTCGTGATTAATATTGTCAAATAGTCCTGTAATATCTGCGCTTACTATCCAGCTGATATTCTGCTTCAAGCATTGCTCACGTAAATCTTTGATTGCCATGTGTTGGCTCCGACCTTTTCTGAATGCATGGGAAAAATTGTAAAAATTCCTGTCAAATATGACATTCAATATGGCTGCTGCTGCTTTCTGGACAATTTTATCCTCAAGTACAGGTATGCCAATTGGACGCTTTTTCCCTCCTTCCTTGTCTATCCAGATACGCTTTACAGGAGACGCAACGTACTGTCCTCTCCGCAGTCGTTCATACAGATTATAGAGGTTTTGATCAAGATTTTCGGCATACTCCTTTGCCGTAACCTTGTCCACTCCTGCAGATTTGCTTTTCCGAATTTTACGAAAGGATTGTTTCAGTAAATCAAAGTCTATCCGATGGACTACTGATGTAAATACCAGTTCAGGATTACTTTGAGCAAGCAGCTCGATTTTGATAAGGGATGACCCACCTGTTAACACCGGTGGTTGTCCCCATTCTATCGGTCTGGAATTGCAAGCGACCGTTCTTGCAATTTCTCGGCTTTTTGTTGATATGGTTTGTGACATCTGTGTATCTCCCATAATTCCTGCCAAAAAAACGTTATACCCTGCTTCACCTTCCCTGCAGTGGGTCGCTTGGGCATCACTTCCCCACCTTTCCGATCAAGATAGTTCAATTCTTAATCATCGGTACTATGATCTGCTAAGACTTCCGAATGTTTATCTCAGGTTCGTTCGCTCTTCGCTATCCTCCCCTGATACCTTGTATCGCCCATCTTTTAATGTTTGTGTTTCTGCCAATGGCAGACTCGTTGCAAGGCGGGACATTCCTATGCAACGCCGGGATTTCGCTTGCGCTGGATTTCCTGTTACCGTTCTTTTTACCCAAGGAAACATCCGGGTCTCCCAAGTTCCCGAGCTACCCCTTTGAGTACATGCCCTGGTCTAAGACCCCGGTGGTGTCCTGAATACTTGCCTTAGCATATTCAGGACTGCTGCCTTCCGCTGTCTCCAAAGCGTCGGCTTTTTCCTGCAAGCAGGATTATCACAATGACCACAACCATACATTTTTCGGGGCTCAATACAGAGCCTGCAATCTTGCTCCGTCCAGCTCCAGACTCCCGTTACCGGGTTTACCTGTGGACTTCGCTACTGACCTGCTGGTTAGTCTTTAGTCAGGTGGGACTATCTTAACATCAATGCCAGAGCAAGCCCTGCAGAGATGAAGGAAACAAACCGTTTCCCGAGCACCCACTTGGTAACAATATCGAGTTTCAAAGACCTTGTGTCTTATCCCAACGATTCGGATTTATCTTGGCACGAGAAGCGTTTGGTTGGCAGCACTGGGGGGGGGGCTGATTGGTCGGAATTACTTGGTAAATATAAGTACCGTGCCTCAAAAATAAGACATTATTTCCTTTGTAGGCAATGTACAAGTTCCCAAACTTCCCATAGTTCCATTATTTACAGTGGGCTTCGCACACCTACTCTTTAAAAAAGTCCACTTCCTTATTGGTGGTTCCCGTTACTTACGAACACACCCAAAAATTTGCCGGAGCAGCGAAACTATCAGGCGTCTGGCGGCGAGTCGCATCAGCCGCATAGAAGCAACGTCAGGAACTTAGGCAGCAGACTGCCGTCTGAGTGTGTTCCCTACACGATTACTAAAAGGGTTAATCTTTTAAAAACTGAAACTTTTGAAAACCTCGTCAGGCCCCCGAGTCGGGTGGAACGTCTTTGCAAAATTTTTCTAAGGATCGATTATCAGAAACCCACAGTTATTAGATTTCTTTTCACAACCTTAAGGCCTATCTATTACTCTTGACTGCCTTTCTTCAATATTGTTTGTTGTTATGAATCTTTCTCCGATTCATTCCTTTTTCTAAGAGTTTCTTTGGCAGTAATTGAAATTGATGGATTTTGATGCTCTGAAAGTATTTTCAAAAATGAAACTGGGGTCCATTCATTGTCAGCTAAAACCAAATCAGCTTGGAAACAATCCATTTCGAGAAGATTTTCACATAGCCAGTCCATT
This sequence comes from Desulfosarcina sp. BuS5, assembly GCF_028752835.1. Taxonomy (NCBI): domain Bacteria; kingdom Pseudomonadati; phylum Thermodesulfobacteriota; class Desulfobacteria; order Desulfobacterales; family Desulfosarcinaceae; genus Desulfosarcina; species Desulfosarcina sp. BuS5. Next base: position 995,001 of record NZ_CP087952.1, read on the forward strand.
TCACAAATATCAAATTCATAGGCAAATTCGTCAATATCTCTTGCAATTTGTGATAAAATCTGAGGATCTCCGAAATGAATTAGATAATCCAACTTAGATAAATTCAAATTGGAGATAAACAGGTCGTGTGTTACAAAATCCTCTATTTTAGACAAAATAAGACTATTCCCCATTTCAATTACGGTAGGCAAATGATTAGCAACAGCTTCTGTCATGAATGTTAAACTATTTGACAATTTTGTTAATGTTTTTTCATCAGAAATGTCAATCAAAGATTCGAGGTTCTCCTGAGATATGTATGTCAAAAAATATTCATTTTCTAATAATTCATTAAATACATTTTTTGAATTGTCCATCAAGAGATTGTAGTATGTTTCATCATCAAGGTTATGTTTACTGGCAATTATTCTTCTTATTCTTGCAGATGGAGATTTAGCTAATTCTTCAAAAATGATTGAGTTCTCCTCGGTATCAGGTAATGCCTTAATTATAGCTTCTAAGGATTTTTGATCTAAATCAAATTCACAATCATCTATCAGTAGTTGGACTCTCACAATTTTTCGTGTCCTTTCGGCAAGCGTGCATGAAAAACAAATTCAAATAAGGTAGTATCGGTCATTCAAATCACGTAATATTATATAAGGAGGATGACCGATGAATCTTATGCAGCCTTCAGGCGAGTACAGTCTGGATGAAGTACGGGAAAAATTTAAACAATGGCGTAACAGCCGGGATAGAGGTAAAGCCATTCCGGAAGCATTATGGGAAGCCGCTGCCTCGTTATACCCTGCCTATTCTCTGCACCGTATATCAAAAGCCTTGAGCCTCAACCATACCAAGCTAAAGCATTACGTCCAGAATATATCACCAAATCCGTCCGTGCCGACGGCATCTTTCATCGAACTTGATGTAGCCCAAGCCCCTTTGCCTTTCAAGGGCATTATCGAGATGCAACATCAGAACGGTGCCAGGATGACAATGCAAATTGCGGACAGTTCTGACTTGATCAATATAACCCAACAGTTTTGGAGTCAGCCATGATTCAGATAACTCCGCAAATGCGTATCCTGCTGGCCATAGACCCGGTGGATTTCAGAAAAGGTATCGACGGTCTAAATGCTGTTTGTCGGCAGGTGCTGCGCTCCGATCCATTTTCAGGGTATGTTTTTATTTTTCGTAATAAAAAGGCAACTGCCATAAAGATCATTATGTATGATGGCCAAGGATTCTGGATGTGTCAGAAAAGGCTGTCTAAGGGACGTTTCAACTGGTGGCCAAACAAATCCGGTGAGGCGGTCAGGCCTCTGGCCGTTCATGAACTGCAGCTTCTGATCTGGAACGGTAATCCTGTAAAGGCTCATGTTGCACCATTGTGGCGGCCAATTCCTGTAAAAAAATAGAAAAAAATATTTAATGACTTGCGTTCCAGTAAAAAATGTGATATTTGATGCCCATGTTTACGTATAGAGGCAGAGTCGTTACTGACAAAGATATTATTTTTATCAAGGAGCTTATTGCTCAAAATCCGGATGCCAGCCGCCGGGCGCTTTCCAGAAAACTGTGCATAGCCTGGAATTGGGTCCAGGCCAATGGGGCATTGCGTGATATGGTCTGTCGGGGTATGATGTTAGAACTGCACCGTGCAGGATTCATACGTCTGCCGGACAAAAAATGTAATCCCCATAATCCATTTGTAGAACGTAGAAAACCTAAAAAAATTCAGATCAATCAAACTTTACTGGAAACAAAATTAGCCAAAATACGGCCGCTTGAATTTTGCCAGGTACGCAGAAGCCCGCATGAAAAAATGTTCAACAGCCTGATCGAGTATTACCATTATCTGGGTTACTGCCATTCAGTGGGCGAACAGCTGAAATACATCGTTTATACTGATGGGCGGCCAATAGCATGTTTTGCCTGGTCTTCTGCAGCGAGGCATATAGGCTGCAGGGACAGGTTTATCGGCTGGGATGCGAAGACGCGTAAAAAAAATCTGCACCTTTTGGCGTATAATACACGATTTTTAATTCTACCATGGGTGCGCGTACCACATCTGGCCTCCCATCTTCTTGGTCACATGATAAAAATCTTGGCCCTGGATTGGCGTAAAATCTACAATCATCCCATCTGGTACCTTGAAACTTTTGTGGACAAAACCCGTTTTGCCGGTACCTGTTACAAGGCTGCGAACTGGAAGTATCTTGGAGACACCACCGGCAGGGGTAAAAATGATCAAACATTTAAACCGAACCGATCTATAAAGGCTGTTTGGGGATATCCATTAGCCAAAAATTTTCGCAGCCTTTTACGGGGGGACACACAGTGAAGACCCCGGAACGTATAGACCTGGACGTCAAGCAGTTAGATGCTCTTTTAAAGCGTGTTAAAGAACTGTTGCCACCTGAGGACTATGAACTCATCAAGGCTATGGCTGACACTATCTACCTTTTAAGTCAGTGTGTGGACAATAAAGCCGCCTCCATACGACGGCTGTTGCGCATGCTGTTTGGTGCAACTACCGAAAAAACTGGAAAAACAAAGGCTCACCCAAAAAAGAAGAATTCTGTTAAAGCTAAAAAAGGTCATGGCCGCAAACCTGCTAAAAATTATACCGGGGCAAAAAAAGTCAGAGTCTTCCATGATACTCTTAAACCTGGAGACAACTGCCCTGAATGTTTAAAGGGCAAGGTATATGAATTAAAGGAGCCGCAGCGAATCATACGCATCACCGGAAACGCTCCATTAAGTGGAACTGTCTATGAAATGCAGCGTTTACGCTGTAATCTCTGTGGAGCAATTTTCACCGCATCGACACCTGAAAATGTGGGTGAAGACAAATATGATGCAAAAGCCAAGGCCATGATTGCTCTTTTGAAATATGGTACCGGTATGCCATTTAACAGACTTAAAGATCTTCAGCAAAGTCTTGGCATACCATTGCCTGCATCGACACAGTTCGAGATTGTCGATCAAATGGCAATGGAACTTACTCCGATTTATCAGGAATTTATCCGTCAGGGCGCTCAGGGCGATATCATTCATAATGATGACACCACTATGAAGGTTTTGTCCCTGATGAAGGAAAACAAAGAAAATAACCCGGAACGTAAAGGTATATTTACCACGGGTATACTGTCAAAAACCGATGATCATAAAATTGCACTGTTTTTTACCGGCCGTCAGCATGCCGGAGAAAACTTGATGGATTTACTTAAGCGTCGTATTGGTCTGAGCCCACCCATTCAGATGTGTGATGCTCTGTCCAGAAATGTTCCCAAAGAATTCGAAACTCTGCTGGCAAATTGTCTTACACATGGACGAAGACAGTTTGTTGACGTACTGCAAAGCTTCCCGGAAGAGTGCAGTTATGTACTCGAAATCCTCGCAGAGGTATATAAAAATGATAAGATTACCAAAGAACAGAACATGGAAGCTGAAGAACGGCTACGGTTTCATCAGGACAACAGCGGTCCGCTGATGAAAAAGCTCAACACCTGGTTTCACAAACAAATAGACCAACATTTGGTGGAGCCCAACAGCGGGCTGGGCCAGGCTATTGGCTACATGCTCAAACATTGGGAGGCGTTGACCCTTTTTCTCAGGGAACCAGGTGTACCTTTGGACAACAATATTTGCGAACAGGCTTTGAAAAAGGTCGTTCTGCATCGCAAGAATGCTCTGTTTTATAAAACTGAGCATGGTGCCATGGTAGGTGATCTGTTCATGAGTCTGATTCATACCTGTAATTTATCCGGTACCAATCCTTTTGATTACCTGACAGCACTGCTGGAACATGCCTCTGAGTTGTCAGAATCCCCAGATAAATGGATGCCGTGGAATTATAAATCCGCACTGATTGAACCGGACAATCCTGAAGCATAAAATCACTTTTTAATATTTCCATCCTGATTGATCAGCCGGGTGCCTGCAAAAAACAGGCACCTAACCGCTGACTGCTTACCTACGCCAAATTTTTTTTTGCGCTATGCACGCTTGCCGAAAGGACACAAAGAATTCGAAACTCTGCTGGCAAATTGTCTTACACATGGACGAAGACAGTTTGTTGACGTACTGCAAAGCTTCCCGGAAGAGTGCAGTTATGTACTCGAAATCCTCGCAGAGGTATATAAAAATGATAAGATTACCAAAGAACAGAACATGGAAGCTGAAGAACGGCTGCGGTTTCATCAGGACAACAGCGGTCCGCTGATGAAAAAGCTCAACACCTGGTTTCACAAACAAATAGACCAACATTTGGTGGAGCCCAACAGCGGGCTGGGCCAGGCTATTGGCTACATGCTCAAACATTGGGAGGCGTTGACCCTTTTTCTCAGGGAACCAGGTGTACCTTTGGACAACAATATTTGCGAACAGGCTTTGAAAAAGGTCGTTCTGCATCGCAAGAATGCTCTGTTTTATAAAACTGAGCATGGTGCCATGGTAGGTGATCTGTTCATGAGTCTGATTCATACCTGTAATTTATCCGGTACCAATCCTTTTGATTACCTGACAGCACTGCTGGAACATGCCTCTGAGTTGTCAGAATCCCCAGACAAATGGATGCCGTGGAATTATAAATCCGCACTGATTGAACCGGACAATCCTGAAGCATAAAATCACTTTTTAATATTTCCATCCTGATTAATCAGCCGGGTGCCTGCAAAAAAACAGGCACCTAACTGCTGACTGCTTACCTACGCTAAATTTTTTTTTGCGCTATGCACGCTTGCCGAAAGGACACAAATAGTTTATGCAGGATTTAGGTTATATTTTGAGCATAACGAATAAGGTTAGATTGTGAGAGCGAAGCGAACCACAATCTGAACCGTTTGTTGGACAAGCCCGGATTATCTTATAGAAAATATCTTTTTGGAAATATGCCGGGATCAGGCGAAGAAGTTGGCGGATGCCGGATGAATTAAGCGGATTTATTTAAAAAAAGCTGATTTTAAGTCCACAACAGGTTTTTTTAAGAAAAAACAGTTGATTTTTTACGTAATTAGCCATTGCCGAAGAAATCAGTTTTTTTTACTGCCACTATTTCAGGTTAAGTATCACATAACAAAAAACCTCCTTTGATTATGTGGGATGAGTTGCCCGTTGTATCTGGGCAGCCGGTATCATCGTGCGAATAATTTCCATTCTTGCTCCACAAAACTTACATGTTATTTTCGCTCTTTGTTTGAGCTGCTTGACCATCATGATTGGATTAAATCGCAGGATAAGCTGTAATAATTTGATGAGCTTTTTGCTGCATGGATGCAGGAACCCGTAACACCTTACTTTGCGAAAGCCTTTGGGGAGCACATGCTGCATCAACAACCAGAGGAAATATTCTCCAGTAACAGTTCTATTCTGATATTTGTTGGTTTTGGAATGTAAATATCTGAAAGTGACCATTCCATTTTCACATTTCAAAATATCCTTCTCTTGAATAACGCCTTTATATAGATATTTACCCAGATAAATTAATGCCTTATCTCCATTGCCGACGTTTTTGCAATCAACAACCCATTTTTTAGGGCAATCTTTTGGTACTCGTAGATTATGATCAACAATTGCTTTGAGTAATTTGGCTCTAAAAACTTTTGCTAAAGCCTTGTGGCAAAATAAATATTTGCCGGATTTTACCCGCCATAACCTGGAATTTTTATTGATGCTGCCGCCAACCATTACAATATGAATATGAGGATGAAATCCGAGTTCTCTTGAATGAGTATGCATAACTGTTGTAAACCCTGCTATTCCTCGTAGTTTCTTGTCATTTCGGGTAAATGTTTTCAAAAGTTCCTGTATACATTGAAACATCAAGGAATAAATCAGTTTCTGATTCTTCCAGGCAAGTTTTCGCAACTGCCTTGGGAGTGTAAAGGTGAGCAGATAGTATTGGGCAGGCAGCTGTTTGTTGAGTTGATTTTCAATCCATTGCCGACTTTCATGATTCTGGCAATGGGGACAATTTCTATGACCGCAGGAATGGGGTATATAGCTATGTCTTCGACAATTGTCATTAGTGCACCTGGCCAGCATGTGCGGACCAGATTCTTTTCGGCATTGTTTCATGGCCAACAGCGCTTTTTTATGACTGGGCAAGACGGCGGTCTTATATTTGTTGAAAAACTTCGCTTCAAACTTTTCTATAATTGAGGAAAGTAAAATCATTTTATCCCTCCCCAGCCGATATTGAAGCCGTTTATTATCTTGTTTATTGTATGGCAGGAATTGTTTTGCGTTGCAGCGGTGAGATGGGTATATCCGGCAGTTGTTAATAAACTGACATGGCCTAAGATTTTTTGCAGCTCAATCAAATCAACCCCTGCTTCTAATAAATGCGTTGCGTAACTGTGGCGTAAGGAATGACAGGATATTTGTTTTTTAAATCCTATTTGCCGGGTGACCATTTTCATTGCAGTTTGGATTCCACCTATCTCCAGGGGGGAATCTACCAGATGAGCATTTTTGAGTCCTCTTTTCCGGTTTGGAAAGATGAATAATGGGTGTTTATGAACCAGCCAAAAATTTCTCAGGATACGCAGGGTGTTTTCCGGAAGTGGCACAAATCTGTCTTTATTGCCTTTGGCGTCACGAATATGCACCCGCATATGACCGGCATCAATATCTCCGACTTTAAGTTTGATGCCTTCTCCAAGCCGTAATCCCAGGCTGTAGATGGTGAAGAAAAAGACTTTATAGCTTAATTTTCTGGTTGCTGCGAATAATTGATTCGCCTGTTCAATTGTGACAATATCAGGAATTCTGGTTGTTTTGGGCGGCTTTATCAAGGGGATATCTTCCCATGTTTTTTTCAATATATTGGTGTAGAAGAATTTCAGACCATATAAATCAAGTTTAACTGCACTCCATGAATGAGAGTCTAAAAGCTCATGGAAATAATTCAGTAATTGATCCTGGGCAAGATTGTCCAGTTGGCCATCAAAATAGTTGCCAATACGTCTTATGGCTCTTGCGTATGCGTCAATGGTCTTTGGCTGCAGGCCTTTAAGCTTTAAATATTTACAATGCTTTCTATAATACTTGTTAAATTGTGGATCCTTTGGTAATCAATGGTGTCCATTGTAACCTCCTGTTTTTTGGATTGATAATAAGAATTGCTTTATAATTTATCTTTTATCACTCATAAATACAGAGGTTGCAACATTTTAGTTTATGGACTCGGATGCTTGCTTGCCGCGTAGCGGCTTCGTCCAACAAGGCGCTTCTCGTGCCAAGATAAATCCGAATCGTTGGGATAAGACACAAGGTCTTTGAAACTCGATATTGTTACCAAGTGGGTGCTCGGGAAACGGTTTGTTTCCTTCATCTCTGCAGGGCTTGCTCTGGCATTGATGTTAAGATAGTCCCACCTGACTAAAGACTAACCAGCAGGTCAGTAGCGAAGTCCACAGGTAAACCCGGTAACGGGAGTCTGGAGCTGGACGGAGCAAGATTGCAGGCTCTGTATTGAGCCCCGAAAAATGTATGGTTGTGGTCATTGTGATAATCCTGCTTGCAGGAAAAAGCCGACGCTTTGGAGACAGCGGAAGGCAGCAGTCCTGAATATGCTAAGGCAAGTATTCAGGACACCACCGGGGTCTTAGACCAGGGCATGTACTCAAAGGGGTAGCTCGGGAACTTGGGAGACCCGGATGTTTCCTTGGGTAAAAAGAACGGTAACAGGAAATCCAGCGCAAGCGAAATCCCGGCGTTGCATAGGAATGTCCCGCCTTGCAACGAGTCTGCCATTGGCAGAAACACAAACATTAAAAGATGGGCGATACAAGGTATCAGGGGAGGATAGCGAAGAGCGAACGAACCTGAGATAAACATTCGGAAGTCTTAGCAGATCATAGTACCGATGATTAAGAATTGAACTATCTTGATCGGAAAGGTGGGGAAGTGATGCCCAAGCGACCCACTGCAGGGAAGGTGAAGCAGGGTATAACGTTTTTTTGGCAGGAATTATGGGAGATACACAGATGTCACAAACCATATCAACAAAAAGCCGAGAAATTGCAAGAACGGTCGCTTGCAATTCCAGACCGATAGAATGGGGACAACCACCGGTGTTAACAGGTGGGTCATCCCTTATCAAAATCGAGCTGCTTGCTCAAAGTAATCCTGAACTGGTATTTACATCAGTAGTCCATCGGATAGACTTTGATTTACTGAAACAATCCTTTCGTAAAATTCGGAAAAGCAAATCTGCAGGAGTGGACAAGGTTACGGCAAAGGAGTATGCCGAAAATCTTGATCAAAACCTCTATAATCTGTATGAACGACTGCGGAGAGGACAGTACGTTGCGTCTCCTGTAAAGCGTATCTGGATAGACAAGGAAGGAGGGAAAAAGCGTCCAATTGGCATACCTGTACTTGAGGATAAAATTGTCCAGAAAGCAGCAGCAGCCATATTGAATGTCATATTTGACAGGAATTTTTACAATTTTTCCCATGCATTCAGAAAAGGTCGGAGCCAACACATGGCAATCAAAGATTTACGTGAGCAATGCTTGAAGCAGAATATCAGCTGGATAGTAAGCGCAGATATTACAGGACTATTTGACAATATTAATCACGAGTTACTTAAAGACATGATACGTCGGAGAGTAAGTGACGGCGGAATGATTCGCCTGATAGGGAAGTGGTTGAATGCAGGCGTAATGGAGGAAGGCAACCTGACGTACTCTGAAACGGGCACTCCACAGGGAGGAGTAATTTCCCCTGTGCTCAGTAATATCTTTCTTCATTATGTTTTAGATGACTGGTACGTGAAAGAAGTGATCCCCCGGATGAAAGGGAGATGCTCCATCATACGCTGGGCGGATGATTTCATCCTCGGGTTCGAGTATGAAAAAGACGCATTGCGTGTCATGGATGTATTACCCAGGCGGTTCGAACAGTTCGAGCTGTCACTTCACCCGGAAAAGACAAAACTGATTCGATTTTCCAAACGCATTAGCGGAAAGGGAAACGGGACGTTTGATTTTTTAGGGTTTACATTTTACTGGTCAAAATCATTAAAAGGGTACATGGTAATAAAGAAAAAGACGGCAAGAAAGCGTTCAAGCCGTTTTATGAAGAGAATATGGATATGGTGCAAGGATAACCGTCATAAGCCAATGGCCGAGCAGTATGAGATTCTTTGCAGTAAACTGCGAGGTTTTTACCAGTACTTTGGAGTAATAAGTAACTACAAAGTGCTGGAAGTTGTGTTTGAATATACTGAGAAAGCATGGCGTCGATGGTTAAGCCGAAGAAGTCACAAGGGCGAAGTAATGTTCGAGGACTTGCGCACAACATACCCACTGCCATTACCCAGAATAGTCCATAATATTTGATGCCGTAAGGGCTGCAAAGTTATACGCCAAACGGGGTGTCGCCTGTTTGGTTGATAATCCGGTAAAAAGGATTTGAACCGAGGAACCGTATGAGGGAAATCTTCACGTACGGGTCTGTAGGGGGGGCGTCGGGTAACCGATGCTCCTACCTGGAACTGGACTGGCATTCCGCTACGCTCCATGCCAGCCAGTGAGCTTAGTCGTTCCAGGCGGCTGCGCCGCCTGGAATCGCGGTGCTTGACGAAGTCAGCACCGCGATTCGCCAGTTAAAGCTCTAATTATCTTTTGATGAGCAGGTTAAAATGAATTATAATTTTGAATGGGATCCATATAAAGCACAGCTTAATCATAAAAAGCATGGTATCCGTTTCGAAGAGGCCGCAACAATTTTTAGAGATCCAGAAGCATTAACAATATTTGATCCTGATCATAGTAAAATTGAAGACAGATGGATAACAATTGGGATTTCAAAGAAAGGAAGATTGTTGATTGTATGCCATACATTTCAAGAAGAAAATAAAAATTCGGTGATCATTCGGATATTTTCAAGTCGCAAGGCTATAAAGAAGGAAAGCAGGCTATATGGAGGATAATTTATGAGAAAAGAATATGATTTTTCTAAAGGGGAAAGAGGAAAGTTTTATCGCCCAGACGTCAAATTGAATTTGCCAATCTATCTTGACGATGAAGTTATTACTTTTATTGAGAACATAGCGAACAAAAAAGACGTTGATTTATCATTTGTGGCCAATCAATTGCTTCGTAGTAATATGCAATTGGCTGAAGCAATTAAATAATAATTTGGCGAACAAAGGCATGGAGAGGGACTGGGAAAGTCGGCGACTTTTTTCTCTTTTACAAAGGTCGTCTAAAAGTTATCTTTTTGATTGTTTCCAAGGCTGTAGCAAGCTTTTCCCAGCCCCTCATGCCAAACGTTCGGCAACCAAAACTGAAAATGAAAAATCTAAGCGAGACTACATTCATGAAAGCCCTGGCTGAAATGGCCGCGGCATTATTAAAGGACACAGTGGACTCGACACACCCTCGTATCGGCCACTTTACTCGACCCTTCACTAATCAAGAGGAATACCTCAGAGCATGCCTGATCTTAGCTGGGGAGGTAAGTGTTGCGTGCGATCAGCTAAACTATGCACTTGCATATCTTTCCGGTTATCAAACTCGTAAAACCTCGGATGGCGAATTGATTACCCGCGCGGATTATATAGCCTATCAGTTAGAGAATCTATACCTGCGCTTTGTGATGATTCCTGATCGATCATTGCGACTCACCAATGAGGTTTTCCGTCTCGGACTTCCTGCGCGTGAGTGTGGAATGCGAACTGTTACGAACAATCAACATTTGAAGGGTACCCCTGTTCGGCCTCGCCTGCGGGCTATCGAAAAAATAGTGAAGCCATACCGCAAAATGCGGAACACCATAGCGCATTTAGCCCGATATAATGATCCCGCTCTATCTCGGGTTGAAGTATATTCTGTTCTACAAAAGGCTGAAGGTCCACCAGATGATTCTGTTCTTGAACGAACACGTCATTTTTACAAGCGTGAGGCGGATACTTACATAGAGGCAAGGCGGAAGGAGTTCGGACCAATAGTGAGCGCTCTAATTGGTGAAGTCGAGCGTTTTTTCGAAACATTATTACCACCATTTAGGCGGAACCATTCAGCTCTCAAATGATATAGCCGAACAAGGCTTTTGCAGCGGAGCGCAAAAAGCGCGCGCCCGCTGAAAAGCAACGTTGTAAACCTTATCGCAGGCTTAATTTTGAGTTTTATTTTTCACTGTCTGTTTTGTTAACAGCCGTTGCCGGCATTTGCCGGTTATTGCTTTTGCCGGCATTTTTTGTTGCTTTTTTGAACGTCAGCCTCGGCAAGCATTTTATAAGTTTCACTGTTTCAGCACTTGGCGACATCTCGCCTTGCTTTTTGCGGCTTTTTTGGTAAAGTCAGCATCGCATCAACAATCATTGTTGCAGAATGCAGCAAACAGCGGTTTACGCTTTGGCAACCGTTGTTTTTTATTTTCATTATTCCAGCATCCGGTTGCATCTCGTCTCGCTTTCTGTGACTATTTCTCAAGGCGTTGCTTATTGTTTTAACTGGTTATGCTGCAAGCGCCGGCAAACAACGGTGAGTTCGCCAACTTTGTATTATTTGCAAGCGTTTAATTACGCTTTCTCAAATCCGGCTGCTTTACAAAAAGCAGGTCGTCGTATCCGGTAGGGGTTTACAACAAAACACTTCTCGTGCCAAGATAAATCCGAATCGTTGGGATAAGACACAAGGTCTTTGAAACTCGATATTGTTATCAAGTGGGTGCTCGGGAAACGGTTTGTTTCCTTCATTTCTGCAGGGCTTGCTCTGGCATTGATGTTAAGATAGTCCCACCTGACTAAAGACTAACCAGCAGGTCAGTAGCGAAGTCCACAGGTAAACCCGGTAACGGGAGTCTGGAGCTGGACGGAGCAAGATTGCAGGCTCTGTATTGAGCCCCGAAAAATGTATGGTTGTGGTCATTGTGATAATCCTGCTTGCAGGAAAAAGCCGACGCTTTGGAGACAGCGGAAGGCAGCAGTCCTGAATATGCTAAGGCAAGTATTCAGGACACCACCGGGGTCTTAGACCAGGGCATGTACTCAAAGGGGTAGCTCGGGAACTTGGGAGACCCGGATGTTTCCTTGGGTAAAAAGAACGGTAACAGGAAATCCAGCGCAAGCGAAATCCCGGCGTTGCATAGGAATGTCCCGCCTTGCAACGAGTCTGCCATTGGCAGAAACACAAACATTAAAAGACGGGCGATACAAGGTATCAGGGGAGGATAGCGAAGAGCGAACGAACCTGAGATAAACATTCGGAAGTCTTAGCAGATCATAGTACCGATGATTAAGAATTGAACTATCTTGATCGGAAAGGTGGGGAAGTGATGCCCAAGCGACCCACTGCAGGGAAGGTGAAGCAGGGTATAACGTTTTTTTTGGCAGGAATTATGGGAGATACACAGAGGTTACAAACCATATCAACAAAAAACCGAGAAATTGCAAGAACGGTCGCTTGCAATTCCAGACCGATAGAATGGGGACAACCACCGGTGTTAACAGGTGGGTCATCCCTTATCAAAATCGAGCTACTTGCTCAAAATAATCATGAACTGGTATTTACATCAGTAGTCCATCGGATAGACTTTGATTTACTGAAACAATCCTTTCGTAAAATTCGGAAAAGCGAATCTGCAGGAGTGGACAAGGTTACGGCAAAGGAGTATGCCGAAAATCTTGATCAAAACCTCTATAATCTGTATGAACGACTGCGGAGAGGACAGTACGTTGCGTCTCCTGTAAAGCGTATCTGGATAGACAAGGAAGGAGGGGAAAAGCGTCCAATTGGCATACCTGTACTTGAGGATAAAATTGTCCAGAAAGCAGCAGCAGCCATATTGAATGTCATATTTGACAGGAATTTTTACAATTTTTCCCATGCATTCAGAAAAGGTCGGAGCCAACACATGGCAATCAAAGATTTACGTGAGCAATGCTTGAAGCAGAATATCAGCTGGATAGTAAGCGCAGATATTACAGGACTATTTGACAATATTAATCACGAGTTACTTAAAGACATGATACGTCGGAGAGTAAGTGACGGCGGAATGATTCGCCTGATAGGGAAGTGGTTGAATGCAGGCGTAATGGAGGAAGGCAACCTGACGTACTCTGAAACGGGCACTCCACAGGGAGGAGTAATTTCCCCTGTGCTCAGTAATATCTTTCTTCATTATGTTTTAGATGACTGGTACGTGAAAGAAGTGATCCCCCGGATGAAAGGGAGATGCTCCATCATACGCTGGGCGGATGATTTCATCCTCGGGTTCGAGTATGAAAAAGACGCATTGCGTGTCATGGATGTATTACCCAGGCGGTTCGAACAGTTCGAGCTGTCACTTCACCCGGAAAAGACAAAACTGATTCGATTTTCCAAACGCATTAGCGGAAAGGGAAACGGGACGTTTGATTTTTTAGGGTTTACATTTTACTGGTCAAAATCATTAAAAGGGTACATGGTAATAAAGAAAAAGACGGCAAGAAAGCGTTCAAGCCGTTTTATGAAGAGAATATGGATATGGTGCAAGGATAACCGTCATAAGCCAATGGCCGAGCAGTATGAGATTCTTTGCAGTAAACTGCGAGGTTTTTACCAGTACTTTGGAGTAATAAGTAACTACAAAGTGCTGGAAGTTGTGTTTGAATATACTGAGAAAGCATGGCGTCGATGGTTAAGCCGAAGAAGTCACAAGGGCGAAGTAATGTTCGAGGACTTGCGCACAACATACCCACTGCCATTACCCAGAATAGTCCATAATATTTGATGCCGTAAGGGCTGCAAAGTTATACGTCAAACGGGGTGTCGCCTGTTTGGTTGATAATCCGGTAAAAAGGATTTGAACCGAGGAACCGTATGAGGGAAATCTTCACGTACGGGTCTGTAGGGGGGGCGTCGGGTAACCGATGCTCCTACCTGGAACGCGGACAAATTTAAGCTACGGTCGTTCCTCCCTCCACTTTAATTTGCCGGTGATTTTGGGTGATATGCCCCCAAAATAATACACAGAGCCATAGCCGTAATGTTATAATATGTTATATTTATGTTGATCATTAGATATATTATGTTATATTTTATCTATGAATGAAATCATTTGGCATAACCGAGCACGCAAGCAGATGAAGAGGATTCCTCACCATTACCGGGATGCCATTCATGACAGCGTGGACCAGCTAACAACTTTCCCGGTTTGCGAACGGCTTGATATTACTGAGCTAAAAAAGCACCGCTATGGGTACCGCTTAAGAGTGGGGCGCTATCGAGTACTATTTAACTATGCCAACATTGTTAAAATCATAGAGATACAAGAGGTGAAAAAAAGAGATGAACGCACATACTGATCCTCAAATAATTACACAAAACGGCAAGCCTTTATTTGTTGTTATCCCTTGGAACGAATACCAAGAACTGATTCATAAACAAATTGCACCAGATGAATCTGACGTCTGGTTTCCGAATGAGGTTGTGAAGTCAAATGTTCGAGGGGATAACCTTATCAAAGCTTGGAGGGAATATTTCAAGCTTACCCAAGCAGAATTGGCAACCAAAGCAGGAATGAAACAGTCGGCTCTGGCCAGGCTGGAAAGCAATAGCGCCAGCCCAAGAAAAGCCACTCTAATAAAACTGGCGAAAGCCATGGAAATTAGTGTCGAGCAATTAATAGATTGAAAAACAGGCATATCAAGTCACTTGTGCCGACCCAAAAAGCCGGGCGGCACAGTTCTGCTGTTCTGTGCTAAAAAACCACAAATATATTCCCACCGATATATATCTTGACAATGCCCCCTTGATAATCTATACTAATTAATATAGATTAATCTTTAATTTGGAGATCATTATGGACACTGCCAAACTATTTATAAACGGACGTAGTCAAGCTGTACGCTTACCAAAGTCCTATCGTTTTGAGGGAAAAGAGGTGTATGTCAAAAAAGTATCTGAAGGTGTTTTGCTTTTACCTAAAGACAATACAATCTGGGATGTTTGGGAAAAAAATTTGAAAAAGTATGACAAGCCATTCATGACAGAGCGAAATCAACCACAATCTCAACAAGAAAGAGAAGGATTGGATGAAATTTTTGATTGACACAAACATTTGCATCTACATCATGAATAATCATCCACCTGAAGTTCTCCAAAAGTTTAAAAGTATAGGTGTGGGTAAGGTGGGGATATCGTCTATAACCGTATCGGAACTTCATTACGGTGCTTACAAGAGTAATCATATCAAAAAAAATATCAACCGATTGGATGAATTTTTAAGCCCATTTGAAATTTTTTCATATGATGAGAATGCTTCAAGATATTACGGAAAAATTCGTTCCCAACTTGAAAAGCAAGGGAATATTATAGGCCCGCTTGACATGCTAATAGCTGCTCATGCATTGAGTAATAATTTAATCTTGATTACAAATAATGTTAAAGAATTTATGCGAATAAAATCCCTGCAAGTTGAAAATTGGATAGAAAAACAAGGCACAGAACAATCGCATTCTCGTGCCAAGATAAATCCGAATCGTTGGGATAAGACACAAGGTCTTTGAAATTCGATATTGTTACCAAGTGGGTGCTCGGGGAACAGTATTCTTTCCTTCATCTCTGCAGGGCTTGCTATGGCATTGATGTTAAGATAGTCCCATCTGACTAAAGACTAACCAGCAGGTCAGTAGCGAAGTCCACAGGCAAAACCGGTAACGGGAGTCTGAAGCTGGATAGAGCAAGATTGCAGGCTCTGTATTGAGCCCTGAAAAATGTATAGTTGTGGCCATTGTGATAATCCTGTTTGCAGGAAAAAGCCGACGCTTTGGATGCAGCGGAAGGCAGCAGTCCTGAATGCGTTATGGCAAGTATTCAGGACACCACCTGGGTCTTAGACCAGGGCATGTTCTCAAAGGGGTAGCTCGTGCAAAAAATGGGATCAAGTCTATGCTTGACCCTTGATGATAAAAGAGAAAAGTTAAACATTGATTTTGTCTTATCAAAAGAGAGTTTCGAGGCTTAAAAATATAACTGGAAAACTAAAACATACATTTAAAAAGCAGATCAATATTAATAAGGGTCAAACGTAGACTTGACCCCCTGACCTCACAATTTCATTAACAATGGCACGACTAAGGGTGGCTATGGCCCGGCTTTGGGCCGCAACCAGTGATTCGTAGTTTCCGTCGGCTAAGGGCTCTTTTATAAGGGTATGCTTTGTCACAAGTTCATTCGCGTTTTTTTGGTTCCATACGGACCAAATCACGTTCAACACAACCTCCTCCCCAAACCGGCCGTCAAACTGCTCCACAGTCAACTGAATACGGCAGGTCGGGGAAAACTGATCGGTCCAGGGATGTGCCGCCACCCGATCTGTGGGCAGAAGCATGGAAATGTTCCTGGTTAAAACTCGTAAGAAATTTTCAGAAAACGAGCCGGCCCATCGATGGAACTCGGATACCTCTACACGGTGTTGGCTTTTCCGGGTTACGATCTGCGGCCGATCAAGAAATTTTGGAAATTTCACCGGCCCCACGCCGATGGCAAGGGTATCCCCGGAAACGGCTTGAGAAATATCCGGTTGCATCCCGGGACAGGGGTTCAGGGTATAATATTTCACCGCAGGTGTGGTACTGCACCCGGCAAGTAAAATTACCATAAGGATAAATATCCGGCCAATGTTTCCAAAGCATGTTCTATTTTTCATTGCGTTTATCCTTTCCAAAAATTATGGACTCGGGATGTCGCTCCAGGTAATCCGCCAGTACACTGATACTCCTGGCCGCGTCGGCCAGCTCGCTCAGCGCGCGTTTCAATTCGTGACCCGTGGGAGACTCGGCACGCAACAGTCTATCCAGCTTAATCAGGGTAGTTTGAGATTGCTCCAGCGTGGCTGTAGCCGCAGGTGCAACCGTTTTATCCAGATTTTGCATGAGCCTGGTCAACTGTTCGGTTGACTTATTCAAGTGCGACAGGGTGTCACGAAGGTCGTTGCCGATCTGCTCCAAGGGAAGTTCTTCCAGCTTATCTACAAAGCGGGTGATCCCTTTTGTGATTTTTTCTATATTCGTCGGAATTGTCGGCAACTCCGGATATTTCCCGTTGTATAAGATCTTCTGAGGCGGTTCATCCGGATACATGTCCAGATCAATGTAGAGCTGTCCGGTTAGAAGATTACCCTGTCTGAGTTGCGCCCTGAGACCTTTTTCCACAAGAATCTCGTTTCCACGCTTTATGTCAAAGGCTTGATTGCCGGTCATCGCGACCCGATCCGGTTCTATTTCAATTACCACGGGAATGCGAAAGGCCATGAGTTCCTGGTCAAACTCCAGTTTTAGATCAACCACTTCTCCCATTTTGATGCCTTTGAATTTCACCGGCGCGCCCACTGAAAGGCCTCCTACCGAACCCTGGAAGCGCAACAACCAGCGGGTCTTGTTTGCAGAAGTTTTTTTGTAGATATCCTCCCGTCTATCATACATCCTGAAGATCTCACCTTCTTGAGCGGCCTGGCAGGGTTCTGAATCCTTCGGGTTTTCGAAGGCAATCCCTCCGATCATCATAGTCACAAAGGCTTCCGTGTTCATTTTAAGTCCGTTGGCATCAACGGATACGTCCAGCCCTCCCGCATTCCAGAAACGTGTATTTTTACAAACACGCTCATGATGTGGAGCATCAATAAAAATTTTGATATCAACGGCTTGTCCGTTTTTTTCCATCTTGTAACCTACAACCTGGCCCACCTTGATCTGCCGAAAATAGACGGGTTTGCCGATATCCAGGGAAGCCAGTCTTTTCGCCCTAAGTATAAAATGGCGACCCGGCAGATCCGTGGTTACGATGTGCTGCGTCTCCAGCCCCTTGAAGAAGAGGGCTTTTTTGCCTGGTTTCCCCGGATCCATACCGATGTAAGCTCCGGAAAAGAGTGTGCCAAGACCGGAAACTCCACTGCCGCCCACCCGGGCTCGAACTACCCAGAAACGGGTGTTTTCCGATAAATGGTCTTTGGTATCTCGCGTCAACTGAGCCGTTACAATTACTTGCGACAGGTCCGGGCTGATACGGATATCCTCAACTTCACCCACTTCCACGTCTTTGAATTTAATCTTGGTTTTACCAGCTTCCAGCCCCTCGGCGCTTTCGAAAGTAATCGTGATGGTGGGGCCTTTTTCCGTTATGGCCTTGTATGCCAGCCAGCCACCGATCAAAAGGGCGACCAAGGGCACGATCCAGACAATGGAAACGCTTTTTTTGGTCTGGACAACAGCCTGGGCCACACCCGAAGCACAGGTTTTTTCGATTTGCTGTTCATTCATGGTTTTCCTCACAATTATCCCAGATGAGTCTGGGATCGAAGCTCATGGCTGCGAACATGGTGCTGATCACCACGCCGCAAAAATAGACTGCCGCAGGACCGGCTTCGATGCTTGCCAGGGCGCCTAAATTCACCATGGCAACCAGGATGGTCACCACATACACATCCACCATCGACCAGCGGCCCACAACCTCTGCCATTCGATAGATTCTCGTACGATCAACGGGTCGCCATCCGGATTTGCGCTGGACCGAAAAACACAAATAACCGAGCGCTAAAAGCTTTAACAACGGCACAAAGACACTGGCCGTGAAAATGACCAGCGCAATGGGCCACATGCCTGTAGAAATAAAATAGATGACTCCGCTAAGGATGGTATCGGCCTGCTTTTTCCCCAAAGAGGTGACAATGGTAATCGGCAGCACGTTGGCCGGAACGTAGAATATTGCAGCTGCCAGGATCAGTGCCCAGGTTCGAGTAATGCTGTTGGGCTTGCGCCGGTGCAGGTGCGTGCCGCATCGCGGACAGGTCAGAGCATGAACCCCGTGGGAAGGTGAACGGCACAGGAGGTGGCAGGTATGACAGCCGATCAGGTTGGTCTGTCCACCGGAGATGCCGCGTGCACTCTCTTGAATTTTTATTTTTTCCCACACCACATGCGGATCCAATACCGCCATGGACGCGGCCAGAACAAAGATCAAGGCCATGAACGCAAACGCGGCTATGCCCGGTACGATCGTGGCCATTTTGCCTAGCTTTACAATGGAAACCAGAATACCCAGCATGAACACTTCCATCATGGCCCAGGGCTGCAGGGTTTGGGTGAACCGAAACACTTCCTTCAGCTTCCAGGGGAGGCGGTTCAGCCTGAGCGGTACCAGCACATACAGCAACCCCATCATCTGTGCCGCAGGAATGACAATGGTCGTCAACAGTACCACGGTTGCCAAGATCCAGATCCCCTGATGATAAAGCTCCTGGACACCGGTAATCAATATGGTCTCGTGGACCTTGGCGTTGAGTTTGAAGCCTAAAAAAGGAAAGGCGTTCGCTACTATAAACAAAAGAAGACCCGTCACCGTCAATGCCAGCGTACGCTCCAAACTGTCGCGTTTGTGCTGATACAACAGCGCACCGCAACGGGAACACTTGGCTGCGCTTCCTTCGGACACAGAGCCAACCCGATGAATTAAATCACACTCGTGGCAGGCTATTAACGACATGAATTTTAACCTATATTGAGCGATTTTTTGATTCGTTTTTTTGCAAATCCCATCAAATTTATCAATGGTATCTTGGGGGCCTTACACTCTTTGTCCCAAACAGAAAAAGCCATTCCCTTATTTCTATTGTTTCTTTTGTTCTTGCAATCCACGAAGCTCGTCAAGCCTCTCGCGGAAGCGCTTCGCCCAGTACTCGAGAGACTGTTTGGTGTCCGTCCATTTGCCACGTAAGAGGAATTTTCCGCCCTGACGACGGTCCACTGCTGCGACCAGGCGCTCCTTGGTCATGGAGTCGAGGACTTCTATTTCCGTGGCGGCTTCACCGGTTCCCAGGTTTTCACCAGAAACCATTTTGACCGCTCCGGCAGCGACTATCCCCACAGGAATGATGGAACTCAAGGTATTGCCAATTGGGTTGGACGGATCCACATCGGTAATGGCCACCCGCACCCAGAGCACATCCGGACCGGGTTGATCGACAACTTCATACCCATCCTTGACCGCTTCGAGCAGGGCATTCTGATAGAAGTCGGCCAACTCCTTGAGAATGGTAGGGTCGGTCTCACGGCTTTCCGCCGTGGGGTTCAGGAAAACCACGACCCGCTCGAACATCAGTTTGGTATAGGACTTGAAGTCGACACCCGGTTTGAAATAAGTGAGAACAGCACGGTCGTCTTCCCCTGGCTCCAACTGGCCGTAGTCTTTGAGAAATCCGCTATGCTCCACATCTTTCATGCCGCCAGCCATACAGCCGGCCAGGCCGATAGCCGCAGTTAAGATTGCTGCAATCTTGAAAAAACGAAATACTCTTTTCATAATTTCCTCCCTTTGTTTTTTGTAATCGATTAACGTGCAAATCCATGATAATTAGTATCATTTGTAATGATTTAGAAGCTCAAGGCAAAACCTTGGGTTATTTGTCCGGAAACTGTAAAATTTAAATTGACTTAGGAACGGACTTTTATTTTGCAATATCCATCTTTCTCTTTTCAAGATAAAGCATACGAACAAGATCATACTCAAAAGGTGAACCTGACTGATAGTAGCGAAACGCCGTGCGATGTCTGGCATCTATAGACATAAGGAGACTGATACCTGCCTGCACCTTGGACTTGTTGTTCACATCATCAAGCGCACAATCCAGCACAGCGCGGTGTACTGCCGTATCAACAACAAAACCTGTGGTATCACGCAGGGTGGATGGACCAATAATCGGCAAGACAAGATAAGGTCCTGCTCCAACGCTGTAGTAGCCCAGAGTCTGGCCGAAGTCTTCTTTCTGCACCGGCATGGCCCATTTGGCGGCAGGATCATACATCCCGGCAAGACCGATAGTGGAATTGACCAGGAAACGTCCTGTGGTAATGGCGGTTTTTTTCCCTTTCAGTTGCAGCAGGTTGTTGGTAAAATTCCGCAGCTCTCCTATATTTTTAAAAATACCGGAGATACGGTCCTCTGCATAATCCGGCATGATCCACTCATAGGCGTCGACAACAGGCAGGAATACATATTTATCAAAGTAGTAGTTGAAAACATACATATTCCGGTTAAAGCCTTCCCATGGGTCATAAGCATCGATGGCGTAGACGATATCGCTCCGTACAAATTCGCTCACCGGTTTTTTTGCCGGAATAATTGCCAACCCCTCTTCATGACGTGCTACCTGCTTTACTGCACAGCCGCTTAAAAGGGCAAGGAGAAGGCCGGGCATCAAGATATTTTTTATTAAATTTATTTTTTGTATTTTCATGGCCTTAATCTGGGGTGTCTAAAAAGGTAACATGTTGATTTGATAATATTTTTTAGACAAATTTCACAAAAAAATTAACGGGATATGGTACCTATTTATAAAAAAATTAAATGAAAACAACGAGTTATATTTATATTATTGTTGAAAAAAATAGACGTTCGGTCAACTATTGAAAATGTTGTATGCATTTGATTTTATTGGCTTAAATGATATTTTACTTTAAACAGTATAAAGGCCTTTTGAAACATACCAATATCAGTTTTTCCTCACTTTTTGGACCCCTTAAATTTTGCTTAAAAGCCTTACGAGAATGAGCCTTGCAAGCAATTTTCTTGGGTCCATTTTTGAGCAACTATGTCTGTCGATTTGGACACCCCAGCCTTAATCCCCTATTAGTTTTTAAAAAAATCAATCATGTAGGCCACGTTGTCTTTATAGTCCATGTTGCCGCAATGGCCTCCACGGGGATAAATTTTTGCCCTTGACCCAAAGACCTGCTTGAAATACTCAACATCACCATCTGCCAGAATAAAATCATCCATATTTGTCACAAGGCCTATCTTGTTGCTTTTTTTCAAATAGCCTTCAATGGCGCGCAGACTGCTTCTGTCAACAAACTCACGCAAGGTCAAACCCGGCTCCCCTGCTTTAAAAGCAGGATAGATAATATTTTGCACATAGTCGGCAAAACCATTTCCCCGGGAAATGACTTTGGCATAATCCGTCAGGGAATCAGTACGGGATAATTTCAGATTCTTCGGCACGATGTAGCCGCTGTTTGTCATAACATCGGAGGTAAAGAGCAGATTGGTCAGGGATATACGGAATGCAAAGCCGATCAGTGCCTTTCCGTCCTCAGGGCTGGGCAGAATCTCATCATAGGCTTTATAAAAAAAATCGTAGGAAAGATCGACAAAATCACCCTGCGCATAGGAGTCAGTGATATTGTTTATCAACTTCGTATAAAAATCATCAAAATGATCCATCCCGCCGGGAATGTTGTCCACCAGCATCTTGTCAAGTTTAACAGCGGAATCATAAATGTTCAGGGCAGGATTGATCATCAATACTTTTTTGAAGTTAAAGACTTTTCTCTCCTCGTCTAATTTCGCCACAAAGGCTGCCTGGGAGCCGCCTAGGCTGTAACCGGTGAGATAAAAATCTGAAATCAGATCCTTCTTCTTGCTTCGCTGCAACATTTTTTCCATGACATTGTACAGATCAGCAGCATCGGAGCGTATATCCCCGGGCATTCCGGAGCTGGAGGCAGAGACAATAAAATTCGGGTGTGTGGGAGAACTCAGAGCTACAACATGAAAACCGGCCTTAAAAAAAGCCCTTTGCATCATTTTCATCTTAGCGGAATCATACCCGGCGCCGGTCCCGGCAATCATAAATATAACAGGCGCCTTTTTCTTATGGTAGGCAACGGCGTAACGCAGCTTTTCGTTGTACCAGAACACCACAGGTACGTCCCGATACGGAAAAATATCAAGGGTTTGATACTGTTTGACCCTGATCTTTTCAGGCAACACCGCCCTGTCCTTTTTCGGTGTTGACAGAATCGAAGCCTCGATCGGATCTGCTATGGGGTAATCATAGGATGCTGCTTGTCCGGTATAAGGAGTTGCGAAAAGCAAACTGCACAGCAACAGAAGATACTGCAACTTCTTTATCATTTTCATTTTACTCACCTCATTTTCGATTAAGTTATTTGTTCGGATCAATCTGTTTCAGTTCTGCTAAGAAACTTTCCTACCAGTATGGCAATCAGAATGGTCAAATAAAGCTGGCCTGTAATGGCAATAATAAGCGCGACGGATTTCGCAAAAGCTGAAACAGGTGTGACATCACCATATCCTAACGTTGTCAGGGTAACAAAGCTTAAGTATATAAAATCATGAAACCCCCGGGCAGTCCCCCCGGCAAAATTAATCGCCCCTGTATCCGTATGATAAAGAAATTTTTGCAGTATTTCCGTCATGGCCAGGAGCACCGCTCCTAATATTCCTATAAGCAGATACCCGTTGATTGAATTGATTATAATGGTTAGATTGACATTTTTGCTTTTAGCGATATGCCTGACCATAAATACGACAATAAACAGGTTAAAACAAAAAAATGAGAAGAAAAAGACTAAATCCAATACCTGATTCGTGAAAAAAAGATCAAGCCAGTTTAAAGATATGGTAACTATTCCGGAGGCGATCAGGATTTTTTGAGCTCTTTTAACAAAATTCAGAGAAAAAGTGCCGAATAACACTATGGACGTAAAAAGCAGGTGTTTCATCAGCACCCTGTATAAAGATAATACGGGAAAGAAAAGGATGAAAATCAGCAGGCAAATTAATAAAATTATATTGTTTCTGGTCAGCTGATTTTGCTTCATATAACTAACCCGGTTAAACCGAAAAAGCGGCGAAAGTTTTCCCTGGTGTTTTTCGTTAAAGTAATTTGATACAGGCTATCCATCCTTCCATACATATTTTTTTGAGCGAGCCCTTTATTACCATTCCGGCCATCGCCACCACAGTTTGTTTTCATCGGCCGGTGGTGTTTCCAGCTTTGTGGGCGTCAGCAAATTTCCCCAGTTTGTTCGATTTTGCATCTTTTCCAGGGTTTCCCCAGGAACAAAATCCCTTCCTTCACGAATCTGCCAGCCCCCCCCAAGAGCTTTAAACATGGCAATAAAATTCAGTGCAACAGATCCCCTGGTTTCAGTCAGGAGGTTTTGCTCATGCGTCTGAAATCGTAGACTATCCAATACCCGCTGATAGTCTACCAGCCCTTCCCGGTACTGAATCATGGAAATATCAACCGAACGTGTAGCTGCTTTTACGCTTTCTGATAAAAATTTTACCTCATCCTGTGACCGCAAAAAGGCCACCATGGCGTCTTCCTCGTGCCAAGATAAATCCGAATCGTTGGGATAAGACACAAGGTCTTTGAAACTCGATATTGTTACCAAGTGGGTGCTCGGGAAACGGTTTGTTTCCTTCATCTCTGCAGGGCTTGCTCTGGCATTGATGTTAAGATAGTCCCACCTGACTAAAGACTAACCAGCAGGTCAGTAGCGAAGTCCACAGGTAAACCCGGTAACGGGAGTCTGGAGCTGGACGGAGCAAGATTGCAGGCTCTGTATTGAGCCCCGAAAAATGTATGGTTGTGGTCATTGTGATAATCCTGCTTGCAGGAAAAAGCCGACGCTTTGGAGACAGCGGAAGGCAGCAGTCCTGAATATGCTAAGGCAAGTATTCAGGACACCACCGGGGTCTTAGACCAGGGCATGTACTCAAAGGGGTAGCTCGGGAACTTGGGAGACCCGGATGTTTCCTTGGGTAAAAAGAACGGTAACAGGAAATCCAGCGCAAGCGAAATCCCGGCGTTGCATAGGAATGTCCCGCCTTGCAACGAGTCTGCCATTGGCAGAAACACAAACATTAAAAGATGGGCGATACAAGGTATCAGGGGAGGATAGCGAAGAGCGAACGAACCTGAGATAAACATTCGGAAGTCTTAGCAGATCATAGTACCGATGATTAAGAATTGAACTATCTTGATCGGAAAGGTGGGGAAGTGATGCCCAAGCGACCCACTGCAGGGAAGGTGAAGCAGGGTATAACGTTTTTTTGGCAGGAATTATGGGAGATACACAGATGTCACAAACCATATCAACAAAAAGCCGAGAAATTGCAAGAACGGTCGCTTGCAATTCCAGACCGATAGAATGGGGACAACCACCGGTGTTAACAGGTGGGTCATCCCTTATCAAAATCGAGCTGCTTGCTCAAAGTAATCCTGAACTGGTATTTACATCAGTAGTCCATCGGATAGACTTTGATTTACTGAAACAATCCTTTCGTAAAATTCGGAAAAGCAAATCTGCAGGAGTGGACAAGGTTACGGCAAAGGAGTATGCCGAAAATCTTGATCAAAACCTCTATAATCTGTATGAACGACTGCGGAGAGGACAGTACGTTGCGTCTCCTGTAAAGCGTATCTGGATAGACAAGGAAGGAGGGAAAAAGCGTCCAATTGGCATACCTGTACTTGAGGATAAAATTGTCCAGAAAGCAGCAGCAGCCATATTGAATGTCATATTTGACAGGAATTTTTACAATTTTTCCCATGCATTCAGAAAAGGTCGGAGCCAACACATGGCAATCAAAGATTTACGTGAGCAATGCTTGAAGCAGAATATCAGCTGGATAGTAAGCGCAGATATTACAGGACTATTTGACAATATTAATCACGAGTTACTTAAAGACATGATACGTCGGAGAGTAAGTGACGGCGGAATGATTCGCCTGATAGGGAAGTGGTTGAATGCAGGCGTAATGGAGGAAGGCAACCTGACGTACTCTGAAACGGGCACTCCACAGGGAGGAGTAATTTCCCCTGTGCTCAGTAATATCTTTCTTCATTATGTTTTAGATGACTGGTACGTGAAAGAAGTGATCCCCCGGATGAAAGGGAGATGCTCCATCATACGCTGGGCGGATGATTTCATCCTCGGGTTCGAGTATGAAAAAGACGCATTGCGTGTCATGGATGTATTACCCAGGCGGTTCGAACAGTTCGAGCTGTCACTTCACCCGGAAAAGACAAAACTGATTCGATTTTCCAAACGCATTAGCGGAAAGGGAAACGGGACGTTTGATTTTTTAGGGTTTACATTTTACTGGTCAAAATCATTAAAAGGGTACATGGTAATAAAGAAAAAGACGGCAAGAAAGCGTTCAAGCCGTTTTATGAAGAGAATATGGATATGGTGCAAGGATAACCGTCATAAGCCAATGGCCGAGCAGTATGAGATTCTTTGCAGTAAACTGCGAGGTTTTTACCAGTACTTTGGAGTAATAAGTAACTACAAAGTGCTGGAAGTTGTGTTTGAATATACTGAGAAAGCATGGCGTCGATGGTTAAGCCGAAGAAGTCACAAGGGCGAAGTAATGTTCGAGGACTTGCGCACAACATACCCACTGCCATTACCCAGAATAGTCCATAATATTTGATGCCGTAAGGGCTGCAAAGTTATACGCCAAACGGGGTGTCGCCTGTTTGGTTGATAATCCGGTAAAAAGGATTTGAACCGAGGAACCGTATGAGGGAAATCTTCACGTACGGGTCTGTAGGGGGGGCGTCGGGTAACCGATGCTCCTACCTGGAACTTCCTGAGCCGCCCTGAGCACTGTATTCTGATAATTGACAATCAGTTGTTGGAATCGGGCATCCTGAACACGAACACGGTTCTTGATGCGTCCGTAGTTGAAAATGTTCCAGGTAAAAGCAGGGCCGCCGAAGAATTCGATGCTGTCGGAATCCCAGAGGTCACCGAATGAGCTGCCTCCGGGAAAGCCTGCTGCCGTTATGTCTGAATCGCTCGACCGTAACCCAATGGAGCCAAAAAGAGAAAAATGGGGATAAAGCTCTGCCTTTGCAACTCCGATCAGGGCGCTCTGGGCGGCGAGCTGACGTTCTGCAAGGCGTATATCCGGACGCCGGCGCAGCAACTCCGACGGAACCCCCACTCTTACCTTGGAAGGTACTGCGGGAATCAGCTTTGGCGCTTCCAATACATCCTTTAGTTCACCGGGAAATATCCCAAGCAGAATAGCGAGTCCGTTCTTGCCCTGGCGCAGGCCGGCTTGTATCCGGGGAATCGTAGCCTGAGTATCTTTCAGCAGAGCTATGGCCTGTTGTACGTCCAGTCCGGTGATCTCTCCTTCTTTGAAACGCGTTTCCGCGATGTGAAGGGACTGTTCCTGAATTTTTACGTTCGCTCTTGCAATCGCCAGACGCACCTCTTGCGTACGAATAAAGATGTAAGTACGGGCCACTTCAGCAGTGAGGGTAACCAGGATGTCATCATAGCTTGCGATTGAAGCCTCCAGTTTACCCATGTCGGATTCAACGGCACGGCGGAATTTACCCCAGAAGTCCAGTTCCCAGGCAGCGTCAAAACCTAAATCAATATTACTATAATGAAAGTCGGCGCCAGGCTGGGAATTCGCAGTATTTTTGCTCACGTCTGTGTAGGTGTAGTTCCCCTTAACCCCCTGCGATTGGGGATAGAGATTCCCGGTAGCGATACCTAAGCGGGCACGGGCTTCCAGGATCCTTATTCCTGCAATTCTAAGGGGAAGGTTCTGCTGAAAAGCCATATCAACAAGAGTATTGAGAACAGGATCATTAAAGACCGTCCACCATCGCCCACAATCCGCCGACTCACTCTTGATGGCAGGATCCTTTTCATCAATCCATTTCTGATGTTCCGGTGTTTCGGGCCTGATATAATCCGGCCCAACCGCGCATCCGGTAAGCAGCAGCACAAAACTTATAACTGGTCCAAAAATGAGACAGCATTTTTTCATTTTATCGTTCCTTCTTTCCTTAACAGCAGTTAGCTTTTAGCCTTTAGCTTAAAAAATCAAACAGATAAGATATTCAGCTAAGAGCTAATGGCTAATGGCTTTTTCACAAATCTTTACATAGATAAATAAGCTGAAACTATTGCCGGCATTAAAAAAAATACTTTTCGGACAGGCACTACTTAGCCGGCGCTTCAACACGGAAAAGCAGGGAATAAAGCGCCGGAACATAGTTAAGTGTAAACATACTGCCGATGCCCAGACCGAAGAACATGATGCATGCCATGCCGTAAAAGAGCGGATCATGATTGATGATCAGCGGCGAGAAACCCAGCATGGTTGTTGAAACCGAAAGCAGAATCGGTCTGAAGCGGCTGACTGCTGAATTGACCACCGCATCATAGGGTGTCTGCCCGTTACGCCGGTTTTCTTCAATTTTATCGATCATCACGATACCGTTGTTCACGATAGATCCGGCCAGGGCCAGAAACCCGAGGATGACCATAAATCCAAAGTCGGCCTGCATCAGCAGCAGACCGACGACTGATCCTATAAGGACCAGCGGCATCGTCAGAATAATGATTGCTGCCCGCCGGATGGAGTTAAACTGCCATACCAGCAAAAACAGAATGCCTCCAAAACACGGCAGCATCCATTTCGACAGGTTCTGCATGGCCGTGCCGGAGGATTCCAGTTCACCGCCCATTTCCCAGTAGTGGTTTTTCGGAAATTTGATCTTGTCCAGGGTCGGCTTAAGGGCTGCAAAAAGCTCGGAAGCCTTCAGCACCTGGTTCTTGGCGCTGATGGTTATGGTGCGCTCCTGATTGTAGCGCTTGATACGGTCCAGCTCACCTTTGAAGTACAGATCGGCAATCTGGTTGAGCGGCACGTTACCGCCGGATGACGAATAGATGCCAAGGGTGCGCAGGCTGTCAGGGGAATTCCGTTCAGCCTTGACACCGCGTCCTACGATGGGGATCTGGACATTTCCCTGATGGTAATCGGTGGCCGTCGAACCGTCGATAAAAAATTTCAGGGTATTGGCCACACCCTGCGATGTCACTTCGGCGCGGCGGGCGCGTGCCTGATCAACATCAATTATGGCCGTAAACACCCGGTTGTTCCAATCCTGCATAATATCCTGGGTGCCGGGTATCTTTCTAAGCGCGGCCATCAATTGCTCGGCCTGCTCCTGCAACACCTCTATGTTGGGACCGTTTAGCCGTATTTCCATCAGGCCTGTTTCGGTGCCTCCCAGCCACATGGACTTAACCCTTCCGCGCACATTGGGGAAATTATTTTCCAGGTATAGGTTCGTACGCTTGACAAGTTCAGGCACCTGCTTGTCTGTCTCGGTATTGACGATTAAAAATGCGGCGAACGGATCCGGATCCATCGGCGACAGTGAAAGGAAAAAACGCGGCCCGCCGTTTCCTACATAGCCGATTGTTCCGGTGATTTCCGGGTTTTCCTTTTTATCCTGCAGCCAGGCGCTAAGTTCCCTCACGGTCCTGTCGGTCTCCTCGATGCGAGTTCCGGCGGGAAGGTCAAGATAAATCAAATACTGGTTTCTGTCCCCGGACGGAAAAAAGGCCTGTGGTATAAATGTAAACGCATATACTGCAACGGCAAATATAGCGGCTGTTACGGCCAGCACCAGGAGGCGGTGGCGCAGGGAGAATTGCAGGATCTTGCGATAGATCTGATAAAATTTGCCCTGGTACGGATCACTGGCCTGATGTTTATCGCCGCCGCCGGCCGGTTTTATCTTCAAAAACCAGTAGCACATGCTCGTGGAAGAAAACATGGAGAAAAACCATGACCCCATCAGCAGAATAATCATCACCGACCCCAGCGAGGAAGTGTAGTCACCCGTTGAACCAACCTGAAGGAGAATCGGACCAAAGGCGAAAATAGTCGTGAGCGTGCTGGTCAGCAGGGGCACCGCAAGCGAGTTGCCGGTCTTTAAAACCGCATCCTTGCGCGCCATTCCGCTTTCCATATTCACCTTAATATCATCGGATACCACAATGGCGTTATCCACAAACATGCCCAATGCAATAATCATTGTGGCCAGGGACATCCGTTCCATATCGATACCCAGCATGTACATCACCAAAAGCCCGAAAAGCATTACAATGGGAATGAATGATCCGACAATCAAACCGGTTCTAAACCCCAGCAGCAGCATAACCACCACCAGGACAATGATCACACTTTCTATCACATTAATGACCATGCCACTGACGGATTTTTTAATAAGTTCGGGCTGGTAGGTGGCAAAATCAAGCTTGTAGCCCCAGGGCAGTGACTGTTCTATTTCCTTGACATTTTTTGTCAACCGGTCACCGAATTCTACGGCATCGACACCTCTGACGAGAAAGACACTTAGAACAATGGCCTGATGGCCATTATAGTAGGCGGGGTTGTAGATCGGCTCTACGTATGCCTTCCTGATTGTTGCGATGTTGCGCAGCGGAATCGTCGCCTGGGTTCCGGAAACCGGGATGAGAACGTCTCCTATCTCCTTTATGGACATGAATCTGCCCAGGGTCTCAATGACAAATTCCACATTGTTGATGCCCATTTTGCCACCGGGCAAAAGAATGTTTTGTTCCCGCAGGCTTTTGCCGATGTCTGCTGCCCTGATTCCCAGTTGTGTAATCTTTGCGTTTGACACTTCGATATAGATACGTTCATCCTGCACACCGGTCATATCGACTTTCATGATACCCTTCATCAGGTTTAGGCGCTCTCTTATTTCACGGGCGACTTCATACATTTCCGCCATGCTGAATCCGTCGCTCCAAAGCGCGATGGTTGCCACCGACGTATCGCCGAAAGTATCGTTAACCATTGGCCCTATGGTTCCGTCAGGCAGTTCGGACTCAACATCATGCATTCTGTTGCGCAACAGTTTCCATGTAGCCGGAAGGTCTTCTGAGGGTATTTCATCTTTGATGCTTACATGGATCAGGCATTCGCCGACTTTGGATGTGGCATTTTTGATATCATCCACTTCTCCCATGCTCCGGATTTTTTCTTCAATGGGACGGGTAATCAGGCGCTCTACCTGCTCCACCGGCATACCTGGATATTTTGCGGCCACCACCGCTTCGCGAATCGTAATGAGGGGGTCTTCAAGTTTCGGAAGGTTTATAAACGCATATATGCCCCCGACAATTACCAGTAATATGGTCATTATGACGGTTCGAGAATTATTCAGTGCAAATCCGGTAATACCTTTCATTTTCTGTTCCTTTTGTTACATGGATGATGAAGATTATGTCAACATTTCACCCTGAATGGATCGGAATTTCCCATTACTGTTTCATAAGTTTGACTTTCAATCCGTCCGCTAAAAAACTCACGCCGGCCACGGCAATAATCTCTCCGGCCGCAAGGCCCTCGCTCACGATTGCTTTGCCATGCTGTGTGCCACGGACACTGATTAGAGTTTTTTTGACCGTAGATGTCCTGGGGTCATACACAAAGATATTCCCACGCCTCACATCCGGGGTAGGAAGAATAGCCTGGAGCGGAACCAGGTAGCCGATCTGCTGCTCCCTCTCCTTTAGGAAAAGATTTGCTTCAGCGGTCATGCCGGGCCTAACTTGATTCATTGGATCGATCAGTCCCACCTTGACCGGAAAAGCGTTGGCTTTTACAGCGGCGGAACCGATATAGGAAATCCGGCCTTTTACAGATTGACCGGGCAGCGTGGGAAAGGTAACCGTTGTCGGCGTATCCAGATGTATTTGCTGGATCATGGTCTCCGGAACAGCAAGATGCACTTCCAATGCCCCTTTGGCATCAATCTCGAATACTTTCTGTCCAACGTTTCTTTCCTCGTGCGGCTCCACGGATCGCCACGCGATATAACCATCGTACGGCGATATCAGCATGGTCTTACGTAGATTCCGTTTGGCAAGCTTCAGCTTTGCAATCTGATAATTCACCTGACTTAGAGCGGCGCTGTAATTATACTTTGCTCTCTCCAGCTTGCTCTCGGATCCCGCGCCCTGTCGGTAAACTCTCTCCTGGCGGTCGTATTCCTCCTTTGTATTAACAACCTTGGCCTTAGCCTTTACAAGTTCAGCCTGGGCAGCGTTTACGTCCAGCCGGTAGGGTTCTTTATCAAGCACTGCCAGCAATTGTCCTTTCCTGACGTAATCTCCAATATCAACATTTACAGACTCAACCTTTCCGCTGACCTCAAAACTCAGCGAGGAAGAATCGGTTGCCCTGACAATTCCGGACAACTTGGATATCTGGCCGGTGGCCGTTTCGGTAACGGTGATGGTCTTAATTGCTCGAATCTCTTCAACGATTTCAGGCTTTTCATTGCATGCCGCTATTAAAATCAAACCGAATAACGGCCATAATAGTTTAAAACCCTGTTTCATCATGTTGTACCTCCATAGAACAATATGTTGTATCGTTGCGTAATGAAATTGCATTGTAAAGAAGCCAAAAAAATATTTGCCGGATAGGATCGAGCGATATAAATAACACAAGCATGCAAGCAGAACCACCAGACATGTTTGACCTGAAACAGTTTCAAGAACAAAAAAAGAAGATGCTATGGGCATTACAGAATTGGTTTCCAAGTTGGGAAAATTAGTATGGTATTATAACATAGGCACTCTGCCATATCCAATAAGGTTTAATTTTGAGGTCTCGTAAAAAGCTGGTTTATGCGGCGAAGCCGCATAAACCAGCTTTTTACGAGACCATCAATTTTAAGGTCCATGAAAAACTATTCATAGTTATTTATGTCTATATGTCTACTGGCGTACTGGCAAAGGTATTGTACTGAAAGTATTTATAGACTTATAATCAAATTGTAAATGATTATTTTTCTGAAATTGCCCTGCGAAAATGATTGACAAATTTTTGCATATGCATCATGCTGCAAACTATGTTGGTATTAGGTCGGAATCTAACCGTGATAGAGGATCTCCCAAGCAACAAT
Organism: Desulfosarcina sp. BuS5; assembly: GCF_028752835.1. Lineage (NCBI taxonomy): Bacteria > Pseudomonadati > Thermodesulfobacteriota > Desulfobacteria > Desulfobacterales > Desulfosarcinaceae > Desulfosarcina > Desulfosarcina sp. BuS5. The sequence continues at coordinate 1,027,560 of NZ_CP087952.1, forward strand.
TGTGAAACAACCTTCTGAAATTTATGGTAAAATATTTTTTATTTGAGCACACCGAAAGACAAAGTAATAATGGCTTTGAAAATTATTTTGGTCAAAATTAATCTTTCAGATATTTCTTTCGTGCTTGATGTCAAATAAGGAATTCGTCTTGATTGGTTCTCTCAAGCATTGAATTAAGCTGAAGCAATAACAACACGACTCTGTCCTATGGTAGGGAATTTTTAAGGTATTTGTTGGCTTGCTTTAAAAAAAAAGTTTTGAAAGGGGGTGATGTAATGAAGCGACTTGCAATCTTGACTTCTATTATAATAATGATGATGACCATTGGCTGCGCAAGCTACTACAGGATCACCGATCCAGCCACTGGAAAGGACTATTATACGGAAACAGTGGAACGTAAAGGGGGGGCGTCACATTCAAAGACGTCAATACTAGTGAAACTGTCACTTTGCAGTCCTCAGAGGTTCTTGAGATTTCCAAGGACCAATTCAAGGCAAAAGTAGGGACAAAGTAGCGCCACCTGGTTGCCAGAATGGACGCTTGGCGTGTAGAAAGCAGCATATCACCAGACCTCTGGAGGACGGTATAGGGACGGTATAGGGACGCCTATGATATTATGCGTTTTAACCCTATCAACTCAAATCTGTTTTCTTTTTCAATTTTTTCACCTCTTATGGATGAACGACTTACCGCTGATTGGCATATATTCAGCTTTTTTCCAATTTCAATGGTTGTCATGCCGAGCTTTCGATGAGCCCAAAAACATAAAAGACTTCGCGCTTTAACTGTTGGCGGTGATTTCCCGAAAGCCGTTACCTGCTCAATCTCCATGCCCATCACTTCGGCAACCCGCTGTACTACCCGATTGAAATCATAACCTTTGGCTCTTAATTCATATTTCTGCTCAAATTCTTCTTCGGCGGCCTTTAAAACATTTTCAACAAAATCACTGTCACCTAAAATGCGTTCATCTCCCTTAACACGTATGCCTGCTTTGCGAAAATCTTTGAGAACCGACCAGCCGCCTATACTCCTTAATAATCCACCACCGGTAAGATCCGACCGTTTACCTGCGCTTATACCTTTTGCAATAAACGCTCGATACCCTTTTATTGCCAATCTTTTTTTGCCGGAAAACAGTTTATAAACATAATCGATATTCTGCCATTCCTCACTGGCTTTATTCATCAGAACACTGTGACCGCACCACTTATATTTATCCAGGCTTTTCATATCTTCCACAAGACCCGCCCTCAACGGGTTTAAGTGGATATAACGCACCAATTCCTTTAGATATATATCTTCCTGGCATAAAATCGACTTGTACCTGTTTTGAAAAAGTTGACCGTGGCGAGAGTATTTCTTATTGAACCATACCGCGTATCCGGTGAGCAAACGACTCATTAACACAGAAACCGGAATCAATCCGGTTTTTAATAATAAGTGGACGTGGTTTGGCATCAAGACCCATGCAAAGCACTCGGTTTGTGTTTCAGGAATCAAATTATTGAGCCGATTTAAAAAGTTTTTCCGATCATAATCTGATCTGAAAATTTTCTTGCGTTCTATCCCCCTGACAATTATATGATGCAGTGCTCCAGGTGCATCTATTCTCGCTTTTCGTGCCATGTTTAAGATGTATCATATAATGATTTCCAAGTAAAGCATAATATCATAGACGTCCCCTATGCTCCCCCTTGATAGGTTCCCGCTCACGCTCCACCTATCAAGGACGTTGGAGCCGACTGCGATTCTCAGCACTGGCTGAAAAAAAAATGCCTTTTTCAGCCAGTGCCTGCGATTCTCGCGGCTCAACAGCCGCGTTCGCTACCGTCATTCATTACTTTTTGAATAGCTCAGAATGGGAACCAGTTCTTTCTAAATGCAAATCATCGGCTGTGATTCGATAGATGAAGATCCAGTCTGGTTCAATGTAGCAATCGCGGTGGCCTTTCCAGTTTCCAGATAATTGGTGATCTTTATACTTTGGTTCCAACAATTGACCTGTAACCAATTTTTCGATGACAGTCCTTAATTTAGCAAGATTTTTATTTTGTTTTTTGATCCTTTTATAGTCTTTTTTAAATTGAGTTGTGTAATGTAGGTTCAACTATCAAGCTCCTGAAATAATTCATCAACAGAGTCAACTTTATGAAGTTCATTCCCATTTTCAGCGTCTCTAAGTGTTTTAGCTGTAACCTCATTCGGAATCTTTATTTCAAAAGGAATTCCTTTATGTAACGTTATTTGTGAAAGGTACATTGAGATAGCCTCTGACATTGATATATTTAATGTTTTCAATATCATTTTGGCATTTTGTTTTATCTCGGGATCTACACGGGTTTGAATTATTGCTGTTTTTGCCATAGCTTTTTCCTATTTATGAGACTATATGTGTTAACATTATCATTACAATAAATATACATCTTATTTTCAAGATTTCAAGAACTTTTTTATTGCATTGTAATATCAAAAGCTTGAAGCGAACAATTTCATGAACTCCGACCGGGAACTCGGTGCGGCCAATTTCAATAGCTACGTTTGAGTTAAACGTGCCTTTAGCGGCTGCCTTTTTAGTTCCCGGCGGGTTATATCGACGTTGTAAACCTTATCGCAGGCTTAATTTTGAGTTTTATTTTTCACTGTCTGTTTTGTTAACAGCCGTTGCCGGCATTTGCCGGTTATTGCTTTTGCCGGCATTTTTTGTTGCTTTTTTGAACGTCAGCCTCGGCAAGCATTTTATAAGTTTCACTGTTTCAGCACTTGGCGACATCTCGCCTTGCTTTTTGCGGCTTTTTTGGTAAAGTCAGCATCGCATCAACAATCATTGTTGCAGAATGCAGCAAACAGCGGTTTACGCTTTGGCAACCGTTGTTTTTTATTTTCATTATTCCAGCATCCGGTTGCATCTCGTCTCGCTTTCTGTGACTATTTCTCAAGGCGTTGCTTATTGTTTTAACTGGTTATGCTGCAAGCGCCGGCAAACAACGGTGAGTTCGCCAACTTTGTATTATTTGCAAGCGTTTAATTACGCTTTCTCAAATCCGGCTGCTTTACAAAAAGCAGGTCGTCGTATCCGGTAGGGGTTTACAACAAAACACTTCTCGTGCCAAGATAAATCCGAATCGTTGGGATAAGACACAAGGTCTTTGAAACTCGATATTGTTATCAAGTGGGTGCTCGGGAAACGGTTTGTTTCCTTCATTTCTGCAGGGCTTGCTCTGGCATTGATGTTAAGATAGTCCCACCTGACTAAAGACTAACCAGCAGGTCAGTAGCGAAGTCCACAGGTAAACCCGGTAACGGGAGTCTGGAGCTGGACGGAGCAAGATTGCAGGCTCTGTATTGAGCCCCGAAAAATGTATGGTTGTGGTCATTGTGATAATCCTGCTTGCAGGAAAAAGCCGACGCTTTGGAGACAGCGGAAGGCAGCAGTCCTGAATATGCTAAGGCAAGTATTCAGGACACCACCGGGGTCTTAGACCAGGGCATGTACTCAAAGGGGTAGCTCGGGAACTTGGGAGACCCGGATGTTTCCTTGGGTAAAAAGAACGGTAACAGGAAATCCAGCGCAAGCGAAATCCCGGCGTTGCATAGGAATGTCCCGCCTTGCAACGAGTCTGCCATTGGCAGAAACACAAACATTAAAAGACGGGCGATACAAGGTATCAGGGGAGGATAGCGAAGAGCGAACGAACCTGAGATAAACATTCGGAAGTCTTAGCAGATCATAGTACCGATGATTAAGAATTGAACTATCTTGATCGGAAAGGTGGGGAAGTGATGCCCAAGCGACCCACTGCAGGGAAGGTGAAGCAGGGTATAACGTTTTTTTTGGCAGGAATTATGGGAGATACACAGAGGTTACAAACCATATCAACAAAAAACCGAGAAATTGCAAGAACGGTCGCTTGCAATTCCAGACCGATAGAATGGGGACAACCACCGGTGTTAACAGGTGGGTCATCCCTTATCAAAATCGAGCTACTTGCTCAAAATAATCATGAACTGGTATTTACATCAGTAGTCCATCGGATAGACTTTGATTTACTGAAACAATCCTTTCGTAAAATTCGGAAAAGCGAATCTGCAGGAGTGGACAAGGTTACGGCAAAGGAGTATGCCGAAAATCTTGATCAAAACCTCTATAATCTGTATGAACGACTGCGGAGAGGACAGTACGTTGCGTCTCCTGTAAAGCGTATCTGGATAGACAAGGAAGGAGGGGAAAAGCGTCCAATTGGCATACCTGTACTTGAGGATAAAATTGTCCAGAAAGCAGCAGCAGCCATATTGAATGTCATATTTGACAGGAATTTTTACAATTTTTCCCATGCATTCAGAAAAGGTCGGAGCCAACACATGGCAATCAAAGATTTACGTGAGCAATGCTTGAAGCAGAATATCAGCTGGATAGTAAGCGCAGATATTACAGGACTATTTGACAATATTAATCACGAGTTACTTAAAGACATGATACGTCGGAGAGTAAGTGACGGCGGAATGATTCGCCTGATAGGGAAGTGGTTGAATGCAGGCGTAATGGAGGAAGGCAACCTGACGTACTCTGAAACGGGCACTCCACAGGGAGGAGTAATTTCCCCTGTGCTCAGTAATATCTTTCTTCATTCAGTAGTGTCCGGTTAGGTTTTTGCATGTTATATGGGATAAAAAAATTAGAAAAATGTTCATTTTTTACTTGACAAACCAAATAAAAATTTTTTATCGTTTTGTTATAAAATTATAATTATAACAAGGAGTTAAGACAAAAATGGACATATTCAATATCCCAAAAAAGAATTTTAATCCCCAATCTCATGCTCGATTTCTCAAACCTTTGCAAAAGATTTTTCCTGACACGCCACAGCTTAAATCCCGAGGTCACAGGCCATTGAAAATGACTTTTGAAGATCAGCTTCACGCACTGATATTTTTCCATCTACAAGAACATGAATCAGCTCGTGATCTTATTCAACACCTTAAAGAAGACGATTTTGCCAAAGAATGTGTCGCTCCAGATGGAGGGATCAGTCGTAGCAGTTTTTCCGAAATTATCAATTCTCGAGGGCTTGAACAGCTTGAATATGTTTTTCAAGCTCTTTGCAGCCAGGCACAAAATGCTTTACCATCAAATTATTCAGATCTCGGTGAACTCGTTTCCATTGATGGATCTTTAATTGATGCAGTTCTGTCCATGTACTGGGCTGATTACAGAAAAGGCGCTAAAAAAGCAAAAGGCCATTTCGGCTTTGATGTCAATCGCAAGATTCCTATAAAAATTCATCTGACAAATGGAAATGGCGCTGAACGCCCCTTTGTCAGGTCTATCCTTACAAAAGGCCAAACAGGAATCATGGATCGGGGGTATCAATCACATAAGGATTTTGATCTTCTTCAGGATGAAAAAAAACATTTTGTTTGCCGCATCAAAGCGAAAACAACAAGAACTATTATCAAAGAGCAGCCTGTTGATCCCGACAGCTATATTTTTTATGATGCTGTGGTTCTTCTTGGCACTCCTGGGGTAAACCAGACCAGAAAGCCGGTTCGACTGGTTGGTTATAAAATTGCCGGTGTCAAATATTTTGTGGCAACTGATCGTTATGACCTTACAGCCGAGCAGGTTGCAACCGTTTATAAGCTTAGATGGGATATCGAAACTTTTTTCAAATGGTGGAAGAAACATTTAAAAGTGTACCACTTGATTGCTCACAGTAGATATGGCCTGATGGTTCAAATCCTTGCGGGGTTAATAACCTACCTGCTTATGGCCATATACTGCCATGAACAGTTTAATGAACCTGTATCAATAAAGAGGATTCGTCAGCTTAGAAATACCATCCAGAACGAATTACGTACTGACGAAAAAAACGTATGGTCTAATAATCTGATTATCAAAGAGCAAATGCTATATGCAAAAACTTAACCGGACACTACTGTTCTTCATTATGTTTTAGATGACTGGTACGTGAAAGAAGTGATCCCCCGGATGAAAGGGAGATGCTCCATCATACGCTGGGCGGATGATTTCATCCTCGGGTTCGAGTATGAAAAAGACGCATTGCGTGTCATGGATGTATTACCCAGGCGGTTCGAACAGTTCGAGCTGTCACTTCACCCGGAAAAGACAAAACTGATTCGATTTTCCAAACGCATTAGCGGAAAGGGAAACGGGACGTTTGATTTTTTAGGGTTTACATTTTACTGGTCAAAATCATTAAAAGGGTACATGGTAATAAAGAAAAAGACGGCAAGAAAGCGTTCAAGCCGTTTTATGAAGAGAATATGGATATGGTGCAAGGATAACCGTCATAAGCCAATGGCCGAGCAGTATGAGATTCTTTGCAGTAAACTGCGAGGTTTTTACCAGTACTTTGGAGTAATAAGTAACTACAAAGTGCTGGAAGTTGTGTTTGAATATACTGAGAAAGCATGGCGTCGATGGTTAAGCCGAAGAAGTCACAAGGGCGAAGTAATGTTCGAGGACTTGCGCACAACATACCCACTGCCATTACCCAGAATAGTCCATAATATTTGATGCCGTAAGGGCTGCAAAGTTATACGCCAAACGGGGTGTCGCCTGTTTGGTTGATAATCCGGTAAAAAGGATTTGAACCGAGGAACCGTATGAGGGAAATCTTCACGTACGGGTCTGTAGGGGGGGCGTCGGGTAACCGATGCTCCTACCTGGAACGCTGACCCCAAGCACGATGGCGTTTTATTAAAAATTATTAATTAAAACCAGCTTCATACCTATTAAGGGTGTTGCAAAGATTGCTATTATCGGTAGTTAAAACAAATAGTTACGCCATAATGGAAAAATGGGGTTTTTCTGGGTTAACTAATTGATTTTATTATCAAAGTTTTTTTACTTTGCAACACCCTTCTATTATGAAATCTGATTGCTCTACCTGCTTGGGGCATGTGAGCTTGGTCGTTGGACAAATATAAAATGAAATCTAAAAAGCTCCTTATCTTTATTATTCTGTCATGGTTGCTATTAATTACAGCATCCTTTTTGTGGAGTTACACAAGCGCAAGGAATGAGCAAAAAAACATTGCCTTTCAGACCGCAAGAAGTTTTTTTGAGCACATTGTGATAACCCGCCTCTGGAATGCGCGTCACGGTGGTTTGTATGCCCCGATTACCGAAAAAACATTACCAAACCCATACCTTGATGTACCGATGAGGGATATTCCGGTAAATGACAATTTGACTCTGACAAAGATAAATCCTGCGTTTATGACCAGACAGATTTCTGAAATTGCCAAAGAACTTGATGGCGTCAGTAGTGTCCGGTTAAGTTTTTGCATATAGCATTTGCTCTTTGATAATCAGATTATTAGACCATACGTTTTTTTCGTCAGTACGTAATTCGTTCTGGATGGTATTTCTAAGCTGACGAATCCTCTTTATTGATACAGGTTCATTAAACTGTTCATGGCAGTATATGGCCATAAGCAGGTAGGTTATTAACCCCGCAAGGATTTGAACCATCAGGCCATATCTACTGTGAGCAATCAAGTGGTACACTTTTAAATGTTTCTTCCACCATTTGAAAAAAGTTTCGATATCCCATCTAAGCTTATAAACGGTTGCAACCTGCTCGGCTGTAAGATCATAACGATCAGTTGCCACAAAATATTTGACACCGGCAATTTTATAACCAACCAGTCGAACCGGCTTTCTGGTCTGGTTTACCCCAGGAGTGCCAAGAAGAACCACAGCATCATAAAAAATATAGCTGTCGGGATCAACAGGCTGCTCTTTGATAATAGTTCTTGTTGTTTTCGCTTTGATGCGGCAAACAAAATGTTTTTTTTCATCCTGAAGAAGATCAAAATCCTTATGTGATTGATACCCCCGATCCATGATTCCTGTTTGGCCTTTTGTAAGGATAGACCTGACAAAGGGGCGTTCAGCGCCATTTCCATTTGTCAGATGAATTTTTATAGGAATCTTGCGATTGACATCAAAGCCGAAATGGCCTTTTGCTTTTTTAGCGCCTTTTCTGTAATCAGCCCAGTACATGGACAGAACTGCATCAATTAAAGATCCATCAATGGAAACGAGTTCACCGAGATCTGAATAATTTGATGGTAAAGCATTTTGTGCCTGGCTGCAAAGAGCTTGAAAAACATATTCAAGCTGTTCAAGCCCTCGAGAATTGATAATTTCGGAAAAACTGCTACGACTGATCCCTCCATCTGGAGCGACACATTCTTTGGCAAAATCGTCTTCTTTAAGGTGTTGAATAAGATCACGAGCTGATTCATGTTCTTGTAGATGGAAAAATATCAGTGCGTGAAGCTGATCTTCAAAAGTCATTTTCAATGGCCTGTGACCTCGGGATTTAAGCTGTGGCGTGTCAGGAAAAATCTTTTGCAAAGGTTTGAGAAATCGAGCATGAGATTGGGGATTAAAATTCTTTTTTGGGATATTGAATATGTCCATTTTTGTCTTAACTCCTTGTTATAATTATATTTTATAACAAAACGATAAAAAATTTTTATTTGGTTTGTCAAGTAAAAAATGAACATTTTTCTAATTTTTTTATCCCATATAACATGCAAAAACCTAACCGGACACTACTGTGATGGCGTACAATTTCATATTACCAGTCTCAAGCCTATTCGTCCGCAAAACAAGCCGATTGCAAGAGAAAAACAATTTTTAAGAAAATTTGAACAAGGTGTAAAAGAAAAAGGAGTGTTTATCCAAAAAGGAGGGAAAATATACTATTTTTATATGGGTCCTTTAATAACTAAAAAGGCTTGTTTGAAATGTCATGCCGGGCAGGGATACAAGGAAGGGGATATCAGAGGTGGTATCAGTGTAACAGTACCTTTCGTTATGAACATCCCACTCTTACCTCTGTTGATTGGGCATATTTCCATAGCTTTTATAGGTATACTGGGCATCATCATTGCGGAAAAAAAAATAACTCAAGCTTATGAAACAATACAAAAACAGGCTGTAATTGATGCTTTGACAGGGATTCCGAATCGTAGAAGTTTTTCTGAAACTTTATTAAAAGAAATTGGGCGCAGCCATAGAAATCAGAACCCCTTATCCGTTATAATGTGCGATATAGATAATTTTAAAATTTATAATGATACTTATGGTCATATCAAAGGAGACATGTGTTTACAAAAAGTAGCTCAAGCGATAAAAGCATGTATCAAAAGATCCAGTGATTTCTGTGCTCGCTATGGCGGTGAAGAATTTGTTGTTTTACTGCCCAACACACCTCTTGATGACGCAATTTTTGTTGCGGAGATGATACGGTCAGATATTGAAAAAATGAAAATTTTGAGCAAGAATTCCTTGCCGGCAGGAATTGTAACCTTGAGCCTGGGTGTATCAAGCACGGAAGGGAACACCGTGTTTGAGCCTGAAACTATAATCAAGAATGCTGATACGGCACTGTACAAGGCCAAAGAACAAGGTCGAAATCAAGTCCAATCTTTTAGAGAAATTACATGATCTTGTCCAACAATCACATGCACTCGGACAGCAAAAAGCGCCGCTCGTTCCTCGCTCTACTTTTTGCTGCCGGTGATGTTAAACGTTATGGTTTCATCGGTGCTTAGGTATTTATCGAAATAATCAGCTCAATTTAAAAAATTAATATTAGATATTCCTATGATAAAAATGTTAAACTCAAACTCTCCAAATGGAGAGAGTAAGGTACTCCCCATTGTCAAGACAAAAAACAAGGTTTTTTAAGGTGCGCTTTTGAGCTATAAATAATCCTGAAAATTAAAAAAATAATAGTAAATAAAAAAAATATGTTTCTGTTTATCATAAAAATGTTCATAAACAACTTAACTAATTGATTTAATAAATAATAATACCATTCTAAAATGTTCATAACTTATTGATAAAATGTTTATAACTTTTTTGTATCTCATTAACATACTGTTAAAATTCAATATTAATATGTTTATAACTTATGCCGCACGTTGAATAGGGCATTCACCAAAATATATTATTTTTACAACCTCACATTGATCACCATTGCTGATAAATCTTGCCTGTTACTTCCTTTAATTTGTCCGATCTTAACTATCAATTTCGTAATCATCCGGCAAATTCAAAAAATCTTTTTTCGCCAATTGACTCTCAATTAAATAACCAATTTGACCATTCCTCTTGAGCTGTGAAATCATCCACTGTGGTAATCTAATTGTCACAAGCTCTCGTTTCAAATGGTCTGGTTTCTTTTTTCGACCAGCCCCTGCACGTTTTCCTCCTCTCATTTTTTTACCTCCAAAACATATAGCATGTTGAATTAAGTGTAACGCTATTCAAAAAATCATCCTAAAAATACGCTATATATTTGATTAGCGTTATGCAATATTCAAATAAACTCTACTACCAACTGATTATGTGTTGGATAGTACGCTTTTATCTTGTTTGCAGCAGGAAACATTTTTTATAATATCAATACGACTTAATGGTATTCTAATTAATTATACAAAGTGGTTCTGAAATTACCCTGGAAAAGTTTTAAAATATATCTCTGCCGGGGTCTGGTAATCCAAAGATTGATGGAGTCGTTCATTATTGTAAAAGCCAAAATATTCTCCAATGTTTTGAATAGCCTCCCTGACGGTCTCATAATTGTGAAGATAAACACGTTCATATTTCACGGTACGCCAAAGGCGCTCTACGAAAATGTTATCCAGAGCACGGCCCCGGCCGTCCATGCTGATCTTCACATCGGCTTTTTTTAAAACGCCGGTAAAGGCATCACTGGTAAACTGACTGCCTTGATCCGTGTTAAAAATCTTAGGTTTTGCAATTTTTAAGGCACCCTGTAAGGCTTTTATACAAAAATCCTTATCCAATGTGGTTGAAAATTCGTAGCTCAGGACATACCGACTAAACCAGTCTATCACTGCTACAAGATAGATAAAACCTGAATTCAAACGGATATAGGTAATATCCGTTGACCACACCTGGTCAACTTGCTCAATGGAAACGCCTCGCAGCAAGTATGGATAAATTTTATGCTCTTTTGATGCTTTGCTCAAATTTGGTTTTGGATATATAGCTTCAAGTCCCATAAGCCGCATCAAACGTCTTATTCGTTTAGGATTAACAGTGTGCCCTTGTCGCTTTAATACGGCCGTCATTTTTTCAACACCGTAGAACGGATATCGGGTATATTCTTCGTCTATCAATCGCATGAGAGCCAGGTTATAGCTCTCATCTTTGCAGGATTGATAGTAATAGGTTGATCTGTTTATTCCCAAAAGATCACACTGGCGCATTACCGGTATCAAAGAATGATTCGGCTCAATGTATTGACGCTTTATATCAATTGAGAAGGTTAGATTTTTTTTTTAGCCAGTCCAATTCGACCTTTAATTGGCCGATTTGCTGGTAAAGCTCCGCCTGGAATTCTTCAGCGTCTTTTTCTTTTTTTTGACGCTTTTTTGAAAATATATCGGGCAATTCTTCTAATAGACGCTTTCGCCATTGATTTATTTGATTTGAATGAACTCCATATTCACTAGATAGTTGAGAAATCGTCTTTTCCTTTTTAACCGTTTCAAGCGCTACTTTAGCTTTGAATGATGCACTGTAATTTTTTCGAATTTTACCCATTGATGAGCCTCCTTTTTGTTGATCAGGATTGGGGTGTCCAAAAACTCAGTTTTGTGGCTACTTTTTTTGCTCAACTTTTGGCCCTATCATGAGTGCGATTAATATCTTGGCACATTGTTGGGGTCATGAAATGCAGCATTAAAATTATCTTCCCCAACCAAATCCCGGCATTCTTTGCACTCCTGCCATATCCCTGAATGGCTGTTATTGTAATGAAAATGGCAGAGACCCTCGTGCTCGTGATGATATTGGCAATAATCTCCACCTTTTATAGATGCAAAAGAAGTGTCACAGCAAATCCATTGGTCACAACATTTTGTTTTTATTAAAGGAACAGAATCGTTTCCACAAAAGCTACAATGTTTGCCAGGGATTATTTTTGCTTGCAATCTATCATATGTCATTCAGGCACCTTCAATATTTTCAGTAAAATTTGCGTAGACCATAACAAAATGCCGTCAATAATTCAAAATTGCTGATTGAAAAAAATTATTATTCCCTATATATTCAAATATTTTAACCAAAAAGATGGTTATTGCTATGAGTAAAGTTTCAAAATTAAAAAAAGTAGAACTGCCTGGAAAGACAAAGCAGTTGATCGTACTCGTATAATTAAGTATCAGAAAGCTGAGCTGAAACGTACTAAAAATGAACGAAATAAATACAAGTCTGAACTCCGGAAAAATAGACAAGAATTAGAACAAGAACGTAAAAAGAACACATTGTCGGTTAATAGTAAGGAGGAATTGATTTTTATTTCTTTACGCCTATTTTTGGTCGGACACGTTGGATTCAGAGCAATATCAAGAATGTTTGGCATTTTACAAGCATACCTTGGGATAACCAAAATACCGTGCCCTCAAACGATCATTAACTGGGTCACCAGATATTCACTATCAAAAATCTGGAACTATAAAGGGCTTTCTTCTGTTTCTTTTGATATGGATAAGATTGTAAATGGTGCTATTTGGATGATAGATACCTCAATAGCATTGGGAGCTGGTAAAATTCTTGCTATTTTGGAGCTTAGAACTGATCATTTTAAAAATCATGAAGGTGCTCCAACTCTTGAAAACATCAATTGTGTAGCAATTTCAGTGGCGAAATCATGGACTGGAGAATCCATTGCAAATTTTTTACAAAAGGTGATTCTCATCACCGGAAAACCTGCTGCATATTTGAAAGACGGAGGAATGGACCTCATGAAAGGTGTCAGACTCCTAAATGAAAGAGGATTTTCAAGTTTCTCCATTGATGATATTTCTCATGTTGTTGCCAATCTATTAAAAAAAGAATATACAAAACATCCTTCGTATGACTGTTTTATCTCTGCTTGCGGACAAGCCTCAAAAAAATTTAAGCAAACAGTACTTGCATTTTTTGCACCCCCAAAGGTTTCGACAAAAGCTCGATTCATGAATATTCATCGAATGGTGAAATGGGCTGAAATGGTTCTTAAGCACTCACCACGGGGGCGAGTTTCAAAGGACTCTGTAGTTTCAAAACTTAGGAATTATCTTGGTAAACTTCCTGAATATAAACAGTTTATCAAGCGATTTCTTCGTGATGCATCTCCTCTTTTAAAAAGCCAGGAAATTCTTAAAGCTCAAGGCTTGAATATGAAAACCTACAAAGAGTGCAAAGAACTTTTAAAAAATATCCCTCAAAGCTCTCAAGTACGTATCGGTTTTATTACCTGGATGGAAAAACAATTAATAGTCGCTGAATCATTGGGCATGGGCAATACTGGAATGCCTATTTGTTCTGATAATATTGAATCCCTGTTTGGACTTGGTAAAACACATGGTACAGGAGAAGTAAAAGATGCAAACCGAATTGCACTTCGTTTACCGGCTTTTTGCGGATCTGTGAATAGAGAATCCGTTCGGATGGCAATGGGCGTTACAGTAAAGGAACAACAGGAAGTTGAAAATAAGTTGTTGTCTTTAACTCGGCAGCGCCGAAAAATTTTACCAACCCCCGGAAGCCTTACAGATAGTTTGTCAACTGAGTTTGACTGTGGTTTAACTCTTCTACCGGTGCCAAAAAATGATGAAAAATCAAAAGATGTAACTGATATTACAGCAAATTTTGAACAATTAGGTGGGCCCGTAAATAAGTTTACAAAACAACCTTATGCGCCCAATAATGCTGAATATAATAACCGTGCCGCAGCTTAATAAGCATTTGTTTGACCACATTCAAATATAAATAATGGGTATTATCAACATGTTAATGCTTTGTTTATAAATGGAGCAAATTGACATACATAACTTATATTCTGAAGGGGGGGCCAAATCCTGAGCAAGCTAATTATGGGGATTTAGACACCCCAGATCAGGATATACTCATTTTACACCTTAAACAACTGTCCAGTTTTTGGGGAGTATTATAATTAAACGATGAGTATCAATATGCTAAAAAAAATAATAGAATTTTAGTAGTTGTAAGTGATAGTAAATATCAAACAATTAAGTCTTTTATTCTTGATAAGAAATCTCAGCAAAATTATATGCCTAAATTAAAAACAATTTTTTAAGGATCAAAAGCCCACACTTTTTAGATTTTGGTAGTAGGAATTGTATTTTCACTAGAAAAAGTTGATTGAAAATTAATACGCTGACAAGGGTGTCAAGCATATGTGGGTTTATGCTACTTTTATAAAACTTATTAGATCTTTGAAAGGTTGTTCATTGTTACTAATAATTTTTTTCCTTGATCCGGCAGTAGTGGATGTAGGAAATAAAAAAATGAGCTGTAAATTTAAAAACCATAACAATTGTGTCAACCAGACGCTTTACCCTACGCTTTGCTACGGGTAAAGCGCAGGTTACACCAAGTCGTTGTAAACTGGGGTGTCTAAATCCCCATAATTAGCTTGCTCAGGATTTGGCCCCCCCTTCAGAATATAAGTTATGTATGTCAATTTGCTCCATTTATAAACAAAGCATTAACATGTTGATAATACCCATTATTTATATTTGAATGTGGTTAAACAAATGCTTATTAAGCTGCGGCACGGTTATTATATTCGGCATTATTGGGCGCATAAGGTTGTTTTGTAAACTTATTTACGGGCCCACCTAATTGTTCAAAATTTGCTGTAATATCAGTTACATCTTTTGATTTTTCATCATTTTTTGGCACCGGTAGAAGAGTTAAACCACAGTCAAACTCAGTTGACAAACTATCTGTAAGGCTTCCGGGGGTTGGTAAAATTTTTCGGCGCTGCCGAGTTAAAGACAACAACTTATTTTCAACTTCCTGTTGTTCCTTTACTGTAACGCCCATTGCCATCCGAACGGATTCTCTATTCACAGATCCGCAAAAAGCCGGTAAACGAAGTGCAATTCGGTTTGCATCTTTTACTTCTCCTGTACCATGTGTTTTACCAAGTCCAAACAGGGATTCAATATTATCAGAACAAATAGGCATTCCAGTATTGCCCATGCCCAATGATTCAGCAACTATTAATTGTTTTTCCATCCAGGTAATAAAACCGATGTTAAGTTGCACATTATTCTGGCATTAATTTCCTAATTACAGACCTCGGAACGTACAAAGTGAATAGAAATGCGTAAAGCCTTATTATTCAGGTAGTTAGACTATTCTCCAGTAATTTATTGGACAAGCATAATGTTGGACATTCATATGTTTAACCTATTTTATTTTAACTATTTCTTTTATTTAATGTAAATTTATTTTGTAAAAAATATTTTTTTGTGATACCTTATTAAAAATTCACATTGCGTACACCACATTAAGGTATCAATTATGCAAAAACAACTATTTCCAGATATACCAAAGAAAAAAAACGATAACACCAAAATGATTGGCGCAAATTTGTCGTTGGTTTTTAACAGAAGAAATAAGCACATGATTACCCTTAAAAACCGCGATATCATTGTTAAAAAGGTTGATATTTCTGACAAGCCGGCAAAAAAAATATTTGTTGTTGATGCCGTTGAATTGGGTGCGAATAAATCTTTATTGGCTGGTGCCCTTAATATTAGCAGACAAACGATACACAATTACATTGAGAGCAAAAAAAAATTTGGGACAGAAGGCTTATTGGGTGGATATAATCCCAAAATGGGCAAAAATCTTGAACAACATCGCAAGAGCACGCAGCACAAACGCATACAGGGCACCAAGGCTGTCATTCTCGCTAAAGAGAGAAAAGCTAAACGATTAGAAAATCAAAAAAAACAGCAGGAGCTTGATTTTGAATTCGGCGAACAACTTGTTTCAAAAGACGAACAACCATTTAAGAGCCTTCATGATTGGAAATTCACTCGTTTTGCAGGGATATTCCCTTATCTAATTGTTTTAATTAGTACAAATCAATGGCTTAAGCTGATAATGGGTTATTTTGGTTCTGCCTATAAAATATTTTTAGTTTTCTTGTTGATGGTCGCCAATAATATCAAATCCATAGAACAACTGAAAAATATTAACCAGAAAGAAGCGGGGCTTATTTTGGGCCTCAATAAATTGCCTCCAAAAAGAGATGTTTGGCAATGGTTCTATGCAGCTTGTAATTTACGATTTTCCACATCTCTTTGTAAATTATTTTTTAAGCAACAGCTTTTAGGCGGATTGGTCAGTACCTGTATATGGTTTGCAGATGGGCATCTGCTTCCATACACAGGCAGACGAAAAATTCATCTTGCCTTTAATACACAGCGCAAAATGATGATGCCGGGACAAACAAATATAGTTACATGCGATGAAAGTGGTCGTATTGTTGATTTTCAGATTCAAGAAGGAAAAGGCGATCTTAAAACTCATATTGTCGAACTGAAAAAAAAATGGGCCAAGGAACTTACAGAGCCTCCCATCATGGTCTTTGACAGAGAAGGGTATGGCGCTCCATTTTTTAACTCTCTTATTGAAGATAAAATTCCCTTTGTTACTTGGGAAAAACACGTTGATTCAAAAAAACTCAAGGAGTTAGATGATGATTGTTTTAACGAATCCTTTGAGATGAACAACAAAAAATACCGCATTTTCGAGGGTGAAAAGACCTTCACCCTGGAGGAAAATGGTAAAACTAAAACCTTTGAACTCAGGAAAATTTATCTTTGGAATCAGACCAGCAACCGTCGGACATGCTGTCTTGCATGGGATGACGGCAGACCTATAACTACTCTTCAATGCGCACAAGCTATATTGAACCGCTGGGGTGCCTCTGAAAATACATTTAAACACCTCCATGACAGGCATCCTTTTCATTATCACCCCGGCTTTAAAACATTAGATAGCGATAAACAGCTTATAGCAAATCCTGCTATCAAATCCATTGAGAAAGAAATTAAGACCGTACGTAAAAAGCTTGATAAAAAGCATAAAAAAAATTCAAGGACTAAGGAAGTTTTAAACAAAGATGGCTCAAGGCGCGAAAACAGCTTGAAAGCCTGTTTAGAATCAGGAATAAGCCAGTTAGAGGCAGAGCTCACAAAGCTCCTCAATGAGAAAAAACAACTGCCTGAAAAGGTGGATGTTTCTACTCTTGAGGATTATAATTCCTTTAAGAAGATTGATAATGAAGGAAAAAATCTTTTTGATTTTGTTACAGCTTCATTATGGAATGCGCGTAAGGATATGACTGACTGGTTATTGTGTCATTACCCGAATGAAAATGAATATGTGGACTTGTTTTATGCCATCACTCAGTCTCATGGATGGATCAAATCTGAAGCAGACAGAGTGGTTGTCCGATTGGAGCCTCTTCAACAACCAAGCCGCCGAAAAGCGCAGGAACAATTTTGTAAAAGATTGAATGCATTAAGCGCCTATATTCCGATTGGAAAAATATTACAGATTGAAGTTGGTTCGTCACCTATTTAAAAGGAAAGTGTCCAAAAAATTATGCTTAAAAAGGGTGTTGCAAAGATTGCTATTATCGGTAGTTAAAACAAATAGTTACGCCATAATGGAAAAATGGGGTTTTTCTGGGTTAACTAATTGATTTTATTATCAAAGTTTTTTTACTTTGCAACACCCTTTTAAAATGCTATTTTTTTCCGAGGTCTGTTTATTTTGGATAGCAAAGAACAACTGCATTAAAATAAACCCCAATTTCATCAATTGCTTGAAAATTGATGCTTCCATTTTATGAGCATCCTGATTTCCTTCGTTGAGAACACCAAGCAATATTTGGTTGAACTTTTCTTTGCAACTATCCAAACATTGTTCAATCTCAGAAGAGTATTTTTTTGAGCAGCTACAGTGCCTTTGATAACATGTACCATTTTAATCCTCCAATGTTGATTAATTTATTAAAAAATTAATATGGCACGCACCGTATCGAATGTTTATAGCTATTTTATATCATTGCTTAATATTAACTTTAACGGTATGTTCAATTTTGGTTACACTCAATTTTGAGTTTTATTTTTCACTGTCTGTTTTGCTAACAGCCGTTGCCGGCATTTGCCGGTTATCGCTTTTGCCGGCGTTTCTTGTTGCTTTTTTGAACGTCAGCTTCGGTAAGCATTTTACAGGTTGCACTGTTTCGGTACTCGGCGACATCTCGCCTTGCTTTTTGCAGTTTTTTTGGTAAAGTCAGCATCGCATCAACAAACATTGTTGCAGAATGCCGCAAACAGCGGTGTGTTCGCCAACTTTGCATTATTTGCAAGCGTTTAATTATGCTTTCTCAAATCCGGTTGCTTTACAAAAAGCAGGTTGTCGCAACCAGGCAGGGGTTTACAACAAAACACTACTCGTGCCAAGATAAATCCGAATCGTTGGGATAAGACACAAGGTCTTTGAAACTCGATATTGTTACCAAGTGGGTGCTCGGGAAACGGTTTGTTTCCTTCATCTCTGCAGGGCTTGCTCTGGCATTGATGTTAAGATAGTCCCACCTGACTAAAGACTAACCAGCAGGTCAGTAGCGAAGTCCACAGGTAAACCCGGTAACGGGAGTCTGGAGCTGGACGGAGCAAGATTGCAGGCTCTGTATTGAGCCCCGAAAAATGTATGGTTGTGGTCATTGTGATAATCCTGCTTGCAGGAAAAAGCCGACGCTTTGGAGACAGCGGAAGGCAGCAGTCCTGAATATGCTAAGGCAAGTATTCAGGACACCACCGGGGTCTTAGACCAGGGCATGTACTCAAAGGGGTAGCTCGGGAACTTGGGAGACCCGGATGTTTCCTTGGGTAAAAAGAACGGTAACAGGAAATCCAGCGCAAGCGAAATCCCGGCGTTGCATAGGAATGTCCCGCCTTGCAACGAGTCTGCCATTGGCAGAAACACAAACATTAAAAGATGGGCGATACAAGGTATCAGGGGAGGATAGCGAAGAGCGAACGAACCTGAGATAAACATTCGGAAGTCTTAGCAGATCATAGTACCGATGATTAAGAATTGAACTATCTTGATCGGAAAGGTGGGGAAGTGATGCCCAAGCGACCCACTGCAGGGAAGGTGAAGCAGGGTATAACGTTTTTTTGGCAGGAATTATGGGAGATACACAGATGTCACAAACCATATCAACAAAAAGCCGAGAAATTGCAAGAACGGTCGCTTGCAATTCCAGACCGATAGAATGGGGACAACCACCGGTGTTAACAGGTGGGTCATCCCTTATCAAAATCGAGCTGCTTGCTCAAAGTAATCCTGAACTGGTATTTACATCAGTAGTCCATCGGATAGACTTTGATTTACTGAAACAATCCTTTCGTAAAATTCGGAAAAGCAAATCTGCAGGAGTGGACAAGGTTACGGCAAAGGAGTATGCCGAAAATCTTGATCAAAACCTCTATAATCTGTATGAACGACTGCGGAGAGGACAGTACGTTGCGTCTCCTGTAAAGCGTATCTGGATAGACAAGGAAGGAGGGAAAAAGCGTCCAATTGGCATACCTGTACTTGAGGATAAAATTGTCCAGAAAGCAGCAGCAGCCATATTGAATGTCATATTTGACAGGAATTTTTACAATTTTTCCCATGCATTCAGAAAAGGTCGGAGCCAACACATGGCAATCAAAGATTTACGTGAGCAATGCTTGAAGCAGAATATCAGCTGGATAGTAAGCGCAGATATTACAGGACTATTTGACAATATTAATCACGAGTTACTTAAAGACATGATACGTCGGAGAGTAAGTGACGGCGGAATGATTCGCCTGATAGGGAAGTGGTTGAATGCAGGCGTAATGGAGGAAGGCAACCTGACGTACTCTGAAACGGGCACTCCACAGGGAGGAGTAATTTCCCCTGTGCTCAGTAATATCTTTCTTCATTATGTTTTAGATGACTGGTACGTGAAAGAAGTGATCCCCCGGATGAAAGGGAGATGCTCCATCATACGCTGGGCGGATGATTTCATCCTCGGGTTCGAGTATGAAAAAGACGCATTGCGTGTCATGGATGTATTACCCAGGCGGTTCGAACAGTTCGAGCTGTCACTTCACCCGGAAAAGACAAAACTGATTCGATTTTCCAAACGCATTAGCGGAAAGGGAAACGGGACGTTTGATTTTTTAGGGTTTACATTTTACTGGTCAAAATCATTAAAAGGGTACATGGTAATAAAGAAAAAGACGGCAAGAAAGCGTTCAAGCCGTTTTATGAAGAGAATATGGATATGGTGCAAGGATAACCGTCATAAGCCAATGGCCGAGCAGTATGAGATTCTTTGCAGTAAACTGCGAGGTTTTTACCAGTACTTTGGAGTAATAAGTAACTACAAAGTGCTGGAAGTTGTGTTTGAATATACTGAGAAAGCATGGCGTCGATGGTTAAGCCGAAGAAGTCACAAGGGCGAAGTAATGTTCGAGGACTTGCGCACAACATACCCACTGCCATTACCCAGAATAGTCCATAATATTTGATGCCGTAAGGGCTGCAAAGTTATACGCCAAACGGGGTGTCGCCTGTTTGGTTGATAATCCGGTAAAAAGGATTTGAACCGAGGAACCGTATGAGGGAAATCTTCACGTACGGGTCTGTAGGGGGGGCGTCGGGTAACCGATGCTCCTACCTGGAACCCGACCGCCAACAGCGGCGCTTTTTTTTAAACGCTCTCTTCCGCATAAATGTTGTCGTTTGCGGAACGTATTCCCACGCATGTTGGCGGCCGGTGAGTTCATCGTTATATGAGAATAAAAAAATATGATTGATTCTACAACAAAAAAACAGGTAATTGCAGTTCAAAAAGGGAATTTAATTTCTATAAAAATCTATTCTTGGGGAGATCTGCCAATACTTGAGGATTATTTAGAAGATAAACTTCAAATAGAAATTGAATCATTTAAATCAATAAAAGATGAAAACGGGAATGAAATTGGGAGTGAGTTATTTTTTCCAAGCATTCATAGTTTACAGTTAATACAAGAAACTATTAATGAAATTGAATAATCATATAACAAAGCAAATTATCGTGCCAAGATAAATCCGAATCGTTGGGATAAGACACAAGGTCTTTGAAACTCGATATTGTTACCAAGTGGGTGCTCGAAAAACAGTCTGTTTCCTTCATCTCTGCAGGGCTTGCTCTGGCATTGATGTTAAGATAGTCCCATCTGACTAAAGACTAACCAGCAGGTCAGTAGCGAAGTCCACAGGCAAAACCGGTAACGGGAGTCTGAAGCTGGATAGAGCAAGATTGCAGGCTCTGTATTGAGCCCCGAAAAATGTATAGTTGTGGTCATTGGATAATTCGCCTTTGGCGGAGAAAGCCGACGCTTTGGATGCAGCGGAAGGCAGCAGTCCTGAATATGCTAAGGCAAGTATTCAGGACACCACCGGGGTCTTAGACCAGGGCATGTTCTCAGAGGGGTAGCTCGGGAACTTGGGAGATCCGGATGTTTCCTTGGGTAAAAGAACGGTAACAGGATATCCAGCATAAGCGAAATCCCGGCGTTGCATAGGAGAGTCCAGACATGCAACGAGTCTGCTTATGGCAGAAACACAAACATTAAAAGACGGGCGATACAAGGTATCAGGGGAGGATAGCGAAGAGCGAACGAACCTGAGATAAACATTCGGAAGTCTTAGCAGATCATAGTACCGATGATTAAAAATTGAACTATCTTGATCGGAAAGGTGGGGAAGTGATGCCCAAGCGACCCACTGCAGGGAAGGTGAAGCAGGGTATAACGTTTTTTTTGGCAGGAATTATGGGAGATACACAGAGGTCACAAACCATATCAACAAAAAGCCGAGAAATTGCAAGAACGGTCGCTTGCAATTCCAGACCGATAGAATGGGGACAACCACCGGTGTTAACAGGTGGGTCATCCCTTATCAAAATCGAGCTGCTTGCTCAAAATAATCATGAACTGGTATTTACATCAGTAGTCCATCGGATAGACTTTGATTTACTGAAACAATCCTTTCGTAAAATTCGGAAAAGCGAATCTGCAGGAGTGGGCAAGGTTACGGCAAAGGAGTATGCCGAAAATCTTGATCAAAACCTCTATAATCTGTATGAACGACTGCGGAGAGGACAGTACGTTGCGTCTCCTGTAAAGCGTATCTGGATAGACAAGGAAGGAGGGGAAAAGCGTCCAATTGGCTACCTGTACTTGAGGATAAAATTGTCCAGAAAGCAGCAGCAGCCATGACAGTGTCTGCCTTTTTTCAACGCTGGCAAATAGTTTTATTTTCACAGTATTAGCGGAAAAGCATCAAAACTTACGAAGTTGCGCTATTAATGCCTTCTTTATATCTTCATCTAAATTATATCTTCATCTAAATTTTTTAAAAAATTAAGGGCATCTTTCATTAATGCCCAAAAGTAGTTAACACTTTTTTTTAATGTCAGAATCAGTATTTTACCGCAGAGTTCGCTGAGAACGCTGAGATATTACATTAAAAATCAAGTAGTTTTCTCTACGTTTTTTGCGTTCTCGGCGGTAAAATTTAATTTTTTATACAAAATAAATGTAAACTGAGAATGAAGGATGCCAAATTAAGCATGTTAAAAACTTTACAAATTGGTTTAATCTGAAGTACAATACTACTGGTCACTTGTGCCAAAGGCTATACCACATAAATTCAAAAAATGAAAAATTTTGGGAACAAGATGAAAAAGCTGCCAATCGGAATTTCAACATTCAGGGATATCATTGAAGAGGGATATGTTTACATCGACAAGACTTTTTTTGTTAAAAAACTTGTCGATAGTGGAAGATACTATTTTCTATCGCGTCCCCGCAGATTCGGCAAGAGCCTTTTCCTTGACACATTAAAATCTGCTTTTGAAGGAAAAAAGGAATTATTTAAGGGCTTGTACCTTGAAAATCATTGGGACTGGGAAGCAGAGTATCCTGTAATAAAGATAAGCTTTGGCGCCGGTCTCCTGCGGAACAGGACCGAGCTTGATCAAACCTTTAAGGCAATGTTTTCAAGATGGGAAGAAAAATTTGATATTAAATTAGCGGATCTTAATTATAAAGAGAATTTTAAAGAATTAATAGAAAAGCTGTATCATCGTTATAATCAGAAAGTAGTAATTTTAGTTGACGAATACGACAAGCCCATTCTTGATAATATCACAGATCAAAACAAAGCGGAAGAGATGCGGGAAAACCTGAAAAATTTTTATTCCGTGATTAAAGATTCAGATGCTTGTATTAAATTTGTATTTTTAACAGGAGTCTCAAAATTTTCAAAAGTAAGCCTCTTTAGCGGGCTCAATAACCTTGAAGATATAACCCTTAATCGTGATTATTCAATTATTTGCGGTTATACTCAAAATGATCTTGAAAGGGAATTTGCAGACAGGTTGCAGCAGGCTGATTTAAATGAAATAAAAAAGTGGTATAATGGTTACAACTGGCTTGGTGAATCGGTTTATAATCCTTTTGATATCCTTTTGTTTTTGTCTAATAATTGTGAATTCAGGAACTACTGGTTTGAAACAGGCAGTCCTGCTTTTTTAATAAAACTTTTTAAAAAAAATAAGTATTTCATACCTGATCTTGAAAAAGTAGAAGTCTCGGAAAGTCTCCTGGGAAGTTTTGATGTCGATTTTATTGAGCTTGAAACACTTCTTTTTCAAGCCGGATATCTGACCATAAAAAAACAAAAACGGGTTGGGCCCAGGTTAAAATATGAACTTGAATATCCGAATATAGAGGTACAGTATTCTCTCAACGATTATATTCTTGATTATTTGATATCTGATCCGGTCGGCAAATCAAGGCACCAGGATGCGCTTTATTATTCCCTTGAAGCAGGTGATCCTGAAAGGCTGCATTCCGCTATGAAACTTTTGTTTGCAGCTATTCCGTATAATAACTTTTCCAAAAGCAGGATCCATGAATATGAGGGATATTATGCCTCGGTGATCTACAGCTATTTTGCCGCTCTTGGGATTGAACTGATAGCAGAGGATGTGACCAATAAAGGCAGGATCGATTTAACTTTAAAACTCGATGACAAGGTTTATATAATTGAATTCAAGGTAGCGGAAAATTCGGATGATGATAAGGAGAAGGACTTGCCTTTGCAACAGATAAAGAAAAAAGGGTACAGTGAAAAATATACAGACAAACAAAAATCAGTTTATCTGATAGGGATCACCTTTAGCAAAAAAGAGAGAAATGTCAGCTCCTTTGAATGGGAAATGGTGGAATTGAAATGAAAACATTCCTTGATTGTATGCCCTGTTTTTTATCCCAGACATTGCAGGTTGTCAGGATATCTACCGATGATAAAAATATACATTTTCTGGCTTTGAAAAAGGTTATGGAGCAGCTCTCTTCCGTCTCTCTTACGGCCTCTCCGCCGGAGATTTCTCGTGAGGTTTATGAGGCTGTCAGAAAAATTACTTATGTTAACGATCCCTATAAAAAAGCAAAAATGGAGCAGAACAGACTGGCCCTGGCGTTAAGTTCCGAGCTTAAAAACATCATCAAGGAGTCTGACGATCCTCTTTATCTGGCCTTAAAACTTGCCATTGCCGGAAATATCATAGACCTTGGGATTAAAAAGAGGATTGATGATTTAAAGGGAGAAATTTTTAATACTATTAATATTCCCCTGTCCATAAACCATTACCCTGAATTCAAGAAAAAAATTTTGAAAGCTCAAACGCTTCTTTATCTTGGAGATAATGCCGGCGAAATTGTATTTGACAAGATTTTTATAGAAGAGATAAAGAAGATAAAAAATATAAAGGTGACATTTGTTGTCAGGGGCGCCCCGATTATCAATGATGTAACCATGGCGGATGCGGATTTTGTTAAAATGGATGAGGTCGCGGAGGTTGTCTCCAATGGATTCGATGCGCCCGGAACAATTTTGCAAAGATGCGATCCGATAATTTCCGAATTGTTTTCCCGTGCTGATATGGTTATATCCAAGGGACAGGGCAACTATGAATCGCTCAGTGGTCAGGGTAAGGAGATATTTTTTCTCTTAAAGGCGAAGTGTCATGTTGTGGCGCGTGATATAGGGGTAAATGAAGGTGATGCAATCCTGATGGCGCCGTATATTGCCGCCCGGAGTTGCATATCCGTGACTGGTGATCCCCCGGCCATGGAAGAAAAAATTGTTTCAGCTTGCGGGCGCAGTCCCGGCAATACTTTTGAAGCGCCCTGGAATGATGAATTCGGTCTTATAGAAAAGCTTTTGCAGCATATGCCAGGCATACCTGAGGCGGGCTCGATTATCAAAGTTCCGGCCGGGGATGACGCTGCTCTTTTGTCACAGATTAACCGGCCGGTTATAACTACGGACACACAAAAGGAGGGCGTACACTTCAGGTTAAGCTGGCAAACACCGGCCGAGATCGGGAGTAAGGCCGTTGAAATAACACTCAGCGATCTGGCCGCTTCATACGCAACACCGGTTGCTGTTTTTATCAATCTTGCGCTTCCCCGATATATCTCGGAAAGGATGGTTATAGACTTATATCAAGGTGTCAAAAAAGCTCTTGAAAAGCATAACTGCGTTCTGGGAGGCGGCAACATTTCTGCTGCTGATGTTTTTTCCCTGGATTTGTTCGCAATCGGTGAAGCCCATGCAGAAATTTTTCCGGTCCGTTCAGGAGCAAAACCCGGCCAGGGATTGTTTGCAACCGGAATGCTGGGACTTGCGCGGGCCGGTCTTGAAGCGTTGATAAAAAAGGACGCCGGGTTTGAACCGCTTGTGGATAAGTTTAAATTTCCAGTTGCCAGGTTTGATGCCGCGGCAATTTTGTTAAAAAACGGGGTCAGGACAGTAATCGATATCAGTGACGGACTGGCCGGAGATGCGCTGCATATTGCAAGAGCATCGAATATTTGTATAGAATTAGATGTGTCGGCAGTCGAGTTTGATGATCTGTTGCTATCTTTTTGTAAAAAATACAGCCTTGATCCAGTAGAGATTTTTATTTCAGGCGGCGAAGACTATGAGCTGCTATTTACTTGCACGGATGAAATCTTTGCAACAATAAAAAATGATATTCCTTCCGCTATAATGGTGGGCCGATGTTTTCCCTTTGCGGGCAGGCATCTGGGTAATCTTCCGCCTGGGGTATCCTCTTTTCAGCATGGCTTATAGACTTTAAGATAAAGATTTTGGGTGCGTTATCGGTCGTCGGAGTATTATAATACGCCTTCCTCCCTCTGGCCTTCCCAAAATCATTATCTTAAAGTCTATAGTCTTTTAGGAATTTATTTATTATGCGTACGGCATTGACTATTGCAGGTTCCGATCCTTCAGGCGGCGCAGGCATACAGGCGGACATAAAGACTTTTCAGGCTCATGGTATCTTCGGGATGAGTGTTATAACCGCTGTTACCGTACAGAATACCCGAAAGGTCTATAACGTGCAGGAGCTGGAGCCGGAAATTGTTGCCGGGCAGATTCTTTGTCTGTTTGACGACATTGAGATTCACGCGGTGAAGATAGGAATGGTTTCCAGTATCAGACTTATAGCAGTAATTGCGGATACATTAAAGAAAGTTGATCTGCCGTATGTTATACTGGATCCTGTCATGATTTCAAAAAGCGGATACAGGCTGCTTAAAGAGGATGCCTGTGAAGCGCTTGTGAAGACCCTTTTCCCTGTTGCCGATGTGGTTACTCCTAATATTCATGAGGCTGAAGCTATTACCGGAAAAAAAATTGAGTCTGTAGCTGACATGAAAGAAACAGCCGGTGAATTATTGCTCCTTGGATCAAAAAAGGTGGTTGTAAAAGGGGGGCATTTAAAAGGGAAGGTCTCAGTCGATGTGGCGTATGACGGTGTAACATACCGGGAATATCAAAGTGACCGCATAGAAACAAAGAATACCCATGGCACAGGATGCACATTTTCGTCCGCAATTGCGGCAAATATGGCTGCCGGCAATGATTTTTTTCAATCTGTAGCTAATGCAAAAGAATATATTACCGGGGCAATTCTTCACTCGCTTTCCATAGGAAAAGGGCACGGCCCTCCTAATCATTTTTTTAATATGCCATTCAGTTTACAAACAGAAGCAACAGTCAATCTATAGATTGTCACATAAATAATTTCACTGCGTTATCGGTCGTCGCAGTAGGGGTTCAAGATTTTGAACCCCTACTCCCTCCGGCCTTGTGCCAAATTTTAAAATCAGGTAATTATCTGACGGTCTATATCTAAGGTAAGCTTATCCGCACTTGATACTGGTGTTCTCGCTCACGAAATGGGGCATTATATTATCTGCACATATTCTCAGAAATTTACAAACTGAATAACTGTTTGATATTGTTAACTTTGGTGGATTCGTCGCTATGCTCCTTAATCCACCCTACAATTTTATATAAAAAAGCTGGTAGTTTGTAGGGTGGATTAAGCGAAGCGAATCCACCAAAAAGTATTGAAAAACATTGATTGTTAATCAATTTTTTTACCATAACTATCAGATAGTTATAATGAGGTAAAATGAGTTTGTAAATTTCTGATTCTTTGATCCCTCCTCCTGCGAATGCGCAGGAAATTTTATGTCAGTACCTTGATAAATATATTCAGGCTAAAGAGTATCCCGGGTTGGTGTTTCCAGGATAGCAGGGTTTCCAAAAAAATCTGTAGATTATCCTGACATCCTGCTGTCATGACCAGCTATCCTCCATATGATCTTCGACATTAAAACCTGTCAATAATCTCCACAAAACTCCACTAATTGTTGAAAAAAAAATTTATGGAACATTTTTTTGCTTATATATCCTATATTATTAGAATTATTTGTTCAAAATTACAAAATCCCACTTATTTGGATGAATTTTTTTACGCTTCTGTGAATAATATTTAATTAAAGCAAGACGTTAGCATGTTATCGATTTTAATGTAAGAAATGGCAATTATATTAGATAACATGTTGGAATATTTGATACTCCCAAGTATGAATGCCAGTTTAGGTTTTTATAAAGAATCAATTTTAAATTTTTTTTATTGACACAGGCTTTATTTTATATGTAATCGATATAAAATTGTAAGTATAGTGGTTTTTAGTGGAGCTTTTGGGATGTTCTATGTTTCGCGGTAGTTCCTTTCATACAATCGATGCCAAAGGCCGGATTATTGTTCCGGTCAGATTCCGCAGCCTCATCCAGGCCGGCGGAGGTAACGGTGTTATGGTGTCCAAGCTGGATAACGGCCTTGTGGCATATCCATTTGATGAATGGAGCAGGATAGAAAATAGTATAATGTCAGCGCCTCAAAAGGATGAATTGATGCGCAGATTCATAAGGGTTTTTATAGGCTCGGCTGCTGAATGTTTTAGCGACAAACAGGAGCGTATCCTGATTCCGCCGCCTTTACGACATTATGCCGGATTGGAGAAGGAAATTGTGCTTGTAGGCGTGCTTACACATTTTGAGATCAGATCCAGGGAAAACTGGGATAAAGAAAATGCGCAGCAGGAAGATGATATGACGCAAGCGGAGGTGGGAGCTGAAATCGCGAAATTGCTCCTCTGATCCTTTGTCATATCATCATATTTCAGTTATGCCGGTTGAGGTTCTATATTATCTTGACTGCAAGCCGGGAAAAATTTTTGTGGATTGTACTCTTGGCGGTTCCGGCCATGCTGCGGCAATTTTGAATAAAATAACTCCTTATGGACTTTTGATCGGAATAGATCAGGATATAGATGCCATAGAGAATGCGAAAAATATCTTAAAAGGATTTGAATCTAACATCCGGCTTTTTAATGATAATTTTATTAATTTACCTTCAATTCTTTCACAATTGAATCTTTCCTCAGTTGACGGGATTCTTCTGGATCTGGGCATTTCACTTCACCAACTTAAAGCAAGCGGCAGGGGTTTCAGTTTTAATAAAGATGAACCACTTGATATGCGAATGGATATCAGGTCGAATACCACTGCTGAAGAATTGGTTAATGGATGTGAAGAAAAACAGCTTGCCAGGATTTTTCGAGAATATGGCGATGAGCATTGGTCGCATTATATAGCAAGAAGAATAGTAAAGGAGAGAAATCAGGGCGTCATTAGAACAAGCAAACGATTAGCAGATATCGTGAAAAGTGCGATTCCTAAAAAGAATTTGTTCAAATACAAGATCCACCCCGCCACCCGTGTGTTTATGGCTTTGAGAATTGCTGTTAATCGTGAACTTGAGCGGCTTGAATTGTTTATGAATAATGTTCCTGGGATATTAAATCCTAAAGGCAGGATTTGTATTTTATCCTTTCATTCTCATGAAGACCGGATTGTTAAAAAGAGTTTTAAGGCTATGGGGAAAGGATGTATTTGTCCGCCTGATTTCCCCCAATGTGTTTGTAACCGGAAAAAGTTAATGCGAACCCTGACAAAAAAAATTGTGCGGCCGTCCGGGAGTGAGGTTGCCGTGAATCCCATGGCAAGCAGCGCCAAACTTAGAGCCGCAGAAAAAATATAAAACCATAAATTTTTTCATGAAAAAGAAAGATAAAAAGAAAAAGGATTCTGCGCGAGAGAGGCGAAGCGGGATATATTTAATGTTGCTGGGTGTTTTTATACTGGAATTTTTTTTCTTTGCATGGTGCCGTGTTCAGTATGTTGAAACAGGGTATGATATTTCCAAAGAGACAGCAAAGCATAAAAAACTTTTATCATTGCAGCGTAATTTCAAGATTGAACTTGCGAGACTTAAATCTCCTGAACGATTATCGCAAATTGCAAGGAGCCGGTTGGGGCTTGTAGCGCCAAAAACCGGACAGACAATCATTATTCCATGAAAACTGAATATAGAAAACATATTAGATTACGTACAGGTCTGGTGGGATTTATCCTTAGTCTCTGTTTTGTTGCTATCGGAGGTCGGGCCGTATACCTGCAGGTTTTATGTGATTCCTGGCTTTCCAAAAAGGCTGCCAATCAATATGAAAGGCCTTTTAGATCGGTGGGAAACAGGGGTACTATTTACGATGCAAAGCATGAGGAAATGGCTGTAAGCATCTCTGTCACTTCGATAGCTGCATATCCCGGTCAGATTGATAATATTGATACTGCTGCGGTAAAGCTTGCCAGGATATTAAGGGTAGGTAAAACAACTTTAAGGAAAAAATTTTCCTCAAAAAGTAAATTTATATGGATCAAACGTCAGGTAACACCAGGGGAAGAACAGAAGGTAAAAGAGCTTAAACTTAAAGGGATCGATTTTATCCCTGAGCAGAACAGATTTTATCCCAGTAAAACCCTTGCAGCACAGTTGCTTGGTTTTTCAGGCATAGATGGTCACGGACTGGAAGGGATCGAGTTTTATTATGATAAATACCTTAAAGGTAACGACGATCGGTTTACCGTTTTCAGGGATGCTTTAGGATATGCTTTTGCCGGGGAAAAGGTTACCGATGATTATAACGGGAAGAATCTGATTCTGACAATCGACAGGACAATACAGTATATAACGGAAAGAGCGCTTGAAGAGGCTGTTAATGAATTTCAGGCAGGATCCGGTATTGCCATAGTAATGGTTCCAAAAACAGGGGCAATTCTGTCCCTTGCACATTTTCCTTTTTTTAACCCGAATGCATTTAATAAATTCGACAGGGAAAAATGGAGAAACAGGGCCATCACGGACCCGTTCGAACCCGGTTCCACAATGAAGATTTTCACTGCTGCGGCAGCAATAGAATCAAGCAAATGTACTACACGTTCAATCTTTTTCTGTGAAAATGGAAAATATAAAATAGGTAAAAACATTATACACGATACTCACCCCCACGGGTGGCTCTCTTTACAGAATATAATAAAGTATTCAAGTAATATTGGAGCTGTTAAAGTAAGTGAAATGATTGGTCCGGAGATTATGTACAATAATTTGCACAAATTCGGTTTTGGAGAGAATACGGGCATAGATTGCCCTGGAGAGACAGCCGGAAGCCTTCTTAACTATAAAAGTTGGGCCAAAATCGATGCCGGTGCTATCTCTTTTGGGCAGGGTATTTCAGCTTCGGCCATCCAACTGATCAGCGCAGCATCTGCAATCGCCAATAATGGAATACTGATGAAACCGTATTTAGTACAAGCTATTACGGACCATAACGGAAGGTTAATAAAGAGTATCAAGCCAAAAGAGAAAAGAAGGGTTGTTTCAGCGAGAACAGCCCAAACTGTAATAAAAATGATGAAATCGGTTGTCAGCGAAAAAGGAACCGGAACAAATGCAGCTATTGATGGCTATTCGGTTTGCGGCAAAACCGGGACCGCGCAAAAGATTGGTTACTCTGGAAAATATGCCAAGGGAAAATATACGGCATCGTTTATAGGTTTTATACCTGCGGAGAAACCCAAGGCGGTTATTCTTGTAATTATAGATGAACCTCATGTCAATCATTACGGCGGCATTGTTGCAGCTCCGGTCTTTAGAAAAATTGCCTTGAAGACTCTTGATTATATGAATATGTCACAGGGACGGGTGGCGGGTGTCGAGGCGTCAGGTGGCAGGGATAGATAGATGAAGCTTCATGATTTGCTGAAATCAACCCAGGCAAGAAGGATTTATTCGGATGGCGATTCATGGCATGAAGCG
Source organism: Desulfosarcina sp. BuS5 (assembly GCF_028752835.1). NCBI lineage: Bacteria > Pseudomonadati > Thermodesulfobacteriota > Desulfobacteria > Desulfobacterales > Desulfosarcinaceae > Desulfosarcina > Desulfosarcina sp. BuS5. Next base: position 1,059,125 of record NZ_CP087952.1, read on the forward strand.
GAGATATCTTCCATTCACTACCGGGCCCAGGAAGTATTGACAGGAGGGCTTTTTGTGGCTGTTAAAGGCCTTGCGGCGGACGGGCACGATTTTATAGATACGGCGCTTGCAAGGGGCGCAAAAGCGATTGTTACGCAAAAGCCGGTTGATGCGGATTCGATAATAATTGAAGTCGAGAATACAAGAAGAGCATTGGCCCGAATTTCATCCGAATTTTATCATAACCCGTCTGGGAAACTGGTGATCATAGGTGTTACTGGCACAAACGGCAAAACAACAACAGCATATTTAATAGAGAGTATTTTATTGAAGGCCGGTATCAGAGCCGGGGTTATCGGGACTATTAATTACCGGTATGCAGGTAAAGTTTTTAATAATCCCATGACAACTCCCGAATCTGCGGATCTTCAGAAAATTTTCGCGGAAATGTTTGAACATGGAATAACACATATAGTGATGGAGGTCTCATCACATGCCATCGACTTTCACAGAATCGATTGCTGTAATTTTGACCTGGGGGTTTTCACCAACCTTACCCAGGATCATCTCGATTTTCATGGCGATATGGATACCTACTGGTTATGTAAAAAAAGATTTTTTACGGAGATTCTCAATCCCGGTGGTGGTGATACAAAGAGTTCCGCTGTATTAAACTGCGATAATAAATATGGACGAGAGCTTTTTGAAGAATTGCCGGGAAATAATATTTCGGTAGGTAATTCAAAAAATAAGATGGTTTATCCTGAAGTTTTAAAACAGGATCTGACCGGCATGGAAGCCGCTTTTTTTTCTCCGGGAGGTAATTACAAGATTAAATCATCACTGGCAGGCCAATACAACTTGGAGAATCTACTGTGCGCTGCCGGAACCGGCTTTGCCCTTTCTATTAAGGAGGATATCATCGCGTCCGGTCTTGAAGAAGTAAATAGGGTGCCTGGGCGTATTGAAAGAATCGATAATAATCTCCAGAGATTTGTATATGTGGACTATGCCCATACCCCTGATGCACTTGGGAATGTGCTTTCCACCTTAAAAAGCCTGACAAAACAAAGATTGATCTGTCTGTTCGGATGTGGAGGTGACAGGGATAAAGCAAAGCGGCCCTTAATGGGTGAAATAGCAGCAAAATTATCCGATTTTGTTATTATAACTTCCGACAATCCAAGAACAGAGGATCCTGTGGATATTATAAATCAGATCCTTTCGGGCATTGGCAAATCATCTTCCCGCAGGCTTGACAAGGCGGAACTGAATAAAGGCCGGTGGAAACTGCCTGGGGGTATCAAAGGATATGCGGTTGAACCTGATCGGCAAAAAGCGATTTTTCTTTCCGTAAAAGCCTCCCTGCCGGGTGATACAATTGTAATAGCCGGAAAAGGGCATGAGACTTATCAGATCGTCGGGGATAAAAGACTATCGTTTGATGATCGTGAAGTTGCTAAAGCCGCTTTAAAGGATATCCGATGATAAAATCGGTTCCATGGCATTGTTCCCGGATTCTTGAAGCTGTGAGAGGTGAACTTTTATACGGAGATGCTGAGCGTTTATTTGCAGGGATCTCAATAGATTCCCGCACTCTCTCCCTGGGTGATCTTTTTGTTGCGATAAAGGGACAAAATTATGACGGCCATGATTTTATAGCAGATGCAGTAGAAAGTGGGGCCGCAGGTTTTCTGGTCGGCAGAAGTGATATTGCCGGCGATCGTTACAAAAGATGGGCCCGGAAGGGTCTTGTATGCCTGGCTGTGGAGAATACTATAGAGGCCCTTGGTGATATTGCCTCATTGAACCGCAAACGGACGGGCGTTTCGGTTGTGGCAATAACCGGCTCGAACGGCAAAACAACAACAAAAGAGATGACAGCCTCGGTTTTGTCCCGGCGCTTTGACACACTTGCTACAAAAGGAAATTATAATAATGAAATCGGGCTGCCTTTAACAATGTTCAGACTTGCCGCGTCACATAAATGGGCTGTACTGGAACTTGGTATGAACAGACTTGGTGAAATCGGCAGACTTGCCGGGATATGCAGGCCGGATATAGGTGTGATTACCAATATCGGAACGGCTCATCTTGAGGGATTTGACTCAATAGAAGGTATTGCACGCGCCAAGGGGGAGCTGCTTGAGCATATCAGGAATAACGGAACAGCGGTTCTTAATGCTGATGACCCAAGACTTCTCGGTTTGGCAGGCAAAATACAAAAGGACCTGCTGCTTTTCGGATTTCATGAAAATGCCGGAGTCAGGGCGCAAAATATTAAACAGGAGGTCTTTGGGCTTTCTTTTAGCCTCCTGCTTCCCGGTGAGAGTGTTTTTGTTAATTTAAAAGCTCATAGTCCTGTTTTTGTGTCAAATGCTTTGGCCGCCGCGGCCGCAGCCCATCTCGCCGGATTAAATGCCGGGGAGATAAAATCGGGTCTGGAAGATTTCCAGCCTGCTGAAGGCAGGATGAACATTATGAAAACCCGAAGAGGATTTCATATTATTGATGATACCTATAATGCAAATCCCTGTTCAATGAAAGCCGCCATAAATGCTCTTAAATACTTAAAAGGTCAGGGCCGGGGCATTTTTGTAGCAGGGGATATGTTTGAGCTGGGAAAAGATGCCGGTTTAATTCATCAGGAAATCGGTGCCCTGGCCGCAATCAGCGATATTTCAAGACTTTATATAACAGGTGCGTTTTCGGATGATGTAGCCAAAGGCGCCCAGGGCAAGGGATTGAAATCCGGAAAAATATTGAGCGGTACGAAAGAGGCAATTCTTGATGACCTGACAAACAGGATCAAGCCTGGAGACTGGGTTTTGGTAAAGGGTTCGCGGGCCATGTGCATGGAGGATATAGTTAAAGGACTGAAGAAGCGGGGTAACGTAGATTGATTTATTATTTTTTATATCCGCTGCATACGTCCATATCTGCTTTTAATATATTCAGGTATATTACATTTCGGACAATATACGCCGGTGTTACTGCCTTTCTAATATGTTTTTTTCTTGGTCCCTGGATTATAAAAAAGTTGGGGAATATGCAGGTAAAACAGTACATCAGGGAGGAAGGGCCTGAAACACATTATAAAAAGGCAGGCACACCCACCATGGGAGGAGTGCTGATTCTTTTGTCGATTACAATATCAACGCTGCTTTGGGCCGATCTTGCCAATTCATATGTCTGGATTATCCTCATGGCTGTAATTGGATGCGGCCTGATAGGCTTTGCAGACGATTACCTGATGCAGGTGAAGCAACGGAGCATGGGATTGAGCGCTAAAACAAAGATAATAATGCAGATCATTTTAGCAGTGATCACAGGATTTCTTGTTTATTGGCGGCCTGATTTTTCCACATGCATCACAATCCCTTTTTTCAAGCATGTTTCACCTGATCTGGGCTTTGGGTATGTGTTTTTTGCCGCCTTTGTCATAGTCGCGTCATCAAATGCCGTGAACCTTACAGACGGACTGGATGGTCTTGCCACCGGATCCGTGGTGATAGCCGCTGCGACATATATGATTTTTGCCTATGTGGCGGGTCATGTCAAAATCGCAGATTATCTTCAGCTTAATTATGTACCGGGAAGCGGGGAAATTGCCGTATTCTGCGGCGCAGTTGCAGGCGCCGGACTCGGCTTTTTATGGTTCAACAGCTATCCTGCGCAGGTTTTTATGGGTGATACAGGCTCTCTTGCCCTTGGAGCCGCCATAGGCACGGCAGCGGTTATAACAAAACAGGAAATACTACTGATAATAGTCGGCGGTCTTTTTGTAATCGAGGCCTTGTCCGTAATTTTTCAAGTCGGTTTTTTTAAAATATCCAAAGGCAAACGTATTTTCAGAATGGCTCCTTTGCATCATCATTTTGAGTTAAAAGGTTGGTCTGAGCCCAAAGTCATAGTGAGATTCTGGGTTATAGCTATAATTCTTGCGCTTGTTTCAATGAGCAGCCTGAAGCTCAGGTAGTCTGCATTCAAATTGTTATGAATATTAAAAACAAAAAAGTCCTGGTGGTTGGTCTCGGTATGTCCGGATTAGCTGTTGCACGGTTTTTAAAAAAGAGGGGCGCTGTTGTTACAGTAACAGATATGGCAGCAGAAGAGAGAATGCCTGACTACGCCCGTGAAATCCGTGCAATGGGCATTAGACTGGAACTGGGGATTCACATTATCAAGACCTTTGAATCGGCGGAACTTATAGTCATCAGCCCCGGCGTGCCCCATACAATAAAACCGGTAAAAAAGGCAATTGAAAAAGGGGTTCCGGTTATTGGAGAGATCGAGCTTGCTTCAAGGTTCATAGGTGAACTTGTAATCGCCATTACCGGCACCAACGGCAAGACCACAACAACCAGACTGCTGGGAAAAATGCTTGAGCATTCGGGAATTAAAGTGTTTGTCGCCGGGAATATAGGCAACCCGTTGATTGAATATCTTGATATGCGGGAAAAGGTCGAAATGCTTGTGGTTGAAGTAAGCAGTTTTCAGCTCGATACAATAGATATGTTCAGACCAAAAATAGGTGTTTTACTGAATATTGCGGAAGACCATCTTGATCGGTATCCTGATTTTGCAGCATATGCGGCATCAAAGGGGAGGCTTTTTAAAAACCAGAAAAAGAGTGATACAGCGGTATTAAATCGCGCTGATCTTCTGGTCGGTGAGGTAACCGGAAAAATAGATTCCAAAAAAATCTATTTTTGTGATCAAGCCGATAACGGCTCTGCGCTCGCCGCTCTTAAGCTTGCGAATGAAGCGTTTACCGCTGGGCATAATAAGGAAAATGCTTATGCGGCAGCTTCGGCGGCTTTGGAAGCTGGTGGAAATCTTGATGGAATCCAGGCCGCTCTGGATACTTTTAAAGCTGATCCCCACAGGCTTGAGTATATTACTACGATAAATGATGTGATGTTTTATGATGATTCAAAGGCTACCAACATTGCAGCCTTGGCAAGGGCACTGGAATCTTTTAATAAGCCGGTCTCCCTGATTATGGGAGGACGGGACAAAGGAGGCGACTACCTGACTTTAAGAGGCGCTGTTGGAAAGCATGTTAAGAAAGTTGTTGTGATTGGGGAGGCAAAAGAAAAAATAATATCTGCTCTAGGTAATACTGTAAATGTGGAGCAGGCATCTACCATCGAAGCGGCGGTTTCTGCAGCTTATAAAGCGGCGGGGCCCGGAGATGCGGTGCTTCTCTCTCCCGCATGTTCAAGCTTTGATATGTTTAAAAGTTATAAAGAAAGAGGAAAGAGGTTTCGCCTGGCAGCGAGGAGTCTGGGAGGGTAGACAGAATAGCAGCTATTCCCATCATAAATAGCTTAACTTATTGGAATCATTAAACTTTCAATTTTAGAGTTTGCGAAAACCCTTGTCTGATAACATAATAATATCAGATAGTTAAGACCCATCTGGGAATTGCTGACAGAATAGCAGCCTCCCGGAGTAAAAAAGCAATGCAGGAAAGCAAAAAAAAAGAAAAGGCTGTAAGATATGATCTTCATTTGCTCTTTCCGGTGCTTTTGCTGGTTGGATTGGGTCTGGTCATGATCTACAGCGCCAGCGCGGCAATTGCCATGAAAAAATTCGGAATAGACTATTTTTTTGTTAAAAAACAAATCTATTCTGCTTTGGCAGGCATAATCATTCTGATTTTTTGCAGTCATTTTCCATACAAATATTACAATATGTTAGCGTACCCGTTCCTGATTATTTCAATCACAATGCTTGTGTTGATTCATTTTGCCGGTTTCGGATATTCCGCCGGCGGAGCGCTGCGGTGGCTGCGTGTTGGAGAATTTACCTTTCAGCCGTCTGAATTTGTACGTTTTGCCATGGTTGTTTACCTGGCCTATTCCATGAATAAAAAAAGGGATGGACTGAAGAAGTTTACCATAGGGTGTGTGCCGCATTTTATTGTTTTCGCAATTTTTGCATTCCTGATTTTTATTCAGCCTGATTTTGGTTCCATAGTTATTCTTGGCGCTATTACCTGGATTATGCTTTTTGTCGGCGGTGCCAGGCTGTGGCATCTTTTAGCCTCTTTCGCCCTACTGCTTCCTGTTTGCTGTTATATGATGATGGGGGCTGCGTACAGGGTAAGACGCTTGTTGAGTTTTCTCGATCCATGGCAATATAAGGCCGACGAAGGATATCAGATTGTTCATTCCCTGATGGCTTTCGGGACGGGAGGAGTATGGGGGGCCGGAGTTGGCAAGGGTTATCAAAAGCTTTTTTATCTCCCTGAATCTCACACGGACTTTATTTTTTCGGTGATCGGCGAGGAACTGGGGCTTGTGGGCGTAATTTTTATCATATGCCTTTATTTAATTATTTTATGGAGAGGAATAATCATTGCCGGAAAAACGGAAGATCCTTTTGGTTCTTTTGTCGCCGCCGGAATTACAATCGCAATAGGTCTCCAGGTATGTATTAATATGGGGATTGTCTTAGGTCTTCTTCCAACAAAGGGGATGACCCTTCCGTTTTTAAGTTATGGCGGCACATCTCTTTTAATAAGTATGGCTTCAATCGGGGTACTACTGAATATCGGATCATCCGGATCGAAACAAGAATGAAAAGCAGGACAACATACTCGCCGCGGATATTGATTGCGGGTGGCGGAACAGGCGGTCATCTTTTCCCGGGCATAGCAATAGCTGAAGAATTTTTGCGTAGAGACCCAAAAGCTGTAATCTTGTTTGTTATCAGCGGCAATCCTTTTGAAATCTCGGTTCTGTCCGAAAAAAAGTATGAATATAGTTGCATCGAGTCCCAGGGTATAAAAGGCCGTGGATTATTAAAACAGATAGCCGCTGTTGCAAAAATACCGAAAGGTATCCTGAATTCGTTGAAAATACTGAAAAGATTCAGGCCTGATATCGTGCTTGGGCTTGGCAGTTACTCATCCGGGCCTGTGGTTGCCGGTGCATGGCTGCTGGGAATCAATATTGCGCTCTGTGAGCAGAATATCCTGCCTGGTATTACAAACCGTTTGCTCTCATATTTTGCCGCAAGGATATATGTTGCTTTTAGGAATACGAGTTTAGGCTGCTCTCAAAAAAAGATTTATTTTACAGGTAATCCTCTGCGCAGAGAAATTATTGATTATGCTGCAGGGAATAAGCCGGAACAAAAGGACGGAAAACTAAAAGATAAACGAAGATTTATGGTCATGATTACAGGTGGGAGCCAGGGCGCTCACAGTATCAATCTGGCTGTAGCGGATGCATTGGGTCATATAAAAAATAAGGATCAATTTTATTTTATTCATCAAACAGGAGATGATGATGAAGATATGATGCAAGGGATTTATGAAAGCCATGGCATAAAATGCACCGTTAAATCATTCTTTAATGACATGCCGGTGCATTTTGAGAAGTCCGATTTTGTAATATGCAGATCAGGCGCTACCACAGTTGCCGAGCTGACCGTTCTGGGCAAGGGAATTCTTTTTATACCATATCCTTTTGCAGCGGATAATCATCAGGTATTGAATGCCCTTTCCCTGGCAGAAGCAGGCGCTGCAGAAATGATTCTCCAGGATGATCTTGGCGGTAAACTCCTGGCCAAAAAAATTGAGTATTTTGCATCCCATCCTGAATCTTTAAAAACCATGGCAGCCAGGGCAAAAAAAATCGGCCGGCCTGGTGCTGTAAAAAAAATAGTCGATGATTGTTGCAGGTTAATAGAAAATGTATCTTAAAAAATATCATATTTACTTTGTCGGCATAGGTGGCATAGGAATGAGCGGCATTGCCGAATTGCTGCTTAATTTGGGGTACAAAGTTTCCGGTTCCGACGTTCAATCCACAGAGATAACTGAGCGTCTGAAAAACCTTGGAGGCGTTGTTTATACAGGTCACAACAAGCAGCAGATAGCAGGGTCGGATGTTGTTGTGGTTTCATCTGCCATAGGTGAAGAAAACTGCGAGGTTATTGCCGCCAGGCAGGCATCCATACCTGTAATAACAAGGGCTGAAATGCTGGCTGAATTAATGCGTTTAAAATATAGTATTGCTGTTGCCGGATCTCATGGGAAAACATCCACAACCTCTATTATAGCTTCTCTGCTTGGTAATGGCGGGCTTGACCCTACGGTTGTGATTGGCGGCAAACTGAAGAGTGTCGGCTCTAATGCAGTGCTTGGGCAGGGAGAATTTATTGTGGCCGAAGCGGACGAGAGTGACGGTTCCTTTCTTAAATATTCGCCGGCTATATCAGTTATAACTAATATCGACAGGGAACATCTTGATTTTTATGGGGATCTTGGTTCCATCAAGGAAGTTTTCTTAAGTTTTATTGATAGGCTGCCTTTTTATGGACTGGCCGTACTATGCCTGGATAATGAGCCGATACAGGATATTATACCGAAAATAAGGAAACGATTCACTTCTTATGGTTTAAGCAGTCAGGCTGATTTTCAGGCCCGGGATGTCTCATTCCATGACAGGAAAAGCAGCTTTTCTGTTTTTCATCGTAAAAAAAAGCTTGGTGACGTTATATTAAATCTGCCTGGAATGCATAATGTTTATAATGCCATGGCAAGTATTGTGGTGAGCGTGGAGCTTGATCTCTCTTTTGATGTAATTAAAAGTACTCTTGAAACACTTGAAGGTGTTCAGCGCCGACTCGAAGTCAAGGGAGAGATAAATGGAATTACGATTGTTGATGATTACGGCCATCATCCGACTGAAATAAAAACCACCTTGCAGGCAGTGATGCACAGCTGGCCGGACAGGCGCAAGGTTGTCCTATTTCAACCCCATCGTTATACAAGAACCGAGGCGCTTTTTGATGAGTTTTCACGTTCATTTTATCAGTCTGATCAACTTGTACTTTTGCCGATATATTCTGCCGGAGAAAAGAAAATAGAGGGCGTAAACAGCAGTATCCTGTGCAAGGAAATCATAGCTCATGGTCATAAGAATGCGGAATATATGGAAGGCTTTGACGATGCGCTTACTTATCTGGAAACAAATCTACAGCAGGGCGATTTACTGCTTACACTTGGCGCAGGAGATGTATGGAAGGTCGGAGAGGAATTGTTGCAGCGTCTGTAAAACCGGGATGAATCTATGATGATTAATCATGCAGCAAAAGAATTTTTGAAAAATATTTCCGGCGGGAATGTCAGGTTTGATGAACCTATGTCCCGGCATACCAGCTTGCGGGTGGGCGGTACTGCTGATTTTTTTGCGGAGCCGGATAGTCTTGAAGCCCTTGTAGACATAGTTAAATGGACGTCGGCTAAAAGTATACCTTATTTAATTATCGGGGGCGGCTCAAATCTGCTTGTAAGGGATAACGGAATCAGGGGGCTTGTAATCAGTCTAAAAAAATGTCTCAACTGCATCACTGACAATAGAAGGAATGATATCTTTGTTGAAGTATCGGCAGGTGCGGGGGTGAATCTGCAAAGATTATGTTTTTTTGCAATGAATAAGGGATTGGAAGGGATGAATTTTGCTCTCGGCATTCCGGGTTCAGTAGGAGGAGCAATAGTGATGAATGCCGGAACTGAGCATGGTTTTATGGAGAAAGTTCTGGATTCTGTAAATGTTCTTATGACGGACGGGAAAATAGAAAAAATCGACAAAACGAATATTGACTTCAGCTACCGTGAGCTTGCCTTGAAGCTTGAACAGAATAAAGGCGCAGTAAACAGATCAAGCAATAGATCAAGCAACAGATCAATCATCATAAGTGGAAAATTTTTATTTACGCGCAATGAACCGGCAAAACTTAAAAAAGAAGCAGAATCAATGCTTGGGGCACGAAACAGGAAACAGCCCACAAATTTGCCGAGTGCGGGATGCTTTTTCAGGAATCCGCAGTCCGGTATGACGGCCGGCGAACTTATAGATAGGGCAGGCCTTAAGGGTAAGATTGTGGGCGGAGCCCGAATTTCCATGAAACACGCCAATTTTATTATTAACCGGGATAATGCCTCGGCGGCGGATATTATAGCACTAATGGAAGAAGCACAGGAAAGAGTTGACAAACACTTTAATATTTTTCTTGAACCTGAGGTGAAGATCGTTGGGGAATAAACGTCCACGCATGAATTCTTACAAGAAGAGAACCGTATTTCCCCCAAAAAGTATAATTAGCAAAAGGATAATGATCTGCGCTGCATTCTCTTTTAAAATAATTACCGGAATCTCCGTATTGTTGGTTATGAGTATATTTTTTATATTGATCCATGACTTTTTAACTCAGTGTGATTATTTCAGAATAAAAAATATTACAGTAACAGGCGCTTGTAGATTCCAGGATGAACAGGTCATCAAGCAGGCAGCAATAGAGAAGGGTACCAATATTTTGTCAATAAATCTTCCCCTTATGAGAAAAAGACTTATGGCTAACCCGTCAATTGCCGAAGCGGAAATAATTCGATATTTGCCTGACCGCATAGTTATCAGGATTAAAGAACATATACCCTTGGCTGTTCTGGATTTTGGACGCAGATTTATAATTAATAAGAATGGTGAAATATTTAAAGAAATGGATAACTCGAATCAGCAGGATCTTCCCCTCGTCACAGGACTGAAGATATCGGATATTAATATTTCAGGTGAACACGGCAGCCTTTATTACGATGCGGTTATGGACGTATTGAATTTAGGCCAAAAAAGAGGAAGCCCAGTGCCCCTGGGGGCGATAGAAAAGATTAAGGTTGATAAAGAAATGGGTCTGATTCTGTATACTGCCTATTGTAAGACTGCCGGCCTGCATGAGATAAAACTCGGGTATAATGATTACCCAACTAAATATAAAAGTCTTAAAAAAATTTACATATATTTAAAAAGAACGCGCGGTTTTTTGGATTTTTGTTCCATTGATATAAATAATTTAAACAGGATAGTGTTAACTCCTGCGGGTAATAAAAAGGAGCTTTAAAATGCAGGTGCATGATAAACTTTTGGTCGGTCTGGATGTTGGAACTACGAAAATCTGCGCTGTGGTAGGTGAGGTCAGCGGAGGAGAAATAAATATAATAGGCGTTGGCACACATCCGTCCATAGGTCTTCATAAAGGCGTTGTTGTTAATATTGATTCTACAGTCGAATCTATAAAAAAGGCTGTTGAAGAAGCGGAATTGATGGCGGGATGTGAAATTTCGTCAGTTTATGCGGGCATAGCAGGAGGACATATAACCGGTTTTAACAGCCACGGAATTGTTGCGATAAAAGGCTCTGAGGTTACCAGGCATGATGTTGAGCGTGTAATAGAGGCCGCCCGCGCTGTGGCAATTCCCATGGACAGAGAAGTTATTCATGTGCTTCCGCAGGAATATGTAGTAGACGAGCAGTCCGGGATCAGTAACCCTGTAGGAATGGCCGGAGTCAGGTTGGAGGCAAAAGTTCATATTGTAACCGGAGCAGTTACATCGGCGCACAATATTGTAAAATGTGCCAACAGGGCGGGACTCGATGTGTGTGATATTGTGCTTGAATCACTGGCATCCGGCGAAGCAGTGCTTAGTGATGAAGAAAAAGAATTGGGCACGGCGCTTCTCGATCTAGGGGGAGGCACAACGGATCTGGCGATTTTTTCTTCAAAGAATATCAAACATACATTCGTGCTTGCGTTAGGAGGTCATAACCTCACAAATGATATTGCAATAGGGCTGAGGACACCATTGGCAGAGGCCGAAAAAATTAAAAAAAAGTACGGAACATGTACCTCGATGAATATCAGCAGCGAGGAGACCATTGAGGTTCCGGGCATGGGAGGACGTAAGTCCAGAAAACTGCCGCGGCAGATACTGGGAGAGATACTGGAGCCGCGGATGGAGGAAATATTTGCTTTAACAAAAAGAGAGATTCACCGTGCCGGTATGGGACATGTTATTATGTCGGGAGTAGTAGTAACCGGTGGATCGGCTCTTCTGGACGGTGTGCCGGAGATAGCGGAAACGATTTTCAATCTTCCGGCCAGGCTGGGAACTCCGCGGGGAATAAAAGGACTGGTCGATGTTGTTAACAATCCAATGTATGCTACCGGAGTAGGGCTGGTCTTGTTCGGAGCAAAAAACCAGTCGTCTAAAAAATTCAGGATTCGTGATAAAAATATATTTAATCGTGTTATCGATAGAATGAAAAAGTGGTTTAAAGATGTGCTTTAAATCGGAATTTTAATATTTTTAATTATTACATTACAAGGGGAGAAAAATGGATTTTACATTAGTAGAAAATGAAAAAACGGCTAAAATAAAAGTTATCGGTGTTGGTGGGGCAGGCGGCAACGCAATCAATAACATGATAGATTCCGGGCTCCAGGGTGTTAAATTTGTAGCAGCAAATACAGATGCCCAGGCACTGGATATTTCCAAAGCAGATGTGAAAATTCAGATGGGAGCCAAGATCACCGAAGGGCTGGGCGCCGGCGCCAATCCTGAAGTCGGAAAAGAGGCTGCGCTTGAGAACTTGGATGACATACGCAGCGCTCTCGATGATAGCCACATGGTTTTTATAACTGCCGGATGCGGCGGCGGAACAGGCACCGGTGCTGCTCCGGTTATCGCAGAGATTTGCAAGGAATTAGGAGCGTTAACTGTTGCCGTGGTTTCAAAGCCTTTTTCATTTGAAGGCACAAAACGTTCAAAAAAAGCGGAAGAAGGTATTCTTGCTTTAAGGGAAGTGGCAGATACAGTAATCACAATACCCAATGACAGGCTCAGGGGGCATGCATCCAAAAATGCCACCATGATGGAAATGTTTAAAAAAGCCGATGAGATCCTGTACGATTCTGTTAAAGGCGTTACAGATTTGATAATGCTGCCCGGTTTAATTAATCTCGACTTTGCGGATATAAAGGCTACAATGTTAAAGGCGGGAATGGCTATTATAGGCATAGGCGTAGCTTCCGGTGAAAACAGGGCGATTGAGGCTGCCGAACGTGCCATTTCGCATCCCCTTTTGGAAGATATATCTATAACCGGCGCTAAAGGTGTTTTGATGAACATAACAAGCACCAGCAGTTTAAGAATGGATGAGATGACCGATGCGTCCGAACGTATCCACCGTGAGGTCGGAGAGGATGCCGACATAATTTTTGGTACTGCGGTTGATGAAAGTCTAGGAGATGAAATGAGAGTCACTGTGATTGCCACAGGCATCAATTCCGGTGAGGATATAAATACTTCCCGTAATTATCAAAATACCATAGCAAGAGGCAAGGTCAGGGATTTAACTCCGGAAGATCTTCAGCATGCGGTAAATTATGATACACCCACATTTATCCGCCGCCAGGAGGCAGTAGGTGAATCAGGTGGTGCATCCTACAGAGGTTTCAAGGGGATTGTTCTTGATAACGATGATCTTGATTCTCCTACTTTTTTAAGACGAAAAGCAGATTAGATATGATTGCGCAGAAATGTGAAGTATGAAAAAAAAATGTACCGGAGTCATACTGGCAGGCGGCCGAAATCGGCGTTTTGGAGGCAGGAACAAAGCTTTTATTGATATAGGCGGCAGACTTGTGCTCGACAGGTTGTATTCGGTATTCAAGAGTCTGTTCCGGGAAATCATACTTGTTACAAATGATCCGCTTAGTTATCTTAAATGGGATTTTAAAATAGTTACGGATCTTTTTCCATACCGCAGTTCCATTACGGGGATTCATGCCGGACTTTTTTTTGCAACCAACCCGTATGCCTTTATTACTGCATGTGATGTACCTTTTCTGGAGAAAGAACTGGTTGGTGCTTTGGTGAATTCTATTGGAACCGGTATAGATGCCGTGATACCACAAACATCGAAAGGAGTGGAACCATTATGTTCCGTATATTCGACAAATTGCATAAAGCCGGTGGAGCAACAGATTCAACGGCAACAATTTCAAATACAAAGATTGTATGGTAAGATACGAACAAAATATATCCCTGAAAGTGCCCTGCGTGAAATTGATCCGGATTTACGATCTTTCTGCAATATTAATACTCCTGAAGATTTTGCTATGGCGGAAAAACTGGGGGCATCTCAGTCTGTATAGAAAATAATACCTTGCACGTGTTAAATTTTTGACAGGGAGAAGTATTTCCAATCCTCAAAATATCTTTTCTTTTCTTTATAAAAATTCCTACGCTTAAGACCTGTCCTCTAACTATATTAGCATATCTTAGCTTCTATTTATTCTTGTGGTATGTTTGTTGCAATAACTCATCGTGAAACAAAACAGATCAGCAGAAAAAAAATAATTTCCAGCTCAAGTTTTCAAGATTAAATGCGATAATGTTTTTAAGCAGCCATTAAATGATTTGAGCATTAAGGGAACTTATAGAAAATAATCTACGCATCCTGCTTGCCCTTTTGCCTGTCTTCTACGTTGCGGTAACAGTTGTATAGTTCACTATGCAACTGTTACCACGCCTTGAAGACGAACAAAAAATCTGCACGATATGCGTAGATTATTTCCTTCCAGTTCCTTAATTGGAATGACAATTTTATAAATTATTACGTTCCCACGCTCCTGCGCGGGAACGTAATGAACCAAATTTTTTTGCGAGATAGGTCAATGGCAAATAATGCATTAAGAGAAATAAGAGAATCCCTCCTTATGAGCAAGGCCGAACTTGCCCATAAGGCTGAAGTTTCTCCGATAACAGTTTCACGCATTGAAAAAGGTTTGCCGTGCCGTCTGGAAACCAAGCGGAAGATTATTCTTGCGCTTGGGTTTGATCTTGGTGACAAAAAAAAGATATTTTTCGATTAAGAGGATATCATGTTTTTTAGTAAAAAAAATCAAATAGTAGGCTTGGATATAGGTTCAAGAACTCTGAAAGCCGCAGAAGTTGTTAAGACAGGTAAAGGGTTTTTTTTGAAAAAAATAGGACTTATAGATATAGCGCCGGGAATGATAGAAGACGGCTTTATAAAAAAACCTGGAGAAGTCGCGGATGCATTACGTCAACTTTTTAAATCCTATAATATTAAGGAACGTAATGTTGCAATAGCTATAGGGGGTTATTCGGTTATTATAAAAAATATCTCTATGGAAAATATGACCGAAGAAGAGTTGCAGGACAGGATCAAGTTTGAAGCCGAGCAGTATATTCCGTTCGATATTGATGAGGTCAATATCGATTTCCATATACTGGGAGAGAATGAACATAATTCAAACCAGATGAATCTGCTCCTGGTTGCGGCGAAAAAAGAGATCATTAATGATTATGTTAACCTTGTCCAGAATGCAGGGCTTAATCCCTGTATTATAGATGCCGATACGTTTGCTTTGCAAAATATTTTTGAAGCAAATTATGATGCACCTGATGAATCGATTGCACTGATAGATGTCGGCGCGATGAAAACATCTATTAATATTATGAAAAATACTTCGTCGGTATTTATCAGGGATGTTTCCCTCGGCTGCGGTCAGATAAATCAGAAAATTGTTGAAGCTGTCGGTTGTAGTTTGGAGGAAGCCGAACAGCTAAAACATGATTCGGAAACGGGTAAAATTCCTGAAGAAGAATTAAATAATATTACCGGAATAGTAATCGATAACTGGTGTACGGAGATACGGCGGGCTCTTGACTTTTATTATTCTACGGCTCCTGAAGACCAGATATCCAAAATCTTTTTGAGCGGTGGTGGCTCTAACATTAAGAGTTTTCGAAATCTTCTTGCCGAACAAACTTCGGCGGAAGTTAAGGTTTTGAATCCTTTTGATGGTTTAGAACTATCTGATAATCTTGATTATTCATATTTAAAACAGATTGCGCCTCAAGCTGTGATCAGCATGGGGCTGGCCATAAGAAGAGTTGATGATAAATGATACGAATTAATTTACTCCCTTTTCGGGCAGCACGTAAAAAAGAGAATATACGCCGTCAGGTTTCTGTTTTCCTGCTCATGTTAATTATGGTTGTTATCGTAACCGTCACTACTAATATATGCATGGGCAAAAAAGTTCAGGCTTTAAGTAACGAGGTGGCGGCCAAAAAAATCGAACTGGCCAAGTACGACAAGATAAACAAGGAGATAGAAAGCATCAAGAAGAAACTCAAGAATCTTGATAAAAAAATGGATGTTATCAAGGTGCTTGAATCGAACCGTAAAGGACCATTGCGGCTTCTCGACAGCATGACCGGGATAGTTGTAGAAAACCGTATGTGGCTTACAAATATGGACGAGCAGAAAGGCGCTGTCAATATTAAGGGGATAGCTATAGACGAGGAGACCGTGGCGAATTTTATGAGACGTCTTGAATCCTCCGGCCTTTTTGCAAGTGTCAACTTGAAGACCATGAAACAGACTTCTGTCGGCAAACAAAAAATGAGTTTAAAAAGTTTTGTGTTGAATTGCCCCAAAAAAGCAGCAACCCAGGCTAAGAAGAAAGCCGGTAATAAGGCGAACAAATAATGGAAAAGGTTAAACAATCTATCAAAGAATTTTTCGGCAAGATCGAGAAGCTGACAAAGGTTCAGAGACTGTCAATCTGTATCATTACCTTGTTTGTTATTATAGGCGGCTTTTCTTATTTTTCTTATTGGCCCAAATCCAAGCGAATCAAGGCATATCGCAGTGAATGCAAGCAACTTGAAGCAAAGCTTGTTAAAGCAAAAAAGAATGCTGCCGATATAGATAGTTTCCGGGAAAAAATAGCCAGGAAAAAAGTGCAGTTTAAGATTGTCATGCAGGCGCTTCCTGAACAAAAAGAGATACCGTCCCTTATATCAAGTATCTCGCGATCAGGTCTGGATGCAGGCCTGGAGTTTCTTCTTTTTAAGCCCCAGGCCGAAAAATCACAAGGCTTTTATGCTGAGATACCTGTATCTATAAAAGTAACCGGAACCTATCATAATGTTGCCGTTTTTTTTGACAAGGTTTCCAGGTTGTCAAGAATTGTTAACATAGAAAATATCAAGATGTCGTCCGGCAAGTCGTCCAGGCAGAGTGCGATTACATTAAACACATCCTGCAAGGCGGTTACGTATCGCTTTATAGACACAAAAGGCAAAAAGAAGCCGAAAAAGAAAAAATAAAGATATAATATTATGCGTAAATTTAATGTGGTGATACGAGATACGGTTTATTTGTTGTGCTGTTTATTTCTTATGCATGGTTGCGGTGATAGGAATGACCCACCCCAGGTTGCCAAGGTTGTAAGCAAAAAGATTAGTATCGCTAAAAAGCAGGCGCCAAAGCAGAAACCGTCTGTGAAAAAAAAGAGCGCTTCAAAGGCGGAGAATGTCGCTCCCGGATCGGTCGGTCAAAAAAGCGATTTACCGCCTGTGGCGGTTTTGCCGGATGTAAAAAAAAAAAAATACTCCAGGCCGCCTGCCCTGTCAAGCCTGTACAATCCAAAAGGGAAAATTGATCCCTTTGTCCCCTTGTTCCAGGAAAAATTTGAGGAAACGCCGGTTGCAAAACAAAAACGAAGAAAACGGATACCGCGCACACCTCTTGAAAGGATTGCCTTAAACCAGCTTAAACTTACAGGCATAATTTTAAGCTCTTCAGGCGCCAGGGCTATGCTGGAAGAGGCTTCAGGCAGGGGCTATGTTGTTACAAAAGGAACACCCGTAGGGAAAAATTGGGGCAAGGTTGTTGAAATACTGAAAGACAGGATAATTATTGAAGAAGAGGTTGAAGACCTTTTAGGCAAGGTAAGTTTACAGAAAAAAGAAATGAAAATCCAAAGACCTCCCGGAGAGTTATAATCATGAAACATAAAAAGTGTAAATTGTCACAGGCAGCTATTCTCTGCGGTTTGCTTATTATCCTGATATCGGGGACGGCAGGTTGTGCTTCCAGGAATATCACAATGCACAATACAGGTCAGGAAGGTATTGATGATTCAGTCGCAAATCTGAAACTCATTACAGGTATAAGCACAAGCGAAAGAGACGGAACTGTTGTGGTACATGTTAATAGTGACGGGGGGCTTACCTATTCTTCAATTAAGCAGCCCTTGCCATTGAGCGTGATTCTCTATTTTCCCGAGACTGCTTTGAAAGATTCCATCGCCGCTGGAACAAAAGAAAACAGTATTATCGGTTCGGTGAAGGCTTCGGAGTTGCCGGGTACCGGGCATACATCCAGAATAATGATTCCATTGAATAAAGATGTTGATTATGAAGTGGTAAGTGAGGATACAGGGCTCAGGATTATTTTTTCCAGACCTGCGGAAGATGATTCCCGGATTGCCGGTACGCTGGAGCCGGACGATAAAGCGGTTCAGGCTGTCAGTGGCGGCGCTTTAAGCGCGGCTGACGGCATAGCTGAAGCTCCTGCTGCTTCAGCAGGCAAAAAATCTGTAGATAAGCATATCTTGTCATTGCTTGATAAAGGCAACCCGCCTGTAGACATTAAAAAGGCTGTTGCCGGAACAGTCAATCCGGATATTGCCTGGGTCAACAGGATAGATTTTTCCAGTGAAGATGCCGGGAAATCTACAATTATAGTCGGGACTACCAGACCGGTTGAATACAAAATAGAAAAAGCCGGGAACAAGAGGCTGAACCTGCGGCTGGGCAAGACTAAAATTCCACCTTACCATCATCGGCCTTTAATCACCACCCGTTTTGCAAGCGCAGTAGACCGGATTACACCGGTACAGACACCTGCCTTAAAAAATACTTCATTATTATCTATTGAGCTGCGTGAGTCGGTTCCCTATTTTGTGGAACAGTCCGGGAACCTGTTATTTATTCATTTTGAGCCTTCTTCGATTCCGCCCAGGCCTTTGGAAAAGGCCGACCTGCCCCCCTGGAAAACAGTGCTGGCGCAGACTGCAGCTACTGCCGCGGCATATCCCCAATCGGCTGGGGGTAAAGCATCTGCTGAAAAATTAAAAAGGGATAATTATGAATTTGATACGCAGGATATGTTCACAACTGAATTAAAATCTGCAGCAGGCGGAATAAAAAAGTTGGATTATAGTCGAGAATTGGGTGGTGAAAGAAGATATGTAGGGGAAAAGATTGCTGTTAATTTTTATAAAACGGACATACAAAATGTATTTCGGATTATAAGTGAAGTAAGTAATAAAAATTTTGCGTTCGATAAGGATATAACGGGAACGGTTTCACTTGTTCTTGATAATCCTATACCTTGGGATGAGCTGCTCGATTTGGTGCTTGAAATGAATCAGCTTGGAAAGGTCGAAACGAGTAATGTGGTCAGAATAGCTACTATAAAGACTTTGAGCAATGCCTGTAAGGAACAAATGATTATGCTACAGACTCAAGGAGCGAAGGCCGCTGCTATTGAAAGAACGAAAATGGAGGCCGAGTTGCGAAAAACAGTGGTGACTAAGGATTTTAAATTAGATTACGCGAAAGCTGCAACTGTAGAAGAATTGCTTCAGGATGAAAAATTTTATAATATTTTTGAGCTCACTGATAAAAATGGGGGTAAACAATTATCAGTAGCATTGGATGAACGAAACAATATGTTATTAGTTACGGCGCCGCCTATAATTATTGAACGAGTGGATGATTTGATTAAAAAAATAGATACTCCGGTTCCGCAGGTTATGATCGCGGCCAGAATAGTGGAAGTAACTGAGGATTTTTCAAGAGCTATCGGAGTGGACTGGGGTGTGTCCGGTGATTTAAACAAGGTTACGGGTGGTGATTTTCTTGATTATAATCTTGCCTTTGATCATGCTGTTGCCGGCACATCTGCGGTTGGAACTACTTTTAGAAGGCTGGTGGGCAGTAATTTGGTGTTGAATGCCCAGTTAACCGTGGAGCAGTCTAACGGCAACGCAAAAATAATCTCTACTCCCAAGGTTATAACTATGGATAATGAAACCGCGACAATCAAACAGGGCAAGGAGTTTCCGTATCTTGAAAGAGATGACACAGGCGGGTCTTCAACAAAATTTAAAGATGTTGATCTATCGCTTGAAGTGACTCCACAGATAACTCCTAAGAATCGTATTTCGTTGGAATTGAAAATAACCAAGAATGACATTTCCGGCGAATATGGAGGAGTGCCGATAGTCTCTACCAAAGAGGTGGAAAGTACTCTTCTGGTGAAAGACGGTGATACTATTGTAATCGGCGGTGTCATACAATCAACTTTGACTGAAAGTGAAATCGGAACTCCCTGGCTTTCCAAGGTGCCTATTCTGGGGTGGTTTTTTAAATCAAAAAGTAACAAAAGCTCTAAAGGTGAACTACTGATTTTTATCACTCCTACGGTGTTTCGAGTTGATGAATTGTTAGAGACTTGATCAAATGGAGGCGTAAAACAATGTGAGTGGTATGTGTTTCACACTATTTCCTTTTAAATTTTAGCAAGGAAGAAGAAATGAGGATCAAGCCCAAAATTACATTATCTCAAAAAATTATTATGGCGGCTGCTTTATTTGTTATTGCTTTTGCCGTGCCGGCCAAGGCGTTCTCTTCGGCAATGGAGGCGGACCGGTTATTAAGCTCTGCAGCGAAGCATCTCGGCAGCTCTTCAGCAACAGCAGAATTTGAAAAAATTCAAATTTTGAATGTAAAATTACCAGTGGAATACTATTACTATTATGGCAAGCATTTGTATGAAATCGGCAATTTAAAAGAGGCCCACAAAAATATAGAACAATATCTGAAAAAGGCGGGACATAAAGGACGGTTTTACCAGAATTCCCTGCAGGTAATGAGAGAAACAAGGTTTATTGTCCATGGTGACGGCACGATATCTGACATTAAAACAGGCCTGATGTGGGCGGAAAAGGATAATGGCGGCAATATATACTGGGAAAAAGCCGGAGCCTACTGCCGGAATTACAGCGGTGGAGGCTATACTGACTGGCGGCTGCCGACCCGTGAGGAACTCGCCAGCCTTTATGCTCCTGAAAAGAGAAAACGGCATGGTTATAACAACATAAATGAATTTATTAATATTTCTTCTTGCTGTCTTTGGGCATCAGAGTTTCACGGCAATCCCGCAGGCGCCTACTTTGATAGCTCAAAAGCCGCTTATTTTGATTTCGTACGCGGCTATTGGAACTGGAAGTCCCCGATTTACTTCTATGGCTTCCGTGTTTTACCCGTGCGTGGCGCTAAGGGCTACTGATAAGACCGCGTATGATTAAAAGAACGGGTGGACATTATATTGTAAGTCGACTTGTTCCCATGCTTTTATCGCGGGAACGGGGAAAAAATTTTTTAGGGTGATAAAAAACTTCTTAGTATTCTAAGGTGAAAATATTTAATAAAATAAATGGAGGAGCAAATGCTTAAAACAGCCAGGCGTGTCATAGCTTTTTTTGTGATCGGAGCATTGATTATAGTTTTGACAAGCTCAACATCCATTGCGGAAAATCAACATTCAACATCGCTTGATGATGGGAACGCGGCAGCTATGATCGCCGATTTTATTTTTGTGAGACCACTAGGCAATGTCGCAATTGCAACGGGCGCGGCGTTTTTTACTATTTCCATGCCTTTTTCGGCTCTTGGCGGTAATTTTAAACAATCTGTAAGGAAATTGGTGGTAGAGCCTTTTAAATTTACATGGATTCGACCGCTTGGCAAAGGGATTTGATAGTCAGGCCGGCCTTGCTCCAAATTTTAAAATCGGGTGATTATCTGAAAATCTATAGGTATCCCATTTTTTTACCATTTCTTGTTAATACGGGGTGTTTTATACTTTTTGAAGCAACTCAAAGTATTTTTCTCTGTCCATTCCTATTATACGCATATTGTTTTTGATAACAAACGCCGGCATTTCTTTGTATTTCGGTATAACCACAGGTCTGACAGCTTCAGGATAATGACAAATAACATGATCTCCTTTTGTCCGGGCATACACACATCCAGTCATTTCAAAAATTTTGACCTGAACTTTATAATGAGTCGGCTTGATTGTCATCAAACAGCCACTTCGATAGGTGTAAATCCAACCAACTCTTTGCGCACGCTTAATATATCAGCATTAATTTCCTCCAATCCGCACTCTTCAATAAACTGCTCAAATGTCCCTCTTTTTTTTGTCTCTTCGATATTGATAAGTATAGCCTCTATGAGATTTTTCTTTGTCTGATAAACATCCTCGCCGCAGGAAGCAATATCCAGTTCAGGACAATAAGAAACATACATATTACCTTCTTTCCATATCTTCTCAGTCAAACGTATTTCCATGAGATTAACTCCTTTTTATAATAGGGTGCAAACTTTCCCGACAGACAGGTATTTATCTTTGTTTCGTTCCCAGGCAGAGCCTGGGAACGAAACAAACTTATTGAAAAAAATCAAATTATTCTTATACCTGTTTTTAAAATTTCTTTTGCAAATGGATTTTGCAAATTAAAATCATCAGGCGAAAAAGGAATTACTTCTAATTCACTACTGATAGACAGCGTAATTTTTCTTATTTTGTCCTTGTCATCAATTCGATTTCCTTCAAATATATCAGACACTAAAGCAATATCTATATCACTCCATTCCTGATAATTGCCTCTTGCATAACTACCAAAAAGTATCGCTTTTTTGATCGGAATATCATTGCGGCTTAATGTCCGGAGATAGTTGTCTATAGTATTTTTTACTTTAGCAGGGAGCTGAACCATGCGTAAAACTCCTTTATTTTACCCAAATATTCGGTATCCTTCAAATTTAGTTTATATTTACTTTGTTATAAAAAATTGGATTTCACCGCGGAGAACGCAGAGATCGCTGAGATATTACATTAAAAATTAAGCAGTTCCTCTACGCTTTCGGCGTTCTCTGCGGTGAAAATATCGGTTCTAACCTGGGAAAAAGTGTTAATCATTTTTGGCCTTTAATGAAGGATGCCAAATATTCGTTCGTATATTTTGCGTTGCATCGTTTATAAAATTTTAAGTTATAGCCTGGGTAACGCGTCTGAATATTAAAATCATTTATTTTGTCTAAAAGGAATTTCTGATTATTTATGCCTTCGGCAGGTTCAAGGTCGTGTTGAGCACTTTCACGCCAATAGTTGATATGCTCTTTCTTTGTCATCTTTTTCGCCAGTATTTTCATTTTGAGCGAGCCCTGAGTCTCTTTTTAAAAACACAATTTACTTCATTTATCTTCAAATTTCAATCGGTTTTTGATTCTCCGGATATTTAATACAAGTTCTTGTGTAACGGAATTTGCGAAGTAATTCTTGACTTTGGTCTGCATAAACGGGTATTTCAAAAAGGAAACCTGCATTATCAAATCAGGAGGGCTGATGACCAGAAAAACCGTCAAGTCGGTAAGCTTTAATGCCATGGTCAAGTTTTTTATGCAGAGTTATGGTGTCCCTACCAAAAAGGATATCAACAAGCTCCATGAAAGGCTTGACAGAATTGAGCAACTTCCTCGTTCCCAGGCTCTGCCTTGTTTTTAGATCAGCGGTTTTATTGCCACCAATCCTTTTAACACTGGATAGCCATCGCGTAGCGGGCGTACGTCATATTATAATACGGACAAAATAGGGGGAGGGTACATTAGATAATAAAACATCATTCATTATATTTTTCCGAAAAAATACCTTATGAATGAATATGCGGCACGTTATTGATGGGAAGAATACGTGCTCGTAATTTTTTTTCGTCAACAGTGATCAATGCACCTTTTTCAAGCTGATTCGTAAACTGGTGAATAGCAGAAACCACAAGTCGGCCAAGATTATCAGGAGTTACGTCCTGAGTACGAATTTGGATAACACTTGGGCAGGCCATTTTACCGGCGGCAAGTAAATCTCCAAAATCCAAATCATGAGTAAAAATGACATATCCATTCGCTTTGGCATACTCCAAAATTTCATAATCCGGAGCGTTTGAATGACCAACACTTGACCAGTGAATTGCTTCCAGTCCAGCCTTTTTTAGTAGAGGAATCCACTTAGGGGAAAGATTCATGTCAATCAACAGCTTCATGCTGATTGCGAAAAAAGTGGAACATCAATTTCTTCAACACGCCATGCAGCGTAAGAAAGCGCTTCGTTTATGTCTTCAGCCTCTAAGTAGGGATACAATTCCAGAATTTTTTCTTTGGTATTACCTGAAGCAATAAGGCCAACGATCATACCTACAGTTACACGCATTCCCCGAATGCAAGGCTTCCCTCCCATGGTGCCGGGATCAAGGCTGATTCTGGTTAAAGGTTGCATTTCAGGCCTCAATGAAACTGACAGTAAATTGTTTTATAGGAATTGGCCACTAATTCCCTTTTTTGTTAAAGAATAATTTATTGCTATATGACGGTTAGGTCAATGTCAAGAGGAAAATATATTTGAACCCCTATAATGCAAGGGTTCAAGATTTTGAACCCCTACTGCGTAACGGAATTTGCGAAGTAATTCTTGACTTTGGTCTGCATAAGCGGGTATTTCCAACAGGAACCTGCATTATCAAGTCAGGAGGGCTGATGTCCAAAAAAACCGTCAAGTCGGTAAGTTTTAATGCCATGGTCAAGTTTTTTATGCAGAGTTATGGTGTTCCTACCAAAAAGGATATCAACAAGCTCCATGAAAGGCTTGACAGAATTGAGCAACTTATAAAATTATCATACGGAACAAAAAGGCGTATTAATTCGGATTCCAATAAAAAAACTGCCGGCGGCAGGTCTGTCGTTACTGCTTCTGATGTTGTGGTAAGGGTTATCAATCAATCTGGTCGTGAAGGCGTTAATTTTGCCGAACTCAAGGAAGTAACCGGCTTTGAAGAAAAAAAACTTCGAAATATAATTTTCAGGCTGAACAAGACCGGCCGGATTACCGGAAAGAGACGCGGTGTGTATATATTGTCGGAAAAGGTAGATTAATATGAGTAAATCTGGAGAGACGCGTAACCCCGATTTTAAACCAGGGGATAATATCGGTGGTTACTCAATAAAGAAGCTGGTGGAATTAAAGGAGCAGGATTCGGTTTTTTACGAGCTGGAGCATATTGCAACCGGCGCAAAACATATCCATATCAGTTGTGATGATACGGAGAATACATTCAGCGTTGCATTCAAGACTGTTCCTTTTGATTCAACAGGCGTGGCCCATATACTTGAACATACTGTCCTGTGTGGTTCCGGCAAATTTCCTGTGCGGGATCCCTTTTTTTCGATGCTTAAACGGAGTCTGAGCACTTTCATGAATGCTTTTACTTCTTCGGACTGGACTATGTATCCTTTTGCGACCCAGAACCGAAAAGATTTCTACAATCTCATGGATGTTTATCTGGATGCCGCTTTTTTTCCGAATATTGATGAACTCAGCTTCAAGCAGGAAGGTCATCGCATTGAGATAGAGGATAGCCCTGATGTCGGAGGAAATAAAACAGGTCTCGTATATAAGGGCGTTGTATATAACGAGATGAAGGGCGCAATGTCGTCACCGGATCAGGTTATGGCACGCTCCCTTTTAAATGCGCTATATCCGGACACTACTTATAGATTTAACTCCGGCGGAGAACCTTCAGATATACCGGATCTTACTCATGCGGGACTGGTTGCTTTTCATAAACGCTATTATCATCCCAGCAATGCTTTTTTTTATACTTACGGAAATCTGCCGTTGGAAGATCATCTTGCTTTTATCGAAGAGCGTGTTTTAAGCCGGTTTGACAGGATAAATCCTGATACTGAAGTCCCTTCACAAAAGCGCTGGACTGCTCCTAGAGAAGTGACATATTCATATCCTCTAGGGCAGAATGAAGATCCGGAAAAGAAGTGTCAGATATGCCTGGCCTGGCTCATATCGGATGTGCGGAATACATTTGAAAATTTGGTCAACAAAATAATAGGGCATATTCTCCTGGGGAACTCAGCCTCTCCCCTGCGCAAGGCACTTATAGATTCAGGCCTTGGATCCACTTTATGCGACGGAACCGGTTTTGACACGGATAACAGGGATACAATGTTCACGGCCGGCTTAAAGGATGTCGCGCGGTCTGACGGTCCTGAAATTGAAAGTATTATACTGAAAGTTATCCGGGATCTCGCAGGAAACGGCATCGATAAGAAGATGGTGGAATCCGCACTGCATCAGATCGAGTTTCATCGCAAAGAGGTTACCAATACACCCTATCCGTATGGGATCAAACTCATGCTGCGTATAAGCAGCGCATGGTTTCATGGGGGAGAACCGGAAGATATTCTTCAGTTCGACTCGCAGATCGAAAGAATCCGGCGGGAAGCTGCACGCGGGCAATTTTTTGAAGACCGGTTAAAGAAATATTTTCTGGATAATAATCATAGAGTGCTCTTCACTCTTGTGCCGGATCAGGGAAAGTCTGCCAGGGAGGCTGCCAGGGTTGCGTCTGAGCTTGAAAAGATCATGGAAGGTATGGCTCCCGGCAATCTGGAGAGCATTAAAAAGGATGCGGAAGATTTAAATAAACTCCAGGAAACCGATGAAGATCTTTCTATACTGCCGACCCTGGAACTGGAAGATATCCCTGCATCTGTGAATATCGTCAAAGAGTCCGGATCATATTCCCGGATTCCGGCAGCTTGCTATAAAAAGGCTACTTCAGGGATTTTTTATTTTACGGCTGCCCTGGGGATCAATGGTATAGATCAACGGCTCAGGCCGCTGATCCCTTTTTTTTGTCATGCTTTTTCCCGCGTCGGTACTTTGCGGCATAATTATACTGAAATGGCGCAGCTCATAGATGAATACACAGGCGGGATAGGCGCATCCGCGCATGCGCGCACCAGTTTCGATGCTGCCGGGAATTGCATATCCTATATATCAGTGGGCGGGAAGTGCCTTGATAGGAACCAGGGAAAGCTGTTTGAAATAGTAGAAGATATCTTGACCGGCCTCATTTTTTCGGATCATGTGCGCCTTAAAAACCTTCTGCTTGAATACCGGGCAGCTCTTGAATCGATGGTTGTCCAAAACGGACATAGACTGGCCATATCTTTGGCATCGAGAAATCTTGCGCCGGCCTGTACGCTGGGAGAAATATGGAACGGCATCCATCACTTGCAGGCTATCAAGAATATTACAGGAGATTTGACAGGGAAAAAACTTGCTTCCATTGCGGAGGATCTTAATGAAATAGGCAAGTCTCTTTTTTCGCGGAATAATTATGAACTTGCATTGATCGGTGAAGATCGCACTATTTTAAAGGCGGCGCCTTTTGCCGATGCATTGCAGAAAGAATTTGAAGTTGATTACAGGGTTGAGCCTGGTATATTTAGTTATGATCGTTTTATGCTTTCCGATATGGATCAGGATGATATTAATATCAGGGAAGGATGGAGCACTTCTACGTCAGTATCTTTTGTGGCTCAGTCGTTCAAGACGGTCCGTATGGGGCACGAAGATGCCCCGGCTCTGTCTGTTATCAGTAAATTACTACGATCGCTCTTCCTTCACAGGGAGATAAGGGAAAAGGGTGGAGCTTACGGCGGGTTTGCTTTATATAATTACGAAGATGGTATTTTCTCTTTTGGATCTTACAGGGATCCGCATATAGCGGCAACCTTGAAAGTATATGAAAATGCCTTTGATTTTATTAAAAAGGGTGCCTACGGAGAAGAAGATATTAAAGAAGCCATTCTTCAAAAATGTTCGGAGATAGATAAACCTGATCCCCCGGGCCCTGCTTCAAGAAGAGCTTTTCACAGGAAACTTGTCGGTTTGACTGACAGCGCCCGAATGCATTTCAAGGAGCAGCTTCTATCTTTAACACGTGCCGGGGTTATGAAAACCGCAGAGAAATATTTTAATAAAGAAAATAATAAGCAGTCTGTGGCGGTTATTTCGGGTGAAGAACAACTGGAGGAGGCGAATGCCAGGCTTACAGGCGAACCCTTGTCTATTAAGATGATTTAAAGGCTTCATATATGATGAAAATTGCAGTTATAGGCGCCGGAGCAATGGGTTCGATATTCGGAGCGATGCTTTCGGGGGCAGCGGATGTTTTTCTTATCGACCCGTTTGAAGAGCATGTTAAGGAAATTAATTCTAAAGGCCTTATTATAGAATATAATAACGACTCAAACAAAAAATATAATATTATCGCCTGCACTGATACCTCAATCATCAAATCCAGGGTCGATCTGGCAATTATTTTTACAAAATCCTATGCTACTGCGCAGGCGGCTATGACAGCCTTATCGATCCTGGATGAGCGCGGGCTTGCGCTTACATTGCAGAATGGGCTGGGCAATCTGGAAATCATTGCGGGAATTGTGGGGGATGACCGGGCAGTTGCAGGTGTGACTTCTCACGGCGGCACAATGGTATGCCCCGGGGCTGTTAGGCATGCCGGGATTGGGCCCACTCATATAGCCGGGAACCAGCGGAACAGTGAGGCTGTAAAACGTGTAGTCGAGACTTTTAACTCTGCGGGAATAGAGACGGATATCTCCGGCAATCTCGATGGCCTGATTTGGGGCAAGTTGATTATTAATGTCGGTATAAATGCTCTGGCGGCAATTCTTAAAGTAGAGAACGGTTTTTTAGGCAAAACTGTTGAGGTGGAAAATCTTATGGCCCGCGCTGTATGGGAGGCTGTAAACATTGCAGATGCTTTAAACATCAAATTGCCTTATAAGGACCCCCTGGAGCAGGTAAAAAAAGTTTGCAGGAATACAGCCGGGAACAGGGCAAGTATGCTGCAGGATATTTTAAGAGGTGCTCGAACAGAGGTTGGTGTTATCAACGGAGCTATTGTTGAGAAAGGCAGGGAGATTGGGCTTCCAACTCCATATAACATTTTTTTGTCGGAAATTATTGAAGCTCTTGAGGCTACTTCGGAAAACCGGTGCAGGTAATTTTTTTATATGAAAGAGATATCAACCCGTAGGGGTGCCCCTTGCGCGAGCCCTTACAGGGCAACCACAAAGGATTGCCCCTACAGGGTGCAAAGGAGAATATAGATGGAGCAGCAGGCTAAATTGACCGTTCTTGATGTAAGGGCACGGAAAAGTAGTGGGTCTATGATAACTTCTCTTACAGCCTATGATTACCCATGGGCTCTCTTGATCGACAAAGCCGGCATTGATATAATACTTGTCGGTGATTCTCTTGGAATGGTGGTTTTAGGTTATGAGGATACTGTAGCCGTCACTATGAATGAGATGGTACACCATACAAGGGCAGTCAGCAGGGCCGTTAAACGTTCTCTTGTGGTGGGCGACATGCCTTTTGGCTCTTATAATTCATCGTTTGAAAAGGCAGTGGAGAATGCCACCAGACTGATAAAAGAGGGCGGCGCAGATTCGGTTAAGTTGGAAGGAGGGAAAAATATGGCTCCTGTCGTAGAGACTATAGTAAAAGCAGGTATTCCTGTTCAAGGACACATAGGCCTTACACCTCAGACTGTATCGGCCCTTGGAGGGTACAAGGCACAGGGCAAGAGCGCTGAGGCTGCCAGGGCTTTGATAGAAGATGCCAGGGCACTTGAAGATGCGGGCTGTTTTTCTATAGTGCTGGAGGCTGTTACTGCACAGATAGCAAGGATGGTAACAGAGGCTGTTTCCATTCCGACCATAGGTATCGGTTCCGGCATACATTGTGATGGACAGGTCCTTGTGACCCATGATATGGTCGGCCTGTTCGATCGTTTTACTCCGAAATTTGTAAAGCAATATGCTAAAATTAATGAATCAATTAATCAAGCCATCATTTCATATAAAGAGGATGTTGAAAAAAGAAGGTTCCCTGGAGAAAAACATGCTTTTAATATAAAGGCTGATGAGCTTGAAAAGGTCTGATATAGATTGTCACATAAAATAATTTTACTGCGTTATCGGTCGTCGGAGTATTACAATATGCCTTCCTCCCTCTGGCCTTGTGAAATTAATTATGTGACAATCTATAGAAAGGTTGGCAGAATGAAGAGCAAAGTATATTTTATAAATTTGAGAGCTACTTTTAGAGAAAATTTTGTTGCCAAGATTGACAGGCTGTTAAAGACAGCGGGCCTTGCTAAAACTGTTTCCAAAAGAGATTTGGTGGCTGTAAAACTTCATTTTGGGGAATTGGGCAATACGGCCTTTATTCGTCCTGTTTTTATTAGAAAAATAGTACATGCAATTAAAGAAACGGGGGGTGTTCCTTTTCTTACAGATTCTAACACGCTTTATGCAGGTACACGGAGTGATTCCCCTCACCATATTATGACTGCAATTCAGAATGGTTTTGCGTTTTCCGTAGTTGATGCTCCAATTATTATTGCAGACGGGTTAAGGGGTAGAAGTGAAACCCCTGTCATAATCAACCAGAAGAATTTTGAGAAAGTTTATATCGGATCAGATATTATTAATGCGGATTCTTTTGTTGCAGTTGCGCACTTTAAGGGGCATGAGCTGACCGGTTTTGGTGGTACTATTAAAAACATAGGTATGGGATGTGCATCAAGGAAGGGAAAGCTGGCCCAGCATTCAACCCTTTCTCCTAAAGTTGTGAAGAAAACATGTATAGGCTGCGGGGATTGCGTCAGTCATTGTTCACAAGATGCGATCTCTATTATTAATGAAAAAGCAGTGATAGATCAGGAAAAATGCATAGGCTGCGGGGATTGCATTATAATATGTCCCAACAGCGCGGTACAGATTCAGTGGAATCAGAGTATACCGGTTTTTCTGGAAAATTTGGTCGAATATACAAAGGGGGTTTTAACAGGAAAAGAGAGCAAAGCTCTGTTTGTTAATTTTATAACCAATGTTTCGCCTGCATGTGATTGTATGCCTCTTAACGATGCACCCATAGTAAGGGATATCGGAGTAGTAGCATCAACCGACCCTGTTGCCATAGATCAGGCATCGGTGGATCTTGTGAATAAAGAAGAATCGATTAAGAGTTCCTGTCTTAAAATAAATACTTCACCCGGTGAAGACAAATTCAGGGGGATATATCCAAAAGTTGACTGGACTATACAACTGGATTATGCGGAAAAGTTGGGGCTTGGAACCAGGAATTATGAGCTGGTTGAGATATGACTTTTTTTAATGGGGGGGCAAGTTTTTATTAATGAAGACTTGCCCCCCAGAATAGATCAGGATAGATATGTTATATCTTTACAACATTAGATGCTGCCGGACCTTTTTCGGCCTGCTCAATATCAAAGGTAACCCTGTCACCTTCAGCCAGAGATTTAAAGCCATCAGAAGTGATTGCTGAATAGTGGACAAAAACATCACTACCGTCTTCTTGTTCTATAAAACCAAAACCCTTGCTGTCATTAAACCACTTTACTACTCCCTTTGCCATTTTTTGTAACTCTCCTTAAAAAAAAATTTTAACCATAGCTCCTGACTTCAGGGTTACTATCTTCATAGGATATAACAATCCATCAGCAAGAAACCACTCTGTACCTTCTGTTGCTATTAATATAAAAACAAGATGCTTGTCAAACATTAAATGGAGATTTATGAAAAAATTTATAACATTATAACAAATATATAAAAATTCATTATGTTATAATGGTGTTAGGAGACAAGTATAAATAAGTTATACAGATTGCGCCGTAATTTTGTTTGTTTTCAAGGCGCGTCAAGGCTTACATAACGAGTTATGTAAGCCTTGACGGAACATAGAAAACAAGCAAAAGGGCAAGCAAGATGTATAAGTTGTTTTTACTTGACGACTTAGGTTCTCATTCTTGATAAAGCAAACCTGAACCAAATCTGTAGGGGTTCAAAATTTTGCCCCCTACTTTTGGGGCTTGCTGAAGGATGCCTGAGAATCTATAGTTCCTCATTTATCAAGAATGAAAATCTGACAACCATCATCCTGCCTTGCGACAGTAAGTTGTGCTTTGTATCCTTTTGTGGCCTCGCTGACAATATTCAAAGCTTTTTCGGGATGATTGTTTGTTTCACTGAGGTGTGCCAGTATAACATAACGCAGGTCATTGCATATAATATCCTTTAACAGGTTTTTCGCTTCCGAATTAGAGAGATGTCCGGTCCGGCTTTTTATCCGCTGTTTTAAATGCCATGGATAGGGTCCGTTTACAAGCATGTCAGTGTCATGATTAGCTTCAAGTATAATTAATGAGCAGCCTTTAAGGTGCTCCTTTACCATCCGGGTTGCAATACCAAGGTCGGTGGCAATGCCTATCTTTGTTCCGTTGCTGCTTAGGGTAAAACCGGAAGAGTCCACTGCATCATGGGATGTAGAGAAAGGGTGGATTGTTAATGTCTTTATCGTAAATTGAGAGCCTTGCTCGAAATATTCCTTTTGGGCAATAGTTCCTATTCGTGATATTGCCGCTGTTTCTGTCTTGCGGCTAATAAAGACCGGCAGGTTAAATCGCCTTGAAAGTACTCCAACCCCTCCAATGTGATCCGTATGTTCATGGGATACAAGAACTGCATCTATATGATTAGGGTCAATCCCTTTTGATTGAAGCCTCCGCTCTATTTCAATCCCCGAAAGCCCTGCATCTACAAGTATTGAGGTGGAGCCGTCTGAAATATAAATTGAATTTCCTTTGCTCCCACTTGCCAGCATGCATACTGAAAAGGTATCTTTGCTTTTCATAACATAAGGAGTGATCCTTGTGATCGTCCGATGGCTTTGGCCGCCCTATTTTTAAATGCCGGTATGTCCAAAACCGCCGGTATTACGTTCTGTAGTATCGAGCGCTTCAACAAGTTTTATTTCTGCCTGGCAGGCTCGTTTAATTACCATCTGTGCTATTCTGTCACCCCTGTGAAAGGTATAATCCTGCTTACCCAGATTGATCACAGGTATCATAATTTCTCCGCGATAATCAGCATCTATTGTCCCTGGAGAATTGATAAGACCGATTCCATGTTTAACTGCTAACCCGCTCCTGGGCCGGATTTGGGCTTCGTATCCATCCGGGAGGGCAATGGCAATACCTGTAGGCATAAGAGATATTTCTCCCTTTTTTAAAGTCAGATCCTGCTCAATGGCTACGGCAAGATCCATACCGGCTGATTTTGGTGTCATATAGGAGGGCAGGGGTATATCTGAATCGGCCCCTGGCCTCAGTCGTAGCAGTTTTATGCTTGGTGAAGGGTCCATTAAATTCAGTTTAAAGGAGTACCTTGTGGCTTAATCGTATTTTCCCATTGCTTATATCCAGAACCTTGACCTTTAAGGTGTCCCCTTCCTTTACGATATCTGTAACCTTTGCAACCCTCTGTTTGGCAAGCTGTGATATGTGGCAAAGTCCGTCGGTGCCGGGGAAAAGTTGCACAAAGGCGCCAAAGTCCATTATTTTGACAACCGTTCCTTCGTATACTTTACCGACCTCAGCTTCCCTGGTAATTTCCTTTATCAGGTTGAGAGCCGTATCAGAATCCTCCTGAGATGTAGCGGCAATTTTTAAAAGGCCTGAATCGTCAATGGAAATTTGGGTATTGCTTTCACTCTGGATGGATCTTATAACCTTTCCGCCCGGGCCGATGATTTCACGTATTTTGTCCGGATTAACCTTGATTGTAATTATTTTAGGTGCATGCTGAGATATCTCTTTACGGGGTTTGGTAAGTTCTTCAAGCATCTTGTCGAGTATATGCAGCCGTCCGGCATGGGCCTGCTGAAGAGCTTTTTCCATTATTTCCCTGGAGAGCTCAAGTATCTTAATATCCATCTGAAGCGCTGTGATTCCGTTCTTTGTACCTGTAACCTTGAAATCCATATCTCCGGTATGATCTTCATCTCCAAGGATATCGGAGAGGATTACAACCTGGTCATCTTGCTTTACAAGTCCCATTGCTATTCCGGATACCGGTTCTTTTATTGGAACACCACCGTCCATAAGCGCCAGTATGCCTGCGCATACTGTTCCCATTGAAGATGAACCGTTCGATTCTAAAACTTCCGATACAATTCTGATGGTATAGTCAAAATCTTCTTTGGCAGGCAGAACTCTTTCTATGGCTCTGGTTGAAAGACCGCCATGTCCTATATCCCTGCGGCTCGGCCCTCCCAGACGTTTTGTTTCACCTACGGAATATGGAGGAAAATTGTAATGGAGCATAAAAGGCCTTGTTTCATCACCGCTTAGCGTTTCAATCCGTTGCTCATCCTGGCTGGAGCCGAGAGTCATCACTCCCAGCACCTGGGTTTCACCTCTTGTGAATAATGCACTGCCGTGGGGTCTGGGCAAAATACCGGCTTCGCAGGTGATAGGCCTGATTTCGTCAAATTCTCTTCCGTCAATACGGCGGCCTTCTTTAAGGATCAAATTCCGAGAGATAGTTTTTTTTATTTCATCGAGGTATTCTGATATTTCATTTTTACGTTCCTGATATTCCTCCGGCAAAGCTGTCATGATTTCTGCTTTGGCTGTTCTGAATGCTTGCCGGCGTTGAATCTTTTCAGGTATCAGGATAGCTTCCCGCATTGGGGAAGATGCAAGTGCTTTTACCTTTTCAAAAAGCTCAATATCTTTACCGGGAGGTGAGAACGCTCTTTTTGGTAATCCGGCGGCTTCTTTCAGTTTGATCTGCATATCGATGATCGGCTGCATTTCTTTGTGTCCGAAAAAGATGGCTTCGATCATGTCGGCTTCATTTACTATATCGGCTCCGCCTTCAACCATTACAACACCGGTTTTTGAACCGGCTACAATAATGTTTATATCGCTTTTGGCGCATTCATCAATGGTCGGATTGGCAATAAATTGTCCTTCTACCCTGGCTACACGTACAGATGCAATCGGGCCTGCGAAAGGGATATCGGATATTTCCAGGGCCGCTGAAGCCCCGACCATGGCAATCACATCGGGATCGTTTTCTTTATCCATGGAGAGTACTGTTGCAATAACCTGGATTTCACAGCAGTAACCTTTGGGGAACAATGGCCGTATAGGTCTGTCTATCAGACGGGCCGTCAAGGTCTCTTTTTCACTTGGTCTGCCTATTTCACGTCTGAAATAATTACCGGGGATTCTGCCTGCGGCATAAATTTTTTCCTGATATTCAACACTGAGTGGCAAAAAATCGCCCTGTTTTTCATCAAATGAAGAGACAACTGTAACCAATACTATGGTTTCTCCGTATTGAACCGTAACAGATCCGGAAGCTTGTTTGGCAACCTTCCCTGTCTGTATAGTCATTGTTTTGTCGCCAATTTTCGCCTTAAATAATAGTTCCATATATTTTCCTTAATTCTATACTTAATTATATAGATCGTCACATAATTAATTTCACAAGGATAGAGTGAGGAGATAATACTAATCGTATATCTCCGATCGATAACGCAGTGAAATTATTTATGTGACGGTCTATATATCCCGCAAGCTCCAGGAGAGGAGTAAGAAGAAGACTATCTTCTTAAGCCGAGAGTTTGAATAATCGTTCTGTAACGGTTTACATTATTGTTTTTTACATAGTTCAGCAATCTGCGTCGTTTACCGACCAGCACCAGCAATCCTCTCCTGGAATGATGGTCTTTTTTATGCATTTTTAAATGCTCTGTCAGATATGATATCCTGTGTGTAAGAAGCCCTATCTGAACTTCAGGTGAGCCGGTATCTGTTTCATGCAGTTTATACTGGTTTATTAAATTTTGTTTATTTGCAGTTGAGAGTACCATTATCCTTTTTTCCTCCTGTCCACTATTGTCCACCCATAATGGTTGTTTTTGCCCAATATCTGCTTTTTTTATGCCTTGATTTTGAACAAAAAATTTTCATTTTTAGATGGTCATGAAGTATCTTAAATGAAAAATATTATTTTTTTTAATATATATTTTAGTACAATATAATACAAGGTATCTTTGGTCCCGAGGGTTGGCATTTTAATGCCACGGCTATGGATCCGCATTGAAAACCGCATGATATTTATATTTATTATTTTTATTATCGTAATTTACTATTGCGATAATATTATTTTTTTTATCAATAATCTTTGCAGGGCCGCTACCAAAAGCATCATAGTCGTAAGGGAAGTCATGGCCTGTCATGATGATGCCGTTTTTAATCCTCCTTGTTTGTATTTCATTTGCAAGTAAAGCAGGCATATCCGGCAGTGCGTCGGTCATGCTTATTATTCTATCCGACAAGATGGCAAAATTTTGTTTTGATAAAGATAGCTTTTCGAGTTTATCCAGTTTGATGGAGTCATTAACGGAGAACCTGCCGCTCTGAATTCTCCTGAGACTTTTTAAATGTCCTCCGCATCCAAGCGTTTTTCCTATATCAGATGCGAGAGTTCTTATATATGTGCCTGCTGAACAACGAACCTTAAAGCGGATTTCAGGCAGATTGATATCGAGTATTCTGATATCTGAAATAATAACGCTTCTGGCAGGTTTTTTAACAGGATTTCCTTGTCTTGCCAGTTTGTACAGCGGAACGCCCTTGTGCTTTAATGCGGAATATGCCGGTGGTATCTGTTCTATTTTGCCGCTAAACCGTTCAAATGCAGAATTGATTTCCTTATTGCCGAAATCTATTTTATCACAAACAGCAATTATTGTGCCTGTTATATCCCCTGTATCCGTTTCAATGCCAAGATGAAGAACCGCTTCGTATTGTTTTTTGTCCTTAATTAAAAAGTCGGATAGTTTAGTTGCGTTGTTAAGGCAGCATATCAGAACACCGGTCGCAAATGGATCAAGGGTGCCTGTGTGGCCTGCTTTCCCGGCTTTCAATGCTTTTTTGACAATTGCAACAACTCTTGCCGATGAAATCCCTGCAGGTTTGTCAATAACGATTATTCCGTTTGGTTGATGCTGCATAATTAATTTTTTACAGACTTTCAGCGAGTCTATAAAAATAATTTTTTAAATCTGTTAATGTCGATTCCACATCAAAACCTGCTGCCGCAAAATGTCCGCCTCCACCAAAGGAGGATGCAATATCCGCCACATCAACACTGCCGTTTGAACGTAAGCTTATATGAAATAGGTTAAGACCTTTCGAATTTTTTTCGGTATTTTTCAGTTCCTGGATGAGAACAGCCACTTTTATACCGTCTATGGATTTTGCAAAATTTATAAACTCACCGCTGTCATTTAAATTAGAACCTGTCTTTTCAAACATATCATAAGTTACCGTCATCATGGAAAGTAATCCGTTTTGTGATATTTCCAGAGAGTCAAGTGATAGATTAAGCAGCTTCAGGCGGCCCAAAGAGTAAGTTCCGTAAATATGATATGCTATGTTTTGAGGAACCACCCCGATGGAGACCATTTCTTCACAGATTCCAAAAGCCGCTCTATTGGTATTGGAAAATCTGAATGATCCGGTGTCGGTGAATATTCCTGTATAAATAGCTGTGGCAACTGCGATGTCAATGGAAATTCCCATCTTTTTTATTAATCTGTAAACAATTTCAGAGCTTGAAGATGCTGAAGGGTCTACTATCCTGAGATTACCGAAGCCTGTATTTGTTAAATGATGATCAATATTGATAATAACCGGTATCCGACCTATTTCAGGGGCGGTTTTGCCGGTT
This sequence comes from Desulfosarcina sp. BuS5, assembly GCF_028752835.1. NCBI lineage: Bacteria > Pseudomonadati > Thermodesulfobacteriota > Desulfobacteria > Desulfobacterales > Desulfosarcinaceae > Desulfosarcina > Desulfosarcina sp. BuS5. The sequence continues at coordinate 1,096,407 of NZ_CP087952.1, forward strand.
CGTTCCATATTCCCGCAATCGAGTATTATGGCTGTGTCATAATTGATATGTTCGTCCCAATGATCTACAATACGTTCGATGTAAGGCAGGAAATGATAAGCATCAACAGGACTTTCATTGTATAATGTAGTCGATTTACCAGATCCCGCAAGAGAGAGTCCAAGAGCCAGCAGTGATCCTGTGGCATCGCCGTCCGGCTGAACATGGGATGCAAGCAGAATATTTTTGCTGCTTTCAAGATGTTGTATGATCCGATCCATTTCCGGTCTTGATCTGTTTAAGCAGTTCGTCTATGTGCGAACCATAATCGAATGTTTCATCATAAAAAAATTTAATATCCGGCATGTAACGCAGTCCCAGCTTTCCGGCCAGACTACGCTTAACATATCCTTTGGCGCTTTCAAAGCCGCTGGCTGCATTTTTTATGTTTTGCTTTCCCCCGGATATGCTGAAATATATACGGGCTGTTTTTAAATCCCTGGAAACCTTCACACCTGTTATGGTGGCCATTTTAAGACGGGGATCATTAATATCTTTTTTTAGAATATCGGACAAGACTTTTTGAATCAGCCCGCTTACTCTGTCTGAACGTGAAAATGGTTTCATAAATTTATAATCTCCATTTCCGAATCGACAATTTCGGCCGCATTCAATTCTTCAGCAAAGTTCAAAACCTTGTCGATTTTGGAATTGATTAGCCTTTGGTCGTTTCCTATTAATGCAAAACCTATTTCAGCTCGCTGGTGAATATCATTTGATCCCACTTCTGCAACAGATATATTAAAAGAGTTGGATATCCTGCTGATGATAGATTTAACTATTTTCCGTTTAGACTTCAGGCTGCGGCAGTCATGCAGTCTGAATATGATTTTCCCTGTACCTGCAATCATTTATTCAAGCTTGGCCTTGATCTCCTCAAGATGATAGCATTCTATGGTGTCACCGGTTTTGATATCATTGTAGTTTTCAATTCCGATCCCGCATTCATAACCACTGCTTACCTCTTTTACATCATCTTTGAAACGTCTAAGAGACGCAATTTTTCCCTCATAGGTAATAATTCCCTCTCTTAAAAGACGAACAAGCTCACCACGTTCTATCTTTCCATCAGTAACATAGGAGCCTGCTATAGTGCCTACTTTAGGAATGTGGTAAACTTCACGAATTTCTGCTCTGCCATGAATATGCTCTTTAAAAGTGGAAGCCATCATACCTGAAATTGCACCCTTAATATCATTTATAACATTATAAATGATATTATAAAATCGCATATCGACATGCTCTTCCCCAGCCAGGGACTCGATTTTTATATTGGGACGAACATTGAAACCGATGATTATTGCATCTGAAACGGCGGCCAGGGATATATCCGATTCGACTACTGTCCCGGTTGCGGAATGGATGATATTTATTTTTACTTCTTGATTTGAAAGTTTTGTCAGCGAGTCCTCTATCGCCTCAATGGAGCCCTGTACGTCGGCCTTGATTATGAGGTTAAGTTTACTGACTTTACCCTTCTGCATCTTTTCGTAAAGCTTTTCAAGACTTAATCTGCCGCTTTTAGCAAGCTCTTTTGCGCGCTGTTTCCGGATCCTGTGCGCACTGACATGCTTGGCATCTTTTTCATCAGAGAGCGCGATCAATTCATCCCCTGCATTAGGCACGCCGGACAAGCCCGTAATTCCCACAGGTATTGAAGGACCTGCTGTTTTTTCAATTTTTCCCCTATCATTCAACATGGCTCTTACTTTTCCGTAATGAATGCCGCATACAACCGGATCGCCTGTTTTGAGAGTTCCCTGCTGCACAAGTATGGTAGCAACCGCGCCTCTTCCTGAATCCAGCTTTGCTTCGACAACATGCCCTGAAGCGAGCTTGTCAGGATTTGCCTTTAGTTCCAGAACCTCAGCCTGGAGGAGCACCATTTCAAGTAGATTGCCTATGCCCTGATTATGTTTTGCCGAGACATTCACAAAAATTGTATCTCCGCCCCAGTCTTCAGGGACAAGACCGGATTCAGCCAGTTCGCGCTGGACGCGGTCCGGATCGGCATCGGGTTTATCGATCTTGTTAATTGCGACAATAATCGGAACATCCGCAACTTTTGAATGATTTATAGCTTCAATGGTTTGCGGCATTACCCCGTCATCTGCGGCTACAACCAGGATGACGATATCCGTAATGCTCGCCCCTCGGGAACGCATTGCTGTAAAAGCTTCATGCCCCGGGGTGTCCAGAAATACAATATGGCCTTTATCTGTTTTAACATGATAGGCCCCTATGTGCTGGGTTATTCCCCCGGCTTCTGCATCAGTAACACTGGTTTTGCGAATAACATCAAGCAGAGATGTCTTGCCGTGGTCGACATGCCCCATAATGGTAACCACAGGTGGTCTCGCAACCAGATTACCTGTATCATCTCCCTTTACCCGTAAAATGGTATCTTCTTCAAAAGATGCTTTTTCTATTTCATAGTTGAATTCTGATGCAATCAGTGCTGCCGTGTCAAAGTCTATAGTCTGGTTTACGGTTGCCATTATACCTAAAGTCATAAGTTGTGCAATCATATCATTAGCTTTGATGCCCATCCTTTTTGCAAGTTCTGACAGGGTGATGGCATCGTCTATCTTGATTCTTCGTTTAATAGCTTTAGGTGTTGTTATGTGAGTTTTCAACGCTGGAGTAGTCTTTTTATTGTGAACTCCCTTTTTACCTTTTTGGGCGCGTTTTTTACCTGTAAAAAGAGCCTTTCCTTCAACAACCTCTTTGCGTCGGAAGGAAATTTTCTTTTTGCTCCAGTGCTTTTCTTTACGGCCCTGATCCGCGGCAACTTTTTCCTGTTGCTTGTTTTCTTTCTTTTTTGTTTTGTCCGGTTTAGTTTCCGTTGTGCGGGTTTTAATAGAACTTTTTATATCAGATTTTGGTTTGCCTGTGACAGGTTTTGTTTCTTCAGGTGCTTTTTGCAAAGAAGGCGCGGGTAGATGTATAATTTTAGCAGGTGTCTCTTTTTTTTCTGTTTTTAATTTTTTTACAGGTTTTTTGACTTTTCTGTCAGGCGTTTTTACTGCTTTTACCGGTTCTTCTATTAATGGTTCGGTAGTTATGGTTTCTTTTTTGTGAACAGGCTCGACAGTCTTTTCCTCTTTTAAAAGCAAGTCTTCTTTCTCTTCCGTTTTTAACATCAAATCTTTTTTTTCTTCCGTCTTTTTATCCGGCTCCGGCAGGTCTGTTTTTACCGGTTCTTCAGCATGTATAACCTGTTCAGGCAGTGTTTCGGGTTCGGGAGGTTCCTTTATAGGCTTTTTCTCAGCAACTTTCCTGCGTCTTCTAATAACGGTCGGCTTGACACGAGTTACTTCTAAATCGGTCTGTTTTTTTTCAAGAATATTCGCTTTAATCATAACGACCAAGTCATCATCAAGAGAAGCCATATGGCTTTTTACTGAAATATCCAAAGATTTAATTCTGTCAAGCAAATCTTTGTTTGCCATGTTAAGATCTCTGGCAAGTTCATAGACCCTGGTTTTAGCCATTCCTCCCCCTGCTTTTTTTTCTTTCAATATTATTTCGTATCTTCTATGAGAGGATTACTCTCTATATCTTGATCATCTTTACCAGAAGTGTCATCTGTATAATCTGTGCCGGAAGTATCGTCTTCATCAGAAGTATCATCAGTATCATCTGTGCCTAAATTTTTTAAAGGCTCTTTTGCCGCTTCTATAAGCTCGGCAGCCTTTTCCTCTGTCATTTCTCTAATCTTCAGTAATTCCTGAACAGAAGCACTGCTAAGTTCCAAGGGTGAAAAAAAACCGTTTTCATATAACGCATCCGCAAGACTTATACCTATTCCCGGTAATTTTATAAGAGATTCATAACCATCTTTTAATGTTTTGCTGTATTTTGTATCATTTTGAACATCAAGGCGCCAGCTTGTAAGTTTTGAGGCGAGGCGCACGTTTTGCCCACCTTTGCCTATTGCAATTGAAAGGTATTCGTCAGGTACTATTACCTCCATTGAATGATTCTGCTCGTCTATAATTACCCTGATTATCTCAGCCGGAGCCAAAGCATTACAAACATATTTTGCAATATCCGCATACCAGGTAATTATATCAATTTTTTCGCCTTTTAGTTCCTGCACCACGTTTTGTACCCGGCTTCCTTTCATGCCCACACAAGCGCCGACAGGGTCTATGTCCGGATCATGAGATGAGACGGCAATTTTTGCTCTGACCCCCGGCTCGCGTACTACGCCCATAATATCCACAATTCCTTCATTGATTTCAGGAACTTCTGTCTTGAAGAGATTTACAAGGAAATCGGGATGTGTTCTTGATAATATAATTTGTGGTCCACGTGTGTCATGGAGAACATCAATTATGCATGCCCTGATACGGTCGCCGCGTTTATAAGTTTCTCCGGGAATCTGATCCCGATTGGGAAGTATACTCTCGGCATTACCGAGATTTACAACTATGCTGCCTCGTTCAAAACGCTGGACAATTCCGTTTATGATTTCACCCTTGCGCCCTATGAAGTCGGCATAAACAGCATCCTTTTCCGCGTCTTTCATTTTTTGGATTATAACCTGTTTTGCTGATTGCGCAGCGATTCGGCCGAAAGTTGTTGTGTCCATCTTCGTGCCCAGACTGTCGCCTATCTCACATTCAGGATCAAGCTTTTGCCCTTCTTCAAAATCGACCTGTGTATCAGGATCGGTTATTTTTTCCACTACCTCTTTAAACTGAAACACCTCAATTTCACCGATCTCTTCATTATACTGTATTTCAACATCGATCTTGTCGCCGAATTTTTTCTTTACAGCGGATTTCAAAGCTTCTTCAAGCGCTCTTATAAGGGTTATACGATCAATACCTTTTTCCCGGCTTACCTGATCTATAACACGTTTAATGTCTGATATCAGCATCTCTATTCTCCATTTGAGCTGGGCCCTTAAAAACAAAAAACGGGCTTTTGCCCGTTTTCCTTTTTATTGCAGGTAGATCTTTTGAACCTGATCGAAAATTTTATCCGGCCATTCAAATATTCATAAAAGATTTAATCCTCAACTCAATAACCACTTTATATAGAAGCAAAGAAAAAAAGTTCTACCTGAAAAAACCTTTACACCGGAAAAGGCTGATTTCCCAATTAAGTCACCCCACTATACCGCTAATTTATAGTGGAGCGGGCAACGAGATTCGAACTCGCGACACCAAGCTTGGGAAGCTTGTACTCTACCAGCTGAGCTATGCCCGCAGCCTGAGTTCCTTTCAAAGACCTCAGGTTGAAAACCTGTTTACGCTAAAAGAATAATAATGTCAATATTTTTTTAGCGGTATTTATCTTAGAATATCAAGAATTTTTTTAAGCTCGATACGGATATGATTCAGGATTTTCTGCGAAGGCGTGTCCGGCTGATTGTCTGCGGCTGATTTTAAGTATTGACGTGCGCCCTGAATGGTAAATTTTTTTTTATAGAGCAGGTATTTAATCTTGAGGATCAGCTCAACATCTTCTTTTTTATACAGTCTTTGACCGGAAGGTGTACGCTTTGGTTTTATTTTTTTGAATTCGGTTTCCCAGAACCTGAGCACATAGGCTGGAACATCTGCAAGTTCGCTGACCTCGCCGACTTTGAAATAGAACTTGTCCGGGAGTTCTGGTGAAATGGGTATTTCTTTCGGCATTTTATAAACGTAAACCGTTACTCTATTCAATTGTTTGAACTGTGATTTATTTGATTTCAGGATTTCCCTGATTCTCCCCGCTTTTTTAAATCATAGCCCATCATTTAATCATATAAATCACAGTTCAGACTATCATTCAGGAAGCGTTGCATTAAACTCGGTTATAAGCTTATCGGAAAGTTTTTTATGGATTGCATTGATTTTATTGTCTTCCAGTGTCTCATTGGCAGATCTGTAAGTTATTCTGAAAGATAGGCTTTTTTTGTCTATCGGAACAGGTTCGCCTTCAAAAGCTGCAAGGAGTTGCAGCTTTTCCACAAGCTTTTCTCCAAAAAGATTTAATTGTTCAAGTATGTTTGCCGATTCGAGATTTTTATCAACAATCATTGTAATATCTCTGGAAACTGCAGGGAATTTGGGGATTGGTTCAGCAAATATGGTTTCCGGTATGAGTTTGTAAAGCTCCGTGAGGTTGATTTCAAATATAAAAGCATTTGCTGAAAGGTCAAAATTCTTTAAAACATGATGATTGACCTCTCCTATAATTCCTGCTGTTTTGTTTCCTGAAATAATTCGTGCAGTATACCCGGGTTTTGTATAAACGCATTGATTGTCCGGCAGCCTGGTAAATCTGACAGAAGCTGGTTTGTTAATTTTAAGCGCGTCAAACAGTGCTTCAACAGCTCCCTTAATGTCATAAAAATCGACAGGGATATCCTTATCGTACCATGTTGATGCCTGCCTTGTTCCGGTCCATAAGCCCGTTATTATTTCTTTTTCCCTAGGCAGAGTATCTTCTCCCTTGTGAATGAATATTTTGCCGATTTCAAATAGTTTTAAATTATGCATACTTCGCGTAATGTTTCTACGCATGGTTTCAAGCAATCCCGGAACAAGAGAAGACCGCATAGCGGCATGGTCATTAGACAAAGGATTCAAGAGTCTGATCATGTTATACCGTGCATCGTCACGCTCAAGATTCAGGCGGGCTGTAGATTGATTATTGATAAAGCTGTAATTGATACACTCTGAAAAACCTAAACCGGTCATAAGCCTTTTGATCTGTTTTTTATGAGCTATATGTATGGAAGAAGATTTTGCCTGAACAGGAACAACAGGGAATGTTACCGGGATCTTGTTATAACCGTAAAGCCTGGCTATCTCTTCCGTAATATCTACCGGCCTTTTTATGTCGACCCTGTAAGAGGGTGGGGTTATTAACAATAAATCATCTGCCTCATCCCTTCTTTTATTTTCAACAGAGAACTCTATTCCTTCAAGCAGTTTTATAATTTTGTCGCGTTTTATATCTGTTCCCAGGAGGGAATTTATTTCTTCAGGTTTTACATATATTGACAAAGGTTCATAAGGTACTGGGTTTTCATCGATTGTTCCGTTTACGGCGGAGCCGCATCCTGTTTTTTCTATAAGCAGCGCTGCTCTGTTTAATGCTTTAATCGTACCTGCGGGATCAACGCCCCGTTCAAAACGATGGGCGGAATCCGTATTCAACCCGAGTTTTTTTGAGGTTTTTCTTATACATACCGGGTCGAAATATGCACTTTCCAGGAGAACGGATCTTGTAGTATCCGTGACCTCTGAATTGAGTCCTCCCATGACACCTGCAATGGCAATCGGTTTTTCTCCATCGCAAATCATAAGCATCCGGCTGGAGAGCCTTCGTTTCTTATTATCAAGGGTAGTAATATTTTCCCCTTGTTTTGCGGTGCGAACGACGATTCTTTTTTCTGCCAGTTTATCAAAATCAAAGGCATGGAGCGGCTGGCCTGTTTCCATCATAACATAATTTGTTATATCGACAAAGTTGTTGACCGGCCGGATTCCTGTTGATATCAAACGGTCTTTCAGCCAGAAAGGTGAAGGGCCGATTTTAACATTCTTAAAAAGCTTTGCGCCATATCTTGGGCACAGGTCAGTATTTTGTACTGTTACAGATGTAAGATTGAAAATGTTTTCCGGTGTATCCGGTCTGCCGGAAGCAATGTGCTTGCTTGAGGGGTATTGAACCGGCTTGTTGTGAAAAGCTGCAATTTCTCTTGCAACTCCTATAATGCTCAGGCAGTCCGGCCTGTTTGGAGTAAGATCGATTTCAAGCACATGGTCGGTCAGTTTAAGCGCACCGGCAAGATTCTCTCCCGGCGTAAGGGTATCCGGAAGGTTCATAATTCCTTTTTTGTCTTCGCCTATGCCAAGCTCGGTTGCACTGCAGAGCATACCACCCGATGCCTCGCCGCGGATTACACTCTTTTCGATGATAAGACCGCTTGGCAGTTCGGTTCCCGGCAGGGCCAGCGGAACATGCATACCTGTTTTGATATTGTCCGCCCCGCAAACTACATTTATCAGGTTATCGCTGGTGTTTACAGCGCAAAGCCTTAACCGGTCGGCATTGGGATGCGGTCTGATTTCGGTTATGCATCCGACAATGACTTTGTCAAGATAATCATATCTGTCATAAATATTATCTACTTCAAGGCCGGCCATTGTAAGCGCGTCGGCAAGTGCAGAGATTTCCATATCAACGGGAATATATTTTTTGAGCCAGCTTAAACTTACCTTCATCTTAGAATTGCCTTAAAAACCTGAGATCATTTTCAAAATATTTTCTGATATCGTCAATCCTGTATTTCAGCATGGCGATCCGTTCTATACCCATTCCGAATGCGAATCCTTTATATAAATCGGTATCGTAGCCTGCATTTTCAAAGACCGCCGGGTGTACCATACCGCAGCCGAGAACTTCCAGCCAGCCTGTTCCTGAACAGACCCTGCACCCTTTGCCCCGACAGATTACACAAAGGATATCGACTTCTGCGCTCGGCTCTGTAAAAGGGAAGAAACTGGGGCGGAACCTTAATGATATCTTATCATCAAATATCTGATGAATAAAAAGAGTAAGCATTCCTTTAAGGTCGCCGAATGTGGCCTTTTTATCAACCATCAAACCCTCCACCTGGTGAAACATTGGAGTATGGGTCAGATCGGAATCGCACCGGTAGACTTTTCCCGGCGCAATGATTCTGACCGGGGGAGCCTGCTGCTCCATTATTCTTACCTGGATCGGGGAAGTATGTGTTCTGAGAACAATATTATCCGATATATAAAAGGTGTCCTGCATGTCCCTGGCAGGATGATTTTTTTGAATGTTCAGCGCTTCAAAATTATAATAATCAGTCTCTACCTCCGGCCCCTCCGCAATATCAAAACCGAATCTGACGAAAATATCACAAATACGGTCTGTGATCCGGGTAATCGGATGCAGGGAACCTGTGGCAGGCGATCTGCCGGGAAGTGAAACATCGATGCGATCTTCTGTTTGAAGAGCTTTGCTTTCGATATCCCGGCGCTTTTTTTGGAAGGCTGCGTCCAGACTCTTCTTCGCAAGGTTGGCCTTTTTTCCGGCTTCCGGCCTTTCGCCCGGAGGAAGATTTGAAATATTTCTTAAAAATTGGGTTACACGTCCCTTTCGGCCGAGATATTTTACAAAGAGAGATTCCAGGCTCTTTTTGCTGTCGGCCGATTCCAGTTCCTGTAAAGCGTTTTCTTTTATTTGGTCAATATTATATTTCACAATATGTTAAACAAATTTTACGGAATTTATTTTAAAGCTGCATGGATGCCGTTGTTGCCAGTTGTGCGAAGCCTGGGGGATCGGATATAGCCAAATCTGCGAGAACTTTGCGGTCAAGTTCAATGTCCGCAAGTTTCAGCCCATGCATGAATTTACTGTAAGAAAGATTATTCAAACGTGCTGCTGCATTTATTCTTGCAATCCATAGCTTACGGAACTCCCGTTTTTTGACCTTTCGATCACGATAAGCGTACATAAGCGCTTTGTCTACTGCATCTGCGGCAGTTCGGTAGAGCTTGCTGCGGCCCCCGCGGAATCCTTTTGCAAGCTTTAAAATTTTTTGTCTGCGTTGTCTTGCTTTATAACCTCTTTTTACACGCATAATTTTACTCCTTATTCCTCAATATCAATGACTACCTGTTAGGTAAAAGCAGTCTTATTTCTCTCATATCACTTTTAGAAGCAATTTGTCCTTTTCTTAAAGATCTTTTTCTCTTGGTTGTCTTTTTTGTTAAAATATGGTTGGAATGTGATTTTGAAAAAGCTATTTTCCCGGTGCCTGTTTTCCGGAAACGCTTTGCGGCTGATCTGTTTGTCTTTATTTTCGGCATCTCCTGCTCCTTGATTAAAAATAGGGATTAAAAATAGATGGCGCGAGCTGTCAAGAAACAGCACACGCCATGTTTAGACCTTTGAAAGATTATTCGGAAAGACTTTTTATGGGTTCAATACTATTTGGGAGCCAGTATCATAATCATTGTCCGGCCTTCAAATTTAGGGTATGATTCCACTGTTGCGATTTCGTTTACACTCTCGGCAATTTTGCTTAACACATCCCTTCCCTGCTGGGAAAGTGTTATTTCGCGTCCCCGAAACATGACTGTAACCTTTACCTTATCCTTGTTGCCTATAAATTTTGTTATATGGCCTATCTTGGTCTGCAAATCATGCTCGCCTGTTTTGGGACGAACCTTTATCTCTTTGACCTGGACTGTGCTCTGTTTTTTTTTTGCTTCCTGTTTTTTTTTGGTCTGTTCATATTTATAACGACCATAATCCATTATTTTGCAAACAGGCGGCCTGGCATTGGGAGAGACCTCCACAAGGTCAAGCCCGTGGTCATTGGCCATTGCAAGCGCCTGGTGGATTTGCAATATACCCGACTGGTTTCCTTCGGGATCAATAACGCGAACTTCTTTAGCTCTTATGTCCCGATTAATAAAAGTTCTATCCTTTTTATTGGATTTTAAAAATTTTCTGTGTATAGCTATGCTTTACCTCCCCAAGAATTTATATTAAGCCTTTTTTCTCATTTAGTTAAAATCTAATAAACTAATTAATGATTCAAGGAAATGCAAGAAAAAAATGTTTATTTTTACTGTTGGAGTGTATATTTGGAGAGGAGACTCTCTTTCCAATAATTATTTTTGGGGTTTGAGAAAAAGGCTTTAAAGAGTTTCAGGCTCTCCTCACGCAATATCCCCGGAACTATAGAAATCGTACTTTGTTTATAAAGAGGCCGGAGTTTACTGAGATTGCAGTTTGCGCCGCCGCCCATTATATCCTCATAAGCATAGACTATTCGGCCTGTTCTACTTAATATAATTGCACCGAAGCACATGAGGCATGGCTCAAGTGTGCAGAAAAGAGTTGTTTTGAGTCTATCTATGCTCCGGCCAAGATCAACAGAATCTCTTAAACATATCATCTCGGCATGATCTATTTCATTAGTCGTTCCTCCTGATGTGCCTTTTCTATAACCTGTTGCAATTATTTCGTTCTCATACACCATCACTGCCCCTACCGGGAATTCGCCATATGAGAGCGCTTCTTTCGCAAGTTGCAGAGCTTTTTTCATAAAGAAATTATCATCTAAATCGGTCATCGTCCAAAATCCAACGCTTTGTGAATTGTCAGCCAATTATGGCATATATATTGCTTTCTTTTCCAATAATTATACACATCTTCAATATATTACTGATGCCGGTAATATCAAGTTTTATTTTTTATAGTCCCATTGCTATATTCGTTCATCAAATCTCATCAGTGAAGCACTTTCTGCACCACCGTCCCGGTTTACGCGCACGGTTTCATAGTTTAGATATTTTAAAATTGACAATATGTTTTCCTTACCATATTGTATTATTGTAAGGAAAACATTGTAGCGTAAAGGGAGGGAAAAACCATGCAATCGGTCATTACTTCAAAGTTTCAAACCACTATTCCGAAAGGAGTACGAGAAAACCTTAAGCTTACTGTTAAAGATACTCTGGAATGGAAAATCGAGCACGGCAAGATAGTTGTAATTCCTGTTCAAAAAAGATTTTTAAACTATAAAAATTCGATAAAAACAGGTGCTGGTAAAATTGAAGAAGATATCATATTATCTCATGATAAACGGATGGAAAAATATCTGTGAAAAAATATATTATAGATACAAATGCGCTGATATCTTTTGTTACGGATAGAAACCAGGAACAGCAGGTAAAAATAGATAAGCTCTTTAATGATGCTGCCCGTCTAAGAATTATGGTGCTTTGCCCACAAAATGTTTTGACTGAGTTTGTTTATGTAATGGATACAGTTTATCAAATCCCAAAATCTGAAATAAGCAAAATAGTTCGGGATTTTATCGATATGCCGGGTATTGAAGTGGTTCATGATCTTAACATGAAAACCCTTATATCCTATTGGCCTGAGGTTTTTAAAGATTATGGTGACGCTATCATCGCAACGCTTTGTAAAAATACCAAAGGGTCTTTAATTGTAACATTTGATCGTAAATTCAGGGCAAAATTGAAAAAAATAGGTCTATCCACCTGAACCCTCCCACGACTCATACTATAGTTCAAAACACCACGGGCATATAGTTTAGCATATTTCTGTATTCATTCATCAAATCTCACCAGTAAAGCACTTTCCTCACCAACGTCCCGGTTCATGCTTTTGTCAGGCAACCATGGCATATATATTGCTTTCTCGTAATTACAGATATGGAAAGATTTCTTGCCCAAAAAAAGTTGGAGGAGTTTTCTTGAGGTGATCCTGGTATCACGAGAGGCTTTGATCAATGCCGCAGTGCATGGAGCCAAATTGAATTATGATAAAACTGTCAAGTTTGAACTGCGGATTGAACCGGCCGGCCTGGTAATGGAGATTGGCATCCTTCATAAACCATAAAAAGTAGTTTACACTTTTTGAAAACGATATTTGATTGTATTAACTATTTACTGATAAGGGACTTCCCTTATAATGAATTTGATAGAGTAAGCATTTTAGCCCTGAAAGGGCGTGACATAAGAATCGCCACCATTATGTCACGCCCTTTCAGGGCTCTAATTTATTAGACATATCACCCAGGGCGCTGCCCTGGGTGATATGTCTAACCCCCTTCAGGGTTTTTGACTAAAGTGTAAACTAAATTTGAAGGATGCCTGGAGATTGAAGATAATGGCCCGGGCTTTGACTGGCAAGGCCGCCTGAAAAAGGAACGGCCGGGCAGAGATGTTTCCGGCAGAGGTTTGTATATCATGAAAACCTATTGTGATGAAATTTTATATAATGAAGCAGGCAACAGGTTGACACTTATGAAAAAAATTGAACAAAAACAATAAAGCCGGCAGGAGGAAAGTATGGGCGGAACAGCAGCAAAAACAGTTACACCGGGTATGGATATTGTGGCATCCATGGCGGAAGAATTCAGAGCTGAACTTCTTAAGTCCGTTGAAGGGGGCGTCAAGGAATTGACTGCAGACCTTGATGGTGTCAGGATGGTCGATTCGGTTGGGCTGGGGGTTTTGATCGCTGCTCATAACAGCTTGCAAAAGAATGATGGAGTATTCATCGTAATCAATGCTTCGGAAGATATTTATAAACTGTTTAAGGTTATGCGGCTTGATCGGCATTTTGAAGTTAAAATGGCTGAATGATTACGAATCAAAGGTATTTTTTTGATCAGGGAGGAAGCGGATAAGCTATGGGATATGAAAAAATAAAAAAAAATTTAGGCAAGATGGCACGTTTTCTTGTTGAAATGGCGATTATGGAGTTGACTGCTCTGGCGTTTTTAATGGTCATTTTCGTAACTTGGGCTGATTCAGTTAAATTTTAATTTCAAAAGGTCAGTTTTTGTAATTTTTTAAGGAGCATAATCATGAGCATTGAAAATGATGAAACCCTGCAGATTTATATTGAAGAATCTCTGGAACATCTGGCGGACATAGAAAATGATTTCCTTGCCATAGAGGAGAACGGTGCTGATATAGATGAAGATATGGTTAACAAGGTTTATCGCGCCGCACATTCCATTAAGGGCGGGGCAGGTTTTATGGGGCTGACCAATATCAAGGATCTGACCCATGAGATGGAGAATATTTTGGGCAAGATCAGGAGCCGCGAGATGATCCCCAACCCTGAGATTATTAATATTCTGCTGCTGGCCTCCGATGCTTTGCGAAACCTGATCAATGATGTGTTTAATAGCAATGATATAGATATCTCGGAACATCTTGATGCGCTCAGGGGCATTCTTGCAGGCTCTTTGCCTGAAGAAGAAAAGGAGAGCGTGGAGAATATTGTGGATATATCTTTTCCGAATGGGAGAAGCGTTTTTAGTGTTACTGAATATGGGATTGCGGCTCCCCGGAAGGAAGGCAAGTTTATATACCTGGTTGAATATGACCTGATTTGGGGTGTCCAAAAACTCAGTTTTGTGGCTACTTTTTTTGCTCAACTTTTGGCCCTATCATGAGTGCGATTAATATCTTGGCACATTGTTGGGGTCATGAAATGCAGCATTAAAATTATCTTCCCCAACCAAATCCCGGCATTCTTTGCACTCCTGCCATATCCCTGAATGGCTGTTATTGTAATGAAAATGGCAGAGACCCTCGTGCTCGTGATGATATTGGCAATAATCTCCACCTTTTATAGATGCAAAAGAAGTGTCACAGCAAATCCATTGGTCACAACATTTTGTTTTTATTAAAGGAACAGAATCGTTTCCACAAAAGCTACAATGTTTGCCAGGGATTATTTTTGCTTGCAATCTATCATATGTCATTCAGGCACCTTCAATATTTTCAGTAAAATTTGCGTAGACCATAACAAAATGCCGTCAATAATTCAAAATTGCTGATTGAAAAAAATTATTATTCCCTATATATTCAAATATTTTAACCAAAAAGATGGTTATTGCTATGAGTAAAGTTTCAAAATTAAAAAAAGTAGAACTGCCTGGAAAGACAAAGCAGTTGATCGTACTCGTATAATTAAGTATCAGAAAGCTGAGCTGAAACGTACTAAAAATGAACGAAATAAATACAAGTCTGAACTCCGGAAAAATAGACAAGAATTAGAACAAGAACGTAAAAAGAACACATTGTCGGTTAATAGTAAGGAGGAATTGATTTTTATTTCTTTACGCCTATTTTTGGTCGGACACGTTGGATTCAGAGCAATATCAAGAATGTTTGGCATTTTACAAGCATACCTTGGGATAACCAAAATACCGTGCCCTCAAACGATCATTAACTGGGTCACCAGATATTCACTATCAAAAATCTGGAACTATAAAGGGCTTTCTTCTGTTTCTTTTGATATGGATAAGATTGTAAATGGTGCTATTTGGATGATAGATACCTCAATAGCATTGGGAGCTGGTAAAATTCTTGCTATTTTGGAGCTTAGAACTGATCATTTTAAAAATCATGAAGGTGCTCCAACTCTTGAAAACATCAATTGTGTAGCAATTTCAGTGGCGAAATCATGGACTGGAGAATCCATTGCAAATTTTTTACAAAAGGTGATTCTCATCACCGGAAAACCTGCTGCATATTTGAAAGACGGAGGAATGGACCTCATGAAAGGTGTCAGACTCCTAAATGAAAGAGGATTTTCAAGTTTCTCCATTGATGATATTTCTCATGTTGTTGCCAATCTATTAAAAAAAGAATATACAAAACATCCTTCGTATGACTGTTTTATCTCTGCTTGCGGACAAGCCTCAAAAAAATTTAAGCAAACAGTACTTGCATTTTTTGCACCCCCAAAGGTTTCGACAAAAGCTCGATTCATGAATATTCATCGAATGGTGAAATGGGCTGAAATGGTTCTTAAGCACTCACCACGGGGGCGAGTTTCAAAGGACTCTGTAGTTTCAAAACTTAGGAATTATCTTGGTAAACTTCCTGAATATAAACAGTTTATCAAGCGATTTCTTCGTGATGCATCTCCTCTTTTAAAAAGCCAGGAAATTCTTAAAGCTCAAGGCTTGAATATGAAAACCTACAAAGAGTGCAAAGAACTTTTAAAAAATATCCCTCAAAGCTCTCAAGTACGTATCGGTTTTATTACCTGGATGGAAAAACAATTAATAGTCGCTGAATCATTGGGCATGGGCAATACTGGAATGCCTATTTGTTCTGATAATATTGAATCCCTGTTTGGACTTGGTAAAACACATGGTACAGGAGAAGTAAAAGATGCAA
Organism: Desulfosarcina sp. BuS5; assembly: GCF_028752835.1. NCBI lineage: Bacteria > Pseudomonadati > Thermodesulfobacteriota > Desulfobacteria > Desulfobacterales > Desulfosarcinaceae > Desulfosarcina > Desulfosarcina sp. BuS5. Next base: position 1,112,177 of record NZ_CP087952.1, read on the forward strand.
ACCGAATTGCACTTCGTTTACCGGCTTTTTGCGGATCTGTGAATAGAGAATCCGTTCGGATGGCAATGGGCGTTACAGTAAAGGAACAACAGGAAGTTGAAAATAAGTTGTTGTCTTTAACTCGGCAGCGCCGAAAAATTTTACCAACCCCCGGAAGCCTTACAGATAGTTTGTCAACTGAGTTTGACTGTGGTTTAACTCTTCTACCGGTGCCAAAAAATGATGAAAAATCAAAAGATGTAACTGATATTACAGCAAATTTTGAACAATTAGGTGGGCCCGTAAATAAGTTTACAAAACAACCTTATGCGCCCAATAATGCTGAATATAATAACCGTGCCGCAGCTTAATAAGCATTTGTTTGACCACATTCAAATATAAATAATGGGTATTATCAACATGTTAATGCTTTGTTTATAAATGGAGCAAATTGACATACATAACTTATATTCTGAAGGGGGGGCCAAATCCTGAGCAAGCTAATTATGGGGATTTAGACACCCCAGACCTGATTCATGATGTTCACCAAAAGAACAAGAATCCTCTTGATGTGCTGAATGAAATGCAACAGTGCGGTGATATTTTAGAGAGCAAGATAGATGTGGAAGCAGTCGGGGATCTTGAAGAGGGTGAACCTTCCACCCGTCTTCCGTTTCTGGTTCTATTTGCCACTATTTTGAAACCAGACGATATTAACGCGCTGTTTGAAATAGATGAAGAACATATCTATCTCCTTGCCGAAGACCTGACCATAAGGCCGCTGTCTGAACCAGAACCTGCTGAGCAGGAAGAAGTTCCGCCTGTGATTCAGGCTGAACCTGCGCCTGTAGAAGCTGCCAAAGAAGCTGAACCTGCGATCGTAGTAAAAGCAGTAAAAAAAGTTGAACCTGCGTCTGGAAAAGCTCCTCAAAAAAAGAAAGCCGTTCCTCCCAAAAATCCAGTTGTGGCTGATACCAGTCTCAGGGTTCATGTCAGCCTGCTCGATTCTTTAATGACCCTGGCAGGAGAACTTGTACTCAGCCGAAACCAGTTGCTCCAGTCCGGGGCGGCAGATGATAAAAGTGGCCTGGAGAGTGCCTGTCAGAGGATTGATATGATTACTTCCGAACTCCAGGAAGCCATCATGAAAACCAGGATGCAGGCAGTGGGCAATGTTTTCAGCAAGTTTCCAAGAGTCGTGCGAGATCTGGCAAGAAACCTGGGCAAAGAAATAGAGCTGGAAGTCGAAGGGCAAGAGGTTGAACTTGATAAAACCATCATCGAGGGGATCGGAGATCCTCTGACTCATCTGGTCAGAAATTCTGTTGATCACGGGATTGAAACTCCGGATGTGCGCCGTAAGGCAGGTAAGGAAACTACCGGCAGGGTAGAATTAAGAGCCTTTCACGAAGCCGGACAGGTCAACATCGAGATCCGGGATGACGGCAAAGGGCTGGACGGGAATAAGCTGGCCGGATTGGCAATTGATAAAGGTCTCTTAACAGAAGATCAGGCGACCGCCATGTCGGATAAGGAAAAAATGAATCTGATTTTTATGCCGGGATTTTCAACAGCAAAAGAAGTAACAGATGTCTCCGGACGCGGAGTAGGCATGGACGTGGTCAAGACCAATCTAGATAAACTTGGCGGTGTAGTCGATATTGATTCTGAAGTCGGCAAAGGGACAATCATCAGGATCAAGCTCCCGCTTACTCTGGCGATTATTCCCAGCCAGTTGATCAGCGCCGGAGGAGAGCGCTATGCCATTCCCCAGGTAAATATGGAGGAGCTTTTAAGGATTCCGGCGGCCCAGGTTAAAGACCGGATAGAGAAAGTGGGCGATGCCGAGGTGGTGCGCCTGCGCGGCAACTTGCTGCCACTGATCAAACTGGCCGATGTAATAGGCATAGAGTCAATTTATACTGATTCTGCAGACGGGCTTGAGATGCCTGACCGCAGACAAAATATAGCCGACCGGAGATCAAAAAAGAGTCCTGAATATTCTGAAACCAGCCCTGACGAAATAGTTGATCAGAACAACCAGCCAATCTCCAGAGCTTCGAGCGATCGCCGCTATCATGCCGACAGCGCTTTGAATATTGTCGTGGTCTCCACCGGAACCATGAAATACGGGCTTGTGGTGGACAGTCTGCACGATTCCGAAGAGATAGTTGTCAAGCCGCTTGGACGGCATTTGAAACATTGCAAGGGCTATGCCGGGGCTACAATCATGGGCGACGGACGGGTTGCCTTGATCCTTGATGTAGCAGGACTTTCCAGGATGGCGGAGCTGAATTCCGTGGAAGTGGCAGAGCGGGCATCCGAAGTGCATGAGGAGGAGTTGAAAACAGGTAAAGATATTCAATCCCTGCTTATGTTCAGGAACGCGGAGGATGAGCAGTTTTCCGTGCCACTGGGTCTTGTCTCCCGCATAGAAAAGATTAAACGGGATACCATTGAAGAAGTGGGCGGCAAAAGGGTGATGCAATACAGGGAGATGAGCCTGCCGCTTTTATCCATAGAAGATGTGGCCGCAGTCAAGCCTGTTGCGGATATCGAGAACCTGCTGGTGATTGTATTTACCATAGCGGGCAAAGAGATGGGACTTCTGGCCACCAGTCCGGTTGATGCTGCTGATGTTGCCGCTGCTTTTGATGACAGCACCCTGAAACAGACCGGTATCATGGGCTCGGCTATTATCGACGGCTGCACAACCCAGATGGTTGATATCTTTGAACTTGTTGAGACCATGCATCCTGAATGGTTTGAAGAACGTGAAGTTGTTCAAACTGAAGCCGGCGAAGCCGCCACCATTCTATATGCCGAGGATTCAAATTTTTTCCGAACCCAGGTAAAGGGTTTTCTGAAAGAGGAAGGCTATAATGTAACCGAAGCGGAAGACGGTGAAATAGCCTGGAACCTGCTTTGCGAACGCGGCAAAGAGATAGACCTGGTTGTAACGGATATTGAAATGCCGAATATGAATGGTTTTGAGTTTGCAAAAAAAATCAAACAGGATGAACGTTTTAAGCATCTCCCGGTTATCGCCATGACAACCCTGGCCGGTGAGGAGGATATCGCCAAAGGACGGGAAATCGGAATTGACGCTTACCAGATTAAACTGGACAAGGAACAATTGCTGGAAAGTATTCATGGTTACTTGAGTAAATAAATATCGATTCCCACGCTGGAGAGAGAAAACGAGAAAAATTAATTATCTGACAATCTATATATTTACTTATTTTTGAAGAAGGAGAATATGTTGACGTATCTAAAAAATATAAAAATACAGAAAAAATTTATTGTTTTGGGGTGTTGTTTTATACTGTCTTCACTGATCTCAATTATAGGCATGCGGGAGATAGCCTTGACTACGTTTATGCAGAAACTTGAAAGAGATCATGCTGTGACAAGCATGTTTTTTGAGTTTCGGATAAAAGAATATCATTATCTTCTGGATAAAGATCAACCTGAATCAATTAATAATTTAAAAGAATTGGCGAATAAAAGAAGTGATGTTTATGGTGAAATGGGTTTATTGCAACTGCTGGATGAGATCAAAAAGCAGCCTGTTGCAATTCTGGCTCAAACAAATGGAATAGAAAAAATCATATTCCGTATATTAGGTTTAGGAGAAGCTTTTAATCTATGTGAGCAGGATATAAAAAACTGCAATAATTTAATTGAAATGATTAGGCAGTTTCAAAATGGCAGCCTTGAAACAAATCGTTATATGGAAGATCTGAAATCTTTTGGTAATCCAATGCTGGAAAAAGGTGATCAGTTTGCTGGTATTATGGTAAAATCAGCTTTACTTGTGAAAAATTGGATAATTGCAATTAACATAATGATTGCCTTTGTTGTAGTTGGTCTGCTGTTTGTTGTTTCAAAAATGATTATTGGCCCGATTATGGAAATAACAGGTGTTTCCAGGAAGGTAGCCAAAGGTGATTTATCCCTGTCTGTAAAATTTACCAGCAAGGATGAACTGGGAGAATTATCTAAATCTTTTAATACTCTGGTGGGAAATACCTGTCAACTTATAGAAGGTATTGCTTCAAGAGCGGAAAGCCTCTCATCCTCTTCCACTGAACTTTCAGCTATTTCCCAGCAAATGTCGGCCGGTTCCGAGCAAACATCGGGCAAATCAAACACAGTTGCGGCGGCAGCCGAAGAGATGAATTCGAATATGACATCTGTAGCTGCAGCCACGGAACAGGCATCAACCAATGTCAGCATGGTTGCGACCGCGACAGAGGAAATGACCTCGACGATCAGCGAGATTGCCCAAAACTCCGAAAAGGCGCGCTGTATCACAAATGAAGCGGTTGCCCAGGCAAAAAGCGCTTCAAACAGGGTGGATAAACTCGGAAAAGCGGCGGATGAAATAGGAAAGGTAACAGAGGCCATTACCGAAATTTCCGAACAGACCAATCTTCTGGCTTTAAATGCCACTATTGAAGCTGCACGCGCCGGAGAAGCCGGCAAAGGCTTTGCCGTGGTTGCCACCGAAATAAAGGAGCTGGCAAAACAGACGGCCGCAGCCACATTAGAAATCAAAGAGAAGATCGGTGGAATCCAGGATTCGACGGCAGGAACCGTGACAGAGATCGAACAGATTTCAAAGGTTATAAATGATGTTAATGAGATTGTCGCCACCATTGCAACGGCAGTGGAAGAGCAGTCCGCCACCAGCCGGGAAATCGCCGGAAATATTGCCCAGGCATCCCAGGGCATCCAGGAAGTAACCGAAAACGTGGCTCAAAGTTCCAGCGTTTCCGGGGAGATAGCAAAAGATATTTCAGAAGTCAATCAATCTGCGAGTGAAATGTCAAACAGCAGCTCCCAGGTAAATATGAGCGCTGACTATCTTGCAGGATTATCTGATAAATTAAAGGAGATGGTGGGGCAGTTTAAGGTATAGGGTTATAGGGTGGGTAGTTGTGAATAGTGAGTGGAAATGGGTATTATAGAAAAATGCGGGTTAACGAGTCTCTATCCAGGGAGAGAATAAGATGAAAATTAAATACAAATTAGGCATTGCGACTCTTGGGCTGTCCTTAATTATTTTTTTTATGTTTCTGGCTACCTACTGGGTGACAGGCAAACAAAAGGACGACGGCCTGATTATAAACCTGGCCGGCAGACAGAGAATGCTTACACAGAAAATGACTAAAGAGGTTATTCTTTTCCATCTGGACAGGGAAAAGACAGGCCGGGATGATCCAAAGCTTGCTCAAGCGGTGCGGAATACCACGCAGGTTTTTGATAAAACGCTTTCAGCTCTTAAAGATTCCGGAGAGGCGCCCATTGCGCTTGATCTTACGCAGACTGCCTACCGAAAGTGTCCCAGGGCCAGGGAACCGGCCTACAGCCAGTTAGAGAAAGTGAGCGGAATCTGGAAAGAATTTTCCGCCCGAATTGGGGCGGTGTTGGCAGGCAAGGATAACTCAGGAAAAAATTTTAATATTATCGTAAAGACCAATACCAGGCTTCTTGGGGAAATGAATAAAGCGGTCGGCATGATGCAGAAGCAGTCCGAATCAAGGGTCAGCCAGCTTTTAAAGCTCCAGATTGCTGGGGTTCTGATCGGGATTATCTGTATGGTATTTGCGTTTTTGACAGTGCATGACATCATCAGCCGCATGGAAAAGGTCAGAGATTTTTCTACAAAGTTTGGGACCGGTGATTTTACGGTTAAAGCCGGATTAAAGAGCAATGATGAACTGGGGATCATTGGCAGCAATCTTGATGAGATGGCTGCCAATCTCAAGGACATGATAGGAGCCATCATGAATAATGCCGGCGACCTGAACAGCTCTTCCACCGATCTTTTTTCTATTTCAGGCCGGATGTCAAGTGGAGCGGACGAGGTTTCAGGTAACTCCAACACCGTTGCCGCGGCCGCCGAGGAGATGAGCTCCAACATGAATTCAGTGGCTGCGGCCACGGAAGAGGCTTCAACCAATGTCGGCATGGTGGCGGCGGCGTCTGAAGAGATGATCGCCGTAATCAACGAGATTGCCCAAAACACGGAAAAGGCCCGCGCCATTACCGCTGAAGCCGTTGCCGAGGCCGGGAGCGCTTCCGAGAAGGTCGGCGACCTTGGGAAGGCGGCTCAGGATATCGGCAAGGTAACCGAAAGTATCACCGAGATTTCCGAGCAGACCAATCTTCTGGCCTTGAATGCCACTATTGAAGCTGCCCGCGCCGGAGAAGCCGGCAAAGGCTTTGCGGTTGTCGCCAATGAGATCAAGGAGCTTGCCAGGCAGACATCTGAAGCCACCACAGAGATAAAGAGCGGGATCACGGGTATCCAGGATTCTACGGAAGGAACTGTAATCCAGATTGATCAGATCTCAAAGGTCGTTAATGAGGTTAACGAGATTGTATCCACCATTGCCACGGCTGTTGAGGAACAATCGGTCACAACGCGGGAGATTGCCGAAAACGTGGTTCAGGCATCCCAGGGGATTGCCGAAGTTACTGAAAACGTGACTCAGAGCTCAACAGTTGCCGGGGAGATAGCCAAGGATATTTCAGAAGTTAATCAATCTGCGAACGAAATGTCAAGCAGCAGTTCCCGGGTGAATGTGAGCGCGGAAGAGCTGAGCGGGCTGGCGGAGCAGTTGAAAGAGATGGTGGGGCAGTTCACTGTTTAGTTTTTTTGTTTTTCAGACCATTTTACGATGATTAGCGTTATTACAGATACGCCGATTAAAATGAGTCCAAGATAATAATACCACATGTTATTACTCCTTTTGCTGAATAAAATAGGCGATTATCAACATGATAATAGCGGAAAAAAGACCAAATGTCAGCTCAATTATATCATATTTTGATGACATTATTTGTTTGGCAATACCAGTAGCAAAGAAAATTTTACTGAGATCAGCAAAGTATTTTGAAAGAAGTTCTTTTCGTTTATCCATAATTTAATTGGTTTTTCTATGATTTTGTTTAGCTTTCTGAATGGTTTCAGGGGTTATTTCACCTTTTTTCCATTGTGCCGAGATGGAATCGCTAAGTTGAGCGCCTATCAATTTTGCCAGGAAATGACGTATTTCCAGCAGATTTTCCGTAGGCAGCAGATCAAGGCTTTTAACAATATCTTTCTTGATTTCAAGGTCTGTTGCAGTTTGCATAAGAAACCTCATAATATGTAAAATGACCGGGTTTGATATTTATAGTTGTACCGTGAACGGTTACTTATTATTTTACATATAAAATGAACCAGGTCAAGAATTGAAGGATATGTCTGGAGAATTTATCAATCACCATTTTTTAATGGATAATGTTCGATGAATTATCATAAAACAACGGAGGAAATAATAAATGGCGCAATCAGCATCAGTCTCTTCAAGCAATAATAGCACGGATTTTGCAACTTTTTATATCGGGGATGCGCTTTGCGGGATGGATATCTTGAAGATTCAGGAGATTAATAAGCAGATGGAGATGACCAGTGTGCCCCAGGCTCCGGATTATGTAAAAGGTATTTTAAATCTTCGCGGACAGATCGTCACTGTTATCGATCTAAGTCGAAAGCTGGGTCTGGCGGGGAGAGTCTCAGGTGAAGATGCCAGAAATGTAATAGTGAAATCGCAGGATGAGCATGTGGGGCTCCTGGTTGACCGGATCAGCGATGTGGTCAAGGTGGATTGGGATAAGGTGGAACCTCCTCCGGCAAGCATGGACGGACTCCAGGGGAAATTTTTCAAAGGTGTTTACAAGACCGAAAAGAGCCTGGTGGGAATCCTGGAAATGGAGGAGGTCCTCAGGGAAGACTCAGCCTTAAAGGATTCATTTAACCATCCCAGAGGATTTGAATATAATGATAAAAAACAAGCTTAGAGTGCTGGTAGTTGATGACACTGTTGTGTATCGCAAGATAGTCAGCGATGTGCTGTCGGAATTACCTGATGTTGAAGTTGTGGGCGTGGCGCATAATGGCAAAATTGCGATGTCGAAAATAAAAACGCTTAAACCGGATCTTCTTACGCTCGATATTGAGATGCCGGAAGTAAACGGCCTGGAAGTCTTGAAATATTTGCAGGAATCAGCGCCCGGCACAGGCGCTGTTATGCTGAGCACCTTGACCAGCAAGGGCGGTGAGATGACAATGCGGGCCCTGGAACTGGGCGCCTTTGATTTTATTCCCAAGCCTCAGTCGGGAACCATGGCGGATAATAAGAAGGCGGTCAAAGATGCTCTGGAACCGATGGTTAAAGCATTTGCCGACCGAAAAAGCGTAAAAAATATTCTTTCCGGTGTAGCAAAAAAGGGAGTGGCGCGTGTGGGGGTAAGTACTGTAAAACGGTCTGCTGTCGGAGTCGGAAAAAGAAGGCAGAAATCGGAGATTATCGGTATCGGTATCTCCACCGGAGGTCCTAATGCTTTGGCCGCAATGATGCCGGGGATACCTTCTAATATCGGGGCGCCGATCCTGATTGTGCAGCATATGCCGCCGGTCTTTACACAGTCGCTTGCCAAAAGCCTGAACTCCAGGTGCGCCATTGAAGTGCGTGAGGCTGTTAATGGAGAACCTCTAACTCCCAATACGGCTCTGATTGCTCCGGGCGGCAAACAGATGAAAATTGTGGCCGGAGCGGATGGTAAGCGCCGGGTAATAAAAATTACCGACGATCCACCTGAAAACAGTTGCAAACCTTCCGTCGATTACCTGTTTCGTTCGATTGCCCATCATTATGTAGGCCGGGCAACCGGAGTAATCATGACCGGGATGGGTTCGGACGGTACCACAGGATTAAAGCTGATGAAACGGAACGGCGCAACAATCATTGCCCAGGATGAGGCGAGCTGCGTTGTTTATGGTATGCCCAAAGCGCCTGCGGAAGCAGGCATAGTCGATACTATTGTGCCGCTTGATAAAATTGCCGCGGCAATAACCGGAACGGTGCAAAATAGATGATTAAAATTAAACCGGAAGAACTTACTCTGCTGGCCCAGTATATTCATAATATTTCCGGGATCTTTTATGATCAGAAAAAAGCATATCTGTTTGAATCCCGGCTGGGGCCGCTGGTGGAAGAATCAGGTTTATTAAATTATACTGAATTATATCATAAAGCCAAGGCTGATCCTAAAAAAATAATCGAGAAAAAAATTATTGACGCGATTTCCACCAACGAAACCCTTTTTTTTCGCGATACAGGGCCTTTTGATCTTCTGAAACACAAGATAATCCCGGATCTTGTTGATGCCAGAAGCGCAAAGACTGCAGGACGGCAGGTACCCTTGAAAATATGGAGTTCAGCCTGCTCAACAGGGCAGGAAGTTTACAGCATCGCAATAGTTTTAAAAGAGCTGCTCCCTGATTTTAAAAAGTATAATATCAAACTGCTCGGAACCGATATTTCCGATGCCGCCGTCGCCCAGGCAAGTTCCGGAAAATATAACAAGTTCGAGATAGAGCGTGGCCTGGCAAGGAATACATTGCAGAAATTTTTTACTCTTAACGGAGGCGCCTGGAAAATAAAGGATGAGATCCGTGCCCTGGCAACCTTTAAAAAACAGAACCTGATGCTTCCCTTTAACGGCTTGGGCAAATTTGATATTATATTCTGCCGTAACGTTGCCATCTATTTCAGCATGGCCGACAGAAAAAAAGTTTTTAACAAGCTGGCGGATATGCTTATGCCCGATGGTTATCTGATTATCGGATCGACTGAATCGTTAACCGGCGTATGTCCTAAATTTGTTCCTGAAAGGCATATTCGGTCGGTTTATTATAAGTTGAAATAAAGAGGTATTAATGAATAGCTTGAAAATCCTGGTGGTTGATGACGATCCCTCCACAAGGCTGCTTTTAAAAAAGTGGCTTGAAAAAGAAGACTTTGATGTTGAGACGGCCGTAAACGGAACGGAAGCGGTGGGGCTTATCTCAGAGCATTATTATGATGTGGTGCTGACCGATCTGATGATGCCGGGCGGTGTGGACGGCCTCGGCGTGCTGGATGCGGCCAGGGAGACACACGACGGCAGAACCGAAGTTATTCTGATCACTGCCTTTGCCTCGGTTGAAAATGCAGTTGCGGCCATGCGCAAAGGCGCGGCCGATTACCTGCAAAAACCGATCAATCATGATGAATTGATGCTTCGCCTGGAGAAGATCAGCAGCATGAAAGCATTGATTAAAAATGCCTGCGACCTGCGCGAAGCCATGGATGTGACGGAACAGAATGCCGCTGCGACCATTCAGAATCTGGAAATGGAGATTTCAAGATTAAATAAAAAATTATCTGAAGTGTGAAAGTTCCGGGACGTTTTTTAATACAGACCTCATACAGACCTCGGAATTTCAAAATGATATATTTCTCATAACGCATTGAAAGGACATGAGATTTTATGCGCAGCCTGCCAAATTGGACATTCGTGCCAAGCATCTATTTTTATAACATATTGATTTGAAAGAATATATTTTTTCATGCGCTCCCATACAGAGCACGGGAGCGCAAAAAAAACTTATAGTCTGACAGCATTTGCTAAATCTCCCTGGTCTGACAACGTAAGGCGGGACAGCTACTTTGGTGGATTCGTCGCTTACGCTCCTTAATCCACCCTACGGTTCAAGAGCAACGTAAGTTTGTAGGGTGGATTAAGCGAAGCGAATCCACCGAAACCCGCTGTATTTTTCAACCGTTAACTGTGAACCTATAACCGTGAACGGTTACAATATTTATAACTTTTTAAACTGAACCTCAGTTGCCATTGCTGGTACTCGATGTTCAAGTTTTTGATGACGAACTTGCCAAAAGCACTTAGCAAGGACAATATTTACGTGATAGAGAGGGTGTTGGCTCCAATCTACCTATGGTTCTTCCGCTCATATGTTTTCCCGATGGCATAAGTCGGAAAACTTTTTTGATAACTTGCCCCATTTCTTTAAGCTTTTCACCGGGATCTTGTTGTTGCAGCAAAAATTTGACACATTCCATCAAAACATCCATTTGAGCTCTTTTTTGTAGACTTCCCACGGTAAACACGGGAGTTTTGTTCTCTATGCAGGCCTTTTGCTCAGGGTGAAGGAGGAGGCAATGGTCTAGCAACAGACTCAAGATCAGGCCTCGGCTTGATCCTTCTTCGTCATATTGTTTGGCCTCTTGTCCCCATCCTTCATAAAGCTTCCAGTCTTCAAAAAAAACCTCTACAAGCCATCTCAAAGAATATGCTTGAATAATGTCAACTGTGCGCCAACTCACATCAGTGGCAGCTAAGTAACGGTATTCATCTTCCCCTTCATATTTAAGAGCTATCACAAAAAGCACATTGCCATCGTGTGCATCAACCTTAAGGCGGGCACTGCTCACTGTTGCATTGACTTTTTCACCGCCTCGCACACGAATGGTGCAATTTACACCTTTGTTAATCATGTTGAAATAATCCGTAATTGTCTTTTTTTTACCTTTGTACCGTATATTTTGATTTGACTTTAATTGGCTGATAACTTGCACTCCTCCCAAAATATTAGAGGCTCCATTCATAAATTCTTTTGAACCGTATAAAGCGTCAGCCAATACACATTTAACAGTAATTTTAGGATAATATTCTTTAAAATTTTCAAGTAAGAGCAGGGCTAATTGAATTTTTTTCGGGTACTCAGGGTTAAATGCTGGTTTGACAGGACGCTTATTCTTCGGGAGTCCCTTTTTTTTCAATCTCTCTTCTTCTTTTTTCCAGGCACTAACAACTGGATCAGGCATGTAAAACTTAAAACCAATAGGTACGGTTATAGAGTCTGTGACCAAAAGAAGCAAAACAACTGTTTGCCCATTAACATAACCTCCGCTTGCTTTGTGTTTTTGCTTATGAGCCTTGTATATTCGCTTTGTATTCTTAGAACGGGCACGATCAGACTCATCAAAAACAATTACACCATTTGTGATACCATATTTTTTCAAAATACGCCTGACGCTTCCAACAAGTAAATTGTCCCATGAAATCTTACCCTTACGAAACATCCAAGATAGAGCTGCTAATTTATAATTGCCCAGACTCGCCCGTTCAAATTTTGCCCAACATACAGCATTTACCATTAATATACCGGTAAGACAAAAGCTTAGCCATGCTTTCTGGGTAAATGTTAATCCCGCACTAGGTTGGTATTGCTCCAGGCTATTGTTGAGATCTTCAATGTACTGTTTGATAAATGGTGCAGATTCAGTTAATAGCATTATGAATGGGCTCTTTCAAAGTTGTTAATATTTTTAATGGTCGTGATTATACTATCAAACTTTAAATTTAGCTAATCATAAAAACTTGATCATCGAGTGGTATTACATTCGTTTTTTTGGCCAAGTTAATTTTATAAAAATATATGCGTACATGATTATCATGGCCAACCCTTTTCTATGACTTTTTTCATTTCTTCAGGAGATAACTCGAATCCCTTTACATCGATATTTGCATGAATTTTCCTTATTTTTTAAGTATTCTTTTGGCAGACTTTTTTCTTGAAACATATTCAGATATTCCATGAATTATTTGACTGTTAATAGATCGACAAGTCCATGGAAAAAGTTTCGGCGGACTTGATTTCCACCGGTTTTAGTTCGCCTTTTTCTCTTATCCGCAAGTCGACTTCGTTGCCGCGGGAGTCGCGGAAGAAGTAGATCTCCGGCCTTATGCCCTTGTTGAGCGCGCCCTTGATGATTTCGACAATCACAAGGTTTTCGTACAGTTTTCCACTTTATCAGGATCAGCCAGGTTATAGCGAAATACTTTACATATCTTATAACAACCAGTGTTATAAGATAGCTTTTTCCGTTTGCGCTGTATCTCCGCTATTTCAGTCTTGACACTTATTATACTTTTTGACAATATAAAGGATTAAATTAAAATCGTGTAGAATTAAAGATAAAATCATGCCAATGTATTAAACCTGATGATACAATATAGATTTTCAGATAATTACCCGATTTTAAAATTTGGTTACAAGGCCGGAGGGGGGGGGGTTCAAAATCTTGAACCCCTACTACGATGACCGATAACGCAGTGAAAGTATTTATGTGGAAATCTATAATACAATTTACGAATTAAAACCGTAAATTCCGGAGTAATAAAAATGGACTATAAAAAAACCCTGAATCTGCCGGTTACAAAATTTCGCATGAAAGCGAATCTTGTAAAGCATGAACCTGAACAATTGAAATCATGGGAAGAATCAGGTCTATACGACAAACTCAGAAAAACGTCCCATGATAAAGAACAGTTTATTCTGCACGACGGCCCCCCCTATGCTAACGGGAATATCCATATCGGTACTGCTTTAAATAAGATTTTAAAGGACATTATTATTCGCACAAAACAGATGCAGGGTTTTGATGCAGTATATGTTCCCGGCTGGGACTGTCACGGACTGCCGATAGAGCACAATGTGGAAAAGGAGCTGGGGAATAAAAAAAAGGATATGTCTCAAAAAGATATCAGAAAATTATGCCGGTCGTATGCTGAGAAATATATAGATATTCAGAGAGAGGAGTTTAAAAGACTTGGGGTTATGGGTGAATGGGACAACCCTTACCTGACAATGAATTACAGATACGAAGCTATAATCGCGGCAGAATGCGGCAAATTTGCCCTTGGAGGCGGCCTCTTCAGAAGCAAAAAACCTATTCTATGGTGCTGCAGCTGTAAAACGGCGCTTGCAGAGGCCGAGATTGAATACGAAGATGTGACATCACCTTCCATATACGTTAAATTCCCTGTTAAAGATGATTTGAGCACATCCATTCCCGTTATATCAGCCAAAAATGTATTTGTTGTTATATGGACAACCACCCCCTGGACTCTGCCGGCAAATCTGGCTGTATGTCTTCACCCTGAGTTTATATATGCGGCAGTCGATACCGGAAATGATGAAATATTAATCATCGCAAGGGAGCTTGTTGAAACATGCATGGATACTTTCGGTTTTTCGGATTATAAAATAGTCGCTGAATTTGAAGCCGGATTACTGGAAAAGAAAAAGTGCCTTCATCCTTTTCTGGACCGGACATCGTTAATTATCCTGGGACGTCATGTTACACTCGATGCCGGAACGGGTTGTGTTCATACTGCGCCCGGACATGGACGGGAAGATTATGAAGTCGGCTTGCAGTATGGTCTTGATGTTTATTCCCCGGTAGATGACAGGGGCTGTTTTACCCAGGAAGTCGATTTCCTTGAGGATAAATTTGTTTTCAAGGCCGACAGGGAGATTATAGAAAAACTTGCCCATAACGGTTCCCTCCTTGCTGAAAAAAAGATGGCCCATTCCTATCCGCACTGCTGGAGATGCAAAAAACCGGTGATTTTCAGGGCGACCCCGCAGTGGTTTATCTCTATGGAAAATACAGGGTTGCGCAGCAAAGCCCTTAAAGAGATAGATCATGTGGAATGGATTCCCCTCTGGGGGAGAGAAAGAATTTACGGAATGATAGAAAACAGGCCGGACTGGTGTGTCTCCAGGCAGCGTTCCTGGGGCGTCCCGATTACAATATTCTATTGCGAAAAGTGTGAAACCCTGCACATTAATCAGGAGATTATAGATATAATTTATAATTTTTTTGAAAAACACGGAGCAGATATATGGTTTGAAAAAGATGCAATAGATTTTTTACCGAAAAATTCCGTGTGTGAGAAATGCGGCCATGACAAATTTGTAAAAGAGACCGACATACTCGATGTATGGTTCGATTCAGGAGTAAGTCACGTTGCCGTGCTGGAAGACCGCCCTTATTTAAAATGGCCTGCGGATCTATACCTCGAGGGGAGTGATCAGCACAGGGGATGGTTTCACAGTTCCCTGCTGACGGCTGTTGGCACAAGAGATAAAGCGCCTTTTAAATCGGTTTTGACACATGGTTTTGTTGTTGATGAAAAAGGTAAAAAAATGTCTAAATCACTGGGAAATGTTATTGCTCCCAAAAAGGTTATAGACAGATACGGAGCCGAACTTCTGCGGCTTTGGGTATCTGCGTCTGATTACAAGGATGATATTCGTATCTCTGATAATATCCTGGCTCAATTAACAGATGCCTATAAAAAAATAAGAAACACCTGCAGGTTCATGCTTGGTAATCTTTACGACTTTGATCCTGAGCAGGATGCCGTACTTTATGAATCGATGCTTGAGATTGACAGGTTCGCCTTGCATAACCTTCATAAATTGATAGAAAAGACACTGGAGGCCTATGACAGCTTTGAGCTGCATACAATCTATCATGCGCTCTACAATTTCTGCACGCTCGATATGTCGGCGCTTTACCTTGATATCCTTAAAGACAGGCTCTACACATCGTCGCCCGGATCTGTAGAAAGAAGAAGTGCGCAAACCGCAATGCATGTTATTCTCGATGCACTTGTGAAGCTTATGGCCCCTATACTCGCTTTTACTGCGGAAGAGATCTGGAAGTTCATGCCCGAAACCAATGGCAAAGAGGAGAGTATCCACCTCTCATCTTTGCCTGTCGTAAATTATAAATTTATAGATAATCTACTTGAAAAAAAATGGAAACTGATCATAAGCTTGAGAAATGAAGTAACCAAAGCCCTTGAGGAGGCCAGAGTCGGCAAACTTATAGGCCATTCGCTTGATGGGGCTGTTACAATATGCGCAAATGGAGCCCTGTATGATGAGCTGGCGCCTTATGCAGATGATTTAAAATCAATTTTTATAGTTTCCGATGCTTTTTTGACAGGAGATGAGAAACCGGGCGCTTACAAGAGTGAAAATATCGAGGGATTGTCGATTTTGGTTGAACAGGCTTCCGGTGATAAATGTGTGCGATGCTGGATGCACGATTCTTCAGTCGGGAATGATGACGTTCATCCTGAAATTTGTGAAAGGTGCGGGCAGGTGATAAGTGCCCTCACATAACAGTGAATTTAAAAAAAGATAAATACCTAAAGCTTTTTGTTATTGCCGGAATTGTTATCATTTTAGACCAGATTACCAAACTGGCGGTTCTGAATAACCTTGATCTTTATCGATCTGTTACGGTAATACACGGATTTTTCAACCTTACCCATATTTTAAATCCCGGCGGTGCTTTCGGCTTTATGGCTAATCAAAGTGCAGGAATCCGCAGCATGCTGTTTATCGTTATCTCATCATTAGCCATATGCCTGATATTTTACTTTTACTATACTACTCCCCCGGCATATTCATTATTGCAGACAGCCTTTGCGCTTATCTTTGGTGGAGCAATCGGTAATATGATCGATAGGTTTCGTTTTGGGAAAGTGGTCGATTTTCTCGATTTCTACCTTGGTGAATTGCACTGGCCGGCCTTTAACGTAGCTGACAGTGCTATTTCAACAGGAATATGTATTTTTATTATCCATATTCTATTTAAAAAAATGCCGAAATAATCGGCTAATAATTTTAGTATCTTAGCGGATTATTGTGGAGATTCTATTTATTGAGCATATACTAATTAAACTTATGCCATCAGGTATTAGCTTTTAGCAATTAATACCTAACAGCTAAAAGCTAAGCGCTAATAGCTGTTCATCATGGATTACCACACTAATCCGTGATGAACCTAATTTTATATAGATTGCAAGATATCATGCATCCATTTCTTTTAAGGTTCGGCAATATTTCAATATATACTTACGGTTTTTTTCTTGCGGCAGGCTTTGTTGCAGGTTTATTGCTCGCAAAAAGCGAGGCAAAAAGGCTTGGGCAGAATTCTGACAAGATAATGGATCTTGCCTTTTACCTCCTGATTGCAGCCATTATCGGCTCCCGCCTGCTATATGTTTTTACAAATCCCGGAACCTTCATGGAAAATCCTGTGGATATTATCAGAATCTGGAAAGGCGGGCTCGTATTCTACGGCGGATTTATTGCAGCTATGGTTACGGGAATGATCCTGTTAAAAAAATGGGACATGGATTTGTGGACGGTCACGGATATAATTGCGCCTTCAATCGCAGCGGGCCAGTTTCTTGGAAGAATAGGCTGCTTTTCTGCAGGATGCTGCTACGGGAAAATATGCGATCTTCCATGGGCCATTGTTTTTAAAAATGCCGATTCCCTGGCGCCGGTCGGAATTCCGCTGCATCCGACCCAGCTTTACCATGCTTTCAGCAATCTGGTTATTTTCCTGTTTTTGTGGTTTTATCGGACTCGTAAAAAATTTGCAGGTCAGTTATTCTGGATCTATGTTTTTCTGTACGGAATTACCAGGGCTTTTATTGAAATTTTCAGAGGCGACTTCAGGGGACATGTTTTCTTTGGCGTATTATCGATTTCACAGTTTATAGGTTTGATAATGGCGATTATTGCAATAATCGTACTGAAAAATTTTTCCAAAGGGATATCTATAAAAAAAGAAATCAAAATAGAATGAATCAACTTTTATATATTGCTGTAAAAAAATCACAAATAAATTTCTATAAAGATTTTAATCTTTTTTTTAGAACACCAAATAATGAATACCAATTGTATAAACCTGCCGGCAGAACTTTAAGCGAAATCAGGATCAATGAAGGTAGACATCCGCCCCTTTTTATCCATCAGAATGATAGGATTTCGGCTCTCAAATCGCTGCAAAAAAGTTTTCATCTTCAACTTGAAAAAAATATCGCCGGGGGAAACATAGCTGAGGTAAAATCTATTCTCTGCGCGCTTGTTGGAGAGGCCATGTCGGAACCAAGGAGCGGAACTCTTCAAATATTGCCTGAAACTATGGATATGCTGGTTTTACAATATTCTAAACAGCCGGATGTAATAAAGAGACTGGCATCGATTTCATCCAAAGACTATACAACAATAATACACTCAGTCAATGTAATGGCCTTAATGATAGGATTTTGTTTTTACAATCATTACTCATTGGCTGATACAAACTATTTCGGATTGACCGCTCTTCTGCATGATGTGGGAAAAATTCAAATACCTGGTGAAATACTCACCGCTAGGCGTAAACTGACATATTCTGAATTCAGAATAATGAAAGCTCATACTCTAATAGGCCGTGAAATCATTCTTGAGAGCGAAGGCATTGATGATTCTGTTGCGGTTGGAGCCATTGAACACCATGAAAAACTTGACGGCAGCGGATACCCAGGAGGGATAACGGATATCTCTTATATCGGTAAATTGCTTGGCATAATTGATTGTTATGAAGCCCTGACCACTGAAGATCGGCCTTACAGAAGGGCAAAACAGCCGCTCGACACTTTAGGATTGATTAAAGAAGATATTCAGTCGGGAAAATTAGATGAAAAAATGTTTAAGCAGTTTTGCTACAGCATGGTTGAAAAATAAATTAAAATGCCGGTCATTAAATACTCCGAGTTGAAAAAATATTTAAATGAGGCTTCCTTAAAAGGGTTTGGACAAGTCTATTTGATTTTTGGTGAAGAAGTTCTTTATAAAAATACCCTTAATGAACTTGTTGGCGCGATTCTGCCGGATGCCTCAAAAGAACTGAATTATGAACCTGTCGACGGAGCGGATGATAATCTCCATGATGTAATTAATAAATTAAATACATATTCACTTCTTTCAGGCCCCAAAGTTGTGGCATATTGCGACTCGCGTATATTCTATACCAAAGAAGATGAAGAGACTCTCCTGGAAAAAGCGAAAGAAGCGTATAATAAGAATAATCTGAAAAAGAGCGCAAAATATTTTTTAAACCTGCTCAGCCTGCTCAAACTTGACTATGATGACTTAAACCAGGCAAACAGAGAAAAAATATTCAATTCAGAGTTGGCGCTACTTAATGAACATTCATGGATAGATAAATTATTAGAATACTGTATTGACAATAAGCTTTCCATTAATAACGGCAAAGATAACAAGAAAATTCTGCAGAATGCTATTGAAAAAGGATTTCCAAGAGGTAATTATCTTGTCATTACAACTGAATTAGTAAATAAAAAAACAGGACTCTTTGGCGCAATCAAGAAAACCGGAATTATTATTGACTGTTCGGTTCCCAAGGGAACCCGAAGAGACGATAAGGCTGTCCAGGCTGCCGTGATCAATGAGAGTATGAGATCGATTCTCAACAAAAGAGGAAAAGAAATAAGCAGGGATGCTTACAATGCTTTGTATAGCCTTACAGGTTTTGATTTGCGTACATTTGCAAATAATATTGAAAAGCTGACTGATTATATAGGAGAAAGAGAAGAAATAACCGTCAATGACGTCAAATCCGTATTAAAGCGAACAAAAAAAGATCTTTTGTATGAATTCACAAATGCAATCACCGATAGAGATGTGGATCAGTCTCTTTTTTTTATGTCTACACTTCTATCGGGTGGCGATATCAAGCATCCCCTTCAACTTCTCGCAGCCGTTGCCAACCAGATAAGAAAACTTTTAATGATTAAAAGTTTCGTTAAGAGCAGATATGGAAAGGCCTGGTATAATGGCTGCCAATATCCTCAGTTTCAAGCTACGGTAATGCCGGCGGTTATTGAATTCGACAGAGAAATTACAGGCCGCATCAACGAATGGGACAGAATGCTTGAAGATGATGAAATGCTTACCAAAAAAGGCAAAAAAAGTAAATCCGGAACAAAAAAAGCTGCTGATAAATTATTTTTAATAGCACAGAATCCCGGCAGTCCGTATCCGGTGTACAGGATGCTGCAAAAATCAGGAAGATTTACCGAAAATGAGCTGGTTTCCGCCATGCAATCTATCCATGACGCAGACCTTTGTTTTAAGTCAACCGGGCAGGCTCCGAAACTGATTCTTGAAGATATCATTTTAAAAATTTGCCGAAAATACAACCCCAACAAGGAGAGTCGGTTTCAAAATGTTTAATTTCGTTCGAGGTCAAGGAAGACAAAAATTTTAACCGGAGGAATACATTAAGTATTTCGAGGATTAAAGTTTTTTTCTGACGTAGGGATCGGGCGAAAGGGAGCGTTTTGAAATTGGCTCATGTGATATAATGATAAAAGCTGGAATTGTAGGCGCCACCGGATATGCAGGCGCAGAACTTGTGAGAATACTGGCAGGCCATCCTGAAGTTGATTTGACGACATTAACATCACGTCAGTATACAGGTATCGAGTTTGCAAAAATATACCCTTCAATGTCCGGAATTGTAAATCTTGTTTGTGAAAAATATGACGCTGACAGGTTGTGTGAAAGAACCGATGTTATTTTTACAGCGCTTCCACACAAATTGCCCATGGAAATTGTGCCGGAACTAATCAAGCGTAAAAAAAAAGTGATAGATCTTTCCGCTGATTTCAGGTTTAATGACCCATTGAATTATGAAGCCCATTATCAAACCCATACAGCCAGGGATTTATTAAAAACGGCAGTCTACGGATTGTGCGAAGTATATAATGAGGATATAGAGTCAGCCGACCTGATCGGGAACCCCGGATGTTATCCGACAAGCGTTCTTCTGCCGCTCATACCCCTGCTGAAAGCCGGTTATATTGATGCGGATATTATCACGGCCGATTCAAAATCAGGAGTAAGCGGAGCAGGGCGGTCTCCTCTGCTTACAACACATTTTTGCGAGGCTAATGAATCCTTGAATGCATACAAAGTCGGGTCCCATCGCCATAATCCCGAAATGGACGAAGTGTTAAGTTTCGCCGCGGGAAAGCCTGTCCATATTACCTTTGTACCGCACCTGATACCCATGACACGGGGAATGTATACAACAATTTATGCAAGTCTGTCTGAAAATGTCGGAACGACCGAAATAAAGGAATGCCTTTCATCATATTACCGTGGTAGACCTTTTATACGGCTATGTTCCGATGAAACAGAGCCGAAAACATCCCATGTAAGGGGAACTAATTTTTGTGATATAGGCTTTACAGTGGATAAATTAAATAACCGGCTTATCCTGATGTCTGCTATAGATAACCTGGTAAAAGGAGCAGCCGGGCAGGCGGCGCAGAATATGAATATTATGTTTGGATTAGATGAAATAACAGGCCTATTTAACGTTCCATTTTCTGTATAGATAATTTAAGTGCATGTGTGCAAAAAAAAGAAATTTTCGGCGCAATTTAAATACCACTTTACATTTGCCATGCCTAATGTAAAATATAAAGGTTACTCCATGTAGGGGCCAATATCCTGAGCGCCTACTATAACAATAAAAAATAAAGGAGATTGTCAATGTCAGCAACATTAATTAAAGGTACTGAAATACGTGAAGAGATTCTTGAAGAAATAACAGCCGAGGTAGCCGGGATCAAAGAAAAACATGGTGTTGTGCCCGGGCTTGTTACAATCCTGGTCGGAGAAAGTCCGGCATCCATTTCCTATGTTACCCTTAAAATCAAAACCGCGCACAGGGTCGGTTTTAATGAGGTTCAGGACAACCAGTCACCGGATATTTCCGAAGAGGATCTTCTTGCCTTGATCGATAAATATAATAACGATGAATCCATCCACGGCATTCTTGTGCAGCTCCCGCTGCCAAAGCATATAGACGAAAAAAAGATACTGAATGCCATAGATCCTGATAAGGATGTAGATGGATTTCATCCTGTAAATGTGGGCCGTCTTATGATAGGCGGAGATGAGGTTAAATTTCCGCCATGCACCCCTGCCGGTATCCAGGAAATGATAATACGCGCCGGTGTAGAAACAAGCGGCGCTGAGGTTGTTGTTGTGGGTCGTTCCAATATAGTTGGAAAACCGATTGCGAACATGATGCTCCAGAAAGGCGATGGCGCCAATTCAACTGTAACTGTAGTGCACACACGCACAAAAGATCTGGAAGGACACTGCAAACGTGCCGACATTCTGATTGTTGCAGCCGGAGTGCCCGGGCTGGTAAAGCCTGAATGGATTAAACCAGGCGCGTGCGTTATTGATGTTGGAGTAAACCGTGTTGGTGAAAAACCGAGCAAAAAGGATCCCAGCAGGATGGTAGCTGTCCTCAAGGGGGATGTTGATTTTGATGCAGCCAAAGAGATCGCAGGATCCATTACCCCCGTTCCGGGTGGAGTCGGCCCCATGACAATTACAATGTTGATGAAAAACACTTTGAAATCACTCAAGTTTAAACTGGGAATCAATTAATTGGGATTAACCCGCAAGTATAGATTGTCAGATATAAATTTCACAAGGCCAGAGGGAGGAAGGCGTATTGTAATACTCCGACGACCGATAACGCAGTGAAATTATTTATGTGACAATCTATAGTGTGACGCTGGGAAGCTTCATGATGGGAATAGCTTCCCAGCTCTAAAGGCATGATTTTTGCTTGATTTTTATGTATTTTTAAAATATAACTTGTAAGTCCAATTATTATGCGAAAGCAAATCTCTATCTTTGCATTAACCAACACCGGTTCATCGGTTAAACATATTACTGTTTCCAGAACTTTTATCTTTTGCATTTCTTTTTTTATTCTTGTCGGCCTGGTGTCATTCGGTTTTGTCCTTTATGATTACGTAACTGCAAAGCAAATAGCAGTTAACGCGCACAACTTTGAGAGAAAAAATTCCGTTCAGCAGGACGAAATATTCGAGCAGAGAAAGCAGATACAGAATTTAGCGGATAAGATTGAAGCATTCAAGACGAAACTGACATCATTAAAAAAGTTTGAAAAAAAGATACGGGTTATTGCAAATATTGAAAAATCTGATGATCTGAACGATTTTTCAGGAGTCGGCGGATCTAATCCGGAGATCCTTGACACACGGATACAGGTTACAAAAAAACATAACAGTTTGATCAGGGAAATGCATGAACAGTTAGAACAATGCGATCGTGCAGCGGAAGCCCAAAAAAATGATTTTGAGACTCTTGCTAAAAAGCTGGCGCACCAGCAGAATATCCTGGCATCCACACCTGCCATACGCCCCATTTCCAAAGGATGGATCTCATCCAAGTTCGGATACCGGGTATCTCCCTTTACAGGACGTAAAGAATTCCATAAAGGGATTGATTTTGCGGCACGAAAGGGCGATCCGATTTTCGCAACCGCTGATGGTCTTGTAACATTTTCAGGAATTAAAGGAGGGCTTGGCAAAGCAGTTGTTATTGACCACGGACATGGGATGTCGACACGTTATGGGCATGCATGTAAACTTTTGAAAAAACGGGGAGACCGGGTAAAAAAAGGCGATATTATCGCTCTTGTCGGCAGTACAGGACGCAGTACCGGATCTCATGTTCATTATGAAGTTAGGCTTAATGGTATAGCTGTAAACCCTGACAAATTCATACTAAACTAATTTTTAGGGAACTGGAAGGGAATAATCTACGCATATCGTGCAGAATTTTTGTTCGTCTTCAAGGCGTGGTAACAGTTGCATAGTGAACTATACAACTGTTACCGCAACGTAGAAGACGGACAAAAGGGCAAGCAGGATGCGTAGATTATTTTCTGTAAGTTCCCTTATTACACCTCAAAAAAATCGACAATTCATTTCTGAATAATTCCGCTTAAAGAACAGGGAAGTTATTTCATCCTCGTTCCTAACCACCAATGAGGTCTTTTAATAGATGATCGGCCAGTTTTTAACAAAAATATTCGGCAGTAAAAATGAACGTGAATTGAAAATACTTCAACCGGCTGTTCAGTTGATAAATTCTTTGGAACCGGAAATGCGTGCGCTGAGTGATGACGAACTCATGGCAAAAACAGGGTACTTCAAAGAACAGAACGAGAATGGGGCAACACTTGGAGATATCCTGCCGGAAGTCTTTGCCACAGTGCGGGAAGCTTCCAGGCGAGTACTCAAGATGAGGCATTTTGACGTTCAACTTATCGGGGGAATGGTACTTAATTCCGGCAATATCGCTGAAATGAAAACAGGAGAAGGGAAAACCCTGGCTGCCACTCTTCCCGCATACCTTAACGCGTTAACAGGTAAAGGCGTACATATTG
Source organism: Desulfosarcina sp. BuS5 (assembly GCF_028752835.1). NCBI lineage: Bacteria > Pseudomonadati > Thermodesulfobacteriota > Desulfobacteria > Desulfobacterales > Desulfosarcinaceae > Desulfosarcina > Desulfosarcina sp. BuS5. The sequence continues at coordinate 1,136,002 of NZ_CP087952.1, forward strand.
TTACAGTCAATGATTATCTTGCAAGGCGCGATACGGAATGGATGGGTCAACTATATAATTTTCTCGGGCTTTCCGTGGGCAGCATACTGCACGAAATGGATGATGCCGAGAGGAAGGAAGCATACGCGTCAGATATAACTTACGGGACCAACAATGAATTCGGGTTTGATTATTTGCGGGATAATATGAAGTTTGATATTGAGTCGCTTGTTCAGCCTATGCTAAACTTTGCCATAGTTGACGAGGTTGACAGTATATTGATAGATGAGGCCAGAACACCTTTGATTATATCGGGTGCGGCAGAAAAATCGACGGATCTCTATTATCAGATCAATAGAATAATACCGCGTCTTAAAAGGGATATTGATTACGCGATAGACGAAAAAGCCAGAAGCTCCATGCTGACCGACGAAGGCGTCGTAAATTTGGAAAAAATTTTTAAGGTCAACAACCTTTACGACCCCAATCATATTGAACTTCTCCACCATATTAACCAGGGTTTGAAAGCTCATTCTCTTTTTAAACGCGATGTCGATTATATAGTTAAAGAGGGTGAAGTTATAATTGTAGATGAATTCACAGGCAGACTTATGCCCGGGCGCAGATACAGTGAGGGACTGCATCAGGCCCTGGAAGCGAAAGAGGGTGTAAAAATAGAGAATGAGAATCAGACCCTTGCCACGATTACCTTTCAAAACTATTTCAGGATGTATGACAAACTATCCGGAATGACCGGAACTGCGGATACCGAAGCCGGTGAGTTTAAAAAAATATATGACCTGGACGTTGTCGTAATTCCGACTCACCAGGAAATGATAAGAAATGATTATCCGGATCAGATCTATAAAACCAGGAAAGAAAAATATAATGCCGCTATGGACGAGATTGTCAAACTCCATAAAAAAGGGCAGCCCGTGCTGGTCGGCACTGTTTCAATAGATGTGTCCGAAGATTTTTCGGAAAAACTGAAAAAAAGGGGGATAAAGCATACTGTCCTTAATGCAAAAAATCATGAAAAAGAGGCTGAAATAATCAGCATGGCAGGGCAGAAAGGTGCAGTAACTATTTCAACAAACATGGCGGGACGCGGGACTGACATTGTTCTTGGTGAAGGAGTCGCCGATCTGGGCGGATTGCATATTATCGGGACGGAAAGGCATGAAAGCAGGCGGATAGACAACCAGCTAAGAGGAAGATCGGGCAGGCAGGGCGACCTTGGTTCCTCACGATTCTACCTCTCCCTCGAAGATGATCTGCTTAGAATTTTCGGCGGCGATAGAATAACCAAGGTTATGGAAAAACTTGGAATGGAAGAAGGGGAACCTATTGAGCACAATCTTATCAGCAGGGCAATAGAGAATGCCCAGGCAAAGGTTGAAGGCCGCAATTTTGATATAAGAAAGCAGTTAATAGAATACGATGATGTCATGAATCAGCAAAGGGAGGTAATCTACAAGCAGCGTCGTGAAGCTCTTGAAGGAAAAAATCTGAAAGACGCGATTAAGGATATGATATATGATCAATCAGAAATAATTGCCGGCAATTTTGCAGATAATAAAACCTTTTCCGAGGAATGGGATTGGGATGGCATTAAAAAAATGGTTCGTAAAAAGTTTCATTTTAATTTGAACGGTATAGATGACGATACAATGGATGGTTTGACAATAGAGGGCCTGACAGAGTTGATATACGAATCATCCATGGGGATATATAAAATTCGTGAATCTATTATAGGTGAAGAAGATTTTAGAACTTTTGAACGGATTGTAATGCTTCAGACTGTTGATAAGTTATGGAAGGACCATCTCCTAAGCATGGATCATCTTAAAGAAGGTATCGGTCTCAGGGGTTATGCCCAGCAGGATCCTCTTATAATTTATAAAAAAGAAGGGTTTGAAATGTTCCGGGAGATGATATCAAGGGTCAAGGAAGAGATAGTCGGACTCTTGTTCAGAATCCGGATAGAGCAACCGGAGAGGATAGATGATCTGAAACGGCCAAAAGAACAGGATCTTGTCTTCTCCGGCGGAGATGGGAGTGAAACAAAAAAAATGCCTGTCAAGCGCGCTGAAAGAAAGATTAGCAGGAATGCGCCTTGTCCGTGTGGAAGCGGTAAAAAATATAAAAAATGCTGCGGAAAATAATTGTGTATACAAGTTATCCATTTAGTCGGCGCAGGAGCACGATGCATCGTGCCCCCATAGTCAAAAATAGCTCGGGTTAGGTTAAAGGTAGTGGCCTTTACTCATGTGTATAGTGTTTAGTACTAGTAATGAGTTAAAAAATAAATACTTGCCTGTTAATCTCACATTATCCAACTCAATTTTTTTCCTTTTGCTCCTGAAGGTAGATAGATTATTCCGTTCGTTCTATTTAAGTTAGTTATAAATATATCAATAATTTTAAAAAGTTACGCAATAAATTCACCGCTCTTTATATAACACCCGCTTTATATCGTATAAATAAAGCAAGAGCGTTTGAAAAATTTAAATAAAATTATTGACAATCCTTTATTATTGAATTACTAGTAGCGCCATCACTCTACCGCAAGGAGATTGATGGTATTTTATTAAATAAAACAATTGGTTGGGAGATTACTTATGCCGGTACCAAAGCGTAAAACATCAAAGTCAAAACGTGATAAACGGAGAACCCATAAAAAGATTGAAGGTCAGGCGGTCATGACCTGTCCTGATTGCGGGGAGGCAAAACTGCCGCATCATGTATGCCGGGAATGCGGTATATATAGAGGACGTAATGTTATAGATACTGAAGGATAATAAGCAGCAATTCCCGACCAAAAGTAAGATAACATATTTAAATTATTGGTATTTTATGATTAGGGCTTGCAATTTTTTTGGAAAAAGCAATAGCTATCAAATAGCTATGACCTCATCGGGAATTGCTGGATAATAAACAATCAAGGGGATGCTAACATATGGCGGAGACTGAAATTGAGGGGGGTGCTCATCTGAAAGGCCTTGACGAGGATTTAATGCAGATGGTCCTCGATACTGTAGATCAGATCAGAAAGCGGCTTCTTACCAGGGAAACTATTCTCGAATTTGACAAGAATGATATCTTCCCGGAAGAGATAATAAGGACGATGCTAGGCCCGGATATCGGGTTGCATCTTCTTTTTATCCCTGAAGAATATGGGGGTATGGGGGGCGGTGCTCGGGATTCATGCGCGCTTGTTAGGGTCATCTCCGGAATATGCCTTGGTGTCAGCACGGCATTTTTTGCGATTCAGCTTGGTGCCGATCCTATATTGGTCGGCGGAACGGAGGAACAGAAACAAAAGTGGCTTGGCGCTATATCTTCAGGTGAAACACTGGTCGCATATGCGGTTACAGAAGCCGAAGCCGGCAGCAACCTGGCCGCCTTAAAAACCAAAGCTGAACCTGTAATGGACGATGCCGGACAGGTAACAGGATACAAGATTAACGGTTCAAAGCAGTTTATCTCCACCGGAGGATATGCCGATTTTATTACGCTCCTGGCGAAAACTCCTGAGGGGCCTACTTTTTTTGTTGTTGAAAAGGGCGCAGAGGGTTTTGTACAGGGCAGGGGTGAGGAAAAGCACGGGCTGCATGCGTCTAATACCTCTCCATTATCATTTACCGATGTTTTAGTCCCTGTGGAGAACCTTATAGGGGGTATTCCGGGGCAGGGTCTTAAACAGGCCGGTAAGGTTTTTGGATATACAAGGCTAATGGTTGCTGCCATGGCTATTGGAGCAGGCGAAGCCGCCTTGAATATCGTGATTCCTTATGCGAAAGAGAGGATCCAGTTCGGTTCTCCTATTTCAGAAAAGCAGGGCTACACTCACAAACTGGTTGTTCCCAATGCGGTACGGATGGAGGCTGCAGTGGCCTACATGGAAGAAGTGGGCTTGCGTTGTGATTCAGGAGAGGAAGGGCTTGACGTGGAGGGCTCAATCGCCAAGCTGTTTGCTACGGAAACGGCCAACAAGACTGCGGAGGACGCTATTCAGGCGCTTGGCGGGTATGGTTATATATGCGAATATGAAGTTGAAAAGATCAAAAGGGATGTAAAAGTTACTTGCATATACGAAGGTACAAGTGAAATTCAGCAGAATATCATCAGCACATTCAGGTGGAAAAAGACAAGGAAAACAAAAGGGGCTTTTTATAAGGATATGGCCCTGGAAATGGAAGAACTTGACGCTGAAATGGGTGATATAGGATGCAGATATTATGGCCTTTCAGCCGGAGGGCTGAATGAGCTTATTGGTGTAGTCCATGAAAACAGGCTCACCAGAAAACAGTTTGTGATGTTTGCTTTGGCTGATTTGATGACTTTGGTGGAGGTGGGTGTCAGTTTTGCCCGCAAGGCATTTGCCCTTACAAAAGAAGGAAGTCCTGATGCTGAAAAGATCAGGGCGATGAATCGTATTTTTGCCAATGAAGTCGCTGAGTTCGCTGCAGGAAGCATACGCAAAATACTTATGGGGACCGGGCAATTTGATAATTCTTTTAAAACCGGTTTCATGGAAAAAATATCGTATGACCAGCTTTCAGGCAGTTGTGAAAATATCATAAACGATATGGACCAGGTGGCTGATATACTTTTTGCGAGGTAATGATGGCAGCTATTAATAAACGAATAGTGGTGGTAACCGGTGCTTCCAGGGGAATAGGTCGCGCCATATGTATATCCATGGCGGAACCGGGAACGGAAATTTATTTTAACTATTATGTTCCCGGAGATGATTCTGCTGAAGTTGCCGCCGCTGCCGAGACGGAAAAACTTATTCTGGAAAAAGGCGGAACCGCCACAAGCAGCAGTGTCAATGTTGCATCAGAGCAGGAAGTTGTTGCTTTTTTTAAAAATATCATTGATAAAGCCGGTAAAATTGATGTCCTGATCAATAATGCCGGGATTACCAGGGACAGCCTGCTGGTCAGGATGAAGGAAAAGGACTGGGATGCAGTTCTTGGTGTAAATTTAAAAGGAGCTTTTCTCTGTACTAAGGCTGCTGCCAGGGAAATGATGAAAAACCGTTACGGACATATTATTAACATTGCTTCGGTTGTGGGTGTGATCGGCAATCCGGGGCAGGCAAATTATGTTGCTTCCAAGGCGGGAATAATAGGATTGACAAAATCGGCCGCAAGAGAGCTTGCATCCCGTGGGATTACGGTTAATGCAGTAGCTCCCGGCTTTATTGAAACGGATATGACGGCTGCGCTTTCGGACAAGGCCAGGGAGGCTATGTTAAATCAGGTTCCTCTTGGACGTCCCGGCCGGCCCGAAGATGTTGCGGAGATAGTTGCTTTTTTGGCCTCTGATAAAGCTTCTTATGTTACGGGCCAGGTAATTCATATAAGTGGTGGAATGTATATTTGAAAGGAGTAATGTTAAATGCCAATAGCTGAACAAGTAAAGAAGATAATAGCAGATAAACTTAGTGTTGAACTTGAGGAAGTTGTGCCTGCGGCATCCTTTGTTGATGATCTGGGAGCCGATTCACTTGATCTGGTTGAGCTGATTATGTCCATAGAAGAGGAATTTGATGTGGAAATATCGGATGAAGATGCGGAAAAGTTGATCATCGTTCAGGATGCCATGGATTATATAGCGAAGCATGAATAAGGAGAGGTTTTTGTTGGACAGAAGGGTAGTTATTACTGGTGTGGGACTTGTAACCCCTTTGGGGATAGGCGTTGATGAGACCTGGGCGGCTCTGTGCGCAGGCCAGTCGGGGATTGATGAAATAACAAGATTTGATGCTTCGGCCTATGCGACAAAAATTGCTGGAGAGGTGAAGGGCTTTCGCCCCGAAGACTTTTTGCAAAAAAAGGATGCTAAACGGGTTGAGCTTTTTTTGGCCTATGCTGTAGCGGCAACCCGTATGGCCATTGAAGATTCCGGGCTGATTATAGACGATTCAAACAGAAACAGGGTTGGCATTATAACAGGATGCGGACTCGGCGGGCTTAATATGATAGAGCAAACGAGCGTCATGATAAGTAAAAAGGGACCAAAAAGGATTACACCCTTTTTTATTCCCATGATAATAGGCAACATGGCTCCGGGGATGATTTCTATTTATTTTGGCGCCAAAGGTCCCAACTCTTCAATCGCCACCGCCTGCGCTGCCGGCACCCATGCAGTTGGGGATGCATACAAAACCATAGTAAGGGGCGCAGCCGACGCAATGATCACAGGAGGCGTGGAGTCTGTGATAAGCCCGTGCTGTATCGGTGGCTTTAATGCCATGAAAGCTCTTTCCATCCGCAATGATGAGCCTCATAAAGCTTCACGGCCTTTTGACCGTGATCGTGATGGTTTTGTGGTTGGCGAGGGAAGCGGCATCCTTATACTCGAAGACCTCGAGTGTGCACTTGAAAGAGGCGCTCACATTTATGCGGAAATAGTCGGATACGGTATGAGCGGTGATGGTTACCACATAGCCGCGCCTGCTCCCAATGGTGAGGGAGCCGCAAGATGTATGCAGGCGGCCCTTGATAATTCCGGTATATCGTATGACAAGATAGACTATATTAATGCTCACGGAACATCAACCCCGATAAATGATTTTTATGAAACAATGGCTATCAAGGAAGTCTTTAAGGATTATGCCTCTAAAATCGCCGTCAGCTCAACCAAGTCGATGACAGGCCACCTGCTTGGCGGTAGCGGAGGTGTTGAGGCGGTTTTTACTGCCAAGGCGATTTATGAAAGTATAGCCCCGCCCACCATAAATCTTGACAATCCCTCAGATGAGTGTGACCTTGACTATGTGCCGCATATTGCGCGTAACATGAATATTGATTTCGCAATGACAAACTCATTCGGTTTTGGCGGGACAAACGCAAGTCTTATTCTAAAAAAATATTCCTAAATTGTTTTTAAACGAAACGTGGGGGTTCAAGATTTTGAACCCCTACATGACTATTATATCGTGATCAACATAGAAAATATTTCCAAAAGCTTTGGAGGCAATGCACTTTTTAAAGGGATTAGTTTCAGGGTTAATCCCAGGGAAAGAGTCGGTATTGTGGGGAGAAACGGCCACGGCAAAACTACTCTTTTCCGGCTTATAATCGGAGAGGAAGACTTTGATGGCGGTTCCATAACAGTTACGAAAAATTACCGGATAGGCTATGTGCTACAGCAGCTTGATTTTACAGAAGATTCCATTCTTGCAGAGGGTGAAAAAGGTCTGCCGGAGCATGAACGTGATCAGTCATGGAAAGTCGAAAAAATTCTTACTGGATTGGGATTCGCTTTAAATGATTTGAGTAGACACCCAAAAGAATTCTCCGGTGGATTCCAGGTCCGCCTGAATCTTGCCAAGGCGCTTGTATCCGAGCCCGATCTCCTCCTTCTTGATGAACCGACCAATTATCTTGACATCACCTCCATACGATGGATAGAGCGTTTTCTTAATAACTGGCCCCGTGAACTGATGCTGATATCACACAACAGAAGTTTCATGGACAGTGTCGTTACTCATATTGTGGGTATTCATCGCAAAAAGGTTCGCAAGGTAGCCGGTAATACTGAAAAATATTATCAACAGATAGCCCAGCAGGAGGAGATATACGAGAAAACACGCATCAATGATGAGAAACGCAGAAAGGATGTTCAAATTTTCATAAACAGGTTCAGGGCCAAGGCAAGGCTCGCAAACCTTGTGCAGTCAAGAATCAAATCTTTGAACAGGATGGAAAAAAGGGAAAAGCTGGAAAAACAGGATGACCTTGAGTTTTCATTCAGAAGCCTCTCCTTTAGAAGTAAATACCTGATGAGCGCGGATAAAATTTCATTTGCATATGATAAAGAAGATTTCATTATTAAAAATTTTAATATTACAATAGGGGCCGGAGATAGAATATGCGTAGTCGGGCAAAACGGTCGTGGTAAAACAACTCTTCTTAAACTGTTGGCCGGCGCGCTGCGGCCTGATCAGGGTGAAATAAAATATAATCCGGCCGCATCAAAAGGTTTTTTTGAGCAGACAAACGTAAAAAGCCTTAATGACAGCTTTACCGTGGAGGAAGAAATTTTATCGTCTCACCGTGATGTTGACAGGCAGATGGCCAGGAATATTTGTGGGGCCATGATGTTCGGGGGAGATGCGGCCTTGAAAAAGATACGCGTTCTTTCCGGAGGAGAAAAAAGCAGGGTAATGCTGGGCAAGCTTCTTGCAGCACCGGTTAACCTGTTACTCCTTGATGAGCCGACAAATCATCTGGATATGGAATCGAGTGATGCTTTGCTGGAAGCGATCGATGATTTCGATGGAGCCGTTGTAATGGTTACCCATAACGAGATGTTTTTGCATGCTCTGGCGGACCGCTTAATCATATTTCAGAATGGGTCCATTGATCTTTTTGACGGCTCTTATCAAAGTTTTCTTGATAAAGGCGGCTGGGGAGATAATAGTACCGAAAAAGAAGCCTCTCATAGCAAGGGATTGCCTGCTAAAGAGACGGGTGCTCAAATAAATAAACAAAAATCAAGGCGTGAAAGATCAGGGCTTTTGTTTAAACGTTCCCAGGTGTTGAAACCGCTTAAACAGAAGATAAAAAAAGTTGAGGAAGAAATAGAGCGTTGCGAAAAACAACTTGATAGATTAAATTTGGAAATTGTGGATGCATCACATAAACATGATGGTGAAAAAATAGCAGAGCTGTCCATAGGGATTCATGTATGCAACTCGAAAATCGATTCTTTTTATGATGAACTGGAGGAATTGACAGATACTCTTGCGGAAGAGGAAAAGGAGTTTGGTCAATTTATTGACGTTTGATTTTTATAGGTTTTCATATAAAAATTGCAGGGTGGATTAAGGAGCGTAGCGACGACCCACCAAAGTTAACAATATTAAACAGTTATTTAGTTTGTAAATTTTTGACCATATAATCGTCTTTTGGGCATAATAATGAATAAAAAAAGCAAATTTTTTTTTTATTACTGGTTTCCTCTTTTATTATACTGTGTTCTTATCTACAGCCTTTCGTCCGATAAGTATCCTGTTCATGTCCCCAAATCTTTTTCTGCAGATAAATTCATTCATTTTTTTGCATATGCTTTTCTTGGGTTGCTTATTATAAGAGCATTCGCAACCCTCTGGATTAAAGAGAATATAGTTTTTCTGATTATTATCAGTACGCTTTTGTCGACTCTTTACGGCCTCAGCGATGAAATGCATCAGTATTTTGTTCCATACAGATGCGCTGATGTTAAGGATGTTTATGCCGATTTGCTCGGCAGTGCTTTTGGTGTATATGTTTATTATTTGTTATCTATTAAATACCATGTCCCGGTATTAATTCCCGGATTGACAAATTTGTGTAAATTTTGTAGAAAAGATTAATAATTTTTTTTACATTGGTTGGGACCTTATAAGGAGATAAAATATACCATGGAGGCACAAAACAGCATCATAATCAATGGAAATGAATTTTCATTCGAGCCTGGGGAGACCATACTGGAAGTAGCCCGGCGGAATGATATTGATATACCCACACTATGTTATTTGAATGGAGCGGCTCCCAGCGGTAAGTGCGGTGTATGTGTAGTTGAGGTGGAGGGGCAGGATGATTTGCCGGAAGCATGTTCTACCACTGCTGCGGGTCAAATGGTTGTGCTGACTGAGTCGCCGAAGGTAATCGATTCGCGGCGTAATACTATCAGGAATATGCTTTCACTGGGAAATCATAATTGTGCGGCGCGTGGTTCAGATGATAGAGACTGGACTGCATTTCAGCTTAACGTGCAGCAGGATGATAAAAGCGATCAGCTATGCCCCGTGTGGGGTGACTGCAGGCTTCAGGACCTTGCCTATAGATATCAGGTTTCCGCAACCGGGACACCGGGAACCAGGGTACAATATCCAATGGAGGATGTGAACCCGTTTATTGTGCGTGATTTTTCCCGGTGTATCAGGTGCGGCAGATGCGTGGCCGCATGCAGGGGGATACAGGTTAATGATGCCATAGATTTCGGACAGAACAAGCTGTCGGACAAGGTAGTCGCATCTGATGACAAGGCATTGAAGGACTCTGATTGCGTCTTTTGCGGCGAATGTGTTCAGGCTTGCCCTGTGGGCGCCCTTGTGGAAAAGGATGTACGCTACCGGGTCAGGCAATGGGAGACTGAAAAAGTTCGTACCACATGCAGTTATTGCGGTGTCGGATGTCAACTTTATCTCCATGTTAAAGATAATAGAATAGTAAAGGTCACAGGCGTTGAAGGTACTCCGCCAAATTATGGAAGCCTTTGCGTAAAAGGACGGTTCGGGTATAACTTTGTAAATTCTCCTGAACGCCTCACAACTCCGCTGATAAAAGAGAATGGTGAGTTCCGGGAAGCCTCATGGGATGAAGCGCTTGATCTGGTTGCAGGCCGGCTTAAAAGTATTAAAGAAGAACACGGGCCTGACAGCATTGGGGTACTCACTTCCGCCAGGGTTTCAAATGAAGAGAATTATATAGCGCATAAATTTACACGCGCAACCCTTAAAACCAATAATATTGATCATTGCGCCCGGCTCTGACATTCCTCAACAGTGGCCGGTCTGGCCGCAGCTTTTGGAAGTGGAGCAATGACAAATACTATCGGAGATATTGGAACAGCGGACGTTATCCTCGTTACAGGTTCAAACACCACCGAAAACCATCCGGTCTTGTCCTCTGTCGTAAAGAGGGCTGTAAGGTTTAAAGGCGCAAAATTGATAGTTGTAGATCCCAGGCGCATAAAACTGACCGAATTTACGGATTTATGGCTGAGACCCAATCTCGGCAGCGATGTTGCCTGGATCAACGGTCTGATGCACGTGATCATCAATGAAGAGCTTTATGATAAAAAATTTGTAGAGAACAGAACCGAGGGTTTTGAGGAGTTAAAAAAGATTGTCGAAAAATTTACCCCGGAGAAAGTAGAAAAAATAACCGGCATACATGCCAGGGATATAGTTGAAGCTGCCAGACTCTATGGAAAGGCTAAAGCAGCTAGTATCCTGTACTGCATGGGGATAACCCAGCATACAACCGGCACCGACAATGTAAAATCTCTGGCCAACCTGTCGATGCTCTGCGGTAATATCGGCATACCGGGCGGAGGCGTCAATCCTCTGAGAGGTCAGAATAATGTACAGGGAGCCTGCGACATGGGCGGGCTGCCTAACGTGCTTACTGGATACCAGCCGGTGACGGATTTTGATGCAAGGAAACGGATGGAGGAAGCCTGGGGTGTTACAGATCTTCCGGATAAGCCTGGTCTTACAGTTACCAAAATGATACCCAAAGCGCATGACGGTGAGCTTAAGGCTCTTTATATAATTGGAGAAAATCCGCTTGTATCGGATCCGGATCTTAATCATGCTGAAAAATCGATAAAGAATCTCGATTTCCTGGTGGTTCAGGATCTTTTTCTTACGGAAACCGCGCAGATTGCCGATGTTGTGTTTCCTTCGCGATGTTTTGCCGAAAAGGACGGCACTTTTTCAAATACGGAGCGCCGGGTTCAGAGAATAAGAAAAGCGGTTGAGCCTCCGGGAGAGGCCAGGGATGACTGGGCAATAATCTGCGATATCTCTTCACGGATGGGATTCCCGATGTCTTATGAAAACAGCCGGGCCATAATGGAAGAGATCTCCATGGTTACGCCTTCCTATGCAGGTATAACGTATGACCGCATAGAAGATGTCGGCCTGCACTGGCCCTGCCCCACCGTCGATCATCCGGGCACCCCAATACTGCATGGCGAGCAGTTTACACGCGGAAAGGGTCTCTTCCACAGTATAGACTATATACCCCCGGATGAGCGTGTTGATCAGGATTATCCAGTCTATCTGACAACCGGACGGGTTATTTATCAGTATCATACCGGCACAATGACAAGAAAAACAGAAGGATTGAATGAATGTGCTCCGGAATGTTTTGTAGAGATTTCTGCGCAGGATGCTGAAAAATACGATCTGGACAACAAGGCGATAGTTAATATTGCTTCCAGGAGAGGCGAGATCAATGCAAAGGTGCTTATCTCAGGCAAGGCCGTTGACGGGACGGTATTTATGCCATTCCATTTTGCGGAAGCTGCGGCAAACAGATTGACTAATGCCGCCCTGGATCCCGTTGCAGGGATACCGGAATATAAAGTTTGCGCGGTTAAGTTGTCAAAAGCGGCGTAGTGACTTTAGGCACTATATAAAAATTTTAAAGGCTGATATTCATATCAGCCTTTTTTTATGCTTATTTCTCAGGATATTTTTTATGAATCTAAAAAAAGGGGATCTGCTTGACCTTCGGGTGGATGGAGTTGCATTCGGAGGCAAGGGAATTGCCAAAATAGATGGTTTGACGGTTTTTATTGATAACGGAATTCCCCAGGATTATGTTTCTGCCCGCATAATAAAAAAAAAGAAAAAATATCTTGAAGCCCGTGTTGAGGCAATTTTGGAACCATCCACTTACAGGGTAGAACCGGAATGTGAATATAGCGGGTTTTGCGGCGGGTGCAAATGGCAGACCTTAAGGTATGAAAAACAGGTTGAATACAAGAGGCAGCACGTTGTCGATTCTCTTGAGCATATCGGGTTGTTTCACGATATTGAAGTGCATGCGACAATACCTTCCGGGAAAATTTTCGGGTACCGGAACAAGATGGAATTCTCCTGTTCCGACAGGAGATGGCTGCTCCCGGAGGAGCTGGGAAAAGATGATGTTGAAATCGGTTTTGCGCTTGGACTCCATGTCCCCGGTACTTTTTACAAGGTGCTGGATAATAAGTACTGTCTGCTGCAGCCTGATTTCGGCAATAAAATTTTGAATGATGTGCAAAGCTTCATCAGGAATTCCAATGTTCCTGTTTACGGTCTGCGCAGTCATGAGGGATACTGGCGTTTTCTTATGCTCCGGCATTCCGTAGCGTTTGATCAGTGGATGGTCAATATAATTACTGCCGATGAAGATCGCGAAACCGTGCAGCCCATTGCCGATATACTAACAGAGCGGTATCCGGAGGTTGTTTCAGTAGTAAATAACATTAATTCCGGAAAAGCAGGAATTGCAGTCGGTGAGTATGAAATAAACCTGGCAGGGTCCTCAAGTATAACCGAGCGGATCGGCTCATACCATTTTACAATATCATCTAATTCATTTTTTCAGACCAATACTTCAGGCGCATTCGAGATATATAAAAAAGTAAAGGAATATGCCGGTCTCACAGGTCGTGAAATTGTGCTGGATCTATACAGCGGCACAGGAAGCATAGCGATTTTTTTATCAGATAGTGCAAAAAAGGTAACCGGTCTGGAGATGGTTGAGAGCGCTGTCGGTGATGCTGAAAAAAATTGTATTAATAATTCGGTATCCAACTGCACGTTCATACCTGGTGATATAAGATATTCACTTGCACAGATTAAAACCAGGCCGGATGTCCTGATAATAGATCCTCCAAGATCCGGGATGCATAAGGATGTGGTCAAGCAGATTATGGCTGCGGCTCCGGAAAGAATTGTTTATGTATCCTGCAACCCGGCCACAATGGCCCGAGATCTTGCTATGATCAAGGATAGCTATGAAATTGTGGAAGTGCAGCCGATTGACATGTTTCCTCATACATACCATATTGAATCAGTGGCAAAAATTCGCAGGAAATAAAATGATCTGAAAATTTTCAGAACTTATTTTGCCTGGCAAATTTTTTTTTTCTTCGCCGGTCACGTCTTTTTATGGCTTCGGGATAAAGTCCCGGGTAGTATCTTTTCCATCTCTTATGGAACCAGAACCACTGATCAGGATATTCCCGGACCATGTTTTCAATCATATCCGTCATAACCTGTGTGTATGAGGTTATATCAGTTTTTAAATCATCCGTTTTTTTAACGCGCAAAGGTTTTTTGTAAATTAGTGTATAGTTACCATCCTTTTCCCTGACGCAAAAAGCCGGCAATACTATACAATTGTATCTAATAGCCAGCATGGCTACAACCGGGGTGGCAGTTACTTTATGCCCAAAAAAGTCTACGTTGACGCCTTCTGACCGTTTGGTCGACTGGTCAACAAGCAAACCTAATGCTCCGCCTTTTCTAAGAGCCTTTACCATAGAAGGCAAGGCCCCTTTTTTATCTATTAAAATATTTCCGGAACTGGATCGGAGCCTGTGAATCCATCTGTCGAGCATTTTTAAACGTATACGACTTGCAACCAAGACGATACCGCTTTGAATATAATAAGAACAATGCAACAGGGAAAGTTCCCAGTTTCCTATATGGGCTGAAATAAAAATTACTCCTTTTCCGCTGTTTATTGCATTTAGAAGATTATCCTCACCCTTGATGCATGCTTTGCCAAGGATATTTTTTTGGTGTAGGAAAGATAATTGACAGATTTCCAGAATGGTAATACCCATATTCTGGAAAATGCGTTTTGTCATGGTGCGGACTTTGCTTCCCGACCATTGAGGATATGCGAATCTGAGGTTGCTCAGCACGATCCGCCTGTGCCGCAGGTCTAACACATATCCGGCCAGACCCAGCAATCTTCCTGTGTTTATAATGGAATTGCGGGAGATGTTTCGGATGAATAGTGATAAAAGACTGATAATACAGTTTTTACTAATCTGTTTCATTTTTTTCTGGAGGCATGAGTTGATAATATTTTATAAAATATACTGTCTGAAAAAAACTTGATATATTAAATATATAAGGGCTCATAGTTTTGCAAGAGTTACTTTTTTCGACTTGCTGGATGCATGGTTTATTTGTTGACAGGGAAGGGTACTCATGATATTTTTTTTAAAATTAATAATTCTATTAAGAGGAGGAAAAATGGATAAAAAATTCTGTACAATAATATCCCTGTTTGTTGGAATTGCAGTGGCAGTAGTATTTATGGTACCCTGTCTTTATGCGGGGACTGAGGTTCCTGATGTTATCAAAATGGAACATAAAGCTTATACCAAACATAAGAAAGGCATAGTTGAGTTTGCCCACAAAAAGCATGTGAAAGAATATAAGGCGACTTGTGGTGAATGCCATCATGACAAGGACGGTAAACCACTTGAAAACCTTAAAGCGGGTGATGATGTTCAGAACTGTATGAAGTGCCATAAAAAAGCAGGATATATAAAAGGAAAAAAGGCAAAAGGTCTTTCAAAGGAACAGAAGCTCGAATATCACGCCAATGCAATGCATGATAACTGCAAGCCTTGCCACAAGAAATTTAACAAGAAAAATGGCCTGAAATCAAAGGATAAAGGCGCAGCCCCAACAACATGTAAGGCTTGTCACCCCAAGGCGCCCGGGAAATAAAATTTTTAGTATCCTATTCAAATTCCGGGGTAGAATTTTATGATATCAATAAATATTATTATAACTTACTGTTTTTATTAATGCTCATAATTTAATTTTTAAGATTAAACAGCTTTTAGATCTTTTACAGGGCAATCATGCGGTATCATGATTGCCCTGTTTTTTGCCTGATTTATATTTGCTATAGGAAACGGCATTATTTACCATAGCCTCCGCCCAGGCAGGCGTTCCAAGGACATGAATATGCGTGTATGAGGCGAGTATATTTTTATAACATATTCCGTCCATTTTATTTAAAAATCCGGTTCCTTTCTCCATTTTGAACGCCAAGTCTGCGTCGTCACCATTCCAACTGAGTACTTTTGAATAATGGAATTCATGGCCGCGCAATGTTGTGCCGATTTTAAAGAATGGATTATTCTCTTTTACGCTGACGATTGTGTACCCGTGCCCCTGTGGTTTTTTTGAAAAACCAAAAACAATCGGCAGCGCTCCTGTCATGGCATAAGAATTTTCGCCGAGAACAAGCTCCTTTCCAAGGTACATCAAACCGCCGCATTCCGCATAAATCGGGAGCCCGTCTTCGGCCCGGGAATGTAATTCATTTCTGAATTCAACGTGTTGGGCAAGCTTTTCAGCATGCGTTTCAGGAAAACCGCCCCCTATATATAGAGCATCAATTTCAGGCAATGGCTTGCCCTCAAGGGGACTTATGAAGATTATTTCGCCGCCTGCCTGTTTAAGAGACTCTATATTTTCCGGATAATAGAACTGGAAAGCCGCATCCCTGAATATACCTATTTTGGGCCTGGGACTAATGGTGTCTGATAATATTCTATACTCAAAGGGTGTCGGGCATGCCGCAGGCGTGGATTGATGAGCAATATCGAATAATGTGTTAAGGTCGATATATTTTTTTGCTGTTTTAGCGGCATTTTCAATAGATACTTTGGCCCAGGTGTGCTCAGGGGTAGGGACCAGACCCATGTGTCTTTCAGGAAAATATTGCCTCCCGAGTTTTGGCAGGGCCCCAAGTACAGGAATTCCGCAATAGTGCTCGATACTGTTGCTAAGATTTTTTTCGTGCCTTTTGCCGGCAACCTTGTTTAAAATGACCCCCTTAATCATGGTATGGGGATCAAATTTTATACAGCCAAGAATTGCAGCAGCCATTGTTCGTGTAGATTTTGTACAATCAAGACACAAAACTACAGGTATATTAAGGAGTTTGGCAAGTTCAGCCGTGCTGGTCTTACCTTCCGGGTCTATACCGTCATATATGCCCCGGTTGCCCTCCACGATTGCGATGTCTGCATTTAAGGTGTAATAATTGTAAGTTTTAAGCGTAGTTTCTTTTGTAACAAGAAAGGTATCCAGATTATAGCAGGGCCGACCTGCTGCAAGAGCCAGCCAGCCCGCATCTATGTAGTCAGGACCTTTTTTAAAAGGTGCTACCCGCTTTCCATGCTCTTTTAATGCAGCAATTATTCCTATGGAAATTAAAGTTTTACCGGACCCGCCCCGCAGGGCGGCAACCACAATTCCGGAAGAAGGGGAATTTTTTTGCTGCATTTGTGTTTTCTCTAATCTTCGTCTTCCGAGTGAGCCTGCTTGCCCGTCCCTTTAAGACCGATCAGGGTGGTGCTGCCACTTGACCAGTACTCGAGAATGCCTTCAGTTACCATTTTATTTACAAGATTTTTGACTGTTCTGGGTTTTTCATCCGGTATAAACTTGTAAAAATCTTTAAGATAAAACTTTGATTTTGCCTTTGATTTTTTTTTAAGATTTTCTACAATTGTTTTTTTTGCTGCTTCTTCATCCATATTTACGCCTCTTTTCTGGGTTAAGCCGGGAGCAATGCCCCGGCTTAGGGAACTTACCGAAAATAATCTATACGCATCCTGCTTGCCCTTTTGTCCGTCTTCTACGTTGCGGTAACAGTCGTATAGTCCACCACTATGCAACTGTTACCACGCCTTGAAGACGAACAAAAAATCTGCGCGATATGCGTATAGATTATTTCCTTCCAGTTCCCTTATTAAAAAATTAAAACCTAAAACTTAAAGTTAGAAGTTTGACGCCATGTATAGTATGCCGGATCCCTGAAATCATCTATCAGGTGATGTGTGAATTCGAGTTCACATTTTTCAAAAAATCTTTCCCATCCGATTCTTTCAGCCCATTCTCCGAGGCGTTCATATTTGTTGGCATCTTTTGCATAGGCTTCTACTATACGTTTAATTGTAGCCGTCATTGTAGGCCAGCGCGGCTGTTCGTTGGGGATAAAGGCCACAACAACTTTTGAAAACTTCGGGTTGCTGATTCTGTTTGAGACCTTTCCACCAACCATGAGCACGATGCCGTCACCCACATCATCGGCCAGGGGCATTGAAGGACACATGGTGTAGCAGTTACCGCAGAACATGCAGCGTTCCTTGTTAACTGAAACACTATTTACCTTTGTTCCGTCTGCAAGCTCAATCTTGGCTGGTTTGACGGCTGCTGTGGGGCATGCGGCGATTGCAAGCGGAATTTCGCACATTTTGTCCAGGTATTCATGATCAAGCATAGGCGGTTTGCGGTGATAACCGAGAATAGCAATATCCGAACAGTGAACCGCGCCGCACATGTTAAGGCAGCAGGCCATGGAAACACGGAGATGCGCCGGCAACCTCATATCCTGGAAGTCGCTGAAAAGGACATCCATGGTAGCTTTAACCGTGCCGGATGCATCTGTGGCGGGTGTATGACAATGAATCCAGCCTTGAGTATGGATTATATTTGTTATGCCTGCGCCTGTGCCGCCGATGGGAAATTTTAAACTGCCCCCCGGAAATTTTCTGCTTGAAAGATCGTCTTTTAAAGGCTGGAGCTTATCCTTGCTGTCAACCATAAATTCGATATTATTTCTTGTTGTGAAACGTATATGTCCATCGCAGTGTTTGTCTGCGATTTCACAGATTTCACGGATGTGAGTGACACTCATGAGCCGGCATCCGCCCACTCGCACTGTATAAACCTCATCCCCTGTTTCCGAAACATGAACAAGCACACCCGGTTCCAGTATTTCATGATACAGCCATTTACCCTTATTTTTTGCTATTACGGCAGGGTAAAATTCATCATATTTTCTAGGTCCGATGTCTGTTATCCTGTTTTCCATCGGTTTGTCAGGGTTATAACCTGATGATATAAAAGCCATATTTATTCCCCCTATCTCAGATGATATTTTCTGAATTCGTTAACATCACGTTCCCAGCCGCCTGGCACTTCATCTTCTTTCCAGAAGATATAGGGGTTGGTCCTCGGTTCCTGTACATGCTGGGGCACCGCTTTAATCCCTGTCTCTTCAAGCAGGCGCTGGAAACCCTGGCGTTTGATTAACTCACCGAGGCGTTCACGGTTTTTGCCTTCTTCCATCCACCAGTCCCAGATGCTTTCAATAACTTCCTTGATTTCATCATAAGGTTCTTCAACCTTAATAAAAGGAATAAGGAGAGAACCCATCTGCGCGCCGTCAAGTATAGGAGCTTTGGCCCCAACCAGGATAGAGCATCCCTTGTCATTGCCGGGTCTCAGCGCTCTTGGCATGACATTGATACAGTGCATGCATCTTGTGCACTCTTTAGTGTTTATCATTAGCTTTTTGTCCTCATACTTCATGCAGCCGGTTGGACAAAGATTTATTACTTCCTTTTCAATATCGAACGGTCCCCAGTCTCGGCCGGCATGTGCTCCGGCATTGGATGGAAATTCTCCTCCCACATAAGCCTGGACAGCTTCCTGGTCAATTCGTATATCATCTCTCCAGGTTCCGATAAAAGACATATCAGAGCGTGCAATTGAAGCCACGCAGCAATTGGGGCAGCCGTCAAATTTGAATTTGAACTTATAAGGAAAGGCCGGACGATGGAGTTCGTCCTGATATTCGTTTGTCAGCTCATGGCAGATCGCCTGGGTATCATAACATGCATATTCACAACGAGCCTGGCCGAGGCAATCCGAAGGAGTCCTGAGATTGGAGCCTGATCCTCCAAGGTCCTGGTTGAATGTATGTGTTAATTCATAAAAGATCTCTTCGAGCTGAGGTGTTGTTGTACCTATAAAGATAATATCACCGGTGGAACCGTGCATATTGGTTATACCGCTTCCGCGAAATTCCCAAAGGTCGCAAAGATCTTTTAAATATTTTGTTGTATAGAATTTGCCGGCAGGCTGGCTGACGCGCATTGTATGAAAATGCGCCACGCCCGGAAACATCTCCGGCTGATCGCAGTATCTGCCGATAACTCCGCCGCCATAACCGAATACGCCGACTATCCCGCCGTGTTTCCAGTGGGTTCTGCCATGCTTGTATGAAAGCTCAAGAACGCCGAGAAGATCGTCAACGCAGTCCTGGGGGATCTGGAAATCAACATTCTTGTCATTTTTAGCCCTTGATTCAGCCTCCTGTTTCAGATCGTCCACAAAACTGGGCCATGGCCCGGATGAGAGCTGGTCTATCAAAGGAGTTTCATGTTTTGCCATTATATTCCCTCCGTAATTATTTAATAATTAACTTTTTTGTTTGATTTATTGGAGCCTGGAAAGGTCACCTCCTCTCTTTTTATTTTCAATATTTTTATTTTTAATATATTGCTTTTTTTTGAAATACTTAATGAAAAAATATTTATAAAATTCATATCGAATCTTGTCAATAAAAAAGCATGATTTCGCTTTAAATGATTGAAAAAATGTATGCCACGGAATCAAATATAGATTGCAAAATAATTCATTCCAGATAATTCATTTCACAATGCTATGGGAAAAATCTTAGGGAGGCGTACTGGTGGTACGTCGACCGAAGGTTTTGACCAATAAGGAAGGGGGACGAAATTATTCGAGCTGGGCATTATTAATAACGTGATGCAGAACCTCAGTATGCTGGGTCAGGTTCTGTTTTATTATTGAGATCTCGGAAGATCGAGTATCATATGAAGCAACTATATTAATCATTAAATCAAGAAGATCTCGTTTATTACAGGATAAGAGCAGATTATTAAAATATTTGTCCAAAACGCCCGGAAAAATGTTGTTTTCAGATTTTATGGCCAAACCCTTCATGAAAAGACCGTTCATGAAACCTTTAAAAGTCCCGGCAACCGCAACATCGTCGGCCCAGGCTGTGTCGCCTACTCCGTCTATACGGTCAAGCCGCATTCTTATGGAAAGATTCAAAAAAAATATCAGCAATCCTTCCAGGATAGAATTCGTATCTGTCTCCTGCAGGTTTGAATCGGCACTGCTGCCAACCATAGATTCATATTGTCTGGCTGTAATAAGCTTCAGATCAATTCCGCCATCTTTTTTTCTGACTACAAAATCACCGGCAGCATGATGCCAGGGGAAAATTTGTTCAAAGGTTTCTATGTTATAGTAACAGGTCAGGATCATTGCTGCCTGTGTATATAGTTCAAGGGTCTCCCCGGTTGACAGATAATAGTTTCCGTTTACCGAATCCCAAACAATTATTCTTTTTTTTTGATTATCCGGATCTGTTGTAATATGAAATTCATTGAATCCGTCAAGCCATTCGCCAAGAAGCAATCCTGCTTTTCGGCCGGACTCTTTTTGGCCAGTCTTTTTTTGGACGGTTTTTGGTAAAGAGACTTCGCCATATTTATAGGCTGCTGAAAGAAAGGAAAACGGAAAGTTGTTATCCAGTTTTTGCAAGATATTATATTCTTTTAATAAAGTTGTTCTGCCGAAGGTGGAAAGCGCCACAGTGAGAACAAATTGTAATTTTTTATTTTTTATGCAAATTTCCACTCTTCCGGGATGATAAAATGCACCATGTTTTACCAGGTAGATGCTGATATCGTTTATCTCTTTACTATCAATATCCATGTCCAGGCGGCGCGAGATTGCGCTTAAAAGAGCTGCAGAAGAATCGTCTTTTAAAAACCTGCAGGCAGCATTAAAATAGTCGCCATAAGTAATAGCCCGGTTATTCTCGGTTTTAATCTGTTTTACAGGACTGTTTCTGTTTACAGGCAGGCATGTCTCCCAGATTTCATCTTGGGGGCTTACCGGATTATTTATATGATCAATAAAAAATTTGAATGCCGGCTTGGTCGCCATACTCTTTTATTTCCTGTGATTGTTAATCTCTTCCAATATCTGCGGAGCCACTTCAAAGCCTAGTTCCACGGCCTTGTCACAATGCTCTATAGCCTTGCTGTATTCGCCTTTCTCAAGGTAACCTATTGCAAGGTTATTGTGGGCAACCGAAAACATTGGTTCAATTCTAAGAGCCTTGAGATTTGCCTCGATACTTTCATCAATCAGTCCCTTCATAAGATATGCGTTTGCAAGGGTGGTGTATGCCTGCAAAAAATTTGAATTATAGGTTATGGCTTTCTGCAGGGCAGTTATGGCTTCATCTATATTCCCTTTTTGAAGTTGAATGAATCCAACATTGCCATGACCTTCTGCAAAACCGGCCCTTACTTTTATAGATTGCTGATTATATGCCAGGCAGCCGTCAATGTCGCCGCGCTGCAAACAGATGCCGCCTAACTGCACATATGCCTCGGCTAAGTTCGGGCTGCTTTCTAAAGCCTCAATAAGTTCCTTTTCAGCTTCGTCAAATTTTTTTTTGCCCATAAGTGCTACCGCAAGATTGTACCTGTTTGTGCCGCATCCCGGGTTTCCTTGCAAGGCGGCTTTTTGAGCGGCAATATATTCATCAACATTTTTTGCTTTTTCCATTACTAAAGTCCTTTGTGGATATTATTGATTTTTAGATAATTAATTTCAAATGGTGTGTGTCATGTTTCTTTTATTAAATTTAATATATTAACATTATTTTCGCAAGCACCTTTTTTTGTTGACTCAACAACTTATTTTTTTTACAATTTTATATCAAGTGGATTGATTTTATGTTTTTTTGAGGAATTATTATAAGGTATGGGTATAATCAAGGGATGTTACACAGCGCTTGTAACGCCATTTAAAGGTGATGCGGTTGACGATGAAGGACTTGACAGTCTGGTGGATTTCCAGATTGAAAACGGAGTTGCCGGCATTCTGGCAGTAGGCACAACCGGCGAGAGCCCTACCCTGACGTGGGAAGAGCATAACAGGGTGGTTGAGAATGCTGCAGCAAAAACAAAGGGCCGGTGCTTATGTATTGCAGGCACCGGAAGCAACAATACTAAAGAGACAATTGAAGCTACCGGGCATGCGGCAGAATGCGGAGCAGATGCCGTTCTGCTGGTGGATCCCTATTATAATGGTCCCAGTTCCCTTGAAATCCGCAGGGAATATATAGAGCCTGTTGCAAGGGAGTTTCCCGATATGCAGATTATCCCTTATGTGATTCCCGGCCGTACAGGCGCTCAATTGATGCCGGAAGATCTGGCCATATTATCCAGGGAATTTTATAATGTGAATACGGTAAAAGAGGCCACTGGAAATATTGAAAATATGAGGCGCACAAGAGAGTGTTGCGGGCCAGGATATTCAATAATGTCCGGTGATGACGGTATGGTATTTCAAATGATGACGGATCCTGACATTAAAGCTTCCGGTGTTATTTCCGTTTTATCCAATATTGTTCCCGGAGCGATTACGGAGTTGCTCAATTTAACAGGTAATGGCGAGATTGAAAAGGCTGAAAAATTACATTCAGCTCTTAAACCGCTTTTTGAGCTGGTTACAGTTAGTACAATGGAGGCTACGCCATTTGGAGAGACTTTATGCCGGGCAAGAAATCCGTTGGCTGTAAAGACACTTATGTCCATTCTTGGAATGCCGTCTGGTGGATGCCGAAAACCTTTAGGTAAAATGACCCAAAAAGGCGTTGCAAAGGTCCTGTCTGTTGTACGCAGAGTTTATGAAGCAACGCCTGTACTTTTGAAGCCACTGGAAGATTTTTTTGGTGTTAAGGTTTTACAGCGTTTAACCGACTCGTCAAACTGGGAAGGGCTCAGTTATGACAAATATTAGTCTCCAGCCATAAATGCACAAAAAATAATCTCCGGAATATCAAATATATGCCGGTGGTTATTTTTTTCCCGGTTCTTTTTTCGGTTCTTGGATGATAAAATCGCCCTCTTTAAACAAGAGCCATTTTAACCATTTAATACCGAAATTAAATAGAGCTATTTCATCCTCTTTGATTTTTGCAACAGTCTTTTCATCAATGTTGTAGCGATCTAAAAATGAGCTGGTAAAAACAAATTCTTTAAACTTATCTATGTTGTAACTTACCATGAAAAACATGTTTTTGCTTTGCTCTGTAAGTTTGACGTTGGCAGGAAAAGATCTTTTTTTCACAACAATATCTGTCCATTCAGCATTGATTTCATCATGGATATCTACTCCCTGATCCTTACGCCATTCGCGGACTTTCCATTCCCTGTTTTCTTTAAAACCGTGACAGTGAGGTTCATTAACAAAAAAATAGAACTCATTGTCATCGGCTCCTTCCTTATGGCTTAGTGAAGCAACGCCAAGGGGATAATATCTGCATGTTGTCGGCCTGTCTTCATAAACAATACATCCATCCTCCCTGACAAAAGGGCATGACTGTAATTCATCATTCATCAGTTTTAGAGTGACAACAGGAAGATCTGTTTTTTCCAGCAACTGCGGAGTGGTATATATTGCCAGAAATTCATTTGAGGAAAGATTAAGTCTCCGTTTTAGTCTGATTATATCATAGGGTGTCAGTATGATATTGATCCCCTTGCAGCACTTGGTGAAACAATCAATTTTCGAGTGACATTTGAATTTAAACTGGTCGTCGGGACCGAATTTTACAGGCTCTATGTTTGGCATACTATTTGGAATTTCCATCATTTTCTCCTTATTTATTTTACTCAATTTTTTATATATAGAATTTCAGATAATTACCCGATTTTAAAATTTGGCACAAGGATAAAGTGAAAAACATGAGGGAGGCGCACTGATGGTGCGTCGACCGAAGGTTTTGACCGATAACGCAAGGAAATTATTTATGTGGAAATCTATAGCAGGATTTTTGCAAAGATAGAACAAAATCTTTACGCAATCTTTTTTTATGCGCAATAAAAAAATACTTGACGCAATAATAATCTTAGGGTATTAATATTTTTTTTTAATTTGATGCGGGGTGGAGCAGTCTGGTAGCTCGTCGGGCTCATAACCCGAAGGTCGTTGGTTCAAATCCAGCCCCCGCTACCATAGAAAAAAAAAGGGGTTAGATTATATTCCAAGCCTTTTTTTTTATTTATATTGCAAAATTATATAATTCTTTGGAATTGCAAGTGCATCGGCTTAAGTTTAGTAAGACCGTCACATAAACAATTCCAATGCGCTATCGATCAAAATCTTCGGTCTCCCTGCTCCAGATTTTTTCTTCTATCCTTGTTAAACTACTTATCTAAAAATTTTATATTGCAAGATATTATATAATCGAATTTTATATACATTGTGAATGTTTGACATGGTACAATAATTGCGTATTAAATTTTTAGTTTTTTAAGTATTAAAAGCCCGCTGACAGCATTTTAAAGGCAACAATAGTTTATAGACAAGAGTCGGTTTCAAGAATTTTCGGTTTATGAAAGGTCAAGTAAGGCGAAATAGTTGAGACTGACATTGTGCAAAATAGGCGCTTTGAAAAAGGAGGGTGGAAAAATGACAACTCAAATCATAAGTTTATGTAAAAGGGATATAATGTCCATGTGCACTGCGGATAGCAATGAAGAACAGAGTCATTGCTCCTTTTATAAAAAATCAAGCTATAAAAATAAATGCATGTATTTTATCTTTAATTCTTACTGTTCATGTTTAAAGGCTCAGGATAGCGCAACATGCAAGGATTTGGAATATCAAGCCTGTTAAGTTGTAGAGACAAGGCATGCCTTGTCTCTACGTCATTGCCGCCGTTGTTATTCAAAATCAATATTTTTCGCATGATATCAGTACAGCTTGGGTTGTGGGCCAGCGTCAGGCTGTGGTGAGGCCTATCAGGCATGCCCTGCGGTGTTTGAAAGTAGAAGAGGATCCACACCGATTTTTCTGATCGACTCTTCCCAGCGTTCCTCAACTGAAATATCAAATAGAATGTCTTTGGAATAAGGGCTTGTGAGCCAGTAATTTGCCAGCAATTCCTTTTCAAGCTGACCAGGCCCCCATCCGGCGCAACCAAGTGAAATGATATATGATTCAGGCCCCTTTTCAAGTGCAATATCTTTTATAATATCAATTGAATTACTCATGGCAAGCTCAGCGTTTATCATTAGGGTTTGTACGGATTTAAAAGGGGGGCCGTGAAGTATGAAAATTTCATTGATATGAACCGGGCCACCGATATAAACTTGATGATTATCTGCGCCCGCAACGTAATCTACGTCAAGTTCTTTAAAGATCATTTTTGCCGAAAGAACAGGATGAATATTATTTATCACGATTCCCACTGCTCCATCCGTGTTATGTTCGGAAATACATATTACAGACCGATGAAAATTCGGATCAGTCATTCCCGGCATAGCTATTAACAACTTGCCTTTTAGTGCTGTAGAGTTCTCATATTCCATAAGCGTATATTCCTAAGGGTTCAAGCTTTTCCTTAAAACCTAAGCTTCAAGCCTTTCCTTAAAAGCTGCAATGGCATCGGGAAGCAAAAGGCGAATAAAAGTTTCCTTGTCTAATCTATCAAGTGAGCTGTAAAGATTATAGTCAGGATACAATTTTGACAGAATAGGGGATTTTCCTCTGCTTTGAGTCTTTATCATATTAAAGGATTGTACTATTTCAATTAGGGGCACGCCTTCAAATGGAAGTTTTTCTATCCACCCCAGTCGACCCATCAATTCAAAACGTATGTTATCCGCCAAGAAGAGATGTATATCCAACACTCTAAGTTGATCACTGTTACTTAAGTAATAAAACTTTTCGGGGCACCCAAGATTCAGGATTCCCATAATCATAGCATAAAAAGCAAGTATGCTTTCGTTTCCCGGAGACGCCAGCCGAAAAAGTGTTTTGTCTGAAATGTCTGCGCAGCTTGTTTTTTCGCCGTACTTTTCAGCAAAAAGTTTATGCCAGTATTTAAAGGCCTTAAGTTCTATACTCCTGGTGCGATATGCCTGAAGCTGGATTATTTTTGCCATAAACAAAATAGAGCAGGCTGAAGTGGAACTATTAAACAGGCCTTATACTGTTATACCGTATTTAATCAAATCTTTTTCAAAACTACAAAACAGGGCCTGCATCCTGGTTGCCGCATCATTATATTGTGCTATTGTTTCGTTACGAAAATCCACATGTATTTTATTAATTTTATTCCTGGTCTTATCAAGTATTTCTTTTTTCTGATTCCAGAGATCTGCAATATTGCCGGGAAGTTCCCTGGAGCCGTCAATTACCATTTCGGAATATAGGCGTATCTGTTCAGATAAATACCTGTTTTTTTCATCCATATAAGAAATAATTTTTTCTATCTTGCGCCTTTCCTGTGTGATGGTATGAAAATGGTGACCTATAATACTGAACCTGATTATTTCGCTGAAATTTTTTCGATGTTTAATGAAATTTCTAATTACAAATTTAATATATTGATAACCGTATGGTGTAAATGGTTGATAGAAAACAGATCTGAAAAGTATCATAAGGTCATGGATGCGAAATTTTCTCTTGAAGTATGCGGTATCGCCGAGATTATCTATCAGCTTATTGCAGCGTATAAAATAATTTTTAAGGTTTGAATCATAAATATTCGATAAGACATTCTTATAACCTTTTATTAATTTAATGGGCGCCATAATGGTTTTAAAATTTAAAGAGATGCTGTCAGTATTGTTTCCTGATGATTTACCGATAATTCTGTCCTCTTTAAGCAGCCTGCTATATAGATTGGTTCCGGGAAGAGCAGTCAGCAGACCGACCATTGCTTTTGGGATTCCTGTTTCCTGGATAAATGAAATCTGACGTTCGAAAATATCATCCGTATCACTATCGAAACCTAATATAAATCCTGCCATAACCTCAAGGCCGTACTGCTGGATTTTTCTAACGGCTCCCTGCATATCGGTTTTTAAATTTTGAGTTTTACCTGTCTCTTTTAGGCATTTCATAGAGGGTGTTTCTATACCGATAAATACCTCGTTAAAACCTGCATCTCTCATTCCAGCCATAAGCTCCTCATCCTCGGCAAGATTTATACTGGCTTCCGTGAAAAATCTATATACAAAATCGTGATCTTCCTGCCATTTTTTTAAAGCCGGCAGCAACCATTTTTTAATTTTACCTTTATTGCCTATAAAGTTATCATCCACAATAAAAACAGGCCCACGCCAGCCTGAGTCATATAAACTATCCAGTTCGTAAAGAAAGTATTCAGGGTTTTTCAATCTTGGCTTATTCCCGTAAACCTTCCATATGTCGCAAAATTCACACTTAAAAGGGCATCCCCGGCAAAATTGTACAGACATGGAACTATATGCTTTCAAATTAAGAAGATCAAAACGCGGGATTATGGCCCTGCTGAACATATCAGGCCGTTCCGGAAGGGGATATAGTTTTTTTGCCACGCCGTTTTCAAGGTCATCCAGAAACTCCCTGAACATATCCTCCACTTCTCCAAGGACAAAGTGGTCGACGCCGTGAATTTCTTTATAACTTGCTGTTGGATGCGGCCCTCCAAGTACTACTTTTGTTCCAAGCCTGTTACATGCGGCAATCACTCTTTCCATGGAATTTTTTTGAACGATCATTGCTGATATAAAAACCGCATCAGCCCAAATTATATCTTTATCATTCAATAGCTCTACATTCATATCGATAAGCTTTAAGTCATACTCTTCAGGAAAAAGGGCGGCAACGGTTATTATACCCAGCGGAGGCATTGCGCTTTTCTTTTTTAAAAACTTGAGAGCATATTTAAAACTCCAGAATGTATTGTTCGGGACTTCAGGGTATACAAGTAATATCTTATTGAATTTTTTCATTTCTCTTTGTCTTTATAATTATTGAACATTTAAAAATACATTTTTAAGAGTCTATATTTCCCATCAAACACCTTTATTCCTATACTGAGAAACAGCATAAATGTCCATACTTGGTTTTATTTTTTTTTGAGCTTTTTTTCTAAACGAAGATATCTGCCTGAATCTTCGTTTAGAAAAAAAGCTGGAAATAGTTATTTTATCAACATGATAAATAATTTTCCTCCAGGCACTATTTATGTGATAATGCTATAAGGCATTTTCAGGTTGACGCTGACACACAGCATAAGGGATAATTCAGATTATATGATCAGGAGCAAGGCGTTAGGGCTCGCTCAAAAATAACTTTACATTTTAAGCGCCGATGCATCCCGTCTGACTACGTTCCGAAAGCTTAGAAATATCTTGATATTCCTAAGCTTTCGCGCCTTGCCAGCCAGGCGCCTCAACACTTAAAATTGCTAATTATGTCAAAAAAAAAACGAATATTTAAATGGATTATATATATATCCGTAATTTTTGCCGCAGTTATTGTTGCAGCATGGATAATATTTTTAGACTTACGTGTTACAAAAAAATTTAACGGTAAACGTTGGGAATTGCCGGCCAGGGTCTATGCCAGGCCCCTGGAGCTATATGAGGGACTTCCTTTAAGTATTAATCGGCTTATATCAGAACTGAAATCCCTGGGCTACAGGCAGGTATCAGGAGCAAAAAAGGAAGGGCAGTTTTTCCGGCAAGGGGACAAGATCAAAATATTCACAAGAGGATTCGATTTTACTGACGGGCCTGAGGAGCCGATACAGGTCGATATTGTATTTTTAAATAACCATATTTATAAACTTGCAGGAACGTGCAAAGAGCCTTTGGATCTTGTCAGGCTGGAGCCTCTTTTATTTGGAGGGTTTTATCCTTTGCATAAGGAAGACAGACTGGTGGTGCGGATAGATCAAGTCCCACCTTTGCTCACAAAAGCTATCATGGCCATTGAAGATAAAAATTTTTATAACCACCACGGAGTCTCGATCAGCGGCATCTTACGTGCCTTCTGGATAAATTTTCGATCCGGCCGGATTGTACAGGGGGGAAGCACGATAACCCAACAGCTTGTAAAAAACTTTTATTTAACCAACAAAAAATCTTTTTTAAGAAAATTAAATGAAATTATAATGGCATTACTGTTAGAGGTTCATTATGAAAAAAACGAAATTTTTGAAGCTTATTTAAACGAAATATATCTGGGCCAGGACGGATGGCGCTCAATAAACGGAGTAGGACTCGCCAGCAGATATTATTTTAAAAGGCCGATCAATGAACTTGATACAGGACAAATTGCGCTGATAGTCTCAATGATTAAGGGGCCTTCATATTACAACCCGATAAACCACCCCGAAAGATGTAAAACGCGTAGAGACTATGTGATAGACACACTGGCCGGGCAAGGGCTGATAACAAAAAAATCCGCTGATCAATTTAAAGCTTCCCCTCTGAATTTAAACAGGCAGGCAAAAGGCTCACGAATCCGCTTTCCAGCATATCTGGAACTTGTAAAGCGTCAGCTTCATCGCGATTATAACGATAAAGACCTTAGATCGGAAGGCTTGCGGATCTTTACTAGCTGTGATCCTGCAATCCAGCAGATAGCAGAGCAAAGCCTAAGCATAACACTCAAAAGATTAGAAAAAAAATATGGGAAACAGATTGCCGATTTACAGGCCGCAATTGTAGTCAGCAGGCCAAGCAGCGGTGAAATAATTGCGCTGATCGGTGATAAAAAGCCTGGACATGGCGGTTTTAACCGCGCCCTGGACGCGGTCAGGCCGATAGGATCATTAATCAAACCTTTAATATATCTGAACGCCGTTTCATCAAAAAAGTACACCCTCGCAACCCTTCTGGATGATTCGTTTATATCGATTAAAACCAACAATGATAAATTTTGGGAGCCTGATAATTTTGACGGCAAAAGTCACGGCAATGTGATTTTATTACAGGCATTATCCCATTCCTATAATCGTGCAACAGCAAGGCTCGGTCTTGATATAGGAATAAAAGGTTTAATAGCATCTTTAAAACGACTTGATGTTGGGGGAAAAATCGATTCTTATCCTTCTATCCTGCTCGGTGCTTTATCCTTATCACCGCTGGAGGTCAATAATATTTATCAAATCTTCCCATCGATCGGCTTTAAAAGCTCGCCGAAAACCATACGCTCCGTCTTTACCTCCCAGAATCGGGAGTTAAACCGTTATCCACTGGTTATCAAACAGGTTGCAAGCCCTGATGCAATATATTTGCTTAATTTTGCTCTTCAAAGGGTGATGAAGGAAGGAAGCGGGCGGAGCGCTTATCACACGCTTCCGGCTCAGCTTGCAACAGGAGGCAAAACCGGAACAAGCAATGGAATGCGGGATAGCTGGTTCGCGGGATACACAGGAGACTATCTGGTTGTAGTCTGGCTTGGCAATGATGATAATTCAAAAACACCTTTAACCGGAAGCTCAGGCGCACTTAAAGTTTGGACGGAAATTATAAGCAGGTTTTTGCAGTATAATATGATAGAAAATATACACCCTGTTTCCACGCCGGAAACTATAGAGTTTCATTGGATAAACAGAAAGACCGGCTTATTAACGAATGTAAACTGTAAAGATGCAGTTTATATCCCCTTTATCAAAGGTACGGCTCCGTCAGATTTTACCCCTTGCGAAGGTGAAATGCCCGCAAAAAATAAAAGGAATAAAAGATCTTTTACAAATTGGATAAAAGGTATATTTAGGTATTAGGTATTAGGTATTAGCATCTTAAGTATTAGGTATGTATTAGCACTAAAAATATTCTTTTTTTTTAACACCTTAAACCCTGACAAGCCGGAAGTTTTAATGACGAATTATGGAAATGCAGAAAAAATATTCGACCTTAGTAACACTATTTTTATCTTTTATGCTTTGCTCATGCAGCATAATGAAGCCAAAAAAGATAATTGTCAGCCAAGAGCAGGGAGATATATATAACAAAACAACTACACAAAAAACAATCCCTGTCGTAGTGGCTCTATTAAACAAAGCACGGGATGAGGGAAAAACCGACCCGGCAAAAGCGTCTGAAATTCTGGAAAGGGCTTTGCGCATAGACCCTAACAACGCGCAGACTTACTATGAACTTGCAAAGATAAAGAAAGAACAGGGGCTGTTTGTTCAAAGCAGGCAGTTGGCAGCAAAGGGAATCCTCCTGGCCGGCAACGATGCGGAGCTGAAAAACAAACTTCGTAATTTATTAAAATAACAGGCTTTACAAAAAAAGATTTATAAAAAAGCAAAATTTGTTACTTTTCAAGGTGTATTCCTTATTATTACAAGATTGGCATCTTTTATTTGTCGTTTACACTTTTGAAACCACAATGGAACATATATGCACATAGATAAGTTTATTTTTTTTAAAAAAAAAGTGTAAACTATTTTAAGTAATATGAAGTATGCCATAAGTT
This sequence comes from Desulfosarcina sp. BuS5, assembly GCF_028752835.1. Taxonomy (NCBI): domain Bacteria; kingdom Pseudomonadati; phylum Thermodesulfobacteriota; class Desulfobacteria; order Desulfobacterales; family Desulfosarcinaceae; genus Desulfosarcina; species Desulfosarcina sp. BuS5. The sequence goes on from NZ_CP087952.1 coordinate 1,167,758, forward strand.
CCCTAAGTATTTAAAACTATAAATTTATCATTTTGACTGAAACTTATTGAGCCGGGATTTTTAAGTGAAACCTATTGTTGCCATAGTTGGAAGACCCAATGTCGGAAAGTCTACCTTTTTTAACCGCGTTACAAAAACCAAGGACGCTATAGTCGATAATTTTCCAGGAGTGACAAGAGACCGTCACTTTGGGGATGTTTTTTGGAACGATAAAGAGTTTACATTAATAGATACAGGAGGTTTTACAGACAGTAATAATGATGATTTTGCAATTCAGATACGTTTTCAGGTGCTATGCGCAATAGAGGATGCCGATGTAATAATAATTTTGTTTGACGGTAAAAATGGTGTTTCACCCTTTGACGCGAATATTGTTGATCTGCTGCGTGGTGCAAAAAAACCGGTGCTTTTTGTTGTGAACAAGATAGATGGATTGGAACAGGAAAAGAATATTTACGATTTTTACGATCTGGGGATAGAAAAGCTTTATCCCATATCATCCGAGCATGGATATGGAGTGCCCGATTTTCTTGACGATCTTATCTCGATATTGCCGGAATTTATCTCTGATTATTCAGATGATATGATAAGACTTGCGGTGGTGGGGAGACCCAATGTGGGGAAATCATCTCTGATAAATAAAATTCTTGGGGAAAAACGTCTTCTTGTAAGCAGTATTCCAGGGACGACAAGGGATTCGGTCGATTCGGTCGGTGTTATGGACGGCAAATCATATCTTTTTATAGATACCGCCGGGATTCGCCGTAAAGGACGGGTAAGTCAAAAAATTGAGAAGTTTTCTATAATCAAAGCCTTGAGAAGTCTGGACAGGTGTGATGTTGCCTTGATTGTAATCGATGCTCAGGAAGGCATCACAGATCAGGATATAACTATAGCAGGATATGCTTTTGAACGTAAATGCGGCTGTATTTTTATTCTGAATAAATGGGATCTTGTCGATAAAGAGGAGCATTCCGTAAAATCCTATTATGAAGATTTAAGGATGAATGCCAAGTTTTTCAGTTTTGCGCCGGCAATCACTATATCCGCCTTAACCGGTCGCAGGGTCGACAAGATTTCCAAACTCGTTGAAGAGGTTTATGCTCAGTACAAGGCACGTATCGGAACAGGAAAGCTAAACCGGCTGCTTGAACGCGCCGTTCAAAGGAATGAACCGTCTTTGCACAATGGGAGACGCATAAAATTCTATTATGCAACCCAGGCATCAACAAAACCTCCAACCTTTGTATGTTTTGTCAATTACCCGGATGCGGTCCATTTTTCATACAAACGTTATTTGATGAACAGAATCAGGGATGAATTCGGGCTTGAAAAGACTCCTGTAAGAATATTTTTCCGCGGCAGAAAAAGCATGTCTGCATCTGCTGTAAAAAAACGTAAAAAAAAATAACAGGGTATTTAAATTGGACATTTTTAAATATCATGCAGAAAAAGCCTCCGAAGCTTCAAGGCCGCTGGCAGACAGGATGCGACCGAAAAATCTGGACGAATTTTCAGGGCAGGCCCACATTGTTGGAAAAGGAGCCCTGATCCGTAATGCCATAGAGAATGACAAAATTTTTTCCATGATTTTGTGGGGGCCTCCGGGATGCGGAAAAACCACACTGGCCGGAATTGTTGCCGCCGAGACCAAATCCTGTTTTTTGGATTTCTCCGCAGTCCTTTCCGGGGTTAAACAGATAAGAGCGGTTATTGAAGAGGCGAAACAGCAGCAACAGCTCCATAGAAAAAGGACTATCCTTTTTGTGGATGAAATCCACCGGTTTAACAAGGCGCAGCAGGATGCATTTCTGCAGCATGTTGAGAGCGGTCTTATCACCCTAATCGGCGCCACAACCGAAAATCCTTCTTTTGAAGTTATACCCGCGCTTTTATCCAGATGCCGATTAATTGTCCTTGAACCTATCCCTTCTGATAATATAAAAAGCTTGCTTACCGCCGCCCTTAAAGATAAAAAAAAAGGCTTGGGCAAAGCGAATTTACGCATTACAGACGAAGCTTTAGACCATATCGCTATCATAGCTGACGGTGATGTGCGCCGGGCTTTAAACAGCCTTGAAATCTCAGCCGCCCTCTCCGCGGGGATGGCAGAAAATTTGCAAAAAAATTTGTATAAAGATAAAACAATCCAAATAACTTTGCAAACAGTGGAAAACGCTGTTCAAAAAACAGCCCTGAGCTATGACAAGAACGGCGAAGAACATTACAATATCATATCGGCATTTCACAAAAGCCTTCGCGGAAGTGATCCTGATGGCGCTGTTTACTGGCTGGGACGTATGCTGCAGGCAGGTGAGGACCCGCTTTATCCGGCCCGCAGGATGGTAAGATTTGCCTCCGAAGATGTCGGCAACGCAGATCCCCAAGCCCTTGGCGTGGCCTTGAGCGCCATGGAAGCATTCAGATTCCTTGGCCGGCCCGAAGGAGATCTCGCATTGTTCCAGGCAGCAGTATACCTTGCCGCTGCTCCCAAGAGTAATAGTATATATGCAACACACGGAATGGTAAAAGATGTTATAGATAAAACAGGCGCACTTCCTGTCCCTTTGCATATAAGAAACGCTCCCACAAAGCTGATGCGGGATATAGGTTACGGTAAAAACTATAAATACGCCCATGATTACCCGGGGGCATTTGTTGCACAGGAATATCTTCCTGAAAAACTCAGGGACAAAATTTTTTATATCCCCACAGAAAGGGGTTACGAAAAAGCAATAAAAGACAGGTTGGAGAACCTGCGTAAGATAAAAAACCGGCCATAGAATTCGTCTGCATTTTTTATTCAACCTCTATGTAACCGGGAAAGCGGAGCTATACATCGAAAGGTCGCAAATTGTGTATTGAAGGAGTTTTATGAAAAAAGCAATAATAACCGGAATTACAGGCCAAGACGGCGCGTATCTTGTCAAATTTCTACTCAACAAGGGATATGAAGTTCACGGCATAAAACGGAGGGCATCATCATTCAATACAGCGCGTGTTGATCATCTCTATGAAGATCCCCACGAAAAAGATGTCCATTTTTTCATGCACTACGGCGATTTGACCGACGCAACAAATCTTATCCGGATCATCCAGGAAATCAGACCTGATGAGATCTACAACCTTGCCGCCCAGAGTCATGTTCAGGTGTCATTTGAAACACCTGAATACACAGCTAATTCCGATGCTCTCGGCACACTGCGGCTGCTTGAAGCTATCCGTATCCTGGGACTGGAGCAAAAAACCCGTTTTTACCAGGCATCTACCAGTGAAATGTATGGCAATGTCCGGGAAATACCTCAAACAGAGACCACCCCTTTTTACCCCCGCAGTCCATATGGCGCCGCCAAGGTTTACGCGTACTGGATAACTGTTAACTATCGGGAGGCTTACAATATTTTCGCTTGCAACGGCATTCTTTTTAATCATGAGTCTCCCTTAAGAGGTGAAACCTTTGTAACCCGAAAAATAACCAGGGCTGTTGCCAGGATAAAATTAGGACTTCAGTCAAAACTCTACCTGGGAAACATTGATTCAAAACGTGACTGGGGGTTTGCCGGAGATTATATCAAAGCCATGTGGCTCATGCTGCAGCATGCGGAACCGGTCGATTTTGTAATCGCCACAGGAGAAACCCACTCAGTGCGGGAATTTGTTGAAAAATCTTTCATGGAAACAGGAACAGAGATATACTGGGAAGGAAAAGACGAAAACGAGCAAGGCAAAGATTCTAAGACAGGAAAAGTCCTTGTGGAAATCGATCCACGATATTTCAGGCCCACGGAAGTAGACTATCTGCTTGGTGATCCTTCCCGTGCCAAAAAGCTTCTGAGATGGGAAGCAAAGGTGTCTTTTGATGAACTCGTTAAAATAATGGTGCAGCAGGACCTTGGCGCAGCCGGTCAGGAACATCTGCTGCAAAAAGAAGGTTATAAAACATTTAACAATTTTGAGTAAAGCAATGAATAAGCAAGCAAGTATTTATATTGCCGGGCACAAAGGCCTGGTCGGTTCGGCAATAGTCCGCAGGCTTAAATTAAGCGGCTATAACAACCTGATTACGCGTACCCATAAAGAACTGGATATCACCCGCCAGGATCAAACAGAGTCATTTTTTAATGAAACAAAACCGGATTTTGTATTCCTGGCGGCAGCACGGGTCGGCGGAATTATCGGCAACAGCACATATCCGGCCGACTTTATATATGACAACCTGGCCATTCAAGCCAACGTAATACACACATCTTATATAAATAAAGTAAAAAAACTCCTTTTTCTTGGAAGCTCCTGCATATACCCCAGGAACTGTCCCCAGCCTATGCGTGAAGAACATCTCCTCTCCGGTTATCTTGAACCTACCAACGAACCCTATGCAGTCGCAAAAATCGCCGGAATAAAAATGTGTCAGTCTTATAACCGGCAATACGGAACTCAATATATCAGTATTATGCCGACCAACCTTTACGGCCCCCATGACAATTTCGATCTTGAGACCTCCCATGTACTGCCGGCCTTTATAAGAAAATTTCATGAAGCTAAAGCAGAAGGAAAAAGTGAAGTCGAAATATGGGGCACAGGAACACCCAAACGTGAATTATTGCATGTGGACGATTTGGCGGAGGCCTGTCTCTTTTTGATGAATAATTATAATGAATCTGAAATAATAAATGTCGGCTCCGGCATTGACATTACAATAAAAGAATTAGCTGAAAAAACGGCATCTATAACAGGCTACCGGGGCAAACTGTGCTTTGACACCTCAAAACCGGACGGCACACCTCTCAAGCTGCTCGATATCTCAAAAATCAAATCTCTCGGCTGGCAGGCCAGCATTGAATTAGACGATGGAATCAGAAATACATACCAGTGGTACAAAGAGAACCTTGATAAACTATAGTGGACCCCAAAAATGCGACAATATGTTAAGGTGTAATTCTAAACAAACAGGAGGAAGCAAATGAAAAAGAGAAAGAATTATACCAAAGACTTTAAGGCTCGGGTTGCGCTGGATGCCATAAAAGGCCAGAAGATAATAAATGAACTGGCAACTGAATATGGAGTCCATAGCAATCAAATCGGCCAGTGGAAGAAAAAACTGATTACTGAATCAACAGAAGTTTTTTCGCAAAACAGGGGTCGTGATGCAAAGGCTTATGAGGCTGAAAAAGATCGTCTATACCAACAGATCGGAAACAGCAATTCTAATTATGGCTTTAGTTGGAGCAAGATATTTGGGATATTTATTCCCCCTAACCATCATAACCAATAACACACTGTTTTAATTAAAAATAAAATCTATAAACAAACGCATAAGCTTGTGGTAACAAATAATGGGTAAGAACAATTAACTATTATCGGTTATCTTGGACTCATATTCGTTTGCCCCAAAATCAGGAAGCGAAAATAATCGCATCAACGCAACTGCCGGATATCTCTTTTGAGATGATGGTGCAGCAGCTTCGTATTGCGAGCCACAATTTTCCTGATAAGCGCATCGGTAGCAACATACAATACAGCATTGAGGATATAGCCCTTAGCGGTTTTTCGGTATTCTTTACGCAATCTCCTTCTTTTCTTGCCTCGATGATCTTCGCTCATACAACAACAATTTACTGTGTGCATAGTTGGGGAAGTTATTTCGTCCTCGTTCCTTACCACCTGAGTTTATTACCCCGCAGGACGGACATAAAAAACAAGACTGTGAAAATGCGGCAGCTAAACGCTGGTTAAACCAATTTGTTCCGCTTTATAAGGCATTTGGTATCACCATCTTAGGCGATGATTTATATTGTAAGCAATCGCTATGCAAATTGATTTTGCAGAACGGGCTTGATTTCATTCTTGTTTGCAAACCCGATTCTCATAAAACCCTTTACCAATGGGTTGAAGAACTTGATGGCCTGCAAGCTGTTGAAACGGTAGTGAAAAAAAGGTGGACAGGTTAAGGGCCAAATGTAGACCTGACCCCATTTTTCATTTTTTCTTGAGTTTTTGCGAACTTTGTGAGATAAAAAAAACAGGCCGTTTGGGTGGCAACGGTTACCCGCCTTTGCGGCAAACACAAAATAATTGTAAAACTAAAACATACCAAAATATAGAAACAAAATGAAAAGCAAACAAGACAAAGAAACCAGACTCGATCGAATAGAGAAGGGTATAGCATTGCTTCTTCAAGGAACCTCTGAATTGAGGGAGTCGCAAAAGAAGACCGATGCTCAGCAACGAAAAACCGATGCTCAGCAACGAAAAACTGATGCTTAGCAACGAAAAACCGATGCTCAACTGCAGAAGACCGATGCTCAACTGCAGAAGACCGATGCTCAACTGCAAGAGACCAATGCCCAGATAAAAAAGACCGAAAAACAGCTTGAAAAGACGATAATAAAGCTTGATGAAATTGGAAGGCAGTTAGGTGATCTTGGACTTGTGCAAGGTGAGGTAGCCGAGGATTTATTTTACAGAAATGTCCGTTATCTTTTCAAAAATGAGCGTGATATGATTTTTGCTGATGTGAAGAGAAATTTAAAAAGGAAGGGAGCCGGGGAATACGATATTGTGGCGGTAAATGGAGATTCTGTGCTGGTAATAGAGGTCAAAAACAAATTGCAAAAGCGGATGGTAGACAATTTTTTAGAAAAGAGACTACCTAAATTCATGGAAGTTTTTCCCGAGTTCCGGGGGCGCAAACTTTTTGGCGGGATTGGAGCATTGGTGGTGAAAAATGATGTAAGCCGTTACGCTGAGAAGGCGGGGCTATATGTGCTTACCCAGTCCAGTGAAGGGGGCGCGACCCTAACCAATCGCAAAAACTTCCGTGCAAAGGAATTCAGTTGATTGGCTGCAGACTAACTAAATCTAAAATTGAGAAAGTGAGTTACGCCTGCCAATATAAAAATAGCAAAGGGGAATTGATTTTCAGATACGATAATGCAAAACATAAGCCTGCCTTTCGGTTCCTTGAACACAACAACACAAAAGAATACGCCCATCGAGAGCTTTGCAAAGGTCTCGAAAAGAAACCAATAAAGCAACATAACGTCCCCCAGGCTGCCTTTAAGGTAACCGTTCACGGTTTACGGTTGAAAATAGAACGGTAACGCCGGCAACACCGGTTATATGGGAATCAATGGTAACAGTGGCAACACCGTAGAGACAAGGCATGCCTTGTCTCTACAGCCCGGCCGCCATCACCACAATTTCAACAACAACTCAACCATGGGAACGGAAACAGAAACTCTGACAAAAATGTTAGCCATAAACCGGCAACCGTGAACGGTTACCCTTTAAGATGTGACCCTGTTGTTTCCAGAGATCAAGCGGATGGTGTTGAAATTAGAAGAATAAACATCTGTGTGGTTCTGCGGTTAATTCTAATTTTTTGGATTTAAAATGGTTAGCATGACTTGACTACTAAACGTTTTAAAGGAAGTTACTTGTTTCAGGGCAGACTAAGGGTCAAACGTAGACCTGACCCCATTTTTTGTGGAGGATAACTATGCAGGATATACTAAATCGGATCACCTTTAATAAAGACATTCTTTGTGGAAAACCTCTTATTCGCGGCCTGAGAATATCTGTTGAAATGATATTGGAGCTATTGGCCAGAGGGGTTACAGAAGAAGAGATTCTACAAGACTATCCCCAACTTGAACCGGATGATCTTCGTGCTGCATTGCTCTATGCTCATCATATGGTGGCCAGAGAGAATGTTTTTGATCGAGTTGCAGTTGGATAAGCGCTATGAATTTTTTGTTGGATGTAAACGCAAGTGGGGCCGTAGCTCGTTGGTTGATTCACCTGGGGTATGACGTAGCCGAGGTCGGTCAGAAAGACCCAAGAATGAGTGACAATGAGATTTTGAGCTGGGCTGTGAGGGAGAGCAGGATTATTGTTACGACAGACAACGATTTTGAGGAAATGATCTGGCGACAAGGGAAACCACATTGTGGTGTCTTACGTTTGGAAAATCTGCCACGGTCTGAGAGAATAGCGCTCTTGCATGATGTGCTTGATCGTCATAGCCAGGATTTGGAATCCGGAGCCATTGTTATTGCATTAACCATAAAATTCCGTGTCCGGAAGCCGTAGGCTGATTATCATTTATTACTTTTTTCTGGAAAGTAATGAATGATAAAAGAAAATCCCAATAATCCCGCCTGCCACGTAGGTGGGAACCATCGTACTGAGGTTAACCCTGTCTGATAAAAAATAAGTTTAAAAGTTAAGAGCCCCCTGTCGTCTTTGAGCTACAGGTTTAATGCACTAATCAAGACGCGGCCCCAATTGTTCTCCGTCGGCCGAAGGTTTTGGCCGATAAGGCAGTGAAATTATTTCTGCGGGAAACTATAGAAAAACAATTAAACACAAAAAAGTTACGCTCAAGTTATTTACTTATTTAAGGACGTACCCGTCCCAAGTCCCGTCCCCAAGTCCACAGGAGTGAAAAACGATGGCCTATAATCGTGTTGAAAAGAAAATAACGCAAAATAAGCGGGTTAAGGGTAAGCTGAATAAAATAAAAAAGTGAATATTGAATATTTAAGATGTGACCCCTTTTTCCTCTCTTTGTTAGTACTCAAATAATTAATGAAATGTGTGTGAACTTAATAAAAAAAGTAAATTTTCCGGAAGGAAAAATTCAGCATTTAATTGAATCACTATACAAAAAATATCCAGTATTTGAGTTATTTCAAGATATACTGTTAAAGGCATCAAAGATACGCGCTGATAAGAGCTTTTCTTTCCGGGACAGCGTTGTTGCAGCCAGCGCCCTGGATTGTGATGCAAATTATTTGATTTCGGAAGATATGCAGGATGGATTTATCCTGGAGAATAAACTTGCAATCATAAACCCATTCATCTGAATCAATATTCAATTTTTTTACATAGAACTCCACCAGGCGATAAAAAAAGACTCCCATCTTTACAAGATTGATGTAACCAAGGTGCGTACAAAAATAAGTTCGGAATTTTAAGCGTTGAGGCGCCTGGCCGGCAAGGCGCGAAAGCGTTTAAGGTATTTTTGACAGCCTGTTGCGCTCAAGCCGCCAGGTATGCCAGGAACTGAAAAAATAAACCTATAATCCGAGTTTCGCATTGTTGGTTGATTCAGGACAGACTAAGGGTCAAACGTAGACTTGACCCGTTTTTTTTTAATTGAATCACTTAAACCAATGGACGTCCCCCTGCATGCCTTGACGTTTTGAGGCCTGTGTATTACATAAAGAAAGGAAAATGTAATATCGAATAATTAATATGCATAGTTATGATGTTAAAAAGATAAGCAAGTTTATGGGATAAAGATAAGTAAGGTGTCCCCGGAATTCCTCCAAACTGCAAACAAAATTAAACGACTATGACAGGGTTTCAGGCGTAAGGTACTATAATGATTAAAAAGGTAGTTAAAATAAGAAATATAAATGATAAAAGTTTGCTTTTAGATGATTTAGAGTATTGGTTGAGCAAATCACATGAAGAAAGAGTAGCAGCGGTTGATTATTTGAGGAGACAATTTCATGGAGGTTCAGAAAGACTTCAAAGAGTTGTTAGAGTTATTCAACGTACATAAAGTTAAATATCTTATAGTGGGAGATTATGTAGTGGGAGGTTATGCACTTGCCTATCATGGCGCTCCGAGATATACTGGAGATATAGATATGTTTGTTAAGCCCGATATGGAGAATGCACTGAACATTTTAAAAGCGCTCAAAGAATTTGGTTTTGGCTCGGTTGGTTTAAAGCCTGAAGATTTTTAAAGTCCTGGTAAAGTTATTCAATTAGGTTATCCACCTGTGCGTATAGATATTATCACATCAATATCAGGTATATCATCATGGGACAAGGCTTTTAAAGAATGCGATAAAGGCAAATATGGTGATGTTCCGGTATGTTATATTGGGCGTGATCATTATGTTCTGAATAAAAGAGTTTCCGGCAGAAAAAAAGACCTTGCTGATTTAGAGGCGCTTGGTGAATAAGGGCACAAGTCACCAGCGCCTCCCCATTACATCCAGGGCTTGAATAATTAATATTTAAGAAGTGACCCTGTTGTTTTCTTGTTTCCCCCATGTTAATGAGAAGCGAAGCGTATGTGACATATGTCAACAATTCTTAAAAGACTGTTCGATAAAAAATATAAAATTAATTGACATCCTTCATTAAGGGGCAAAAGTAATTTACACTTTTCGAAAATGATATTTGATTTTATTAACTATTTACTGAATTATAATAAATTTGATGGAGTAAGCATTTTAGCCCTGAAAGGGCGTTACATACCAGCCCAGAGCGCTGCTCTGGGCTGGTATGTCTAACCCCTACAGGGTTTTTGACTAAAGTGTAAACTAAATTTGAAGGATGCCAAAATGTTGCTTATTTTTAAATTGGAATTCTCCAATTCACGCTGAACCAAGACACAAATAAGTTAATAAGTATTTTGAGAGCCTGAAAGTCGGGGAGAAGGTTATGTTTAATTTATTTATAACGTCCCCGCAATTTTTCAAATAATCTGTAAATTCACAGGGATGCTCATTAATGAACTTCAACGGGAGCAAATTAATTTAAAACCTTAAAAAATTATTGGGATAAAAATAAGTAAGGTGTCCCCGGAATTCTCATTTCTTTCCAGATTTCAGTGTGATAAGGAAGGCAAAATTTTTAAAAAGAGGAGAAAAGTCTCATGAAGTATAGAGTAAATCTCAAAAAGACAGAAGAAGGTTACTCTATCCGGGTTCCCGGACTACCTGGCTGCTGGTCTCAAGGAAAGTCAGAAGCTGAGGCGTTGGAAAATGTCAAAGACGCCATTAGAGCCTATTTGGAAACCGTTGATAAACTTACTGATGATAAGGAAACTCGGTACGTAGAAATCGCCTATGCCTAAGTTGTCAGGAATAAATCATCAGAGAGCGGTGAAGGCTTTTAAAAAGACAGGGTTTTGGATTGTCAGGCAGGGTAAGCACATTGCAATGACCAACGGCGATAGAATTATCACCATTCCTAGAGCGAACCCAGTAGATGCCTACACTATGGCTGGTATTGTTAGGGATGCCGATCTGAGCATTGATAAATTCAAGAACCTGCTTTGAAAGATGAATTCTTTCTTCGCGCCTTCGCCTGCCCTGTGGAATCCGAAGGCCATTCCTCCGAGGTAGGTTCGGGAAATCGTACTGGGGCGGTTCAAAAAACAAAAATAAAAACGAAACGCGCAATTTCAACCTCGTCCCCCTTTTAGTCCCTGAAGTAGTTTCGGTTGAAGAAGCTAATAGAAAATTATGCAGAATGTTTACTGTCATCTTGTTGTTATTGATAGTCACAAATTTCGTTTTCGACCCTTACTTTTTTTGCTATAACACTCGAAGCCAAAGGCTGATTGCTTTTTTTACAGTTTTATCAGGAAACTGAGAAAGCAAAAAAATCTTTACCCGGTTAAACTCATGTTAATGAGAAGCGAAGCGTATGTGACATGTGTCAATAATTCTTAAAAGACTGTTCGATAAAAAATATAAAATTAATTCATGTTGTTGTTCGCAGGCAGGCTAAGGGTCAAGCGTAGACCTGACTCCATTTTTATCAGAGCAATAAAATGTTTCGCCGTGCGGTTGAAAGAGAGTTCGAAATCATAGGAGAAGCAATGAACAGGATTGCCTAAATTGATGATGAAATAAATATTTCGACTAAAAAGCAAATTATCAGTATGCGGAATCGAGTAATTCATGGTTATGATAAAATTGACGATGCAATAGTTTGGGGAACAATTATAAGGCATTTGCCAATCCTTAAAAAAGAGGTAACCGTTCACGGTTATAGGTTCACAGTCAACGGTTGAAAAATACAGCAGGTTTCGGTGGATTCGCTTCGCTTAATCCACCCTACAAACTTACGTTGCTCTTGAACCGTAGGGTGGATTAAGGAGCGTAAGCGACGAATCCACCAAAGTAGCTGTCCCGCCTTACGTTGATGGCCTGAGATTCAATTTATAAACAGGAAATTATGCCGCTTGTAACCGTGAACGGTTACAAAAAGAGATTCAAAGTTTAATCGATTAATCAATGTCATTAACCTTCAAAGGGCAGGATTCCCAAGGCAGAAATCAAGCGGGTGGTGTTGAATTTAGCGGAATAAATATTTGCGTGGTTCTGCGGTCAATTCTATTTTTGGGAATGAAATATTTTTAATTTCAAATTGTTATCATGACCTGATCCCTAAACATTCTGAAAAAAGTTGCTTGTTTCAGGGCAGACTAAGGGTCAAACGTAGACCTGACCCCATTTTAACATATGTCACGCCCTTTCAGGGCTAATATTCATTATCTATAACACCCAGAGCGCTGCTCTGGGCTGGTATGTCTAACCCCTACAGGGTTTTTGACTAAAGTGTAAACTAAATTTGAAGGATGCCAAATAATTAACAAGTAACCAGCGTCCTCTGAGATGAGAAGCATAGGAAGGACAAAGCACCTTATGAAAACAATGATGAAAATTCCCTTAGTTCTTGAACCACAAAAGGAAGGCGGTTGGACAATAACCAGTCCTTTGGTTCCTGAATTGGTGACAGAAATCGATGACATCGATGATCTGAATTCATGTGTTCACGATGCACTTGCCGCTGTCATCGAACTATACCAGGATATGGGAAAACAATTTCCTGCGAATTTACGAGCAAATAACGCTGAGGCTCCTGTATGGTTTGAGTCTTTGATTATGGCTGAAGGATGAATTACAGAGAGTTCACAAAAAAGCTGCTGGCAATTGGATGTCGTGAAATAAAGCGTCGTGGCGGCGGATCGCATCGGAAATGGTTTAACCCAGCTACAGAAAGAGGAACAACCATTCCGGATTGGGGCCGAAAGGATTTGAAAGCAGGCACAATCTCAGCAGTTTGCAGACAGCTTGGGATTGATAAAAACTCCTTGTGATAAATGATACGTGGGCAGAAGCAACAAAAGCACAAACGTCCCTATGTTTTCCCACGATGAATTTATCTCGCGAATGAGAGATATTGACCTATGACAAAACAATCACATGATCACAATTTCAAAAACCTGTTTTTAGATTTTCCAAAGGAAACCTTAGAGTGGCTTTTCCCCCAGGCACAGCAAAATTGGGGTCAGGTGCGTAAAGTTGAGTTTGCTCGTCAGGAACCTAAAAAGCATAAACTCCCTGATCCGGGCTTATCATTAGACATGCCTATTTTGTTTTCTTTTGAAAATCAGCAACTGCTTTTGTGGTTGGTTGAGTTTCAGGAAGACAAGGCAAAATTTTCAATCTATAAGTTGCTGCGTTATACGACAGACCTGATGGAGGCTCACCCACAGGCATTGGTAATACCAACGGTTTTATTTACTGATCGTACAAACTGGCGTAAAGATGTTGCCCGCAAACTGCAAACAAAATTAAACGACCGGTTGTTCCTTCATTTCGAATATATGTTTTTCAAACTATTTGACTTCAATGCGCGAGATTATTACAATATAAACAATCCTGTGGTTAAAATATTACTGCCGAAAATGAATTATAAAAAGGATGAAAGAATAGAGGTGATAAGGCAGGCATACTCAGGATTATTTCAACTTGCTTCCCGCGTGCTTTTTGATAAGTATGTTGATTTTATTGATGTGTATGCGGAAGTAAGCAAAAAAGAACAGGAAAACCTGTATCGTGAAATAATTCAGCATGAGGAGACAGCCATGTTAGCACAATATATTAGAGAAAAAGGAATGCAGCAGGGAATGCAGCAGGGAATGCAGCAGGGAATAATTCAAAAAGCAAAAGAAGACATTATTGATGCTCTTGAATTACGTTTCGGGGAAATTTCACCTGAAATTATTGATAAAATAAATCAGACAAATGACCCCGCAAAATTAAAAGAGCTTCATAGGAAGGCTATACAGATAAAAGAAATTGATAGTTTTGGCTTTATCTGCTGATTCAGTTTGCAGAATTAAAATCAGGGTAAATGCAGTTAAAAAAGCAGAAGCTTCTTGATGAATAAGATCACAAGCCACCAGCGCCCCCCCATTACATCCAAGACTCGAATAATTAATATTTAGTGCCTGAAGGAAAACTATCTATCATGTTGATAAAATAACTATTTCCAGCTTTTTTTCTAAACAAAGATTTAAAGCGATTAGCTTTTAGGCGTTAGGTATTAGCTCTAAACATGTTCTATTTTTTCTTTAACACCTAAAACCTAACATCTAACACCTAAAACTTCATTTAAATAAACAAACAATAACACCTTGTTTTGTTTTGTTTTGATTAATAGGGTTTTCGTTTAAGCACTATTTAGTATCCGCTGAATTTCGATAATAACATAGTATATCAGCATTGTTCATATATTAATCATAGAGAATTTTAATCTAAAATTTTAAGCTCATTTGTGGTATTTTAATTGAATTTTGGTAAAAAACGGCAAATTGTTAACACCTATAGACGCACCTCTCCTATCCGCATATTTTTTAAAATCAACTATTTTTGATAAAATCCTTGTTCGGCTTATGCCAGCCCGAGTTTCATCAGTTTTTTTTCTTCAATCTTTTCTCCCATTAGAAGCTGAATAAACTTTTTAAGATTATAAGCGGTTTGACAAAGCAATGACCATATACGGTCTCCTTCAAATCCTCTATAAAGACTGCATCCAAAACCTCTAATATTTTTTGCAATAGCTATGAAACCTTCTGTTGCTGAACGGGCTTTACAGCAAAAACTCTGTTTTTCTTCGGATACATCTTTTTTACGCCCCAAAAAAACGTTACTGATATTGTCTGCAATTTTAAAATTACCATTGCTTCTGTAACCAAGGTCGGTAATAATATTTTCCGGTTCGCCTTTCATCCGTTTTTTGAACTGTTCGAGTGTTCCAGCAAAAAGCGTTTTATCATTTGGATTACCGATAAAATTTTCAATGGTAATCATGAATCCTTCCCTATTGAAAGTCATTTCCATTGTTGTGCCGAATTCACACTTCGGATGCTCTTTTCCTTTTACAATCGGGCGGGCATCCGGTTCATCAATGGATACAATCCGGTTTTTTATCTGTTTTTTACCTTCGAGTTTTTCTAAGGTTTGTGCTTCAAGAATAGTAAGAATAGCAAACATATTGTCAGCTTTTATTTGTTTTTTCTTTGTGGTCTTTAATGATTCAACTTTTTTATCAAATATTTTTAGAGCAGGAATAAATAATATATTAAATTTGAGTAACCATTCCAAACGGTTTTGTTTTTTGTTCAAAAAAAATTCTCGCCATAATTTTTTTACTTCATTATTGTCCCACCACAAGGAGATTTGATGCAAAACGGCAAATTGTTTCATTTTGTCAAAAGCTTTAAAAATTAAATGTACATCATTTGGATAGATAACGTTATTTTTCAATACGCTTGAATCTATCATAGCATTATCACCCTGTATTATCCCAGCTTTGCGTAGAACCTCAAAAACTTCTTTTTCTATAATTTCAACACCTTCTTCACCTATACGTTTTCGAAATACACATATAGAACTCGGATCCAGGCATGTTTGCAATTCCTCATTTGTGATGTTACAAAAATATTGAATATAGTGGTTTTCTTTTATATGCTTAACCATTTGCCTATCACTTAATTGATAGTATTTTATACAAATCAAAATCGCTGTCATCATCCTGAGAGATTTTCCAAAAGCACCCTGACTGGTGTTATAAAATTTACACAACTTTGTAATCATTTTTTGCCATGGAATTATCCCACGGATAATAACCAATTCCTGAACTGGATTGGTTATATTTGCTTTCACCCATTCATCAGAAAGAACTTCTTCAAAAGTATTTTTTATCATCAGAATACCTCCTATCCTTTTTAGAGTGCTTAAAATACCATTTAGCTGCAATTTAAAAAATGGCATATACTGCTATGGATAGCAAAGCATTTCTTTCATAAAAAAGAAATTCAGCAGATACTATTTAAGATGTGACCTTGTTTTGTTCCCCAAATTCGCATTATCTTTCCGTAGCAAGTTATTTACTTATTTAGTGTCCATCCATAAATGGCTATTTATGGATGGACACTATTTATGGAACCTCCCGCAGGCCTGGCATGCCCATGTTGGTTGTTTCAGAGCAGACTAAGGGTCAACATGACCCCATTTTCTCCGACGACCTGCCCCTGCCACCTTGACATTTTGAAGCCTGTGTATTACATAAATAAAGAAAAACGTAATACTGGAGAATTAATATGCCTATAGTAACGTCGACAATAAAGGGTCAAATTGTTATTCCCGCAGAGATTCGGGCGAGATTTAAGATCAAGAAGGGCACGCAAGTCAACGTCTATGACGATGGAGAAAGAATCATAGTGGAGCCTATTGCAGACGATCCAATCCAGGAAGGGCGGGGGATGTTGAAGACAAAAGGAATGATTTTGAGAAGCCTTGTAGCGGACAGGAAAAAAGAGGCGGAATTGTGAAGAAATATGTAATGGACAGTTTTGCGATGATTGCCTTTTTCGAAGATGAACCCGGAGCTGAAAAAGTAGCGCTGATTTTGAAGTCAATAATGGATCGGAAAGCTAAGGCTTACATGTCGGTGATCAACTGGGGTGAGATCTATTATAATACTCTGAGAGAGCAAGGAGTTGAAACTGCAGAGAAGGTTGTTGGACAACTCAAACAATATCCTATTGAAATAGTAGATGCTGATCAAAAGTTGATTTACGAAGCAGCCAAATTAAAAGGCAGTTACAAGATAGCTTATGCCGATTGTTTTGCTGCGGCCCTTTCATATAGATTAAAAGGAGTAGTAGTTACCGGTGATCCTGAATTCAAGAAGCTCGGAGACAAATATTCGATTCAATGGCTTAAGACCAGGCATTCATAGCGGGTTAGCACAAGTCAACCCAATAAACCATGGCGCCAACAAACCCTTGAACCTTACCCCATATTTTACCGATAACGGGAAAAATAAACTTATAAACCGTGCCCGTATTGTTGCTTGATTCAGGACAGGCTAAGGGTCAAACGTAGACTTGATAATCATATAAAGGTCATAGCGAAATTCGATAGGTTTTTGTTTAACTCATGCTGTGGGGACTCTGTCCCCCAGACCCCCTGGGATTTTTCGCTTATGGTCTTCCGAATGGGGATAAAAAAAAGGAAGGACACGGCAATGCCCTCCACATTCGTATAGACGCCTTGCAGCGCTCGGGTTGCTTCCCAGCATTGCCCTATCCTCTGCAAAGTAAAAATATAATATCACAAGAGGTTGTAATTACAAATAAATAGTAAAAATCAGGAAAAAGATTGACACCTCCTTATCCATAGTAAAACCATGGAACCAGAATATTAATTCAAATAGGATTTCGGAGGTGTCGGATGAAAACATACGCTGGAATAGATTTACATTCAAGTAATAATTATATTGTTGTTATCAATGAGAATGATAAACGGCTCTTTGAAAAACGATTACCAAACACTCTTGAAGCTATAGCGCCGGCATTGGAGCAGTTTAAAGAAACACTAACCGGTGTAGTTGTTGAATCTACCTATAATTGGTACTGGCTGGTTGATGGTTTACAAGATATCGGATATAATATGCACTTGGCAAATTCCGGCAAATTCCGCCGCTATTCAGCAATATAGTGGACTCAAACACGCAGGTGATAAGTGGGATTCTTTCTGGCTGGCACATATATTCCGTTTAGGCATACTTCCTGAAGGCTATATTTATCCTAAAGAATTTCGAGCTGTAAGGGATTTATTGAGACGAAGACTTTTATACGTCAAGCAAAGAACAACACATATTTTGAGCCTTCAAAGTATGATTACAAGAAATCTTGGATTAAGAATGTCAGGAAATGCGATCAAAAAACTAAAAACAGAAGATGCCGAAGAACTATTTACTGATTCGTATCTGGTGTTTACAGCTCAACAAAACATTAAAACAATAGAATTTCTCAAAAATATTATCAAAGATATTGAAAAAAAAGTTCTGAAAGTAGCTGAATTAGCACCTGAATTCATAAAACTCAAGACATTTCCGGGTATAGGTAAAATCCTTGGACTTACAATTATGCTTGAAGTAGGTGATATTAAAAGATTCTCTAAAGTAGGAGCCTATTCGTCTTATTGCCGATGTGTGAAGAGCGAAAGGATCTCCAACGGTAAAAAAAAGGCGAAAATAATAAAAAAAATGGGAATAAATACCTCTCCTGGGCTTATGTTGGAGCTGCGAACTTTGCTATACGATTCAGTCCTGAGGCACAAAGATTTTATCAGCGAAAAAAAGCAAAGAGAAATGGAATAGTGGCAATCAAAGCATTAAGCAATAAAATTGCAAGAGCTTCATATTATGTAATGCGAGATCAGGTGGATTATGACGTAGAGTATCTTTTTAGAAAATAAGTTCGGGAACAGAAGTGAACCGGAATTGGGGTTGATTTTAATTCATAAGACTTGATTGGCAGCTTCTGTTTCCTTAAAAATATAACAGAATAAAATCTCAAAATATCTTTTAATTCGCCTGTGTCGTGAACCTATAATGGGGTTGGCTAATAACCATAAGATTTGAAAACAAACAATTGGACACGATACGGAACTGAAGATTTTCTGGGCTGCTGAAATGGCAGCGGGGGCAATGTTTCTTAAGCATTTGCTTGGAGCATAATAAGCCTGAATCCTGATGGGTGACTGGTGCGGATTAACATACCGTGAACCAACAAAAAGAAGTAACAGATGTGAATATAAATTTTTTTGTGCTTTTATTCTACGTAGAAAATTACAAAAAAAAACAATATTTTTTTGACAGGAGAGGTGTTTTTTTTCTTGACTTAACCTTTAATGGGTGACCCCATTTTTCATTTTTCAAATTCTTTTGATATTTTTTTAGATATTTTAAAATGATTTTGTCATTATTTTTCATACGAATTGTATCAAAAAAATCTTTTTTATTTTCGATTATTACAGCCGCTGAAACAGTTTCCATATGGTAATCAATGCCAATGTATGCTATTTTCTTTTTCACGGGTTGGCCTCCTTTTATTGTTTATTTTTATTTTTGCAGATGCATACCATACTTTTGTGGATTTTGCATCTGCGGTCAACCCGTTTCATATTATCTACTTAGATAGTGAAGGCATACATGTAATATGTCAAGCGTATGGTCAAACGCTATAACGCAGTATATGGAGACTTTTTACGACGCCATTAACATTACTCTTGAAAATATTTATAAAATGGTAGTTGATTTAAAACACGACGTGGCTCTGATAAAGAAAAGTTTTATGGAAGAGCCTGAGTTGCGCGATGAATTTATCTCGCGAATGAGAGATATTGACCTATGACAAAACAATCACATGATCACAATTTCAAAAACCTGTTTTTAGATTTTCCAAAGGAAACCTTAGAGTGGCTTTTCCCCCAGGCACAGCAAAATTGGGGTCAGGTGCGTAAAGTTGAGTTTGCTCGTCAGGAACCTAAAAAGCATAAACTCCCTGATCCGGGCTTATCATTAGACATGCCTATTTTGTTTTCTTTTGAAAATCAGCAACTGCTTTTGTGGTTGGTTGAGTTTCAGGAAGACAAGGCAAAATTTTCAATCTATAAGTTGCTGCGTTATACGACAGACCTGATGGAGGCTCACCCACAGGCATTGGTAATACCAACGGTTTTATTTACTGATCGTACAAACTGGCGTAAAGATGTTGCCCGCAAACTGCAAACAAAATTAAACGACCGGTTGTTCCTTCATTTCGAATATATGTTTTTCAAACTATTTGACTTCAATGCGCGAGATTATTACAATATAAACAATCCTGTGGTTAAAATATTACTGCCGAAAATGAATTATAAAAAGGATGAAAGAATAGAGGTGATAAGGCAGGCATACTCAGGATTATTTCAACTTGCTTCCCGCGTGCTTTTTGATAAGTATGTTGATTTTATTGATGTGTATGCGGAAGTAAGCAAAAAAGAACAGGAAAACCTGTATCGTGAAATAATTCAGCATGAGGAGACAGCCATGTTAGCACAATATATTAGAGAAAAAGGAATGCAGCAGGGAATGCAGCAGGGAATGCAGCAGGGAATAATTCAAAAAGCAAAAGAAGACATTATTGATGCTCTTGAATTACGTTTCGGGGAAATTTCACCTGAAATTATTGATAAAATAAATCAGACAAATGACCCCGCAAAATTAAAAGAGCTTCATAGGAAGGCTATACAGATAAAAGAAATTGATAATTTTGGCTTTATCTGCTGATTCAGTTTGCAGAATTAAAATCAGGGTAAATGCAGTTAAAAAAGCAGAAGCTTCTTGATGAATAAGATCACAAGCCACCAGCGCTCCCCCATTACATCCAAGACTCGAATAATTAATATTTAAGATGTGACCTTGTTTTGTTCCCCAAATCCGCATTATTTTTCCGTAGCAAGTTATTTACTTATTTAGTGTCTGCTGAATTTCTATTGTACCATGTTTTCAGGTAGTTAGTCATGGTTACGTTCGACTCTTTGCGAGACATCAAAAACGGCCTTTTCATATATAGCGGCAACAGGGCAACTATGACAATTCCTTCTTGGGTAGCAATAATATGAAAATCCCTAACCAGCCTAAAATACTACGAATATAGAAATTCAGCAGATACTATTTATGGAACCTCCCGCAGGCCTGGCATGCCCATGTTGGTTGTTTCAGGGCAGACTAAGGGTCAACATGACCCCATTTTCTCCGACGACCTGCCCCTGCCACCTTGACATTTTGAAGCCTGTGTATTACATAAATAAAGAAAAACGTAATACTGGAGAATTAATATGCCTATAGTAACGTCGACAATAAAGGGTCAAATTGTTATTCCCGCAGAGATTCGGGCGAGATTTAAGATCAAGAAGGGCACGCAAGTCAACGTCTATGACGATGGAGAAAGAATCATAGTGGAGCCTATTGCAGACGATCCAATCCAGGAAGGGCGGGGGATGTTGAAGACAAAAGGAATGATTTTGAGAAGCCTTGTAGCGGACAGGAAAAAAGAGGCGGAATTGTGAAGAAATATGTAATGGACAGTTTTGCGATGATTGCCTTTTTCGAAGATGAACCCGGAGCTGAAAAAGTAGCGCTGATTTTGAAGTCAATAATGGATCGGAAAGCTAAGGCTTACATGTCGGTGATCAACTGGGGTGAGATCTATTATAATACTCTGAGAGAGCAAGGAGTTGAAACTGCAGAGAAGGTTGTTGGACAACTCAAACAATATCCTATTGAAATAGTAGATGCTGATCAAAAGTTGATTTACGAAGCAGCCAAATTAAAAGGCAGTTACAAGATAGCTTATGCCGATTGTTTTGCTGCGGCCCTTTCATATAGATTAAAGGGAGTAGTAGTTACCGGTGACCCTGAATTCAAGAAGCTCGGAGACAAATATTCGATTCAATGGCTTAAGACCAGGCATTCATAGCGGGTTAGCACAAGTCAACCCAATAAACCATGGCGCCAACAAACCCTTGAACCTTACTCCATATTTTACCGATAACGGGAAAAATAAACTTATAAACCGTGCCCGTATTGTTGCTTGATTCAGGCAGGCTAAGGGTCAAACGTAGACCTGACCCGTTTTTCCCGTTTTTTCCCAGATATGGGAGGAAATAATGTATAAAAAATGTCAAAAAGGGAATTTGCAAAATGCCAGATGGCTTCAGGATAGAATCGTGAATCTGCCGAGCAGTGTGAGAATATGAAAAGAAAGCAACTTATAAAACATATCAAAAAATATAACGGATTTTTATTGCGTGAAGGCAGCAGGCACAGTATTTATCAAAAAGGGAGATTGAAAACAGGGGTTCCGAGACATAATGAAATTGTTGATGAATTAGCAAGGAAAATTTGTAAGGATTTGGATATACCATTTTTGAGGTGATAATATGAAATACAGGGCAATTATAAAAAAGTCTGATGGATGGTGGATTGGCTGGCTTATTGATCTGCCAGGAGTAAATGCACAGGAGAAAACAAAAGCGAAACTTGTCGAATCTTTACGAATTGGCGCTGAAGATATGCTGGATACCGAAGTGCCTTTTGAGCCTGGCGCCGAAATGGCCATGATTGACATTTCCGATCCGGCATGGACAAAATCCCTAAATGAAAATCTAACTGCATCCTAAACCAGTTATCCGTTGTTTTTATTATGCAGAATCTCATACTAATCGGCGGTGGCGGACACTGCAAATCATGCACTGACGTAATTGAGCAGGCTGGCGTGACAGTCTTGATGCGACGGGGGCATTTTGCAAAGGTCTTATTATACAAAAAACTTAAACCAAAATTATTGGTTGTACACGCTCTGCACTAACGTCCCGCAGGACAAATCAATACATCAAGGAACATCCCCAAGTTCAACCCTTGGAAAGGGCTTGAGATGTTTTGATGAAAAAAAGTGGAATAGAGGCAACGTCCCCTCATTAACTCGTTAATTCCAAAAAGGGGGGGCAAGATTATGACTTGAATAGTTAATATTTAAGAAGTGATCCTGTTGTTTTCTTGTTTCCCCCCCATGTTAATGAGAAGCGAAGCGTATGTAAGGTGTCCCCGGAATTTCTCTATTTTCCCAAAAGACACACAGGAGTGAAATCACTATGGAAATTATTGAATTTAAATCAAAAATAAAAAATGGAATTATCCGAATTCCTGAAAAATACAAACAAAAAATGGGG
Source organism: Desulfosarcina sp. BuS5 (assembly GCF_028752835.1). Lineage (NCBI taxonomy): Bacteria > Pseudomonadati > Thermodesulfobacteriota > Desulfobacteria > Desulfobacterales > Desulfosarcinaceae > Desulfosarcina > Desulfosarcina sp. BuS5. The sequence continues at coordinate 1,190,425 of NZ_CP087952.1, forward strand.
AACACTGCGAAAGTTATTGTAATAACTGAAAAAAAACAAAGCATTCCGACATAATTGATAGTCTGTTAGAAAATCCTATAAGATTAAAGAGCTTTTCACCTTTTTTGAGAGAAGAAATTTATGACGGATTTTAATGTACAGTCTGATTCAATATATTTCATAGATACGAATATATGGCTTTATTCATTTATTCAATCTCAAGACATACAAAAAACTGAAATTGCCAGAGCTGTTATAAAAAAGTGTGAGATTGTTATCAGTACTCAAATAATTAATGAGATGTGTGTGAACTTAATAAAAAAAGTAAATTTTTCGGAAGGAAAAATTCAGCATTTAATTGAATCACTATACAAAAAATATCCAGTATTTGAGTTATCTCAAGCTATACTGTTAAAGGCATCAAAGATACGCGCTGATAAGAGTTTTTCTTTCCGGGACAGCGTTGTTGCAGCCAGCGCTCTGGATTGTGATGCAAATTACTTGATTTCGGAAGATATGCAGGATGGATTTATCCTGGAGAATAAACTTGCAATCATAAATCCATTCATCTGAATCAATCTTCAATTTTTTTAAATAGAACTCCACCAGGCGATAAAAAAAGACTTACCCATCTTTACAAGATTGATGTAACCAAGATGCGTTCAAAAATAAGTTCGGAATTTTAAGCGCTGAGGCGCCTGGCCGGCAAGGCGCGAAAGCGTTTAAGGTGTTTTTGACAGCCTGTTGCGCACAAGCCGCCAGGTACGCCAGGAACTGAAAAAATAAACTTATAATCCGAGTTTCGCATTGTTGGTTGATTCAGGACAGAGTAAGGGTCAAACGTAGACTTGACCCCATCTTTTTATCATATGGTGGCCAAAGAGAATGTTTTTGATCGAGTTGCAGTTGGATAAGCGCTATGAATTTTTTGTTGGATGTCAACGCAAGTGGGGCCGTAGCTCGTTGGTTGATTCACTTGGGGCATGACGTAGCCGAGGTCGGTCAGAAAAACCCAAGAATGAGTGACAATGAGATTTTGAGCTGGGCTGTGAAAGAAAATCCCAATAATCCTGCCTGCCTCGCAGGTTCCGGTTCTACCGAGACCCAAATAGTATTTTATGAAAAAACAGAGGATAGAGAGGTGGTGTAATGCAAACTGTAAAATCTTTGACTCCGGAATCTTTGACTGCTGTTGAGATTTTGGAAGGGATTGATAAAGTTCATAGAGATCAGGCTTTAGAAATGTTAAGAAATTTTGTAAATGAACTCTATAGTGAACAGAAATGGCAGGAATTATTATCAAAGTCTCCAGAACCAATGATTAATATGGCAAAACAAGCTCTTCAAGAACATATTAATGGAAAAAGCCAGGTGATGTAGTGAATCCATTTACTGTAAAGTCATATTGGAAATCATATAAGGGATTATCAAAGAAGATTCAAAGGGATGTAGATAGAAAATTTGATCTTTGGAAGAAGAACCCGTTTCATCCTTCTTTGAATTTTAAATGTGTGAATACGGAATACAATATCTGGTCAGTAAGAGTTACAATGGATTATCGGGCACTTGCTGTAAGAAATGAGACGTCAGTGATTTGATACTGGATTGGTGAACATAATAAATATGAGCAGTTATTAAAAGCTTTATAACGTAATAAAATTAGCTACCAGAAATTTACAAACTCATAATATATGAAAAAAATCAGGTTCAATAAAGCTCCTTGCGTATATAATCAAGGAATGGCTTCAGCCAATAGTAAATTTTATGGTGGCTCTTTGTTGCCTACAGATAACATATTTGTATATTGCTTGTTGGTTGTTTTAGGGCAGACTAAGGGTCAAGCGTAGATTTGACCCGTTTTTTTCGTTTTTTTCTGACAAAAACTTTGAATTTTTGCAAACTTTGTGAAATAAAAAAACAGGTTGTTTGGATGCCAACGGTTCCCTGTCTCTGCTGAAAACTCAAAATAATCATAAAACTAAAACACAGAAACAAAATGAAAAGCAAACAAAACAAAGAAACTAGATTAGATCGAATAGAGAAGGGCTTAGCCTTGCTTCTTCAAGGCACCTCAGAACTGAAGGAGTCTCAAAAAAAGACCGATGCCCAGCTACAAGAGACCAATGCCCAGCAACGGAAAACCGATGCGCAGATACAAAAGACCGAAAAACAGCTTGAAAAGACGATAATAAAGCTTGATGAAATTGGAAGACAGTTAGGCGATCTTGGACTTGTGCAAGGTGAGGTAGCCGAGGATTTATTTTACAGAAATGTCCGTTATCTTTTCAAAAATGAGCGTGATATGATTTTTGCTGATGTGAAGAGAAATTTGAAAAGGAAGGGAGTCGGGGAATACGATATTGTGGCGGTAAATGGAGATTTTGTGCTGGTAATAGAGGTCAAAAACAAATTGCAAAAGCGGATGGTAGACAATTTTTTAGAAAAGAGACTACCTAAATTCATGGAAGTTTTTCCCGAGTTCCGGGGGCGCAAACTTTTTGGCGGGGTTGGAGCATTAGTGGTGAAAAATGATGTAAGCCGTTACGCTGAGAAGGCGGGGCTATATGTGCTTACCCAGTCCAGTGAAGGGGGCGCGGCCCTAACCAATCGCAAAACTTCCGGGCAAAGGAATTCAGTTGATTGGCTGCAGACTAACTAAATATAAAATTAAGAAAGTGAGTTACGCCTGCCAATATAAAAATAGCAAAGTGGAATTGATTTTCAGATACGATAACGCAAAACATAAGCCTGCCTTTCGGTTCCTTGAACACAAAAACACAAAAGAATACGCCCATCAAGAGCTTTGCAAAGGTCTCGAAAAAAAACCAATAAAGCAACATAACGTCCCCCGGGTTGCCTTTAAGATGTGACCCTGTTGCTTTCAGAGATCAAGCGGATGGTGTTGAAATTAGAAAAATGAACATCTGCGTGGTTTCGCGGTTAATTCTAATTTTTTGGATTTAAAATGGTTAGCATGACTTGACTGCTAAACGTTTTAAAGGAAGTTGCTTGTTTCAGGGCAGACTAAGGGTCAAACGTAGACCTGATCCCATTTTCATGATCCCCCGATGCTATTATAGAATAAGTTGTCTATTTTATAAGATTTCTTGACATTGAGACATAACCGCCTTACAATATAGTAAGATAACAGATAAAGTAAGGAGGATGTTATGGCGTTAGCTACTCTCACAACTAAGGGACAAGTGACTATCCCAAAAAAAATTAGAGAATTGCTGAAATTGCATACTGGTGATAAAATCGAGATCATTGTCACAGAAAAAAGAGAAGCCATAATCAGGCCTATCTCAAAAAAAGTAGATGACGTTTTTTGCAAACTACATAAACCAGGCAGAAAAGCTGTGACTCTCGAAGCTATAGATGAGGCTGTAAGAAACAGAATGAAGGATAAATTCAAATGAAAGGAATAGATACAAATATCCTGATTCGTTTCCTGATAGGTGATGATGAACTACAAGCAAAAAAAGTTTACAACATATTTAAAAAAGCTGAATCAGAAAAGAATGAACTATTTGTGCCCTTACTCGTAATAATAGAATTAATTTGGGTATTAGAATCAGTCTATGAGATCCACAGAACTGAAATTTTAGAATCAATAAGCGAACTAACACTGATGCCGATTTTAAAATTTGAGTATCAGTCAACTTTACAACAATTCACACATTCCGCACAAGGAAACAGATATGATCTTTCAGACCTGTTAATTGCCCATTCCGCCAAGACCCAAGGTTGCGAAAGCATTATTACTTTTGATAAAAAAGCATCTAAATTCAACCTGTTTGAATTGGCAAAGTGACATAAGGGTAGTTCCCGATGCTGTTTGTCAGGGCCGACTTAAAAAGTTATAAAACAATGGATATTCCCCAAAATTTCCGGTTTGTCTCTTTTAAAATTGGACCGAGGCGGGCATCAGTTCCGGCAAAAAGATTTCCTGATAATAGGGTTGTCAGGGTTGAAAAAGGAAGACAGAGAAAAATCTGATCAAAGAATACTCGGAAGCGGTGGTTTTGTCAGTTTGACGCTGCAACAATCGGAACGAATACTTGAAAAGAAATATAAGCCTAAACGAACCATAGAGGAATTGATTGAACTGGTAGCTGGGAGATTGGACATTAAACCAGAGTTGATATGCTCAGGAAGCAGACAACAAAAGTATTCCAAAGCCAGATCGCTGGTTGCCTGGCTGGCTGTTGAAGAAGTTGGTTATCCAGCAGCGGAGGTTGCAAGATTTTTGGGGATCAGTCGAGTTGGCGTCAAGAAAGCAGCAGGAAGGGGAATACAATTAAAAAAGACGGGGCTTCTTGATGGATAAGTTAACAAAGTTACCAGCATCCTCCCAGCGTCATTCCAGCGTCATTAACTCATGAAGGGGCAAACTGAATATTGAATATTTAAGATACGACCCCCTTTATTTCTTAGAGTGGTTTTTCCCCCAAGCACAGCAAAATTGGGGTCAGGTGCGTAAAGTTGAGTTTATTCGCCAGGAACCTAAAAAGCATAAACTCCCTGATCCGAGCTTATCATTAGACATGCCGATTTTGTTTTCTTTTGAAAATCAGCAACTGCTTTTGTGACTGGTTGAGTTTCAGGAAGACAAGGCAAAATTTTCAATCTATAAATTGCTGCGTTATACGACAGACCTGATGGAGGCTCACCCGCAGGCACTGGTAATACCAACGCTTTTATTTACTGATCGTACAAACTGGCGTAAAGATGTTGTCCGCAAACTGCAAACAAAATTAAACGACCGATTGTTTCTTCATTTCGAATATATGTTTTTCAAACTATTTGACTTCAATGCACGAGATTATTACAATATAAACAATCCTGTGGTTAAAATATTACTGCCGAAAATGAATTATAAAAAGGATGAACGAATAGAGGTGATAAGGCAGGCATACTCAGGATTATTTCAACTTGCTTCCCACGGGCTTTTTGATAAGTATGTTGATTTTATTGATGTGTATGCGGAAGTAAGCAAAAAAGAACAGGAAAACCTGTATCATGAAATAATTCAGCATAAGGAGACAGCCATGTTAGCACAATATATTAGAGAAAAAGGAATGCAGCAGGGAATGCAGCAGGGAATAATTCAGAATACAAAAGAAAATATCATAGAGGCTCTTGAATTACGTTTTGGGAAAATTTCACCTGAAATTATTGATAAAATAAATCAGACAAATGACCCCGCAAAATTAAAAGAGCTTCATAGGAAGGCTATACAGATAAAAGAAATTGATAGTTTTGGTTTTATTTGCTGATTTAGTTTACAGGATTAAGATCAGGGGAATGCAGTTAAAAAAAGCAGAGGCTTCTTGATGAATAAGGTCACAAGTCACCAGCGTCCCATTACATCCAAGGCTCTAATAATTAATATTTAAGATGTAACCCCGTTGTTTTCCTGAAATAAAATTTCTTAAATTTAAGATAGTTAGCATAAGCTGACCCTTAAACGTAATGCACAAAATAATTAGAAAAAATATTGAAAAAATAAAAACATTATGTATAACACATAATGTTAAATCCTTATTTGCATTTGGTTCTGTGTGTACTGATGAGTTTAATAATTCAAGCGATATTGATTTGCTGATTTCTTTCAATCCAATGGATTATGCTGATTATGCTGATAATTATTTTTTGGTAGCGGATAAGTTTGAGGACATATTTCATAGATCCGTTGATTTAGTAACTGACAAATCACTATCAAATCCTTATTTCATTGATTCAGTAAATCTGACAAAAACTTTGATTTATGAAAAACGTGATTAAAAAATTTCTCTTCGATATAAAAAGAATGACATCCTTCATATCACTTCAAAATTACTTTGCACTTTTTTTAACAAATAAACCTATCTGTGTTTATCTGTGTGCATCTGTGTCCTATTGTTGTTTTAAAAGTGTCAACGACAAATGAAGGATGCCAAAAGAATCAATTGATTCAATTGAAAATTATCTTGGAGACAAAAAGAATTTTAATGTTTATCAGAGCAATAAAATGCTTCGCCGTGCGGTTGAAAGAGAGTTCGAAATCATAGGAGAAGCAATGAACAGGATTGCCCAAATTGATGATAAAATAAATATTTCGACTAAAAAGCAAATTATCAGTATGCGGAATCGAGTAATTCATGGTTATGATAAAATTGACGATGCAATAGTTTTGGGAACAATTATAAGGCATTTGCCAATCCTTAAAAAAGAGATTCAAAGTTTAATCGATTAATCAATGTCATTAACCTTCAAAGGGCAGGATTCCCAAGGCAGAAATCAAGCGGGTGGTGTTGAATTTAGCGGAATAAATATTTGCGTGGTTCTGCGGTTAATTCTATTTTTGGGAATGAAATATTTTTAATTTTAAATTGTTATCATGACCTGATCCCTAAACATTCTGAAAAAAGTTGTTTGTTTTAGGACAGACTAAGGGTCAAGCGTAGACCTGACCCCATTTTTCAATATGCGGAAGTAAGCAAAATTTCCCGCTTGTTGGTTTTTGGGCTGGATGTATTTTTAAGAAGGACAGATAAAAGGAGATTAAGCAGATGCTTGCTCAACAAAACATCACTCTTGAAAACATTTATAAAATGGTAGTTGATTTAAAGCGCGAGGTGGCTCTGATAAAGAAAAGTTTTATGGAAGAGCCTGAGTTGCGTGATGAATTTATCTTGCGGATGAGAGATATTGACTTTGAAAAAGAAGTCATGGTCGAAGACTTTAGCAAAAGATATGGATTAAATGTATAAACTTGCAATCAAGGAAAATCTTGACAGAAAATTTAAGAAGCTCAAGAAAAAAGACAGAGAATTACTTGTGCTGATAGATAGAAAAGTGCAGGAGATACTTGATAATCCTTACCGTTTCAAGCCCTTAAGAAAGCCTTTGCAAAACAAGCGAAGGGTGCACGTAGGTGGGTCTTTTGTGTTGATTTATGAAATTAACAAAGATGAAAAAATAGTAACGCTGCTTGATTTTGATCACCATGACAATATTTATAAAACATAGGGGTTTCTTGATGAATAAGTTTACAAAGTTGCCCACGTGCTCCGTCCCTTATGTTGTTAATAGGTTTATTCAGGACAGACTAAGGGTCAAGCGTAGACTTGACCCCATGACCCTCATGACCCGCTTTAGGCAAGGACGGATAGTATATAATGGGACATCACGATATTTTTTTTAAACACACCTTTTCAATCAAAGAACATGCAGTTGATTTTGCAAGCCATGTTCTTCCTGCTGAAATAAACGCAAAGCTTGATTATCCAACCATCTGTCTGGAAAATACTTCCTATGTGGATAAAGAACTGTCTGAACATTTTTCAGATATTGTATATTCATGTTCTTATGAACAGTCAAAAATAAAGATCGCTCTTTTGTTTGAACATAAAAGTTCGCCTGATAATAATTTGCCATACTAGTTAAACAGATATATGATTAAAATATGGGAATATAATATCAAACAAAAGGAAGTTTTTGTTCCGGTTATTCCCATTATTTTATATCATGGCAAAGAAAACTGGAAGCCTGGCAGGCTTAAATCATGTTTTAAGAATTTACCGGAAGAGATAGCTCCATTTATTCCTGATTTTAAATATATTTTTGTAGATTTATCGCATTATACGGATGAGGAAATTGCAGATAGAATATTTACTCAGGCATCTTTAAAAATCAGTTTGTTGATATTAAAAAATATTTTCCATACTGAAAAACTGGAAAAAGAATTAAGAAATTTTTTCGAAATAGGCAGAATCTATTTTCAAGAAGAAAAGGGTTTAAAATTTCTTGAATCTATCATAAAATATGTATTTCAGGTAACAGAAATTAAAACATTAAGGGTTGTAGAGGCAATCAAACCTGTAACGCCAAAAGGAGGTGATCTTGCTATGACTACTGCTGAAAAACTCAGACAGGAAGGAAGACAGGAAGGAAGACAGGAAGGAAGACAGGAAGGAAGACAGGAAGGAAGTTACAATACATTGTATTCTGTAATCCAGACCATGAGAAAGAACGGGATTGCAGATGAGAATATAGCAAAAATGATGAATTTAGATATTTATATTGTCAAAAAGGTTCTCAATAGAGAAGAAGTTGAAATTCCGTTGAATCTTTTAAGAAGGGAGTCCGGAGGAGAGTTCGGAACATCATATAAATAAAAAAGTGTACAAGCATAAGCTATGGTCACAAGGGTCAGGCCTTCATTTTTGACAGATATACATACTGGAAAAATGCTTAAAGAAATTAGTAGCGGGTCAATAAACCAGGAAAAATAGCAACGTCCCCTTTACGCTCTAAATATAAAACGGGAAGATATTTTTGCTGTTCAGGAATTTGCAGCTGATTATTTGGCTGACGAAGAAATTGCTTTTGCCTAAGAGATGATAAATTGAAATTTTTGGCCGATGAGTGTTGTGATACGGGGTTAGTGGCATCCTTAAGAGAAAATGGGCATGATGTCTTATACGTATTAGAAAAAACTCCGGGTAGTTCTGACGATGAAGTTTTGCTTGATGCTTACAATAAAGGACGCATTTTGTTAACAGAAGATAAGGATTTTGGTGGGCTTGTTTATCGGCTCAAAAAGCCTTCTAAAGGCATCTGCATTTAGATGTTTTCGTTTTTTGATTTTAGATGGAATTTTAAATTTTTTAGATAAACGCGCTTTCTTTTTATTTTTTCCAGGCATGACATTCCCTCCTAATGAATAGAGTTTGCCATACGTACATAAAAAAATCTTTGCGTTTTTGTCCAGAAAAAATATAAAAAAATAGCAGATGCCATCGGTTTTGGACTAAATTTAAGAAAAAGTTTACGAAAGGCAAATTCCTTACTTCGCTATTTTAGGGCATTCTGGCTCCAATCGGGAATTGCTGAACATTCTGAAAAAAGTTGTTTGTTTCAGGACAGACTAAGGGTTAAGCGTAGACTTGACCCATTTTCTTTCTTGATGAATAAGATCACAAGTCACCAGCGTCCCCCATTACATCCAAGGCTCGAATATTGAATATTTAAGATGTGACCCCGTTCTCTGTTAACATCAATATACGATTTTTTCCTTGCTTAAAAGGAAAGTGACGCATAAAATAAATATTTTACAGAATTGACTATTCTTAAGGCCATAAGGAGACCATGAACCATGCCTCTTCTCGTGCCAAGATAAATCCGAATCGTTGGGATAAGACACAAGGTCTTTGAAACTCGATATTGTTACCAAGTGGGTGCTCGGGAAACGGTTTGTTTCCTTCATCTCTGCAGGGCTTGCTCTGGCATTGATGTTAAGATAGTCCCACCTGACTAAAGACTAACCAGCAGGTCAGTAGCGAAGTCCACAGGTAAACCCGGTAACGGGAGTCTGGAGCTGGACGGAGCAAGATTGCAGGCTCTGTATTGAGCCCCGAAAAATGTATGGTTGTGGTCATTGTGATAATCCTGCTTGCAGGAAAAAGCCGACGCTTTGGAGACAGCGGAAGGCAGCAGTCCTGAATATGCTAAGGCAAGTATTCAGGACACCACCGGGGTCTTAGACCAGGGCATGTACTCAAAGGGGTAGCTCGGGAACTTGGGAGACCCGGATGTTTCCTTGGGTAAAAAGAACGGTAACAGGAAATCCAGCGCAAGCGAAATCCCGGCGTTGCATAGGAATGTCCCGCCTTGCAACGAGTCTGCCATTGGCAGAAACACAAACATTAAAAGATGGGCGATACAAGGTATCAGGGGAGGATAGCGAAGAGCGAACGAACCTGAGATAAACATTCGGAAGTCTTAGCAGATCATAGTACCGATGATTAAGAATTGAACTATCTTGATCGGAAAGGTGGGGAAGTGATGCCCAAGCGACCCACTGCAGGGAAGGTGAAGCAGGGTATAACGTTTTTTTGGCAGGAATTATGGGAGATACACAGATGTCACAAACCATATCAACAAAAAGCCGAGAAATTGCAAGAACGGTCGCTTGCAATTCCAGACCGATAGAATGGGGACAACCACCGGTGTTAACAGGTGGGTCATCCCTTATCAAAATCGAGCTGCTTGCTCAAAGTAATCCTGAACTGGTATTTACATCAGTAGTCCATCGGATAGACTTTGATTTACTGAAACAATCCTTTCGTAAAATTCGGAAAAGCAAATCTGCAGGAGTGGACAAGGTTACGGCAAAGGAGTATGCCGAAAATCTTGATCAAAACCTCTATAATCTGTATGAACGACTGCGGAGAGGACAGTACGTTGCGTCTCCTGTAAAGCGTATCTGGATAGACAAGGAAGGAGGGAAAAAGCGTCCAATTGGCATACCTGTACTTGAGGATAAAATTGTCCAGAAAGCAGCAGCAGCCATATTGAATGTCATATTTGACAGGAATTTTTACAATTTTTCCCATGCATTCAGAAAAGGTCGGAGCCAACACATGGCAATCAAAGATTTACGTGAGCAATGCTTGAAGCAGAATATCAGCTGGATAGTAAGCGCAGATATTACAGGACTATTTGACAATATTAATCACGAGTTACTTAAAGACATGATACGTCGGAGAGTAAGTGACGGCGGAATGATTCGCCTGATAGGGAAGTGGTTGAATGCAGGCGTAATGGAGGAAGGCAACCTGACGTACTCTGAAACGGGCACTCCACAGGGAGGAGTAATTTCCCCTGTGCTCAGTAATATCTTTCTTCATTATGTTTTAGATGACTGGTACGTGAAAGAAGTGATCCCCCGGATGAAAGGGAGATGCTCCATCATACGCTGGGCGGATGATTTCATCCTCGGGTTCGAGTATGAAAAAGACGCATTGCGTGTCATGGATGTATTACCCAGGCGGTTCGAACAGTTCGAGCTGTCACTTCACCCGGAAAAGACAAAACTGATTCGATTTTCCAAACGCATTAGCGGAAAGGGAAACGGGACGTTTGATTTTTTAGGGTTTACATTTTACTGGTCAAAATCATTAAAAGGGTACATGGTAATAAAGAAAAAGACGGCAAGAAAGCGTTCAAGCCGTTTTATGAAGAGAATATGGATATGGTGCAAGGATAACCGTCATAAGCCAATGGCCGAGCAGTATGAGATTCTTTGCAGTAAACTGCGAGGTTTTTACCAGTACTTTGGAGTAATAAGTAACTACAAAGTGCTGGAAGTTGTGTTTGAATATACTGAGAAAGCATGGCGTCGATGGTTAAGCCGAAGAAGTCACAAGGGCGAAGTAATGTTCGAGGACTTGCGCACAACATACCCACTGCCATTACCCAGAATAGTCCATAATATTTGATGCCGTAAGGGCTGCAAAGTTATACGCCAAACGGGGTGTCGCCTGTTTGGTTGATAATCCGGTAAAAAGGATTTGAACCGAGGAACCGTATGAGGGAAATCTTCACGTACGGGTCTGTAGGGGGGGCGTCGGGTAACCGATGCTCCTACCTGGAAATTGGAATTCAACGACGAAATACAGGATGCTTTACGTATCCCTCCAGATGAGCAGGAAGGCCGGCTTCGACGGGAACTCGCTTTACGGCTTTATGAAAAAGGGTTGCTTTCGCTTGGAAAAGCTCGTCAGTTGGCGGGAATGGAAAAGTGTAATTTCCTTTTATTATTAGCGCAAGATGGCATATCCAGACAGTACGATAAAAAGGAACTGGAGCGGAGCAGGTAGCGACTGCTGAATGGATCTGTCGTCAGCAGATCCAAAATAATGTTTTTGCTACCGCGCTTCAGGCATATTTGGATCAAGGCGAGGCTGAAGTGATCGCTCTTGGGCAGGAAATTGGAGCCGATTTACTGCTTTTGGACGAAAAAAGCGCTCGAAGCGTAGCTGCGCGATTACAATATCCTGTGCTGGGCACTGTAGGTGTTCTAATTTGGGCAAAAAGAAAGCACATCATCTCCAGTCTATCAAGCGAATTAGCTCTTTTGCAGACAAAAGGCGGATTTTGTGTTAGCAAGGTTGTATATGAATATGCGTTGGAACAGGCTGGAGAGTAAAAAGAATAGGAATTTCCGATCGGGTAGAAACGTATAAAATCATGGGCTTTACGCAAAACTCTCGATTTGTGCACACTCTGCACGAACGTAAGTGCACAAAACGAAACGCGCAATTTCAACCCCGTCCCCCTTTTGTTACCTAGTATCTGCTGAATTTCTTTTTTATGAAAGAAATGCTTTGCTATCCATAGCAGTATATGCCATTTTTTAAATTGCAGCTAAATGGTATTTTAAGCACTCTAAAAAGGATAGGAGGTATTCTGATGATAAAAAATACTTTTGAAGAAGTTCTTTCTGATGAATGGGTGAAAGCAAATATAACCAATCCAGTTCAGGAATTGGTTATTATCCGTGGGATAATTCCATGGCAAAAAATGATTACAAAGTTGTGTAAATTTTATAACACCAGTCAGGGTGCTTTTGGAAAATCTCTCAGGATGATGACAGCGATTTTGATTTGTATAAAATACTATCAATTAAGTGATAGGCAAATGGTTAAGCATATAAAAGAAAACCACTATATTCAATATTTTTGTAACATCACAAATGAGGAATTGCAAACATGCCTGGATCCGAGTTCTATATGTGTATTTCGAAAACGTATAGGTGAAGAAGGTGTTGAAATTATAGAAAAAGAAGTTTTTGAGGTTCTACGCAAAGCTGGGATAATACAGGGTGATAATGCTATGATAGATTCAAGCGTATTGAAAAATAACGTTATCTATCCAAATGATGTACATTTAATTTTTAAAGCTTTTGACAAAATGAAACAATTTGCCGTTTTGCATCAAATCTCCTTGTGGTGGGACAATAATGAAGTAAAAAAATTATGGCGAGAATTTTTTTTGAACAAAAAACAAAACCGTTTGGAATGGTTACTCAAATTTAATATATTATTTATTCCTGCTCTAAAAATATTTGATAAAAAAGTTGAATCATTAAAGACCACAAAGAAAAAACAAATAAAAGCTGACAATATGTTTGCTATTCTTACTATTCTTGAAGCACAAACCTTAGAAAAACTCGAAGGTAAAAAACAGATAAAAAACCGGATTGTATCCATTGATGAACCGGATGCCCGCCCGATTGTAAAAGGAAAAGAGCATCCGAAGTGTGAATTCGGCACAACAATGGAAATGACTTTCAATAGGGAAGGATTCATGATTACCATTGAAAATTTTATCGGTAATCCAAATGATAAAACGCTTTTTGCTGGAACACTCGAACAGTTCAAAAAACGGATGAAAGGCGAACCGGAAAATATTATTACCGACCTTGGTTACAGAAGCAATGGTAATTTTAAAATTGCAGACAATATCAGTAACGTTTTTTTGGGGCGTAAAAAAGATGTATCCGAAGAAAAACAGAGTTTTTGCTGTAAAGCCCGTTCAGCAACAGAAGGTTTCATAGCTATTGCAAAAAATATTAGAGGTTTTGGATGCAGTCTTTATAGAGGATTTGAAGGAGACCGTATATGGTCATTGCTTTGTCAAACCGCTTATAATCTTAAAAAGTTTATTCAGCTTCTAATGGGAGAAAAGATTGAAGAAAAAAAACTGATGAAACTCGGGCTGGCATAAGCCGAACAAGGATTTTATCAAAAATAGTTGATTTTAAAAAATATGCGGATAGGAGAGGTGCGTCTATAGGTGTTAACAATTTGCCGTTTTTTACCAAAATTCAATTAAAATACCACAAATGAGCTTAAAATTTTAGATTAAAATTCTCTATGATTAATATATGAACAATGCTGATATACTATGTTATTATCGAAATTCAGCGGATACTACCTATACAAAAAATATCCAGTATTTGAGTTATCTCAAGATATACTGTTAAAGGCATCAAAGATACGCGCTGATAAGAGTTTTTCTTTCCGGGACAGCGTTGTTGCAGCCAGCGCTCTGGATTGTGATGCAAATTACTTGATTTCGGAAGATATGCAGGATGGATTTATCCTGGAGAATAAACTTGCAATCATAAATCCATTCATCTGAATCAATCTTCAATTTTTTTAAATAGAACTCCACCAGGCGATAAAAAAAGACTCCTATCATTACAAGATTGATGTAACCAAGGTCGCGCAAAAATAAGTTCGGAATTTTAAGTGCTGAGGCGCCTGGCCGGCAAGGCGCCTCAGCGCTTAAGGTATTTTTGACAGCCTGTTGCGCTCAAGCCGCCAGGTACGCCAGGAACTGAAAAAATAAACCTATAATCCGGGTTTCGCATTGTTGGTTGATTCAGGACAGAGTAAGGGTCAAACGTAGACTTGACCCCATCTTTTTATCATAACTTGCCCCTTTTTACACGGCCCCCTTTCCATCTCATTATGATTGATAAACGACGAATCACAATCAGTGCCGGGTCCTCTATCGCCCAAATAATTATTTCCGGAATCACGGTTTTTCTGCTTTACAGGTTTTTGCTGGAAACTATTGGCCCAGAAAAACTTGGGATATGGTCATTAGTTTTAGCGATTAGTTCGATGACCCAGGCAGCTAATCTCGGAATGACGGGAAGCATTGTAAAACATATCGCAGATTATGATGCATTTGATGATAAAAAAAAAATTTCTATAGCTATTCAGACGGCAGTGATATCTATAGCACTTTTTAGTTTTGTATTCGTGATAAGTTTGTTCCCCGCTGCAAATTATTATTTCCAGATTACGCTCGAAGAGAAGTTTTACCGTGTCGCTTTAGAAATATTACCTTTGGCTCTTATATCTTTCTGGCTTTTGATGCTTACAACTATCTATCAAGGTGCTTTGTATGGCTGCCAACTTATAGCTCAAAGGAATGGGATACTTGTTTTTGATTCGGTTTCCCATTTTGTGATTTGCATAATTTTGGCACCATATTATGGGTTGCTTGGGCTAGCTTACGCAAGGGTAATCCAGAATTGTCTGACACTTGTGATAACCATTGTGTTATTAAAAAGATATGTTCAAGGGTTGCCGGTATTGCCGTGCCACTGGAATAAAAAGCTTTTCAAAGAGATGTTCGGTTACGCGGTTAATTTTCAAATAATTTCATTGCTCGTAATGCTATCCGATCCTGTCACCAAAGGTTTTTTGAGCAGATATGGCAATGTTTCCATGGTGGCTTATTATGAGATGGCCAATAAATTGGTGCAATTGTCTCGTTCATTGTTGGTAAGTGCAAACCAGGTTCTTGTTCCAACATTCGCCAATCTCAATCAACTTGACCCCAAAAAAATATTAAATACTTACCTTGTGTCCTATCAATTTGTTTTTTACCTTGCCGTTCCTGGATTCTGTCTATTGACACTTTCTGCTCCATTGATATCAGAAATATGGGTGGGCCATTATGAACCGGTATTTATTTGGTCAATGGTTATGCTATGCGCTGGTTGGCTAGTTAACACCTTGTCCGTCCCTGCATATTATGTCGGTGTGGGGACAGGCAATATGAAAGATAATGTCGTTACTCACTTGGTTATGACAGCAAGCAATATCATATTGATATTCATTATTGGCAGATTATGGGAAGGTTTGGGTGTAGTAATGGCATGGGCTTTGGCAGTGGCATTAGGCGGGGGGCTGTTAAACATACTTTTTTATTGGAAAAATGTAATGTGTTTCAGTAATGTAATCCCCAAAGACAGTAGGTGGTTGGCGGTTTTTTGTTTTATAGGTTTTTTTGTCAGCTACGGGTTGTGGCTGCAGTCACCAGAAATTAAGAAGATGATGTTAGCGATATCAGCACCTTCTGATCCATGGGGGCGATATATTGTTGGAAGCTTAATGATAGGGTGTTTTTTTTTGATTGCAAGTTTGCCAATGTGGAATCATCCGATACGGAAAAAAATAATGAATTTAATTGCAGATCTTCGATCAAAGTAAAAATAATTTTGTAGCAGCTTGAAGTTTTGTTTGACACGCGAAACATCAGTGTTGTATTCGATGTTGCCACTAATATCGGGCAATTTGCTCGTCAATTAAAAAAAACCGGCTTTGATAAAAGAATTGTGTCTTTCATTTCGAACCATTATCCTCAACATATAAGTTTCTTGAGAAAGCGGCTTCCAATAATCCAAAATAGATGACTCGGGAATCAGGATGGGGCGGCAAGAATTAATATTTCAGGAAATTCGTGGAATGGCGCGGTTGAATTCATTAATAAAATCAAGGACGTTTTTGTTGAGATGTCACTGGCTCAGTTGTATTCGAATGAGCCTTTGATTGGTGATGTAATTTCGATGTTATACGACAAATGGTTTGTCCTAGTGGTCTATTGATCCGGAATTCATTGACATGACAACAGGGCAGTTACTACAGGTTAATGGCCTTTTTGTCGGGTTTAATGTTTGATGACTTCATTGGATGGTATTTTTAGTATAGACCTCGTACTTTTAGCAATATTAATTAGACGCTATGACATCTAATAATCTGAATATATTTATAATTAAAACTATAGTGTAAAGCTGCATAAAAATTGGACACGGCAATTTTTATGCCATCGTGTTGTTTAAATTAATCCAATAAGTTAGAAATAAAGTTTATAAAAACATTGTCGAATTCAAATACCGAGGTCTGTAGTAAAAATATATGATTGGAGAGCCGCGCTGATATGAATATAGCTGGCATGAACTTATATGTATTATTAGGAGGCATGATAAGCCTTCTCATTTTTCTTAGACTCGGACTCCGGACGAAGATTTTTGTCGCTTTTTTTATTATGAGCCAGTGCTTTGATTTAGCTCCACGTATTATTCATGGAAAATTCATTTGGGACTATGGCGCTGTATTACTCTTGATTGCTGCAGCCCAATTGATGTTTCAGTTAATGTTTAAGAAAAAAATTAAACCAATAAAAGGTAATTTCTATATTACTGTGCTTGGTATATTTACCGCATGGCTGGTTTTCTGTCTACTATATTCTTTGTTGATTTATGATTACCCAATTCTGAACACACTTAAAATGTCCCGGCAAATGATCATCGGCTATTTATCATTCTTTATCTTTTTTGGATTATTCGCTGTTGATAAAGACGCATTCAAGATGTTTATGAAGTGGCTTTACATCATTACGTTTCCGCTGCTGATAGTCGCTATAGCCCAGTATATAATAGGCAGGCCATTGTTCTTTGGATTGCATAGAGAATATGATAGTATTACCAGATATTTACCGATTTTTCTACCAATCAGTCTATTGTACTTCTGGTACATATTGTCAAGATATTTTGCTGCTGAACCCGTGAAAAAACATGAGTTTGTGTATGCTGGTATGGTAGTTGTTGTTACTGCTATCACATATACACGTGGTATTTATATTGCCGTGTTATTCTCATTTATGACAATGTTGTTTCTTCTTTTTAAACGAGGAAAGGTCAAAGTAAATACTGCAATAATTTTTATTGTAGTTTTAAGCATGGGTATCACAGTCCTGATGGCCGGTGGCTGGGCCAACAGGGTTATTAACAGGGCGGCAAGCGGCATAGAAATTCTGTTTTCCGGCAAAGTAGTGAGCTCAAAAATTGATGAAGATACCTACTCAGGAAGATGGATGTTACTGAAAGAGAGGTTTGAGCTTGTTTTAAAAAATAACCCAATCATTGGTTATGGTTTTATCCATGAAGATAATATACCGAAAAAATTAAGAAATAGCCTAAAATACGGGTCAGTTATTAAGACGCCGGAAATGGTTCAGAAATACAAATACGGACAGCCCTATGTATTAGCGCTTTTTAGTGCTGATATTGGTTGGGCAAACATAGTTCTGACAACAGGATTTATTGGTTTTTTTATTTTTATCATATTTATTGGTTCTTTTTTGCTTAGTTATCGAGGCAAACAAATTGATGACGCGCACCTGTACTATTTCCATTTAGCATTTTATTTGCAAACGATTACACTCTTGCTCTTGATGTTTAATGGCAACCCATTCACAAATCAATTGCAAATACCAGGTTTAATGGTTGCCGGATATCTATATTGCAGCAGCAGACGCGATATGAAATCAGGCAATAGATTGCCTATAACAGCAATGGGAAAGGAATTATGTCATTAAAAATTACAATTATAACTCCATCATATAATCAAGGGGGTTATATTGAGCAAACGATTCGTTCTGTGTTGGCGCAAAATTATGAAAACGTGGAACATATAGTCATAGATGGCGGTTCTACGGATCAAACGGTTGATGTGCTGAAGAAGTATCCGCATGTTATTTGGATTTCAGAGAAAGACCGAGGCCAGACAGATGCCTTAAATAAAGGCTTGAAAATAGCAACGGGTGATATTATTGGCTGGATAAATTCTGATGATTTTTATGAAAAAAATATATTTAAATCGGTAGTAGAATGTTTCCAGAATCCAGAAACGATGTGGGTTGTTGGAAACCTTACGTATTTTTTCGAAAAATCTGGGAAATTGATAACAAATAAAAGTCCAGTAGTTACGTTTGATCATCTCATAAAAAGTCCAGATATAGTCCGTCAGCAGCCTACATTTTTTCGCAAAGATTTACTAAAACGTGTGGGGGGTTGGAACCCAGATTTTTTCATGGCGATGGATTTTGATCTTTGGATCCGTATGGCTAAAATTTTTCCTCCAAAAATAATTAATGAACAATGGGCTGTCTATAGAAATCACGCGTTTCAAAAAACCTCCCATGAAAACATACTTCGGCAGGTAAGAGAAATAACAAGCATATTAAGACGGGAGTCTGTTTCAACCAAAAACATTGTGATGATTAATATAAAAAAGCGATGGTTCTGGATTAAAGGTTATATTAAAGATTTTTTGATAGATTGTGGTATGATCAGTTCTCAATATCGTAACGAATCAATACGGAAAAAATTCTAATGAAGATCATTCATTTACTTTGGGGCCTTAATACCGGCGGCTCTGAAACAATGTTAGTCGACATAGTAAATGAGCAATCCTTAACAGCGGAAGTAGTCGTACTTATTGGCAATGCCGATTTAGACCATACAGTTTTAGAGCGGATCAATCCCAGGGTGGAAGTGAAGTTGCTTGGTAGACCGCCGGGCAGCCGGAACCCTTGGTATATATTTAAGCTGTACCGAATGCTTAAGGTCCTTAACCCGGATATCGTTCATTCACACTTGCAAAGCTTTATAAGAATCCTAAGGTTACTGAAAATCCCGAAAGTTCTTACTGCCCACCATACAGGTATCCAAATAAGTACAGTGAGTAGTTATGATGCGATTTATAGTATTTCCACTGCGGTGAAGATCGATCTTTCGGAAAGATATCCAGAAATTACTACTACGACTATACCAAATGGTATAGTTTGTTCGAATGTTGTTCAAAAGTCTTGCTATGATCAGCATCCGTTCCGAATTGTGCAAATTGGTCGCCTGGCTCACGAAATAAAGGGACAAGATGTTCTCTTAAAAGCCTTGCAACACGTAAATAACGCGATAGGTGACAACGACATTACGCTTGATTTTATTGGTAACGGGCCATCAAAAAAGTACCTTGCCGGTTTAGCCGAAGAGCTTGGGGTTAACGAATGGTGTAGATTTTTAGGGCATCGTTCAAGAAGCTATGTTTACAAAAATTTGCATAATTATGATCTTTTGGTTCAGCCATCACGATTTGAGGGATTTGGCCTCACGGTGGTTGAAGCCATGGCAGCCTTGGTGCCGGTTTTAGTGTCAGATATAGAAGGGCCAATGGAAATAATTGATAAAGGAAATTTTGGATACTTTTTCCGCACGGAAAATTATGAGGATTGCGCAAACCAAATAGTAAATATCAAAAGACTTTCAAAAGAGCAGGAGTTTATAGAAAACAGAAAAAAAACAGCAGAGTATGCTATGGGCAGGTTTGACATTAAATTGACTGCCGCAAGATATCTTGATGAATATAGAAAAGTAATTCACCTTAAAAAGGATTAGTTGTGGATATTTCTACGCTATTGATAGATGGCAATAAATGGAAGCAGTTAGGATGCAATTTAATTTTTTTGTTTTGTTGTTTATACGATACATCGGCTTATGCCTCCCAGCCTGTAGTAGCGCGTTATGTGCAAGTAGAGTTGCCTGGCGATGAGCGAATTTTATCGCTGGCGGAAGTAGAAGTTTACAGCGGGGAAAAGATGATTTCACTCCAGGGTAAAGCAAAGCAAGTTAACACTGCATGTGGTGGAGATGCGCCAAGAGCCATTGATGGAAATACTTCAGGGAGTTATTTTGATAAAACAGTAACTCACACACGCAGTGGCAGCTTTGTTTGGTGGGAACTTGACCTTGGTACTGAACAGGTGATAACCAGAATCATTCTGTACAACAGAACAGATTGTTGTAGTGAACGAATTAACCCGGCCAGAGTATTGTTGCTCAACGAAGCCAAGGAGATTGTATGGGAAAATGCTATTATATCCAACGCCGGAAGATATGACTTTAGTATAAAAAGAACAATAAGTCTATTGCCGAAAATCAGTCCGAACTTGCTTCGCAATGCCTCTTTTCGGCAGCGCACTAATCCACCAATACCGGATTACTGGGATCTTCACCATGCGGCAGCCACAAAAATAAAAAATCTGCATACACACTACGAAGTAGACGAAAGTCTTAAATCTCCAGTAGTTGGAACATATGTTCTAAAAATACATAATACTGAGGAAGACTTCCGTCATACTATGTTAATCCCTTGCAGACTTTTCGCAGACCTGTCAGAAGGTTATTATACATTTTCTGCATATATAAAGTCCGATAGAAATGGCACAGAACTCCGTGTCGCTCCAGGGTGGGCGATAGGGAAAGAAATTATTAGAAAGCTATCAACTAAATGGAAGCGCTATTCCTTTACCTTTAATCTTCCTGCTTCAGGTAAAAACACTCTACAGCCCATTTTAAGATTTCCCAAAAAGGGCGCTTACTTTATTGCTGCCGCGCAGTTGGAACGAGGGACGAGTTCAAGTATGTTCCAGCCTTCTTATGAGGATACCAGAACCGAAACAGTTAAAATCCCAACAGGGGTAAGGGTTGTATTACATAAGAATGTCAGAGCGCAGAAACGAGTACCTGGATTTACAAATTCAATATTTGTAAACAAGCAGCCATTTTACATCATTGGGATTGTCGCACAAGGAGTGTTGACCGACTGGTATCTTAGTGAAATTAAAGAGCAGGGTATAAACACTTTGTTTTATTATAGAAGGCCTAATAGTCAGGGTGTGTTTGATGATAGCGTTATTAGTGATATTGAGACAGTATTATTAAACGCTGCCAGGCATGATTTGAAAGTAATAGTCGGCCTGGCTTTGGCTGGCGTAAAGCCAGCCAATTGGCGAGTATGTGTTTCCTCTTTTTCCAATCTGATTAAGTGGTTAAAAGATTATCCTATGGTAATAGGATGGTATCCAGTTGATGAACCTGCGGCACACACCTGGCAAGATAATGAGTTAATGGAAATATATACAAAATTAAAAGAACTTGATCCTGATAAATTTATCTTTGTGAACTGGGCATACGATGGCGTGCCAAAAGAAGTCGGACAACAACCTCGTGGGACCCTGGATGCAACTGATCTTTATTCTGTGTCTTATTATCCTTTTGCTGGACATGGGCGTAGTTTGGATGGATTTACGGAAACAACCATAAGGGCGATAAAAACAGCCCGGGCAAATAAAAAGTCTTTTCATTCCTGGTTACAGCTTTATGGTGGGATGGATGCTTGGAGGGAGCCAACCGGGGTTGAGTTAAATTATATGGCTTACCTGAATTTTGTTTACGGCGGGATGATAAGCTACTGGGATACAAAGTCAAATTCAGAAGCTACATGGAGTCGTGTTAAACAAATCAATTATGAGGGCAAGATGCTGGCGGAAAATTTGTTTCTTAATCCAGACGCTCAGGAAATATTGCCGCCTGTGGAGGATGGGAATTTTATATATTCAGCATGGAAAAAAGAGGGAAGTGTTTTTATGATTGTGGTGCATAAGGGTACTGTGCTTGAAGAATTTACATATGATACGTCAAGGCTAATTCAAAATATTTCATCATTTATTGTGCGATCAATGTTTGAAAGTCGCAATGTCATACTGACAAATAGTTACATTAAAGAAATGTTTCTCCCTTTTGGGACTAGAGTGTATGTGTTAAGAAGTAATCACTCGCCATGATTTGATGTTGTGAGAGGATTGGAGGTTGTTGGTCTTAACGGAGAGATACGGGTTCAGTTGAATAGGTAAAAAAGGCACGAATTTGCGTATTGTGCCTGTTAAAACAAGTATTTATATCAATTGTGTCGGCTTGCCATAAACCGCTAATACCCCCTATAGTTGAAGGAATAGCAAGCTATTTTAAAATTTTTATGATTTCAGGTTGGGCAAAGATGGCCTGAAGCTGTGATGCATAGTTGGGGAAGTTATTTCGTCTTCGTTGCTTAGCTGCTGGGGGCAGCCCAATGATTATTGACGATAACATGGTTGGCGACTAACGAGAATGAGGGGCTGTTTCTGTGTTATGAAAATCCGTGATTGATATAATTGAATCCAGTAGTGTCCGGTTAAGTTTTTGCATATAGCATTTGCTCTTTGATAATCAGATTATTAGACCATACGTTTTTTTCGTCAGTACGTAATTCGTTCTGGATGGTATTTCTAAGCTGACGAATCCTCTTTATTGATACAGGTTCATTAAACTGTTCATGGCAGTATATGGCCATAAGCAGGTAGGTTATTAACCCCGCAAGGATTTGAACCATCAGGCCATATCTACTGTGAGCAATCAAGTGGTACACTTTTAAATGTTTCTTCCACCATTTGAAAAAAGTTTCGATATCCCATCTAAGCTTATAAACGGTTGCAACCTGCTCGGCTGTAAGATCATAACGATCAGTTGCCACAAAATATTTGACACCGGCAATTTTATAACCAACCAGTCGAACCGGCTTTCTGGTCTGGTTTACCCCAGGAGTGCCAAGAAGAACCACAGCATCATAAAAAATATAGCTGTCGGGATCAACAGGCTGCTCTTTGATAATAGTTCTTGTTGTTTTCGCTTTGATGCGGCAAACAAAATGTTTTTTTTCATCCTGAAGAAGATCAAAATCCTTATGTGATTGATACCCCCGATCCATGATTCCTGTTTGGCCTTTTGTAAGGATAGACCTGACAAAGGGGCGTTCAGCGCCATTTCCATTTGTCAGATGAATTTTTATAGGAATCTTGCGATTGACATCAAAGCCGAAATGGCCTTTTGCTTTTTTAGCGCCTTTTCTGTAATCAGCCCAGTACATGGACAGAACTGCATCAATTAAAGATCCATCAATGGAAACGAGTTCACCGAGATCTGAATAATTTGATGGTAAAGCATTTTGTGCCTGGCTGCAAAGAGCTTGAAAAACATATTCAAGCTGTTCAAGCCCTCGAGAATTGATAATTTCGGAAAAACTGCTACGACTGATCCCTCCATCTGGAGCGACACATTCTTTGGCAAAATCGTCTTCTTTAAGGTGTTGAATAAGATCACGAGCTGATTCATGTTCTTGTAGATGGAAAAATATCAGTGCGTGAAGCTGATCTTCAAAAGTCATTTTCAATGGCCTGTGACCTCGGGATTTAAGCTGTGGCGTGTCAGGAAAAATCTTTTGCAAAGGTTTGAGAAATCGAGCATGAGATTGGGGATTAAAATTCTTTTTTGGGATATTGAATATGTCCATTTTTGTCTTAACTCCTTGTTATAATTATATTTTATAACAAAACGATAAAAAATTTTTATTTGGTTTGTCAAGTAAAAAATGAACATTTTTCTAATTTTTTTATCCCATATAACATGCAAAAACCTAACCGGACACTACTGAATTGAATCACCTATTTAACTGAACCAGTGCATCACCCGCCCCCATGCTTAAGTCACCAGCTACAGCGCTCAGGTTGCTTCCCGCCAGAGCCATATCCTCCGAGCTGGTGAAAACAAAATAATATAGTTAGATGAAAATACAATAGGATCAAACGAAATAAAACGATTTTAAAAACATATCATGATATGTTAAATACAATTGAAATAACTATCAAAACGACCTTCTCGCCAGTAACATTATTCGTGAGGCAACAACCGGAGGAAGGTAAGATTTACTGATGAGGCAATACGTATATCAAGATAGATGTCGTATTAATTGATTTTTATCAGCAATATACATCAAAGCCTAAATAGTATGGATAACAAAAAACATTCGGGATTCATGGGGCCGGTTTTCATCGTCGGCATGCCGAGGTCGGGCACCAAGTTGCTCAAAGATTTGTTGAACAGGCACAGCCGGATTGCCTTGCCGGAAATTGAAACCGAGTTTCTGCCTTATCTTGTCGACAATCTGGAGGGCTCAGATGTCCTATTCAAGTATGAAAATTTTGCAAAGTTTTATCGGCAAGCCGTGACATGGCGATATTTCGTATATCAGGAAAAAAAAAGCGCCGTGATGGAATGCCAAAAATGGTATGAATCATGTGGTAACTACACTGCAGCGGGTATATTTGAGGCACTTGTCAGGCACGATGCCGGCGCCTTGGCTAAGAACATAATTTGGGGCGACAAGTCGCCTTCATACATCCGGCATATTAACTTGATTAACGATGTTTACCCTAACGCGAGATTCATTCACATCATTCGCGATCCACGCGATTATTGCTTATCCATCCGCAAGGCTTGGGGCAAAAACATGTACCGAGCGGCGCAACGATGGCGCGATGACGTAGCAAAATGCCGAAATGAAGGCAGGCAAAACGTCGGTTCAAGATATTTCGAATTCCGTTATGAAGACCTTTTACTCGATGATCAAGTTTTTATGATTAGCTAAATTTTAAGCTTGAGAGTATAATCACGGCCATTGAAAAATATTAATAATTTTGAAAGAGTCCATTCATAATGCTATTAACTGAATCTGCACCATTTATCAAACAGTACATTGAAGATCTCAACAATAGCCTGGAGCAATACAAACCTGGTGCGGGATTAACATTTACCCAGAAAGCATGGCTAAGCTTTTGTCTTACCGGTATATTAATGGTAAATGCTGTATGTTGGGCAAAATTTGAACGGGCGAGTCTGGGCAATTATAAATTAGCAGCTCTATCTTGGATGTTTCGTAAGGGTAAGATTTCATGGGACAATTTACTTGTTGGAAGCGTCAGGCGTATTTTGAAAAAATATGGTATCACAAATGGTGTAATTGTTTTTGATGAGTCTGATCGTGCCCGTTCTAAGAATACAAAGCGAATATACAAGGCTCATAAGCAAAAACACAAAGCAAGCGGAGGTTATGTTAATGGGCAAACAGTTGTTTTGCTTCTTTTGGTCACAGACTCTATAACCGTACCTATTGGTTTTAAGTTTTACATGCCTGATCCAGTTGTTAGTGCCTGGAAAAAAGAAGAAGAGAGATCAGTAGTGTCCGGTTAAGTTTTTGCATATAGCATTTGCTCTTTGATAATCAGATTATTAGACCATACGTTTTTTTCGTCAGTACGTAATTCGTTCTGGATGGTATTTCTAAGCTGACGAATCCTCTTTATTGATACAGGTTCATTAAACTGTTCATGGCAGTATATGGCCATAAGCAGGTAGGTTATTAACCCCGCAAGGATTTGAACCATCAGGCCATATCTACTGTGAGCAATCAAGTGGTACACTTTTAAATGTTTCTTCCACCATTTGAAAAAAGTTTCGATATCCCATCTAAGCTTATAAACGGTTGCAACCTGCTCGGCTGTAAGGTCATAACGATCAGTTGCCACAAAATATTTGACACCGGCAATTTTATAACCAACCAGTCGAACCGGCTTTCTGGTCTGGTTTACCCCAGGAGTGCCAAGAAGAACCACAGCATCATAAAAAATATAGCTGTCGGGATCAACAGGCTGCTCTTTGATAATAGTTCTTGTTGTTTTCGCTTTGATGCGGCAAACAAAATGTTTTTTTTCATCCTGAAGAAGATCAAAATCCTTATGTGATTGATACCCCCGATCCATGATTCCTGTTTGGCCTTTTGTAAGGATAGACCTGACAAAGGGGCGTTCAGCGCCATTTCCATTTGTCAGATGAATTTTTATAGGAATCTTGCGATTGACATCAAAGCCGAAATGGCCTTTTGCTTTTTTAGCGCCTTTTCTGTAATCAGCCCAGTACATGGACAGAACTGCATCAATTAAAGATCCATCAATGGAAACGAGTTCACCGAGATCTGAATAATTTGATGGTAAAGCATTTTGTGCCTGGCTGCAAAGAGCTTGAAAAACATATTCAAGCTGTTCAAGCCCTCGAGAATTGATAATTTCGGAAAAACTGCTACGACTGATCCCTCCATCTGGAGCGACACATTCTTTGGCAAAATCGTCTTCTTTAAGGTGTTGAATAAGATCACGAGCTGATTCATGTTCTTGTAGATGGAAAAATATCAGTGCGTGAAGCTGATCTTCAAAAGTCATTTTCAATGGCCTGTGACCTCGGGATTTAAGCTGTGGCGTGTCAGGAAAAATCTTTTGCAAAGGTTTGAGAAATCGAGCATGAGATTGGGGATTAAAATTCTTTTTTGGGATATTGAATATGTCCATTTTTGTCTTAACTCCTTGTTATAATTATATTTTATAACAAAACGATAAAAAATTTTTATTTGGTTTGTCAAGTAAAAAATGAACATTTTTCTAATTTTTTTATCCCATATAACATGCAAAAACCTAACCGGACACTACTGAAGAGAGATTGAAAAAAAAGGGACTCCCGAAGAGTAAGCGTCCTGTCAAACCAGCATTTAACCCTGAGTATCCGAAAAAAATTCAATTAGCCCTGCTCTTACTTGAGAATTTTAAAAAATATTATCCTAAAATTACTGTTAAATGTGTATTGGCTGACGCTTTATACGGTTCAAAAGAATTTATGAATGGAGCCTCTAATATTTTGGGAGGAGTGCAAATTATCAGCCAATTAAAGTCAAATCAAAATATACGATACAAAGGTAAAAAAAAGACAATTACGGATTATTTCAACATGATTAACAAAGGTGTAAATTGCACCATTCGTGTGCGAGGCGGTGAAAAAGTCAATGCAACAGTGAGCAGTGCCCGCCTTAAGGTTGATGCACACGATGGCAATGTGCTTTTTGTGATAGCTCTTAAATATGAAGGGGAAGATGAATACCGTTACTTAGCTGCCACTGATGTGAGTTGGCGCACAGTTGACATTATTCAAGCATATTCTTTGAGATGGCTTGTAGAGGTTTTTTTTGAAGACTGGAAGCTTTATGAAGGATGGGGACAAGAGGCCAAACAATATGACGAAGAAGGATCAAGCCGAGGCCTGATCTTGAGTCTGTTGCTAGACCATTGCCTCCTCCTTCACCCTGAGCAGGAGGCCTGCATAGAGAACAAAACTCCCGTGTTTACCGTGGGAAGTCTGCAAAG
Organism: Desulfosarcina sp. BuS5; assembly: GCF_028752835.1. Classification (NCBI taxonomy): domain Bacteria; kingdom Pseudomonadati; phylum Thermodesulfobacteriota; class Desulfobacteria; order Desulfobacterales; family Desulfosarcinaceae; genus Desulfosarcina; species Desulfosarcina sp. BuS5. The sequence continues at coordinate 1,217,773 of NZ_CP087952.1, forward strand.
AAAAACTCAAATGGATGTTTTGATGGAATGTGTCAAATCTTTGCTGCAACAACAAGATCCCGGTGAAAAACTTAAAGAAATGGGCCAAGTTATCAAAAAAGTTTTCCGACTTATGCCATCGGGAAAACATATGAGCGGAAGAACTATAGGTAGATTGGGGCCAACACCTTCTCTATCACGTAAATATTGTCCTTGCTAACCCATCTTTTTGAGTTTTATGGGCAAATGCTCAAAATAAGCCTCATTTTAGAATTTTCAAAAATTTAATTTGAATGATTTTAATAGGTTAAAAATAATTTGCTCTGGCTTTACCAGTGTAGTGCCATAAAATAAAAAAATAACTTGACTTTTTATTGATATCCGCCTATATTGGGCAACATGTATATTAGAAGAACCACAATAAAAAGTCGAAAAGATGGCAAACAATATTACACCTATAGATTGGTTCAATCCGAACGAACTGCAAAGGGAGTCAGCCAGCACACATTAATTAATCTCGGTACGGCTTTTTCTCTGCCACGGGATCAATGGCCAGAATTATCTTCACGCATTCAGGAGATTATCAGTGGCCAGCAGAGTTTTTTCAAAATTTCTGAAGAAATAGAGGAGCTTGCTCAAAATTATGCAGCCCGGATTATTCACGCGCAACACAAAAATAAAGCTGAAAATAATAAGCCGGATTATCGCGAGGTAGATGTAGACAGCCTGGAAATGTTCAGGCCACGCAGTGTAAGCTGTGAACATGTGGCGCTGGAAGCGTTTGTTTTTTTAAAACTTGGTGAAGAACTAAAAGCCCTGGGATTCAATGGCCCTCAGCTCGCAGCAGCAACCGGTACAATAATAGGTCGTATGTGTCAACCAGGTAGTGAACTGGCAACTCATTACTGGCTCCAGAATGTTTCAGGCTTGGGTGAATTAATTGATTATGATTTCAACAAAATTAATCTATACAAAATGTATAAAATCTCTGATCAGCTTCTCAATAATAAGGAAGCCATAGAAAATCATCTATACTTACAAGAAAAGAATTTATTTGAATTTCAAGAGACAATAACCCTTTATGATCTTACCAACACTTATTTTGAAGGCAGCAGTAAAGCAAACAAGCTGGGGAAACGCGGACATTCCAAAGAGAAACGTTCTGATTGTCCACTGGTAACTTTGGCTTTGGTGCTGGACAGCAGTGGCTTTCCCAAGCGCAGCAAAGTATTTGAGGGTAATGTAAGTGAACCGTCAACATTAAAAAAAATGATTGTTGGTTTGGAAAGAAAGAATTTATCCCAAGAGCTGTTTAAGCCCTCAAAAGCGACTATAGTAATGGATGCCGGAATTGCCACTGAAGATAATATTAAATGGCTCAGGGAAAACAGTTATCCATATATTGTAGTTAGCCGAAAACATCATCGCGAATTTAATGAAGATGAAGCAGTTGTGGTAAAACAAGACAATGACTGCACAGTAAAAGTGCAAAAAATTATTGACTCAGAAAATGATGAGGTTTTGTTGTATTGTCACTCTACAAAGCGGGAAAAAAAAGAACAGGCTATTAATGATCGCTTTACCATTCGCTTTGAAAAGGCTGTCAGCAAACTTGAGTCAGGCTTGCATAAAAAAGGATGTCTAAAAAAATACGATAAAGTCCTGGAAAAAATAGGTCGTCTGAAACAGCAATATTCCAAGGCTGCAAAGCATTATAAAATAGAAGTATCTAAAAACGAAAAAAATGGCAACGCTGTTAAGATCCTTTGGACACGCCAAACGCTTGCGGACACAAAAGATAGTTTGCCGGGAGTATATTGTCTCAGAACAACCCATATGGAATTTGATGAAGCTACGCTATGGCGTACATATACAATGTTAACGGATTTGGAGGCTGTTTTTCGTTCACTGAAATCCGAGCTTGGGATGCGGCCGGTTTTTCACCAAATCACAAAACGGGTGACAGGTCATATTTTTATCAGTGTCATCGCTTACCATTTGATACATAGTATTCGTTACCGATTGAAAAAGACGGGGATAAACAGTAGCTGGTCTGATTTGAGAAAACAACTTGCAGGCCAAAATCGAGTAACAGTTTCCATGCAGTGCCGAAATGATAATGTTGTGCATGTAAGAAAAAGCACACGACCGGAATCACGACAACAGAAAATATATTCTGCTTTAGGGTTAAGCTCTCTCCCTGGCAGAACGATGAAAACAACTATCAAAAAAATAAAAGTAGTGCCATAACTAAGATTTTAAAAAAGTAACCTACTGTAATTATAGTGTTTGTTTTTTTTATTCAAAAAGATGGGCTAAGTGCTTTTGGCAAGTTCATCATCAAAAACTTGAACATCGAGTTTTAGATGATGCCGAAAGTATTTTGCGGAAGGTTTGCGAATATCTATATGTAACCTTTGAAAGCTCGATGCTCAGCCTGAAAAAGCCCTCGGAGAATCTCGGCGACACCAAAGGGGAGATTTCGATCGTCAAGGACAATTACGGCAAGTGGCGCGAGAGGTTGACTCCGGCCAGAGCCGCTAGAATCGAGGCCATTTGCGGAAGTCTGATGCGCGAAATCGGCTACGAGACCACGCACGACAGACCCGATAAGCGTCTCTTGGGTCTGGAAATGTCGATATACAAGCTATTTGATGGATTTAATCTCTTGAAATTCAATACGCGAAAGGAAGGCAATCCGCTACGCGCTTTGCATTGGATGGCCAAGGCCATGCGAGTGGCCAGGTCTAAGCACGACGACGCAAGCGGATCAAAGCAACAATCATGAGCGAGCTTGCCTGCAAGGCCATGGTCTGCGTCCCGTCTCTTTTGGCGCAGGGCGGAGTCAGCAACTACTATCGGGTCGTCAATCCCTATTTCGAGGACGTTGACGGCGTGGACTTCTTCGAACTTGGAGGCCAACAGCGTTCCCCGCTCGGCGTTGCCTTGGCCATGATCCTGGAACCGATTCATTTCTTGCTTGCGCTCATCAATGGAGGTTACGGAATCGTTCACCTCAACCCCTCCATTCAGCCGCGGGCGCTGGTTCGTAACGCCGTAGTGCTTGTCTTTGCAAAGTTGTGCCGCAAAAAGGCCGTCATACTGTGGCATGGTTGGGATGTGGAAGTGGAACGGCGTATGGTCCGTCGGCTGCGTCGGTTGTTTGCGCTGATCTTCAATCTGGCCGATGTTAGCCTGGTGTTGGCCGTTGAATTTAAGCAAAGGCTCAAGGATCTGGGCGTCAACCATGATATCTTCGTGACCAGCACAATCGTTGAAGCGGATATGGTTTGCGTACGCGAAATCGGTCGGCAAGATTGCCTTGCGCTTATGTTCATGGCTCGGCTGGTCGAAAACAAAGGCATCCGAGAGACCGTCGAGGCCTTTAGCCTTCTCAAGTCTGAGTTTCCGGATCTGCGACTCGAGGTTGCTGGCGACGGTCCGGAAAAGGCCGTGCTTGCCGCGCGCTACGCCGGGCTGGACGGCCTGACGTTTCACGGCCACATTGGCGACGTACAGAAGTACCGGCTTATGGCTCAATGTGACGTCTTCGTTTTCCCCACCAATTATGGGGAGGGCATGCCGACCTGTGTGCTCGAGGCTATGGTTGCGGGTCTTCCGGTTGTCACCCGCGCGGTGGGTGGCATTCGTGATTTTTTTCGACACGGCGAACACGGTTTACTGGTCGAAACCAGCGAGCCTCAGGAATTGGCAAAGTCACTTGCGGACTTGCTGAAAGACGAAGAACTAAGAAGAAAAATCTCTGAGCATAACAGGCAATATGCCGAGGATCACTTTTCGGCCAACATGGTTTCTGAATTTTTGAAAAAGCTTTATGCGGCAGTTTGCAATGGCGATATCAGCGATTTGCCGAGCGAATGGTTCGCATCTATAGAACGCTGAATCCTCACCAATACTTATGGACACGGATAATTAACAATGACAGGATTTTCCAAGCTGCTAAGAAAAACTATTCATCGGGTTGGGAACACAATTAGAGCTGTCAACATCGCTTGGTTGCGATTGACCGGCGCCGAGATCGGCGAAAACTGCATGATCAGCCTGAGAGCCAAGATCGATGTGCGACGTGGCAAAGTGATCATCGGCGACAACAGCACCGTCACTTACGGCTGTGTGATTCTCTCCCACGACGCCACGGCTAGGCGAATCAATCCGTAAGATAAAGGTGAAGGCACGGTTCGCATCGGCAACAACGTATTCATCGGCGTAAATTCGGTTGTGCTACCCAATGTGACTATCTGCGACAACAGTATCGTAGGCGCAGGTTCCGTAGTCACAAAAGACATTTCACCCGGAATTGTTGTTGCAGGGAATCCGGCTATACCAACAGGTACCTCAAACAGCAAGTCCAACATTTATTAGTAGAGATTTTTATAAAACAGCATAATTAGTGGGACATACGGCCCTGTCAGTTTTAATGAGCTTTACAGCGCATCGATAACAACATTTAAAATTTTAGAATCAATTCGCACCGGGTTAAGCATAAATTTACATAACCGGCAATAAAAAAACGGGGGATGACTAAATGTTAAACACAGTTTGGGCAATCGTTAGAAAAAAAAAGATTGAATTGCTGGAAGATATTGATATCCAGGATGGCACTAAAGTTTTAGTTACATTATTGAATGACGGGGAAGATCATCAATTTTGGCAAAAAGTCGGAGCAATATCTTTGGACAGTATATGGAATAATCAGGAAGATGATATTTATGAAAAATTACTCTAAATATGACGTGGTTTTAGTAAAATATCCATTTACAGATTTGTCGGGTTCCAAAATCAGGCCTGCTGTAGTTATTAGTTCTCCTCATCCTTCCCATGATATTTTTATTGTACCATTAACAAGCAAAACAGCCTCCCTTCTTCCGGGAGAATTTATTCTGGTGGACTGGCATGGCGCAGGGCTTAATGTTCGTTCAGTTGTGAAGCGTGGTATTTACACTATCAACCACAGGCTTATTATAAAAACAGTTGGAACATTGTCAGCCGGTGATATAAAAAATATCGATAGATCATTGCGGAAGTGGCTGGGATGCGCTCAAAACGCTGTTTAATGTCAAACAAATACCTTTCAAGATTAAAAAACTCTTCTCTGCCGGAATTGTCTTATCGGGCAGCCCAGTTTTTTTTGACTCTCCGTTTAAAATCCAAATTTTTTAAAAATAAAAATTACATAAATATTCCAGGTATTGACCCTGAAGATGTTATTAATCTTAAAATGCCTGAACTGTGCGAAAAAGTGAGTATAGAGACAGTTGAAGAAATCCTCTCGGGCTTTATTTTTACGCTGAATACGGACAAGAAAGAGCTTGCGGATTTTGAAGCAGAAAACCGGAATGTTTTTTTTGCGGATATTAAAACCGGCCCGGATGCTCCTGATATCAGAGCCGTCTGGGAACCGGCCAGGCTGCAGCATATTACCCTTCTTATTGCTTTTGCCACTCAGAGCCAGAACTCATCATCAACAGAATCTATTTTAAAATTTGCTAAAAATGAGGTTCTGCAGTGGATAAAGACCAACCCTTTTCCTGCCGGGCCCCATTATATGTCTGTTATGGAATGCGGGCTGAGGATCCCTCTGTTTTTTTTCTGTTTAAAGATTCTTAAACTTTCAAATAAAGAGTTTATGCTGATTTTAAGTGCAGTTTATCAGCATGCCTGGTGGATTTCAAAACGTCTTTCCTTGTATTCATCCCTGGGGAATCATACGGTTTGTGAATGTATAGGTCTTTTATTTGCCGGAGCAATTTACAAAAAAACAAAAAAAGGCGTAAAATGGCTGCATACAGGAATTGATATCCTGAACAAAGAACTGAAGCATCAGATACTGGAAGACGGAGGGCCGGTTGAACAGTCTTTGAGCTATCATCGTTTTGTGCTGGATCTTTACTGGCTGGCGGTTGATTTTATTGAAAAAAATGATCTGGGCGTTACGGAAGAAATGAAAAAAAGGCTGATACGGGCGGAACAATTTTATGGTGCATTTATGACTGATCAAGGTGAAACACCGTCAATCGGTGACAGTGACGATGGTTTTGCAATTGCTCCTTTTATCAGCTCTTTACGGGAAAAAACAGAACAAAAAAGACAGGAAATAACTCATTTTAAACATTCTGGATATACTATCATTCAAACCGACAATCATGCCTCCCTGATATTTGATCACGGATCCCTGGGGATGGCGCCGCTTTATAATCACGGTCATGCGGATGCCCTGTCTGTTACTTTGTTTAAGGATGGTAATGAAATTTTTGTGGATCCCGGCACGTACAGATATAATGGTGTTCCCGAGTGGAGACGCTACTTTAAGGGAACAAGAGCTCATAATACGGTAACCGTAGACGGTCTGGATCAGGCTGTCCAGGAAACAGGCTTTATCTGGAGCCATCCTTTTCATGCAAAGATATTAAAAAATTGCGAACAGAATGACACGTTTCTGATTCAGGCCGAACATGATGGTTATGACAGGCTTAAAAAATCTGTCCGCCACAAACGGACTATTGTTTTTTTAAATAAAACTGATTTTTTGATAAAAGATACATTTTCCGGCACAGGCGCGCATGCTTTTGAGCTGAATTTCCACTTGCATCCTGATGTAACAGTATCTATACAAGATGGCTGGTGGCAGGTGATTAATAATAGCGGCCCGGTTTTTTTAAAACTGGTTGATACAGTTGGCTTCTCATTGAGAAATGGTGAAAAGAAGCCTTTATGCGGCTGGTATTCGCCTTGTTACGGAATAAAGCTTAAATGCAACCTGTTAAGCTGCGAAAAAAAAGGAATTGCAGAAAGCATTTCCTTTATAACTGTGATTTGCACCAATAAGCCACTGGAAGACAGAATTATTTTTGAAAGGATAAAACAGATTGAAAAACAGACTTGATATTTTAAACATTTGGGTTGATCCTGTTAACAGGGAACAGGCTGTCCGCCTTGTGGAAAAATTTCTTGCACAAGAGGCTCGGCCGCATTCAATTTTTGCTTCGAATCCTGAAAAAAATTTTACGGTTCCAAAGGATCTTGATCTTTATAAAACTTTCAAAGAAGCGGACCTGCTGCTGCCGGATGGGATAGGAATGGTGCTGGCTGCCAGAATTCTGCACAAGGCCGGCTTGACACGGGTTCCGGGCTCTGAGTTTATTTTTGATCTGTGCAGGCTGGCTGAGATTAAAGGTTATAAAATTTTTCTTTATGGAGCCAAAGAAGAAGTCAGCCGGGCCGCAGCGGATAAGTTACAAAAGCAGTATCCTGATCTTGTAATTGCCGGAAGGGAAAACGGTTATCTTAAAGAACCTGAAATGCCTGACCTGATTGGTCGGATCAACGAGTCCGGCGCAGAAATTCTGTTTATAGCGCTTGGCTCGCCCATGCAGGAAAAATGGTATGCTGTGCATAAGAATGAACTGACCCATGTAAGGGTATGCCAGGCCATAGGTGGAACCCTGGATACTATTGCGGGGAACGTCAAGCGCGCTCCTGAATTATGGTGCAAATTTTCTCTGGAGTGGCTGTACAGGCTGCTTTCTGAACCAAAACGGATAAAAAGACAGAAAGTGTTGCCTGTTTTTGCAATCATGATACTTGTCCGCAAGTTGAAAGCCATGTTGAGTTTAGAAAAAAAATAACTGCAAGGGGATAAATATAAAAATGAAAGTACTGTTGATTGCCGGCGCGCGTCCCAATTTTATGAAGATCGCCCCTGTGCACAGGGAATCCAAAAAATATAAGGAGATTGACTGCAAAATAGTCCATACCGGCCAGCATTATGATTATGAGATGTCTGCGGCTTTTTTTAAGGATCTTGAAATACCTGAGCCGGATTTTTTTCTGGATGCAGGTTCAGGCTCCCATGCTGTCCAGACCGCAAAGATAATGACAGCTTTTGAGAAAGTCTGCCTGGATGAAAAGCCTGATATTATAATTGTAGTTGGTGATGTAAATTCAACCCTTGCTTGCAGCATAGTAGCAAAAAAGCTTTTGATAAAGGTTGCCCATGTAGAGGCAGGCCTTAGAAGTTTTGACCTTACCATGCCGGAAGAGATCAACCGGATGGTCACAGACTCTATTAGTGATTATTTTTTTGTTACTGAAGAAAGCGGGATGCAGAACCTTATTAACGAGGGTAAGCCTGAAAGTAGTATCCATTTTGTAGGTCATGTGATGATCGATAATCTTCTTTACCAGGTGGAAAAACTTGTGGATGAAGACGTAAGCGGTTTTTCAACTTATGAATTCAGGAATTAGCATAGAGATTATGCTTTTTTGACAATGCACAGACCTTCCAATGTGGACACCGGGGAAACCTTGAATGAAATAGTTTCTGCTTTAAATGAAATTTCTGATGACATGCCGATTGTTTTTGCTGTACATCCAAGAACCGGGACAATGATCGATCAATTTAATATAAGATTTTCAGATAATATTACGTTGCTGCCGCCTTTGGGTTTTAAGGAAGCTCTTTTTTTATGGAAAGATGCTGCCGTAGTGATCACAGACAGCGGCGGGCTGCAGGAAGAAACTACTGCTCTGGGTGTGCCGTGTATTACCCTGCGGGAAAATACGGAGAGGCCGATTACAATTGAGATGGGGACAAATATTTTGGCGGGGACTAAAAAAGAATCCATCCTCAATGCTTACAGGGAAAGTATCAAGGGGAAAAGCAAAGAACATAATGTCCCGCCTAAATGGGATGGCCGGGCGGCAGAGAGAATATGGAAGATTATTTTGAAGAATATTTCATACACGGATTAACATTAAAGGATGAAACGGGATTTTCCCTGCATTGAAGTTTGCGAGACATATTCGCCTCCTTTTAAGAAAGAATTCAGCCAGGAAGACAACTCGGCTATGATTAGCGCTATTAATAATGCACGTCCCGATATGCTCTGGGTCGGCATGACCGCTCCCAAACAGGAAAAATGGATTTATAAAAATCGTGATAAGGAACGGGGAAGTTATTTCGTCCTCGTTCCTAAGCTTAATGTGCCGTTTACAGCCGCTATAGGGGCGGTATTCGATTTTTACGCAGGCATCAGGAAACGATCTTTCGGTTTTTGGATAAAAGCAGGAGGAGTTGTCACATGCAAATAGTTATGGATATACCTACGGAACTTGCCCACGCTATTAAGTTGCCGGAAGAAGAAATTCCAACAAGACTAAAAACGGAATTGGCTATCAGGCTTTATCGAAAAAAATTATTAAACTTTGGTAAAGCAAGACAGCTTGCCCAAATGACTTATTGGGAATTTTATGAATTAATAGGTAAAGAAGATGTTAATAGAAATTATGATGTCAATGAATTAGAAGAGGATCTGGCAACACTGGAGGAACTTTTTTGATAGCAGTAGCCGACTCTTCTGTGCTTATTGGATTAAGCGCTATTGGACACTTGCATCTTTTAAAAACGTTGTTTGGCAGAGAAATTTTGATTCCTTTTGCTGTTTGGCGAGAGGTAGTTGAGCAAGGAGAAAAACGACCGGGAGCAAGACAAGTTTCATCGGCTGACTGGATTATTGTTCAAAATGTTGATAGTTCGGATTTGCTGCGACTCCTTAAGATTGATCTGGACGCAGGAGAGGCTGAAGCTATTGTCTTGGCCAAAGAAATTAATGCGGATGTAATTTTTTTAGATGAACGGGATGCCAGAAAAAAAGCGAAATTCCTTGATCTAAAGATTCTCGGAACAATTGGCATTCTGATTAAGGCTAAACAATCAGGAGAGATACAATCGTTAGAAAAAGTCTTAAATGATCTTCGTTTTCAAGCTCATTTTAGAATTAGTGACCTCCTGTTTCGGAGGGCACTTGCCGCAGTTGAAGAGAATTGAATATCTATTTATTGCATCCTGACAAACAGACCGATTTTGCTACAAAACTCTCAATTGCTGTTATTGCCATAAAAGCGCTGATCTCTGACGAGTTGAAAAATAATTGGATTTTTTTACATATCAATCAATGTGAGCAGGCAGATAAAATATGTTAATCAAACTTGGTAAATATTCTATAAGCAACAGGGGGCCGGAGGTGATGTCGAACTGGCCTGGTGGCTGATAAAATCCGGCGGCGCTGGAGCATACATGGCCTGCGCCAACCCCCATTCCCTGGTCGTCGCTTCCAAAAACGTTTTATTCGAAAGCGCTTTAAAAAATGTCGCTATCCTGCTCCCTGACGGCACTGGCATATTAATCAAATGTTGGACATCAAGAAGGAATATGGAAATAATGCCATGAAACCAAAAGTTTACATTGAAACTTCAATTCCAAGTTATTTGACTGCGAGACCGAGCAACGATCTTCGCGCTATGGCCAACCAAAACACAACAATTGAGTGGTGGGAAATTCGAAGGCCTGAATTTGAAATATACATTTCTGAATTCGTTGTTGCCGCAGCATCACAAGGGCATCCGAAAGCGGCAGCACGTCGATTGGCAGCAATTGAAGGATGTTACGGAAAAAGTACGACAATCAGGAAGAGTTTTAGTTGCTGAAGGTCCTATTCCGGAAGGTGCCGAGATTGATGCGTACCACATAGCCGTTGCAAACAGTTAATGGAATGGATTATCTTCTTACATGGAATTGTAAGCACATCGCGAATGCGGTAATGCGCACACAAATTGAGGCTGTTTGTTTTGATCATGGTTTTGAACCACCAATAATATGCACACCTGTAGAACTCATGGAGGATTAATATTATGTGGCAAGATCCAATAGTTAAAGAAACGCGAGAATTAAGAGAGCTATACGCATCCAGGTTCAAACATGACGCTGATGCAATCTTTGAAGATATTCTTAAACGCCAGGAGAAATCAGGGCGAAAGCGGATAGCATTTCCCGCACGCAAACCGAAATTGAAAGGAAAAGCAGGCAGATAAAAAATGCTAATTAAACTTGGCAAATATTCCATCAGCAACAGGGGGCTGGCAGGTGATGTCGGCTTTGCATTACAGGCTATAAAAAACAAAAGTATCGGTACATACATGGCCTGCGCCAATCCTCATTCCCTGGTTGTTGCCTCAAAAGATGCTTTGTTTGAAAGCGCTTTAAAAAATGCTGATATTCTGGTTCCTGACGGCACGGGCATTATCATAGCAGCTAAAATTTTAGGACTGCCATGTACTGAAAAGGTCGCAGGAACCGATTTCTTCCTTGGCCTTTCACGCAAGGCACAATGAAGAAAAAAAAGGACTCAAATATTTTTTCCTCGGATCTTCAAAAAAAACTCTATGTTTGATCGCAGAAAGGATGAAACAGGATTTTCCTTACATTGAAGTTTGTGGAACCTATTCACCTCCTTTTAAAAATGAATTCAGAAATGAAGATAATCAGTTAATGATAAAGGCTGTAAATGAAGCCAAACCTGATGTTTTATGGGTAGGCATGACCGCCCCAAAACAGGAAAAATGGATTTATGAAAATCGCGATAAGCTTAATGTGCCGTTTATAGCCGCTATCGGGGCGGTATTCGATTTTTATGCGGGAACTAAAGAACGATCTTCCGGTTTTTGGATAACAATAGGCCTTGAATGGCTGCCCAGGTTTTTAAAAGAACCAGGAAGACTTTGGAAGAGAAATTTTAAATCAACGCCGATTTTTTTGGGCTGGGTGTTAAAGGAAAAAATCAAACAGATGATGCGTCAAGAATAACAAATGCAACAAGTTTTACCTATTTCAGATCAAGGCTGTTTTTGGGTAAAAAAGAGTTAGCCACAGCCCCACGCAGACGTTTCCTCCTGCGGACTCCGCAGAAGAAAAAAGTGTCATCGCTCCGCGACAGAAATTAGAGAAACGGCTGAAACAAGAGCGAAAGACTTACAAACGATGAGCGGCTTGATATCTCAGGCTGCCTGTTCGACTTCGGCATTAACTTTCGGGCCGATCTTATGTGCAGTTATAGCCAGCTCGTATCTGATTTGAAGATTCATCCAAAAGCGGGCGCTGTTACCAAAATAACGGGAAAGCCGCAACGCTGTTTCCGCACTAATGCCACGCTTGCCATTAAGGATTTGAGTAATACGCCCTGAAGGTACACGCAATGATAGAGCAAGTTTGTTGGCCGAAAGTTCGCGTGCCGTCATTTCACGTTTAAGAATACGTCCCGGGTGAATTGGTTTCATGATTTTACCCCTTGTGGTAATCTGTAATTTCAACATCATACGCATCGCCGTCCTTAAAACGAAAACAGATCCGCCATGGCCCGTTTGCCCTCATCGCCCATTGACCTGCTCTATTACCGGATAATTTGTGCAGGCCTACACTTTTTAATGGGCTTAAATCCTTTAGAGATTCTGCAGCATCAAGAGCAGCGAGCAAATCGTCAGCAGCATCCGGATCCAGGCCACGAAATCTGGATGTCTTGCCTTCTTCGTAAAAGCGTCGAGAGCGACTGTTGCCCCATGAGCGAATCATACATATAATATACTACGGATCTTGTAGTATTGCAAACGTTTTTTATGATTATTGAGGATTAAGAATGAATGTGTTAGACACGGATTGCACGGATTAACACTAAGCAAATTAGCCACAGACACACAAACGTTTCTTCCTACGGACTCCGCAGAAGGGGAAGGCGGAGGACGTTATGTTGATCTCAAAAAAAAATAACTGCAAGGGGATAAATATAAAAATGAAAGTACTGTTGATAGCAGGCGCGCGTCCCAATTTTATGAAGATCGCCCCTGTTTTCCCAAGCAGGGACGCCAATTGTCTGCAGGTGCATCAGACCAAGATTGGTTGAGGAATTTTAAATGATGGTTGAAAGCGAAAGTAAGGAGTAAGCAGGTAGTAACAGATAGTCAATGTCATGCAGTTGTTACCTTCTCTTGTTTTACCCTTTCATGCAACCAAACCTTGATTAAAGCACCGCGATCTACACCGATTTTTTCCCGGATGCGATCAATTTCGTTGACCAGTTCTTCTGCCACATCAAGCGTGATGCGGACTTTCTTCCCGTGGCGAATAATTCTGGACTTAGACATGTCAATAAGATCATGAATATCCTCGCCCTCGTCGAATCGTCGGTCAAACTCTTCCGTGCTTTTAGCTGTTTTCTTTTTCGCCATACAATTCGGCCTCCTTTTTTCTGGAGCGTCTTGCTGATATAATACGGACAGCATTTCCCCTCCGGGTGAAAATTGCGGTCCACAGCTTTTTATTGATTTTTCCGGCATCCTTCATTAAAGGCCCAAAGTAGTTAACACTTTTTCCCAGGTTAGAACCGATATTTTCACCGCAGAGAACGCAGAAAGCGCAGAGGAACTGCTTAATTTTTAATGTAATATCTCAGCGATCTCTGCGTTCTCCGCGGTGAAATCCAATTTTTTATAACAAAGTAAATATAAACTAAATTTGAAGGATGCCGATTTTTCCTATTAAAATACTTCTGTTTTCAAGCGGATAGGATGTGAGAATTTCGACCCTGTGAGTATCGTCCCACAGTTTCTTTGCCGTATCGAAATCAATATCATGCTTAAGGGAACTTACAGAAAATAATCTACGCATCCTGCTTGCCCTTTTGTCCGTCTTCTACGTTGCGGCAACAGTTGTATAGTTCACTATGCAACTGTTACCACGCCTTGAAGACGAACAAAAATTCTGCACGATATGCGTAGATTATTTCCTTCCAGTTCCCTAACTTTGTTAGTACGGTTTTTTTTATTATCCCATTCAAATCGCATGGTATATGTTGTACATATTTTATACAAAATTACAACACAGAATATAAACTGTTTGATCTGGAAAGTGAGGACTGTTGATATAAAAAATATCGACAGGTCATTGCGAAAATGGATGGGATGTGTTCAAAACGCTGTTTAATGTCAAAAAAATAACTGCAAGGGGATAAATATAAAAATGAAAGTACTGTTGATTGCGGGCGCTCGTCCCAATTTTATGAAGATCGCCCTTGTGCACAGGGAATCCAAAAAATATAAGGAGATTGACTGCAAAATAGTCCATACAGGCCAGCATTATGATTATGAGATGTCTGCGGCTTTTTTTAAGGATCTTGAAATACCTGAGCCGGATTTTTTCCTGGATGCAGGTTCAGGCTCCCATGCTGTCCAGACCGCAAAGATAATGACAGTTTTTGAGAAAGTCTGCCTGGATGAAAAGCCTGATATTATAATTGTAGTTGGTGATGTAAATTCAACCCTTGCTTGCAGCATAGTAGCAAAAAAGCTTTTGATAAAGGTTGCCCATGTAGAGGCAGGCCTTAGAAGTTTTGACCTTACCATGCCGGAAGAGATCAACCGGATGGTCACAGACTCTATTAGTGATTATTTTTTTGTTACTGAAGAAAGCGGGATGCAGAACCTTATTAACGAGGGTAAGCCTGAAAGTAGTATCCATTTTGTAGGTCATGTGATGATCGATAATCTTCTTTACCAGGTGGAAAAACTTGTGGATGAAGACGTAAGCGGTTTTTCAACTTATGAATTCAGGAATTAGCATAGAGATTATGCTTTTTTGACAATGCACAGACCTTCCAATGTGGACACCGGGGAAACCTTGAATGAAATAGTTTCTGCTTTAAATGAAATTTCTGATGACATGCCGATTGTTTTTGCTGTACATCCAAGAACCGGGACAATGATCGATCAATTTAATATAAGATTTTCAGATAATATTACGTTGCTGCCGCCTTTGGGTTTTAAGGAAGCTCTTTTTTTATGGAAAGATGCTGCCGTAGTGATCACAGACAGCGGCGGGCTGCAGGAAGAAACTACTGCTCTGGGTGTGCCGTGTATTACCCTGCGGGAAAATACGGAGAGGCCGATTACAATTGAGATGGGGACAAATATTTTGGCGGGGACTAAAAAAGAATCCATCCTCAATGCTTACAGGGAAAGTATCAAGGGGAAAAGCAAAGAACATAATGTCCCGCCTAAATGGGATGGCCGGGCGGCAGAGAGAATATGGAAGATTATTTTGAAGAATATTTCATACACGGATTAACATTAAAGGATGAAACGGGATTTTCCCTGCATTGAAGTTTGCGAGACATATTCGCCTCCTTTTAAGAAAGAATTCAGCCAGGAAGACAACTCGGCTATGATTAGCGCTATTAATAATGCACGTCCCGATATGCTCTGGGTCGGCATGACCGCTCCCAAACAGGAAAAATGGATTTATAAAAATCGTGATAAGGAACGGGGAAGTTATTTCGTCCTCGTTCCTAAGCTTAATGTGCCGTTTACAGCCGCTATAGGGGCGGTATTCGATTTTTACGCAGGCATCAGGAAACGATCTTTCGGTTTTTGGATAAAAGCAGGAGGAGTTGTCACATGCAAATAGTTATGGATATACCTACGGAACTTGCCCACGCTATTAAGTTGCCGGAAGAAGAAATTCCAACAAGACTAAAAACGGAATTGGCTATCAGGCTTTATCGAAAAAAATTATTAAACTTTGGTAAAGCAAGACAGCTTGCCCAAATGACTTATTGGGAATTTTATGAATTAATAGGTAAAGAAGATGTTAATAGAAATTATGATGTCAATGAATTAGAAGAGGATCTGGCAACACTGGAGGAACTTTTTTGATAGCAGTAGCCGACTCTTCTGTGCTTATTGGATTAAGCGCTATTGGACACTTGCATCTTTTAAAAACGTTGTTTGGCAGAGAAATTTTGATTCCTTTTGCTGTTTGGCGAGAGGTAGTTGAGCAAGGAGAAAAACGACCGGGAGCAAGACAAGTTTCATCGGCTGACTGGATTATTGTTCAAAATGTTGATAGTTCGGATTTGCTGCGACTCCTTAAGATTGATCTGGACGCAGGAGAGGCTGAAGCTATTGTCTTGGCCAAAGAAATTAATGCGGATGTAATTTTTTTAGATGAACGGGATGCCAGAAAAAAAGCGAAATTCCTTGATCTAAAGATTCTCGGAACAATTGGCATTCTGATTAAGGCTAAACAATCAGGAGAGATACAATCGTTAGAAAAAGTCTTAAATGATCTTCGTTTTCAAGCTCATTTTAGAATTAGTGACCTCCTGTTTCGGAGGGCACTTGCCGCAGTTGAAGAGAATTGAATATCTATTTATTGCATCCTGACAAACAGACCGATTTTGCTACAAAACTCTCAATTGCTGTTATTGCCATAAAAGCGCTGATCTCTGACGAGTTGAAAAATAATTGGATTTTTTTACATATCAATCAATGTGAGCAGGCAGATAAAATATGTTAATCAAACTTGGTAAATATTCTATAAGCAACAGGGGGCCGGAGGTGATGTCGAACTGGCCTGGTGGCTGATAAAATCCGGCGGCGCTGGAGCATACATGGCCTGCGCCAACCCCCATTCCCTGGTCGTCGCTTCCAAAAACGTTTTATTCGAAAGCGCTTTAAAAAATGTCGCTATCCTGCTCCCTGACGGCACTGGCATATTAATCAAATGTTGGACATCAAGAAGGAATATGGAAATAATGCCATGAAACCAAAAGTTTACATTGAAACTTCAATTCCAAGTTATTTGACTGCGAGACCGAGCAACGATCTTCGCGCTATGGCCAACCAAAACACAACAATTGAGTGGTGGGAAATTCGAAGGCCTGAATTTGAAATATACATTTCTGAATTCGTTGTTGCCGCAGCATCACAAGGGCATCCGAAAGCGGCAGCACGTCGATTGGCAGCAATTGAAGGATGTTACGGAAAAAGTACGACAATCAGGAAGAGTTTTAGTTGCTGAAGGTCCTATTCCGGAAGGTGCCGAGATTGATGCGTACCACATAGCCGTTGCAAACAGTTAATGGAATGGATTATCTTCTTACATGGAATTGTAAGCACATCGCGAATGCGGTAATGCGCACACAAATTGAGGCTGTTTGTTTTGATCATGGTTTTGAACCACCAATAATATGCACACCTGTAGAACTCATGGAGGATTAATATTATGTGGCAAGATCCAATAGTTAAAGAAACGCGAGAATTAAGAGAGCTATACGCATCCAGGTTCAAACATGACGCTGATGCAATCTTTGAAGATATTCTTAAACGCCAGGAGAAATCAGGGCGAAAGCGGATAGCATTTCCCGCACGCAAACCGAAATTGAAAGGAAAAGCAGGCAGATAAAAAATGCTAATTAAACTTGGCAAATATTCCATCAGCAACAGGGGGCTGGCAGGTGATGTCGGCTTTGCATTACAGGCTATAAAAAACAAAAGTATCGGTACATACATGGCCTGCGCCAATCCTCATTCCCTGGTTGTTGCCTCAAAAGATGCTTTGTTTGAAAGCGCTTTAAAAAATGCTGATATTCTGGTTCCTGACGGCACGGGCATTATCATAGCAGCTAAAATTTTAGGACTGCCATGTACTGAAAAGGTCGCAGGAACCGATTTCTTCCTTGGCCTTTCACGCAAGGCACAATGAAGAAAAAAAAGGACTCAAATATTTTTTCCTCGGATCTTCAAAAAAAACTCTATGTTTGATCGCAGAAAGGATGAAACAGGATTTTCCTTACATTGAAGTTTGTGGAACCTATTCACCTCCTTTTAAAAATGAATTCAGAAATGAAGATAATCAGTTAATGATAAAGGCTGTAAATGAAGCCAAACCTGATGTTTTATGGGTAGGCATGACCGCCCCAAAACAGGAAAAATGGATTTATGAAAATCGCGATAAGCTTAATGTGCCGTTTATAGCCGCTATCGGGGCGGTATTCGATTTTTATGCGGGAACTAAAGAACGATCTTCCGGTTTTTGGATAACAATAGGCCTTGAATGGCTGCCCAGGTTTTTAAAAGAACCAGGAAGACTTTGGAAGAGAAATTTTAAATCAACGCCGATTTTTTTGGGCTGGGTGTTAAAGGAAAAAATCAAACAGATGATGCGTCAAGAATAACAAATGCAACAAGTTTTACCCATTTCGGCTCAAGGCTGTTTTGGGTAAAAAAGAGTTAGCCACAGGCACACGCAGAGACGCACAGATAAAGAACTTAAGAAGAAAAAGTTTGGAAGCGTAGATTGTCCTGTTACTATCTTTCGGAGCTACGGGGCAGGTACAGACATTTTATTAGGGCAGGCTCGCCCGAACTAAGCCAAAAACCTTCTGAGTTCTTTATAAAAGTTTTCGCGTGAACCTATAAAAATAACTAAAACTTCTTTTTTATCTTTTGCCACATCATATACTGCCCGATATTGGATACCAACATGAAAAATTTTTATATAACGAAGCCCAAGGCTAAATCCTTGAAGAAGGCTTCCTTTTTCAGATGGATTCTCTTCGAGTTCCAATAGTTGGGTTCTGATATTGAGTTTAATATGGGCATCAAATCTCTTATATTGTTTTTTTGCACGTGGGCTTAAGTAGACATCATATTTCATGTTAAATCTTTTAACTGAACACTTTCACCCTGTTGATGGCTTTCCCATGCTTCTTTGCGCATTTCATCTAAGGCTTTGGCATAATCTTTATTGAGGGAGAAAAATAAACGTTCCTTGTCATCTTCACCCAGCTTGGAAGCGGCCTCGATTATTTTTTCATATGTGAGTTCTATAGCAATTTCCGGCATGATTTGGTACCTCCTAATTTATTCATTTAGAATATTTTTATCACGATGAAAGTATGTAATCAATAGAAACATTACAGTGGACAGTGAGCAGGTAAGGAAGGGAAGCTCAGGGAAGGAATGGGGTCAAGTCTACGTTTGACCCATGTGGGATAAAAAATAATGCTGAAATAAAAGCAAATGCTGGGATTTATTTATTAGCTTGCAGAAACAAAGGGGTCAGGTCTTCATTCTTGACAAACCGCATGATAAAGGACTATAAAATTCGCATCACATTATAGTAGTAAAAGGATTGCTAATGGCTCGTCCCTTGAGAATAACCTGCCCCGGCGCCTTTTATCATGTGACTTCCCGTGGTAATGAACGGAAGGATATATTCAAGAGCAGGCGTGACAGGGAAAAGTTTCTTGAATATTTTGAATCGGCTGCAAAACGAGGTGGTGAAGGAACAATCCGCAGATTCCGCAGATTAACGCAGAAAAATGACTAAGGAATACCTTAAATTGGAGGTTTTAATATGCGAACTGTTGCAAATAAGAGCATTGAAAGCAAATTTTCATCATTGCCAGCTGAAGAGAAGGTATCA
This sequence comes from Desulfosarcina sp. BuS5, assembly GCF_028752835.1. Classification (NCBI taxonomy): domain Bacteria; kingdom Pseudomonadati; phylum Thermodesulfobacteriota; class Desulfobacteria; order Desulfobacterales; family Desulfosarcinaceae; genus Desulfosarcina; species Desulfosarcina sp. BuS5. The sequence goes on from NZ_CP087952.1 coordinate 1,236,866, forward strand.
GTCATCAGCCATGGAGTTGCATTACGTCTTTCTGAATGGAAGAAACGGCTTTTTCTGGCTGAAAGCAAAGTCCGGTTCTTTGAGGAAAAGTACCGTATGCCCCTGGCTGAGCTGGATACAAAAGGATTACCGGATGATGCTGACCATGAAATGCACGAAGACTATATTATGTGGCATCACTGGACGGAGGAGCTTGAAAAGGCAAGAAAGCAGATCATAGACTTGGAGACGATAGCCGCCTATGGAGTTCAATGGTAAACTATGTTAGCATCTGAGCGTTTGCTGGAGATAGAGGAGAAATTTGAGGCCAAGGTGGAGCGCATTGTTCCTGTTGAGCTTGATGAAAAAACTCTACGCGTTATTTTGTATCTAAAGGATGGCACCAACTTGCGGAAACAAAGGGGTCAGGTCTTCATTCTTGACAAACCGCATGATAAAGGACTATAAAATTCGCATCACATTATAGCTGTAAAAGGATTGCTAATGGCTCGTCCCTTGAGAATAACCTGCCCCGGCGCCTTTTATCATGTGACTTCCCGTGGTAAGGTAAGGAATGGGGTCAAGTCTACGTTTGACCCATGTGGGATAAAAAATAATGCTGAAATAAAAGCAAATGCTGGGATTTATTTATTAGCTTGTACAAGTTTTAGATCTATTCTGCTGTTTACAGCAGCAGCATATCTGATTACACTTTTGAGGCTGGGTAATCGAATCCTAAACAGAATGACGATTTATCTTCAAGTCTTGTAAAAAGGGCATGTTTATCAGAAGGAGTAAGTGGGAAAGATATTGTTTTTCATTCAGACAATGGTTCTCCCATGAAGGAAGCAACTATGTTGGTAACCCTTCAAAACCCTTTAGCGCCATCTACAACTGGCGACGTTTCACACTTCTTCTTAGCAGCCGAATTTATTTTCTCATCAAAAACCTTCTGGACGATTCTTCCGAAGAAGTTCTCATCTTTGATGATTCGACATATGACAGAAGCCGTTTCAAAAAAGTTGAGCTTCTTTCTCGTGTATTTGATCATTCAACCAGCAAATATTTAAAAGGGTTCAGGTTTCTGACTCTTGGCTGGTCTGACGGGAACAGTTTCCCTGGAATTGATTTTGCCCTGTTGTCATCAGCAAAAGAAAAGAATCGTTACAACAGACCTCGGTATTTGAGTTCGACAATGTTTTTATAAATTTTACCACTAACTTATTGAATTAATTTAAACAAAACGATGGCATGAAAATTGCCGTGTCCAATTTTTATACAGCTTTACACTATAGCTTTAATTATAAATATATTCAGATTATTAGATGTCATAGCGTCTAATTAATATTGATAAAAGTACGAGGTCTGTACAATGAAATTAATCCCGGTATTGATAAACGAACATGTGGCTATCAACGCCGCAAAGAAGCGATAACAAAATCCACAAAGTTACTGGAACCGATGGTCAAAAATGCCATTAAGATTGGTATCCAGGCGAAGTACCTTGTAATGGATAGTTGGTTTTCAATACCTTCGGTTATCTCGACCCTTCGCAATCATATCCATATTATCTGCATGCTAAGGACCTTCCCAACTAGCTCTATGAGTACAAGGGGAAGAAACTCCGGTTGAAAGACCTCTATGGCAAGCTAAAGAAAAAAAAGAGGAAAGGCCAAAATAAAAGCCAGTGTCCTTGTCATATTGCCTGACGGGAAAAAAGCAAGAATCATTTTTGTCCCTTGTGACAAAAAACGGGGTTGGCTCGCTTTTTTATCAACAGATATTTCCATAGCTGATGAAGAAATAATAAGGCTATACGGCAAACGCTGGGACATCGAAGTGTTTTTCAAAATGTGCAAGCAACATCTAAAACTGGTCAAAGAAATTCAAATCCGGAACTACGATGGTTTAATCGGACACACTTCCCTGGTAATGGCCAGATACAATATATTGAGCCTGTTCCAAAGAGAAAGCGTTGACCAACGGTCTTTTGGAGATTTATTTAGATCTTGCAATGAAGCATTGGCCAGCATAACTTTCATTGATGCCTTGAAGAGGATAATGCAACTGGCTATGGCTGCTCTACGCAAGGCCCATAATTTGTCTGAGAGGATCATAAACTCCATTCTCGACCTGATAATGGGGGAAGCTATTGCATATTCGGCCTTAATAATAGCCCAATGCCCCAATTGGAGGGGGGGATGAACGTGAATTTGCTCCTCCGAAAGTTGAGTATATAAGAGAACGCATGAGGCTCTTGTGATTTCTGCTCTCGATATGACAGATAAGGAGAGGAAATACTATGCAAAAAGGCAGAGGCAAGATTACAAAAGAAAGGGATCAGTTACCCGAAATGTTTAGCACCATTTCCGAAGCAGGGGATTTTTGGGATAATCACGACTTTGCAGATTATGAAGATATGATGGAAGATGCTGAGTTTGAGATAGAGATTAAACGACGCGCCTGTTTGGTGCCTGTTGCCAATAATATAATAAATGGTATAAGAAAAAAAGCAAAAGCTGAAGGAATATCTACTGAAACATTGGTGAATATTTTATTTCAAAAAGAGGCTAATTGAGGAATTTTGAAATTCCAAATTTAGGATAGCAAGGAATCCTTTGAAAATTGACTTTATACATGAAACAACTAACCCAAAAACTAAAAAACGGGAAGATGCAGATCAAAGATACTACTCTCCCTTCCCTGCAAAGAGGCCAGGTGCTGGTTAAAAATTATTATTCTCTTATCAGCGCCGGGACTGAAGGAAGCACGGTAAAAACTGCAAGAAGCGGAGAGAATTAAGAAAGAATTCGGCGATGGCCCTATGTCCATGACTTACCGGATTAATGCTGGTAAAATTCCATCGGATTCATGGATTCATGATGTGGAAACCGGGGCGGCAGAATTGTCGGCGAGGTTTGTCATTTTGTCGATTTTTTAACATTTATAAATGGCTCTTTGCCTGTTTCGGTTTATGCTGCTGCTTTAAGGGAACCTGAAAATTTGAATGATATACTGAATATTACCTTGTCGTATAAGAACGGCTCTATCGGGACGATATCCTATTTTGCAAATGGGGATAAATCTCTTCCAAAAGAACGGGTGGAAATTTTTTCTAATGGCTGCACCGCCATTCTGGACGATTTTAAGATTCTTGCTATACATGCAAAAGGGAAAAAAAGAGTCAAAAAGATGATGAGTCAGGATAAGGGACAGAAAAAAGAGGTACAGGTTTTTATAAACAGTAGAGACAAGGCATGCCTTGTCTCTACAGATAATATTATCGGTTTTGATGAGATTTACAGTGCGTCTTTAGTTACATTTAAAATTTTAGAATCAATTCGCACCGGGTTAAGCATAAATTTGCATAACCGGCAATAAAAAAACGGGGGGGGGGGGTAACTAAATGTTAAACACAGTTTGGGCAATCGTTAGAAAAAAAAAGATTGAATTGCTGGAAGATATTGATATTCAGGATGGCACTAAAGTTTTAGTTACATTATTGAATGACGGGGAGGATCATCAATTTTGGCAAAAAGTCGGAGCAATATCTTTGGACAGTATATGGAATAATCAGGAAGATGATATTTATGAAAAACTACTCTAAATATGACGTGGTTTTAGTAAAATATCCATTTACAGATTTGTCGGGTTCCAAAATCAGGCCTGCTGTAGTTATTAGTTCTCCCCATCCTTCCCATGATATTTTTATTGTACCATTAACAAGCAAAACAGCCTCCCTTCTTCCCGGAGAATTTATTCTGGTGGACTGGCATGGCGCCGGGCTTAATGTCCGTTCTGTTGTGAAGCGTGGTGTTTACACTATCAACCACAGGCTGATTATAAAAACAGTTGGAACATTGTCAGCCGGTGATAAAAAAAATATCGATAGATCATTGCGGAAGTGGCTGGGATGCGCTCAAAACGTTGTTTAATGTTAAACAAATACCTTTTAAGATTTAAAAACTCTTCTTGCCCGGAATTGTCTTATCGGGCAGCCCAGTTTTTTTTGACTCTCCGTTTAAAATCCAAATTTTTTAAAAATAAAAATTACATAAATATTCCAGATATTAATCCTGAAGATGTTATTAATCTTAAGATGCCTGAACTGTGCGGGAAAGTGAGTATAGAGATAGTTGAAAAGATCCTCTCAGACTTTATTTTTACGCTGAATACGGACAAAAAAGAGCTTGCGGATTTTGAAGCAAAAAACCGGAATGTTTTTTTTGCGGATATTAAAACCGGCCCGGATGCTCCTGATATCAGAGCCGTCTGGGAACCGGCCAGGCTGCAGCATATTACCCTTCTTATTGCTTTTGCCATTCAGAGCCAGAACTCATCATCAACAGAATCTATTTTAAAATTTGCTAAAGATGATGTTTTGCAGTGGATAAAGACCAACCCTTTTTCTGCAGGGACCCATTATATGTCTGTTATGGAATGCGGGCTGAGGATTCCCCTGTTTTTTTCTGTTTAAAGATTCTTGAACTTTCAAACAAAGAGTTTATGCTGATTTTAAGGGCAGTTTATCAGCATGCCTGGTGGATTTCAAAACGTCTTTCCTTGTATTCATCAAGTTGAAAGCCATGTTGAGTTCAGAAAAAAAAATAACTGCAAGGGGATAAATATAAAAATGAAAGTACTGTTGATTGCGGGCGCTCGTCCTAATTTTATGAAGATCGCCCCTGTACACAGGGAATCCAAAAAATATAAGGAGATTGACTGCAAAATAGTCCATACAGGCCAGCATTATGATTATGAGATGTCTGCGGCTTTTTTTAAGGATCTTGAAATACCTGAGCCGGATTTTTTTCTGGATGCAGGTTCAGGCTCTCATGCTGTCCAAACCGCAAAGATAATGACAGCTTTTGAGAAAGTCTGCCTGGATGAAAAGCCTGATATTATAATTGTAGTTGGTGATGTAAATTCAACCCTTGCTTGCAGCATAGTAGCAAAAAAGTTTTTGATAAAGGTTGCCCATGTAGAGGCAGGCCTTAGAAGTTTTGACCTTACCATGCCGGAAGAGATCAACCGGATGGTCACAGACTCTATTAGTGATTATTTTTTTGTTACTGAAGAAAGCGGGATGCAGAACCTTATTAACGAGGGTAAGCCTGAAAGTAGTATCCATTTTGTAGGTCATGTGATGATCGATAATCTTCTTTACCAGGTGGAAAAACTTGTGGATGAAGACGTAAGCGGTTTTTCAACTTATGAATTCAGGAATTAGCATAGAGATTATGCTTTTTTGACAATGCACAGACCTTCCAATGTGGACACCGGGGAAACCTTGAATGAAATAGTTTCTGCTTTAAATGAAATTTCTGATGACATGCCGATTGTTTTTGCTGTACATCCAAGAACCGGGACAATGATCGATCAATTTAATATAAGATTTTCAGATAATATTACGTTGCTGCCGCCTTTGGGTTTTAAGGAAGCTCTTTTTTTATGGAAAGATGCTGCCGTAGTGATCACAGACAGCGGCGGGCTGCAGGAAGAAACTACTGCTCTGGGTGTGCCGTGTATTACCCTGCGGGAAAATACGGAGAGGCCGATTACAATTGAGATGGGGACAAATATTTTGGCGGGGACTAAAAAAGAATCCATCCTCAATGCTTACAGGGAAAGTATCAAGGGGAAAAGCAAAGAATATAATGTCCCGCCTAAATGGGATGGCCGGGCGGCAGAGAGGATATGGAAGATTATTTTGAAGAATATTTCAGACACGGATATTTTTTCCTCGGTTCTTCAGAAAAAACGCTGGGTCTGATCGCGGAAAGGATGAAACGGGATTTTCCCCGCATCGAGGTTTGTGGGACATATTCGCCTCCTTTTAAGGCAAAATTCAGCAAATAAGATAAGGAAAAAATTAAACATCAGCATAAATCAGCCTGATTGAACTTTTCGACTACGTAATGAGGAAATATTTTTTGAAGTTTTTTGTCAAAGCTGAAAATTTTTTTTGCCTTCCATTTCATGGCTTGGCCAACGATGAGAAGGTCTGCAAAATCTCCTCTCTTTTTGTAGTGTTTGGCGGCATTGCGTATGACAATTATATCCGGAAAAGTAAATGTTTGTGTAGAAAATAAAAGTTCCAGAAAATGTGAGATATCCTCTCTGCTGCATTGATAGATGGATTCAAGAACCCACACTGTCTCAATGAGAACCTCAGGTAAGATGATTATTTGCAAAGAATTTTGTTCAGCTAACGCAACAACTTTCTGGACAATGCCGGCTTGCTTTTTATCGTCTTCAATCAGCATTCGCACCAGAGCATTGGTGTCAAAAGCAATCATTGCAAATTCTTTTTTGCACGTCTTTTTTGTATTGCAGATTCCATTTCTTCCAAAGAAACAGGTTTTGCAAGCTTTTTGTGCTTCAGCATACCGAAAAGCTCGGTTGCAGAATTTTGTTGGGCGCTAATCATCACCTTACCGTTCCCAAGAGGGATAAAAACAATTTTGTCAGATATTTCCGCTTTGAGCAACTCTCTGATTTTTTTCGGGATAGTGATTTGGCCTTTCGATGATAGTGTGCCGGTTATCATTTTTCACCTTGTGCCTATGTTTCGTGCCAAAAAATATTTACTTTTTGGTAAGGATAGCATTTTGATAAATTTTGTCAATTAGAAACTTAGATCTCGCGCCTTACCAGGCAGCGCCTCTATACTTAAAATTGCGAACTTGTTTTTGTGCGAACCCCAGGAATCGATACGGCTCCGGAAGAAAAAATTCCAGCCGGACCAAGGCGGGCAATGACGCAGAGACAATGCATGCCTTGTCTCTACAAAGCGGATGCCAAAATATTTTCTTGTTTTTTTAACAGCCTTTCAGAAGCAAGTACTAAAGAAAGCGGAAAGCGGGGAAACCTCCCCCTGCGGCTCAAAAAAGATTGACCCTTCTATCAGTACATATTAAAATCTATACAAGCATATGGGAAGCTGGTTAATCAATGAAAATCAATGTAGCCGAATTCAGGACAAATTGTTTTAAGATTATTGAGCTGGTCAAGTCAACCGCTCCGTTTCGGCTAACTCTTGCTGTGGTCAATTTTATGTTATAAAAACACATACTTGAAGAGAATCAAAAATACTGGATTCCGGCTTGCGCCGGAATGACCAAAAAATACATTTTTTGACTTCTTACGAGACCATCAATGTTGGCAGGCAGATAAAATATGGTAATCAAACTAGGCAAATATTCCATCAGCAACAGAGGTTTGGCAGGTGATGTCGAGCTGGCATGGCAGTTTATCAAGTCCGGCGGCGCTGGAGCATACATGGCCTGCGCCAACCCTCATTCTCTGGTTGTTGCTTCCAAAGATGCTTTGTTTGAAAGCGCTTTAAAAAAGGCTGATATTCTGCTCCCCGACGGCACAGGGATTATAATAGCAGCTAAAATTTTAGGGCTCCCATGCACTGAAAAAGTTGCGGGAACCGACTTTTTCCTTGGCCTTTCAGGCAAGGGAAACGAGGAGGGAAGGGGACTCAAATATTTTTTCCTCGGTTCTTCAGAAAAAACGCTGGGTCTGGTCGCGGAAAGGATGAACCGGGAAGACTCTGGGAACGAAATCTTAAATCTACGCCGATTTTCTTGGGCTGGGTGTTAAAGGAAAAAATCAAACAACAGATGATGCGTCAAGAATAATGAGTGAATTTACCCGTTTCCGCTCAAGGCTGTTTTGGTAAAAAAGAGTTTGCCGCAGACCCGCGCAGATACACACAGACGTTTCCCCCTGCGGACTCCGCAGAAGAAAAAAGTGTCAATCATATCAAAAATCATCCACTATCTTATGACTGCCCACGTGTTTAAGAATAAATAGATTTTTTTTCTTCTGAAATATGCATCTGTATTTTCTATCAACATAGAATTCCCAATGATCTTTAATTCGGTGGATTTTCAGAGATGGATGTTTTGGATTTTTGGCCAGGAAACGGAGTTGTTTATCGAATTTCTTTTTGACGGTCTTTGGCAGGAGACGTTAGTCTTCCCGAAGTGTTTCAGTCAAGATAATTTCTATGTCAATCATTCAGCCATTCCAGAGCCTTGTCAATCTTTTTCACGAAGAAACGAGCACATCTGCCGGCCTTTAAGTCCTCATCAGATTTACGTATTCGTTTCCGAACTTCAGGAGACTCAAAATAAGCGTACCGTTCCAATTCTTCCTGGATAGCTATATACTTTTTGTAAGAAATTTGAACAGCGCGCTTATGTCCTCTTTTATCGACCACAAAGCGGACATCTTTTCCTAATAGTAAGGGGGACGTCCTTAAATAGCTGCCGGGGTTTCTAAAAGAACCAAGAAGGCTCTGGGAGAGAAATTTGAAATCCACTCTGATCTTTTTGTGAGAGATAAAAAAACTTATGCAATAATAGGGGCAGCAATTGAAGTGCATAAAGAGTTAGGGTGCGGTGTTTTCAAGGCTACCGGACTGAGGGTTGGCCTTTTGATTAACTTCGAGGCTAAGTCGCTAGAATACAAGAGGCTCATTTACACCAATAAATCTGTGTAATCTGCGTAATCTGTGGATACAATTCAGCTCAAGGTCGTAGATCCGCCAGTAGTGTGGAGACTTTTTTGGGTAATATATAGTGTTCTCAAATTTCTGGTGATGTCATGGATCCTATGGACCTGATCAAAGAAGGTAAAATCCAGAAATATTTTCGGCCTGCCGCAATGCTTCGCAACCTGCCCGCTCGTGCCTCGCAGTGGCAGGCGGGCGGGGCGACAAGAAAATTAAGAAAGCAGTTGATATTAGTAAGGGATAAAAACAATTTTGTCAGATATTTCCGCTTTGAACAACTCTCTGATTTTTTTTGGGATAGTGATTTGGCCTTTCCAGGTCAAGCGACGGCTGATGACATTATGTGTTGAAAAATAATTTGACACTCACCTTTAATGTGTTTTACATAATGTAATACGGAGGTGATAAAATGATTACACTAAGACTTGATGCAAAGTTAGAACAAGCTATTAATAGCACAGCAAAAAATCTTGGATTATCAAAATCTGAATTAATACGTAAAAGTATTTATGATTATCTTGGAAGGCTTAGTAATCAGAATGCCTGGGAGGCAGGCGGAGAATTATTCGGTAAATATTCAAGCGGTCTTGGTAACCTTTCGACAAATAGAAAGGAACTGGTTAAACGCAAAATTAAGGCCAAAAGGAAATGAAAAAAATCCTTATAGATTCCGGACCATTAATAGCCCTGTTTGATGCATCGGATAAATATCATCATGAAGCTGTTAATTTTATTAGAAACAATAAATTCCCGTTGGTTACAACTATTGCATCAATTACTGAAACTTTACATTTATTAGATTTTAATCGAAATGCTCAAATAGACTTTCTGGAATGGATACACCGAGGAGCAGTTGAAATTTATAATATTGAAAATGATGATTTTAAAAGACTTAAAGAATTAACAGAAAAATATCATGATTTGCCAATGGATTTTGCTGATTCGTGCCTTGTGTATCTTGCTGAAAAACTTGATTTGAATACAATTGCAACAATAGATCGAGACTTTACAATTTATCGAATAAAGGGAAGAAGAAAATTTAAAATGATTCTATCTTAAAAACAAAAGCCACATAAGCCAATTATTTAAAATCACATAACCGGTACTGTTGTATGTTATTGTTTCCCAAATTAATCCGCAGATTACGCAGATTACACAGATTAAACTATGAGAGATAAAAGAACTTATGCTATAATAGGAGCGGCAATTGAGGTGCATAAAGAGCTATGGTGCGGTTTTCTCGAGGCGGTTTATCAGGAGGCTTTGGAGAAAGAATTCAGGATGCAAAAAATACCCTTCAAATCGCAGCCGGTTGTTAAAATATTTTACAAAGGCAAACCGTTGGCCAAGACGTATCAGCCGGATTTTGTATGTTTTGATGAGGTTATTATTGAAATTAAAGCATTAGGCGCACTATCCGGGATAGAAGAAGCACAACTCATTAATTATCTCAAGACTGCCAGGCTGAGTGTTGGCCTTTTGATTAACTTCGGAGCCAGGTCACTGGAATACAAGAGGCTGATTTACACAAATAAATCTGTGCAATCTGCGTAATCTGCGGATACATTAAAAATATAAACAGGAAAATGAACGATGCCCAAAGCGGCATGAAAAAGGAAAGGAGATTGATTTTTCTATCAGTACATATTAAAATGTACACAATCATATGGGGAGGTGATCAATAAATGGAAATCAATGTCGCAGAATTCCGGGCAAATTGTTTTAAGATCCTTGATCAGGTCAGGGTAACGCATAAAGAGGTGATTATTACCAAACGAGGCGAGCCGATTGCAAAGTTGGTGCATTTTGCGCGGAAGAACGAAAAAGATCCTTTCCTCGGAAGCATGGAAGGTCTTGTTGAAACTATTGGCGATTTAACTGAAACGGTCATTGATCCTGACGCATGGGAACTTGATTAAGTTATGATTCTACTGGATACGCATACCTGGATATGGTCGCATAGCGCAACAAAGCTGTTGTCCGATAATGTCAAAAAATTGATTAAAAAGACGCAAACAGATCAACGCGCCATTGCCTCAATTTCTATATGGGAATTTGCAATGATGGTGACCAAAGGGCGCATAAATGTAAAAATTGATCCAAAGCGCTGGCTGAACAATGCTATAGAGAATAGCGGTTTACGGGTAATTGAGTTAACGCCTGAAATAGCGATGGAGTCATGCAATCTTCCTGGCGGTTTCCATAAAGACCCGGCAGATCGAATCATTAAGGATAGAAAGATTATAGAATATCCACATGTACAAGCTGTTTGGTAAGAATGAGCCGTATTTAGCACCTTACTCCTGAACTTCTGTCATAAAAAACAAGAAAATTATAATGAAAAATTAGCTACAAATTTTGTAGGTGATTACATATATTTGGTAAATACAATGAGTTGGGTTGCGGGTGCAAAGTTCGCCTTGGAATTTTAACATGAAAACAGAATATAATAAAACGGCATTGGCAGGAACAGGATTTTATGTTCTTCTGGTTGCCGGAATTTTTTTTAACACTTTCACTTATTTGGCGCCGCAATGGCAGCGGGATGATTTCACGTATTGCTATCTTGTTCCTTTTATAGTTATTTATCTTATCTGGGAAAAAAAGGATCAGCTTTCGGCAACCCCTTCCATCCCTTCCTGGAAAGGTCTGCCGGTTTTAGGGCTGGGTATCGTATTTTTCTGGCTTGGCGAGCTGGGCGGTGAGTATTTTACCTTATACCTGTCTTTCTGGCTGATCCTTGCAGGTTTGTGTCTGCTTCATCTGGGCTGGGAGAAATCAAAAATTATTTCTTTTCCGCTGACTTTGATCCTGGCTCTTTTTCCGCCTCCCAATTTTATTTACCAGAAAATTTCCGTGACTCTTAAATTGCTTTCCTCCCAATTAGGAGTTTTTATAATGCAGCTTTTCGGTATGTCTGCCTACCGGGAAGGGAATGTGATTGATCTCGGTTTCACACAGTTGCAGGTTGTGGATGCCTGCAGCGGGTTGAGGTATCTTTTTCCCCTGATGGTTTTAGGGATTCTGCTGGCCTATTTTTATAAGGAGGCTTTCTGGAAAAAAGTTTTGGTGGTTATTTCCACTGTTCCCATATCAATCCTTGTTAACGGGCTTCGGATTGCTTCTGTCGGAATGCTCTACCCCGTTTTTGGCCCTAAAGTTGCGAGTGGTTTTTTTCATGACTTTTCCGGCTGGTTTATTTTCATGGTTTCCCTGGGAATTCTGCTGTTTGAGATGTGGGTGTTGAAAAAGATTTATCCACAGATGAGCGCAGGGCATAAAGAGCAGGGCGCCGGAGCAGAGGCTGAAGCCGGGATAATCCAAAACCCGAAACCCAAAACCCGAAATTTACTTTTTCAGCCGCAGTTTGTGGCGGCTGTTATTTTGCTGGGTGCGACATGGGGACTTTCCCAGGGGATTGAGTTCCGGGAAAAGGTTCCGATTGCTAAATCTTTTGATCAGTTTCCGGTAAAAATTGGGGAATGGAACGGCACGCGCGGAATAATGGAACAGAAGTTTATTGATGCCCTTGATTTAAGCGATTATGTTCTGGTGGATTATTTGAATCAGAAAGGCCGGAGTGTCAATTTTTATGTTGCCTATTATGAAAGCCAGCGTAAAGGGGAATCGATCCATTCTCCGGCCACTTGTATGCCTGGAGGTGGATGGATTTTCAAGCAGGCCGGGGCTGTCAAATTACCTTTTAAACTGAAAGATAAAGGCTTGGTGCCGGTAAACCGCGTTTTGATGGAAAAAAGCGGGAGCAGGCAGCTTACTTATTACTGGTTCCCTCAGCGGGGAAGAATTCTGACAAATGCTTATCAGCTAAAGCTTTTTGCTTTCTGGGATGCGCTCACCAGGCAAAGGACGGACGGCGCGCTGGTGCGGGTAATGACACCGGTTTACGAGTTTGAGGAGCTGGAAAATGCCGAAAAAAGGCTTCAGGAATTTGTGCGGGAGATTGTGCCGGAGCTGGAGGAATATTTGCCTCAGTAATAATCCGTAGAATAGCACTAACGACAAATGTCGCCGGATATTATATTCTCGTTATATAGATTTTCAGATAATTACCCGATTTTAAAATTAGGCACAAAGCCAGAGGGAGGAAGGCGTATTGTAATACTTCGACGACCGATAACGCAGTGAAATTATTTATGTGAAAATTTATAGGGAGTTGTTCCCCACTTCTTCATCCGAGACATTGATATACTTTTTCAGTTTTTTAAATGTATTTACTTGATTTTGCATCCTGTCAGTCGGTTTAGAACCTGACCGGTAATAACTTTTGGAAAAAAATATGTCGATTTTCTCGGCATGATCAGCCCCATCTCCGCGATTTGTTGAACTTGCTTTATTAATGTTGGATTTAGAATGAAAGTAATATCGGCTTTTCCTGGGGTGACAGCATCTATGGCTTCGGAATAATCGGTGGTATACGAAAACAACTCTTCATCGTCCATTCGTTTTTGATCAAAGTCAAGTATCCTGGTTAAAATAAGATTTGTTAGGATGGTTACATCCAGACTCCTTATAGCAGCGGGCATCACATCTGAAAAGATATCTTCCATGGCTTGGGGTTTCGGGGTTAAAAGTAATAGCTCAGGGCAATTTTTCATAAATACGCCGATAATATTTTTTGCGCTATTTGCTTTCAGGGTCGAAATAAAATTATCTTTCGCTTTTTCGTTGTCATTGTTTTTATAGGGTATTGTCGTTATGTCAAAAAAATCATCACATCTTTTTTTAAAAGAGGAGAGTTCTGTACCTGTTAAACCGGTCAGGATACGGTGGGCCGGGAGTATAATCAGCCCTGGGTCTCCCATGCTGCAAAGATACATCATTACAAAGTTGGCAGGATGGTCAGCATTAAAATCCGGATTATTGGCGGAGATCCATTCCTTGTAATTCAAGGATGTTTCGTATCTGTGATGCCCGTCCGCGATAAAAAGTTTTTTATCCTTCATGGCATCCGCAACATAGGCGTGTATATCTCTGTCGGTTATGCGCCATTGTCTGTGTTTATGCCCCTTATAATCCGTGAAGTCCATGTCAGGCGGTTTATCTGAAACAGCATCTTTAAGTGAGTTTAAAATTATATTTTGCTTATCGGAATATAGGGAAAATATAGAACTGAAATTAGCATGGCATTTTTTCAAAAGCCCTAAACGCTCTGATTTGACTTTTGAGAATGTCTTTTCATGGGGTAAAATAATGCCCCTGTCAAAAGGCATAAGGCGCGCCAACGCTGTTAATCCGTAACGCGTAACAGTTCTGTTTCCCAAAGGAAACTCGTGCGTTGTCAAATAAAAAGCAGGCACCCGGTCCTGAACAAGAATTCCATCATCAAGCCATTTTGTAAAATAATTTGATGCTTTAGCGTGATAGGTTTCTTTGTCCGGATCATGTTCATTTTTTTTACCAAGGATTAATCTGATGATATTATATGAATTGACCTTGTGGTATTCATCCCGTTCATCGTCGGATATCACGTCGTACGGGGGTGTAACGACGTTAGCCATGTTGCCGATTTTGTCAGTGTTATATAGAATGCCTTTAAATGGAATAATTTCCGCCATACCTCTGATTCCTTATTTTTTTACAAAACATAAATAATAAAAGTTATTGAAACTGATATTATAATATAGACCATTGTTCAAGTTAAATCATGATCGTTTTTTAAATACTATTTTGGTTTTATCCGGTGCTGACTGCTAATTTGAATTCTTGACAGTTGAGATTAAAAGGTATACTTCAAAACGCGATGTACTAAGTTGGAGAGGTGGCCGAGCGGCTGAAGGCCCCGCTCTCGAAAAGCGGTATCCTGTCAAAAACGGGATCGTGGGTTCGAATCCCACCCTCTCCGCCAAACGTTCCTTACTATGAGACCATAATCTTTAATTGAAAGGTGAAAAATTGAAAGGTGAAAAATGAAAATAGTTAATAAAATAGCGCTCTATACAGTTATCCTGATAGCGGCGGGAGTTTTGCCCGGATTTTTTGCTGTCACTCCGGCAGTATCAAAAGATGAAGTAAGTAAAATGATCCCGTCGAATTTTGATGTTCTGGCTAAAATGGTCTCTCCGGCTGTTGTAAATATCAGGACAGTAAAAACTGTTAAAGGCGGTGGTTACGGTTTTCATCAATATAGACGTAGTCCTTTTGGAAAGGAAGATCCTTTTAACGATTTTTTTGAAAAATTTTTCGGCGGAGATCAGCCTGGAGATTTGAAACAGCGCAGTCTCGGTTCCGGTTTTATTATAGATCGGGAAGGATATATTGTTACAAATAATCATGTTGTTAATGAAGCGGACAAAATAACGGTGGTTCTGGCCAATGAAGAAGAGTTCGATGCAAAAATTATCGGACGTGATCCTTACACTGATATTGCTCTTATCAAGATCGACGCTGCTAAAAAATTTCCCCATGTGGAATTGGGAGATTCGGATGATTTAAAAGTCGGGGAATGGGTTGTCGCAATAGGGAGTCCCTTTGGCCTTGCCCATACGGTAACTGCCGGCATCGTAAGCGCCAAGGGCCGTGTAATAGGGTCGGGGCCTTATGATGACTTTATACAGACCGACGCCTCTATCAATCCTGGTAACAGCGGCGGCCCCCTGATCGATATGAACGGCCGGGTGATAGGTATTAACACAATGATCATTGCCGGCGGCCAGGGTATCGGGTTTGCTATTCCGATCAATTTATCCAAAGGGATTATCAGGCAACTCCGGGACAACGGAGATGTAACACGCGGTTGGCTTGGAGTTACGATTCAGGATCTAAAAGGAGAGATTGCTCAATATTACGGAATCAAGGGAGATAAGAGAGGAGTGCTGGTTCTTGATGCTGTTTCAGGCGATCCGGCAGATGCGGCAGGTATAAGACCGAAAGACATTATTGTTGCTATCAATGGAAAGGGAGTAAGAACCAGCAAGGAGCTTACAACCAGGATCGCGAATATCGGCGTGGGCGAGACTATAAGAATAAAGGTATTGCGTGATGGTAAAGAAATGATTTTTAAGGTGAAAGTTGGAGAGCGGCCTGATACCCTGGCATCTTCAAGATACATGCAGAAAAAACATGAAGAATTGGGGATCCAGGTAGCGAAAATAACCCCTCAAATAGCCCGTCGTTTCAATATCAGTGAAGATGCCGGAATAATTGTAGTCGATGTGAGATCTGCAAGTAAAGCTGATCAGGCCGGAATTGCCAAGGGTGATATTATTCTTGAGATTAATCGCAAGGAGATCGATAGCGTAAAGGAATTCAAAAATATATTAAGAAGCACTAAAAAGGGAGAAACGATCCTCTTTTTAATTCAGCGTATGCATTCCGGACTGATCCTTGTGAATGTAAAAAAATAAGCAAAATATTTGTTCGAGATCAAGGAAGCAGATATCGGGCAAAAGGGGGTGTTTTGAAATTGGCTCAAGGGGCTGGGTTTTTTTCTGAAACATCCTTCTTTAATTTTGGCACATCCCGCAACAAGCGCCCCGGAGTTAGAAATGTACGCTTTACAAAACCGAATATGCTGGCCGGCCAATGCTGAAACGGTATATATTTTATTTCGGGTTTGGATCGACTGCCCTGAACATTAAGGTAAAAGGTTATTATTGATTTCTCTTTTCCTGCCAGAACATAACCTACAACGGGAATTTTGTTTATCAGCATGTCTATAGTTCCCAAGGGTGAAATTACCAAATTTAAATTTATTTTATCATTATTCAAATTAAGATACCCGTTCCCTGCCATATTAAATATGGGGCTTTGCATGACGAGATTATCGGTCTTCAGAACTCCGTCTTCTATATCCAGGTTCCCCTTAATACTATTAAAATTAAAACCCTTTTCTGAAAATTCAGACGGTTTTTTATCGACTATATTATTAAGACTCAAAAAATTGAGTGTTTTGAAAAAAATATTAGAATGTTTGATAACCCCATCTTCTAACAGCAGATTGAAATTTCCTTTAAGATTGGATATAATTTCTTTTTCATCAAATTTTTTTATACTCAAATATCCTTCGGTTGAAAGATCAGCGCCTGCAACATCAATATCTTTTAATATATCAAGGCCTTGAATTATATTCTCTATCGGGTGTTTATCCAGTTTCACGTAGATATTAAAAATCGATTCAGGCTTGGCACCTGATTTCATGTGTCCTGTTATTTTTAGATTGCCCGTCGCGCTTTTGATATCGCAGTTTGCAATAGAAAATATAGCATCCCGGAAAGAGATTGCGGCCGACAGCCGGTTGTAGTCAATCTGTTTCCAAGAGCCCTGGTTTGATTTAATATTAAGACTTAAATCCGAGTTTTTTATAAAGCCGGAAAGGTCTTTTCTTTTATTTTTTCCGCATTTATTGTCTGTGCCGGCAATTAAACCGGCAAGATCCAGATATTCGGCTTCTATATTGATTTCTCCTTTAATACCGTTCCATCCTTGCAGGGTACTATCATAAAAGGAGACTGAACTATTGCCCAGCATACTCTCAAAAGAAGATATTAATATTTCCTGCCCTGAAAATTCAGCCTTAAAATTGCAAGCTTGAATATCAAAAGGAAGATTACAGGCTGAGAATGAAATATCAGAAGCCTCGCATTTTCCGAATATTTGAGTTTTTGATAAGTTTGAAATAGATTTTTTTATTTCTGTGCTGCATTTTATTGTGCCTGTCGGCGGTTTCTCAAATCCATTAAAAAGAAACCTGACGTCTTTAAGCTGCAGAGGGTCTGCCATCACCTTAAGATAGATGGTGTCCATATCTTGCAAATCAAAAGAACCTGACAGGGCGATGGATGTTTTGCCGGGATTAGCACTGATTTTATTAACTATAATCTTTTGCCCCGGAATAATATCCAGATTAAAAGATATCTTTTGTCCGGGTTTGGGATTAACATTTGAAAAATCGGATTCATACTTTTCAACACCTTCGGGATCTATCTCACCCTTACAGGACCATACCCCGTCATCTTTCCACTTAATTGATGCCCGCCCGGGTATAATATCGTTAAAATCTATTATTTCATTATACCCTTTAGTTGTTTTTTGTAAGATCTCATCAATATCAGCGCTGAATGATATATCGACGTTCCCCTTTTTAAATATACCGGCGCCTTGCCCTGAAAGAATAAAACCGGATTTGCCCAGCATGCCTTTAGCGTAAAAAATATTCTTTTGATTATCTTCGAGGTGGAAAACAGCTTCAGTAATGAGCAGGGGGAGTTTAAGCTCGGAAGCGGTTATTGAACAGTCCTTTAATTTGAAGACGCTTTTTTTTAATTTAAGGCTCTTCCTGCCCCGGATATGCTCGCATCTCAATTCAGCATCAACCTTACCGGAAAGAGATGTAATTTTTTGGATATGGGTTTCAATATGTTCCGGTAGCGGAGCGGTTTCTGTCTGCTGTTTGATATCCTCGATATTGCATTGGGCTTTAAGATAATAATTAAACAGAGCATTTTTGGAATAAATGTTGTCGATCTTCATACTTCCGGCATTAACAACTGAAGCGCCGAATATACCCTTTGCGCCAGACACAGCCAGACTGCCGTCCTTTATTACAAGATGGCCTGAAACGCCGGTATATGGCAGTGCAGCTTTATCTGTAATGATTTTCAAATTTTTTAATGAAAGTTCCAGCAAAAGACATTTTGAGTTTTCATGCTTGTTTAAATGGGCCAGCCGGCTGAAACTTCCTTGAAGGGCAAAAAGATCGCATCTAACCTCGCCTTTTTTAAAACATGGGTACAGAGTCTCTTCCAGCCAGTGAGATACAAGTGGGGTAGGGAAGACTTCCTTAAAGGATGCCAGCGGCATAAATGGAGATCTGACCTTAAGGTCGAGATAAGGATCTAACATATTGTGCAGATCGAACATTGCGCTTGCGTGCAGGGTATAATTGTTTGCCTCTATATTAAATGACGAAATATTGAATATGTTTTTGATATAATTGGCCTTAAAATCGACGGTCGCTTCAGGAAGAGAATATTCTTTAACCCCCTTTGCTTTATCTACCAGAAAACATAGATTATCCAAAAGCAGCCGGCCATTAATAAATATTGAACCAGAGCGCATAATTTGTAAATCGATTTTAGCGTCAGCTGTTCCTTTTTTTACAGGCAATGAACGCGGGATCGGGGCCCATCCTAATGGCAGCTCCTTTATTTTTAGTGCCAATGCAGCCATTGTCTCTTTATTGCCGGATCGGTCCAGGTCGATTTCCCCTTTTGTGAAAAAACAGGATTTTTCTTTTTTGAATTCAATTCTTCCATACATGTCTACATCCAGGATATTTTTATTATGCTCCTGGGGTGAGAGCTGTAAAAATAGATTATCCAACTTAATATCCTGATTTTTTAAAACTATTGTAGCAGCGTTTATTGCCGCATAATCAATTTTGCCTAAAATTTTGAAAAGAGGGTATCGCATCAGCGCATCAAATTCGAGTTTGCGGGGAGTATGCCGGGATCCTGTTAATGAGAATTCAATCTCCGGTTTAAATAGCAAGAATTTTTTCGGAATAATCCTTCCCCTGATTATTCCTCCGGCATCCAATATAACGTAAAGGCTTGCAGCAGTCAGCTTTTCAGTACCCGATTTCTGTTTTGCAGAAAGATCATGAACAGTTGCTCTTAATCCCCCTGCAAAATCAAACTTCATATAACCCGCCTTAAGTTCGTATCCAATTGACGCTCCTAAACGAGCCAGCAGGTAATTTTGAACTGTACGATTTTGAATCAGAGCATTGAGTGCCAATGTGAAAACAAACAGGAGCACCAATAGTAATATTGGAAGGATAAAAAAGAATTTTATTTTTTTTGAAAACATCTGGTATGGATAATTACAAAACTTCGTTAAAAAAACGATCCACGGATTTCATATTGTTTACATTAAAAATTTTGCGGGGATAGTCTTTTGGCAAGATTTTTTTTAATAGACCTGCCAGCACTTTGCCGGGTCCTGCTTCAACAAAAATTTCAACTTGTTCTTCAATCAGTCTTTGGATTGTATCGTACCATTTAACCGGGCTGCAGAGCTGT
The DNA here is from genome assembly GCF_028752835.1 of Desulfosarcina sp. BuS5. NCBI lineage: Bacteria > Pseudomonadati > Thermodesulfobacteriota > Desulfobacteria > Desulfobacterales > Desulfosarcinaceae > Desulfosarcina > Desulfosarcina sp. BuS5. The sequence continues at coordinate 1,256,414 of NZ_CP087952.1, forward strand.
TTAGCCATGATAGATAAAATTTCAGCGGGATCATTCCCAAAATCACCGGTCACGTTCAGGATGAGGGGGCTTGCAGGTTTATTAAACGAAAACCTGTTAAGAAAATCGGCAAATTCGTTTTCCGCTCCTTTTATCAACTCACTGTGCCAGGCGCCGCTAACTTTTAAAGGTATGGCTCGGGCCCCTTTTTCAGATACAATCAAGCCGACCTTCCCAACCTGATCCGGGGATCCGGTAATTACTATCTGTTTTTCAGTATTATGGTTTGCCACAGCAACAATTCCTTCCTGCCGGACCTCTGCAACGATCCTGGATAGCTCATCAATTGAAAGGCCTATTATGGCGCTCATGGCACCTTTATTTTTTACGGCCTCTCTATGCATAAGCTTTCCACGCTGATAAACAAGCCTTATGGTATCTTCCCGGTTAATAACTCCGGAAGAACAAAGAGCGCTATATTCTCCTAAACTGTGACCTGCTGACACAAAAGGTTTTATCCCCTCTTTCTCCATTATTGTCAAACAGACAAGATTTACTGCGGTTACAGCCGGTTGAAGATTAACCGTTGCTGTAAGATCCTCCATCGGCCCTTTAAAGCATAAACGGGAAATATTGATTTTGGTTATTTCTTCGGTCATGTCAAAAATTTCTCTGACAAAATCGTACTCATTGTAAAATTCTTGTCCCATTCCTACGGATTGCGATCCCTGGCCCGGGAAAAGGAAAGCTATTTTTTTCAAAACAATTCACCTCATTAGGAATCTAAATTAAATAGTTTTTTTGTTATATCAATATATATTGAATGATCACCTTTGCATCCATTTCGTTTTAAAAAAAGAGTCGGCTCATGCAAAATTTTATTAATCAGGGAATTTGTCATTGTGTGGATGGCATTTTTTTCATCCAAGGAGAGGCCGTTTAATGATTTAAGGGTTTTTTTTACTTCAGCTTCGGCAAGCAAATCAAATTTTTTTCTCAATGCAACAATAGTAGGCACTACTTCAAGACTTTCACGCCACTTGCGGAAGTTTATGACGGCCTCGTCCACGATCCTTTCGCCTTTCACAGATTCTTTATTCCGATTTTCGATGTTTTCATCTATAACACCCTGCAAGTCATCAATATCATAGACATATGCATTGTTAAGGCGGTTTATTTCCGGCTCAATGTCTCTTGGCACTGCAATATCGATAAAGAAGAGAGGGCGATTTTTCCTGGTACGCATAACCGCTTTTACCTGATCACGTGTTATTATGAAATTTTTTGACCCGGTTGAACTGATAATTATGTCTGCAGACTTTAAATATTCTGTAATTTCATCAAGCTTTACTGCATAACCGTTGAATCTATTGGCCAGCTCCACACCTTTTTCAAAAGTTCTGTTGGCCACAATAATATCGCCGGCCTTGTTGCGAATAAGATGTTCCACAGCTAGCTCCGCCATTTCTCCGGCGCCCACAAGAAGTGTCTTTTTTCCGTTTAGACGGCCGAATATTTTTTTGCATAATTCAATGGCGGCATAGCTTATAGATACGGCATTATCCCCGATGCCTGTCTCGGTACGGATACGTTTTGCCACAAAAAAGGCTCTGTGCATAAGCCTGTTCAATATAACTCCGGAAGTTTTTTTTTGGGTGGAGGTATAATAGGCCTCCTTGACCTGTCCGAGTATCTGCGGTTCGCCTACCATCATGGAATCGAGACTTGCGGCAACCCTGAAAATATGCCTTACCGCCTTATCTCCCTCATGCACATAGAGTGATTCATCAAATAATTCGAGCGGGATCTGCTTTAATTCCGATATAAATTTTTTGATATTGCCAATGGCTTCAGATTTATTGTGCGCCACAATTAAAGTCTCGACCCTGTTACAGGTAGAAATAATAGTTATTTCCCCGATACCAGGTTTATTGCTTAGAACCTCAAGCGCATGTAGAATCTCCTCTTGCGAGAATGCGATACGTTCTCTTAATTCTACCGGGGCTGTCTTATGGTTTAATCCTGCTAAAAAAATTTCAGTTTTTTGTATATTTGTTTCTATTTCACTCAAGCAAAGTGCTCCTAATAGGCTGGAAGTTTATCGAGCCTCCCGGCCCTTTTACCACTTGGTAAATTCTTCGTGATGCCCGCCTAAAATAAAGTTAACCCCAAAAAAGGTAAATAAAACGGCAGCGAATCCTATAATTGCCATTATTGCCGCTTTTCGTCCACGCCATCCTGCTGCCAGGCGCTCATGCAGTAAGGCCGCATACAAAAGCCATGTAATGACCGACCATACTTCTTTGGGATCCCAGCTCCAAAATTTGCCCCACACCAACTTTGCATATATAAGTCCTGTAACAAGGCCGATGGTAATGAGGGTGAATCCTGATACAATACAAGTATATCCTGCGCTGTCGAGCAGCTCCAGGGAAGGAAGCCGCCTGAAAAAAAAGCCTCTTTTTTTTGTTTTTATGGCATGTTCCTGTATGAGGTACAAAATACCTGTCCCGCAGGCCATTGCTAATAATGCATCGCCGCAAAGGATGATAATAACATGGCAAACCAGCCATAAATTGTTGGAAATATTTTTTATCTCTCCAGTGCCTCCCGGAATGAAAGATGCGGCAATGGCAACAGATGCAATAAGGGGGGCGGCATAAACACCAAGTATTTTAATATTAAACTTGTGATGCAATATAATAAAGATTCCCGAGGCAGCCCATCCTGCCAAAAAAAGAGTTTCCCGAAGGTTCTGCGCAGGGATATGGCCTGATTTTATATAACCGATGCAGATAATTATACAGTTGAGTAAAAAACCTGCCGAGATAAAAAAAAAGCCACATTTTTGCATATAATCCTTTTGTAAAAAAAGATATCCAACATAGCCGGCCGCGCTGAGCAAGTAAAAAAGAATAGTAAATATAATTACAAGATCCATTCAACGTATCCTAAATCTGTGCGCCTACTTGGGAAAGTTCCGCATTATTTATAACAATACATTTTTATTGAAACCCATCTTGAAAAATATAACATCCTTAATCGATATTTGCAATAATTCACGCCGTTTTTGTGTAATAGGGGGATGTTAGGGCTCACTGAGCTGCATAACTGACAGCGCAGGCATTATGTGTTTAACTATTCAGTGTTCTCTACGTCCTCCACAGATCAAGAGGGCTTTTCGCTTCTTTTTTGGTCGTGGATTTAACTGTGTGGGTATAAATCATGGTTGTCCGGATATCACTATGTCCCAAAAGCTTTTGAATAGTGCGAATGTCAAAATTGGCTTCCAGCAAATGGCCGGCATAACTATGCCGAAAAGTGTGTGCTGTCGCCCTTTTGGTTAATTTTGCTTTTCTCACGGCTTTTTTAATAGCTTTTTGAACGTGAGATTCATGCAGGTAATATCGCCTGTTTTCTTTTGTCTCTGGAACAAAGGTCAGGGTTTTTGCAGGGAAAAATCATTGCCAGATAAATTCCTTGCCGGCATGTTTATATTTTTTTTCCAAACGATTAAACATAAATGCACCATTGTAATTATAAGCAAGATCTGTTTTGTGCAAATGAGCTACTTTTTCCATATGTGCCTTAAGCTCTGAAACCAGTACTTCAGGAATTGGGAGAGTTCTGTTCCTTGAAGATTTTCAGAGTCTAAATTCTGAAAATTATATTTATGACAAAAATCCAAATAATATCTGGCATCCTTCATGTTTCAGTTTACATTTATTTTGTATAAAAAAACTGGATTTCACCGCGGAGAACGCAGAGTGCGCTGAGATTATTACATTAAAAAATTAAGCAGTTCCTCTGCGCTTTCTGCGTCCTCTGCGGTGAAAATATCGGTTTTAACATGGGAAAAAGTGTTAACTACTTTTACGCCTCAGTGAAAGACGCCTAATATCTCAACCATTTCAAGTAATATTTAGACATCCTTCATTAAGGGCCAAAAGTAGTTTACACTTTTCGAAAATGATATTTGATTTTATTAACTATTTACTGAATTATAATAAATTTGATGGAGTAAACATGGAAATATTGTCTTTTAATGTTTGTAAAGCATATTTGTAATCTGCATTCATTTTTCCATGCCCAAGCATTTGACGCAATTTGCCGTGGTTATTGGCCATTTCAAGAAGTTTGTCATAATCCCAATTGCAATTTAATCTTAATGTCCCAAGCACAAATATTTTCCATAAATCCATACCCTTGCGCCCATTCTTTGGATTAACGTTTTCAGGAATAATTCCTTTTAAGGCATCAAAAACCTGATCCCTGATTTCACGGTTACACCAGATAGATTGCAAGCCCCGAAGAAGTTTTGGAATTTCATCCCGTGAATGTGGATCAAACTGAATATTAGCAATAGCCGTTTCTCCAAATTTTATTTGCATATCGATAACTTTTCGCATATATTTCCACCGAAGTTTTACTTTTTTTTATGACCTGTTAAAAGAAAGCAATGCTCAAACATTAAGAACATTAGTTATGATATCAATAAGATTGATATCATAACTGAAGTAAAAAGTAATTTTATGCGAAAACTTCGTTGACCATTAAATAGCTAAGTGGTTGTTTTTTAGTAATAAAAATATTTTCGTTCAGACACTACTTAATAGAAATTATTGAGGCCGACACATTAGAGCCTCCAGTACCGGATGGCTTAGGTAATTTATCTTCAGCGCAACAAGCTTTTGTCAGGTATTTAGAAATCAACCAAGCAATGATAGCAGTTGCATCTCAGAATAGTTCTGAGATTCAGGATAAATCTCATTTTGAGACTTATATTGAACAATTATCTTCAGTCGAGCAACATGATTATTTAATACACTTGAGTCGAGGAGAAAAAAATCTATCGGCACTTTTGAATAAGCGTCTTCAGGAATTTGCCTATCAGGAGTCGCAACATCAAGAACATGAAAACATTAATAGAAGAACAATCTCAGCTCTAATTGAGTCTTCAAAAATTTGGCAAGACAACAAAGAAAAAGAGGAGCAACAAGAAGCAAAACTTGCGCGCCAACGAGAGCTAGAAAAATTTGCTCCAAAGAAAAATATAGTCTGGAATGAAATCGAGAGTTTGATTGAAGAAAAAAAAGCTACATCCTATGCAGATGCTATTGACCACTTAAAAAATCTTCGTGATTTAGCTGAATATCAAGGTGAACTCGAAAAATTTACAGACCGACTTGCAAATATAAAACAAACTTATTCTAACCGCCCCGCCTTAATCAGGCGAATGCGAGAAGCAAAATTGATTTTATAAGGGAAAAGAATCCTCAATCCACAGAGGATTAGGGGGACGAGGGATTAGGTGGACATTCCCTGGTAAATTGATATGTCGATTAAATCCTGGAGGTTATGGGACGTTTAAGCAATCAATATATCAAGGAACGTCCCTCTGGCGTGTTTGAAATCTTATGTAATATAAATAGTCGGTGAGCATAATGAAAGAAACTCGTTGGAATATGAAACCAAACAAAGCAAAAGCAATAATGCTTGCTAAGCGTCAATTAGCTGAATTTGTATGTGATGCAGTGAACTTGGAGGGGATTAATTTTACCCTGCCGGAAATTCAAACATTATTGGATGGAATTACAGTTGGCGGACATAGAGTAACTGACCAGCAAATAGCACTGAATCAAGCTGATACATGGCGGACGTTATTTGAGTTAATAGAAAAAAATCAGTTTGAGATCACTCTTGAAAAAGTCTGTGCTCTTCATCTAATAGCTGCTAAGGACGAAGCTTTGGAGTGGGGAAAATTTAGATCCGGCGGGGTTACTATTGCGGGAACAGGCTATATGCCGCCACAGGCAGATTCGTTGCCGGAGTTGTTTGAAAAAATGGTGGATGAGGCATCCAAGATATCAGACATTTATGATCGAGCCATCCATTTGTTTCTTATAATGGCAAGATGTCAATTTTTTTATGATGTCAATAAACGTATGGGGCGTTTTATCATGAATGGGCTTCTGTTAAGTTGCGGATACCCTGCTATTAATCTTCCGGCGAAGAGACAACTAGAGTTTAATCAATTGATGCTCACTTTTTACGAAACTGGGGATCAGAAACAGATGAATACCTTTCTACGTTCTTGCTTAGACGAAAAAGTTATAAAAATCATGAAAGAATAATGATTTATATAACATCACAATATCAAAAATATGAGATCTGCCTTAAAAATCGCCACAGAATTTAACATATACGCCTATGATGCCTATTTTTTAGAATGCGCTGATAACCTTCGAAGTCCATTACCCTCGACCGTAGCATGAAACGGATTGCCAGGGAAATGGGGATTACAATCAGGAGTGGGCTATGCTGTAATTCTATCTGCCGAGCAGCAGGTCAATTAACGGTATTAGAAAAAAAGATATAAAACGGTTAAATGCGTCCGTCATAAGCAGCAACAATATGATCAGCATACCGAATCTTTCAATTTTGGCAAAATACATTTCCATTTCGGAAGGGAGCAATGCGGAGAGAATCCTGCTGCCGTCCAGCGGGGGAATCGGTATTAGGTTGAAAACCGCCAGGACAGAGTTGATCATAACGCTGTATGCGAGCAGATAATAGAGATCAAGCAGCAGAGATCCAAAAAAAAAATTATACCATAATGGTTGTATGCTTGACATGATTTGAAAGAATATTCCGGCGAATACCGCTAAACAGATATTTGCCGCAACTCCTGCTGAAGCAACATATATAATATCTTTTTTGAAATAACCTATTTTGTTAAAGTTGACCGGAACAGGTTTGGCATATCCAAAAAGAAAGGGAGAACCGGAAACAGCCAGAATTAACGGGAGAATACAGGAACCGAAAAGATCCAGATGTTTGATCGGGTTCAATGTGAGCCTGCCCGCGAGTTTTGCGGTGTTGTCACCCAGTCTGTACGCTACAAAACCATGAGCCACTTCATGAATGGTCACGGCAAAAAGAAGCGCTGCAATTTTTAAAACCAGCTGATTAAAATCGGGATTATGAAACATAGTTGCTTAAAAATTCAAGTTCCTCTTTACGTGTTTTGACAATACCGTTTAATTTTGCATCAAAAACAGCCTGAAGTATCTTTTTGAACAGGGGCCCCGGTTTCAGACCGATATTTATGAGATCTTTGCCCGTTATCGAAATTTTGATATACTTGAGTTTGGTAAAATAGCCGGAAATAGCCTTTTGGATCCTTTCCTCTCTTGCAGATGCCATCATATAGAGTATCAGTTCCGTTCTCAACGGTGAAAGCTGATTATACAGCATGCTGTTTGAGATTACCCTGTTTTTTTCCAAAAGGGAAAGGGAACTTTCAGCATATATGCGTTTTTTGGATAAAAAAGTATTTAATTCCGGCGGAAGTTCAAGCTTTTTGCATATTTCATCTGATACATACTGATTCGAACGTCTGATTAAAGCCAGAAAATAGACCGCCCATTGCATATATGATTCTTCAAGATACAGGAGGTCATACCAGGATAATACATTGTTGATAGAGTTTAAAAGCTCGACGGTTTCCTGATTCAATTTTATAGTCTTATGGATTACCTTTAAAAGGTCATATTCGGCAAGCCTTTTTATTGCCGGCCTGGGATCGTCTTCTTGAAGGATTTGCCGCAGTTCCGAAAATACTCTCTTGCCGCTGAGGCGTTTAAAAATATCCATTTTAACTGCATTCTCTATAAGGTTGGAGGTAAGCTTGCCTATGGTAAAGCCGTAACGCTGTTCAAATCTTATGGCACGGAAGACCCGAGTCGGATCTTCTACAAAGCTCAAATTATGAAGCACTCTTACAGTTTTATCCTTAATATCCCTTTGACCTGAAAAAAAATCTATCAATGTTCCGAATTTGTCGGGACTAAGTTGAATGGTAAGCGTATTGATTGTAAAATCACGCCGGAAGAGATCCAGCTTTATAGAACTCATTTCAACCGTTGGCATAGCTGCCGGAAATTTATAGTATTCAAGCCTTGCAGACGCCACATCTATCTTAAAACCATCGGGGTGTGTTATTATTGCAGTGCCAAATTTTTTATAATAATGAACACGCCCACCAACTAACTTTGAGTATTGTTTTGCAAATGCAATGCCGTCACCTTCTATAACAATATCGATATCTTCATTTTTTTTATATAAAAAAAGATCTCGTACAAATCCTCCCACGACAAAGGCTTTGCAGCCTGTTTTATCAACTACCCGTCCTATGGTCTCAAGTATATCGAGGATACGTTCAGGAAGTCTCTCCCGCATAAATTTAACAACATTTCTTGTTCTTGCGTTAACATCAATTTTTCCAGGCAATTGATCGGTTTTATTTATTGAATTTTTTACCAGGATATCAAGAAGATTTGTGCGTGTAATAACTCCTTTGATTATATCATGGTCAACAACAGGAAGAATCCGCTGCTTGTTGTCTATTATTTTTTCCTGAATTTTCGCCAGATCGGCATCAGAGTCGACAATGGCGATTTCAGTTGTAGTATAATCCGCAACCGGCGCTTGTCCCAGCTTATGAAACAAGGCTTTTTCAATAACCTGGCGGGATATGAAACCGACAAGATTATTCAGGCGGGTTTTTATAGGGCTGCCTTTTGTAACCAGGAGAGCGTTTACATTATAACGGGTAAGCAGATCGTTGGCATCCTGACAGGAGATATCCGCATCAATGGTAATAGGAGGCGATGACATAATATTTTTTGCCATCATTAGCGGCTTTACATTTTTGTACAGAAGTTCAAACAACTGGTGTTCAATCTGTGATATGGTTTTGTCGCGAATAGTTGCGGCAGCCGCATAAGCATGGCCTCCTCCGCCAATTAGAGCCAGGATAGAACCCACATCTACTTCCGACAGTCTGCTTCTTGCCACAACGTATATTTTATTTTCCATTTGAACGATTGCAATAATCACATCCAGCCTTTCCATATTCATCATTTTTTGAACCAGAAAGGCAATATCAGGTATATACGTATCTGTTATAACAGACGAGATAACGATATCGATGCCGTTAATATCATTATGCAATGCGGCCTGTATCAGATCGTTGAGCAATCCTACCTGCTCGGAGTTTATCTCCCTTGCTATCATTTGTGATACAATATTCAGATTTGCTCCCCTGGATATAAGGAAAGCAGCGGCCAAAAAATCTTTTTCAGTTGTCGATGAATATGTAAAAGAACCTGTATCCTCATATATTCCCAGGGACATTACCGTGGCTTCATCCGCTGATATGTCTATTCCTTTATTTTTTATTATTTCCGTGAGTATGGCCACAGCGGAGCCTGTTAACTCCAGAACCTCGTAATCGCCCTTAATATCATTCGGCATGGGAGGATGATGATCATATATATGTATTTGCACCTCTTTTTTTTCAGCAATCACGGCCAAATCACCGATCCTGCCGGGCTGTCTCGTATCCACAAGGACCAGACGTTCTATCCGGTCAACATCAATGCTTTTTATATCCGCCATGTTAAAAAGATATCCCATGGACTGGATAAAAAAATTTCTGAGATTTTTTTCATTAAACCTTGGAAAGACCAAAAGAGAACCCGGGTAGAGTTTTTGGGCGGCAAGCATAGATGCCATAGCATCATAATCTGCATTAATATGGGTTGTGATTATTGTAAGCTTTTTATTCTTTTCCATATAATCAAACCTTCAATAATCAGCCAGACCTGGAGGGCAAAAATAAAAATTCCTATAAAAAAAAGGAGCCAGTTTCCGGTAAGAAAAAAATTATTTAAATTAAGAGTCAGAGCCCAGCACGTAATAACAATCATAAATATCATTGGGAGGAATGTATAAACAGCCCTGATCCTTTGTTTAGCCAGATAAATGGTTATTATCATCAAAGAAAGAGATGCCAGGAGCTGATTTACGGAACCGAAAAGAGGCCAAAGTTTTAGAGCGCCCTTGCCTGTTCCGTCATAAAAAGCCAGCAAACCGGCTGTAATTACGGCAAAAGCAGTCCCGACCTGACGTTTTGCCAGAAATTTAAAATTATACGAGCATGCCAGTTCAACAACTACATACCTCTGTATACGGGTTGCCGTATCTATGGTAGTGGAAGCAAATGAGACAACAAAAACACTCATAATTGCAATAGCTATGTCGTGTGGTATGCCGCAGGCTTGAATTATGTTGCCGGAACCGTAAATAAAAGCTCCGAGTTTTGACCCGAGTCCGCTTGCAGCTTCCCAGCTTGAATAGTGATGTATGAAAGCCGCCTTCCCGATTAACATTTCCCCGCCGCTTCCGGGCAGCCCAAGGCCGATGCCTGCTGAGATTGCAATAATTACAAGGGTGGCCAAAGTTCCTTCCATAAGCAAGCTGCCATATCCTATGAACTGGGCATCAGCTTCACTGGCACACTGTTTGGATGTTGTGCCTGAACTTACAAGAGAGTGAAATCCGGAAATAGCGCCGCAAGCAATTATAACAAAGATAAACGGTAGAATCGGCGGCGCACCTTTAACAGAAAAGTTGGTAGCCGGAGCTACTACAGAAGGATGAGCTATTAATATACCCAAACAGAGTAAAGCCATTGCAATCAAGAGCTGATGTGAATTAATGAAATCTCTTGGCTGCATAAGAGTCTGCACCGGCAGGCTTGAGGCAAGCCAGGAGCTGAACAGAAGAACAATGATAATCCATGCGATCAGTTCGGATTCAGCGCTTATGCCGAAGATGGCTTTTAGATTAACAGGGCAATATACGCCTGCGATTACAGTTAAATACATGATGATAACGGCAATTATACTTGGCCAGAATATATCGATCCCTTTTTTATAGACAATATGCCCGAGGCAAACAGCTATAATTATTTCAAACCAGACCGGTATCACTGCAACCGGGTACATGGTAAAAAGTATCGCCATAATCAGTCCGAAAACGGCTATTACTATCAAAATAGCAAAGAATATGATCAGCAGGAAAAGAATTCGTGATCTCGCGTTGATAACATCACCTGTAATATCTCCTATGGATCTTCCCTTTGCCCTTAGTGAGATTATAAGCGCGCCAAAGTCATGCACAGCACCGAAAAATATGGCTCCGAAGAAAATCCAGATAACAGCCGGAACCCATCCCCAGATTATTGCGATGGCAGGGCCTACAATAGGCCCCAGGCCGGCAATTGATGTAAAGTGGTGCCCGAACAGGATTTCTTTTTTGGTGGGTACAAAGTCAAAGTTATCCTGGAATGCGGTGCTGGGACATACAGCATCAGGATTAATGTTGAAAATTTTTCGCGCCAGGAATTTGCCATAAGTATGGTAAGCCAATAAATAACCGCCCATGACAAGCCCTGCCAGTACCAGTGAGTTCATCTCATAACTCCTTGAGCCATATTATCATATTGAAAAAAGGCTTAACTTTGTAGTATATCCGGTTTATATAAAATGTAAAACAGAATTTATTTTTTTTGGCAGGGGAACTGCATTTAGCTGGATTGTGCCATAATACCGCTGCATGGATAAAATTATTTTGGATCGTGTGAACTCGTATATAAAAGTTTGTAAAGAAAAAACAGAGGCAAAAATTTAAACCAGGTTAAAGGTATTGCAATATATGTAAAATTAAAAAATGCTGATAATAAACCTGTTTTTTCTTAACAAGCTCTAACATACTCAAACAGCACACGTTCCAAAATAATTCCATCCATTCCGCTTTGTTACGGTTTTCCAAATGCGGTTGCCCTGTCCTTTTTGGGGAGGCCGAATATATGAATAAAAAAATCAGCATAGGAGCGCTTGTATCAGGAGGCGGAACAAATCTTCAGGCAATTATTGATTCGTGTGAATCAGGCGCTATAAACGGCAGTGTTGTATTTATCGGTTCCGATAATCCGGATGCATACGGGCTTGAAAGAGGAAAAAAACATAATATCCCAACCTTTGTTGTAGATTACAGATCAATTATCAAGGATTATAAGAATAACCCGGAAAAATTTCATCTCCCCGCAGATTTCGATCAGGATGAAATTATGGCAAAGCAGAATATATTTTCAGATGATGACCCTCAAATTATCGAGTTTTTTTTGGCCACAAGAGCTGCAGCGGAAGCGAAACTTATAGAAAATATGAAGCGCTATTCTTTTGATCTGCTTATACTTGCAGGTTTTATGAGAAATCTGACACCCTATTTTATTGACCGGATTAATATTGAACCCGAAAAACCTCGAATAATGAATATCCATCCGGCTCTGCTGCCTGCTTTTCCGGGGGTGGACGGATATGGAGACACGTTCAGGTACGGATGCAAAGTAGGAGGGTGTACGGTGCATTTTATTGACTACGGCGAAGACTCCGGGCCTATTATCGGGCAGCGAGCTTTCCGGATTACAGGGAATGACACTCTCGATTCGATTAAAAAAAAGGGCCTGGAACTTGAATGGGAGCTTTATTCTGAATGTATAAAGCTGTTTGCCGAGGATCGACTAAGGGCAAAAAGTGGCCGGGTCTTTATTCTTGACAGAGCTTTTAGTAACGGGTGCTGTTTGAAACAGCAGGTGGTTTGATGACAAAAATAATAAGTGAAAATTCGGAAATTGACAAGTGCAGGCGTTGCGGTACATGCTGTAAAAAAGGCGGACCTTCTTTACATATGGAAGATAGGGAGTTGGTCGAAGGCGGCATAATACCTTTAAAGCACCTTTTTACAATCAGGAAAGGGGAGCCCGCAAACGATAATATCAGGAGATCAATACAACCTGCTGATACGGATATAATTAAAATCAAGGGACAAAACAATACCCTGGTATGTAGATTTTTTAACCCGGAAGATAATATTTGTAAAATATATGAACACAGAGCTTTAGAATGCAGGGTCTTGAAATGCTGGGATACGGAAGAGATTGAACGTATATATTCCAAAAACCGTCTTGTCAGAAAAGATTTAATATCCGGGGTTGCCGGGTTGTGGGATCTGGTTGAAGAGCATCAGCGCCGATGCTCTTATGAAATAATACAAAATTTTATAAACCGTGATAAGAGCGATAAAAAAACCGACTCTATGAAAGGGCTTATTGAAATTATTAACTATGATATGCACTTCAGGCATTTAATTATAGATCGGGGCGGAGTGGATCCGGAAATGCTCGATTTTCTCTTCGGCAGGCCGCTTGCTGACACCATGAGGATGTTTGGGTTTGAAAATAATTTTCATCGGAATTTGCATTTATGAAGTCGTTGCTTGACATAATAAAAGCAAGTTGTTAATTAAGCAAGCAGTCGGGGCGTAGCGCAGTCTGGTAGCGCACTTGAATGGGGTTCAAGGGGTCGGAAGTTCAAATCTTCTCGCCCCGACCACAAAAATATATATGTTAAAAATTTTAAAAAGGCCTTGGTTTCCTTATGTTTTCCCCTTTGCCCTGTTTTTAATTCTGACTGAGCTGGCTCGTCTTTTTCCATCCTGTACCCACATTCTGTATATCGGCAGAACCGTTATTGTCGGACTCCTGCTCTGGTTTTGGAGGCATGAGTATAAACCAGATTTTGCTCCAAAACTTTCATTCTTTGAATATTTGACAGCCATCTTGATTGGTCTCTTGGTGTTGCTCATCTGGATTTTGCCGGAAGAATATCTCCCCCAGTTCGGCAAGCATACCGGCTTTAACCCCTATGCCTTCGGCTGGTCCCATGCGGCCGTGATAAGCTTGATTGCCGTGCGCATTATCGGCGCGGCAGTGGTTGTCCCGATTATGGAAGAACTTTTTTGGCGTTCTTTTTTATTGCGCTATCTTATTAATCAGGATTTTCGCGCTGTCCCCCCGGGCATTTTTACCTGGTTTTCATTTATAGGCGTGGCCATACTTTTTGGATTAGAGCATCATCGTGTATTTGTAGGGATTGCAGCCGGTGTTATTTACAATTTATTGATGATCCGTTAGAAAAAACTGGGGGGCTGTATTGCAGCCCACGCAATAACCAACCTCGGATTAGGAATTTATGTTCTGTATACGGAAAGCTGGATGTTCTGGTAGGATATTTAGCGCTTGAACGAAAACTAAAAACAGATACTATTTCGGATATTTAAACATTATTCAAGAAACGAAGATTTTCGAAAAGCTGTTAGCATTTAGCCGTTAGCTATTGACTCAAGGAACTATCTGTTTGATTTTAACAGTTAACAGTTAACAGTTAACAGCTAACAGCTAACAGCTAATGGCTCAAAAACTTCAATTTGAAAAATACCCTTAACCTACCGGAAATATAATAATTTTAGCTTTTCGTTCAAGCGCTATTTAAGCTGGCTTAGGGCGCCCAATTTTTAAAGAGATAAATTATGAAAAAATTTTTTTATGCGGGATCGGCGGTTTTGTTGGTTTTGATCATAGGGGCAGTTATACTTTACAGCATGCTGGGAAGCATTGTCCGCTCAGGTGTTGAAACTATAGGCCCTAAAGCCACGGGCGGTGATGTCCAACTGGCAGACGTGGATATCAGCCTTCTCTCCGGGCAGGCAGCCATAGGAGGCTTTGTTATCGGCAATCCACCGGGTTTCAGTTCCAAAAGTGCTTTTGAACTCGGACAGTTCAGCGTAAAGGTTGATACGTGCACGGTTATTAGTGACGTTGTAGTGGTAAGAAATATTTTGATAGATGGCGCCAAAATAACATGGGAGGGTCTTGCCGGAGATAACCATAAGAAGATTATGGAAAATATTACAAAGTTTTCTAAGAGTGAAGGGTCGAAACAAGAAACGGTTGAAAAGGCAGGAGCGGAAGAAAAATCAAGTCCTGGGAAAAAGGTCATTATAGACGACTTTATATTTCAAAACAGCGCCGTCGATGTTGTCTTGGGCGGTCAGGAGGTGGCGAGCCTGAAGCTCCCGAATATCCATCTTACCGGAATCGGCCGCAATGAAGGCGGGGTAACCGTGGGGGAGGCAGTTGAACGCTATTATAACGAGATATTCAAGAGTCTCAAAGGCTGCGTGGCGGACAATCGCGAAATGCTGCTAAAAAATGTTGCGCAATTAAAGGCAAAGGGAGATGAACTTTTGAAGGAGGGAAAGGGGACTCTTGAAAAAAGCAAGGAAGCCCTTGAAAAAGGCGATATTGACAGCGCCGTAAAAGAAACTTTCAAATCCACAGACAAGCTTAAGGGCTTTTTTAACAAATAGACCATTTTTTTGCCAATGGGAAATCTATACCATTCGCTCTATTTCCCTGATCATTTTATCGAGCCTTTTTCTGGAAACCGGCACAATCGTTTTAAGCTCCTGGGCAAAGACAGACACCTTGTATTCTTCTATCAGCCAGAAAAATTCTTCAATTTTAGTCCGTTTTTCTTTTGTTGTGCCGGGAGATAATCCTTGAAGAAAAGAGTTAAGCCGCTCTCTATATTCGTTTACCAAGCCGGCTTTGGTCTTATCCTTTTCCAGATTTACCAGAGCCCGTTCCCCGCGAATGGAGAAAGCTTTAATATATCTTATAATATGGACAAGGCGGGCAGTCTCGTATAACTCCATGAAGTTCTCCGGCACGAGCCTTTCCATCTCTTCTCTTAATTCTTTTAAAAACAGCAAATATTTTTTGTTAAATCTTTGTCTCTTTTCTAATTCTGCCAGATTCAATAAAGTGTCATTATAAACAGACATCACGGGCAGACTTTGCTTCAGCAGTTCATCCCCTTTTTTTAAGATAAGCGGGCCAATCGATTCCGTATAAGAGTGGAATTCTTTTTTGGAGCGGATGTTTTTTTCAAAAAGCTTGCCAGTCACGCTTTGATAAAGTTTATTGTTTATCCGTCCGGTGCCTCCGAAATGTTTAGCTGATTGTTGCAGTTTTTCAGGAATTTTGATTCTTTTTTTCAGAAATTTCAGATCGTTGGAGAAAAACCCGGATAATAAAGCTGCAACCCCTTTTTTATGAGATTCAAGCGCGGCTTCTGCATTCCTGAAAATATGAAGGTTAATTTTTTTGCTGTTACCTGCTTCATCTACCTCAAGTCCCGGATATACAGCCCATTTTTTTCCGTTTGAATTATTAATTGAGATAGATTGGGGGAGGTCGGGGAAATCCCATTTTGTGATTCCTCTTCTTTCCCATATTTTTTTTAAGGATACGAGTTCCTTTGATTCTTTTTCCTTGCCTCTCTGCTGAACCTTCTCATATAAAAGGGCTTTATCTCTGCCGGATCTTATTTCTTTCCCGTTCTCATCCGTTATCGCAATCACGGCTTTAAGATGATCCGGCAGAGCATCGTCATTCCAGGCGGACGCAGGTATATCTATCGTAAAACGTTTATAAATAAATGAACTCAAAGCAGAGAAAAGCGATCCCTGGCCGTGGGGCATTTCATTGAGAATCATATCTACGGTATCTGCAACCGGAACCAGTTTTTTTCTATGTTTTTTGGGAAGGCTTTTGATAAGCGCTGAAATTTTTTCTTTAAAAAGACCGGGAACAAGCCAGTCTATACTGTCAATAGGTATGCCGGCCGTCAGAGTTGAGGGCACCTTGATGGTTACGCCGTCATCCGGATCCCCTATTTTGAAATTATAGGCGCATTGAAATTCTCTATTGCCCAAAGGAATATTATCGGGGTAAAGCGCCAGTTCCTCAGTATCAGGTTCATTGATTATAAGATCGCTCATCTCCATTCGCAAAAAACCATCATCCCCCTTTTTTTTGATGAGCCTTTCAAGGGACCTTATATCATAAATTCCTGCCAGTCTGTTTATGTAAAAGTTGAACATATCCTCCTCGCTTGCAAGAATATCTCGTCTGCGGAATTTATTTTCCATATCAGCAGCTTTTTCAATAAGCTCCAGGTTATGTTGCATAAAAGGCAATACTTTCTTTACATCTCCCTGCACAAGGGCGCTTTCGATAAAAATCCGGGCGGCCTCCCCGGGATCAATTCTGCCGTAGGATACAGGCCTTTGCGAAACGATTATAAGACCATACAGGCTTACCTGTTCAAAAGCGACAACTTCACCCCTGTTTCGTTCCCAGTGGGGTTGGTTGTAGGTATATTTACACTGTTTTTTTCCGGCTTCTTCCAGCCAGGCATTATCTATGTTGGCTGCTTTTCTGGCATAAAGCCTGGATGTTTCTATAAGTTCCGCAAACACAGTCCATTGTCCGGCCCTGTTAAACAGGCCCGAACCCGGAAAAATCATCACTTCCCGTCCTTTTGCGGCCTGATAAATGTTTTTTTCCTTTTTTAAGGCAATGTTGGAAAGAAAGCCGCTTAAAACCGCTTTGTGGATTTCAACATAAAGGGGGTGCCAGTCATTATCAGCGCTTTTGGAAACTGTTTTTGAAAGCTCAGCGCCCGATTTTTTGTTTCGCTTATATTCATTTATAATATCGGTAAGTTGATAATGGATATCGATCCATTCCCGCATCCGTTTATATGAAAGAAAATATTCCCGGCAGAATTTTTTTATCCTGTTTCCGGTTTTCACCTTTTTCCAGGTCTTATTATACATTTTCCAGATATTCAGAAGGGTAATAAAATCGGATAAAGGATCTATAAATTCCTTATGTTTTTTATCAGCCTCCTCAGCTTTGTCGGGGGGGCGTTCCCGGGGATCCTGGATGCTCAGGGCAGAAGCGATCACGGCCATCTCATCTAAACACCCGAATTTTGCAGCCTCAATCAATATCCTTGCAAGGCGCGGGTCAAGAGGTATATTTGCCATAAGTCGTCCATATTTTGTCAACCTGAAGCTCCCGGAAGAAGAATTGACCCTGGCCTCTTCCGGACCAAACCTGTTTTTTTTTGCTTTTCCCCGGGTTTGCAAGGGGACTATGGCTCCAAGCTCAGCCAGCAGGTTGAATCCGTCTTTTATGCTTTTAGACGCAGGCCGGTCTATAAAAGGGAATTTTTCTATATCTCCCAAATTAAGGGCCATCATTCTCAATATTACTTCAGCAAGGTTTGTCCTGAGAATCTCGGGTGGAGTATAAATAGGGCGTGAATTAAAATCCTGTTCCGAAAAAAGACGAATGCATATGCCGTTTTCCACACGGCCGCATCGTCCCTTTCTCTGCTCAGCGCTGCTTTGCGATACAGGCACAACCGGAAGCGAGGTTATTCTTGAGCCGGGCATATAATGTGATATCCGTGCCAGTCCTGTATCAATAACATATTTAACCCCCGGAATAGTAATCGAAGTTTCGGCAATATTGGTTGCAATAATTATCTTTCGCCCTGCTCCGCGCCTGAAGATCTTTTTCTGTTCCGCCGCAGGGAGGCGTGCATACAACGGGAGAACAACGACTCCTTTATATTTTCGGCCCTCTATGATGCGGCGTGCTTCATGAATATCATGCTCGGTCGGCATGAAAACCAGTAAGTCTCCGAAAGGACATTTCCTTTGCAGCTCATCGACAGCCAGCGCGGCCATCTCAACATGGGTAATATCATCAACCTGATCATGCTTGTCCGAGAAGTATCGTACCTCCACCGGATACATCCGCCCTGACACTTCAATAACAGGGGCATTATCAAAAGCTTTGGAAAATTTTTCAGTATCGATAGTCGCTGAGGTTATGATCAGCTTAAGGTCTTTTCTTTTTTTTAATAAAGTTTTTAAAAAACCGAGCACAAAGTCGATATTAAGACTTCTCTCATGGGCTTCGTCGATTATTAATGTGTCGTATTTATTTAAAAAAGGATCGCGCCGGGTTTCTGCCAGCAGAATTCCGTCGGTCATTATTTTTATAAATGAATTATCATCTGTTTTATCCTTAAATCTTATCTTGTAACCTACCAGGCCTCCGGCGGCAGGCTCTCCAAGTTCTTCTGCTATGCGTCCGGCCACGGTTATTGCGGCTATTCTCCGCGGCTGGGTGCAGCCTATGAGGCCGTTTATTCCGCGCCCGGCTGCCAGACAGAATTGTGGGATCTGGGTGGTTTTCCCGGAACCGGTTTCTCCTGAAATGATGATTATCCGGTTCTTGCTGATAGCCTCGATTATTTCATTTTTTTTTGGAAAAACAGGCAGATCACGGTTGAATAAAGGTTGGGGCAGATTATCCCGGCGCCATTTTTTTTTTATCGAAGCTTTCAGCAGTTTCCGGATCCCGGCAAGTTCCGTTTGAATCTTTTTTTCATTAAAACGCCTGATGTTGTTCAATCTCCGGCGTGCTTTGCTGCTGTCGGCGGGCATGGCGTCCGCCAAGAGGCGCTCTATTTTTTTAATATCATACAAAGGATTTAACAATTACCGTACCTTGAGTTTTCATATAAAAAGAACTATTTTAGTCAGAATATATTGTAGCTGGCTGGCATGCCAAATAGCACAGTTTCAGCACGTCCATCCTTTATCAGGATGTATGAGTTTAAGCTGGGGAAAATAGGTTTTATATTTTGTTGAATCTCTGGTTATTAAAACAAATTTTGATACAGTTGCATGTGCACCTATAAAAAAATCAGGTAAGGGTAATTTTTTTGTTCCTTTGTGTTTTCTATATTTAAGGAATACTTTACCTGTCAGAAAAAGCGCCTCACGAGGAATTTCCAATACTTTTATACCGAGCTGAGAGATAGCCTTTTCTGCCTCCTCGATTTTATTAAAACCAATTGATACTTCAGTGTAAACAATTGAATTTATATACAAAGTATTGGTTTGGCTGTATTTATCCAGTATATTTTCCGACCAGTCAGCCCAATTATGATCATCTGTGAATAAATCCAGCAATATACATGAATCAACAAAGACTCCATTCATTATGATTTCCTTGTGAGGTTCATAATTTCGTCAGTTGACATTTTTGCTGTCGCTATTCCTCTAAGTTTTTTAAACTGCTTTGTAATTTTAGGTTTATCAGCTTTAACTATGTAGAACCTTCCATTATCTTCTCTGAAATCAATCTCAGTTTCAGGCATGATACCCAATACCTCCCTTACATTTATAGGAATTGTAACTTGCCCTTTTGTAGTAACACGCATAGTTTTACCTCCCAAGTAAATGGTAATACCACTATAGTATTACCATTATGCGTTTGCAATACTTTTTTTGACGGGTGCAATATGAAAAAGTTATTCGATTATCAGCCCTGAAAGGGCTATACATACCATCCCGGGGCAACGCCCTTGGATTATCTTGTATCTGCCGAATAAGTATGCTATTTTTTGCACCTGACATGCAAAAATGGAAACAGTGATTTGTTTTTTTCAGGCTCCCAAGTAAAGTTTTTTTTTCTTCGGGCCAAGAGGAACAGGCAAATCAACCTGGCTTAAACAGCATTACCCCAGCGCCGAAACGATTGATCTTCTGGCTCCGGAGGTGTTCAGAGCTTATTCAGCAAGACCGGAACGATTACGCCAAGTGGTGGGCGGGACGGAGAGTAATAGAATAATTATTGATGAAGTACAAAAGGTTCCTGAACTCCTGGATGTAGTGCATGAGCTTATTGAGGAAGGGAGAGGCCGTCAGTTTGTTCTCACCGGATCCAGCGCCAGGAAATTGAAAAGAACAGGTGTTGATCTTTTGGCCGGTCGTGCAATTGTAAAAACAATGCATCCCTTTATGGCTGCTGAGTTTGGAGAATCCTTTAGCCTGGCTGAAAGTCTGCGCATCGGGCTGGTGCCATTAATTACCAGTTTTCCTGATCCACAGGTAACTCTATCCTCGTATGTCGCTCTTTATTTTATTTAAAAGAAGAAGTACAGATGGAAGGAGCTGTGCGTAATATTGGGGCATTCAGCAGATTTTTAGAAACAGTAAGCTTTTCTCATGGCAGCATATTGAATGTCTCGGAAGTGGCAAGGGAATGTCAGGTCAAACGAAAGACCGTTGACAACTATCTTGCCGTCCTTAATGACCTGTTGCTCTCTTTCCGGATCCCTGTTTTTTCCAGACGAGCCAAGCGCCGCCTTATTTCTCACCAAAAATTTTATTATTTTGACAGTGGCGCCTTCCGGTCTTTGCGGCCAACAGGCCCCCTGGACAGCCCTCAAGAAATTGACGGCGCAGCGCTTGAAGGCCTTGTTGCACAGCACCTGAGAGCCTGGATTGCATACAGCAATATGAACTGCAGGCTCTATTACTGGCGCACAAAATCAGGTGTTGAGGTGGATTTTATACTTTATGGCCAGGATACCTTCCTGGCCATTGAGGTTAAAAATTCTGCCGGGATTAACAACAAAATGCTTAAGGGGTTGAATGCCTTTCTAAAAGATTATCCTGAGGCCAGGGGTCTCCTTCTCTACCGTGGCAATGAACGACTTTTAATAGATAATATCCTTTGCCTGCCCTGCGAGCAATTCTTGAAAAACCTGGTTGCGGGTCAAATATTAATCACGGAATCCCTTTGTTGATTTGAATATTATTTAGTACTTCTCCCATTCAAGGAAATCAGTGATGGAATTTAAAATTTTTTTAAAATCGACTAAATGTTCCTGAAGTATTTTATATAATTGCTGATCATCGACTTCCCAATATAGGTTTACCAGACGGTTTCTGAACTTAGCCATGCTCCTAAGCGCATTCGAAAAGTCCGCGTCAATAGCGCCGGCCTCCGCCATTACTTTGAACGTATCAGCATAATTTTCAGGCATCCGATAACCATTACGGGCAATAATATGGTTGCACATATCGATAGTCGATTCAATCGCAACGATAAAATGATATTTCGAGCTTCCAATCTTGTCCTGATCGCCAAGAAAGTCTTTTTGAGACAGCTTCGATATTTCCCGAAGTCGAATAATGCTTTTTCTCAGCTCAGAGACTAATTTAAGGATAATATCCTGGTCAAACAGGGGCATTGATTACCTCGTTTAGATACCGTTTTCTAAAAATAGAAAAATCGAAATACTGTTTTAAGACTTTTCCCGTAAATTCAGCCCGGAGATTAGGATCCTTGTCAATAATAACCTTACCATGCCGATTTAAAAAATGGTTCATGGCTTTAAGAACAATGCAATCTGAAGATTTGAAAGATATTCAAAGTATTTGCAAATTTTTTTCCTATCTTTTTTTGGCATCTTTCAATTTTGGTTTACACATTTTAAATGTTGCTTTTCGCCTGGTTCCCATGCTCCAGCGTGGGAACCCATATGGTATGCGTTCCCATGCTGGAGCGTGGGAACGAGAAAACTACTTTTGAAGTGATATGAAGGACTATACTATTATAACATCTGCAAGGTGTGCGGAAAAAGGTAAGGGCTCGCGCAAAAATAATTTTACATCTTAAGCGTCGATGCATCCTGCCTGACTGCGTTACGAAAGCGTATGAATATCTTGATATTCCTACGCTTTCTCGCCTTGCCGGCCAGGCGCCTCAACACTTAAAATTGCGAATTTATTTTTGTGCGAACCCTAAGAAATTGATTGACAACTGTGGGGGAGGTTTGAGATATTTTAAAAAAATACAATTGAATAGCAACTCGTAACATCGTCCCCCCATTATGGAAAACTATGTTTATTATGTGAGGACAAAATCATGTATGCGGAACGTTTGATACTTGAAACAGACCAGTCCGGTACCCTGAAGCATGTACCGAAACTTCCACCCAACAAACAACTGGAGATCATCCTCCTGGTGCTTGACGATGCGCGGGGGGGGCAGCCCATGCGTCGTAGCCCCCATCCGGATATCGCCGGCAAAACACGCATCCTTGGCGACATTATCAGCAGTATTCCTGAAGATGATTGGGATTTGCCCAAGTGATTATCCTGGATACTCATATATGGCTCTGGTGGGTTAACAGCGACGTTGCTGCGCTCGGGGCCAATCGAAAAGAGTTGATTGAGGCTGGTAATGCAGTAGCGGTTTCCGCAATCAGTTGTTTTGAAGTTGCCTGGCTTGAGCGTCATGGTCGCATCGTGCTACCTTGCGACAGGAGCGCTTGGTTCGAAAAGGCGTTGCATGGGTCTGGAATTATGCTTTTGCCCATTACACCGCAGATTGCTGGTATGGCGGTTGACCTTCCCGAACATCACAGTGACCCACAAGACAGAATTATCATTGCGACTGCACTGGCCCATGAGGGACGGCTGATGTCAGTGGATCGTAAATTTCCACTTTATGAAGAACTCGCGCGTCGTTTGCTGTGATAATTGGGAACGTAGCCAATGAAAATAAAAAAAATCGTAACCGTTCACGGTTACAAGCGGCATAATTTTCTGTTTATAAATTGAATCTCAGGCCATCAACGTAAGGCGGGACAGCTATTTTGGTGGATTCGTCGCTTACGCTCCTTAATCCACCCTACGGTTCAAGAGCAACGTAAGTTTGTAGGGTGGATTAAGCGAAGCGAATCCACCGAAACCTGCTGTATTTTTCAATCGTTAACTGTGAACCTATAACCGTGAACGGTTACAAAAAATCAAATGGTCTAAAAAAGGCAGAGCCTTGAGAACAGGCAGGGTTTCTGCATCTGAAATTGTCAGTTTAACGCCGGCTTTTCCTGTTCCTTAATCTCAGAAAATGCGGAATCAGGCATCTCCCTGTCTATTTTGCCGGTAAGATAAAAAGCTTCGTCAGCTTGCCTTGTGGAAATCTCGAAATGCCTCGATTCCAGGAAGCGTGTGACATTCGGCCTGGCGGCCTCATTGTCCACAATCACCCTTATTATTTCCGTTACAAAAAATAGCTTGCAGTTAATTCTGCAAATCTATAGGAAATAAAACGAGGTATATAAAATGAATTTCTGTCAACATAAAACAATTTATTACTGTTTGATTATTTTTATTGCAATAATGCTGTCAAACAGATTAAACGCTGCTGAAAAACCATCAAAGCCTATACCCGTATTTGTCAGTATCCAGCCCCAGGCATATTTTGTTAAACGTATAGGAGGCGACAGGGTCACTGTCGATGTGCTTCTCCAGGCCGGGAAGAACCCGGCAACTTATGCGCCCTCTCCGGCACAAATGTTAAAACTTGTAAAAGCAAGGGTATATTTTCGCATCGGTGTTCCATTTGAAAATTTTCTTGTTCCCAAGATTGCGAGCTCATCAGAGCATGTCCGGATTGTGGATACTCGAACAGGGATTAGGCTGAGAAGGATGGGGGGGGGCAACCATCATCAAGAAGGTGGAAATGACCCGCACATCTGGATGAGCCCTGTACTGGTAAAGATACAGGCTGAAACAATATATAAAACACTTGTGTCCCTCGACCCGGAGGGCAGGGTAGAATATGTAAAAGGTTTGAACTCGTTTTTATGTGATCTTGATGAATTACATAAAAAAATTTCTCAAGCTCTTGCAAATGTAAAGGGGAAATCAATTTTTGTTTTCCACCCGGCCTTTGGATATTTCGCCGATACTTACGGCATAAGGCAGCTTGCTGTTGAAATGGAAGGAAAAGCACCCAAAGGAAAAAATCTATCTATATTTATCAAAAAGGCAAAAAAGGAAAGAGTGCATGTGATATTTGTACAACCGGAGTTTGACCATAATGCCGCCTCAAAAATTGCCGGTGCAATAGGCGGCGTTGTGGTTTCGATTGACCCGCTTGCCATGGATTATATAAAAAACCTGGAAGATATGGCAGATAAGGTTTATGGGGCTTTAAAGAGTAGATAATCAGGGAGTAGATAATCAGGGAGTAGATAATCAGGCTGAATGAAGTTCAGCAAAGGATATTATCTATTTATTCGTATGGTTGTTAAGCGTGATACTCTGTAATATTTTAGACCCGATGGCAATATAGTGAAGTCCCGAAGTTACCGTTAAAATGGCAGTAAGCCAGTATATTAAATTGCGAACCAGATATGCTTTTGTGAAATCAGGATCAAGCAGGATGAAAAAAATTGTGGACAGCTGAGCTGCGGTTGTACACTTGCTGACGAGCGTCGGTTTGATTGGTGTCTTGATATCAAGGACGGTAAGAATCGCAATGCCTAACAGGATTAATATATCACGACTTATAACAATGACCGCCATCCAGCCCGGCAGGATTTTAATCACAGCTAAAGAAACAAAGGCAGAGGTTAAAAGAATTTTATCAGCTATTGGATCAAGGTAGGCTCCAAGGTATGTCTGCTGGTTAAAAAATCTTGCAAGGAAACCATCCAGGCCGTCACTTATACCTGCTATTGTAAAAACAATAAGCGCGCTTGATAATCTGTTTTTTGTTATGAATATAATGAAAACAGGTACAAGGAGTATTCTGATTACAGTTATCAGGTTGGGGATATTAATAGTAGCGTTAGTTTTTTTCAATGCAATAGTATGGTTTAACCAGGAATCAGTTCAAGTTTTAAATAGTTTTCAGATACTTTATCGATACTTATACCGAACATGACAAATGTTTTCAACATAAGAGCATCAGCAAGCTCCCTTGCGCTGCCTTGAAACAACACCATAATTGTTGTCTCGCCGGGTCTGATAAGCTTTGTTTGTACATTTTTTACTCCGGGTATGGTCTCTAAAGTTTTTCGAAACATTACAAAATTGGAAAGATCATCTGTCCCCTGCACAAGAATTTCCAGCACTTCAGCCTCTTTCTTATCCTGCAAGGCGGCAATGATTTGAACTGAAAGCTCCTTCGCCGCAAGCTGTCCTGCATGGGAAAGTGCTTTTTCAGCCCCTTTGGTTTCATTAGAATCGACTGCAGCAGCAGCCTTTTTGATTGCAGCAATCTCAGCCCCGGTATCTGTGCGTAAAATACGTGCACTAATAATACCTTTGAATGATCTGATGTTTGAGCCCATGATATTTATTGTTTTGCCGGCAACAGCATTTCCGATAACAACGATATCGGCATTTAAAAGAATTCCTATGTTCACAGCCTCTATATCACTAAGGTTCATTGGATAAGCAATTGTATCCCCATCCAGTGACGGCATCCTGATCCCGTGTTTTATAACAGGAAAGCCCTTATCAGCCATGGTTGCCGCCATTGCTTTCTCCACTGTCGATTCAAAAAAAAGCATGCCGCGGCCCCACCAGTATTTGGGAATGGGATCATTTATATTTTGTTCTGTTACAAGAAATAATATTTTGGGAAGAGGCGCTTTGCCAAGCAGTATCCCCTCCTCGACAAGTCTTTTTTCAACTCTGTCGACGGATACATTGGCCTGAACCATTACCCTGTATCTGTTTCCTGAAGAGACCTCGGCAAATACCTTGTAGTCAGTGATATACCGGTCTGTATGCCCATAAAATATTTCATTCAACTTTTGAAAATTATGGATCAACAAATCCCTTGATATTATTTCTGACAGCACTACTTCTAAAGCGGAAACCAAACTGTCGGCAATGGCCTGTTCCCTGGATTTGGAAATATTTTCATCACAGGCTCTCCCGGTTCCGATAACATCAACGGTAGCTGTTCGCAAAGCTTCCGCAGGAGCTGCCAGCGTTAAAAATAGGCCGCATAATATTATTACAGCCAGTCTTATTTTATGCTTTTCTATCCATTGCATAATCGGCAACATTCAACAGGGTCTCCTTAGTTTTCGAAGGTGTAAAAATATCAAGGGAATTTTTTGCTTTTTCAACATACTCCGACGTCAGTTTTTGGGTATAGGAAAGGCCTTGATACTTTTTTAATAAGTCTATTAATTTATTGAAATCATCATCGTTAAAATTTTTATTTATGATTATTTTTTCTATAAACCTGCGGTCTTCCGAATCGGTTTTATCTAAAGCATAAATAACAGGCAGTGTTAATTTTCCTTCCCGGATGTCTGCCCCTGTCTTTTTCCCAAGGAGTTTTGAATCAGAAGTGTAATCAAGAAGGTCGTCAGCCATCTGAAAAGCAATGCCGAGATTCATTCCATATGATGCAAGGGCGGCTTCCTTATCCTTTGCGGCGCCGGCAATAAGTGCGCCTGTTTTACATGCCCCCCGGAACAATACGGCTGTTTTGCATTTTATAATCTTCATATATTCCTTTTTCGAAAGATCTAAGCGTTCTTTGTTCATTAGCTGAAAAATTTCCCCCTGGGACATATATTCCGTAATTTCAGCAAGAACCTCGACAATTGCGGATATCCCTGTTTTTGCAGCTATGGAGAGTGAACGCGCCAGGAGAAAATCGCCTGTAAGCACAGCGGCTGAATTACCCCAGATTGAATTTGCAACAGGTTTGCCCCGTCGTATTGAAGCGCCGTCAATAAGGTCGTCATGTAAAAGTGATGCAGTATGCAGATACTCAAACATTGAGGAAAGGGTCGCATAATTTTTTTTTATATTACCACAGATTCCGGCCGACAGAATCATCAGGAGGGGTCTTAATCTTTTACCCCCCGCAAAGAGAATATGGCCGGCAATGTCTGAAACCAGGTCGAAATGGGGATTTAAATTAATCCTGACGGCTGTTTCAATATCGGCAATCAGGCCTTCAGTTTCAGATATTATCTTTTCTTTAAGGCTGTTCATATAGCCTCACCTGTAAGATCATATTCATTGGTCCCTGTAATCCTTACCATGGCAAAATCTTCGGCATGATGGTCGCGGTCGCCTGCGGAGATATTCGAATTGACATATGTTATGCCGTCTACTTCCGGAGCCTGGAAAAAGGTGCGCCCCTTAAAATTATCCCTGGTTAATTCTTCTTCCAGCAGTATTTTGTAAATTTTGTCTATATGCATCCGGTTATTTTCAAGAGATATTTCCGCCTGGCTTGACATCAGTCTGTCATACCGTTTTTTTGACTTTTCCTTATTGATATGATCAGGCAGTCTGTGAGAAGAAATATCCTCTGAATCCGAGTATATAAAAGCGCCCAAATTGGTAAAACGGATTTCCTGGATAAAACTTAAAAGCTCCTGGAAATCCCGGTCCGTTTCACCGGGAAAACCCGTCATAACCGTTGTCCTGAGAGCCGCCTGGGGATCTATCAGCCTTATGCTTTCAAAAAGTTTATACAAATCATCACGAGTATATTGTCTACCCATCCTTTTCAGCACTGCATTGCTCGCATGCTGAATCGGTATATCATAATAAGAACAAATATTGTCATGTCGTGATATGGTGTTTATCAAAGTCTCATTAATGCTCTCCGGGTGAGAATACAAAACCCTGATCCATATATCATCAGATATTTTTGATAATTCTTCGAGCAGTTTTGCCAGGTTATCACAGGATGTCAAATCCCTGCCATAGTCGGTTGTTTCCTGGGCCACCAGCAGTATTTCTTTTACTCCGGCAGATATTAAGCTATCCGCTTCCGCGAGGATATCTGTTATTGAGCGGCTTTTTTGTTTACCACGCAATTTTGGTATTATGCAATAAGTACACTTTTTATCGCAACCCTCTGCTATTTTAATATAGGCCATGTGGGAAGTGCTAAGATACCTTGAATCATCCCAATTCTGCAGCGGGAGTAAATCAGGCCGCGGCAAATGACAGGAACCCGGGGCAAGAGATCCGGCAATCGCTTCCAATATTTTATCAAAAGCGCCGGTTCCCAGGAAAATATCGACTTCAGGCAGAGCCTCCGTAATTTTTTCTCTAAATCGTTCCGGCAGGCATCCGGCTGCAATAAGCTTTTTACATTTCCCTGTTTGCTTAAATTCTGCAAGCTCAAGAATGGTATCTATAGATTCATTAATAGCAGATTCAATAAAGCTGCAAGTATTTATTATTATTGTGTCAGCTTCTCCAGGATGCTCAGTTAATACAAAACCGGATTTCAAGAGTTTTCCGAGCATAAGCTCGGTGTCAACCAGGTTTTTTGCGCAGCCTAAATTGGTGATATGCAGCTTCAATGAGCACCCTTTATTCCGACTTCTTCAAAGGTTTTGATTTCAGCCAGCACACGGGTTGCAGCGTCTAAAATCTCCATGGCTACCGCAGCGCCCGTACCTTCTCCAAGTCTGAACTTTAAATCGAGCAAAGGCGACAACCCGAGCCGGTCAAACATAAATTTGTGACCAGCTTCCACTGAATTGTGGCTTGCAAAGAGATATTCTTTTGTAAGCGGCGCAAGCTCGCATGCAATAAGAGCCCCGGCTGTGGAAATCAGACCGTCACAAATAACAGGGATCTTCCGGCCGGCGGCTCCGATAACGAGTCCGGCCAAAGCGCCTATTTCAAATCCGCCTAATTTTGAAAGCACATCAACAGGGTCATCAGGATTCGGCTTATGCAGCTCAATCCCTCTTTCTATTACCTCGATCTTATGCTGCAGCGTCTTGTCATCTATGCCTGTGCCCCGGCCTGTAAGTTTTTCAGGCTGAATACCTGAAAAAGCGGCTATAATCGCAGTTGACGGGGTTGTATTGCCGATACCCATGTCCCCGGTTCCGATTATATCGACGGGGCCCTGTTTTAGTAATTCATCAACTATTTCTATACCCGCTTCAATAGATCGTACTGCCTCATCTCTTGTCATTGCAGGTTCCACAGCCAGGTTCCCGGTTGCTTTACGGATTTTTTTATGAAAAATCGGCAGATCCTGCTCAAAATCATGGTTCACCCCAAGATCAGCCACAACTACCCGGGCTCCGGCATGGTGTGCCAGCACACTGATGGAAGCTCCGCCATTTACAAAATTATAAACCATCCGAGCTGTAACTTCCTGTGGGAAGAGGCTTACTCCTTCTGCGACAACACCGTGATCACCGGCGCAGGTAACGATAACCTTTTCGGTCAATCTAACGTCTAATACGCCTTTTATGCCAGCCAGTCTGGCGGAAAGCGGCTCCAGAACACCGAGGCTTCCCGCCGGGCGGGCCTGCTGAGCAAGACGATCCAGGGCTTTTTTGTATATAATTGAATCCGTAGATTCAATCCTGTTAATTGTCTTCTCAAGTATTTTCATTTTTATCTTTGTGTTGAAACCTTGTCGCCTGCAATATCAGTCATAAAGACTTCCATTCCTTTTTTCATGGCACAAAAATCACCGCACATAGTGCATGTCTCTTCTTTGGAAGGCTCCCTGCTTTGACGTACAGATCGCGCCACATCAGGAAACATCAAAACCTTTTCAAGGTCTCCCCAGCGCATATCGCGTCTGGCTTTTGCGGCTTTTTTTTCATTTTCACGCCGATCAGGATATTTAGATATATCTCCGATTCTCACTGCGATACGAGTCACCCTGACACCTTCGCGCACGTCATCCTCATTGGGCAGGGCAAGGTGCTCAGCCGGGGTGATGTAACAAATAAGATCGGCTCCGAATCTGGCGGAACTGGCGGCGCCGATCGCAGCTACAATATGGTCATAACCTGCGCCGGTATCTGCAGGGAGCGGGCCTAGAACATAGTAGGGAGCATTACCGCTCATCCTCTTCTCAAGCATTATATTACCCTCAATCTCATCAAGGGGCACATGGCCCGGGCCTTCGACCATCATCTGGCATCCCATTTTTCTCCCTTCTTCGGCAAGCTCACAGTTTATTATCATCTCAGCCATTTGAGCGCGGTCATGGCTGTCGTGTATGGCTCCGGCCCGTATGCCGTTGCCGAGTGAAAGAACGGCATCATATTTTTTCATTATTGCGCAGACCCTGTCAAACTGTTCATAAAGAGGGTTCTCCCTGCCTGTTCTGTCCATCCAGGCAACCATGAATGTACCCCCTTTTGATACCAGACCACCATATCTATATCCCTGTTTGCGCAGTCTTTCAATCGTATATTGGTTAATACCGCAATGGATCGCCATAAAGCTTAAACCATCCGCCAACTGTTTTTCAATAAGATCAAATAGATATTCAGGGTCGAGTTTGCCTGGATCTTTGTATTTCCGGGCCGCTTCACAGAATGCCTGGTACAGGGGAACGTTCCCTACAGGGAGGCTGGTATTTGCAAGAACCGCCCTGCGGATTGCATCAAGATCACCGCCGGCGGAGAGTTCCATAAGGGTATCGGCTCCTTCTTCCCGGGCTGCTTTGGCCTTGCGAATTTCAGCATCAATATTACATATATCCGATGAAGTGCCTATGGATGCATTAACTTTGGTTCTAAGCCCTAGGCCTATACCGACAACATTCTGATTTATACGGCCGGGATTATTCGGGATAACGATTTCACCGGAAGCCACCCTCTTTAGTATAATTTCAGGTGAAAAGTTTTCATCTTTCGCGACCTTTTTCATCTGGGCTGTAATAATTCCTTGTTGTGCGAATTCAATCTGGGTAGTCATAATTATACTCCTTTTTATAAAATATGACCCGCCGGAAATTAAAAAAGGGCTCCGGCAGAACATAACTGTTCTACAGAACCCTTTGCCATCGAATTCTACAAAAAAATTCCCTGGTTCGTCTTCTGACTTACTGATAACAATCGACAGCGCCTTCCCAGGTTATTTTTCATAACCCAGTGACAGCAAGAAAATTTGCAAGCAATCGATATTTCAGATTACAGCGGCGGGACCGCCACGGAATTGCACCGTGTTCCGTTAACCAAGTAAAAAATTTAATTTATCTTATGATAAATAAGAGGTCAAGATTTTTCATGTAAGCCGCCCGGTTTAATTCTGTTTTCTGTTACTGATAGATTTTTTATTTCTGAATATAGAAGATGTAAAGTTTTCTTACTATCATCCAACCCACTTAGAATACTGGATTTTGTGTCTTCAAATACCTCCTTCAAATCAGTGAATAAGCTGTAATAATAGTTGATTCCTTCATTTAGATTCTTTGCAAAAGTTAACAGGTATTTTCCTTGTTTCTTTGTCATGGAAACTTTTGTTTTTTCTATTTTATTTTTTAGAAAATCAATGTAAATTTTTAGTTCTTTTATAAACATATTCGGACGATCGGTTCTTGTGATCATATTCGCTCTGCCGTAAATATGATCGGTGATTTCTTTTAAGCTCATTATTTTTGAGAAATACGCCATATTTGGACCCGGACAAATAGAGACTCCATCACCTTCAGCCTTCGTATCTATTTGATTCACCAACAATGCAGACGTACCTAACCCCACACAAAGACATGATTTATCAACTATTTTTTTAAATTTATTTTGGTATTCATCAGAAGATAGTCCTTCATTATCAAGTTTTTTTATTTTTAAATGTTGGTATTGACGTGAAGCCGTACAAATTTTGTTTTCAGTAAACTCTTTATTGGAAACAAGATATTTTTTAGGGCATGGACTACCAGGTTTTCCTTTTGCAATAAAAGATAATTTTGCAAGATCTTTACTGTTCCCTTTAAGATTATTGAAAGGAACGCCCAAAGGAGAGATATTGCTTAAATACAAATCATCTTCTTTAGCTTCTCTCAATTTATTCATAGTCGGCTTATCAACGTTAGTTACCTCCGGGACTAAAAGAAAAGGGGAGCCCCATCCAATGGAATCAAGTTGATAATGTTCGATTAAAAATTGATGTTCTTCAGCCGTACCAACACCACCTTGAGCAGTAATTTTTAACGGTAATTTTTTTTCAGGTATTGAACGGTTTTTGTTGGAAAGCGCCTGAACCAAGATTTCGTAAATTAATTTCATCAGTTCTTTTCGATTATCCCTGAATTCAGCTAATATAGGTCCCAAGAGATACCCATCTGTTGCAAAAGCATGTCCACCGCAATTAAGTCCTGATTCAACTCTGTATTCTGAAACCCACAGTCCTTTTTTAGCCAGAAATTTACCCTGGATCAAAGCCGATCTGTAATCACTGACCTTTAAAACAATTTTCTTTTTTAGTTCCCCATTTTTATCAGGATGGAAATCTTCAAATTGCTCTAAATAGCTATATAATCTAGGATTCATTCCTGCCGAAAGTATTATGGAAGATTTTAAATCGCTATTCGCATACCCCCTGAGCGCAGCATGAGCGTCATTGTATTTTATGGGTAATTTTTCATCATTAATATAGTTCCCCTTATCAATCTTGGTCATAATATTTACATCAATACTGCCCATTGACAAGTTGTCTTTTATCCAGTTTCCAACTTCATTTAAATCAAAATATTCTGCCGTTAACCTATTGAATTTTTGATTTATGCTTGAACTGTCAGGTAACATATTGAGGTATTCTTTTATCTTGTTACCTTTCTCAATAGTGACTTTTTTTAATTTCTCAAATTTTTTTTTTGCCAGGTTGTTCATTAAATTAAGATAGGACGTAATCCTTTTTGCTCTGAAATCCTCGGTTTTTTCTGTAATCTCATTATAAGGAATTTCAAATTTATCGCAGTACATCTTTCTTAACTTTTCAAGTAGAATGTCATCAACTAAAGAAATTACAGAATCAATTCCGTATTGAGAAACCTTTAATGGAGTATCAACAGTAAATCCGATTCCCATTACAGGAATATGGAATGAATGTGTTTTTGTCATATTTCCATTATTTCCTTCCAGTTCCCTTATTATTAATGTTTGTGAATAAACAATCTTAGGTATCCACCCTATGTCTGCAATTACCATTTTTTTTAGTCACATATCGAATTGATTTGTTGAGTTTGCAAACCATCAGAGCCTGAGCAACGCAGCTATTGAAGTTCAGTCCATTAAATTTATAACTTTATGAGGTATATATATAAAATTTTATTGATTGCCAAGAAGATTATTAACATCTTATACTTTGGATCCAGTAAAAAATAATAGAAGGGCTTGGCGGAGGGTATAATATTGGACAATATTGGCCGGTATTGACAAAATGACCGTTTTTTTTTGTTCTGTTTATATCTTCTATAAAAATTATTTTTTTGGGATAAAACCTGATCCAGGCGGCTGCTGTTGCCAACTGGTTAGGAAATTATATAGATTATCACATAAATAATTTCACTGCGTTATCGATCGTCGGAGTATTATCATACGCCTTTTTCCCCTGATCTTATGGATTAATTATTTAAAAAGCCATAGTTAAATAAAAGCTGTATCAATATTTCGGCATTGTTTTTGCAAATTTTATTCTGCTCTATTAGCGCAACAGGTCTGGGGACAATTTTATATGACTCAATATTATAATATTCAGACCTTGTAAACTGAATTCGTTTTTGGTATCATATGTTGAATAAAAAGTGACGGTTTACGGTTGAAAATAGAACTGTAACGCCGGCAACACAGTAGAAACAAGGCATGCCTTGTCTCTACAGCCCGGCCGCCATCACCACAATTTCAACAACAACTCAACTATGGGAACGGAAACGGAAGCTCTGACAAAAATGTCAGCCGTAAACCGGCAACCGTGAACAGTTACAATAAAAAGTTACCATCTGTGTGGTTAACCGCTGACCGTTTAATCGAATGAGCTATAGATTTCCATTTAAATAATTTTACAGCGGTATCGGTCAAAACCTTCGGTCAAAGTACTGCAAGTACGCTGCCCCCCAGGTTTTCCCTTATATACTTGAGAAATTAATTATCTAAAAATCTATACAGTTTGAAGTTAACTAGTGCCTGAACGAAAAGCTGAAATTGTCATATTTACGGTAGGTTAAGGATGTTTTCCAAATCGAAGTTTTTGAGCCGTTAGCCGTTAGCCGTTAGCCGTTAGCCGTTAGCCGTTAGCTGTTAGCTTTTAAAATCAAACAGATAGTTCCTTGAGCCAATAGCTAACGGCTAAATGCTAACAGCTTTTCGAAAATTTTCGTTTTTTGAATAATGTTTAACTATCCTAAATAGTATCTGTTTTTAGTTTTCGTTCAGGCACTAACTAAAGTTACTGGATTTTATTAATTTTATAAAATGATGGTGCCAAACGATCCATCAAATCCAGGCGCTTTATACTTACTTGTTATATTATCAAAAGGATTATAAAAAGGAGGGTTTTTTTGGTGGAAAAACATGAATCTCATAATAATGAAACGGAAGATAATGAACCGGAAGAATTAGATCTTAACGTATCTGACGATACCTTGGGTGTGATTACAAATGTTCAATTATTTTCAACAAATGACGGGCCCGGGATAAGAACAACCGTGTTTCTGAAGGGCTGTCTTCTGAACTGCAAATGGTGTCATAATCCCGAGGGGATGTCTCAATACCCTGAAATACTGCCTAAAGTTATTAATTGCACAGGCTGCGGTGAATGTGTTAAAGCCTGTCCAACAGGAGCAATTAGTTTTCCTGAAGAAAAAAAACTGCGCATTGATAAAAATTTATGCATCATGTGTGAAAGCTGTGTGGAAGCCTGCAAGTTTGACGCTTTGAATATCTTTGGCATTTTTATCAGGGCCGGCGATCTATTGGATGTTGTTGAAGAGGACCATGTGTTTTATGAAAAATCCGGAGGCGGTCTCACTATTTCAGGCGGCGAGCCAACAACAAGGTTTGCGTTTACCCTTGCATTATTAAAAGGTGCCAAGGGACGGGGTATAAATACCGCGCTTGATACATGCGGGTATGTGTCATGGCAAAAACTTGATGCGCTGACCGATTGGGCCGATGTTGTTTTATATGATATAAAACATATGGATCCGGCAGTGCATAAGGATTTTACAGGTAGAGATAATGCTTTATGTCTTGAAAACGCAAAAAAGCTGTCAGCCAAAGGGATTCCCATGAGGATCAGGGTGCCCGTTATTCCCGATCGTACGGATATTCTTGAAGCTTTAGCCAAAACAGCGGAGTTTGTTGAAACGCTTGATGAGACCGGGCAGATTCTTGGTGTGGACTTGCTGCCTTATCATCCATACGCAGGAGCAAAATACAGACTTTTTGGTTATGATTATCCTTTCCCTGCTGCGAAAGAGTTTTCGGATGATGATATTTTGAGTTTTGTTGAATTGTTTACCGAGAGGGGCCTGGATGTAACTGTCGGTGGTTAGAAACTTGTTGCAGCGCTCAGGCAACATATTATTGATTATATAGATTTGAAGGTGACCTTCCAGCATAGATGCGGAATGCCATGAATTTTTTTGAGTCTTATGAATTAAAAATGCCAAAGCCCGGGTTAATAATCGAGCCTGGGAATATATATATTCTAAATATTTTAAATATGCCGAGTAGAGTTTATGTCCTTATTTGTTTTTTTAACCCAAACCAACAGTATCGCAGCTGAATATTTTGCCGGATTAATACGGGGCGAAGGCGTTCACCGTTTTGAAATAGTTCCTAATATTGAAGCAGTAATCCAGCTTCGACCTGATTTCGTTCTGATTACAGTTTACGATCAGTTAGCAGAACATATTCTTGCCCGGGAATGGGTCAAAGAAATTAAAGATAGGTTGCCGGCCACCAGGATTATACTCGGAGGCCCTGCTTTTAAAAGCAGACCGATATCTTTTTTCAGGAGCTTGAAGGCCGATTATGCCCTGAGAGGTGAAGCCGATTTTACCTTTAGTTTGCTAATACAAGAGATCACTAAAACAATACCGGATTCAGAACGATTAAAAAATATTCCCGGCATTATGTTTCTGAAAGACGGCCGCCTGTTTATGAACGGCGAATACCCCCTTTTAACCAGGAATCAACTCGAAGCGCTTGATTTTTCACATTATTGTGATTACGGAAGTGATATGGTCTCTGTCTTTACGGAACGTGGGTGTCCGTACGGGTGTACTTTCTGCTCGCGGGTACTCGGCAAAAGGCTTAGGTTTCTTTCGATAGATCGGATAATAGCTATCCTTAAAGAAATCGCTGAAAATCGTGATATAACGAGGGTAATGTTTTCCAATGACAATATGATTTATAACTTAAGGAGGGCAAATAAACTATTTGGCAGAATTATTGAAGAGGGATTGAATAAACGTTTCACCTTTTTGATTAACGGCAGGATAGATAATTTCATATCAAATGATAAAAAATATGCGCCCCACAGGATTAATGTTGAACTTCTTGATCTGCTGCAAAAAGCTGGAGTGAAAAAGATATCCTTCGGCACGGAATCCTTTAATGATGCGGATATTGTAAGGCTGAAACCGGAAGCGCGTTATACTGCTGTTGATGCAATGCGTTTGACCAGAAAGTCAGGAGAAAGGGGGATTACGGTTGTACATTTTGTCATCTGGCCGAGTCCTGATGCGTATCCGGAAGAGGCCATAGAGTCAACCTGCCGAAGGTTCTTGGTAATGGAATCATATAAAGATTTTATCGAGATCAGCGCAGTCTTTATTAACCCTGTTAAAATAGGTCTTGTTCGTGGGTCTCCTCTGTATGATCGTGCTGTCAAAAAAGATTTTCAGATTAAAGAGTTATCTGACCCTGATGAAGGTATAATTGATATTGAGTTCGTCGAGGGTTTGGAAAATATCTCTTTGCAGAAAGCAGGCGGAGAGGTATCGATCCCATTCCCCACACCGGTGAACCGTTTTCGGACAACTGCCGATCCCTTTATGAATCTGCTGCTGCTGGAGGAAGAGCTTGAGACGTTGATGCAGAATCAAAGTCGTTCCGAACTTGAAGAAAAAAGGTTTCGCAAGCTTTCTAAAAGCATTAAGACTTACAGGAAGCAGGTTAACCGAATTAACCGGATTATCAAGAATATAAATGTGGAGACCAAAGTTCGGATAAAGGCCCTGCTCAGAGAAATCGGGGGCTTGGGGCGCTTTCTGCAGGAGTATGCCGGCCTTCCCATGCAGAAGAAAAGGGAGAGGCTGGGCATGATTTCCGAGTTTTTTAACCAGGCCTCCCTGCAGGGCCCTGCCAATGTTTTGGAGGCGGATACGCGGCAGATTTTTTATATGCACGTAGTTGAAGCCATAAGAGAGCTGGTGGTAAATTCTAAAAAGGAAAAACAGATTATCCGTAAGTATAAAAGGTTTACCGATAATATCCTGATTAACAAGATGATGAATGCGAGAAAGAATACTCCTTTACATATTTTTATGAACTGCCTTGAAAAGGATCTTCCCCTGGACAGACCATCTGTTAAAATATTAAAAAGACATTTAAAAAAATATGAATTGAATCCCTGGTAGGAAGCTTGAAGGTAAAAAAAATAAAACAATTACGAAAGCGCTAAAACAGGGCACGAAATTATTTTTATGAAAACCCATAGTATAAAATTCAGGAGTTAAAACATGATTGTCGATCAGCCTCAATCTCATTTTATTTTTGGTTATCATTCTGAAATATATAAAGGATATCAATATGTTGCTTATCAAGGCAAAGCGTTGACCAATCGGGAATATCTTGAACATTGGGGGAAATGGCTTATTTCCGGAGATAGAAACAAGCTTGATGCATTGGCAATCAGACTGGATCCATATGTAGAATCCGGTCTGATTGCCTGCTTTAAATATGACCGTCGGCCTCTTACTAATTTAAGACTGCAGGAATGTTTTATGTGTGTTTTTTGCGATGATCGGAATCGGGATGAGATCTGGAAAATATTAGCAATCCAGGGAGAAAGGCTCAAAGCCTGGATTCATGATCGGGAAACCGTTAATATGTGGCTGCCCGGGGGAAGATTGCTGGAGAACTGGATTCGGTCTGAGAAACTGGATGAAATTAAAGCGGAAGAGGTTCGGAATGATTCCAGGGGCAGATTTTCACAAATCCTGGATTATCCGGACAGGCCTTTTGCAGGCTGGCCGCAGTAGGATATTTTTATAACCTGACGTGTTTTGTAACCGGCTTGGAAAGTAAAATTTTCTTTTACGTTTGTTCAGCCGGTCAAGGCAGAAATTTTGGAGGAGACGCTGACAGCGATTTTATCAATGAATTTTTTAGAAATAACTAAAAAAAAATATTACGATGCGGTTAAAAATCCGGTTCCTTTAATGGTTGGTTTCAGTATAACCAATGCTTGTAACCTTAACTGCAAGTTGTGTGGTGCAGGTGCCGGAGAGCCTGTTGAAGGCGAATTGACCACCAAAGAGGCTAAAAAGGTTATTGACAACCTTGCCGGCTCGGGGATTAGTCATCTATCCTTTGGGGGCGGTGAACCCCTGGTACGGCAGGATATTATTGAGCTGGCCGCTTATGCTGCTCGCAAGATAGATAGTGTTGGCATAGTTTCCAATGGGCTGGCCCTGAACAGCAACATGGCCCGCCGGATTGCGAGTGCTGGTGTGAAACAGGTCATGGTAAGCCTGGACGGGGTCGACATTGAGACCCATGATGCCAACCGGGGCGCCGGGAGTTATGCCCAGGTAATCGCAGCTATGAAGAATTTGCAGGATGCCCGTCTGACGGTGCGCATTTCCTTTACTATTTCCCGAACCAATTGTCATCAGCTTCCTGGAATGATCGAGATTGCAGCCAAATATGGCGTTAATCTGAATGTGCAGGAATTTTTTGCAAGAGGCCGGGCCGCAGGTCAGGACTCCCTGATCCTAACCAGGAGGGAGCGCCGGGATATGCAGCGCCTCCTTTATAAAACCCAGGCTGAACGAGGGGCAGGCTCAATTGGTTTTGAGAACCGCTATATTATCTCCGAGGATAAAAAAGGGCAACGAATATGTACCAATTTAAACCTGGGCACCAATTTTTATGATTTTTGTGTTGGCTGCTTTGCAGGAATATACTCATTATTTGTATCTCCCACCGGTGAAGTAAGACTTTGCGGCGGATATGGTGACGGTTTGCTGGGGAATTTAAAGGAAACGCCTCTCTCTAAAATCTGGCAGGACTCAGAAATTCTTAAAGAGCTGCGGGACCGTGAAAAGTTGACCGGCCGGTGTGGAAAATGTTCCTACAAATATATCTGTGGAGGCTGTCGGAGAAACGCCTACCATATGCAAAAAGATGTCTTTGCGGAAGACCCCCTTTGCTGGCGCGGTCGTTCTGAAGAAAAATTGGATAATATAGATTTTTAGATAATGACATGATTTTAAAATTTGGCACAAGGCCAGAGGGGTAGAGACGCAAAATTTTGCGTCTCTACTGTTATACTTCGGAAGGAATAGCCCGGTATGATTGAAATACATTGTGCAGTCTTTTTATTCGGCCTGGCCGGTTTATTCGGAAAGTTTCTTTCGTTGCCGCCCTTGCTGATTGTTTTGGGACGCACCGTTTTCGCCTCTATATGTTTAATTTTAATAATAGCTTGTCATAAAAAAAGTTTAACAATTAAATCCGGTAGGGATTTTAAAATTCTGGCAGCGATGGGCATTATTCTATCAATTCATTGGGTTACTTTTTTTCATTCTATCCAGGTTTCAACAGTGGCGGTAGGGTTGTTAACCTTTTCAACTTACCCTTTTTTCGTCACAATCCTGGAGCCTTATTTTTTTAAGGAAAAATTAACCTTTTTCTCTGTTTGCCTGGCGGTTTTGGTTTGTATCGGGGTAGCGTTGATCATTCCTTCTTTTAGTTTTAGTAATAATATTACCCAGGGTATTTCCTGGGGCATTTTGTCAGGATTTACATTTGCTGTATTATCGCTGTTAAACAGAAAGTATGTTCAAACCTATTCACCCTTAATAATAACATTTTTTCAGAATTCATTTGCCGCGGTTGTTCTTTTTCCATTTCTGTTTTTTGAAGAATGGGAGATCCACACCGGAGATATTTTTTTTTTGATGGTTCTGGGTATATTTTGCACGGCCCTGGCACATACGTTGTTTATTAGTGGTTTGATGCATGTAAAAGCACAAATTGCAAGCATCGTGGCCGGACTTGAACCGGTCTATGGAATTATATTTGCGTTGATCCTGTTTGGTGAGGTTCCATCGCTTAGAACTTTGAGCGGTGGTGTTTTAATCATGGGAACGGCAGTCCTGGCAACTTTGAAACAGGTTCCAAGGGTAGGGAGTAAGAATTATTTATGGAAACAGATATTGAAATAAATTCAAAATATCCGATATTGAGCCGGTTAGAGTTCAGTGCGGGAATTCGTAAAAAAAAAGAGGGATTGAAAAATCTTTTCGAGATTGACAACCATGAACTATCCGTCTGGGCAAAACCTCCCAGCGGCAAGATAGTGTCGAAGGGATGCCAGGCATGCCGGGCTGGAAGATATTTATGTTTCTATGTCGGAAAAAAATGTAATGTGGACTGCATATATTGCGCTCAAGGTACAAAACAGGAGAAGTGGAATCAGCCGGAAGACCCTGACCTAATAAATGACAAATATCATCTTACGGAAATTATGGAAATGTTTAATAATCCGGATGCAATATGGGCAGGTCCCAATGTCCGGTGCATCGCTTATTCGGGCGGGGAGCCTTTTATATATCTGGATAAAGTTTTAAGTTTATCATATTTCGTATCCAGATATTACAGCCATATCTATCAGATGATAATTACAAACGGTTTGCTTGTTACCGAAGATAAACTAAAGGCGCTGTACGACAATGGAGTAAAAGAAATAAAATTTCATATCGGAGCAACAAATTTCAGCAAAAAGGTTCTTGATAATCTGGAAATGGCCAGTGGAATTATGGATTACGTAAACATAGAGACACCGGCAACTCCTGAGCTAAAGGAGTTTTTGATTGACAAGAAGAGAATACACTGGCTGGAGAATGTCGGTGTATACCAGATAGGCATGGGTGAACTTGGCTCCACTTCTATTTTACATTTAAATAAGATAAATGAGATTGGAGACAAGCGGGTCATAGAATATTTTCAGAAACTTGGCCAACTTTATGTTTGTGAATCCGTTATTGGGAAATCGACAACCGCTAAAGATATGTCGGAAGTTTATATATCTCCAATAGTTTCTAAAGAGATTATGTATGATATAATGAAATATGCAGTGGAGAATAAGGTAGATGTTGTGATAAATGATTGTTCCCAGGATGCCAAGCATTTTCAAAGGTTTCAGAGAAATGTTATTGAACTCACGACAAGCATGGCGAAAAGTGCTGCTTTTCAGCCTCCTGAATATATTCAAGGAGAATTGGCAAAAATCGAATCACAAAAGATGAAAATGCTGGAACAATACAACGGACCTCAGGCACAGGACTGGCTGAAACCGTTAATCCGGCGGACCACCCGCAAAGACGAAAATGGCTGGCATATTAAACTGGAAGAATTGGCAAAATCAATTATTGATTATCTGGAGAAAGCTTAACTGATGATTTCTTTAAAAGACATAAATATAAATAGTCCATATCCTATATTAAGCCGGATGGAGTTTCTTGAAAAAATTTACAAAAGACGGGAAGAGCTGAAAGATTCACTTGAAATTTCTGATGATGAATTATCCGTGTGGACTAAAACTCCAAGCTCCAAGACTCTGTCAAAGGGCTGTCAGGCCTGTAAAGCCGGGAAATGGCTGTGCCTGTATATGGGCAAGAAATGTAATATAGATTGTGTCTATTGCGCCCAGGGCACAAAGCAGGAGAAAATGATGGATCCGGAGCGTCCGGATCTCATAAATGATACATATCATATTGAAGACGCTAAAAATATGTTCAATGATCCAGAGGCAATTTGGTCAGCTAAAAATACAGGTGGCATTGGCTATTCCGGGGGCGAACCATTCATATATCTGGACAAGGTTTTCAACCTGGCTCATTTTATTTCTACATATCATAATCACATTTATCAGTGGATATATACGAATGGTCTGCTTGTTACTGAGGATAAGCTGAAAATGCTTTATGATGTCGGTATAAGAGAAATAAGATTCCATATAGGAGGAAGTAATTTTAATCCCAAAGTCCTGGATAATCTCAAAATTGCGACAGGAATAATGGATTATGTAAATGTAGAGACCCCTGGATGCCGGAAGCTCAAGGAGTTTTTGATTGATAAAGAGTGGATCTACCGCCTGGAAGAGATGGGTGTGTATCAAATGAATTTTGGAGAAATGAGCACGGTGGGAGTAAACGAAATGCAAAAATTTCTCCAGGGACATAAAAGAGTCATTGAATATTTTCAGAGAAATCAAGTCTATGTTTATGATTCTTTCCTGGGCAGATCTGTTCTGGACCGGAACTTGTCCCAGTTTTATATATCCCCGATGATATCCAGGGAAAGCACGTATGATATCATGAAATATGTTATTGATAATAAAATAGATATATTGATCAATGATTGTTCCCAGGATGCTAAACATGTTCAAAGGACCCAGAGAAACCTGAGTGAGCAAAATATAAAAATAGCAAGTGAAAATATTGATAAAGGCGATGAGTACATCACCAAACTTCAAAAAGATAATAATGAATTAAAACAAAAAATGGTAGAGGAGCATAAAAAACCTGATATGCGGGGATATGACATGAAGTCAATAATCAAAAGTGTCACAAGGCAGGTTGATAATAAGTATCAACTTAACCTGGAGGAACTGCAAAAAGAGATTGGGAAATCAGCCCAAATTGAGTGGTAATAATTACGAATTTAAAATAGGGGCACGATGCATCGTGCCCCTGCGGGCCAACATTGGTGCTCATTTCGATGAGCCTAATCTTTGCCATCATCAGGCAGAATATCCATCAATGTAATCTCAAAAGTAAGAGTTTGACCGGCAAGTAGATGGTTGGCATCCATAGTTATCTTATCTTCATTGATATCTTTTATATAGGCATCAACGACATTTCCCTGATCAGATCTACCCTGCATCAATTTTCCCTTCTTAGGTACAAAATCCGGTGGAAAGTCTGATCTGTTTATTATGAATAAAAGTTGATCATTATATTCCCCATAAGCATCCTGAGGTGCAATTGTAATAGTCTTGCTCTCATTTTTTTGCATTCCAACCAGGCTATTTTCAAATAAAGGCAGCATAGTTTTTTTACCAATTTTAAATTTAATCGGCTCCATCGAAGAATCAAAAATCGACCCATCATCAAGTTTTCCGACAAAATGGACTTCTACGGTATCACCTGTTTTTGCTTGCGTCATTTGTAACTCCTTTTATTAATTTTATTTCAAGCGGAATTTTAACTTATAGATTTTTGGATAATTACCTGAGGGAGGCGTACTGTTATAGATTTTTAGATAATTATCCTATTTTAAAATTTGGCACAAGGCCGGGTGGCGTAAGGGTTCAAAATCTTGAACCCTTACGCCGACGACCGATAACGCAGTGAAATTATTTATTTGAACATCTATCAATCTTATTAGAAAGCATAATTGAAGATGAAACGAAAGTCAAAGAACTTTTCCAGGGTGCAATATAAAAAAGGTTACACAAGGTTAAAATTTTATGCATTTATATAATATTATGGTATAATGTTATATAATTGGATTGAACGTATAGCAGGAGCCGGATAAAATGATTGACATAACAGCAGAACATGATTAATTTGTTACATTAGGTTTTTAAAAAGGGGTATCCTTAACCTGATGTTACTGATGACGGGGCATGGGAATGAAAAAAAGCATTGAGTTTTCCCCGGTAATTTAAATATGCAACTGTAACAAGAATGAAAGCTGCAGGTTAAAAAGGATTTGTACCCCCTAACATTTTATTAAAGGAGATAAGAATATGTCTAAAGGGGATAAGGATATGTCTGAAACACGTGATTATGGATTATGGGATGAGGAAATGTGGGAGATCTGGGAAAATCCATCTGGTTATTATACCATAGATAATAACCGTTTTGAATATGGTACGGTTGCTGAAACAGATACTGTGTGGTTACGTCCCGAAGGCAAGGAATCACCCGTAGTTGACTCAAATATAAGAAGAAATGATCCAATTTATGTTAATGGCACTGATGAATTTAAAGCTATGGTGGAAGCCGTCAGGATGATTTGTAATATAAGAAACGCAAAAGAAGCTGCTAAACAGATATCGGTTATAGCTTCCGCCATGACTTGATTATCAAGTATGCTTCTAAAAAAATGCCGACTTGAATTGTTTGGGATTAAAGAGGTGATATAGATGCCCACGTAAATAATTTCATTGCGTTATCGGGCGTCGGAGTAGGGGTTCAAGATTTTGAACCCCTACCACCTCTGGCCTTGTGCAATTAATTATCTGAAAATACTATAAGTATC
The DNA here is from genome assembly GCF_028752835.1 of Desulfosarcina sp. BuS5. Lineage (NCBI taxonomy): Bacteria > Pseudomonadati > Thermodesulfobacteriota > Desulfobacteria > Desulfobacterales > Desulfosarcinaceae > Desulfosarcina > Desulfosarcina sp. BuS5. The sequence continues at coordinate 1,300,975 of NZ_CP087952.1, forward strand.
TCATATAAAAAATTAAAAGGAGGTTTTCTTATGAAATGCGATAAATGTGAGTATGAAGGTTTGATTTCCGATTTTAAATATATCTGTCAAAGCTCTTGAAGCGGCCCTGTTGATGTGAGGGAATGCCCTCGCTGTGGCGCTCAGGTGAGCTGCAATCGACATATTGAATTAGAATCGGAAGTGCCTGACCAGTTACGTCAGGCTCGGGAATTTATTAAAAACGGACAATATGATGAAGCAAAGCAACTTATCAATAATGCTTCTGAAAAAAATCGTGTCCTCACATTGCCTGGAATTGAGGAGGAAATAAGAATTTTATATAAAAAATTAAAGGAAATAAAATCTAAAACAAAAAAAGTTGCCGCTTGGGCAGCATAATATAGATTTTTATATAAATTATCCGATCTTAAAATTCGGCTCAAGGCCGGAGGTGGTAGGGGTTCAAAATCTTGAACCCCTACTCCGACGACTGATAACGTAGTGAAATTATTTATATACAGACATATCTTTCTATGAGGTAGAGACGCAAAATTTTGCGTCTCTATCGCGGGCTTTTAACCTGGAGTAAGTTTTGGATGAATCCTTAAAGATTACCTTTCCGGATGAGGTAATAGATCAGGTTCCATATAATGATTGTTGATCAACCTGCCAGCCATTTTATTTTTGGTTACCATTCGCGTATTTATCAAGGATACAAATACGTAGCCTATAAAGGAAAGCCCTTAACCAATCAAGAGTATCTTGATTATTGGGGCAAATGGCTTGTTTTGGGATCAAAAGATATGCATGACAAGCTTGCTGAAAAATTGGATCCTTATTTGGAAGAAGGGTTAATCGCATGTTTTAAATATGACCGGAAGCCGCTTGAACATCTTGGGCTGGAAGAATGCATCATGTATGTTTATTGTGATAAACGGAACAGTGAAAAAGTTTGGGATATATTGAAACAGTACGGAATAAAACTTAAAGCATGGGTTCCTGAAAGGGACACAGTTTCAATGTGGCTCCCCGGTGGCAGGTTATTGGAAGATTGGATTAAATCGGAAAATTTAAGTGAAAAAGAGGCCGAAAAAGTAAGAAAGGATTCACTTCAAAAATTTGGTGCAATTCTTGATCATCCGCACGAGCCTTTTGCCGGATAAACTCTATTGACTTGTTTTTTAAGATTTTTTTGAAAATAATTTTATATTTTAACATTACTTTCCCAGGTTTTTTGTCGAGTTAGCGTTTACAGGAAAAATATTATGAGCACTTCTCAATCGTATGGATACTCTGAATATTGGAGAAAAGATAAGTCTCCCGTAGAATCCCAGGAATTGCTGAAGATTTTATTATCTTTGCGCAAAGTTGGGGGGCATATAGCTACTAATTTAAAAGAGATTGAATGGACAGGAATGTCTGCTCCCAATCCCAGAAAAAAAATTGAAATCGACATTAATCTGGCAAAAGGTGCCTATCCATTGTCTCCTGGAAAGATGGATATTCTTGTGGGCGTCACTGCAAGGGAGGCATTCCATTGTAAAGTTCTTTCAGATGTGGTTATATCAATGCTCAAAAAAAAGCTTAACAAAAAATTTGGTACAATGCCTGCGAAAAGGGAGGAACTCGTAGAATTGTTTGTCAATATTTTCGAAGATATTTATATTAGGGAATTGGCCAATGATACTGTTTGGAGATATTATCTCCCGGATTGCTGGCAATATATTAGACCCCAAAATAAATCTAATATAAAAAATAAGCCGACCCTCAGAAACCTTCTATCTGTTTTTTCCGACCATATTTTCCTCGATAAATTAGCTGTTTATATGAATCCGGAATATTATCCCCTGTTTGAAAGACTGCTTCAGGCAAAAAAAGAAATCATTAAATTTTTGGAGATAAAGTCTATCTCAAAATGTTTTCAGGCCAGGATCGAGTTTTATCTAAATATCTGGTATGATTTAATAGCCGGATCCGATACCTGGGTTGAACCTGTTTATGAAAAATATTCAGCCCCTGATAAGGAAGGAGAAACTGAAGGGGAATCTGAAGAAGGAGATGAAGCTGAAGGAGAAGATCAGCTTGCTGAAAATGAAGAAGTGCAAGAGGATAGCCCGGAGATTGAATCAAATCTTGTTTTAATGCAGAATATTAAGGATTCTTTGGAAAAACGGGAAGGTAAAACTCTTGATGAAAAAATTGAAGAAATTTCCGATAATGAACAAGGTAGAATAATGGAAACCTGCTTTGTAAAATCAACCTTGCGCTGTCTCATTGACCCGGATGTAGACCTGGTGGCAAGATTAAGGCGGATTTTCAAGCAGCAGAGAAACCTCAGAAGCAGGCGTTATCGATATCGACGTTATCTGACATTGGGAAAACTTGATGGAAGACGACTCTACCGATCCGGAATTGATGGTTTGGTATTCAGGCAAAAACAGTATTTTTTGAATGATAATACCAGGAATATAGCCATCCTGGTTGATGGTTCAGCTTCCATGTCGGGAGGGGTGACACGTGGGGGAAAGGATTGGGTAAAAACCGAACGTATTTTTGCATCACTTTGCCAGGCAGTTAAAGGTACTGAAAACAGACTGGTTGTGTATGCCTATTTTGAAAGCGGCGGAATTTGCAAAGTAAATGATTTATCTTACAGCAGCACACTTTACACTGTCCGTCCCACAGGAAGAACCCCAACAGGTCAGGCCATTGTTACTACTGCCATGAAATTGCCGGATGATAAGCGGAAACTTGTTATTCATCTTACCGACGGGGAACCTAACTGTGGTCTTAGCGTAAAAAAAGCCCTTGAATTTTGCAAAAGGCAACATGTCGATTTTGTTACCATTGGTGTTTGCGAAGATGAAGAAATGAAAGCAATATTATCCAGGCAGTATGGTAATGATGCAATCCTTTTGGATTCCCTGGATCAACTGCCAATGCGTTTAGAAGAAGTTCTTAAATCAAAATTATTGGTTTAATTAGGGTGCAATACAAAAAAGTTACACAAATTGTAACCGTTCACAGTTATAGGTTCACAGTTAACGTTGGTTATAGGATATTAAAATCCCAGGGCCGTTGTGCCCTGGGCTGGTATGTATAGCCCTTTCAGGGCTGATAATCGAATAACTTTTTTATATTGCACCCGCTAATACCTAACGCCTAAAAGCTAATCGCTTTAAATCTTCGTTTAGAAAAAAAGCTCGAAATGATAGATGGTTTTCGTCCATGCACTAGTTAAAATCTCTTTTATTCAATTTATACTGTTCCATTTTTCGGAAAAGTGTGCGGGCATTTAATCCCGATCGCTCCGCTACATCTTTTATCCTGCCATGATATCTTTCAAGTGCCAGACAAAGATACCTTTGCTCCAGGAGGCTAATCTGTTCTTTTAAGGGAGGATCCAGACTGATTTTTGTTGTTATTGAAAAGTTGTCTTCCGGTTCATGCTCATCACTAAGATAAAATTTATTGATCGTATTGCCCGGTGTCATAATAATTGTGCGCTCAATTACATTGATAAGTTCTCTGACATTACCGGGCCATGAATAGTTGATGAGTAATTTTATTGATTCCGGGGTGATTTCCATAGGCTTTTGTTCAAGGCGTTTTGTGTAAATATCTACGAAATAGCGTGTCAATAAAGGAATGTCTTCGGTTCTTTCTCTCAAAGGGGGAATATTAATGGGAACTACGTTCAGGCGGTAATAAAGATCCTGCCTGAATTTTTTTTCCCTTACCAGTTGAAGCAGATTCTGGTTGGAAGCGGCGATAACCCGAACATTCACCTTGATGGGGGCATCACCACCGAGCCTTTGAAATGTTTTTTCCTGGATAAGTCTTAAAAGTTTTTTTTGAACTGCCGGCGATGCATTTTCAACCTCATCCAAAAATATGGTTCCACCGTCAGCCTGTTCAAAGCGGCCCCGTTTAGTTCCCACAGCTCCGGTAAAGGCCCCTTGTTCATAACCAAACAGTTCCGCTTCCAGGAGAGTTTCCGTCAGGGTGCCGCAATCAACTGTAATTATTGGGCCGTCCTTTCGTGTACCTACATGATAAATAGCCTTTGCAATCATTTCTTTGCCGGTACCTGTCTCACCTGAAAGCAAAATAGTGGTGTTCAAGGGTGCAACTTTAGTGATAAGTTTAAATATTTCCCGCATTTTTTTGCTTTTACCCACCAGGTTGTACATACGGTCTTGCTGCTCGATTTTATTTTTCAGCTCTCCGACCCGGTCTTTAAGGAGACGGTTTTCTTCTTTTAAAGCAATTCGTTCACAGATTTTATCAATAACAATATGTATTTGATCAAAATTAAGGGGTTTTACAAAAAAATCGGTAATCCCTTCTTTCATTATATCTACAGCTACTTCCACTGAGGCATAACCGGTAATAACCACAATTTCGGTTTCAGGATGGTTTTGTTTTATTAATTTTACTATTTTTTCTCCACCCATACCCGGCATTTTCAGATCAGTAACAACAAGATCGCAATCAACCTGGGACAATAAATCCATACCGAAATTTCCGTCTGAAGCCAGGAAAACTTCATGCCCCCAGCGGGTAAGCCGTAACTTGAACGTTTGAAGGATTGATTTTTCATCATCAATTACCAGTATTTTTAATTTCATTTTTTGCTCCCGCTTCTCCTGGGAGATCCCTTGTTTTGTAAGTTATATAGATTGTCACATAAATAATTTCACTGCGTTATCGGTCGTATGTGTAGGGGTTCAAAATTTTGAACCCCTACACCCCCCGGCCTTGCGTCCAATTTTAAAATCGGGTAATTATCTGATAATCTATATTTCAATTTTTCTTAAAAAACGCAAAATATCCCGGCGGCTGAATGGTTTGTGCAGAATTGGAATATTCGGCGCTTCAATAACACTTTCCATATGTGATTCTGAAAAACCGGTCATAAATGCAAACTGTTTCACCGATTTTTTGTATTTTTCTTTTGCTTGATTGTATAATACCAGTCCGTTCATGTTAGCCATCCTTAAATCGGAAAGCATCAGATCATAAACTTGTGCTTTTAATTTATCCAGGGCGTTCTTGCCATTTGAAGCAGTATCTACCCGGCACCCCAGGTCAGTTAAATATTTTGAAAGGGTAAGACGAATATTTTTTTCATCATCAACAACAAGTACTTTTGACGGAATCCAGGGATGGCCTATTACTTGTTGAACAGGCTTGGGTATAAAATCGGTATAAACCGGAAGATGGATAATAAAAGTGGAGCCGCCTGTTGGAGGTGAATTCACTGTAATAGAACCACCATGCTCCTGGATAATTTCGTAAGCAATGGAAAGACCAAGGCCTGTTCCCTTGCCATGTGGTTTGGTAGTGAAAAAGGGGTCAAAAATCTTTGATAAGTGTTCCTCAGAGATACCGGGACCGTTGTCTGCTATCTCCACAACAATCCAATCCCCATCCATATTACTCCGAATAATAATTTTATTCCCGATCCTGCTGGATCCAATCGCATCTACTGCGTTGCTGAGCAGGTTGAGAATCACTTGTTGCATCTTGGTCAAGTCTGCCTTTACCGGTTTAATTTCTTCGGTAAGCTTTAGAACGGCCTTAATTCTCCTTTCTATCAACTGATGTACCCTGATCCCCATAACAGTTCTGATAACCTCATTTATATTGACAGCCTTTCCGTCAAAAGTGGATTTCCATGAAAACGCAAGCAGGTTTTTCACAATCTTGCCGGCTCTTTTGGCATCGTTTTCTATGATCCGGGCTGCTTCATTGACGTCATTGGTTAAATTTGCGTCTTCCATAAGAAATTCCGCACAGCCAATGATACTGGTTAGAGGATTGTTAAGCTCATGAGCGATCCCTGAAATAAGGAGTTTAATTGAGCTCATTTTTTCCGATCGGATTCGTACTTTAAGTAATTTTTCTTCCAGACCTTTACGTTCAGTAACATCATCAAAAATCAGAACAGTTCCCTTGTAATTATTTGAAATGCCTCTAAGGGGAGCGGCATGAACCTCAAAATACATTTTTATATTTTTATTATGACAAAAAAGCATTTTTACCTGGCCCGGGCTGATTTCCAGGAGCGAATCGTTATTTATCTTTTTCCAGAAGGAATCGGCTTGAAAAATACCAATCTCGGATAATTTTTTATTTTTTATGGAGTTCCCGGCAATTCCCAATGCCGTTATTATATGCTTCATCCGGGGATTGGCAAACAAAAGTCGACCCTGTTCATTAATAAAAATTATACCGACAGGTGCGGAATCAACAAGATTTCTATTGAGCCGGTTGGTTTTTTTAAGCGCCTTGGCAACTTTATGGATTTTGGTTTCAAGGCGGGTTGAATATTCTCTTTGAAGATTTTTCAATTCCTGGATTACTTTTGCTTCAGAAATTAATGCAATAATGTTTTCGTTGGAATCCCGGATTGGGGATATTGAAAACAGAACAGGGATCAACCTGTCAGGTGCGGCGATTGAGTCTTCTGCCACGACAGACCTGCCGGAAAGAGCGTTTTTTATCATTGCGGCAGTAATGTTTTTGGCTTTAGGGGAATAGTTTCTCCAGGGTGACTCGCCCAAAAAAGACCCTTCAACCCGGTTTAACGAGATATCCGCACACTTCAGAGCTGCTGAATTTGAAAATAAAATTTTTCCTTCGGTATCTAAAACCCAGGTCATGGAATCCATTTGATCAAAAGCATGGGCCAGGATTTTTAAAAAAGAATAGGAACAATTTTTTGGATCAAATAAAGGCAGATTTGTTTTTTGCATCATAGACACTCATCTTTTTGGATTTCATATTTCAAAATTATTGTCTATTTTTAGTTCAGGCATTCAATAATTTCGTCCCCGTTCCCATACTAAAAAATAAAGTATGCCTGAAAATCTATAATTAAATTCCGTCCAGATATTGAAGCAGATTATGTTATTAAGATATATCAATTCAGCCAAAGTAGCAAGCAAAAATACTGATTTGAAACGGAACCAGGATAGATTTCAATAGAAATAATTTCACTGCGTTATAGATAACAATTGACGTCATCGTTCATTGCAAAAAGTTACCTGGCTGGGGTGATTGATTTCAAAGAAGGCGCCTTGCCTGTTTTTCAAAAAGCCGGCCGGCATATCGGACATATTGTCCTAAAAAGAATTTTTGGCCGAAATTGAAAAAATTTATTTTTGGAATAAGTTTAAAATAACTTATTGATATCACATTAAATCAATAAAATAATATTTATTTAAAAATCTTGGCATATCTATTGCTTGTAGAAACAGCATGAACATGAATTACTGCTAATCCATATGAACAGAAATTAAAAGGGGGGTGATGAAGTTAATAACTAAATTGAAATTTATGTTCTATTAAACATCAGAAAACTGAAAAATATTATCAAATTGAATAAGCATTAATATTAACATGTTAAAAAAAAGGAGAGCTAGAATGCCAAGACACGGTGATTGCCAGTTTTTTATGCCTGATGGAGCAAACATAGCTGCTGAAGAAGGGACTTGTATGGAAATGGCGGATGAAGATGGATTCCCCGCAATCGTTAATATTTATGAAGATATAAAAGGTTGTCCGAAGTTCAAAGAAATTGAGAGGGTAAAGACTGATTCATCTGAAGAGATGTGGGGTCCTGCAGTTCGGGCCGGCAGAGGTTTTGACGAGAAATAGGAATACTATGGGAGGTTGCGGGTTGTGGTCATGAAATGCTCAAAATGTGGTTGTGAAGGTGGAAGGGGTATCTGGAAATTTATCGGTAATCTCAATGTAACCGGAACTCTGGCATACAGGCAATGTCCCGAGTGCGGGCATCTGGAAGTCTGCGATGAGTTTTTCAGCAACGAGGAGTACAGGGGGCCGCAATCCTGGGGAACAGGGAAATTCCGTGGGAAGGTGTTTAAAGGGAAGAAGAAAAAGCCTGACCGGGAATTAAATCAGGATACAAATATTATATAAATTGAGGAGGAATTTATTAATGAACGTTAAATGTGAGAAATGCGGCCATGAAGGTCCAAAAGAGACTTTTGCATATCTGTATAACATCAGGCTTGATGATGGAATGAGCTGGCATGAGTGCCCAAAATGTCATGCAATGAACTGGATTGCCGAAGCAACAGGTGAAGTTACTGATTTTACCGCGCATTGCAAAAGTTTTCCATTTCATTCCGATAAGGGTATCGGGATTCATTCCGACAAACAGGGTGGCTGATAAAAAGTGCTGGGCCTGATCCTGATAGTTGTATTGTAAAGTGAGTTTGAGCCGAAAGGATCATAATGCAATTCGGTTGATTATTAACCAGTATGGATTGCGCTTATATCTGACAGTATGATCTCGGATTCTAAAATTCTTGTAAAATTAAATGAAGGAGATAAAACATAATGGCTGCAAAAAGTTATGAAGGTGAAAAGTGGTTTTTCCCTTTTGAAGATGATAAAGAACAGGGGGAACTGGTTGAACGTGTTATTGATGCACGTTGCGGATATTGGACATCAAAGCCGATGAAAAAGAGCGATCTTCCCTCAGGTGTAAAGATGGGCGCTCCAACCGATAAAAATTATTACAGATAGTGGAGGTATAAAAATGGCTGACGCAAAAGAAGCAAAATTGCAAGGATTTTTGGATAATAACCAGCATTGGTGGTGGGCCGAGCAAGCACGTTCACCCAGGATTGATTATTTGAGAAAAGCAGTTTGGTCAAAAGGCGCTAAAGCAGGCGCATATCTGCCCGGCACAAAAGTCGGTGCTGACGGCCCAATCCTTTTTGCTGAAATTTTTGATGATGAGGATGCCAGGTCTGATCCCTATATGACAACCTTTTCAAGGGCGCTGGAAAATACTAATAAAAAGTTGCCTGTTTATATTGTTGATAATTCACGAATCGTAGGTTGCTGCGCCGCTGCTCCCCATGAGGTATTCTGGGTACCGAACCTGTCATTCGGTCTTAATGAAGATATATTTAATGACCGTGATGAACTGGTTGACATGGATAAACGTGATGAAGTTGAAAAATGCCTGAAAATCATGAAGCCTTATACCCAGCAGTTTATGGCTGAGAAGGTTATGAGCAAGCGTCACAAAATCATGTGCCGTACATCCCAGACCTATACCGGTGGACCTCACCTGGAAGGCCTTTTTTACTGCACATCCCAGTTTACTTATTACAGTAAGGGTTTTAATGCCATTATCGAAGAGATTGACGCGGGCCTTAAAGAAGCAAGTAACGTTCTTTACAAGATGGGCGCGGTGCCGAATTTTCCGGATGAAGAACATTACCTGCAGAGAGTTCCTGTTTGGGAGGCAATGAAGCGGACTCTTCAATCTGAAATTCTTTATGCTAAACGTCTGGCAAGACTGGCGCGGATTATTTCCGAAAATTTTGAAACCGATTCTGAAAGAAAGCAAGAGCTTTTGGATATTTCCGAAAGATGTGAATGGGTACCGGCAAATCGGCCCAGAAATTTCCCTGAAGCGCTTCAGTTTGAGCATTTCCAGACTATGGCCAGGAAAAGAGAAAAACCGGATGGCGCCTGGCCGGCACATCCTGACTGGTGGTTCGGCGACTGGTTTGACGCGGATATGAAAAGCGGTTATATAACAAGAGAGGATGCCGTAGATTATGTTGGAGAATACCTGATCAGATCTTATGAATACGGAAGCTGCCGGAACAGGCAATGGCGTGAGCTGATGACAGGTGACCCCGGCCCGTATGTATGGACCTTTGGCGGAATGCGTCCTGATGGAACCATGGACTACAGGGATTTGATTAATGTATTTATGGAAGCAGCCAGGTATGTAAGATGCGTATCCCCGACCTTTGCACTCCGTTATAATAAAGAGATGCCGGAAGATATTTTGAAAAACTGTTTCGATTGTATTCGCCACGGGCTTGGTTATCCAAATATCCGTAATGATCAGGTTCTCATCAAGGCCAATATGTTCTGGAGCAACACTCCCGAAGAAGAGGCCCGGACCTGGGTTGCCCAGGCTTGTATTGTACCTGCCCCGGAAACCAAGCACGGCTGCATGCCGATGCGTTATTCTTCCTGCACTACACTGGGTTCAAAATGTATGGAGCTCGCCTTGTGGAACGGCTTTAATCCTGTATTTAATATGCAGATCGGCCCCAAGACAGGCGATCCCTGCGAGATGACTTTTGATCAGCTTATGGATGCGTTTATTGAGCAGTTCAAGGTTATTCATTGGGATGCGGTCAAGATTAGAAATATTGTCCATCATATTGAAGAAATCCATGGGCGGCCGCATTTGAGCGCTACCTATGAAATGTGTGTGGAAGACGGTATTAATGCCTTTACACGGAAAGAATACGGTAATGCCTGGGTTACAACCTTTATCTGGATGGACGGGTGTGATGCTCTGGTGGCCTGCAAGAAACTGATCTATGATGAAAAGAAATATACAATGGCTCAGCTTCTTGAGTTCTTGAAGGCCAATTGGGAAGGTTATGAAAAAGAACGGATGGATTTTGTCAAGGCTCCTAAGTGGGGTAATGATGATCCATATGCGGATGATATTATTGTCAAGATTCATGAAAGAGTTCGTGATGAAGTCTGCATGCCCTGCAAGTGCTGGGGTACTCATGCTCAAGGCGTTCCGTGCGTTCCGCAAAATGTTGCTGCTTACACAGTTTGCTCGAATCTCCTTGGCGCTCTGCCCAATGGCCGGCGATTAGGCGATACTTGCTATGACGGCGGCTGTTCGCCCGGAGCGGGGAATGACAAAAAAGGTCCTACTGCGGTATTGAATTCAGTTGGAAAACTGGAGCATGAAAATATGTTCAGGGCCAATCTGCTTAACCAGAGACTTTCACCAACCCAGCTTGCTGGTGACAAGGGTTTTGATATTTGGAATTCCTATATCCAAAGCTGGTGTGATCTTGGCATTAACCATGTTCAGTTTAATATTGTGGATAATGAAACACTTCTTGCAGCCCAGGAAAAACCGGAGGATTTTGAAGAGATGATCGTCCGGGTTGCGGGTTACAGCGCCCAGTTTGTAGGGCTTAATAAGAAAACACAGGATACAATCATTGCACGAACAATTCAGGAGCTTTAATTAGCCCGGATCAGCAATCATCCTATCAATTATCCTATCAATCAATTATCAGGGTGATTGCTGATTTTAATATTTTTATTCCTGCTTTTTTCCGGATAACTTGAAGGAGGAGAGCAGGAATTTTTATATGTAATCTATGGAGGGGAACTGGAAATGGCTGTTATTCCGGATAATGTACTTGATATCCTGGCTGAGCCAGAGTCGGTTAAAATGTTGGGGACTGTAAATGATCTGGGAGAGCCGAATGTGGTAATTATATCAACCCTATCTGTTTTAACTCCTGAAAAAATAGCATTTGCGGATGTCTGTCTTGGAAAAACAAAAGCAAATCTTAAACAAAATGGAAAACTTACCATAGGGGTTATTGGATATGAAAAAAAGGCGTATCAGATTAAATGTAAATTTGTTCATTTTGATAACAAAACCTCAATATTTGAGTCCTGGTATGACGCGGTTTATGAAAGAATGATGATGCATCAGCTTAGATCCGTGGCTATCGCCAACGTAATCGAGGTGTCTGAAGCCGGCCTGGATCTGCCCGGATAAAATAAAAAATAAAGATTCATTAGCTAATATCAACGCCTGAAAGCTAATCGCTTTAAATTTTTGTTAGAAAAAAAGCTGGAAATAGAGATTGTATTAATATGGCATCTATTTTTCGTTCAGGCGCTGCCGATTAATTTCACAAGGTTAGGAAAAAAACTGGAGAGGCATAATAGGCGGCCGAAGTTTTTCAGCGATAACCCCTTGAAATTATTTAGATAAAAATTTAGGTGGACCAAATAATTGTTGGGAGGGTAAATAATTGTGTATCTGAAAATTCCTGAAGAAATTATGGAAATACTGGAAAAACCTGAAACATATAAAATGGTTGGGTCTCTTGATGGTTCGGATAGCGTACCGGAAAGTATAAATTTGGATTCGGTTAATACTGTTAAAATAGTTGATAAAGATACTATAGCTTTTCCATTTTCTAATGAAAAACGTAAGTTTATCTTGGATAATTTTAAAAAATTTTCACGTTTGTCTTTAGCGGTTTTTGAACCTGCTATGGTCGGTTTTCAATTAAAAGGAAGGCTTGCAAGTGTTGCGCGTAACGGTGATTTGCTAGATTCTTTTAAAGAGCTTTGTGATGAGCCAAAGCCTTTTGCCGTTATCCTGATGAAGGTGACCGAAATTTATGCTCTTACCATGGGTATTGCAGGCGAAAAAATTCTTTAGCTCAGTTGGTGTGGTGATTCTGAAGGTATAGATTTCCATATAAATAATTTTACTGTCTACTACCATTACACCTTCCCCGGATTTTTTTCTCTATCCCCGTGAAATTAATTATCTGAAAATGCTATAGCATCTCTCCGACCGTTTGATTCAAGCAGCGGATTGTCAGGAAATATATTGCAATGGTCTGTTAAATTGTATATAAATAGCTTAGCTGGATTACTTTCAGGAGAATCTATGTGAAATTTTTTTCAGGGGCTGTTTGTAAACACCAACAAGAGAGTACTGAAAAATATTAGGAGAAAATTTGATGACTGAAAAATGTTTAATTACAAATATGCAACGCTTTTCGACAAATGATGGGCCCGGTATTAGAACCCTTGTAATCGGTGTTGGCTGCAATCTTAAATGCAAATGGTGTCATAATCCGGAAACAATCCCGATGCATAATACTATTTTCTGGAAGTCAGCATTATGTGTTCAGTGCGGCCTTTGTCTTGAATCATGCCCGGAAGAGGCTATCAGGCCCCCCATTCCTGTCGAGGAAGCTATAGCAGAAGGAAGCACTTACCATAAAATTGATCGGAGTAAATGCACTGACTGTATGAAGTGTGTTGAAGCGTGTGATTTTGATGCTCTTGTGCCGGTTGCAAAAATGCTGACGGTTGATGATGTTTTGGATGAGGTAATGCGGGATGAACTTTTTTACAAGAATTCAGGTGGTGGTATGACCCTTGGTGGCGGGGAACCTACCGTGCATCCCAAATTTATGCTGGAGCTCCTCCAAAAGGCCAGGGAAAAGGGCATTCATATCTGTCTCGATACAAATGGCACAGCTCCATGGAAGGTTTATGAACAAACCCTTCCTTTTGTTGATTTTTATTTGGTTGATATGAAAAACATGGATACCGAACTGCACAAGTTGGGAACAGGTGCTGGAAATGAAAAAATTCTTGAAAACATAAAGAAACTTTCAGAAGCTGGTGCAAAGATTATTATTCGGGTTCCGGTAATGTATGATTATAATGATACTGCTGAAAATTTTGAACAGATGGGTGAATTTTTAAAAGGACTCCCCAATCCTGTCCACAGGTTAGACCTTTTGCCGTTTCACAACTGGTGCCAGAATAAATACAATTGGATGGGTATTTACTGGCCGCTTATAGAAGAAGAAAATATGGACCCTATTGAATGTGAAGATTTTAAAGAGATACTTGAAACATATGGGATTAATTGTACAATCGGCGGTTAAGTAATTAAAACAACAGCAGTATCTATAACCGTAGCTTGTCGGATAATTACTTGATTTTAAAATTTGGCAAAAGGGAAGAGGGCGTATTATAATACTTCTATAACAGATAACGCAGTGAAATTATTTATGTGACGATCTGTATTTATTTCATTTACTGTTGCAGGTTGTTTTTTTGTTTTATTTTTTAAAAATTGGAGTGAAATATTATAAATATGGATAAAAAAGATTCATTACAAGATGTTCTTATTCCTGAAAATGATCCACACTATTTTTTATCAAGGGAGATAGCATCCACTCTGGATAGATTTAACAATATGTCCGCCAGTACTCCTGTTAATTTGCTTGTAGTAGGTAAACAGGGCTGTGGTAAATCTTCTTTGGTGAGTCAATTTGCTGCAAGGCATCAAAGGCCGCTGGCAACTTTTCAGGTTGGTATTCTTTCAGAACCGGGACAGTTATTTGGAGAATTAAGGTTAAAAGACGGTGAAACCTACTACCAGCAATTTTTATTTCCCCAGGCTATTTCGACTCCAAACTGTGTGATTCACCTGGAAGAAATAAACAGACCTGAACATCCCAAGGCGCTTAATATGCTTTTTTCAATTTTAAGTGATGATCGGCAGGCTTGGCTGGATGATTTGGGTAATGTAAAGGTTGCAGATGGAGTTGTATTTTTTGCAACCTTGAATGAAGGCGAGGAATTTTCCGGTACTGAGATGCTTGATGCGGCCTTAAGAGACAGGTTTTATGTTATTTCAATGGATTATTTACCCCTTGATGTTGAAAAAGAGGTTTTAATCCGTAAAACAGGACTAAATGAGGTAGAAGCCCAAAGGGTTGTGTCAATCTTGAATGATTTAAGATATAATACTAAAATGCCCATGGCGGTTTCAACCAGGCATAGCCTGATGATCGGCAATTTGGTAAAAGCCGGCGCCAGTATTAGGGAAGCTTTAATTTTTAGCCTCCAAATGAGCAAAGAAGCTCTTGAAGCTATTCTGCTAACGGTTCAGATGGAGTTAGGAGAGAAAGAGGTACCTAAAGATGCCTATGAATTATATTGATCGACTGGACATCTATTGCATGAATCAACCAAGCAATATTTGGTCTAAGCCAAGTTGGTATTTTAAAGGGGATTCCGATTATTGGCGGATACTCAAGTCGGGTTATGAAGCAGCCGAGCTCGCTGCTGTTTTAAGGGCCTTAACCCTGTTTGTCGGTCATATCGGGATAAATGTGGGACGTGTTGTTTGGGCTGGACAAATAGCCTCAGGCCTGGATGAAGGATCCATTGTATTGCCGGCTGCATTTGTATTAGATGTATATCCGGTCCCCCCCGGCAAAATGGATGTTCTGATAGGTGTTACAGCTCATGAAGCGCGTCGCCAAACCGAATGGAGCCATAATGCCTGGCTGGAACTGCTGAAAATTAATGAGGAACTTGCCAGGCCTTCAAAATATTTAATCAAGGATATATACTGGAAGTTTTTTTCAGCCTGTGAAAATATATATCTGGAACAAAAAGCTTCAAGCAGTATACTGGGTGAGTATACCAGGAAGGCTCGGAAAGTTATTATTTCCGGACTAATGCGGGATCCGAGGCGTAATCCAACAGCCTGGCACCTTTTTGACTTATGGGAACAGTTGGCAGTTGACGGCCGCTATTATGAGCCTTTAAATCCTCTTTATGAAAAACCATTAGATGTTTTACGTAAAAGGACACCTGAAATCTGTTCAGTTGCAACTAATGGAAGTCCTTCTGTTATTGCCAGAAGTAAAAAAAGAGCTGCTCTTTATTCCAGCATAATCAAGGATATTTTACCACTTATAAAAGAATGGCAGAAAGATCCGGTTTCATACTTTGAAAAAGGTTTATACGAGGAAAAAGAGCTTAAAAAGAAAAAAAGAAAAAAAGAAAAAAAGAGAAAAACGGCTATCAGCCGTGAAGTATTTAATCAGATTGAGGTTGAGCTGGCCAGTGGAGGACGGGATCTGACTCCTTTGATAAGGAAAATATGTAATAATGATGAGAAGGTAATCAGAACAACTTTGTCAAATTTTACTATTCCGGCAAATGCCGCTATAGATCGACTTTTGGTGAAACGTTTGAAAAATGTTTTTTATTATTATGCCCAAAGAGTGAAAACAACAAGCCGGGGCCTTGAAAGCGGCAAGATTGACCGAAGACGTTTGTACCGCGCCCCTATTTCCGGAAGATGCTTCAAAGTTGATCAGATGATGGTGGAATTTGCCTGGAATTTTACTGTAGTGGTCGATGCATCCTTATCAATGGGTGGTTATAAATGGAATGTCGTTGAAAATTCAATGAGCGCACTCCATAAGGCTTTGGCCGGGTATCAAAATACTTTACGAATATTTGGATACTTTGAATGGGATGGTGTTTCAATTTTATCTGAACTATTACGAAACAATGTGCTTTATTCAATAGCGCCGACAGGACGGACTCCTTCCGGTCAGGCTATAATTGGCGCGGGCTTGCTTATGCCGAGAAATACATTTTCAAGGAAATTTATTCTTCATATTACTGATGGAGAGTCAAATGCAGGTGTGGATGTTCAGTATGCCCTTGATTATTGTAAGCAAGATAATATTGATATAATAACACTTGGTTGTGGTAAAAAAAGTAAAGAGGCCATGCTTGAACAGTATGGAAAATCCTTGCAGTTTATTGAAACAATTGATCAATTACCTGCCGCACTTGAGCGCCTTTTTCAGCGGCTGCTTAAGTTTTAGGGGTATCCTATTCAAATTTCGGGGTAAACGCCGTTTAATCTCAAAAAGCAAATTTTGAGCATTAATAAAAATAGTAAGTTATAATAATATTTATTGATATCATAAAATTCTACCCCGGAATTTGAATAGGATACATTTAGGGCATGTTTTTATGTTTTTAGATAGTGCCTGAACGAAAAGTTAATAGATTAAGGGTGTTTTCCAAATCAAAGTTTTTGAGCCAATAGCTAACGGCTAAATGCTGACAGCTTTTTGAAAATTTTTGTTTCTTGAATAATGTTTAAATATTCGAAATAGTATCTGTTTTTAATTTTCGTTCAAGCACTAATTAATTATGATTATTTCGTATACCAGCTTTACCGGCTTAAAAAAGGAAGGCAGCATATGAAATTTAAAAGATCGGGCAAGATTTCGAATGAAGAATTTTTGACAATTACTAAATTAAAGTATCAGCGCGCCATAAAAAATGCAACCCCCCTGTTTGCCTGGTTCAGTCTTACTGAGGATTGTAATCTGCACTGTCGTTATTGTTTCGCCGATGCTCATTTTTGTATAAAAAGAACACAACCTAAAGATGAGTTAGAAACCGATCAGGTCTTTACTATTCTGGATAATGTTGCCAGAGCAGGAACTGTAGCTATTCAATTCGCTGGTGGTGAACCTTCGTTGCGGCGCGATTTGGTTGAAATTGTTGAGCATGCGGTAAATAACAATATTTTTGTGGCCCTTAATACCAATGGCACTCTTATCAAGGCTGATACTGTTCGCAGGCTGGCGAAGGCTGGTTTGTCCCAGGTAAAAGTGAGTGTCGACGGGTTTAAAAAAAATCATGACTGGAATAGAGGAAAAGGAAATTTTGATAAAGCAATCAATGCCTTAAAACTGTTCAGGGATAATGGAATACCTAGTGTTTATTTGATAATGACACTCTCAAATGTCAATTATGATGACCTTGAACCGTTAATTGAATTAACAGCCGAGCTTGGTATCAGATTTATAATGGTTGAGTTTTTGCCGGTTGGTCATTCTGAAGGTTTAATTAAATGGGGGTTGAACAAAGAGCAGCGCCGCAAGGCACAAAGACTTTTGTTAAAATATCAGAAAGAAAGAGGAATGGACGATATCCAGTTTGAAAATCGTTACATAGTTAGTGAACAGGAAAATACAAAGATACTTCTTGCTGATCCTCACTCGGATTGCGATTTTTATAATTTTGGGGTTGGCTGTATTACTGGTATCTATAGTTATATGATCACAGCTCAAGGACGGGTCGCTACCGGCTGTCTTATACAGGAAGAGGTCGGCAATTCGAATCTGCTGGAAAGAAATTTAAGGGATATCTGGAATGAGGGGGATTTATTTAAAAAACTTCGAAATCGGGAAAAATTAAAAGGAAAATGCGGTCAATGTGTTTATCGGTATGTTTGTGGAGGATGTCGACGTTCAGCATTTATTCAGACCGGCGATTTTATGGGCCCTGATCCAAATTGCTGGGTTGAAGAGTCTACCTTGTCATCTTGCTGTTCCGGGAATTAATTGTGTCTTTGAATCTTTTTAATTATTAAGGCCTGTTTCAAAAATAAAATGTTAAAATATGAAGTTGTTTTTGGCAGGCTCCTAAACTTGTGAGGTAATATTGATGATACCTGAATTACATATCCCTGAGTTGGATAATTTTTTCTACCTGCCTGAGGAAATTATTAATGTTTTGGATAGTCTTGAGAAACTGACGAAAAAACATTCGGTAAATATTCTGGTTGTTGGCCGCCAGGGTTGCGGAAAATCATCATTGATAAGTCAGTTTGCAGCTTATTATAAACGCCCTATTGCTGTTTTCCAAATTGGCCAGCTT
The DNA here is from genome assembly GCF_028752835.1 of Desulfosarcina sp. BuS5. NCBI lineage: Bacteria > Pseudomonadati > Thermodesulfobacteriota > Desulfobacteria > Desulfobacterales > Desulfosarcinaceae > Desulfosarcina > Desulfosarcina sp. BuS5. The sequence goes on from NZ_CP087952.1 coordinate 1,319,098, forward strand.
TCAGAGCCTGGCCAGCTTTTTGGTGAACATGCTTTAAAAGGCGGGGATACCTATTATCAGGAATTCCTATTTCCAAGAGCTATCTCTACTCCAAATTGTGTTGTACACCTTGAAGAGATTAATCGACCGGAACATCCTAAAGCACTTAATGAACTTTTTTCAGTCCTTTCCGAAGATCGGTCAATCTGGTCGGATCAGCTTGGTCTTATAAAAGTAGCTAAGGGTGTAGTTTTTTTTGCCAGTATGAATGAAGGAGAAGAGTTTACCGGTACTGATTCTTTAGATGTCGCGCTAAGAGATAGATTTTATATCTTGCCGGTTGATTATCCTTCAGTTGATATTGAAAAAAAAATACTTACCAACAAGACCGGGATCGATGAGACTCAAGCCGAGATGATTTTAAAAATAATCGGAAATTTACGAAGTGATCCAAATATTGATGAAACTATTTCTGTCCGGCACAGTTTAATGATTGCAGAACTTATGGTTGCAGGCGGCTCCTTAAGGGAATCCTTGATATATAGTCTTTCTGTATCAAGGGATTTAATTGAGAGCCTGCTCCTTGCGGTTCATGTGGAAACCAAGGAAACAATAATTAAATCATCGGAATATAAGTTGTTTCTTTAGGGTTCGAGCAAAAATAAGTTCGCAATTTTGAGTGTTGAGGCGCTTGGCTGGCAAGGCGCGCAAACGTAGGAATATCAAGATATTTCTACGTTTGCGTAACGCAGCCAGATAGGATGCATCGACGCTTAAAATGTAAAGTTATTTTTGTGGGAGCCCTTAGTAAGTTTCAGTAATTCAGGATGGAATGTATTACCCCCTCCATCCTGTCCGGTTTTTATTTATCTGTCTGCATTTTATTTATCTGGCCGATGATGGATCGGATAAAAATGTCATTAACTTTGTCCTTCTCGCGTCTTTCCCTGCGAGTCCCCTTATATTTTTGAAAAGGGATACTTGAAAGTGAAATTATTTAGGTGGAAATCTATAGGTTGACATAAATGTTTAAAATTGTGTTGTTTTGATATTTTAGGAGGAGAATTGATAATGGTAGAAAAAAGCATTGATTTAACCCGTGAAATTGCGCACTTTATAGTCAATACTGATGCTGCAGATATTCCTCAACCGGATATAGAGCATGCCAAAGTTACTTTAATGGACTGGATAGCGGTCACCCTGGTAGGCAAAGAGGACCCCCTGGTTGCCAAACTGGTTAATTATGCCGATTTGCTGGGAGGCAAGGAACAGGCAACCGTGATCGGTTATGGTCTTAAGAAAAATATCATTGAAACCGCCTTGATCAATGGCGCGGCATCCCATGCCCTTGATTTTGACGATACCCTTGAAATTATTATTGGACATCCAACTGTTACACTCTATCCGGCGCTGGTTGCACTTGCCGAATGGAAAGGCTTTTCTGGCAAGGAATTGCTGGCAGCATATCTGATAGGCCTTAAAACAGCCGCTTTAATTGGCCATTGCGGTGGGATGGATCATTATATGCATGGTTGGCACGGTACATCAACCATAGGCCATTTTGCTTCAGCAGCAGGATGCTCGAAACTTCTGGGACTTGATGAACAGCAAACAGTTTATGCCCTGGGCATAGCCGGCACACAGGCTTCAGGACTAAAGAGCGCTTTTGGAACCATGTGCAAGCCTTTTCATGCCGGGAAAGCATCCCAGGCAGGCTTGATGTCGGCCTTGCTGGCAGCGGATGGCTTTACCAGCACCGATAATATTCTTGAGGTTGATTTTGGTTTTCTTAAAGTTCTTAATGGAAAATTGAATAAAAATGCAGCCGAAGTTCTGAACGCTCCTTGGGAAGCGGCTGATTTGGCTCAGAAATATCACGCCTCCTGCCATGCCACCCATTCCCCCATTGAAGGGACCTTGGCCATTCTTGAAAAAGAAGGGCTGGGTATTGATGATATTAAATCTATTAAACTACATGTTTCCGAGCTTGCCCTGGGCGCTGCAGGAAAAACAGACCCGCAAACAGGGCTTGCAGGTAAGTTCAGCATACCGTACTGTGTTGCCAATGCGCTTCTCAGGGGCGATACCGGCACCAAGGCTTTTACCGATGAAAAGGTAAATGACCCACAGGTCAAAGAGTTTATGAAAAAAATATCTCTTGCCCGGAATGATGATTTTGTGCTTGTTGAGGCTATAATAGATTTGGAAACAACCACCGGTAAAATGTATACCCGGGAACTTGATGTTATGAAAGATATTCCGGGACTGGAAACGAAAAGAGAAAAAATTACGGCCAAGTTCCTTGATCTTTCTGATGCATATCTTGGCAATGAAAAGGCAGAGAAAATGGTCGCAGCGATTAACAACCTGGACCAAATTGATAATGTGCAGCAACTGACGGAAGAATTATAGATTTTTTAATTTTCAATGGCCCTGAACATCAATAGCTGTGTTGCGCAGGCTTGCAATAGCCCGCTATTACGAGCTTTCCCGCCTTGCTCTTGATGCTCATTGCTCACCGAAAAAATGCAATTTATAACCTTCCGAGGTATAAAACCGGAGGTTTTTTTTATAAATGTTTAATGACTGGCAGAATTTAATAGATGAAATGAAAGCAGGATCCGAGCGTGCCCTGGCCAGGCTTATTTCCAGGGTTGAGAATCGTGCGCCGGGCTGGCTTGAAGCCATGAAAATATTGCACAACATGTCCGGAAAAGCACAGGTTGTGGGAATTACAGGTGCGCCGGGAGCAGGGAAGAGCACACTTACTGATAAATTAACACGTGAACTTGTAACACGGGGGTATACAATCGGCGTAATTGCTGTGGATCCCTCCAGCCCTTTTTCCGGCGGCGCCTTGCTTGGTGACCGCCTGCGCATGACCAAAGTATGCAGCATCGAAGGCGTCTTTGTTCGTTCTATGGCCACCCGCGGGGCCTTGGGCGGTCTGAGCCTGGCAGCGCGGGATGTTGTAAAAATTATGGATGCGGCAGGCAAGGATATTATCCTGATAGAAACGGTCGGGGTCGGCCAGGATGAGATTGATGTTGTCAAAACCGCTGATAATGTAATGGTTATCTGTGTGCCGGGAATGGGAGACGGGATTCAGGCCATAAAAGCGGGGATCATGGAGATAGCCAGTATATTTGTTGTTAATAAGGCTGATAGGGAAGGGGCCAATAGAACGGCTGCGGAGATCCAAATGATGCTTACTATGACTTCGAATCCATCAGATAAAAAGATTCCTATCCTGAAAACTATCGCATCCACCGGTGAAGGCGTTACGGAGCTGATCGATGTACTTTTGGAGGATCTTGAATCCGAAGGCGGGAAAAAAAACTGGCAGGAAGAGCGCGCCAGGGAAGAAATTTTTACCTTGCTGGAAAAAGAGGTGGCCCGTTATGTGCGTGGAAGATGGGATGAAAAAGGTGAAATGGATAATACTGTAAAGCAGGTTATTGCCAGGGAACGTGATCCTTATTCCGTTGTTGAAGAGATGCTTGAATCTTTGATTGCTGATAATAAATAAGAACAGTTTTAAATGAAAAAACGATTTGAATTATTTCTGATAATTTTTCTTGTTGTCTTTATGCTGGTCCCTGCTGCTGTTCATGCGAAGAGCAGCGGAAACAAAGAACTGAGATTAATTCTTGCTTCATATATTCCGGTAGGGTATCCTTATTTTTACGATGTTCAAAAGCTATTTATTGATATGGTCAATGAGCGCGGTCGTGGAATTGTGCACCTGGATGCGTATTTCAGCGGCACACTTTTAAAGGGTAAGGAGTTGCTGCCCGGGCTGATAGCCGGAACTGCGGATATAATTATCCAGACTAATGGTTATTTATTAGGCACCTTTCCTATTATAGGTTTCCAGATATTACCTGTTTGGAATGGCTGTATTCAATACAACTGTTCCCAGAAAATTGGATCAGATTTGTACAATTTTTTAAATGAGGAATTAAAGAAAAAAAATTTTTTTCAGCTTGCAGCATCAGGAGCTGTTTTTGATTGTATCTGGACCAAAAAAAAATTGGTGCGAAAACCATCAGACTTAAAGGGATTAAAAATCAGGGTACCTGGCAAGATACAGGCCATGCTGTTTCAGGCCATGGGGGCTTCGCCGGTTACAATGGCTTCGGCAGAAATCCCCCAGGCCCTGCAAAGGGGAGTTATTGACGGCGCAGCAATCTGTCCATGGACGGCCAAGGGTCGCGGGATTGAAGAATTTTGTAAATATATGACTGTTTATCCTGTTTCTTATCAGTCTACTCCTATCTATATGTTGAGGGATAAATGGGAAAGCTGGCCTGCTGAAGTTAAAAATCTGATTTTAGAGGTTGCTGTGGATTGGGGAAAAAGGGTTAAATACTTTGGGTATAATAATAATGCCCTTATGAATGATGGTCAATTGACAAAAGAAATCATCCCATTTTTTAAGAAAAAAGGTATGCAGGCTGTTTTTTTAACGGATGAGGAAAAAAATGCCTTTGTGCAGGCCGCTGAACCGGTTATTAAAGGTTGGGTTAATGACGTGGGAGAGGAGCGGGGGAGAAGGGTCTTAATGTTTATTAAAGAGTCCTTTCACAATAAGTCAAATGGAACAGAATAATAATTTTTTAAAAAAACTGTTTTATGGAACTGTCGCCCTGGGTTCGGTATCTATCAGGTGGGTGCTCTTTTTCATGGCGTTTATAATGTTTTATGATGTTGTTATGAGATACGTTTTTAATTCACCTACCGTATGGGCCCAGGAAACATGTGAATATATGATGGTATTTTTGACTTTTATCGGCTTGGCTGAAACCCAGAAACAGAAAGCGCATATCAGGATGGATTATCTCTATGCCAGGTTTCCTGAAAGCCTTCGAAGGTGTCTGGATCTTTTTTCCCATTTTCTGGTGGCACTGTTTGCATTGTTGATCTTTTCCACTTCATTCAGGATGTCGCTTTTAGCTTTGCAATACGGTTCCAAATCTAACTCTCTTATGGAAACACCCCTTTTTTTAATGTATGCAATAATTCCTGTGGGAATGATTTTGCTGTTAATGCAGTGTGTTATAGATATAGCAAAATCAATAAAAAGCCTATTAGGGGTCGATTCCGGAAAGACTTGTAAATTTTAAATGAGCGTAACCCTTATAGTTATCCTGTCGATCCTGATCGCTCTCCTTCTTCTCTTTCTGGGGAGTCCTGTTTTCGTCAGCCTCGGTCTGGCCGGAGCGTTAGGTATATTTTTTAATGATATTTTTCTTGGCGGCGTCGGACTTTCCGTACTTCAAACAAATGTTTTCGGTTCTGTTTCAAAAACCACTCTTGTGGCGGCGCCTTTATTCATCCTGATGGGTGAAATAATATTTCGCAGCGGCATCGGGGCAGATCTTTATACTGCTATAAGCCGTTTGCTGCATCGTCTGCCCGGAGGACTGGCCATAGCAACGGTTGCCGCCTCTACTATATTCGGAGCCATGTGCGGCGTTAGTATTGCGGCAGTGGCGACCATCGGAGTAATCGCCCTGCCGGAGATGCTGAAACGGGATTATGACCCAAAACTTGCCGCCGGCTCTGTATGCGCTCCCGGAGCGCTTGCCATGCTTGTGCCGCCGAGCCTGTTATTTATACTTTACGGCGAGGTTTCCGGAGTTTCGGTTGCCAAGCTTTTTACGGCAGGTTTTTTCCCTGGTCTTTTGCTTGCTCTCTTAATGTGCGCTTATATCCTGGTACACGAGACCAGACCGCAGCACAAAAAAAAATCCAACGAAGATGTCGAGCATCTTACCATAAATGAAATCGTCCGGATCATATTGGGATTGTGGTCTCCCCTGCTCCTTATCGGCGCGGTGCTCCTTTCTATCTATGTTGGCATTGCAACGCCTACAGAGTCTGCGGCCATAGGCGTTTTCGGGGCATATCTGATCGCATTTTTTAAATACAGGAATATGGACTGGCAGACTTTTACCGGAACATTGCAACAGGCCGCCAAGGTGACTTCAACAATTCTTATTATTCTTGTTGGAGCATCGATTTTTACCCAGTTTTTAAACTTGCTGAGGGTTCCGGATGCTTGTGCCGGCTTTGTAATTTCTTTGGACATCTCTCCCTGGGTCACCATGCTCATGATACAAGTTATGCTGCTTTTTTTGGGCATGTTTATTGACGGAGCATCCATGGTTCTGATAACAACGCCTATCCTGCTGCCCACCATGCTGGCCCTGCACTGGGATCCGATCTGGTTCGGGGTTTTGATGATAACCAATATCAATATAGCTGTTATAACTCCTCCTGTCGGTTTAAATTTGTATACCCTGGCCAGCATCACTAAGGAAGTTAGTATGGAGACGATTTTAAAAGGGACTTTACCATACGTGATCGTCGAGTTTGTCGGTCTGCTGCTACTGATATTTTTTCCGCAAATCAGTTTATGGTTGCCGAGTCTGATGCGATAGCTGTTATTTGTTCTCATTCATAAAAGGAAAATTCAAAAATGGAAAAGGGAATCATAAGAGATGACAAGGGATATGTAAGTACGATTATATTCAATCGTCCCGAAAAAAGGAATGCTTTAGATGCTGATGCCCTTTTTCTTTTTGGTGATACCATTAAAGCGATTGAAAAAGAGAAGCAGTCAAGAGTTATTATTTTAAGAGGAACGGGGAAAAAAGTTTTTACATCCGGGGTTGATCTGGCAGGCGGTAAAAAAGAGTTCAAGCGGACGATTGAAGCCCTTGACTATTCTCTCAACAGTATGATGGAGTATCCTTTGCCGATAATTGCCATGATTTGCGGCCCTGCTATTGGAGCCGGTCTGGATTTTGCGGTGATTTCGGATTTTCGTATATCTGCCGATAACGCACGTTTCGGCGCTCCCCTGGTCAGGTTGGGCCGGACTTACTATTACACGGCCATAGAGCGTTTAACCCGGCTTGTCGGTCTGGCCGGTTCCAAAGAGATGCTGCTTACCGGAAAACTTATCGATGCGGCCAGAGCCGTAGAGTTAGGTCTTGTAAACAGGGTGGTAAGCCTGGATGAGATTGAATCCGTTATATTCGATCTGGCCGTCGAACTTTCTGAAAAGACTGCCCCTATGGCAGTTAAAGTTACTAAATACACAATCAGGAAACTGTTTGAAACGACCTCTATAAATTCTGAATTGGGTAATGATCTTCACAAATTAGTGGAAGAGATTAACAAGAGTGAGGATGCCGGGGAAGGAATTAATGCCATGCTTGAGAAAAGGAAACCAGTTTTTAAAGGGAGGTAATAATAATGGGGAATAACGATCAATTTGAAGTCAACACCGCCAGAGATGCTCTTTCCTTGTTAACCATTAAAATGTATAACAAATTCGGCGAAGAAGCGCTATCGGATATTGAAGAAGTATGGTATAAGCTCGGTTTATCCATCGGTAAAAAGATGAAAAAGAGCCTTCCTGAAAACGGTCTTGCGGCTGTGGGACAACTTTTTGTCGATTCGGGACGAAAGCGCGGAACCAAAATAGATATCATTGAATTGACCGATCAAAAATTTCATATTAAAGGATACAGTTGCGGTCTAGGCTTAAAAGGAAGGGGCAGGGAAATTTGCAAGGCTGCCATGGGTTGTGATCGGGGTATTTTTGAGGCTGCTGCCGGCGTACCAGTCAAGCTGAAAATCGATAAAACCGTGGCTGATAATGATGGTTTTTGTGAGGTCGTCATTGAAATTTAGGCATCTTTCAGATTTAGTTTACATTTATTTTGTATAAAAAATTGGATTTCACCGCAGAGAACGCAGAGTTCGCTGAGATATTACATTAAAAATTAAGCAGTTCCTCTGCGCTTTCTGCGTACTCTGCGGTGAACATACCGGTTATTATATGAGGAAAAGTGTTAACTACTTTTAAGCCTCATTGAAAGACGCCGAAATTTAATATGAAAAAATAACAGGAGAATATGACATGGATTTTGAAACAATTCAACTGGAGAAGAAAGAACGCCTAGCCACGTTAAGATTTAACAGGCCGGACAAGAGTAACGCCTTGAACCGGACCATGATGACTGAGCTGTCTGCTGCTATTGAGGATGTTGCTGCGGATGACGAGATCAGGGCTTTGCTCTTGACAGGAGTTGGCAAGGCCTTTTGCGCCGGCGCCGACCTTGACATTATGCCGGGCGGTGGCGCCAGTGATATGGGTGAGCTGGGGGTTGAAATCTTGCGGCGTTCATTCCTGTTTAAAACCGCTAAAAGGATAATTTCCGGGATCCAGAAGATGGAAAAACCTACTATCGCCATGATCAACGGCGCTTGTGTGGGAGCCGGTTTTGATATTGCCCTGGCTTGTGATATCAGAATTGCCAGTGAAAAATCAAAATTCATGTGCGGGTTTGTCAAGCTGGGTATTTTTCCAGGTTTTGGAGCTGCATGGCTTTATCCTAGAACCATGGGCCTGGGAAAAGCTTTCGAGATGCTTTATACTGGTGATATGCTTAAAGCTCAGGAGGCCAAAGAAATAGGTATGCTTAATAAAATTGCGCCGCCGGAAGAGCTTGAGTCAGTTACAATGGAGATGGTGCAAAAGATTGTAAACGGCCCTCCAATAGCTTTAAGATTTATGAAGGCACAGGTCTATAAGGGGTTCGGCACTGATCTGGATACGGCTTTGGATGAAGCGGCAGTTTGTGAATCGATTACCCTTGCCTCAAAAGATTTTATTGAAGGCGTAGCATCGTTTAGAGAAAAAAGACCGGTATCTTTCAAAGGTAATTAATTTTTTATTTAGTTTGGGAGTGATTATTATTATGGATAAATTTACTGAAGATAGAATCAATGAGTTAAGAGAGAAAAAAAAGGCTGCAAAGCTGGGTGGTGGTCAAAAAAAACTGGAAGCGCAGCGTAAAAAAGGAAGAATGACTGCCAGGGAAAGGATCGAATATTTTTTAGATGATGGTAGTTTTCATGAACATTCTGTCTTGATCGGCCTGGAAGACGGTAGCCCGACTGACGGAATAATATGCGGATACGGCACTGTAAACGGAAAAAAAGTTAGTGTATATTCACAAGACCCTACGATCAGGGGAGGATCGGTTGGGGTTTTAAGTGGTTACAGGATGTACAAAACAGTCGAAAAGGCGCTGCAGTTGGGAATCCCTTTTATCGGGCTGCATGATTCACCAGGAGCAAGACTTCCCAAGCTAACCGAAAGTAAAACCGCGATAGGAATGCTGATGGAAAAAAACGGTGGCTCAATCTTTTATCCTAATACCCAGGGTTCCGGAGTTATTCCCCAGATCTGCGGTATGATGGGAAGCTGTGCCGGCCTTTCTGTATACTCCCCGGCTCTTACAGATTTTATATTTATGGTAGATAAACAGAGTCATATGTATATCACCGGACCGGCCATGGTTAAAACTGTTACCGGCGAGGATCTGACCCACGATGAGCTGGGAGGAGCCGAGGTTCACTGTACGAAGAGCGGCGTAGCAGATGGAAGATTTGAGAGCGAAAAAGCATTAATGGATAATCTAAAGGAACTGCTTGGTTATTTACCCCAGAATGCGGATGAACAGCCTCCTGTAGTCAATACCGGCGATGATCCTAATAGAACTGTTGATGAATTGACTGATATTGTATCCTCCAAAGCTAGCAGGGCCTATGATGTTCATAAAGTTATTGAGGTCATTGTGGATAATGGCAAATTTTTTGAAATAAAACCGGAGTTTGCCAAAGAGATGGTTGTCGGATTTGCTCGGTTGAACGGCAAAACAGTTGGTATAGTTGCAAATCAGCCTATGGTTTACGCCGGCAGTCTTACAGTCGACAGTTCTGATAAGCAGACCAGGTTTATGAGATTTTGCGACTGTTTTAATATTCCTGTCGTACTGCTTATAGATACTCCGGCATACATGCCCGGAAGCGATCAGGAACATAGCGGCATCATTCGTCATGGTGCTAAAGTATTATATTCACTTTGTGAAATGTCTGTTCCACGTATATCTCTCGTAATGAGAAAATCATACGGTGGCGGGAATCTCGGCATGGGGACAATCCCGGGTATGAAAACCGATATGGTTTACTATTGGCCCATTGCGGAAGCAGGCGTACTCGGAGCTCCTGCATCGGTTGAACTCCATTTTGGCAAGGAGATAAGGGCGGCGGAAGATCCACAAGCAATGAGAGCGCAAAAGTTGGAAGAATATATTACACAATATGCCAATCCAATGCGTGAAGCCTCCGGCAACTGGAGCTTTGAGGATGTTATTGAGCCAAGGGATACAAGAAAGATCTTGATCAGAAGCCTTGAATATCTTTCAACTAAAAGACAGGATATTACTCATAGAACTATTAAAAAGAAACATGGAAATATTCCACTATAGAAAAGCTTACTATCTTTGATTTTTGAATTAATACCTCGAAGATAGATTGTCACATAAATAATTTCATTGCGTTATCGGGCGTCGGAGTAGGGGTTCAAGATTTTGAACCCCTACTCCCTCTGGCCTTGTGCCAAATTTTAAAATTGGGTTATTATCTGACAATCTACAGAAATGAAGGCAGGTAAAAAAAAGATTTCAGTTGTTTACAAGCAACAGAAATCTTTTTTTGTTTTTTTAAGGTGACAGTTTGATTGCTCCCTCTGCATGGGTTGAAATAAATACTGAAAGATTATGTTATAATTTGTTGGAAATACGGCAGATTATTAGTTCCAAGACGCGTCTGATGGCTGTGGTTAAGGCCAATGCTTACGGCCATGGAATGATTGAGGTTGCTCAACAGGCTAAAAAAAGCGGTGCAGATATGCTGGGGGTTGCAAGGATTGATGAAGGGATAAAACTCAGAAAAGCGGGGCTTGATCTGCCTGTTTTAATTTTTGGTTTTACCCATCAATCTCATGCTTTAAAACTAATTGAATACGATCTTACCCAGACTGTTTTTTCGCTTCAAAGCGCCGAGGCCCTGTCCGAAACCGCCCAGGCAGCCGGGAAAAAAATCAGGGTTCACTTGAAAATCGACACAGGTATGGGCCGGCTCGGGTTCTGGTCTGACAAAATAGACAGAATTGTTAATGAAGTTATATCGACTGTCGGCCTGGAAGGTCTGGAAATTGAGGGAGTTTATACGCATTTTGCCAGTGCTGACTGGCGGAACAAGGATTATACACAAAGGCAGTTTGACTTTTTTATTGATATTTTAAACAGGCTTGAATTAAAGGGGTTTCAGGTTCCTATCCGACATGCCGCAAACAGCGCCGCAATAATTGATCTTCCTGAAACATATCTGGATATGGTGCGAGCCGGTATTATGATATACGGTCTTTATCCTTCTGGTGAAGTAAAAAAAGAACGTATAAATCTGAAGCCGGTAATGACATTAAAGACCAGGGTTACACATGTAAAAAGAGTACCGGCCGGTTTTAAGGTGAGCTATGGCTCTACTTATGAAGCGATCAATCCCACCACCATTGCAACTGTTTCAATCGGATATTCGGACGGACTAAACCGTCTGCTCTCTTCCAGGGGCCATATGCTGCTTCACGGCTGCAAGGCGCCCATAGCAGGCCGGGTCTGTATGGACATGACAATGCTTGATACCGGTAACATATCGGATGTGATGGCAGGGGACGAAGTGGTGGTTTTTGGGGAACAGGGCGATGAATCCATTGCTGTCGACCAGATCGCAAAAATCACAAGTACAATCAACTATGAAGTCGTGACGGGCATAGCAGGCAATTTGCCAAGAATAACCAACACAAATTGAATATATAGAACGTACATAAATAGTTTCACCCTGTTATTGATGAAAATATTTGTCGCCTTCCTTTCACTTGAAAAAAAAATTATTTTCCTTCCCCGTTCCTAAGGGGAAGATCAAATAATGTGAATTTTTTTTTTTTCTCTTGCAAAAAAAACAATCAAAATATATTAATAATGTTTATGGGTAGTATGTACTTGATTCATTATATACTTAAATGCCGGAATGGTTTCCCAACAGTCTGTAATTTTTAATAAAATGACCATCTCTTGAACCGATGGAAATAAGGAGGCGATACATTTGAAAGAAATTGAGGTCAAGGTTTACGATAATGACCTTGAAAAGGCTATGCGCATTTTGAAAAAAAAGATTCAAAACGACGGTCTTTTTAAACGATTAAAAATAAAAAAAAGTTACGAAAAGCCCAGCGAATACAAACGGCGTAAACAGCGTGAAGCCTTAAGAAGACAGAGGATTGCCGCTTCTAGAACCAGATATAGGAATAGATTCTAATAAGTAGTTTTTTTTAAGTAAAATATATTTAACCCGGTATGAATGTTAAATCTACCGGGTTTTTTTACCTATAGATTTTCATTTAATTATTTATGTGAAAATCTATACAGCTCATTCAGGTTTTATTATATGACCGAACAGGATATATATGCAAATTGTCTTGAGTCGATGTTTGGGCTCAGGAGATTCGGTATCAAGCTTGGCCTTGATACGATCAGGTCTATACTGGATGATCTTGGAAATCCTCAAGAACGGTTTGCGTGTATACATGTTGCCGGGACCAATGGCAAGGGATCGATAGCTTCAGCAATTGCTTCAATATTATTTACCTCCGGATATAAAGCAGGACTTTATACATCCCCTCATCTTGTAAAATTCAATGAGAGGATATCGATAAACAATAAAAACATTTCCGACAATAATGTTGTCGCATCTTATAATGCTGTGAAAAATGCCGACTACGGAACCAGGGAGCCGACTTTTTTTGAGTTTGCAACGGCGATGGCGCTTTATGAATTCGGCAAAGAAGAGGTTGAGTGGGCTGTTATAGAAACAGGCATGGGCGGGCGGCTGGACGCCACCAATATTTTAAATCCCGAGATTTCTATAATATCAAATATAGCCCTTGAACATCAATTTTACCTGGGTAATACAATAGCGCAAATAGCAGGTGAAAAGGGTGGTATCATAAAAGAATCGACTCCGGTTGTGTCCGGTGCAAGGCAAAAGAGCGCAAAAGATGTAATAAAAGATATCGCAAAACAACACTCAGCTCCTTTATACTTTTCCGGAGATGATTTTCGGATAAGGAAAACTCAAAAAGGGATGTTTTCATATTTTGGGCTTGAAAAAGAGTGGCACAATATACGTCCCGGTTTGCCAGGAGAGCATCAGATAGATAATGCTGCTATTGTTCTTGCCGTATGTGAAATATTGAGATCTAATGGCTTGGATCTTCCCTTTTCAAAAATCCGGGAAGGCCTTTTAAATACTCAATGGCCAGGAAGACTCGAGATAGTCTGCCAATCTCCTGTTGTTATCCTGGACGGAGCGCATAACCTTGTTGCGTCAAAAATGCTGGCTGATTATTTATCACAAAATATGGCAGGCAAAAAGATAACCCTTGTAGTCGGTATACTGGATGACAAGCCATATGAAGATATGCTCAGATGTCTGATACCGGTTTGCAGCAGGGTAATCCTGACCCAGCCTGAAATCGACCGATCTCTATCACCGGATCAACTCTATCCGGTTGCGGAAAAAATGATCTCTGATGTCAGTATGATTCCTGATGTGGGAGAGGCAGTAAAGCATGCTGTTGATACGGTACTGCCGGATGAAGCGGTCTGTATAGCCGGTTCTCTCTATGTTGTGGGTGAGGCTAAGGAGGCTTTGGGGGAGCGCTTCGCTGGAGGAGCGGCCTGAGGGCCTTGAGGAGCGCTTCGTTTAGGGTCGGCCTTCGGCTTTGAGTGGAGGGTGATAAATTGATGCATATCAATTCCATACTGAACAGGTATCTTTTTAAGGAGATGCTGGCACCCTTTGTTATCTCACTTATGTTTTTCACCTTTGTCTTTATGATGGCAAAGATCCTTGATATCACCAACATGATAGTTAACTACAGCATAAGTCTCACCTCTGTTTTAATGCTGCTTCTTTACACCATTCCCCATTTTCTTGAGTTTGTAATTCCCATTTCTATTATGGTGTCAGTCCTTGTAACCTTCCTACGCCTTGCAGGTGATAACGAAATCGTCGCCATGAAAGCTGGGGGCTTCAGCCTGTACCGGCTTCTTCCTCCGGTGCTGGCTTTTTGTCTTATAGGATCGGTTTTGACGACCTTTATGACTATCTACGGTGTTCCATGGGGTAGGCTTGCGTTAAAAAAAATGACATACGAAATTGCATCATCCAATATTGATATCGGCCTTAAAGAAAGAACATTTAATGATATGTTTAAAGGCGTTATGATATATATTAACAGGGTTGACATTACAAACAAAACCATTGCAGATGTGTTTATAGAGGATCAGAGAGATAAAGATATTGTCAGCACTATACTCTCTCCTGAAGGTGTAATTTTCAGTGATCCTGCCAAGCTGTTTTTCAAGATTCGTTTATATAACGGCCTGATAAACAGGGTAGATCTTGACAAACGATCAGTTCAGACTATTAATTTTGGAACATACGATATAAATCTCGACATTAACAAGGCCGGTTATGATTTTAAAAAGATCAAAAAAAAGGAAAAAGATATGAGCCTTTCAGAACTGCGAGGTTATTTAAAAAAAAAATCTCCCGGTGATGAGAAATATATTCAGGCGCAGATGGAATATTACAAAAAATTTTCAATTCCATTCGCATGCTTTGCCCTGGGGTTACTTGCAGTTCCATTAGGAGTGCAGACAAGTTCGTCAAAACGTTCATACGGCATTGGGCATGGTCTATTGTTTATTCTTTTATATTATCTCCTCATGTCGGCCGGATTTGTTTTTGGCGAGGCTGGTCTATATCCACCTGTAATCGGAATGTGGGCTCCTGATATTGTTATAGGCGGCATCGCTATATTTCTGCTTGTGAGAGCCGCTGGAGATTCACCGGTCAATCTTATATTTCTATACAATTTTTTAAAAAGAATTTTTCAAAAATAATATGGGCATCCTTCATTTACCAGTTCCACGAATGTCATGAATGGGATACGAATTAATTGACATCAGTGCCATAGGAAAGCTATTATAAGAGAAACTTTTCAGGAGGACTTGTGATGATTATAATGGACAGAATTGAGCTTGATCCAAGAGTTTGCAATGGAAAGCCTGTGATCAAAGGAACACGAGTTCCTGTTTCTGTTATTTTAGAACAGATAGCAGAAAGTGAGTCTTGGGATATTTTGCTTGCCGGCTATCCGGAATTAAAGAAGGAAGATATTCAGGCAACCTTGCTTTATGCCAAGGCATTTATTGATCACACAGAGATCAGAGCAGCCTGTGCCTGAGTTTCTTAAGCTTTATCTGGATCAAATGTTGCGACTGGATGTAGCTAAGGCTTTGCGTGTTGAAGGCCATGATGTTATTCGTGCGGCTGAAGTCGGCCAGGCCAGAGCAGACGACTATGAAATATTGCAGAAAGCAATTGCTGGAAATCGAATTCTTGTGACTCTTGATGAACATTTTGGTGATTGGGTAGTCCTCCCTCTTAGCAAGCATTCAGGTGTAATTCGGTTGAAGGTCAATCCTACAACGTCGCAAAACGCTATAAAGCTTCTTCTACCATTTTTACGCCTCCATTCTTCAGAGCAATTTAAAAATCATCTTGTCATACTCTCACCAAAGCGTGCAAAGTGGATTCATACGGTTTAATTTTTGCCAAAGTAGTAATATAGATTGTCACATAAATAATTTCACTGCGTTATCGGTCGTCGGAGTAGGGGTTCAAGATTTTGAACCCCTACCCCCTCTGGACTTGTGCCAAATTTTAACTTCGGGTAATTATGTGACAATCTATAGATCGAAAGAAAATAGGGAAGGATGGGATGTTCCTTTATATGTTGATTACTTATTTTGCAATATGCCTATAATATACAGATATATCCTGAAAGAGATTATTAAATTTTCCGGTATCGTACTGGGTGTTGTTACTGGTATATATCTGGTCGTCGATTTTTTTGAAAAGATAGATGATTTTTTAGAAGCCAAAGTCACCATTTCCAAAGCTTTCTTCTTTTTTATACTTAAAACACCTTTTATAATTGCCCAGGTACTCCCGGTTGCGGTTCTTCTGGCCGTTCTTATCGTCTTCTGTATAATGATCAAAAACAATGAGATGGTAGCGCTAAAAAGCGGGGGTGCAAGCATTTTTTACATTTTGAAACCGGTTCTCCTGCTGGGCCTTTTTTTTACTCTCTTCCTTTTTATAATTTCCGAAGTGGTTGTTCCTGTCACTACGGAAAGATCAAACAGGATATGGCTAACGGACGTTAAGAAGAAGAATACTCTTCTATCAAAGGAGAAGGATGTCTGGATCAAGGGGGTATCGTCAATAACTCATATCAAGTATTATGACCCTGCGATCAAGGCTGCCTTTGGAATTACCATCCATAATTTTGATAAAAATTTCAATTTGATTAAAAGAATAGATGCAAAAAAAGGACTTTTTAAAGACGACAAGTGGTTTTTTTATGATGTTCTGGAACAGAATCCAACAGAAAAAGATGAGAAAAGGCGGGTAAAATTCAATGCTGAAAAAGAGGGAATGCTTAATATTATGCCTGAAGATCTTAAAAAAGTCATAAAAAAATCCGAGGAGATGAGTTTAGTTGAGCTGTTTGCATATATTAACAAGATAGAGGAAGAAGGATATAACGCAGAAAAATACAGAGTCGATTTTTATGCAAAAATAGTTTTTCCTTTTGTCTGTTTTATTATGTGCCTGACAGGATCGGGCATTGCGCTCAAGGGTGGTGCAAAGGAAGCTATGCCGGTTAAAATTGCTATTGGTATAGGAACAGCATTCCTCTACTGGGTTTTTTACAGTTTTTGTGTCTCCCTGGGATATGGCCGGATGCTGCCGCCTGTAATTGCTGTATGTACAGCAAATATTGTTTTTTTATGTTTAGGGGGATATTTGTTATTAAATGCAGAGGCGTAGGGGCAGAATCCATTTCGCCCCTGTATCATTTTGGGCGGATATGGAATCCGCCCCTACCTTGTTTTATTTTGATTAATAGGGTTTTTGTTCAGGCACCAATTGTTGAAACATGTTTGCAATATCAGATTATAGCTACAAACTGCCCTCAAAGCTTATTGCCCAGGAACCAGTGGGAAACAGGGACAGATCAAGGCTTCTCTTTATGAATCGTAAGACCGGAGCGCTGCAGCATCATGAATTTGCTCAACTTGGAGGTCTTTTAAATGATTCCGACATTCTAGTTGTAAATAATACCGAGGTGATACCTGGTCGGCTCTTGGGGCATAAGAAAACAGGCGGAAAGGTGGAAGCACTGATTTTGGACTTTGCAAACGGGCACAAAAACGGTGATCTGATTTTCAAATGCCTGGTCAAATCTTCAAAACGCCCCAAACTCGGCGACACGCTAAGTTTCAGTCGTGATCTTTCAGCGCAAGTGCTTGAATATAAAAATGAAATTTGTACCTTACGTTTTTTGTGTGATACTGACTTTGAAAAAGTTCTTTACAGAATCGGCAGGCCCCCGCTTCCGCCATATATAAAACGGGACAATAATGAGATTCGGGATAATGACAGGGTCTCATACCAGACCATATATGCGGAACAAAAAGGAGCCATTGCCGCTCCTACGGCGGGACTTCATTTTACCAGGGAGCTGCTCGGAGAGATTGAATCGAAAGGAATCAGAGTGGTGAATATTACCTTGCATGTTGGGTATGGAACATTTTTGCCGGTCAGGGTAAATGATATCAGGGATCATCAAATACATTCCGAAAGTTTTAACATCTCAAAAGAGTGCGCTGATATTATAAACAGCGCCAAATCCGACGGAAAGCGCATAGTTGCTGTAGGTACAACATGCGTAAGGACTTTGGAATATGCATCTGATAATTGCGGGATAGTATCTCCCGGAAGAGGGGAGTGTGACATGTTTATATACCCGGGTTACAAGTTTAAAGTTGTTGATGCACTTGTAACAAATTTTCATCTCCCCTGTTCTACCCTCCTTATGCTGGTCTCAGCCTTTGCCGAGCGTGGGAGAATACTTGATGCATACCGGGAAGCTATCAATAATAATTACAGATTTTACAGTTATGGCGATGCCATGTTGATTCTTTAAAATATGTTCAACTTTGATATTATCTCAAAATCTTCAACCACCAAAGCAAGGGCGGGATATATAAATACTTCCCACGGTATTATCGAAACGCCTGTGTTCATGCCGGTCGGGACACTTGCAAGCGTGAAATCGATCTCTCCTGAAGATCTTCTCGATATCGGCGTGCAGATTATCCTGGGAAATACATATCATCTTTATCTGCGCCCCGGATGTGAAACAATCAATCTTTTTTCAGGCATGCATGATTTTATGAACTGGAAAGGACCAATTTTGACGGATAGCGGCGGATTTCAGGTCTTTTCCCTGGCTAAACTCTCTAAAATAACCGAAGAGGGTTATTCTTTCCAGTCTCATATTGACGGCTCAAGCCATATGCTTACCCCGGAAAAAGCAGTTGAAATCCAGGTTTGCCTAAACTCCGATATAATGATGTGCTTGGATCAGTGCATTAAATATCCGGCGTCAAGGGAAGAGGCGGGTAATGCTATGGAACTTACCACCAAGTGGGCATCCAGGTGCAAAACAGCCTGGGAGGATTCGGGAACGGAGAATGCATTGTTCGGCATTGTTCAGGGCGGTATGTTTGATGATTTAAGAAAAGTTTCCGCACAAGCACTTATGGAAATAGACCTGCCTGGTTATGCTGTGGGCGGTTTAAGTGTGGGCGAACCTAAAGAAATCATGCTTGAGATTGGGGAACAGACCCTGCCTTTTCTGCCTGACCGGAAGCCGAAATATATGATGGGAATCGGCACACCGGAAGATCTTGTTGAACTTGTGGCGCTTGGGGCAGACATGTTCGACTGTGTTATGCCGACCAGGAACGCCAGAAACGGTCAACTTTTTACAAGATACGGAACTATTAATATTTCAAATGCCCGTTTCAGGCATGACACCGATCCTTTAGATCCGGAATGCGGGTGCTATACCTGCAGAAACTATTCAAGGGCATATCTTCGTCATCTTTATACATCCAGGGAACTTCTCTCTTACCGCCTAAACACAATCCATAATATTTATTACTTCATAACCCTCATGCAGCGCATGCGCACCGCAATTATTGATGACTCATTTGATGCTTTTAAAAGGGATTTTTATGAACCCCGAAACTCCGGGTAAGCCTGCCGGGCTCTATATTCATATACCCTTTTGTATGAGAAAATGTCCTTATTGTGATTTTTTTTCCATTACCGATTTAACTCTTTTCGATGAGTTTATAAATGCCCTGCTTGGAGAAATGGCGCCGGCAGGCAATTCGGATCTTGTTTTTAATACGATCTATTTGGGTGGCGGAACCCCATCTCTGCTTGAACCTGCCCAGACAGCTAAAATTATTTCCGCTGCATATAAAAGATTTAAAATAAGCATAGCTGCAGAAATTACCATGGAAGTGAATCCCGGCACAGTGACTCTTGAAAGATTAAAAGAATATAAGGAGGCCGGAGTAAACAGGATTAATATTGGTATTCAGTCGTTTCAGGATAATAATCTGAATTTTCTAGGCCGGATACATTCTGCAGCAGATGGCGTATCTGCAATTCAAACGGCGCGTGATGCAGGGTTTGATAATATCGGACTTGATCTTATTTACGGTCTTCCTGAGCAGGGTGTCGAGAGCTGGACTGCTGATCTGAAAAAAACTGTTAAATTCAGGCCGGAGCATCTTTCCTGCTATATCCTTACATATGAACAAGGAACTCCCCTGGATCAGGCCCGGAAATATAACCGTTTTGTTCCTTTGGCGGAAACAACAGTTGGTACTTTGTTTGAAATAACAGCCTGTTTTTTAGCAGAAAACGGTTATAAGCAATATGAAATATCTAATTTTGCGTTAGATGCAAAGATAGCCGGAACTGACCGAAGATCAAGGCACAATCAAAAATACTGGTCGAATATTCCTTATATCGGACTCGGCCCCTCAGCCCATTCTTATATAGAACCTGCGCGCTGGTGGAATACTTCGAATCTGGAGGAATATATAAGATTAATTTCTGAAAACAGACCTCCGATTTTAGGAAAAGAGCTCTTGACCAGGGAGCAGCAGATCATGGAATCAATCCTCCTCGGCCTGAGAACGTCTGAAGGGATAGATATTGAAAAATTTGAGCAACGATTCGGTTCGAGTTTCTATGATCAATTCGGAAAAACAGTCTCTTATCTTGAAGAAAAGGGGTACCTGGCAGCCGGTCAAGCCCGCTGTGCTCTCACGCCAAAGGGTTTGCTGCTGCATGACAGCGTAACGGCTATGATGGCCTGGTAGAGACAAGGCATGCCTTGTCTCTACTATTGCAATGATTGTTTCATAATATGCTAATTGTATAGGGAATATAATATATTTCCAGGAATTATTTCGTCCTCGTTCCTAAAAAAAATGCAAGGTCGAATTTTTCATTAAGCAACGCTGCACATGCAAATATTTTTATAGATTCAGGAGTTTGATAAAGGGAATATGAACGTCTGGCATGATAAAGCATCCGGCTGAAATTATCCACTTTGTATGCTGCATTTGCTTTAGCTGTGTGCGAGGCTGCCATTCCCTTGATATCAAGCAGTGGTCCCAGATTGGTTTTGCAGCGGTGGCAAATCCTTTTTCCTGAATATTTAGCATTGCATGTTGGACATCTTTTCATAATCTTCAACCAAGATAAAATAAAATTTCTTCGAGTTCATTGCCTGACTCCCTGGCATCATCGAGTCTGTCGGCATTAACGGCGTCCTTGATATCCTCAATAAGATTAATTATCTCATCACGATCTTCTTCTGGAGCTTCCTCAAGAGCAGCTTCGGCTTGTTCTATAATTTTATGAAGTTCCTTGGGTATTGTTGTAGGTATTCCTGTTTCCGGGCTGTCGCTATCCAAAGGCTCTGGGTTGTTTCCCCAGCCCTGTTCTATCTTTGCTTTTGAGGCAGCCAGGTCCTGGCCTGAAAATTCAGAGAGCGCATTTTCTACGACCGCATTTATTTTTTTGCCGGTCTCTTTTTCAACAGCTTCAATTTTCAGGATGCCGTTTATGTCAAGCTCAAAACGTATAATAATAACGCTTCCAATCGGCGCTTTGCTCAAGGTAAATGAATATGTGCCGATAAGTACATTGTCGAGGGCATTAGATTTTTCACCTTGGTATACTGTTATCTCCACCTCTTCCTGATTATCTACGGCAGTATAAAATGCCTCGCTTTTTCCTGCCGGCAGTTTGGAATTGCGGCGTATCAGGGGAACAAATTTTGTAATGCTGTAAACGCCGTCAATATATCCTATGGCCGAGGTGCCGAATGTATAGGGAGTTATATCCAGCAGAATACTTGATGAATCCATACCCATTTCCCTGCCGGCCTGGATGGCTGCCCCAAGCGCCACGCAAAGATCGGGATCTATTTCACTATGTGGCAGTTTCCCGAATTTTTCCTCTATCATTTCTGATATTTTAGGAATTCTTGTGGAGCCGCCCACAAGAATGATTTTGTCGATTGCAGACGGCAGCAAGGCAGCATCCTTGAGCGCCTTGCTGATGGAGTCGTTTGTCCTGGAAAGATATTCATCAATCATTTCTTCAAAATCAATGCGCGCAAGCTCATAGGAAAGATGGATATCTTTCCATTTTTTTTTTGCGATATGATCTTCTTCTATTTTAACATATGGGAAATTTGATAATGTTATTTTTGCCGCAGTGGCCGCTCGTTTAAGCCTTGCCATAACAGTTTTGTCATCAGTTACGGAAATTTTATTTTTTTCAGAAAGATGCTTTGCAAGCAGATCAACAATTTTCATATCAAAATCATCGCCGCCGAGATGATTGTCGCCCGTGCTGGACAATACTTCCACAATACCGTTTTCTATCCTTACAATTGATACATCAAAAGTTCCGCCCCCAAGATCATAAACAAGAATTTTTTGATTATCAGGGTTGTCGCTTTCATATGCCAGGGCTGCTGCGGTTGGTTCGTTAATTATCCTTACAACTTCCAGTCCTGCAATTTCTCCGGCTTCTTTTGTGGCATTACGCTGTACATCTGTAAAATAGGCCGGCACTGTTATTACCGCTTTTGATATTTTTTGGTTGATTTTTTTTTCAGCCCTTTCTTTCAAGGCCTTTAGAATAAACGCAGAGATTTCCTGCGGAAGATATGAGAAATCTTTTAAAACAATTTTTTCATTAGTTCCCATCAAGCGTTTAACAGAAAGAATCGTGGCCCCAGGGGCAATTATAGCCCTGTTCAACGCTTCCATACCTACAATAATTTGTTCATTATCTCCCAAGCTGACACACGAAGGGACAATTCCGTTGTCGTTATCCGTGATGATTTCAGCATTCTCATTAATTATAAAAGCAATCTCGGAATTTGTTGTTCCAAGGTCTATGCCAACTATCGGTTCCATTGAAAATCTCCTTTGAGCGAGTTCTTAATTATTTACGACTACCTCTGCTATTCTAAGCAGTTCATCATTGCGTATAAATCCGCACACATGCTCTTCAAGCACAATCTCCTTTTTAATACCCTCAACAGTTTTTTTTTCCACCGCTCTCATTGTTCTGGGATTAAATGGATGACCAACGGTCTGAACGGGATATATCTCAATTATGGATAATGCCCGGTCAAAACGCCGTACAGCCATTTTATATCCCTCCACAATTTCCTCAATACCTTTGGGAGGAGGGCGGAAAAAACTTTTTGATTTTACTGCCTTTGTGGCTGCTGATAATCCGCGAACAAGTGCGTCACGCAAATCCAGAAAAAGTTTAACTGTTTTTTTTTCGGATTCAAGTCTGATTCTTTCTTCCAAAGCATCCAGTTCCCTTGACCTCTGCCTGAAAAGCTCCGACGTCTCCCGGTATGCATCTATAAAAGATGTAAATTTATTCAGCGTTTTTGACTGCTCCCGGTTCTGCATTTTAATCTCTTGTCGCAGCGCTGTAAATTCGGATAAAAGCGTAAAAAGGTCACAGGGATCCAGGGTTTCGTTTTTACCCCGGGGTATATCAGGTAGTTCTGCCAGCCATGAGCCAAAATCGTTCATGACCTGCTCCTTCCACTCAACCTGTTTATCCCGCTCTTCCAACATTTTTGACAAAAAAATTACAAACCGCTTAATTAGCGGCAGAATAATTTTTTTTCGGAATTTTTTATAATATAACTGAATTTTTTTTTGTATTTTATTACGAAACATTGGCATCCTTCATATCACTTTAAAAATACTTCACATGTTTTTTAAAAACATACCCATCTGTGTCCCCTTGTAGCTTCAAAAGTATCAACGGAGAAATGAAGGATGCCTATTTTTCACGCAATTCTTTTTCAGCCTTGAACAGTTCCCGCAAGCCTGCCCGTGCTCTTTTCATTTCACGAGCTGTAACCAGTTCATACAGAGCTTGTTCATAATTGCTGATTGCCAGCCCATTAAAAATTTTTGCTTCAATACGTCTTCTTCTGGTGCTGATTTTTTCATAAGCTTCTGTAATTTGTCTGAATCGACCGGGATTTTTTTCAGGTGTATTTTTTTTTACCAAATTCAGATAGGATTTACGGATATCATCATCCGATACATCAGGTGAAAGACCAAGGGTAAGATAATAAGTAAGCATTCTATTTTTTTGTCCCCTTTCCTAAAAACAATATTTTTACTTCACGGGATATCTCTTTATCTTTAATTTGTTTTAGCATGTTGCATATAACGTCAAACTCCTTACGTATTTTAAAATCGGAACGCATAGCATTTCTTAATTCCTTAATTATTCCATTCGGTGCGCCTTTAATGCCTAAAGATTGAACCAGAAGCTCTGCTGATTTTAGAGCCATATCAGCCGCAGGAAGCATATCATTTTCATCAAAATCGAAACCGAAATCCGGATTCAGCATGTTAAAAATATTATCAAAATCATCGTCATCGTAATCGTCGTAATCGTCGTCATCAAATATATTGTTAAAACAAAACCCATCAAGCATATCAAAATTAAATACGGCGAGGGCTGATTGCAGGGGGCCTGAAGTATGGGCTGCAAGTTTCCGTGAAATTGTCTGAAGTTCTTTAAGAGTACCTGGGTCGGCATTATTGATTAGAGCATTAAACCGGGATGAACCAATATTTTCATTATTTATATATTTAATAACAGCAAGGTAAAAATTCATAATGGTTCTCTGGGGCTCTACGGCCCCTGATGTTCTTTTATGAATCTCTTTTTCTATTAATCCAAAAGTGTTTTCTTCAAATATGTAATCAAAAATTATGATAAGATCGGTATCTTTTATATGTTTTGATAGATATTTCCACCTTTTTATAAAAATATCCGATATCCTGACTGACGGCAGTAGCGCGAGATACGCCCGCTCAAGAGGCGCCATGAGACTGATAATATTCGAAGATGACAGCTCATTGATCTGCTTCAGTTCTTTATTAAATATTTTTGTAATTTTGTTTAATGCTTTGTTTGGAAAAACTTTGTTACTGGCAGTTAAATCCAAAAGCAAAATTGATAATATCCGTAATTTTTCATATAGCACCAGACCTTTAATTTCGGAAGATATGATGCTGTCCGATTTTTTCGGCTCATCCATTATCTGGAAAAATATTTTTTTTTCGGCCAGAAAAGGAGCAATTTTACTGCAGTTAACGGCCGCTGCTTTTTTAATGTCATCTATAACAAGATGAAATTTACCCCTATTAAAATTTATTCCTGCTGATATGAGAAAAGAGAGGGCATGCCGCTCTAAAACCTTGTTGTCATAGGGGGCTCTTTTAATCGCTTCCTTTAAAATGGTTTCAGCTTTTCTGAAGGCATTTTTTTCATATAAAATAGTGGCAAGCTCAAGACATGGAGCAGGATCATCAGGCAGCGCTTTTATGACAAGGTTAAGGGATTCTTCAACCTTTGCTTTGGCTGACCGTGAAGTGCGCTGCAACTGTACAAGAATTTCATATCCTTTTATATTGTAAGGATCGAGCTGCACGGCTTTGGCAGCCATATCAATTAATATCATTTCATCGTTCCGGAGATTGGCAGGTTCAATCCCCAGAAAATCAGCATATTGCTCCATGGGATATTTATTTGATGGTATATGAATATTCTCATTATAGATTCTGTTTACTGTAAGTATAAGCACCATGGAATGAGCTATTTTTCTGTCCTGCTCATCAGTGAATTCATCCTTTAGAATTTTTATATATTCAGATGCGCTTACCCAGGGTGTTTCCGAATATAGTAAATTAATTTTACAATTTAACTGATTAATTTCTTCGGGTGTCAAATTTTTTTCTGCAAGTGCATTAAACCTGTCATCATTGAACGAGGCGTATTGGAATCCGGCCTCTTTGTTTTTTTTCCATATAAATTGTATTAATAACATCCTGACAACCTGCGGTGATTCAGGATAAAGTGTGTCGGAAATAGTGCGGATTAACTTTGCCGTTCGATCCGGGCTGTTTAAATCAGATTTTTGGATAAAATCTGCTATAATCCTTTCATGGTTTACAGGCGTCTCCCAGAGACATTGGGGAAGGGGAAATGATTCTTTTTTGGAATTATATTCCATTCCGGCGCTGGAAATAGAAGATAAGCCTTTTACTATGGAAATAAGAGGAAAATTATCAGGAATTAACGAAAGAGCTTTAAACATATCAGCGTCATTCTCGTTATAAAAAGAAACCATGGCACGACAAAAGAGCCTGATATGGGCAAATGGAGACGATCTTGGTATGGGACGCAGCACGTTCAGAGCATCTTCCCATAACCCATCGTTCATTAATAAAATTCCTCTATAAGCTGTATCCGCGTCTCGTTTTAAAGGCGAAGCTTCATCGAGATTATTTATGAAATCCGGATTCTGACCTGTAAAAATCCGATTTGCAAAAATTATTTCCGTTTCCGGTGAAATTTTATGTACAGCAATATATTTATTATAAGCATTTAAAGCTTCTTTATTTGAACTGGTAGATACATATAATGTAATATCGTTACCAGAAAGCTGATCCATTTCAGGGAAATACCCGTTCGCCTGTTTTTTTATTGCTTCAGCTTCACGTACCATACCTTTTTCACGTAACTGCGATTCCCTTAAAAGGTAAGCGCGGAAAATATAAATATTTACCTGTTCAGCCGAAGCGCCTTTTTTTAAAGCCATCTTAAAATAATTTAAAGCTTTCCTGGGATTTTTGTTTGCAAGAAACTGTTTTCCCTGTGAAAGAAGCTGATCTAAATTCAGTTTTTTAAATTGCGGTTGAACCTGTTTATCTTTATTACGTTGAGTTTTCTTTTTTTTTTTAGCCATTATATTTATCAGGATTATGAGATATTGTTTTATGGTTTAAGGTAGAGGTAAAATTTTAATAAGTATTTGATACTGTTAGGGGCATGGTTGCCCTAAGTCGACAGTATTTTAATCAGCACCCCGATATAAAAACGGGCATGGCTTATTGAGGCCGCAATATTGGCACGATGATTGGCAAGAATCCCGTCCATATCGCCATTTGTAATTATCCAGGGTGAGATAGTTGAAGCTGTTTCACACATTGCATGGGCATGATGAAGAACTTCCAGACCGCTGCGGGATGCTATGATTACATGAAAATCCTTTTCAATAGCTTCCAGCATCGTAACCATGGCGCTTGCAACACCTTTGGCATAAAAGAAATAGTCATCAGCCTGAAAGAAGCTTACCCGGGTTCCGTCATCCTCCTTTGATTTGATCAGGTTTTCATCACAACTTCCCAGCAAATCTTCATATGTCATCAGGAGAGGTAAAAGATTATCCGCCCTGTTATAAAAAAAAGCCCTGTGATTTTCCAGTTCATCCCGATACGCTGCCAGCTCTTTTAAGCCTGCATGATATTTTGATTCGGGTGAAGGGAACCAATATTTGTCCGCTTTTATCATGAACCAGTTCATGGCATGCTCAAGGTGAGCATTAAAAGCAGCGCTGGAGCCGGTGCGGGATATTCTTTCAGTAAGAATTACAACTGTTCGGCGTGTGATTTCAAGAACACCAAGCTGAAAATTATTAACATTATCTGTAATATTTATTATATCATTAGGTCTCCAGCCCCAGAAGCGTTCATCAAGTTCATATGCAAGCGGTTTTATAACAGCAGAAATAAAAGCAACACCGTTGACCTGCGGCGATGATTTTAAAACCGATATAGGGGACTTTTTTGATAACTGTTTAGGCAGCGCAGTCGAATGCTGTGTTGACTGCTTAAATGTATCTCCATTCTTTTGGGTGGCCGCCACCGTTTTAATTACCTGGGTGTCGGGCTTATCTAAATGCCTGGCCGAGTTTGAATTTACGCTTGAATCTTGCTTTGTAGCAGGTCTTTGTTCCCCTGATTTGAAATTATTATATGCAATAAGGTTATCAGATGTTTTGTATGTTTGAGCTTTATGTTCATAGGCATCCTTGTCAAAAAAACCTGATATAGCGGCGAAAATCCATATTACTACGATCACTAATAACAGAACAACTGCTATGCCGGGAACACTTTTTAATTTTTCCATAAAATTTCTCCTGGTTATTTATGCCTGAGCTTGCGTATATCACCAATACGGATAGTAAGATTAATTGAGTCAAAATATTCAATTAACGGAATTAGATATTTTCTTGATACACCGGCCAGTTCCTTAAAATCCGGGGTGGTCAGCTCTTTGTTGGTTGCAAAAAAATCTACCAGCTTTTTTTTTAAAATATCTACACCCTCCCGGTCAAAATAGAGATCATCCTTTGCTTTAATTATTATACTTTCTTCAATCAGAAGCATGAGCACATCTTTCGCTGACTGAGGATCGATATCCAGTTGCCTGGTGATGTCTCTGAAGTAGGGCGGCTTTAATCCGGCCTTTTTATATATTTCGTGTATCTTTTTCTTTCGTTCAGCCTGATCAGCGCCCAGAAAAACAGAATGACCGGGCAGACGCACAGTATCATCCTCAGATATTATTTCGCCCTTTTTTTCTATATGCATAATAATGATATTAAAGAGCCTGGAGCCCATTATTAATGGAAATTTGGTCTTCAGTTCCTCTTTGGACATGCCGGTTTTAAGTGGATTGGTTTTATGGTAACTCTCTAAGGTCTGAAGGATTTTGCTTTTTATCTTTTCAAAAGTATTATTGTGAATATAAAGCTGATTATCCTTGTCTGTACATATTAAAATTCTTTTTGATAAAAGACCGTCGATAATACTTTTAAGCTGCTTGTCCGCAAGGTTGGTCATGATTCTCAAATCAGAATAATTAACGCCCTCATGGCCGGATTGATCCACACAATACTCAATAACCTCCCCAGGTGTGTTATCCATCAGGCCATTCAGACCTTTTATTATTTCAGGTTTAAAACCTTTATGTTTTTTCGGAATCGGGTTTAAAATCCGGCCGCCGCCAATAGTTCTGATTGGGGAATAACTTCTAATGACGAACCTGTCGTCCTTTACAACAGTAACAGGTGAATCGAGACGTATCTGCACAACAGATGTTTCTCCGGGAGCTATTTCATCCTTTTCAAGTAACGCAATAATACCGAGTATTTCGCTGGTACCGGTATGGAATCTGACACGGGTACGATTTTTCATAGGTTTCTTGTTGGTGGCTAAAAATTGCAGCGATGCATCTATCATATAGCTCGATTTCAGTTCACCAGGTTTCCCAAGAATTTCGCCCCTGTTAATAGATGCCTTTTCAAGCCCTTTAAAATTTATGGCAGTGCGCATACCTGCTTCAGCTATATTTACGCTATTGTTATGCACCTGAATTCCGCGAACATTGGAACTGACCATAGATGGGTATATCATGACAGGGTCACCCACACTTATGCGGCCGGAAATAAGAGTTCCTGTAATTATTGTGCCGAAACCCTTCATGGAAAAGACCCTGTCCACAGGTAGCCTGAAAAGACTGGATATAGAACGTTCCGGAATTAGAGAGCTTAAATCGTCGAGTGTTTTTATAAATTCCCGGATACCCTGACCTGTTACTGATGAAACCGGTATCATGGGAGCGTCTTCCAGGAACGTTCCTTTTAAAAAATTAGCTGTATCCTCTTTAACCAGTTCCAGCCATTCTTCATCTACAAGATCAGCCTTGCTTAGAACAACAAAACCGTGTTTTATATCCAGCAGAGAACAGATTTCCAGGTGTTCTCTTGTTTGAGGCATCACTCCTTCATCCGCCGCGATTACCATCACAACAATATCTATTCCGGTTGCACCGGCAACCATGTTTTTTACAAATTTTTCATGCCCGGGCACATCGACAACACCAACATGCTGCCCGCCGGGAAGCTCCAGGGAAGCAAAGCCCAGTTCGATAGTTATTCCGCGCAGCTTTTCTTCTTTTAAACGATCTGTGTCTGTGCCTGTAACAGCCTTAATCAGTGAAGTTTTGCCGTGATCTATATGCCCCGCTGTACCAAGTATGATCTGTTTCACTTATAACCGTTCCTTATTTTTGTTTCGTATATATTCTGAAAAATAGGATAGCCCGACAAGGATAATGCCAATTCCCACAATATATAAAATATTCGCTTTTGGGTAGAAAAAATGTGTCAGCACAACTGCCATTACAATTCCAAGTATTGCTCTGATTATGAAAATATGAAAACGGGTCACAACAAAGATCCTTAATTATATGATTGATCAATACAGATATTCTTATAGCAGAAGATAAATTCGGTCAATGACTAGTTTTTGTGTAATATTTTTCTGTTTGTGTTTATAAACCTCAATGTCACATTTAAAGGGTGTTGCAAGGATTGTTATTATCGGTAGTTAAAACAAGTAGTTACGCCATAATGGAAAAATGGGGCTTTTCTAGGTTAACTAATTGATTTTATTATAAAAGTTTTTACTTTGCAACACCCTTATTTATTAATTCAGGATAATAATTTTTTGATTTAAAGAGAAATTGCACTTGAAATACCAAAATTAATCTGATAAATAATACTTTTTTTGCGGTGGGTGTAGCTCAGATGGTAGAGCACTTGGTTGTGGCCCAAGTGGTCGAGGGTTCAAGTCCCTTCACTCACCCCATTAAACATCAGCGCCCGTAGCTCAGCTGGATAGAGCGCCGGACTTCGAATCCGTAGGCCGCAGGTTCGAATCCTGCCGGGCGTACCAATAAAATCAAAGGGTTAACCAGTTAATCGGTTAGCCCTTCTTTGATTGGGGGGCAATAAGGGGACATAAGGGGTATGTTTCATGCTATAACCTTTAACGTTCGATGACATGTTTACTTACACCACATTCAATAACTATTTTTTAAGAGATTACAAATGAAAGGTTTTAAGCTCGCAATATCTGTTGCTTTATCCGTTTTGTTTCTCATCTCTTGTGGTTCGTTAAGTCAAAATGAAATTAGAACTCGATGATCAAGTTTTTATGATTAGCTAAATTTAAAGTTTGATAGTATAATCACGACCATTAAAAATATTAACAACTTTGAAAGAGCCCATTCATAATGCTATTAACTGAATCTGCACCATTTATCAAACAGTACATTGAAGATCTCAACAATAGCCTGGAGCAATACCAACCTAGTGCGGGATTAACATTTACCCAGAAAGCATGGCTAAGCTTTTGTCTTACCGGTAT
Source organism: Desulfosarcina sp. BuS5 (assembly GCF_028752835.1). Lineage (NCBI taxonomy): Bacteria > Pseudomonadati > Thermodesulfobacteriota > Desulfobacteria > Desulfobacterales > Desulfosarcinaceae > Desulfosarcina > Desulfosarcina sp. BuS5. Next base: position 1,349,694 of record NZ_CP087952.1, read on the forward strand.
ATTAATGGTAAATGCTGTATGTTGGGCAAAATTTGAACGGGCGAGTCTGGGCAATTATAAATTAGCAGCTCTATCTTGGATGTTTCGTAAGGGTAAGATTTCATGGGACAATTTACTTGTTGGAAGCGTCAGGCGTATTTTGAAAAAATATGGTATCACAAATGGTGTAATTGTTTTTGATGAGTCTGATCGTGCCCGTTCTAAGAATACAAAGCGAATATACAAGGCTCATAAGCAAAAACACAAAGCAAGCGGAGGTTATGTTAATGGGCAAACAGTTGTTTTGCTTCTTTTGGTCACAGACTCTATAACCGTACCTATTGGTTTTAAGTTTTACATGCCTGATCCAGTTGTTAGTGCCTGGAAAAAAGAAGAAGAGAGATTGAAAAAAAAGGGACTCCCGAAGAATAAGCGTCCTGTCAAACCAGCATTTAACCCTGAGTACCCGAAAAAAATTCAATTAGCCCTGCTCTTACTTGAAAATTTTAAAGAATATTATCCTAAAATTACTGTTAAATGTGTATTGGCTGACGCTTTATACGGTTCAAAAGAATTTATGAATGGAGCCTCTAATATTTTGGGAGGAGTGCAAGTTATCAGCCAATTAAAGTCAAATCAAAATATACGGTACAAAGGTAAAAAAAAGACAATTACGGATTATTTCAACATGATTAACAAAGGTGTAAATTGCACCATTCGTGTGCGAGGCGGTGAAAAAGTCAATGCAACAGTGAGCAGTGCCCGCCTTAAGGTTGATGCACACGATGGCAATGTGCTTTTTGTGATAGCTCTTAAATATGAAGGGGAAGATGAATACCGTTACTTAGCTGCCACTGATGTGAGTTGGCGCACAGTTGACATTATTCAAGCATATTCTTTGAGATGGCTTGTAGAGGTTTTTTTTGAAGACTGGAAGCTTTATGAAGGATGGGGACAAGAGGCCAAACAATATGACGAAGAAGGATCAAGCCGAGGCCTGATCTTGAGTCTGTTGCTAGACCATTGCCTCCTCCTTCACCCTGAGCAAAAGGCCTGCATAGAGAACAAAACTCCCGTGTTTACCGTGGGAAGTCTACAAAAAAGAGCTCAAATGGATGTTTTGATGGAATGTGTCAAATTTTTGCTGCAACAACAAGATCCCGGTGAAAAGCTTAAAGAAATGGGGCAAGTTATCAAAAAAGTTTTCCGACTTATGCCATCGGGAAAACATATGAGCGGAAGAACCATAGGTAGATTGGAGCCAACACCCTCTCTATCACGTAAATATTGTCCTTGCTAAGTGCTTTTGGCAAGTTCGTCATCAAAAACTTGAACATCGAGTAGAAGGATAAAAAATAAGGATTTTTATTTAAAAGCTCCTTTATGGTATGAAAATCCGGAAGCGATGACAACCGTTAATTACCAACGCGGAGTACGGATACCTATTGGAAGAAAGGTGCATATAACAGATTATACTTCTAAAAAAATAGTGTTTGTAACAAAAACAGGTTTTCGGGGTATATTGCATCGTTCAAAAAAATATTGCAAAATATCACAGCAAGAATTGTTTGATCGATATTTTTCTAAAAAAAACATAATGGAAGCGGGTGGAGAATTTTATAAATTGACAACACCTGAACAAGCAGGGATAAAAAAAGGTGAAGTTGAAATTGGCATGAGTAAGGACGCTGTTCTTATGGCATGCGGTTATCCCCCAAGTCATAAAACCCCAAATTTGAATTCTGATATTTGGATTTATTGGCTCAAACGCAGGTAGTCCCTACAAAACAATGCAGGTGATTAAAAAGTGTCTCTGAAAACATGAATAAAAAAGATTTTTACTAAAAATTAAGATTGCTATAGACTAAAAGCAATATATTTTGTAGAGCACGGTTAAAACTCTATTCAAAGGATCGCAACCATGCAAAATACAGCAAATACAGCCCTAACACTTTTTCAGCAATTCCCGGACGGGTCTTAACTATCTGATATTATTATGTTATCAGACAAGAGTTTTTGCAAACTCTAAAATTGAAAGTTCAATGATTCCAATAAGTTAAGCTATTTATGACCGGGAATTGCTGACACTTTTTTGTCCCAGGAAAAGCTGCAAATGTTATCAATCAACCGAGAACAAAATCACAAAGGATGGAGTTTACATAACAAAATCCGATTTTGAGCCAAGACAAATGTTTTACTGCAATGGTGGCAAACATAGATTCTCAGAAACAGGATATTCCGATCTTTTTGGAAAGCATGGCAGTTTTAAAGAATATGAGCAAACGGCAAAGCTAAACTCTTACGGCCTTGGCACTGATGCAATTGCCGATGTACTTCAAAAAGATCGAAGGACAATTGAACAATGGCAAAAAGCTATTGGACAAAAAAGCCAGCAATTTCATCTATTTCTTTGTTTTACTATCGGACTTACCATTGTATTTCTCCAAATGGATGAACTATGGTCTTACCTTAAAAATAAAAGTCAACAATTATGGGTTTGTATCGCTCTTGAATCAACAACAAAATTCTGGATCGGTTTCGAGTTGGGTTCAAGAACAACTTACACTGCAAACCGTTTAGTAAAGGGCATTAAAAAGTTGGGCAAATGGGGAAAAGATAATATATTAAAGGTCGCTACAGATAAATTAGCGGCTTACAAAAATGCGCTCGAAAACATTATGTCTGAAATTCCTTATGCTTACCTGCAAATTGTTAAGCGCCGAATAAAGCGTCGGCTTGTAACAGTTAAAAAATATTTTGTAAAAGGTACTGTAAAAGATTTCCCCGGAAAAAGCCAAAACACCTCATTTATTGAGAGACTGAACCTTACCCTAAGGCAACATATCTCCTATCTTCAGAGAAAAACCCTGGGGTATTGCAAGAACAAGCTGAATTTTAGTAATGTAATGTGGATTAACTTATTCAACTATAATTACATACAATTTCATAAGAGCTTACGAATACGAATTAACAATGAAAACGAGAAATTTATAAAAAAGTATAACCATAATACACCGGCAATGCAGATGGGACTTACGAATTCTTCACTAAACTGGAGATATCTCATTACAGTCCCAATACCTTGTAAGTAGCTGATTTTTCGAACCTGCATTGTTTTGTAGGGACTACCCAAATTCAATCTGTTTGAATTGGCAAAGTGACATAACAAATCAATAGCTTAATTTTCCAACTGACCTATTATCAAATCATTGGCGGGTATATCTTTCATATTCTTTGAATAGTATGAGAATACGATTTTTCCCGCCCTGTTTATTATAAAAAGCGCAGGCATGAGTCCGAGTTTGGTGAGTTTCCACTGCTGTTTATATAAGTTGGCAATCTTATGATCAGGGTCCGGTATGCCGTAAAACGGGAGATTGTTTTTTGAAAAATATTTTAAGGTTTTTTCAGCATCGTGTGGAGTTATAACTACAACTGAAGCATTTTTAGCAATAAATTTATTGTAATCCTGTTGCATCTGACCCAGATGCCTGCGCTCATATGGTCAGCTGAACCCGCGGATAAAAACAAGAACAACCTGGCCGACTTTTTGCAGTTTTGTGAGACTAACGCTATTGCCATTATATGTATTAGCAGTAAATTCGGGAGACTTATCACCTTTTTCAAGCGATTTTTTATTATTTGACATGATAGAATAATCCTTAGAGTTCATTGTACTACACGCACAAATTCAACCTGAATCCGAGCGCCGATTCTTTAAAGTTATTTTTGCTCGAACCCTAAGGGCTCACAAAGAAGCTGTTTTAATCTTTCGCTTAAAAACATGATCGATTCGATATCAAGATGGTTCAAAATACTCTCGTCAAACAAGAGTTTAACTTCAGCTTCGAAGTCATCATCTAAATTTTCATCCCAGAACATGAGTATTACCGGAATTCTGGGAAGGGGGCTGAATAAAAGTGCCAGATCTGCAGATCGGATTTCATCGGTCAGATCAAGCCCGCCAAGTTGTCTAGCCGCAATAAGCAATTCGCCGGACTTCCCTTTAAACCTTTCGATAAGAGGTTTTTCAACATGTTCTTTCATCGATTTTATCTTTGAGACAGTATTGGGAAACTCTATAAATCCTTTCCATTTCCCGGTGGGGAGCTTGCTTCCTCCCTGGGCCATGTGATTATAGATAAAAACCTGTTCCCATCGGGTAAGCTCCGAACCATCTTTATTTGTGATGCTGTCTCGGGAAATGATGATGAAATCCGTAAAATATGGCAGTTCAAGAGAATACTTTTCTCTTTTTTTAATCAACTTGCCGCCGATCCTGTCCGGCAGGTCTTCTATTTTCATGGATGCAGACCGTTCCCTTGCCCATTTCAGCGCATCCTCAGCCATGTCTTTTTTGAGCCACTTGCCTGATGAATATTGTTTTTCAAGCTCGGTTTTGCATTTTTCTACAATATCCGCTGACAGGTGGGGGCAGTTTTCAATTGGATGCTTTTCAGATACCACCATGCTTGCGAAGGCAAGGCAAGTAGAGAATCCACAATCTTTACAATTAGTTTTAGGCAGTATATCTCTATAAAGATCAACAACGGATAATGGCATTACCATACCTCCGGATAGCCGATATTAAGTAAAGCCTTTTCCATTTTAAGCTTGTCTCCCTCTTCCATTGCAGCAAGATCAAAAAATACTTTTTTTTGAGTTAGTCCTTAGGGTTCACTCAAACATAAGCCATATCTCCAGCACGGGGAACAAAGGCTGTAAAACCTTTATTTTCGAGATGCTTTGCAAAGGCAAGGGCTTGGTCTTCCTCTCCGTGCACAACGGCTATTTTTTTTATTTTTAAGTTTGAATTTGTCACAAAACGTATCAGTTCACTTTTGTCGGCATGAGCGCTGAACCCTCCTAAAGTTTCGATGTGTGCTTTAAGTGGGTAGACTTTGCTTAAAAATTTTAACATCGGCGGGTCGCCGCGTCTGCCTGATTCTTCATATTTCCTGCCTTGTTCCAGGATACGGCGACCAAGAGTATTTTTGGCCATATACCCGACGATAAGAACCGTATGTCTTGGATTATGGATTTTGTTACGCAAATGATGCAAAATTCTTCCTGCTTCGCACATTCCTGCAGATGCTATAACAATATGAGGAGTTTCTTCCCGCATAATCTCCATAGATTCTTCAACTGAACTGATAAAATGGATCTGATTAAATAGAAAAGGATTTTTACCATGTTTCAGAAAGATGTTATTAGTTTTTTTATCGTACACTTCAGGATGTTCGCCGTAAACTTTTGTAAGTTGTATTGAAAGCGGGCTGTCCACGTATACCGGAAGATGCGGAACCGCGCCTTCATCATATAGTTCATGTATCACATATAAGAGCTCCTGGGTTCGACCAAAGGCAAAAGAAGGTATAAGAACCGTGCCTTTGCGCTCAAATGTGGCAAGTATGACATCTTTTAACTGTTTTTTTTGATCCTGCACCGGTTCATGCAAACGATTTCCGTATGTGCTTTCCATTATGAGCAAATCTACAACACGGTCTTCTTCCTGGAAAGTCAGGGTTGGGTCTTTGATAATGGGCGAGCCGAACCTCCCAATATCCCCTGTATAGCAAATATTATACAATCTGTCGTTTTCGCGGATTTTTATCATGGAGAACGCGGAACCTAGAATATGCCCCGCATCATAAAATGTGCATGTTGTATCATGTCCTATTGTTACCGGACTTTTGTAAGGATAGCCGTTAAAAAAGCCAAGGGCTTGTTCCGCGGCACTGGTGGAATATAAGGGTTCGACGAATTCAAGATGATATTTTTCAATAAGTTCGTTAATCTTGTTTGTGTTTAGTTTATTGTGATCTGTTTTTAAGATCTTTTGAATGTTTTTATTCGAGCGTGCCGATGTATTTTTTCCTTTAGGCGTTGCTCTTAACTCCCGCAAAGTCGACCTCACGGTTTTATAATTCAAGTAATTAGCGTCGGATTCCTGGATGTGAGCGGAATCCAGCAGGAGATATTTACACGCGTCTGCAGTTGCACGCGTACAAAGAACCTGTCCTTGAAAATTTCGGTTTGTGAGCATTGGTATGCGGCCTGAATGATCTATGTGTGCGTGTGAAAGCACGATGTTCCTGATGATATTCGGGTCGAACGGCAAGACATTGTTCTTTTGGGCAGTCTCTTTCCGACGTCCCTGAAACATACCGCAATCCAGTAATATCCGGTCGGTTTCAGTAGTAATAAGATGCATCGAACCGGTAACTTCCCTTGCAGCGCCATAAAATGTAACATGCATGTATTAACACCCTCTACAATAAATTGGCAATAAGTTAGCCAGATTATTGTACTCAATTTTATAAAAAACAGTATAATTATTTTATCACTTGTTCAAGTTAATATTTGGGGTCACCCATTAAAGGTTAAGTCAACCCTTGATTATTTCATTTAGCTTTTTGTAATTTTTTTTACTATTGCATCTCCTTATCTTCCATAAAAAATATAAAATAACATCTCGCTGTTACGGTTATTTCCTGACACGGACAAGCCGGAACTGAACAAGTTTGAAGGAAAAAAATGATCACGAAAGCACGAAATCACGAAAGACTGAATATTATTTTATTTCGTCCCCGTTCCTAAGCTTTATTATAATAATCAAGGTTTGACCCTATGTTTTATGTTCTCAAACTGATACAGCCAGGTGAAATAGGGGGAAACAAACAACTGACAAATTATAAGTTTTTATTCTATTTTATATATGGTACGGAACAAAGACAAAATAACAGCCAACAACAAGGATTTAATAATGAAATTTCCATATGGTGTATCTGATTTTAAAAAAATTAATACTCAGGGCTATTTTTACTGCGACAGAACAAATAAAATACCTCTGCTCGAACAATCAGATTCTCAACTTTTTATCCGCCCCAGGCGTTTTGGCAAGAGTCTTGTTCTTTCAATGCTGGAAAATTATTATGATGTGGCAAAAAAAGACGAGTTTGAAGCTATTTTCGGTAATTTAAAAATTGGAAAAAATCCCACAGACTTGCGCAATTCATATTTTATCTTGAAACTGGACTTTTCCTGCGTTGATCCAACAGGAAGTGCAAAAGAGGTAAAAAAAGCTCTATTTAACCACATTAATGGTTGTATTGAAGAATTTTATGCTTTTTATCAATATAAAGGTTATGAATTACCTAAAATAAAAATTAATTTTGATGATGCTCTATACTCCTTAAAATCTTTAGTCAGCGCAGTCCGCATGACTCCATACCCTGTTTATCTTCTCATTGATGAATATGATAATTTTGCAAATACAATAATGATGGGGGTTCAAAGCACCGGAAAGAGATATGAAGCTCTTGTGCATGATGAAGGCATTCTGAGAACCCTGTTTAAGGCAATTAAATCTTCCACCTCCGGTTCCATGTTTGACAGAGTATTTATAACAGGTGTCTCTCCTGTTGTTTTAAGTGATATTACAAGCGGCTATAATATCGCTAAAAACATTTATTTTCATCCAAAATTTAATGATTTATGTGGTTTTAGTGAAAACGAGGTACGCAAAGTAATTGAACAAATTGTGGCTGAATGTAACTTTGGCACAGAAAAAACAGATGAAGCTCTTACATTGATGAAAACATATTATAATGGATATCTTTTTGCGTTTGGGTCGGATGAATATATTTATAATCCCACATTATGCCTTTATTTTTTTGAGCAGTTCCATGAAATGTGCAGTTATCCAAGAGAGATGCTTGATGATAATCTTGCAACTGATGAATCCAAGCTGGAGTATATTGCACAATTATCCAAAGGTCGGGATTTGCTTGTAAATTTGACGCAAAAAGCACATGAAATTGTTATCAGTAAAATAAGCAAACGTTTCGGTATCAAGGAAATGCTCTCTGACAACTCAAAGGACAATACATTTCTTGTTTCATTTCTTTATTATTTTGGAGTGTTAACACTTGCAGGCGAAACAGATGATTTAAAAGTAAAATTAAAAGTTCCAAACATGGTGATACAAAGTTTGTACGTCGGAAGAGTGCAGCAAATGCTTCTTCCTGACCCCGGCATTAGAGATGATGGAAAGCTGGCGGCTGAAAAAGTATACCAGAAAGGCGACATAAAACCATTGTGCGATTTTGTGGAAAATAGCTATTTTACTGTATTTAAAAATCGTGATTACAGATGGGCCAATGAACTGACATTAAAAACCGCATTCCTGACCCTGCTTTACAACGATATTATCTATATCATGGATTATGAAATTGAGATTGACCGACGCTATGCAGATCTGACCATGATCATCAGACCTGATAAAAGATATGGTAAAGTATTTGATGTTTTAATTGAGTTTAAATTTGTAAAGCTTAAAGATGCCGGAATGAGTGCTGATCAGGCAAAAAAACTTTCTCAAGATGAACTGAAAAAAATCCCTGAGATTGCAAAACAGATAAAAAATGGCGAAAAACAGGTGCAAGAGTACGGAAATAAGCTTGAACGGAAATATGGAAATTTGAGATTGCAAAAATTTGTGGTCGTAGCCCTGGGGTTTGAAAGGGTATCTTTTAAAAAATTGGACTAATGAAGGATGCCAAAAAAGGCATGTAGATGAAACTGACGAATAATGAGATAAGAGATATTAACCGCTATCTGGAAAAAGGCAAGCCCCTGCCGGAGAAGTACCGTTTTTTGCTGTTTGGGGACAAGCGGGAGGTGGAGCTGGTCTGGAATGGCAAAACCAGCGAGGTTTGCAATGTGGTGCTGCCGTTTCAGGTGATCGAGCAGGTTGACGAGCCGCGCGCGGAAGAAGCCGTCAAATTGCAGATGGATCTCTTTGACCGGCAATCCGGCCGGCAGATCAAGGGCTGGAACAACAAACTGATCTGGGGCGATAACAAGCTGATTCTATCCTCACTCAAAAACGGGTCATTTAGAGAAGAGATCGAGGCTCAGGGCGGCATCAAGATGATCTATATTGATCCGCCGTTTGATGTAGGGGCTGATTTTTCCATGAATGTTGAAATCGGCGGCGAGACGCTCACCAAAAAGCCGGGCATACTGGAAGAAATTGCCTACCGGGATACATGGGGCAAGGGCGCGGATTCCTTTATTGCCATGATATATGAGCGGCTGGTGCTGATGCGGGATTTGCTGGCGGATGATGGGAGTATTTTTGTCCATGTTGATTGGAGAGTTATTCATTTAATTAGAATTGTCTTAGATGAAATTTTTGGAAAAAATAAATTTGTTAATGAGATAATCTGGCATTTTTCAGATAATTTTCAAGGAAATGTAAAAGGTTTCGCTACAAATCATAATAATATTGTATGGTATACAAAAACACCAAATTATATTGCAAATAAGGTAATGATTCCTTTGGGTAAGCCAACAAAAAGAGACAAGAGAATTTGGTCTAAAGAGCTTGGAAAACTTATTTCAGCTCGTGACGCGAATGGCAAACTTATTTATGAGATGTATTACGATAAAAAAGCAGATGATGTTTGGCGTATTGGTCAGAGTTCTACAACAAAAAAAGCAAGTAAAGAATTTTTAGGCTATCCCACCCAAAAACCCGAAGCCCTTCTCGACCGCATCATCAAAGCCTCATCCAACGAAAATGACCTGATCGCCGACTTCTTCTGCGGCTCAGGCACCACGCTTGCCGTAGCCGAAAAACTAAACCGCAAGTGGATAGGCTCCGACCTCGGCAAATTTGCCATCCACACAACTAGAAAGCGCATGATCGGGGTGCAGCGGCAGCTCAGAAAAGAGAACAAATCCTGGCGCGCCTTTGAAATCCTCAATCTGGGAAAATATGAACGACAGCATTACATCGGGGTCAACCCCAATCTCAGGGAGCAGGAAAAGCAGAAACAACTGGAAGCCAAGGAAAAAGATTTCCTTAATCTTATTCTTCACGCCTATCGCGCAGAAGCGGTCAGCCAGTTCAAAACCTTTCAGGGCAAAAAGTCTGGTCGTCTGGTGGCGGTTGGGCCGGTGAATCTGCCCGTCACCCGCCTGTTTGTGGAAGAAATCATTCTGGAATGCCGCCAGAAACGTATCACCCGCGTGGATATTCTCGGGTTTGAGTTTGAGATGGGGCTGTTTCCCAATATTCTGGATGAGGCCAGGACCAAGGGGATTGATCTGGCAATGAAATACATCCCTCAGGATGTGTTTGACAAGCGGGCCGTGGAGAAAAATCAGGTGGTGTTTCATGATGTTTCGTTTATTGAAGTTAAACCGCATTTTGGCAAGGGTAAAAACAAACATAGTATTGCTGTGGAACTGACCGATTTTTCCGTCTTTTATTCACAGGATGCCAAGGGTGCAGATGAAAGCCTGAAAAAAGGCAAGAGCAAGGTGATTGTGGACAGGGGACAGGTGGTCAAGATCAGCAAAGACAAAAACGGTATTGTCAACCGCGAGGTGTTGACGCAAAATTGGACCGACTGGATAGACTACTGGGCCGTGGATTTTGACTTTGAATCCAGGCGGGAGATTGTGCGGGTACTGAATGAAGAAACAGGCGAAACAGAAGAAGTCTGGACCGGCGATTATGTGTTTGAAAACGAGTGGCAGTCCTTCCGCACCAAAAAGGACCGCTCGCTGGAATTTAAAAGCATATTTCGGGAATGCCCGCCGGGTCGGCGCAAGATCGCGGTAAAAGTGGTTGATATCTTCGGCAATGATACCATGAAGATAGTTGAAGTGACTATAGGAGGAACAAGATGATAAGCAGCAAATATGCCCTTGAAATATTAAGACAATTTATGCAGGAATCAGGCGATCGTTATGGGATTCTGGAACTGGGAGTTTTTGGCTCTGTTGCAAGAGATGAGGCAAAAGATGGCAGTGATGTGGATGTGGTTATCAGTCTAAAAACGCCTGATCCCTATTTTATTGTTCACATTAAAGAAGCTCTTGAACAACGCCTGGGTTGTCATGTGGATATTGTAAGGTTAAGGGATAAAATGAACTCTTTTCTAAAACAGCGTATAGAAAGAGAGGCTTTTTATGTATGACATAAATCTGGCAATTGATCTTCTTGAGCAGATTTACGGCGCAACCAAAACAATACAAAGACGTTTCAGAGCGATTAATAGCGTTGATGATTTTACAGATACACAAGGTGGCATGGATATGCTTGATGGCATTTGTATGCTGTTGATAGCTATTGGTGAGAGTTTGAAAAGGATAGACAAGATTACAGATAAAAAGCTGCTATCGCATTATCCTGAAATAGACTGGAAAGGGGCAAAAGGAGTTAGAGATATTATTTCACATCATTATTTTGATATTGATGCTGGAGAAATTTTTTGGATTTGTTCCCATCATTTAGAACCATTACGAAGTACAATAAAAAAAATAATTGAGGATTTAGAAAATGGCGCTGCATAAAAACTTTCCAAAATCCCCCCATGCAATCCTCAACCCGGATATCCGCTGGTTTCCGGCAGATGAAGCCCTCCGTGAGTCAAGCTATGAAAAGCTGCTGCCACCCCTGGTGCATGAGCTGCGTAAAAAGGTAAGGGCATGGCGGGATAACGGCTATGAAGGGGCAACAGATACCAGTATCGCCTTGCTGAACTGGTGGTTTAATCAAGAACATTTTTTGCCGAAATCAGACGGCACGATGGAAGAATTTCAATATTACTTTGCCCAGCAAGAGGCGGTTGAAAGCATCATCTACCTTTATGATCTGGTTAAGGTAAAGGATAAATATGATCTGCTTCGTTTTGATTCATCCGGCGCTGTTTCCGCCGGGATGTTTGATGAATCCTGGCGACGCTTTGTTGTCAAAATGGCGACCGGCACCGGCAAGACCAAGGTGATGAGCCTGGTGCTGGCGTGGTCTTATTTCCATAAACTTTATGAGCCTGATTCGGATCTGGCGCGTAACTTTCTGCTGATTACACCCAATATCATTGTACTGGATAGAATCCGCAGCGACTTTGACGGGTTGCGGATATTCTTTAAAGACCCGGTACTGCCGCATAATGGATATTCAGGCGGTTTTGAGGGACGAAACTGGCGCGATGATTTTCAACTGACCCTGCATATTCAGGATGAGGTTAATGTTATCCGCAAGACAGGCAATATATTTTTAACCAATATTCATCGTGTTTATTCCGGAAATGATGTGGAGCCGTCCCCTGATGATGAAGATACAATGGATTATTTTCTGGGCAAACGTCCCACTGGCGCTACCACGGATTCCAAAGTCGATCTTGGGGATATTGTCCGCGATATTGATGAACTGGTAGTTTTAAATGACGAAGCCCACCATATTCATGATCCTGAAATGGCGTGGTTTAAAGCGGTTGAGGATATTCACAACAAGCTGAAACAGAAGGATAAATTTCTTTCCCTGCAAGTGGATATGACAGCCACACCCAGGCACAATAATGGCGCAATTTTTGTACAGACGGTTTCGGATTACCCTTTGGTAGAGGCCATTTCGCAAAATATAGTCAAACATCCTGTACTGCCGGATTCCGCCAGTCGCGCCAAGCTCCGTGAACGGCAAAGTTCAAAATATACGGAAAAATATGCCGATTACCTGAACCTGGGTGTTGAAGAGTGGCGCAGTGCATATAAAGAACATGAAAAGATGGGCAAAAAAGCCATTCTCTTTGTGATGACGGACGATACAAAAAACTGTGATGATGTGGCTGAATATCTCGAGGCAACCTATCCTGATTTTAAAGATGCCGTGCTGGTGATTCATACAAAAAATAACGGTGAAATCAGTGAGGCGAAAAGCGGCAAAAAAAAGGAGGAGCTGGAAAAGCTGCGCAGACAGTCCAATGAGATTGATAGCTGGGACAACCCTTTTAAGGCTATCGTCTCGGTGATGATGCTCAAAGAGGGCTGGGATGTAAAAAACGTAACCACCATCGTGGGCTTGCGTCCCTATTCCGCTAAAAGTAATATTTTACCGGAGCAGACCCTGGGACGGGGCTTGCGTAAGATGTATTCCGGCTATGATGCGGAAGAATACGTCAGCGTTGTGGGGACGGATGCTTTTATAAGTTTTGTGGAGTCCATCCGGTCCGAAGGTGTTGAGCTTGAGCACAGGGCAATGGGTGAAGGCACCAGGCCGAACACACCGATTGTCGTTGAAATTGATAATGAAAACAGAAAAAAGGATATCGATAATCTTGATATCGAGATTCCGGTATTAACTCCGAGGGTCTATCGGGAATACAAGAATCTTGACAGTCTAAACACAGGGAATTTTGGCCACAAAAAAGTAGAATACAAGACGTTCACCATCGAAGAACAGCGTGAGATTATATTTAAGGATATAACTACAGGCGAGATCAATCATGCAACCATTCTGGATTCAGGAGCGGTTACCGACTATCGCTCTGTGGTGGGATACTTCACCCGGGTTATTATGAAGGATTTAAGGCTGGTCAGCGGTTATGATGTGCTGTACGGAAAAGTAAAATATTTTATTCAGGATGACTTATTTGAAAAACCGGTTGACCTTGAGAATCTGAATACCTTGCGAAATCTGTCCGAACTTGAAGCAAACAAAACTTTGGTGGAAATATTTAAAAAGCAGATTAATGATTTAACTGTGCAGAACAAGGGAGACGCAAAAATTCATGATACGATCAAGTTGACAAAGACACGCCCGTTTATTGCTAAAGAGCAGGGATATATCGTACCGAAGAAAAGTGTTTTTAATAAAATCATTGGCGACAGTAATCTGGAATTACAGTTTGCCGCATTTCTTGAAGAGTGCGACGACATTATTTCCTATGTGAAAAACTATATGGCCGTTCATTTCAAGATTGATTATGTTAACGCAAAGGGCGATATATCCAACTATTATTCGGATTTTATTGTCAAAAAATCAGCAAAAGAAATTTTTATTGTTGAAACCAAAGGCCTGGAAGATCTTGATGTGCCTTTGAAAATGGAAAGGTTGAAGCAGTGGTGCATTGATATCAACAAAGCACAACCAGAAATCAAGTATGATTATATTTTTGTAGATGAGGAGAGTTTCGATAAATTCAAGCCAAAAAGTTTTGAGGAATTAATCAGAAACTTTACAAAATACAGGTGGCCGCATCTTTATCCTGAATCGACACCAGCCTTTTTAAAACCTAAATTGAAAAAATAAGGGTCAAGTCTACGTTTGACCCTTATTGATACTGTCTTGTATTTTACCTATCCGTTTTTTAATTTTTCCGTCATATTTTTTAAGCCTCGAAACTCTTCGTAACATGCTGCTTACAGTACTGTATGCTTTAATATTAAACAACTCACCTATGTTGTTAAGATTTTCGCCTCTCTAAGTGGACGTGATATGTTGTAATATATAACATTTTATATTCCATGGGTCAACAGTAGACTTGATCCCATTTTTACTTATACCGGCAAGACCTATAAGTCCGGAAGCAAGAAGAAAGAGTGTGGGGGGGATGGGAACGCAAGTTACTTCCATATCAGCGAACTCAAGAAATTTCGCATAGTCACCCTTGGCGTTACCAAATTCCAAGCTGTGAGTTACTCCAGGTAAAAAGCTGGATTCTGGAATGGTTAGTGCTATCCCGCTAACCAAGAGACCATTTTGCAAGGGAGATGAACTGTTTCCCCATTCTGTAGAAAATTCTCTATAGATATTTTGTTGATTTGCAACAGCACCACCCATCTTTATCCCCCATCCTGTTACAGCTGGTCCATAGGATAGTTCAGCAGAAAGTATTGGGCTAAACTCTACTAAACCCTCTGAGGCTACCAAATCAAATTGCAATTCGAATATACCATCGTCACCAGGGTCAATTCCACTAACCATTAATGAAATGTCGTAGGTTCCGGGTGTGGGGATGACAACTTTATCCATGTCAGCACTGTCGAATGTATCCTCCCATGCTACTGATATAAGTGCTGCGTTTGCAAAAGGTATTAACCCTAGCATTATGAGTGCCAAAGCAACTGATACTACTATAAATTTTTTCATAGTCCTATTCCTCTATTATTGAAATACCTTATCTCTTATAGACGTTACATCCGAAATGTTTACATCACCGTCATTATTGCAGTCAGCATAGCAGGTTTTTGGAATTTGATTGAAAACCATTTTTCTTATTTCAGTTACGTCTGAAATATTTATGCTTCCATCCGCATTCGCATCCCCACGTTCGTAAATTTCAGTAACCGGTGTAAACGATACAGCCGTATCATCCAGAACGTTCGCATCAGTATCCACAAAATTCTTGAAGCTGTATTCCGTGGGGTTACTCCCGGGAATCTCCGTGCCGCGCTTGCCGTAAGTGAGATTCAATTCAGGGTTTTCAGGATCAAATTGGCCTGATATGCGGTTGAATTTTACTACTCCAAGAAGCACTCTTTCTCCGCTAACCCCGGCAGATGTATCATCAGGGTCGAGCTTGCCCAGGATAATCACCACTTCGCCGGGAGTGCTTGTTTCCGGATTCATGTATTCTTCACCCCCAAGTGACCAGACGGCTTCGTTTTTGTCGGCGCTGACGGCTGCTAATTGCGAAGCATTATATGTAAGCTTCACTCCTGCGCTTCTCAGGACGGTCAGACCTTCAACGTTGGTGTTGGCATAGATATATATCGCCAGGTCGTCGTCTGTATAGGCACCTTCTGCAAAAACATTAACGCCGGCCAGCGTGGAATGGGCCGCGATAAGCATTGAAAAAAGTATCACTGCTAAACAAACTATTTTATTTTTCATTTCCCTTTTACTCCGTTTTTATTGATAACGGTTTAAATTTTTTACTTTCTTCTGATACAAATCAAACCCAACAAACCTGACCCAAAAAGCAGCAAAGCTCCGGGAATCGGCACCATGGAACCGCTAAAGATGTTGCCGTCCATTGAACCTGATATTAACATCTGTTCACCTTCTTTGCCTAACACTTCGTTGATGCCGTTCAGGGTAAGATTTACCTCCCCAAAATCCGGAAAGAGTTCAAGGCTGGTTAGAAGTCCAAGTTTGAAATCACATCCGCAGCCTAAAGGGTCAAACACCCAATGGCCGATATACGTCCCATCCCAATCTTCATTAATAGGCGTTTTTTGAGCATTAATAGACAAATCACCTAGTATCAAATCTCCATCGGAAACTTCCAGCAAACCTAGAGCATTAAGCGGATAACCTATCGGTCCTAAAAAATAAAGGCCATCAAGATCGAACGTAAGCTCTCCTGTAAAAACCAGGCCTTTAGAATCCGGCTGCGTTTGTTGGCCGGCGGACGTCACGTTGGTAAACGGCATAGCAATAAATAGAGCCAATAGGAACATCGTAATAAAAAATTTTTTACCCATTTGTTTCCCCTTTTTTTTTCTTCTTGATAGGTTTGTATCAAAAAACTATCATTATTAAAAAGTTTCACATTTTTCTTATGCGCGTAAGGAAAATGCTTATTATGAAGCCGGATCCAAGGAATAACACCGCGGAAGTCACTATTGTAAAGGTGGCTTTTGCATTATCAATAAAAACCGTGCTGAATTGGCTCGCCCTCATTTTTTTCGCTATAGATACTATGTAATTTGAAAACGCAAAAAATATGCCAAGCCGACCATGTTCCATAGTTGAGAAACAACTTCTTTGATTTATTGTATTTGTATAAAAAAATAATATTTATTATATTAAAATTTGTTTTTAAAGTAAAACATAAAATGTATAATTTATGTAATAAGTTTTACAACAATGTGTAATGAATTACATAATATAAGTCGTTTATGTCTTTTGCCGACACGCTGCTCACACTATTTAGACTTTGTTCAAGAGACGCGCATTAAACGCAGGCCATAAATCCGGGCATTAAAGCTGTGCCCAGTCTGTTCATCATATCTTTGCTCGGCAAGTCGAAGTATATACCGTAATCATGGCCGCAGGCAGGATCGACTCCCCTGATAAAAACATAAAATATCCCGCCGAAATCCTTGGTGTAACTATATCCTCTTACCCTTGTGCCCAGGTACTGGTGCAGTGCGAGTGCATAAAGGTGGTATTGGAGTATATAATAATCAGCCTTCATTACTCTCAGCATTGAATCCTGATCATAGTTATTAATTTTTTCCCCGAGAAAGTTTGACTTCCAATCTATGAGGTAATATTTGTTGCCGGCCCTGAAGACCATGTCAATATAGCCCTTCATGAAACCTTTGGCGGGCATGAAAGTCAGTTTTTCAATATAATCCGGAAAATCGCCGGAAAGATCCGTTTCGGCATAATCGGCAAATATAGACCCCAGCATTTCTACGGAAACAGGATTTAAGGCAAAATAGAACTCCATCTCATTTATTCGTTCCGTTGATGCAACTGTTGATAGGGGAAACCTGCTTTCTCCGCTTGCCAAAGGAATGGCGAGAACCCTGTTTATCATCCCACAAACAGCATCCTTCCATGACGCATCGAAACTGTATTCAAGTAATTTTTTTTCAACCAGCGCTTCCGGATATCCGGAGGCATCCATCTCAAAATCAAGGTGTTCAAATATATCATGGAAAAAAAGACCCGCATGTGCTCCCTTGGGAAAAGATGCAATGCTTCCTTTATCAAGGGCTGCCTTGTCAGACGATCCTGAATATGAATATGCCGGTTCACCGGTCTGGTTATGAACTGCGTTAAGGGCTCTTTGGGATATAAGTGACGAATAGCTGGATATTTTCCAGTCAGTATCTATCTTCCTCGAAAAATGCCTGTAATGAAGATTCTGTTCATCCTTAGCCAGGGGAATTGGCTTTGTTTTACCCGCGGCAGGCAGAGGAACTACTTTGATGGTTCCTTCTGATTTATCCGCCAAGTCATTTAAATCCTTTATAAGGTCAACATCGTTTTTTTTCTTAAAGGTCTCTTTGAGTGTTGATACTATGTTTTCCGGGTCTGTGGTATTTCTATTATGCAAAATATAGGAGAGCGCAGATGTTTCGGCGGTATTAATCCTGCCACACACAAAATAGCATAAAGATTTTGCCCTTGTCAAGGCCACATACAGCAGCCTGATATTCTCGGCCAGAAGTTCATTGCAGGCCTGGAGTGAATTGCTGCTGAAATCGTCGGAACCGAGATCGAGTACAAGAGATCTGTTATCGTTGTTATCATGGAACATTACCTCTTTATCGCTCCGTAATGACCCCTCCCATGTATAAGGGCAAAATACTATTCTGTATTCGAGACCTTTGCTTTTATGCATAGTTACAATCCTGACTGATTGCTCGTCGCTTTCAAGGCGTATCTGGTCTTCCTCAAGCCTTGTGATGGTAGTATCGCGCTGAGCTGAAAACCATTTAATCAGCTCTGAAATGTTGAGTTTAAGGGACTTATGATGAAGAATCTCCGCCAGGTGAAGTATATTTGTTACTCTCCGTTCGCCATCCTGAAGTTTTAAGAGCCTCTCCTTTACTCTTTCTAAAGCCATAAACCTTCCGAACATCCGCATAAAACCATGTTTGTTCCATAAACCATAATATTCGCTAAAGCTTGCTATCCTGGTTTCCCACCATTGTTGATCACCTTCCACAGATTTTAAAAAGTCGCCTGTGACGCCCATGATATCCGTTACAAGGGCTGCTCTTAAAGGTCTGTCACGGCCGGGAGCAGCAATCCCTTTCAGAATTTGCTCCATTTCAAATGCTTCGTGGGAGTCGAATATATTTCCGGTATAATAGAGCGCCGAGGGTATATTTTTTCCGGATAGAGATTCTTTTATTATACGCGCCTGGCGGTTTGTTCTGACAAGGACGGCAATATCGCCTTCGTGAATATTATCCGACAGAACCAGTTCTGCGATTTTACAGGAAACAGCTTCCGCAATCAGATAAAGAGCATCGTTCTTGTTTACGGGTTTATCCTGCGCGTTAATTTTCCGGGATGATAAATACCAGAGTTCCAGGGGCGCCTCGAATATTCGGTCTGCGCAGTCTGGGGAGCCGGGCTTTACCTTGTTAAATCCGATTTCTTTATATACAAAAGGTGCCTTGATACCGGAAAAAATCGTATTTACAGCAGTTATAAGCCGTGGATTTGAACGCCAGTTTTCGGTAAGGGTGTATTTGTAATCGGCTTTTAAAGCAGCATTTATATATGAAAAGATGTCTGCTCCCCTGAAACTGTAGATGGACTGTTTGGGGTCGCCGATCATAAAAAGCAGGTGCTGTTCCGAATTAAAAATCCTGGAAAAAATTTTGAACTGCACAGGATCAGTATCCTGAAATTCATCTAAAAGAGCTGCACGGTAGCGACCTCTAACAGCCTGCAAAAGAAGATCATCGCGCCCGTCTTGTTTAAGGGTATCATGCACCCTTGTGAGAAGATCGTCAAAAAACCGTATGTTGCTGTTTTTTTTTCTTTTTAACAGCTCAGTTCCGGCATAACGAAAAAAATCCGTTTTAAGGTATAATAAATACTCATCAACTTGCTTTTCTATAAGTTTAAAGGAAATAAGAAGTTCATTGCATATATCGAAAAATTCGTCAGCCGGCGGGCTCAAATTCTTTTTGGTCGATTTTTGAATTTTTGTTGCAGTAAAGTTTTCAAATCCTTTAAAAACCGGGATACCGATATTATTTTCAGTTGTATATTTGTCCATGGCCCCGGCCAGTTCAGCAATCTTTGCTTCTCTGTTGGTAAAACCGTGAACTGCGTAAGAAGGTTTCAGGTTACCGTAAACATTAGCGTAAAGAACAGGATCGTTCAATAAATCAATAACCCTGCGCCTTGCAGATGGCCAGATGTTCTTAATTTTTTTTAAATTTTTTTTAAAAGGTATGATATCTACAGGGGCAGGTTCCGTAACTTCAGGTACTATCCTGACTTCCGGATTTTTTATTTTATTGAGCAATGCCGCATAATATTCAGGGCTGGATGTTTTTTTTAGTGCGATTCCTAAAAACTCCGGAGATTTTTTATAATAATGCTTTCTCCAGAAATCATCGGCTATTTCCTGAATAATACTACTCTGGTCAACGATCAGTTCCGTATCAAACAAAATTCCGGTTTCAAAAGCATTCTCATGCAGGATTCTCTGGCAGAAACCGTGGATTGTGAATATTGCGGCCCTGTCAAAGTCTAAAAGAGCGTTTTCTATCAACCTGACAGCCTGTGGTTGATTTTCATGCCTATTAACAAGAGCATTCAAAAAAGGATCGTCCGTGGAGCCGCTTAAAAACGCCTCTTTCGCCTCCACCAGTCTTTTGCGAATCCGGTCCTTAAGTTCTTCAGTGGCAGCTTTGGTAAAGGTGACTACCAGGATCTCTTCAGACGGAATTTTTTTCTCCACAACAAGGCGCAGAAAGATCCCGGCTATTGTGTATGTTTTACCTGTTCCGGCGCTGGCTTCTATAAGATTTTTACCCGCAAGGGGCGTATTTATTTGGTCAAATTTTTCCATAAATCACAGATCATCATCCGGAACCGGCGCTCCGGCCTGACCGGGAGGATTTATGCTAAAATTAATGACATCGCTAATATCACTCTCATTTCCGTCAAAATCGTAGGCTGTTAAAATCAGATAATACTTCTTGTTATCTGCTGCCGGATATGGAGGTAAATAAAAACGATAGGTTCCTTCCCAATATGTTTTTTCGAATCCGGGATAAGGATATACTTTCAATCCCTGTGGAAGATCAATTTGAAGCATGGGGGTCTGGGGAGTTCCCACAGCATCGAATGCCTCAAGTTCTATAAACCCATCATAATCTGTTACTGAAACAGGCTGATCAGGCACTTCGCCGTCAGCATGAACCGCATAATAGATCCTCCACCCCTTAATATCGCTCTCTCTGGCCTGATTCCAGGTAATCAGCATAAAGTCAGCGAAAGCATGAAAGGAGAATATCATTAAAAAGGCAATATTTATAAAAAGGATAAGGATACTTTTTTTCATCTTAATACTCCGGAATAATTATCAAATTTTAATTTTGAATTACTATTTTGCCGTAACAACCGGTTGTCATCATCAGATCGTTTTTATCGATCCGCAGGTTCCGGTCGAAATCATATTCCTTTTTATAAGTATCAAGACCTTTTTGGGAATTGAATGATAATGCCAAAGCCGCCAGGTCTATTCCGTCGATATCTCCATCATCATCCTGATCCGATATTGAACAATCTGTACAACCATGGTCAATATCCTGATAATAAAGGCTTCCGACTTCGGCCTCGTCGTAAACCGATACAAAAGTAATTTTTGATGAAAAATCGTGTTCCGCGGTTACCGTCAACTGAAAAGCATAAGTGCCTGTTGTCTGAGGTGTAAAAGATGCAACCGGCTGATCCGAATTCTGAATGTCAACGGTTTTATTCAACGCCTCCCATTTGTAATAAACTGTTTCGGAAGTTGCCGAGGAAAGGCTCCCGTCAAGGATTACATTTCCCCCCAAAGGGATACTTTTAGGTGAACCGGGATTCGCTATAACATAGTCTGCAATATCATTGACTGCATTTACAGCAACATACCGTACGGGACTCCGGTTAAATGAAACATCCGCCGCAGTATCAGCGATATACAGCCTGAAATAGTAAGTGCCTTCTTTTGCAGGAGTAAAAACAGGATTCACAGCATTCTGATCGGAGAGTGTAATTTCTCCATCCCCGGGCCAAGCATAACATTCCCAGTAATATAAAATAGAAGCTTTGTCATTATAAAAAAAATCATAGCTGTCTCCGGCATCAAGAGATACTTCATTACCGACCTGCGCAAGTTGATCCGGACCTGGATCAGCTATCGGCACTGTGACGGCTGAACAATCCGAGGTCGTAAAATTTGAGATTAAGTTATCCGAAACTACAGATGCTGCTCCTTGATAGCCATGGCTGTCGTATGCTGTTGCTTGAAAGGAATAGGTTTTTCCGTAGCGGGGGAAATATTGAAAAAGATAGTCCGCATCCTTTGTGTAAGCGGGTATTGCTGTAAAATAGACGGCTTCATCGTCATTTATTTTTACATTTACATCATAATAATATGATTTTCCATCAGACGCAGCCGATCCACCCATGGCGATCCCCCTGCGGTTTAAATCATAAGCATGCGCATCGGACATAACCGGAATAATGGCAATGTAAAAAAGCATATAAGAAAAAAATAACAGAACCTGGTTTATTAATATTTTCATAGCACATCCAATCTAAATTTGAGCGCCAATTCTTTATTTTTTTTTGATTTAACTTCTAAGTTTATATGGCGCTTGACAGTGAAATTGTGAAAAACTTGAATCTGAAATAATTTGTTTACAGATAAAGCAATATGTGTGCCAATTACGGCAATGAGAAAAATATGTAACGATATTAAAAGGTTGCGTTTGAAAGAGGGAAACCGGAAAGCTTTAATTGGATGGTTTATAATGCAAAAAAACTGAACTGTATGGTTTATAATGCAAAAAAACTGAACTGTATGGTTTATAATGCAAAAAAACTGAATGGATTTTACTCCAAAAAAACTACCTAAATTTATTATAACACATAACTATCTGTATTTTTATCATTTTTAATGTATACAATTTCATGCACATATAACCTCTATTAATTAATGATATTGATAATAGATAATTAATATTGTACAGGTACAATATGAAAAAGTTATTTTACCTTCGTTTCCAGGCTCTGCCTTACACACCAAAACTTACTAAAATATAATATTTTTTATGGGAAGAAGCAGATATAAAATTATTGAGAGCGGTAAAACATATTTTATAACAAGCAGTGTTATAAACTGGCTTTCTTTGTTTGCCCTGCCCGCGCCAGCCGGAATTGTCATTGATTCGTTGAATTTTCTGCAGCAACAGCAAAGAATCAAAATTCATGCCCGGGTTTTAATGGAGACTCATTTTTATCTTGTTGTAACATCTACAAATATATCCAGTGAAATGAGAAAAATTAAATCATATACAGCAAGATCTATTGTCGATTATCCGGAAGTCAATGGACCGAAATTTTTCCTGGAGCAGTTAAAGTTTTATAAAAAAAAGCATGAAAATGATTAAATCTATCAGGTCTGGCAAGAAGGTCTTCATCCAAAGCTCATTCCGGATGAAAAAAATGCTGATCGGAACTATAGAAACCGCTGATCTAAAAAAGGCAGAGCCTTGTGGTATGCAATAATGGATTATCCGGAATTTGAACATTACCGTCATTATCTTGACACACGTTGACCAAAGGGCTGAATACGGAGAATATGTCAGATGAAGTTTGACGACTATCGCTCATTATTTCCTGTTACAGAGAAAAATATTTTTCTAAATCATGCAGCCGCATCCCCTGCGTCCCTGCGTGTTTTAAATGCAGTAACTGGATTTTACAGGGAATGCGTAGAGCAGGCGAGCAGGAATTATTTCAAATGGATGAAAAGGGTAGAAAAAACCCGAAGAAGGGCTGCCCATCTTATTAATGCGGAAACAAATGAGATTGCATTTACGGGGAACACTTCAGACGGGATAAGTGCGGTTGCATGGGGTTTCAAATGGAAGCGGAACGATGGTGTTATTGTAGCAGCGCCGGACTTTCCCTCCAATATCTATCCCTGGATGTATCTGGAGCAGCGTGGTGTTAATGTACATTTTTCCCAGCGTAAAGAGAATCGTTTTGGTGTAAAGGAGGTGGAAAAAGCTTTAAAACCGGATACAAAAATGATTGCTGTAAGTTCTGTGGACTATGCTTCCGGTTTTGCCGCAAATATTGAGGAGCTTGGAGATTTCTGCAAAAAAAAGGGGATTCTGTTATGCCTTGACGCGATTCAAAGCCTTGGCGTTATACCGATTGACGTGAAAAAAAGCGGGGTTCATTTTTTAGCTTCAGGAGGACACAAGTGGCTGACAGGGCCTATGGGCATAGGGATTCTTTTTATAGACAAAAGTGTAAATAATCTTGTTATTCCTGTGCGCACCGGATGGAAGAGTGTTATTAATGAAGAAGATTTTAATATAGACTTTACCCTGAAACCTGATGCTCTCCGGTTTGAGACAGGCACCATGAATCTTGCGGGTATTTTCGGACTTGATGCGGCCCTTGCCCTGCTGCAGGAAGTTGGGATATCCGAAATTTACAAAAAGGTTCTGGCAGTCATCGATCTCTTTATTGAAAGGCTTGAGGAACGAAAACTGGAGATAACATCTCCGTTGAAGAACCACGAAAGATCGGGGATTTTAACATTCAGGCCAAAGGGCGACCCGGAGGCTTGCTATAAGTTCCTTGTTAAAAGAGATATCATGCTATCCCTGCGGAACAACATGATCAGGCTTGCCCCGCACTTTTATAACAACGAATCGGATGTTGACGGTTTTTTTCATGAACTTGACATGTTTGATCAAAAAGCCCCCCATCTTTCCTGAAACATACCGGAATAAACAATCTTGAACATTAGCTCCAGCAAAGTGCCGGCCGGAATTTCTATACCATGCGGCTCTATACTTTTACTTAACTGTGCAAACTCCTTTGAATGCTCTTTTAAACATTTCAAATCCTGGAGTAATTTTTTAATCTTTACTTTATCATCGGGATTAAGTTCTTTTGTCCAGGCTCCTTGTTCCCATTTTGAATTTAACTCTCTAATTTTTACAGGCGACGCAACAAGAAGCTGCCTGCGAATCTTTTGGCTATTAAAAACCTTTTGAGATTCTATTAAATTTTTAATCGATTTTTCGATATTATCCCTGGCTGATTTAATTTCTTCACATAGCATTTTTTGAGCCTGTTCCGGCAGAATAATATTGATGCCTTTCAATATTCTTTTTTTTTTATCGGTTTTTTCTTTAAACTCCGCAACCGCGTTGCGCCAAAACAACTGACTGATTTCATAAATAAGAACTGATGATTTCTTCTTTGCATTTAAGGGAGCCTGTATTTTTTTCAATATAATAGGAAACAATCTGACAGTTTTTTTAAAGAGTTGTTCTCCGGTAATCACCTGGAAGATGATAACTGTCGTTGCAAACCAGTCCTGCAGGTGTAAAATCCGGGGTAAATCTCTAAAAGTAGAAATCAACATCTCGTTGGTCAGCAATTGGGAAGGGGTAGCATAATATGGTGTTCCGCCCAGCTGCGGTTGAGCGATTTCAGAATTATCTTTTTCTTTAAAACAAACTGATGTTTCCACATCAATCAGCCCAATCGAGAATTCTTTCGGTGATCTTAAAAATCGGGGATAATGCGCCTGCTCTCCGGCTACAATCAAATTATCCGGTTTAAGATCCCGCATGGCGACGCCTTTTTTTTTTAACCAGGATAACAGGTCAAGCATGTTGGTAACAATTCCCTCAATTTGATATTTGTTTTGAAAAAATGATATCTCTATAATATATTTTCTGATTATTTTTCTATATGCTTCGACATCCTTGATGTTGGCTTCAAAAATTATTTCAAACGATTTGTTTAAATCATCCGTCAATTCAGGTGGTATGCCTTCCTCGTTTTTTGAGATGGAATTTCCGGACAGATGCAGCAGGAACCACTTGCGAAGCTGGTATGCAGGAATTGATAACCTGGCATGCCCGGCTGTGAATTCTCTGACCTCCTTTTCACATTTAGTATATAAAATCTGTATCCCGGCACAAACAGGAGGGGTGGAGATCCCATATTTACCTTCAAATTCGTGCAGATCCCAGATAACGCCCGGTTGTTCATTTATTTCCTGTTCCATTTTGCCTTTAACAGCATGCATGTTTTTCAAGATATGTCCCAGGAAAAAATATTTTGACAAATTCATAAAATATACAAAGGAACCGCCGATTTTCAAATATTCCTGATACTTTGGATATCTCCCTACCCATTGAATATATTTTTCTTCAAGTTCTTCAGCAGTCAAAAGAGATTCTCCCTGAAAAGAATGGGTCTGTTTCATAATAACTGAAATCATTGGTATAATGCATTCCCTGGGAGCCAGGATATCTATAATATCCTTTTCCTTCTTGATGCTTTCTATGTACAACCCAAAATCATCAATGGGCTCAGGGGGAACCTTGATAACCATGTGGATATCATAAATCACATAAAAACATCTGCTTTTGCTGCTGCTATCCTGACCTATTTGACCAATTGTGACCCGTCTTTTTGACCACGCTTTGTTTTGCCTTACGCGTAGTTCAAAAATTGAATTTGGAGCGGCTTGTTCTGCATCAGCCAGGTAAAAATTCGCAGGTGCGTCTTCCGGAGCGTTTAACTGCTTTTTGTACAATTTTAAAAAATAATATACTATCCTTTCATTCTCATTTAATTCCTTTTCATTAATTTTAAAAAGCTTGATATTCTCTTCAGCACCTTCAATCTCATCTTTTTTGTTTTTTCCTGATCTCTTTAAATTATATAATAACACGGCAAACATTTTATAAGCAGATACCAGCAGAATAAGAACAATAATACTCGGCAAAACTTTTGTTAACCCGAAAAAGATTAAAGTTGCAAACTCCTGATTTTCTTGTTTCTTTAACGCCAAAGAATCAAAGAGTTGCTCCTTTTTTTTATAATAATATTTTATGACGGCCTTTTTATACGATATGGTCTCCTGATAAGCACTATTTTTAATATGATCTATATCTACCCTTAAAATCATATCTGCTTTATTATTATTTTTATAATAAACTATTTCACCATTCCCCCACACATCATCTGCAAGTATAAAATTTCCATTTTTTAAATATACGATATCCTTTTCGATTAACATTTCCCGATTAAAAAATTGAATGCCGCCAACAACAATCAATATAGTTAGCAGAATTATCAATATTATTATTTTTTTCATCTTCTGTTAATATATTTGCTTGGGGAAGGTGTTTTTGGATATGAAAAAACAGTCATTGCCGGATAGGCATTTTTCAAAGGTCTATATGTAAATAAAGTTTTTATGCAAATAAAGTCTCTATGCAAATATTGCGTCTATCCATTGGCCTGTTAAGCATGTGAGTATGATTACAAGTGCGGCTATTAAGAGGTGTTCTGCAATTACGGCCCACGGGTTTGAGCCGCTGTCCGACGCCATTTTATAACTTAGCAGAACCAGAACCGCAGTCCCCCATGCAATATTGACAAAAATGGCTGTTTGGAGTTGAAAAATCAGAACCGGTAGTAAAAAAGTCAACGCAAATAGAAACTTCGATAAAAAGGTTGATATGGTAGCCGCCCATATCTCTTTTATGCTATGTATGTTTTCCGACTCTTCAGAAATGTGTATGCCAAGCGCATCGGAAAGGGCATCTGCGATAGCTATGGTGCATATACCGCCTATCACGACAAGTCTGGAGTGTGTGCCTGCATTCAAGCCCACCATAAGCCCCAGGGTTGTAATAACACCCGACGTAAGACCAAAAAAAATCCCTTTTTTGACAGATTTACTTACCATATTTTGTGGACCCGATCATGGTATTGCATTCAAAACCAATGTGATAGGTCTATCCTCCTCGCTCTTGCCAGTAAAACGTATAGGGCCGGGGTTTCTGTATTGATCGGCGCCGGGCTCAGCTGCAAGCCATTTATCCCTTAGAGCCTTGACTACCTTGAAAGCTGCTGAATTAATATCTACGACACTCTTCTCCATCACAAGAGCCAGCCTGCCCTTTCTTTCTTCAAGATGCATAAGTGGAGCAATGGGAATTCCGATGGGCTTCCAATCAGCAAAGTTTTGATCAAGATTCATGATTGCGGCCATATAGCCGGTCACGCCGCCGGCTATCAGGCTAAAAACCGTTAAACCGAGATTATATGTATAATTACAGTCAAACCTTGTTGGATCAGTCCCCCTGCCATCATAGCCGTAAAAATGTGATTGTGTTTTAAAATCGGGAACGGACTTATTATATATTTTTTTCACTGATGCAGGAATATCTTCCTTTTCTGTTATAACACCACCTTTTGTCATGGAACTCTTAAGTATTTTAGTTGATGTAATTTTTTCTTTGACAAGCAGCAGTGCAGAGCCGTCATCATAGTTTCTGAAAATTACAGGCCCGAAAGAATCAGGATCAACTCCGTCCTTTTTCAAAGTCTTAACAAAATAATCTCTGTCTATTCCTATTTTGTAGACTCCCTTTTCTTTCAAAATATTCAGATAATCCTGAACAATTTCCATCAGAACTTTATCCGTCTCCACCTGGGAAAAGGGGAAATTCCCATGGCTGTCACGCTCCATCAGCAACCCTTCCTTGAAGAAATCGGGAATATCACTAAACAGATCATCATCCCTTCTGTTCCAGCATGACATTTTATTCTCTTCCTCACAAAGCCTTGCCAGCCTCCTTAAATATTCAAGTTTATTCTCAAGAAAGGGAAATTCTGTATGAAAGTCAGTATCGTGAATTTCGTTATATTCCGCAATAATCGTATTCAGCTTGATTATAAAGGTTTGAATCTCATTAATAAATTCAAGCACGCCCTCGGGTAGTACTATGACACCGTAGTTTTTGCCTGCAGCAGCTCTTTGCACTATACAGTCACAAATTACCCTGGAAAGATGCCTGAGCGTCATACCGTATGCTATATAGTCTATTCTGTTTTCCTTCCGAGCCTTCTCGAGTCGCGACTCATCTATGTAGTCGGCAAGGTCCTCTCCTATAAGGGTCAAATTTGCATGAGTCTGAAGCGCTACCTCCAAAGCCAAATGGCTTGCAACCCTTCCCATTACCTTGCAAATGTGCCAGTATTTTACATCGGAACTGCAATCTGTGCAAAGGTTGCTTATTGAACCTGCAAAAGCTCTGGCAGCAGAATGGAAACCAAAGGATATTGCGCATAAAACATTTCCGTCGGCATCCCTTACCTGTACATCGCCGTCTATTGTTTTGGGGACACCAATGACTTGAATTCCGTCATCAAACATATCCTGGGCCAGAAAAGCCGCATTTGTATTAGAATCATCCCCTCCTACGATAACCAGAGCATCGAGATCAAGCTTGCTGCATGTTTCTTTTGACAGTGCCATTTTTTCCTGTGTATCGATTTTTGTACGGCCTGTCTTTATCATTGAAAAGCCTCCGAGATTCCTGTAGGCATTTATAATATTGTCTGTAAGCTCAACAGCTTCACTTTCAATAATACCGTCCGGGCCCATAAGAAAACCATATATTATGCTTTCAGGGTTGGCTTTTTTTGCGGCATCATAAATACCTGCAATTACATTATGCCCACCGGGAGCCGGGCCTCCTGAGAAAACAACGCCGATAATCCGTTTTGTGGAATATTCTCTTTTCCGGGATTCATCCGGGTAATCGATTCCTTCAATATCCTGCGCCTTATTATCGATAATCTTCGGCAAATGCTTAGCCGCTTCACTATGAATTTTAAAATTGAAATTATTATTTTCCTTTAAAGCCGTAAGGGGCTTGGTGAACGCTTTGCATACCGGGGGTATGTATCCTCTTCTTTCAATAATCTCCTGATTAATATTTCCGGTTATTTTCTTAACTTCCGGATTTGACAAAAGGTCTTCAGCGCTGACACTCCTTTTTTTCTGCATCTGCGTTCTCCCTGCAATTATTGATTGTTGACATGCTGCCTGATAAAATTTAAATTGACATTTTCTTTGAAAAAAATAAAGATTTTTTTTGGAGGTTTTTTTGTGTATTCTAAAATACTGGTTCTTCGCTTTTCAAACAAGGTAGTGCATAATCCCGTAGTCTGCACCCTTGCAAAAGAATTTGATCTTACTTTCACTATACTTAATGCCACCATACTTCCCAGGAAAGAGGGGGTTATGGTGCTTGAGCTTTCAGGATCAAAAAATAATTTTAAAAACGGCGTGAAGTATCTTAAAGATCAGGGAGTTAATGTAAAGAATGCTTCCCAGGAAATAAAGCGTGACGATAAAAAATGCACCCACTGCGGTGCATGCATCGCAGTCTGCCCCACAGGTGCCCTATATATTCAACGTCCTGAAATGCTGGTTGTTTTCGATCAACAAAAATGCAGTGTATGCGAGCTTTGTATCCCGGCATGTCCCCCCAGGGCAATGAAAGTTCGCCCCAAAACCGGGATGATTTTTGATTTTCAATCATGATAAGGGTTCGGATAGGTAATCAAAATTTTATGGATCATAGCGGATTATTGTGGAGATTCTATTTATTGAGCATATACTAATTAAACTTATGCCATCAGCTATTAGCTTTTAGCAGTTAATACCTAACAGCTAAAAGCTAATAGCTGTTCATCATGGATTACCACAATAATCCGTGATGAACCAATTTTATTATCTTATTGAAGAGATAAGGCAAAATTGCATAATGAGCAAATTAGAAAAAAAAATATGTGTCCTCGCGATCATATTTATAGTGCTGTACCTTGGGGCAATCTTTATTACCCTTAATTCCCGGGAAGAAAGAAAAGTTAAAACAACCAAGATTGAATCCGTAGATCTTAAACCGGAAGAAAGAACCTTTATGATGGCCGAATTGCTTCTCCCTATGGCCATTCTTTCAGCGCTTACAATCTGTTTTATTATAGCAAGAAAAAGAAGGGCCCGGAAAATAAAATTACTTGACGATGATCTTGAAGATACTAATGATGTTAAAGAGGGTTTATAACAGTTGGTTTAATCAAAAAACAACAGGAAACAGCATGCTGGAAATACGTTTTCACGGACGCGGTGGCCAAGGGGCTGTGGTTGCATCGATACTTATGTCAAAGGCCTTTTTCCAGGCAGGATATTATGTCCAGAGTTTTCCTTTTTTTGGAATTGAAAGAAGGGGAGCTCCCATTGAGGCATATTTAAGGATAAGTCACAGCAAAATTTTTATCAGAACCAATGTTTATACTCCTGATCATATTATAGTGCTGGATAATACCCTGCTCGGCAGTATAGATATAACGCGAGGCCTTAAACCAGGCGGAATAATATTAATTAACGCAACAAAAGACTTGAAAGAGCTGTCACAATTTCCAGGTTATAGAATAGCGGTTGTTGATGCTACACGAATAGCATTAAGAAACCATATAGGCTCCAGGACTAATCCGATTGTCAACACATCTCTTATGGGCGCCATGTCTAAAATTTTGGAGATACCACCCATGGATGCGGTTGAGAAGGCTGTAATGGAAGAGGCGCCTGCCAAACAGCATGAAAATGTTAAAGCAGCAAAAGAAGCTTTTGATGCAGTGGAATTCTATGAATAAAAATGTAAGTCAAACCAAATTTCCGGTTTATATTGCCCGCTCCCGCCAAACTACCGAAGTGAACAAAACAGGAAGTTGGCGTGTTATGTGTCCTGAGTATGAAGAAAAGACATCTCCCTGCAGCGCAGCCTGCCCTGCAGGAGAAGATATCGCTTTAATTCAGATGTTTACAACCAGAGGTCTTTTTAAAAAAGCATGGGAAAAGATATTGATGGAGAATCCTTTTCCAGCAGTATGCGGCCGCGTCTGCTATCATCCATGTGAAACCGTTTGCAACAGGAAACAGTTTGATGAACCTGTGGCTATTAATTCAATAGAACGCTTTCTGTCAGACACGGCTGATAAAAATGGATACAGGCCTTCTTTTGAGAAACCTGAAACGAAAAAAGAAAAAATCGCCATTATAGGCGCAGGCCCAGCCGGTCTTTCTGCAGCATGGTTTCTCTCGCGCATGGGTTACCCATGTGACATATTTGAAGAAAAATCCGAACCAGGCGGTATTCTTCGCTGGGGAATTCCTCCTTATCGGCTGCCTGCAGGGGTTCTGCAAGGGGAAATAGATCTTATTGCGGCTGCAGGCGCTGAAATTCATTGCAACCGGCCTGTTTCCGCTTTATTTTTGACTGATATAAAAAAGAAATATAATGCCGTTTTTATGGGATGCGGCCATGGTCAAAGCGAGTCTCTTAATATTGAGGGTGAGAACCTGGCGGTAGATGGTTTGAATTTTTTATCCGAATTGCGACAGGGCAAAACCCGGCGGTTGCATGGCAGGGTAGTTGTTTTAGGAGGAGGTAATACTGCAGTCGATGTTGCTCGTTCCGTGCTGCGGCTGGGCGGAACTCCCCTGGTTATATATCGCAGACGCAGAGAAGATATGCCTGCTTTTCCGCAAGATGTGAATATGGCCCTGGAGGAAGGGATCGAACTTCTGGAGTTATATGGACCGGCAAAGATAGAAAAAAACAATAAAGACTACCTGCTGACTTTGCAAAAAATGCATGTTGCCGGTTTGGAAGATGGTAAAAGGGCAGCTATTGAACCTGACGTCGGGAAGACAAAAAAAATAAGCGCTCAAATGGTAGTAAAAGCCATAGGCGCCGGACCAGCCGAAACCTGGCATAAGCCTCCTGTCGCCGGGAAAGATATATTACACTTAAGTAACGCTATATTAAGCTTTGATAATGCCGGTTTTCCTGTTATTTTTGGCGGCGATCTTGCTTCGGAGATCGAAAGTGTTGTGCATGCTGTTGCTTCGGGAAAACATGCAGCCATAGCGCTCGATATTCTTTTTAACAAAGGCAGAAACAAGATTACGAAAAAGATGGAGATTTGCTCTGTGGGCAATGGATCCTCTTTTTCGTTTGAAACATATTTGAACCGGAACCACCGGCCTCGCAGACCTGAAATAGTCAGTTACGAGCAGATTAATACCGATTATTTCAGCAAAGCTCAAAGAATAACAGTTCAGCGGCTTCCCAAAGAGGAAGCGATTAACAGTTTTGCCGAAACAGCGCTGAATATTCCTGAAAACTTTGCGGTACAGGAAGCAGCACGCTGCTTTAATTGCGGAATTTGTACTCAATGTGACAATTGTTTTATTTTTTGTCCTGATGTGGCGGTTATACATGATAAATCAAAGCAGGGACGTCATATAAATTATGATTACTGCAAAGGATGCGGTCTCTGTGTTGCGGAATGCCCAAGAAGCGCAATGACTTTAAAGGGGGAACATCAATGAAGCAGGTTCTGGAAGGAAGTCAGGCGGTGGCGGAAGCTGTCAGGCTGGCCAGAGTCAAAGTAATATCCGCCTATCCTATAACTCCGCAAACACATATAGTGGAATTTTTATCCGATATTTGTGCCACCGGCAGACTTAAGGCTAAATATATTCATGTTGAGAGTGAACATTCCGCCATGGCAGCTTTAATCGGCGCTGCAGCAGCAGGAGTGCGTACCTTTACAGCCTCATCATCCCAGGGTCTTGCCTTGATGCACGAACTGCTCCACTGGACTGCCGGAGCAAGGCTTCCGGTAGTTATGGCGGAAGTAAATCGCGCCCTGGGGGCTCCCTGGAATGTATGGACTGAACAGACAGACAGCCTCGCCCAGAGAGATACTGGATGGATACAGCTATACTGTGAAAATAGCCAGGAAGCCCTGGACACTACAATTCAGGCATTTTATCTGGCGGAATTGGTAAATCTGCCGGTTATGATTGTTCTGGATGCCTTTTATCTTTCTCATACATATGAACCTGTCGATCTGCCTGATCAGGACCAGGTGGATCAATTTCTTCCCGGTTTTACCCCCAAGTTTCAGATGGATACCAAAAATCCCTGCGCCTTTAATCAACTCTCTCCTCCGAATGTTTTGATGGAAATGCGCTATAATATGCAACTGGCAATGGAGCATACCATAAAAAATTTTCCTGATATGGAGGATAAATTTTTTGAAATATTCGGACGACGTTACGGCGCTGTTGAACCTGTTATGTGTGATGATGCAGATATAATACTTGTAACTTCCGGAACCGTCACAAGTACATCCAGAAATATTATACAAAAATTGCGCGACCAAGGAGAAAAGGTCGGCCTGCTGAAGATTAAAATGTTCAGACCTTTTCCGGTTGAGGAGATACGACGGATTTTAGGCCGGGCAGATAAAGTAGCTGTTGTTGACCGTAATTTTTCCTTCGGAGCAAGCGGGATATTTGCACAGGAAATACGCGCGGCCATAAGCGGAATGCCCGGATGCCCTGCTGTTTTCGGATATATCGCCGGTCTTGGAGGCAGAGATATTACATTCGATACGTTACAAGAGATTTACAGGTTAACTAAAAAAGATGAAAAGCCTAAGCTTGACAGCCACTGGATGGAACTACGGGAGGTGGATTATGAAATTGAATGTTGCTGAAAATGAATTTCTGCATTCAGGCCATACCGCCTGTCCCGGATGCGGAGCAGCGATTGCCATGCGTTTTTTTTTAAGAGCTCTCGGAAATAAGACCATGATGGTTATTCCAGCCTGCTGCTGGTCAATAATCGCCGGCGCATATCCGCAATCCAGCCTGCAAGTGCCGCTTATTCATGCAGCTTTTGAAACCGGAGCATCTGTTGCCACAGGGGTTCGCGCTGCGCTTGATATGAAGGGCGATACAGAAACCACAGTGGTCGCCTGGGCAGGTGACGGGGGCACATTCGATATAGGTTTTCAGGCATTAAGCGGCGCAGTTGAGCGCAATGAAAATATAATTTATGTATGTTATGATAACGAAGCTTATATGAATACGGGTATCCAGCGAAGCTCATCCACCCCGTACGGAGCCTGGACTACCACAACGCCGCGAAACGCATGGAAAAAAAAGGCCAAAAAAAATATCGTGGCGATCCTGGCAGCTCATAATATTCCTTACGCAGCCACTGCAAGCATAGCCTTTCCTGGGGATATGATGACAAAGGTGGAAAAAGCCAAAAAAATCAAAGGAACCCGATTTCTGCATGTTTTCGCCAGTTGCCCCGCAGGCTGGCAGATCCCTTCGGAAATATCTATTAAAACAGCGCGTCAGGCTGTTCAAACCAGAATTTTTCCTTTGTATGAAGTGTTTGACGGAGTCTCCTGGATAATAAACCGGATGCCTGATAAAATCCCGGTAGATGAATACTTCAAATCCCAGGGACGATTTAAGCACCTCGCAGAGGAAGATCTCCGTGTAATCCAGAATATGGTGGACGACAACTGGAAACTGCTGACGCAAAAAGCTGATATTGCCGACTCGGTAGTATAATAACAAATGCCGGCGTCTTTCACTGAGGCGTCAAAGTAGTTAACACTTTCCCCATGTTAGAAGCGGTATTTTCACCGCAGGGGACGCAGAAAGCACAAGGGAACTGCTTAATTTTTAATGTAATATCTCAGCGAACTCTGCGTTCTCCGCGGTGAAATCCAGTTTTTTATACAAAGTAAATGTAAACTGCAAGGCGCCCAAATGCTTGCCTCAATATTAGATAATGATTTCTACAAGTTCACAATGCAAAATGCTATTGTGAAACTTTTCCCGCGCGCCAAGGTACGATATAATTTTATTAATAGAGGAAAAAACAGATTCCCCGATGGTTTTGATAAATATCTGCAGGAAAACATCAACAAGCTGACGGAGCTGAAACTCACCTCTTCAGAACTATTTTTTTTAAAAGAAAAATGTTCATATCTTGATCCTACTTATATAGATTTTCTCCAAGGTTACAGGTTCGACAGTAACGAAGTAAAGATAGCTTTAAAAGATGGAACTTTAGAAGTAACAATTGCGGGATACTGGTATCGTACTATCCTCTGGGAAGTTCCTTTGCTGGCAATAATTTCTGAGTTATTTTTCAGGTTGACCGGCAGAAAGACATACTCTCAAAAAGATATATTGCTAATTGCCCAAAAAAAGGCTTTAAAATATAATCAACTTGGAGTTAAAATAGCCGAGTTCGGCACCAGACGAAGATATTCATACAAAAATCAGGATATTGTTGTAAATGTACTATCACAATACGGATCTTCCTCATTTATAGGCACAAGCAATGTTCATTTTGCTATGAAATACAGTCTCATTCCTATTGGAACTCACGCCCATGAATGGTTTATGTTTCATGGAGCAAAATACGGTTATAAAATGGCAAACAGATTGGCCATGGAGCATTGGGTCGATATTTATCGGGGGAATCTTGGAATAGCATTATCAGATACTTATACTTCAAAAATTTTTTTCAAGGATTTTGATATAAAATTTGCCAAACTTTTTGACGGCGTG
The DNA here is from genome assembly GCF_028752835.1 of Desulfosarcina sp. BuS5. Taxonomy (NCBI): domain Bacteria; kingdom Pseudomonadati; phylum Thermodesulfobacteriota; class Desulfobacteria; order Desulfobacterales; family Desulfosarcinaceae; genus Desulfosarcina; species Desulfosarcina sp. BuS5. The sequence continues at coordinate 1,385,522 of NZ_CP087952.1, forward strand.
CGGCACGATTCAGGTGATCCGATCGAATTTGCAAACAGGACAATAGCGCATTATAAAAAATTTAATATAAATCCGAATTCAAAAACGATAATTTTTTCTGATGGATTAAATCCGGATAAAGTAGAGGAAATTGCTGATTTTTGCCGCAACAAAATTAATATTTCTTTTGGAATCGGCACTGATTTTACAAATGATGTCGGAGTTGAGCCATTAAATATCGTCATAAAGATGGTTGAGGCAAAACCTGAATGTCATGAGTGGACACCAACAGTTAAATTGTCTGATACCGTTGAAAAATATATCGGCGGACGCAGACCTATTCAATTATGCAAGGACATTTTGAATATAAGATCCTTAGAAGATAATCAATCAAAAGAGGTTACAAAATGTTAGTTAAAAACTGGATGGGTACAGAGATAAGATCAATCAACGCCGATGAGACCATAGAGCGTGCTGCGAAGCTTCACAAGGATAACAATACCGGAGTGCTGCTCGTATTTGATAACAGCAAACTGGTGGGAATTGTGGCCGACAAGGATTTTGCCAAAGCATCGGTCTCCGAATTCCTCACCATGGATAAAAGAGAAGTTCAACATCTTCTTTCTACGATTAAAGTTAGACAGATAATGTCACATCATCCATTGACGGTTACTCGTGAGCATACGATGGATGAGACTGCCGAAATCCTCTTGAAACACAAGGTATCCGCAGCTCCGGTATTAGATGATGACGGAAAAGTAGTGGGAATTATCAACCGCAACGATATCCTGCAGTTCCTGAAGTCGGTCACAGGAGGAGATCAAATAGGCTACCAGCTTAACTTCAGTGTGCCGGATAAAGCTAATTGTATCACCGAAATTATCAATATAATAAAAGATTATACTGGAAGGATCTGGAATATAGTATGTTCCTACCATGGAGTCTCATATGGTTTTCGCAGAGTATCCATACGTGTTTATAATGTAGATCCCGATAATATACTAGAACTGTTGAAGCGTGTGAAGGAGAAGACGCCTGAACTCTATGTTATAGATTATATTCAAAACACTAGAGGCGTCTTTAAAGATTGAAAAACAAAGATTTAATAATTTTTGTTTGCACCTATGAATTCCTATCAGAAAGAACAATCAGAGGCCATTTCCATGGTCTGGAGACATCTTATTGCTTTGGATACAGCAGCAATAGATGGTCTTAAAAATATGATTGCGGATTATCTACTATTTCGTAATAAAGTAAGCGAATTTCTTTCTGAACATTTCAGTGCCATATGCAATAGAAAATGTTATGAAAGCAAGCTAAGCGCATGTTGCTCCCGAGAAGGGATAATAACTTTTTTCGGAGATGTGGTCGTTAATCTTATTGAATCACAAGATTATGAAATAATATCCCTTCTTGCGGCACTTGAACAACCCAACATGGGCTTCAAATGTATATACCTTGGAAAGAATGGATGTATGTGGCGTGTAAAACCGATTGTATGCGAGATGTTCTTATGTAAAACTGCCAAACAGGAAGTATTCAATGCCAATCCCCGTCCGGGTGAAATGTGGGATGAATTCAAAAGATGGGAAAAACTGTATAAATGGCCTGACAGGCCGGTGCTTTTCGATGATCTTGAAACTTATTTTATCAATGCTGGTTTTTCATCAACATTAATGTACCTGCACAATAATCCCGGCCTTTTGAATGTTAAGCGAAAGGCTCAAATTTTAAAAAAACATGAGTAAGTTTATTGTAGGAGTTATGGGTCCTGGTGACAGGGCCCGGACAGAGGATATTGCCGCTGCCTACAAATTGGGGCGCCTTATCGCCAAAGAAGAATGGGCGTTGCTTAGCGGAGGAAGAAATGCAGGGGTTATGGATGCGGCAAGCAGGGGAGCCAAGGAGGTCGGCGGTCTTACTATAGGCATAATGCCGGCACTCGATAAGGAATCAGTATCCCCTTCTGTTGAGATCCCCATTTTTACAGGTATGGGGAGCGCGAGAAACAGCATTAATGTTCTAACGAGTGATGTGGTGATTGCATGCGGTATGGGTATAGGCACAGCGTCGGAAGTCGCCCTTGCCTTTAAAGCAGGCAAACATGTGGTACTGCTTAATTCAACGGTAGAAAGCAAAAAGTTTTTCAAGAGTTTGGGATATGATGCATTGTATTTTGCAGATACACCAAAGGAGACAATCAGAATAATAAAAGAATTAAAAAAATAAAATATTCCCGGTTTTATTCTAAAGTTTACGGCAAAACTGCCGATAAGTGCTTCAGGGAAAATTAAAATTGTTTAGGTGGAAATCTATAGACCGTCAGATAATTACCCGATTTTGAAATTTGGCACAAGGCGATAGGGAGTAGGGGATCAAAATCTTGAACCCCTACTCCGACGACCGATAACGCAGTGAAATTATTTATGTGACGTTCTATATGTAGTGCAGGGAAGAGGGCCATGCATATACCTGGATATCAAATGCGGAATGTGTTAAATATTTACACTAGACAGCTAAGGAATAACAAAAAATCCGCAAAGGAAAAACAGCACAACCGGGAAATGACTTTTGACCGTATCAGTATCTCGGCTGCGGGAAAACAGAAGGCGATCCTGGAAAAGATAACATCTAATATAGTTAAAAAAATTTTTAATTTTAACTTCGATAAATATATGGAATATAATGTGACAGCTCATCCTCGGGGAGAATTGAGCGGTAACGTTTCAGTTGAAAATAATGATAATAAAAAACTGGTATTTCATACAATCGACAGCAATAATATCAAATACAGAGAAACTCTTGAAATAAACGAATCAGACTTTCTTGTTGAAGATGTCTAAAAGGATATCAAGCACAGGCTTGCTTTATTTTTTGTGTTCCCCCTTTTTTTTGCCCCGTTAAATATAGCCTGAACAAAAATTATTGGATGAAAAATAATAAGTTTAATTAGCAGTGCCTGAACGAAAATACTATTAATCAAAATAAAACAAGGCGTTATTGTTTGTTTATTTAAACAGAAATTTACCAACTCATTTTGCCTCATTCTATCTATCTGATATTTAAGGTAAAAAATTGGTCAACAATCAATATTTTCCAATACTTTTTGGCGGATTCGCTTCGTTTAATCCACCCTACAAACTACCAACTTTTATATAAAATTGTAGGGTGGATTAAGGAGCGTAGCGACGAATCCACCAAAGTCAACAATATCAAACAGTTATTCAGTTCGTAAATTTCTATTAAATGAAGTTTTAGGTGTTAAGGAAAAAATAGAACGTTTTTAGAGCTAATACCTAACGCCTAAAAGCTAATCGCTTTAAATCTTCGTTGAGAAAAAAAGCTGGAAATACTTATTTTATCAACATGATAGATAGTTTTCGTTCTGGTACAATTAGTGAGTTTAGTAATGAAAAAAAAGATTCTTGTAGTCGATGATAATCGTGTACTGCTAAATTTTATTGACAGGATGCTGAGAAAGGAAGGGCATGAGGTGGCTATCGCAGGCGACGCTTTTGCAGCTCTGAACATCCTGACTGATTTTGTTCCTGATGTAATGTTTATAGATTTTATAATGCCCACAATTGATGGTGATAAACTCTGCCAGATTGTTCGGAAAATGCGGCATATGGAGAATTGTTATATCGTTTTCATTACAGCAGCAGCAGCAGAGCTGGATTTTGACTATACAAAGGTAGGCGCGAATGCCTGCATTGCCAAAGGTTCTTTTGAATCTGTTGCCGGATATATCAAGGATGCAATCAGGGAGTCCGACATGACGCATAGAAACAGCATTCCCAAGGCAATTATGGGTCTTGAGTCTATAAATGCAAGGCAGATGACAAAAGAACTCCTTTCACGGCACCGCCATTTGCAGACGATTCTTGAAAGAATGGCCCAGGGAATCCTGGAAATTCAGTTCGATAAAGTCGTTTATGCAAATTCTGCCGCAATCGCCTTTTTCGAGATGTCATATGAAGATATCATTGCATCATATCCACCTGATTTATTTGAAGACGGTGTGCGATCTGACATTGAAGCCATCATGAATCTTAACAACAGTTTGTCAGAGTTTCATAACCGTGATTTAAACACGGAACTGAACGGCCGGCAAGTATTAATCGAGTCTTTTCCCGTGGGAACAGAACCTACAGCAATCCTTCTGATCACTGATGTTACCCATAGAAAACGTCTTGAAACCAAATTTAATGAATTCAGAAGACTGGAAGCCATAGGGACCCTGGCAGGGGGGGTTGCCCATGATATAAATAATCTGCTTATGGGAATACAGGGCAACACTTCACTAATGCTGCTTGAAATAGAAAAAGATGATATTCACTTTAATTCTGTTAAAAGTATTGAAAGATGTGTAAAAAAGGGCTCCAAGCTTACAAAAGAGCTCCTCGGTTTTGCCAGAGGTGGTAAATATCTTGTTCGGTATATAGCTTTAAACGACCTTATCGAAAAGAATATATATATATTTGATGATACAAACAGAATTATAAATCTCAATAAAGAGTATCAGGATGACTTATGGGCCATAGAAGCCGATGAGAAACAGATAGAGCAAGTGCTGGAAACTATCTTCGTGAACGCATCCCAGGCAATTGGGACAAAAAGAGGAGAGATCAGCATAAAAACAGAGAACATTTCCTTAACAAAAAATTTTACTGAACAATTTGAGGTTGAAGAGGGGGACTATGTAAAGATGTCTTTGGCGGATAACGGCATCGGCATAGATAATTCGGATAAGGATAGAATTTTTGAGCCATTTTTTACAACCAAAGAAATCGGCACCGGCTTGGGACTTGCGGCTGCTTTTGGTATAATAAAAAATCATTATGGTATCATAAACTTTTCAAGTAAAAAAGGCCAAGGTACTACTTTTAATATTTACTTGCCGGCGATTACCCAGGAGTAAAGGTTCGGGATGACTAATAAAATAAAGAAACATAGTACAGGTTTGATGGACCGTATGGTTTTTATAGGATGCGGTCTGGCAGCTATTTATTGGATTCTTGAATCTTTGATGACTACCTTGCAGAATGAAGGGACATCATTTCTATACAATTTTATTGGGTATAGTGCCGATGAAATTTTTGCTCGCCTGCTGGTATTCTGTTTTTTCCTGATATTCGGTTCCCACGCTCAGTATACAATCAACCAGCGCAGAAAGCTTGACGAGGCACTGGTAAAAAGCGAGGAAAAATATAGAACAATTATTGAGAACATTGAAGATGGTTATTATGAAGCTGATCTTGAAGGCTTTTTTTCTTTTGTAAATGATTCCATGAGCAGGATTACAGGATATTCCAAAGAAAAGTTGAGGACTGCCGATTTCAGGCTTTTTACGGATGATAATAATTTTATAAAACTAAATGATACTTTTAAAAACATATTACAAAATGTCATAGATACTGCTTTAATAGATTTGACATTTATAAAACCTGAAGGAACGGAATCTTTTGTTGAGGCATCAGTTTATTTAAAAAAAGATTCCAGAGGCAGAGCAAAAGAATTCAGAGGGCTGATAAGGGATGTTACAAGACGCAGACAAACAGAAGCTTTAAAGCAGGAAAAAGCCGCGGCAGAGGCGGCCAGCAGGGCAAAGAGCGAATTTCTTGCAAACATGAGCCATGAGATAAGAACACCGCTAAATTCAATAATAGGCCTCATTGAGTTAATGTCTGATTCAAATCTTGATGCTGAACAAAAAGAAGATCTGGATGTTGTGCTGTCTGCGGCCTATGCGCTTCTTTCCATAATTAATGATATACTGGATTTTTCAAAAATTGAAGCCGGAAGACTGGAACTTGAGAACATAGCTGTAAACCTCAGGAACATGATCGGAGATTCTTTAAAAATAATTGCAAAAAATGCTCATGAAAAAGGGCTTGAACTTGCCTACCGGGTGGCACCTGACGTTCCTGATTACATATTGGGAGACTCTGCCCGATTAAGGCAGGTACTTTTAAACCTGGCGGGTAATGCAGTAAAATTCACTGAAAAAGGGGAGGTTATAGTCTCGGTTGAAGCGGCAATGTTTACAGAGACTAAAGTTGATCTTGTTTTTTCTGTTATAGATACTGGGATAGGTATTGCCGAAGATAAACTGGATAAGGTATTCAGCCCGTTTGAACAGGCGGACAGCGGCACATCAAGAAGGTTTGGAGGCACAGGACTCGGTCTGGCAGTATCTGCGCGGCTTGTGGAATTGATGGGTGGAACAATCCGGCTGGAAAGCGCCCCCGGCAAAGGGAGCAACTTTTATTTTAGCATTTCTTTTGATGTGTCGACAGACGAAAAGCCAGATTTTCAGTCTAATGATTTAAGCGGCGTCAGGGCCTTGGTAGTTGACGATAATGCTTCAAGCTGCAACATCATAACGGAGATGCTGGAAAGCTGGAATATTTCCGCAAAAAGTTCATTATTAACTGGGGAGGCAAAAAAAATATTAATAGATGCCGCTAACCATGGTGAACCCTTTGATATTGTGATAATCGATTTTGATTTGGTGAATTCTGAAAAAAGCAGTTTGCCGGAATGGATAAAAAGAGATGATATGGTTAGTGCAAACATAATCATGATGCTCACATCATCATGTCATCGTAACTGCAAGGATCTGCTCGACTCCTATGCAAAGACCAGAATCAACAAACCTGTAATGCCCTCAGATCTGCTCGATGCGGTAATGATTGCTCTCGATTTAAAAAAAATCGAATTTGGAACGGAGAAAAAAGCTTTTTACCCCGATCCCCAGGTTAGTCATGTGTTATTACATTTTCTTGTTGCCGAAGATACCCCCTTTAATCAGAAATTTATCCACCGTCTTCTTGATCGCTGGGGTTTTAATGCAGATATAGTTGAAAACGGTTATGAAGTCCTGGAGGCTTTGAAAAAAAAGAGTTACGACCTTCTGCTGATGGATATTCAAATGCCGGAGATGGATGGATTGGAAGCTGCCAGGGCTGTCAGGAAGATTGAGAAAGAAAAAGGCGGACATATACCGATTATTGCTATGACCGCACATACAATGAAAGGTGACCGTGAATTATGCATAAACGCGGGTATGGATGATTATGTATCAAAGCCCATCTCTTCTGAAATACTTTATCAAGCAATAAAAGCACTTTTGCCGGGAAGGTTGTCTGAAACAAATCCATCTTACAAAAAAGCAGAAAAGGATGTTATATTTGATAAAGAGAGACTCCTGGAAATATTTGATAACGACTGGAATTTTTTTAAAGAATCTGTAGATATGTTTCAGGCAGACTATCCTGATATGATCGTGGCTGTAAAAAATGCGTTAAAGGAAAGTAATTCCAATGCCCTTAGACGTTCGGCGCATGCGTTAAAAGGAATCTTGGGCAATTTTCAGGCGGAATCAGCTGTAGAAGCAGCTTATCATCTTGAACAAATGGGTACCAACGGAGACTTCTGCGAAGCAGAAAACAAATTCAGGCAACTTGAATACGTAGTAGATAAATTTTCAAAAGAACTGTCCGGGTTTGTTGAGGATATAAAGGTTTGAATATACTTGCCGTAGATGATGAGGCAGTAACGCTGAGCCGTGTTAAACATTATCTGAAAAAGTGGGGTTATAATATCTTGACCGCCGGAAATGGTGTTGAGGCGCTGGAAAAATTTTTATCCGAAGATATTGATATTATACTTACAGACTGGATAATGCCTGAAATGGATGGGCCCGAGTTGATAAGAGAAATACATAATAACAGTAAACGCTATGTATATATAATTTTATTAACATCAAAGAGGGAGACTGACGATCTTGTAAGTGCTCTTTCGGAAGCTGGAGCGGACGATTATATTGTCAAACCCTTTAATCCCGAAGAGTTGCAGGCACGGGTAAGGGTGGGTGAACGTACGGTTTTGCTGGAGAGAAAACTACGGGAGTACAATAATGACCTGGAAAATACAGTCCGAATGCAGACTCGAATTATTCGTCAGACCCAGGAAGAAACAATTTTCAGATTGCTTAGTGCCCTCGAAGCAAGAGATAAAGAAACAGGCGGTCATGTTAGAAGGATAGGACTTTACAGCGCCAGGTTAGCAAAAGCTGCGGGATGGACACAGGATAAGATTGATGATATTCTCATTGCCGCATCCATGCATGACATTGGCAAGATAGGAGTTTCCGATTCAATTTTATGCAAAAAGGGGAGGCTGACCGAAGCTGAGTTTGAGATTATAAAATCACATACAATAATCGGTGGACGGATTTTAGGTAATTCAAAACTTCCCATGCTTCAGATAGCGCATGATATTGCATTGTACCATCATGAAAAATGGGATGGATCCGGTTATCCTTGCGGACTAATCGGCGAGCAGATTCCTGAAGCAGTCTGTATCGTGGCTCTGGTTGATGTTTATGATGCCCTTGGACAGGGACGTATTTATCGCAAGGCTTTGAGTGAGGAAGCAGTTCTTGCCAAGATGTATGAAGAAAGAGAATCACATTTTAATCCGGATTTATTTAACATATTCACTGAATTAATACCTGAATTCAGAGATATTGCAAAGAATAACCCGTAATTTTTAAAAGGAGCTTATAAATGGCAGGACCTTTAAAAGGATTAAAAATAATAGATTTTTCAACTTTATTACCAGGGCCTTATGCAACAATGGCGCTGGCAGATCTCGGGGCTGATGTTTTGCGTATTGTATCTGGTTCCAGACCGGATCTTACCGATTTTATGCCCCCGATACTTCCAAATACAAAAATTTCAGCAAACGGAGCCTGGATGGGGCGTGGCAAACGTTCCATCACTCTTAATCTTAAAGATAAAAGGGCGATAAAAATAGTGCATCAGCTGCTTGCAGATTACGATATAATTGTTGAGCAGTTTCGGCCCGGTGTCATGGATAGATTGGGATTAGGTTATTCCGATCTGAAAAAGGTTAACCCGGCAATTATATACGGTTCACTCACAGGGTACGGTCAGACCGGCCCCTTGAGCAAGAAAGCCGGCCATGATATAAATTACATCTCCCGCTCAGGACTAATGAGCTATTCCGGTCGCAACGATACAGGGCCAAGCCTGACAGGCATGCAGATAGCAGATGTAGCATCCGGTTCAAACAACATGATTATTGCCATTCTTTCTGCAGTCTACTACAGGAGCAATACCGGGAAGGGGCAGCATCTTGACATCTCGATGATGGACGGTGTCGTCGCCTTTAATGCTATGACAGGTGCGGCATTTCTCGCTGGTGGAGATGAACCCTTAAGAGAATCGGAATTTTTGAATGGCGGCTGTCTTTATGATTTTTATCAGACTGAAGATAATAAGTATCTTAGTTTCGGAGGGCTGGAGTCTAAGTTTTTTTCAGCATTCTGCAAGGCAATCGGTTGCGATGATTTTATCGAAGGAGGTGTAAACCCTGAAGGGGTGCAAAACATCAAGAAGAGGGTTCGAAAAATTATCAGTCAAAAGAGACTTGATGACTGGATGAAAATTTTTGATCAAGTCGATGCGTGCGTTGAGCCTGTTTTTACACTTGAAGAAGCTTTCAGCGATCCCCATATAATTGAGCGGGGGCTGATCATAGATGTTGAAATTCCTGGAGGCGGCACTGTAAAACAGATTGCAAATCCGATCAAGTTTTCCGAGACTCAGCCTGAGTATAACACCATCGGCCAACCGGCAGGTACACACACAAAAGATGTTTTGAAGTCACTTGGATATTCTGAAAATGATGTGGAAGAATTTGAAAAGACAGGTCTTTTTTCTTAGTGCCTCAAAAAACTGAACCCCGATATTTTATCCGCACAATCACCGGGAGGTTCTTTGGAAAGCTGAAAGAAGCCGGCCGAGACCTGTTGCCTATAATCCTGGTCATCGTCTTTTTTCAGCTTGCCATACTTCGCCAGCCGTTTCCGGACCTCCTTGAGGTGCTTATGGGCACGACCTTAGTGGTAATCGGCCTCATGCTGTTTGTTCAGGGCCTTGAAATGGGCCTGTTTCCGATCGGGGAGAATCTTGCCGTCGCTTTTGCACAAAAAGGGAGTCTGGTCTGGTTGCTGCTCTTTGGATTCGGCTTAGGGTTTTCCACCACCGTGGCCGAGCCCGCCCTGATTGCCATCACCCAGGAAGCCGCAAAAGTGGCGGCTCAAGCGGACATTATCGCGCCTGGCGCAAACGACAGGGCATACTATGCCCTGGGCTTGCGCTTTACGGTGGCTGTCTCAGTGGGGCTGGCTATCGCAATTGGCATAATACGTATCCTGCGCGGCTGGCCTGTTCATTATCTGATTATCGCCGGCTACATGATTGTCGTTTTGATGACTTTAATAGCACCTAAGGAAATTGTGGGTATTGCCTATGACTCCGGAGGCGTCACCACTTCCACGATCACAGTGCCCCTTGTCACCGCCCTGGGGGTCGGCCTTGCTTCATCTATCCGGGGTCGCAACCACATGATGGACGGTTTTGGCATGATTGCCTTTGCCTCACTGCTTCCTGTGATTTTTGTTCTTGGCTTTGGTATGATAGTATTTGGTGTTAAAGTGCCATGGTAGATGGATATGCTGATTGAAATTGCACAGACATTTATGGTTACATGCAGGGATTTTTTTCCGGTTCTGGCGCTTATAGCTGGTTTCCAGTATATCGTTCTGCGCCAGCCCATCCCGCACTTGCGTAAGGTGATTGTGGGCTTCTGTTGTGTGCTGGCAGGTCTATCTTTGTTCCTTGTGGGATTGGAGAAGGCCCTTTTTCCGGTGGGAAAAATTATGGCCAAACAGCTGTCTGCCCAGGAGTTTTTGTTCGGAAGCGATATGGTACCTGATAATCCTGAATGGCGGGATTATGTCTGGGTTTATCTGTTTGCCGCCCTGATCGGTTTTACCACAACTATAGCAGAACCTGCGCTCATGGCTGTTGCTTATAAGGCGTATCATGTATCCGGCGGCACCATCAGCCAATGGGGGTTTCGGCTTGTCGTCGCCTTTGGAGTAGCGCTCGGGATTGCAATCGGCACATTCCGGATAATTACAGGGACTCCTCTCTTTTTATATATCGCGGCCGGATACCTTATAGTGGTGGTGCAGACTATCTTTGCTCCAAAAACCATCATCCCCCTAGCTTACGATTCCGGAGGGGTAACCACATCTACCGTGACAGTTCCATTAGTTGCGGCCTTAGGCCTGGGTCTTTCAGCAACCATCCCGGGACGCAATCCGGCCCTGGACGGCTTTGGCCTGATCGCGTTTGCAAGTTTATTCCCAATTATAACTGTGCTGGGTTATGCCCAGGTTGTTGAATTGTGGGCAAGAATACGTTTGAAGTTCAACAGGGAGGGATAAAATGCGCTTTAAGTTAATCATTACAACAGTGAAAACCGATTTGACCGACAGCGTCATAGATGCGGCAAAAAAGGCAGGGGCCACTGGTGCTACGTGCATTACAGCGCGCGGCACAGGCATTCATGAGGCAAAGACATTTTTTGGCTTAACTCTCGAAACACAAACAAATTTGATCATATTCCTGTTGGAGGAACACCTCGTGGAAGCGGTTATGAAAGCAATCTACGAAGCCGGGCACTTTGAAAAACCCGGCACCGGTATTGCTTTCGTTTTGCCGGTGGACCAAGTGGCCGGCCTGGAGAGCCAGATGGAGCATTTTAAGAAGGAAGAGGTTCTATAATAGTGCTTTGGAACCTCGAAATCAGGAGACGGGGATCCGATTCAAACCTTGTTATTATCTTCAATTGGTTCTGAAGACTTGTTGTCCGCCTCTGATGAGGCGCTTTTGAAATTTTTTATAGCTTTTCCGATTCCTGAACCTATTTCAGGAAGCTTGCCGGCTCCAAAAATAATCAGAACAATAACAAGAATAATGGAAAGCTCCCAAATACTGATTCCACCGAACATGATTGATTCTCTCCTTTTGAGTTTACTTTTTAAAAAACATATATCTTTATAACATCGTGTACATTTTACTGTCAATCTTTAAACCACACAAAAAGACCAGGCTGTCCTATGAAGTAAATATATATTTCTCGATTGACGCATACTTTTTTTTGAAATACTTCATTAAACCAATAAAAAATGTTATAAATATTTTTTAGTGTTTTTCGTAATAATGCAGGAGATTTTTTGTGGATATATTTTTTTGCAAAGGCAGGCTTTATAAGTTTCTTTTTTTCTTGTTTTTTATTTATGTTATAGATGTTTCTTTTTTTGCCATTGTATCTTCGGCCGCTGCTGATGGAGCTGAATCCGACAAGATTCAGATTACCGCTGATAACCTTAATATCAATAATGCGGAAAATTATGCTGAATTTATTGGTACCGTAAAGGCTGTGCACAAGGATATGACTATCGATTCCGACAGGTTAAAGATTTACTATGACAAAGGACCTGAAAATAGCGGGCCTTCCGCACAAGGTGAGGAATCTATAAAAAAAATTATCGCTGAAGGTAACGTTACAATCGTGTCTGAAGGTAGAATCGCCAATGCTGAAAAAGCAGACTACATGACCAAAACCGGAGTGCTGATATTAACCGGCAAGGATGCAAGGATCACTAATGGAAAGAATTCTATTACCGGCGGCAAGATAATTTTTAATAGATCCTTAGGCAATGTCAAAGTTGTCGCTGATCCTCAAAAACGTGTGAAAGCCATATTTTTTGCCAATAAGAAATCATCTGAATTTAATATATTGAAAAGCAGTAAGGATGATTTAAACAAGGCGGTTGTAAAAGATGGTTCCACAAAGGAACCGGAGAGTGATATTACTGCAACTGCAACACAGGTTGCTGTTGCTGATGTTGTACAGGATGAGGTTGGGGAAGAGCCGGCTTTTGATGAGTCCGGGGAACCGGATGCGGAGCAGGCAACGACGATCGAGGTGACTGAGGAATCTGATAAAGTAGAAGTTGAAGGTTTAGCAGATGGGGATGATGCTTCTACTATGGTAGCGGCTTTAACAGTTCCTGATCACGGGATAAAGATAGTCCCAAAATTAGGGGCCATTGGAGATCCGGTTTTAGTGTCTGAAGAGATCGAGATAGGAAATTTAAAGAATAAAATAGGCATTATTTTTATTGATCAAAAAGAGAAGTTCGGAGTCAGTAATTATAATACTCTTTTAAATGATTATCTCATGAAATTATCTATTAAAGAATTTGATGACATAATTTTTTTAAAACTGAACCAAGATACTTATTCATCGGCCAACAACAATTTTTCCGGAAATGAGGTCAGCCAATTTGATAGCCAATTTGATAGCCAATTTGATAATAGCAGTGGCTTGTTAAAAATAGGCAGAGAGATGGGGCTTAATGCAATTGTCATAGCTACTATATCTGATATATCTACGGAAAATGAGACAAGAGGCATGCTTTGGTTTCGAGATAACTATAATGTTTTAAGTATCAATGTAATTGTTGATGGTTATGATACTGAAACCGGCGCAAAAATCTTTTCCGAAAATTTGACGAGTAAATTTGATGTTGATGAAGCTAATTTTAAAAGGTTTGCTTCTGAAAAAACAATTGATAACGCCCTTTTAACAAAACAGTTAAAAGGGATTGCCAAAGAGTCTGTCGCCAGGATAGGTGATATATTAACAGCTCAGTGCTGGACAGGTTTTTTTAAATCAATGAATAAAGATAATATTATAATATCATCCGGCCGGACCACAGGTCTTAAACTCGGCAATGTATTGGAAGTTTATGACACAAAAACAATTAAAGGTTATCAAGGCAAAAGTTTTTTCTTGCCTGACAATAAAATAGGACTAATACAGGTTACCGAAATAGGACCTGAAACCTCCCAAGCTGTTCTGGTGGCAGGCACAACAATAGGGGATGGTTGCCTTTTAAAACCCAGGCAACCGGTTAGATAGTGCCCACCCATAAATGGCTATTTCGCCCGATATCTGCGTTGCGCTAAAATTTTAATCCTCAAAATACTCAATGTATTCCTGCGGTTAAAATTTTAGAGCACCTTGATCTCGAACGAACTATCCTATTTATGGACGGACACTATATAAAATTTTTAGCAGATTCTTGGACCGCTTGGACTATTTGGGCTGCTTGAACAACTATTACACTTATTTTTTTTATGATATTCAAAGAGTTTTTTGCAGTCGTATGATTCGGGTTTTTTGGTAAGAATATTTTCTAATTTAGGCTTTTCATATTCAATATTCGAATCACGTCCGATTGTTTCCCTGTATACAGCAAGACAATAATTTATAGCGCCCTGTGATATTTTTTTCTGAAATTTAATAATATTGCTGATATTGCTGGTATCAATATCATGATCCCCATTCTGGGTTATGTATATTTTTGTTACAATATCAAGAATTTCAGGGTCAAATTGGATGTTATGAATTTTTTCGGAAGTTGAATCCGAAAGGGCAACCTGGTCAAGAAAATCGTTTACTTTCAGGCCAATATAGGCCAAGAGTTTAGGTGTTAAGACCTGGGGTAAGAAATTTGTAATATCCGTAGTCTCCAATTCTTTTTTTATTGAAAATGCCATAAGATTATCCTTTAAAATTTTGAAAACGCTTTCAAAAGTATCAAATTTTAAACTTGATACAAACAAACACGATTTTTAATATCTGCGCGTATCTGTGAAAATCTGTGTTCCAAAATGTTGTTTTAAAAAATATAATATATCATAAAAATTTCGGTTTTGTAAATCGTTAACCCGGCCCTCCTTCAAAAAAACTTGAGAATTAACCTGTTAAGTGTTACTTATTTTTTAAAAAAATAAAATTATACTTTTGAAAAGGAGGGGATATGTTGGGAAAAAAGGGGATGTTTCTGACGATAGCTATAGTTATAATTTGTGGTGCTATATTACAGGGATTGTTTTACCTGGTAGACGGAAAGGATTCGCCGCAAAAGGCCGCCATTGAATTTGCCAAAGCATATTACGGTCTGAATGTAGCAATGGCAGACAGGCTCTGCGAGGAACGAAAAACAGTAGATGATGTGGATATCGTAAATAAATATATAGATAGTGTAGCTGCTGAAGCGGTAAAAAGAGGCTTTGGAACTGATTATCTCAGATATGGTCTGTTTAACATAGGAACAAGTGTCATAAGCAAAGATGTTGACAATGCAGTAATAAGGATAACCGGCAAAAAAAAGGTTGAAATTAATCCGCTTTATATGCTTGTCTCAAAATTATTTAATATTGGTGAGACCACGCATGTCGATGAAACTATTAATCTTGTAAAAGAAGATGGTATTTGGAAAGTATGCGGCAATCTATTTGCGCTTCCCTGTTACTAATAACGATTCAATCAATCCCGCTAATCTCTTACGTTCGGGTTGAGAATCATCGCCGTCTTTATATTTGATTAAAACTGATTTTTTGCGGCTCGTCTGCCCGGATATAATCTCCAAAGAGGATCGGGGTATCTTAAGGCGCTTTGCAAGATACTGAACACACATCTTGTTTGCGGCACCACCCACAGGAGGCGCTGTCAGCTTGATTTTGAGAGCATCGCCATGCAGCCCTATGATTATATTTTTTGATGATCTCGGCTGGATCAAGACCTTCAATACAAATCCGAGTCGGTTTTCATGAAAAACAGGCATACTTGCTCAACCATTCCTGATATTGTTGATAATGCCTGTGGATGAGATTTTATCTGTAACCGGAATCAATGCAACCCGGCCTCCTGATTGTTCCACCAGTTCACGGCCGTACACTTCTTGTGATGAATAATTGCTCCCCTTGGCGAGTATATCAGGCTGAATTTGTTTTATCAGGTTCTCCAATTCTCCGGCAGAGAAAATTGTAACATAATCCACACTGTCCAGCGCACATAGAATCTGAACCCTTTCCTTTTCATTTATCACAGGCCGGCCCCGGCCTTTAAGTCTTCTTACAGACTCATCATTGTCAAGAGCAACAATCAGCGCGTCTCCAAGTCTCCTGGACTCTGAAAAAAGTTTTATATGACCGGAATGCAGAAGGTCAAAACATCCGTTTGCAAAAACAACTTTCTTCCCCCTTTTTTTTAACTCCTTAACCAGATCAACCAGTTCCGGCAGATTTTTCCGTTTCAGTGAATGCCGATCCTGGCGAGGATTGAGCGCGCATGACAATTCTTCTTGTGAAACAGTCGCCGTTCCCATCTTGCCTACTACGATTCCGGCGGCTTTGTTTGCTATATATGCACTATTTTCAAATGATTCACCAATCGCCGTTGCAAGACCAAACACAGCCAGCACAGTATCCCCGGCTCCGGATACATCATAGACCTGCCTTGCTTCAGCCATTATTTTATGCGGTTTTTTGTCTCTGTCAAACAGGACCATGCCGTCTTTTCCACATGTTATCAATAGCCGCTCTACTGCTATTCTTTCGAGTATCTTTTCTCCGGCTTCATAAAGGGTGGGCTCATCAACAATTTCCAGGCCGGCTACAAGCGCAGCTTCTTTTTTATTGGGTGTTATCAATGACATTCCGGAATATTTTGAATAGTCCAGGCCCTTTGGATCGGCAATTACAATCTTTCTGTGTTTTTTTGCAACTGAAAGCAGACCGGACAGCAAACCCCGGGTAATGATTCCTTTCCCGTAATCGGATATTAGTACCACATCCACATCCGGAATTTTCTCCTCTATAAATGCAGCAATAAATCCGGCCGTATTATCCGAAAGTTTTTCTTTGGTCTCCCTGTCAATTCTAAGAACATGCTGATTTGCGGCAATAATCCTGGTCTTTTTGGTTGTAGTCCGGCCTTTTTGCTGGACGATGCCCGATATATCGACCCCAAGCTCTTCGAATTGTTTTAAAAGAAGATAGCCGTCAGGGCCCGTTCCGACTACTCCAATCACAGATACTTTGGCTCTGAGAGAGACTATGTTATTAACAACATTCCCTGCGCCGCCAAGGGTAAACTCCTTCTTCGTAACCGTGACAACCTGTACCGGCGCCTCCGGTGATATACGATCCACCTTGCCCCACAAGTATTCATCTATCATCAAGTCGCCGATGACCAGTGCCCGGCACCTGTTAAATGCTTCAATATCGATTAACATAAAAAGCTATGAGGCTTTTGGCCTACCGTCCTCCTCCATAATTCCCGTAATAATTTTTTTCATCTCTTTATATGTGTATGATACTGAAAGTTCAGGATACTCGTTTTTTACATTATCAGGCGGATTAAAAAGCATCCCCTTGTCTGCTTTCTGTAACATGTCTATATCATTATATGAATCGCCACAAGCTATGACGTTGTAATTTAACCCCTTAAAAGCCTGCACAATCTTTTTCTTACCATCTTTCTGCCGCAGATTGTACCCGGAAACCGAGCCGTCGGCATCTATAGTCAGAGAATGGCAAAGCAAGGTCGGACGTCCTAGCTTTAACATAAGAGGCTCTGCAAATTGAATAAATGTATCTGAAACAATTACCACCTGGGTGACAGACCTAAGCCAGTCAAGAAATTCCACAGCTCCTTCAAGCGGTTCCATGCCGGCAATAACCTCTTGGATATCTTGAATTTTAAGCCGATTGGCATGCAGGATGGAAAGACGTTTTTTCATCAAAACATCGTAGTCGGATATATCGCGCGTTGTAAGCCTGAGCTCTTTTATGCCTGTTTTTTCAGCAACATTAATCCAGATTTCCGAAACAAAAACTCCTTCAAGATCAGAACAAACTATATACATCTTTCCTCCTTTTTTGCTTCTTCCTCTTCTTCCAGATCATCCTCTATCCTTATTAAAACAGGAATATCCGTTACAACATCAAGAGCGCTGATTTCCGACAAAGCTTTTTTTACATCCGCCTCTTTAGCAAGATGAGTAAACATTACTATTGTTATGGAGCCGTTCGACCTTAATCCTTTCTGGTTAACATACTTCAGGCTGATGGAATAAGCGCCCAGTATGCCTGCGATTTTTGCCAGCACCCCGGCCCTGTCCAGTACGGAAAACCTGAAATAATAATAAGTATGAATCTCATCAATCGGCAGCACGGGAATATTCCTTATCTTGTCGGACCGGCAGGAGAGAATCGGGATTCTCCCTGTGACATGGGATAAAAGGTTGCGGGCGACATCAACGATATCACTAACAACTGCGCCGGCAGTCGGCATCATGCCTGCCCCATGCCCGTACAGTACCATGCTGCCCACCGCATCACCGGTAATTTCAACGGCATTCATGGAACCGTTTACACTTGATACAAGATTATCAAATGAAATCATGGCAGGATGTACTCTTGCCTCAACCGTGCCGCCCCTGTTTTTACTTATGGCAAACAATTTTATTTTAAAACCGAACTCTTTGGCGCACTCAATATCTATCGAAGAAATCCTGGAGATACCCTCTATATAGATATCTTCAAGATTAATTTCCATTCCGTAAGCAAGGGATGATATTATTGCGAGTTTGTGCGCAGTATCATATCCTTCAATATCGAGGGTCGGATCAGCTTCAGCAAATCCGATGGCCTGAGCCTGTTCAAGAGCTTCTTTAAAAGTGCTTCCGTCATCGTCTATTTTCGTTAAAATATAATTACAGGTGCCGTTCAGAATGCCGGTCATTGATCTTATCCGATCTCCGACCAAAGACTCACGAATGGTCTTGACAATCGGGATGCAGCCACCCACACTGGCCTCAAAAGCAAGATCCACACCTTTAGCCTCGGCTGTTTTGATTAAAGTATTCCCATGATCTGCTATCAGAGCCTTATTTGCAGTTACGACCTGTTTGTCATTTTCAATTGCTTCCAGTATCAGTTCTTTTGCGATACCTTTCCCACCAATCATTTCTACTATAATATCAATCTCGGGATCAGAGACAATCTCACGGGCATCTTTAATAAAAACGCCGTCATCAAATACTATTCCCCGCTCTTTTTTTATATCTATATCCGCAATCCGCTTCAGAACCAGTTCCGCACCAACCCGGGATGCAATCAGTTCTCTATTTTCAATCAGAATTTTTGCCACACCGGTTCCAACTGTGCCGCATCCGAGCAGTCCCACATTGATTTTTTCCATCAGGCAGATATCCCCCCTTGTTTAAACTCTATCCCTCAAGCAAAGCACCCCTAAAGTCCGAAGGACGCGTTCCTCAAGCGCAGCGTACCTAACTTCTATAGTCCAAAGGACGCTCCCATACAATTCACATAACATTTCTGATCCCCCTGATCCCCTGATTAATACGCATGCTGTTTTCTATTAGTGCAAACCGGACGTATTCATCACCATACTCACCGAATCCCAAACCGGGAGCAACAGCAATTTTTGCCTCCTTGATAAGAAATTTGGAAAATTCCACAGATCCCATCTTAATAAATTGATCAGGTATTTTCGCCCATACAAACATGGTTCCCTTGGGACTGGGTACACTCCAACCTGCGCGATTAAGACCTGAAATCAGAGTGTCACGCCGTTCCTTGTAGATTGTGCGTATCTCTTCCACACAATCCTGGGGGCCGTTCAATGCTATAATGGCAGCTATCTGAATCGGCTGAAAAACCCCATAATCGAGATAGCTTTTAATACGCCTCAGAGCAGCTATAACTTCAGGGTTGCCTACACAAAATCCCACACGCCATCCCGGCATATTGTAGCTTTTGGATACTGAAAAAAATTCTACGCCCACATCCCCGGCTCCCTTGACTTGCAAAAAACTCGGTGCCTTATAACCGTCAAAAACAAGATCTGCATAAGCAAAATCATGGATAACCATTATATTATGCTCTTTAGCATAACTCACGATTTTTTCAAAAAATTCAAGATCGACTACTTCTGTTGTCGGATTATGAGGATAACTGATTATGAGGACCTTCGGTTTAGGCCATGTCTGCTTGGTTGCCTCCACGAGATTTTTAAAAAAATCTGAGTCAGGGCCAACCGGTATTCCTCGAACATTACCTCCTGAAATAATTGCAGAATAAGGATGGATGGGATAAGTAGGATTAGGTGTAAAAACAATATCTCCCGGGCGTATGGTAACTAATATCAGGTGTGATATCCCCTCTTTTGCACCGATTGTGACAATAGCCTCGCTTTCCGGATCAATATCCACATCATATCTTCGTTTATACCAGCTTGAAATTGCCATCCTGAGCTTTTTTATGCCCATGGAGGCCGAATAGCGATGATTATGTGGTTTTTGAACAGCCTCAATCATCTTATCTACAATATGTTTCGGAGTTCCTTGGTCAGGATTTCCCATGCCTAGATCAATAATATCTTCTCCAGCATGTCTGGCATCCATTTTTATCTTGTTTACAGTTGCAAATACATAAGGAGGCAGACGATATAGCCTGGCAAACGGTGTCATAATTATAACCTCATCGTGAAAATTTAATTCGTAACTTCTCAATAACTACTGGAGCTCTATGGAGCGAATCTTTTATCATATAATTCCCCTGACCTTATTGAAAACAGGATTTTATTGAAAAGTTACTTCAATTACATTAAACATTACCAATTATAATACAAAGGCACTTAAGTCAAAAAAATTGTTTTGACTTTTATCATGAATAAGACTATTTTTTTTAAGTTTGATAAGCTTTAAGGAATGAGGATGAAATAACATCCACATTGCAACTGTATTATTTCAGGAGATTAACATGAACAAACCCTTAACTTATGCGGGCGCTGGGGTTGATATCGACAAGGCGGACAGGTTCGTCAATATCATAAAAAAAATTTCAAAGGAAACGCCGCGCTCAGGTGTAATGGGTGAAATAGGTGGATTCGGAGGCTTGTTTTCCCTTAACCTTACCCATCTTGAAAGACCTGTTCTTGTTAGTTCTACTGATGGAGTCGGTACAAAGTTGAAAATAGCCGGCATGATGAATATACACAACACAATCGGTATAGATCTTGTTGCCATGTGCGTTAATGATATAGCCGTGCAAGGGGCCAAACCGCTTTTTTTCCTGGACTACCTCTCCATGGGAACATTAAAGACCAGGACCGCTACTGATATAATTAAGGGAATAGCAAACGGATGCATAGAAGCAAACTGCGCCTTAATAGGCGGCGAAACCGCCGAAATGCCGGGTATGTATAAAAAAAATGAATATGACCTGGCAGGGTTTGTTGTAGGTATAGTCGATAACAGCAAAATTGTCGACGGTTCAGGGATCGGAGTTGGTCATAAACTTATCGGAGTTGCATCCAGCGGCCTTCACAGCAACGGATATTCCCTGGTGCGGAAGCTATGTTTTAATATTCTTAAAATGAAAATCGATACTTATGTTCCGGAAATAGGCAAAACCATAGGAGAGGAGCTTCTTATACCCACAAAAATATATTCAGAAATCATTCACAGCTTTATTAAAGATTTGCCGATTCATGGACTTGCCCACATAACCGGCGGGGGGATTGCAGAGAATGTGGTTCGTGTTCTTCCTGAGACTTGCCAGGCAGTCATACAAACAGATTCATGGGATGTGCCTCCTATTTTTCATTTTCTTAAAGATGCAGGCAAAATATCAGCCAGAGAGATGCGGCGTACATTTAATAACGGCATCGGACTGGTGGGCATTCTCCCGGAGGATACTGCCCAGGAACTCCTGGAGCGTTTAAATGCCATGGATGAGAAGGCCTTTCTGATAGGGGAAATAGTAGAACGAAAAGAGACAGACGATAGAATTATATGGGTTTAGGGTTCGGAATTATCTGTGATAATACTCGGCATTGAAACATCATGTGACGAAACTGCCGCATCCCTGGTTTCGGAAGGAACTAAAATTTTATCTTCCGTAATCTCATCCCAGATCGGAGTGCATCATCCCTATGGAGGCGTTGTTCCGGAACTTGCCTCGCGCAAACATATAGAAGCAATCGATTATGTTGTTAACGATGCTATCAATCAATCCGGCATCAGCTTGAACCGGATAGATGCAGTGGCTGTTACACAGGGACCTGGGCTGGTGGGATCTCTGCTGGTGGGTTTCTGCTTTGCTAAAGGCTTTGCCTATGCCCTTGATCTGCCATGGATAGGCATTAACCATCTTGAGGGCCATATAAACTCAGTATTCCTGACCGATACCCCCCCACCATTTCCTTTTGTTGCGCTGCTGGTGTCAGGCGGACATACAAGCATATACCACGTTAAATCCCATACAGAATCCGTACTTATGGGACAAACACGCGATGACGCAGCCGGAGAGGCTTTTGACAAAGTCTCCAAAATGCTTGGATTAGGGTATCCCGGAGGAGTCATAATAGACCGGCTCGCAAAACAAGGCAATTGTCAAAGCATTCGATTTCCAAGATCATATCTTGATAAATCCGCATTCGATTTCAGCTTCAGCGGGATTAAAACATCAGTAAACCGTTATATTCAGACTCATGGTGATATATATAAAGAACAAGTACCGGATATTGTAGCGAGTTTCCAGGAGGCGGTAGTCGACGTACTGACTTATAAAATAATAAACGCCGCCAAAAAAAAAGAATGCCGCCATATAGCCCTTGTAGGCGGTGTTGCGGCAAACAGCAGGTTACGCGCAAGACTCATGCAAGATGCTTCTGCTGAAGGTTTCCATGTTCATATCCCGCCCCATATCCCGCCTATGGACCTTTGCGGGGACAACGCAGCCATGATTGCCGCCACAGGTTACCACTACCTGATAAAAGGAATAACCTCGGACATCAATCAGGACGTATATTCAAGATCGATAAATTCGTAAATCAAAATAAAAAATTCTTTTTTTGCCGCATTATTCTTGAAACAGATTCCATTCCCGCTCCTGCAACAGCCCGAGACGTTCCAATGGAACGTAAGATTTCGTCAAAGGCGTTCTCAATCCACGGCCCTTTATGACAAATAAGAACTAGGTCGATATCTGCCAAAAGAATCTGTTTAATAATTGTTTTGATATCATAACGCCCTGCGATTGATCCCATATCAAGATCATCCGTCATGACTAGGCCGTCAAACCCCATTTTTGCCCTCAGCAAATCTTTTGCAATAACGGGGGAAAGACTTGCAGGCCATTCTGTGTCAATTCCGCTGTAAAGTATATGGGAGAGCATTATACCGGCAACACCGTTTCTGATTGCTGCTTCGAAAGGGGGCAAGTCAAAAGCAAAAAGCGCTTCAGAATCGACTTCCAGAAAAGGCATATCAATATGCGAATCGAGTGTTGTGCGGCCAATGCCTGGAAAATGCTTTGCAACAGCCATAATGCCGTTACCCTGCAAATGCTTTATTACTGTGATCCCCATTTTTGACACCCACGCCGGATTATCACCAAAAGCCCTGCCCTTTATAACACTTTCAACACCTCTATAAGCCACATCCATAACAGGCGCCATATTCATGTTGATCCTGACGCCGGAAAGTTCTTTCGCAGAAATAACGGCAAACTCTTCCGCATCCTTTTCAGATTTTATATACGGATTTCCAGGAAATTGAGTAAATGGCTTCTTTAATCTGGCAACCTCCCCACCTTCCTGATCGATTGCAATAAATAAGGGTGGCTGCCCGCAGGATGCAGCATACGCCTGGGTAGATGAACAAAGCTCTTTGATCTGTTCGGGATCAGATAAATTCCCTGAAAAGAGAATAAGACCGCCTATCTTGACCGTGTCGATCAGGAATTTCAGCTCGCTGTTAAGTTCAGTGCCTTCAAATCCGGCCATTATTCTCTGGCCGGCCAATTGCTCTAATGTAAACTCTGTAATATTCATTTTTTTGTGTTTAATTACAAAAATTATGACTACTTAAGGTGTTGCAAAGTAAAAAAAACTTTTATAATAAAATCAATTAGTTAACCCCAAAAAAACCCATTTTTCCATTATGGCGTAACTACCTGTTTTAACTACCGATAATAGCAATTTTTGCAACGCCTTTTACTTGAAAATAATTACATAAAACTCTCTGCGCTTGCCTATTCTGGCAGACTGTTGAGCAAGACGATGCTACAGTCCGTAGGGGCGGATTTCATATCCGCCCTGTCCATATCCGTCAAAGATACAGGGGCAGAAATAGATTCTGCCCCTACCCCGGCTTTTACTTTTGTTCCTATTTCATCACCCCAAGTATAATAGGTCTTTCCTCTATCCCGCTTTTAAATGGCCGCCGCCAAGATCCGGGTCCTCGGTTGCAAGTTCTCCGGCGCCGGATGCGGTGATAATTACCTTGCCGCGGCCTTCTGCAAGGCGTTCAAGAAAACCGTTGTTCATGACCGTGCGGGTGCTTCATGCAAAAGATTTTCCGCCTGAAGCGCCGCTGTAACAGGTGTCTGCCAGAAAGACTACCCTTTCGGATGAGAGCCTGTTGAAAATTTTGCGGATGCTTTCCATCTCTACCGCCGTAGCCCACATGCTTTCAGGGTCGGTGTCGCTTGTAAGAAGATATTTTGACACACCATCTCCGTCAGGACTGGAAGGATCCGGGTAAGGCGCCCCATGCCCGGAATAGTAGATGATAACCGTGTCCTGGGGCCTGGCTTTTTTAGGGAGGATATCGCCCAAAATTTTTTCCACCTCCTGCTTGCCAGCCTGTTTATTATACAGGGTAAAGATATGGTCCTGCGGTACTTTCATGTTATTATGCAGATAATCATACACTGCCCCGGCATCTGCAACCGCATAATCAAGATCAGGAATGCCGGAATTCTGATAATCGTTTATCCCGATTACAGCCGCCCATATTTCGGATTTTGTCGGGGATCTGTTTATACGGATAGTTTTTTTATTTTCTGCTTTTTATGGGGATATCTGCTGTGTGGTTGTTGTTTACATAAACTGCTACTTTGCCGGAGGTGATGGGGATTTGTTTGATGGTTATGTTTTCGTTTTTGGTTATTGTTTCGCCTGTGGGGTTGGTTATGGTTGTTTCTGTGCAATCATCGTTATCGCTACATCCGAAGCGTGATAGTGCATCTGGGGAAAAAACAGCCAAAAACGCTTCTTTACAATCTTCCTTCGGAGATTCTCCCACTAAAATAAAAATCGGTGAAAACACAAGGTATAGATAACGCCCCATAATATCATACAAAATTTCCCTAAAAACACTCGCCCGTCTCTGATGCTTTACTTTCATTTTTTCATACTTCACCTTTTGCCCCGTGCTCACATCATGATAAACCCTGACAGAGGAAGGCGACAGGGTTTCAATTCTGTTTTCTCTGGAGATTTCAACCCTATCTTGAGTTCTTGAAAGTTCATCTAATCTTGTATCTACTTTATAGGTATGCGCGCAGCCCTGAAGCAGGAAAGCTGCGCAATAATCAGTGAAACAACTTTTATTAAAGAACCTTTTTTCATATCTTATCTTTTTATTTTATCATGAAAACACGAAAAATCTATGAGCCCTCGTTACCACGCTCCAGCCCTTCAGTCTTTAACCTTCAATCTAAAATCCAGCGATAAACATCACAGGTGAAATAATTTGGATTTTTTCAAACGACTTCAAAGTCAACAAATGCGAATCTCCGGTTATTATATATTCAACATCCGCCGCTAAAGCACATTCAAGGATGATGTTGTCGTCCGGGTCATCCTTGATTAAATCAACCCTGATTTGAGGGAACACAAAGCAAAATAAATTTTCTATCTCTTTGTTAATTAAAAAACACTTCTCATGAGTAATGCCGAATTTTGGTCTTATAAGAACTTCTTTAAATTCAATGAATATTGCGGGAGAAATATAAGCGTCAATCTTGCCCTGAATAACCAATTCAAAAATTTGTCGCGGATTACCGCCGAATAAAATTCCGGATATCAATACATTTGTATCAAGGACTGCCTTTATTTTTGGCATTTTTTATTTTCTTTTTTCACTGCGATATAGACTAATTTCGTCCAGAACATCTTTTTCAGTAAAAGCCTGTTTGCTTGATTGTATTGATGTTTCAGCAAAAATTTGATTCCAGCGTTCCTTTCTTTCTATATAGATACGAGCGGCTTCACGAAGAAGTTCAGAGCGGGAACGGGACTCATGCCGGGCAATTTGATCAATGCTGTCAAGGAATCTATCCTGGAAAGATATATTTACTGTGACTGTGCTCATGTTTTACCTCCTGCCTTTAATATCATACAAATTTTGTATATTGTCAAGATTTTTACCCTCGTTCCCTGACCCCCACACCCCTCTTCCCCACGCTCCAGCGTTGGAATGCATACCCTTCCACCTTCCACCTAAACACCTTAAACAAACTCCTCCCACATAAAATTTTGTATATTTTTATCATCCCTGCTGAATTCTATGCCGACAAGATAGATCCTCTTTCCTTTTTGCTGATACTTTTCAGAATATTTTTTCCTTTTTATCTGTTCAAGGGCAGACCCTTTGGTTTTATCAACTTCAATTACCTTGAACTCTATTATATAAATTTTATCGTCAAGCTTTACAGTTAAATCAATTCTTCCTTGATTGGTTGTATCTTCGGCAGTTACATCAAGACCTGCGGCTGTAAAGTATGAGTAAAAAATTGAAGCATAATATCCTTCATACTCGGCTATTTTATTCTTTCGGTACCAGTCATGGGGAATGGATGAAAAAAAAGAGAGAAATATTTCTTCCATATCATCCAGCCTTGCTTCAAGTAATGCACGGTAAATCGCTGTCAGGCGTTTTTCTTTTTTTGCAGGGGGACAGGAATAATGATTAAGAATAACATCGGTAAAACTCATTCGAACCTCAAGGTTGGGAAATCCAAGCAGATAGCTCTTTCTTGAGCCAAGTCTTATTTCTTCCTTGATAGTTAGATAGCCGGTTTGAAACAGCAGGGTTTCAGGTTCAAGATGCTCAATCTCAAAACTTCCCAAGAGTCCTTCTCCTGCCTCGAAACATTCAAGCGAAGGAATATAATATTGATTATCTTTCAGCAGTTTTATCAGAAATGACGGTGTTCCGGTTTCAAACCAGTAATTACGAAATTCACCTGATTTTAAATAAAGCAGAACATCAAATGGATTATAAACAGGTTCACCAAAAAAATTATAACCATTATACCACTCTTTGACTTCATTCAGCTCAACGAGTTTAAGGGGTTCTTTGAATACAGATTCAAGCTCGTTCTGGGTATAGCCGCAAATTGCTGAATAACGATTGTCAAGGCTGATATCTTCAAGATTGTTTAGACCGCTGAAAATACTCACTTTACTGAACCTTGAAACTCCGGTTAAAAATACAAATTTAAGGCAATTGTCCAGATCCTTGATAACGGAATAAAAATTTTTAAGCTCTTCCCTGATTTCAATGGCAAGGTCAGGTTTATCGATGTTGTCAAGGATCGGTTTGTCGTATTCATCTATCAGGATTACAACCTGGCGGTTCTGTTTTTTAAATATTTTTCTTACAAGCTCATCAAACCGGTCACTTATATTTTTTTCTTTTAATTCAACCTTATATTCTTCTGCAAATCTGGAAAGAAGATAATTAAAACGCGAATTCAGTTTGTCAGTATCCCTGAGTACGCCTGCTCCAAAACTGATATGCAGCACGGGAAACTGCTTATCCCAGTTCCAGTTGTTTTCAAGAAACAGGCCTTTAAAATATTCTTTCCTGCCTGCAAATGCCTGGTGTAATGTATCAAGAAAAAGACTTTTCCCGAATCTTCTGGGACGGGAGAGAAAATAATAACCGGATTCTTCTTTAATTAGATTATAAACAAACTCGGTTTTATCCACGTAATAGAAATTGCTTGATCTTATTTTTTCAAAACTCTGGATTCCGATGGGATATTTTTTCATCGATTATTCTCCTTATCCCTGTTTTATCACGAAAGTACGAAAACACGAAAAATATATACCCTCGTTCCCACGCTCCAACGTGGGAATGAGAATTAAATCCCACTGGCGCTTTTACCCATTGCCTGTTTTGCTACATAACAGACTCCGGATCAAAAATTGGGAAATAATCCTTTGCAATATTAGAAAGGATTTTGTCGGAAGTCACAAAATACTCAAACTGAAAAATCTGATTTGTGATAATAGCAGTTGATAATTGCAACGAATCAAGCGTTCTTAATCCCTCTCTTCACTTATATCATTAGAAAGATTACCCTTGATTTTTTTGGTCAATTCCTGCGCTTTTTCAAAGGACATCTGCGATAGTTCAACCTTTGGAATCAAAACTACCTTAACTTTCGTGTTGTCCTTAAATGGAATCTTATTTAATGCCAATTGACCGTGCCTGATTGAAGTTTCTGTAACAAATTGTGCCATTTTACTCTCCTCTCATCTATTATCCGATTCCTTGATCTTGCGACTATCATACTCTTTTTTTACTCATTTCCGGGTTTCAGTTTTTTTACCCTGAAATTTCCTCCTCCCACATAAAATTTTTTATATTTTTATCATCCCTGCTGAATTCTATGCCGACAAGATAAATCTTTTTCCCTTTTTGCTGATATTTCTCAGAATATTTTTTTCTTTTTATTTGTTCAAGGGCAGGCCCTTTGGTTTTATCAACCTCAATTACCTTGAACTCGATTATATAAATTTTATCGTCAAGTTTTATTGTTAAGTCAATTCTTCCCTTGTTTGTGGTATCTTCGGCTGTTACATCAAGACCCGTTGCAGTAAAATATGCATAAAAAATTGATGCGTAATATCCTTCATATTCTGAAATTCTGTTTTTTCTGTACCAGTCATGGGGGATTGAGGCAAAAAAGGAGTGAAAATTTTCATTTACTATTTCAAGATCACCTGCAGCAAGAGCTTTTCTGATATTAATCCAGGTTTTTGTTCTATCGGATATGGAGACCTGGCTGAGAGATTTAAGAATATATCTGTTCAGGCTTTTTTTAACTTCAAGATTAGGGTATGAAAGCGTGTAAACATATTCAGTATCAAGTTCAGCCTGATTTTTTATGGTAATATAGCCTGTCTGAAATAAAACAGTCTCAAGGGATAGATTATCAATCTCAAAACTGCCCAAAATTTCATCTCCCGCATTAAAAGATTCAAGATCCGGGACATAATATCTTCTCTCCTGAATAAGTTTTATCAAAAAAGAAGGGGTTCCGGTTTCAAACCAGTAATTTCGGAATTCACCTGTATCAAGATAAATCAAAACATCAAATGGATTGTAAACAGGTTCACCCAAAAAATTATAACCATTATACCACTCTTGAATTTTATTCAGATCAGCGAGTTTAAGAGGTTCCTTAAATACATATTCAAGTTCGTTTTGGGTATAACCGCAAATTGCTGAATAACGATTATCAAGGCTAATGTCCTTGAGATTATTCAACCCGCTGAAAATACTCACCTTGCTAAACCTTGAGACTCCGGTTAAAAATACAAATTTAAGGCAATTGTCCAAATCCTTGATAACGGAATAGAAATTTTTGAGTTTTTCCCTGATTTCAATGGCAAGGTCAGGTTTATCGATGTTGTCGAGGATCGGTTTGTCGTATTCATCTATCAGGATTACAACTTGCCGGTTTTGTTTTTCAAATATTTTTCTTACAAGCTCATCAAACCGGTCACTTATGTTTTTTTCTTTTAATTCAACCTTATATTCTTCTGCAAATCGGGAAAGAAGATAATTAAAACGCGAATTCAGGCTGTCAATATCCCTGAGTACGCCTGCTCCAAAACTGATATGCAGCACAGGAAACTGCTCATCCCAGTTCCAGTTGTTTTCAAGAAACAGACCTTTAAAATATTCTTTTCTGCCTGCAAATGCCTGGTGTAATGTATCGAGAAAAAGACTTTTCCCGAATCTTCTGGGACGGGAGAGAAAATAATAACCGGATTCTTCTTTAATTAGATTATAAACGAACTCGGTTTTATCCACGTAATAGAAATTGCTTGATCTTATTTTTTCAAAACTCTGGATTCCGATGGGATATTTTTTCATGTCTTATTCCTTTGATTATTTTATCACGAAAGCACGAAAGTACGAAAACACGAAAAATCCTCGTACACTTTGAGTGCAGAAATAAACGCAAATAATATTCTATAAAGTACTTCCTATTGCAACAAAAAGCGTGTCGCCCTTTTCATCCTCCCAGGTAACGACAACAGGCAGGGCCTTGACAATGCCTTTCACCTTTTCTTCTTTCACTGAAAAAAACTGCGACAGGAGAAGATATTTTTCTCCTTTTTCTGAAAGGGAGAGATACTCCTGATCAGCGAGGTATTCGACAGACGATATCTGAACACCTTTTTTAAGACCGAGCAAAGAGCGCAGGGCTTTAAGTCGGGCTATTTTTTCCGCCTTGTGATATGAATCCTTAATCAGCGCAGAGCCGACTGCAAGCAGGACTTTGCGATTATCTTCAAGCATAAAACCCCGTACTCCGCCGGTTTTGCAAAAAACAGGCGAGGCGCAGAGGATAGAAAGAAAAGGCTCTTCACCCTTCATGTTTCGCATGCGCAAAGAGTTGTTCGTGCCCATGCTCACAGGCTGAAGATTCTTGCAGTCCGAATTCTTGCAATTCGGGCCGGTTATTATCTTTCCCACAGCAGCGTAAAAAATTGCGTGATTTTTTGACCACCATGTGCCGATTATGGAAAGTTGTTCGATTTTTCCTTTCAGAGATGTTTCCGTGGCTTGAAAAAAAGAAGAAAATGCTGCGTCTTCTTTTGCGCCGCGAACGGTTGATACGTCGATGCCCCGGCCAAGCTCAAAGATAGCGGCTTTTGCTTGTATCTCGCAGATTCTTGCAAGCTTTGGCGTGTTATGAAGATCGGACGGATCAGGAAAAGCCTTGCCGATGCCGATTATGGCCTGGCCCGGGCCTTTTATTTCCAGCACGCGGGCGCCGCCTTCCTGCATAAAATCAGGCCGGGAATAAAGACATTCCTGGAATGCGGGTTCAATATTAACCTCCGGAAAGTCTTTTTTTTCCTGCGCCAGGGCAGGGAGGGAAAGGGTCAAAAGTATTAACAGGATTATTTTTATGCGTATGATTTTCATAATATCAAGTAAAAAATAGCGCCTGCGGTGGATTCGATTCGCTTAAGCCGCCAAAACATCTCACGCCAAAGCAAATCGCAGAATAATTTACCCCTGTTGCGACAGGGCGCTTATGGTAACGTTATCAGACCCTCTTTTCCGGCTGATTTGTTCAGGCTTTTGTCGTAACATGCAAAAACAAATTCTTCGTCAATTCTTTCCCGCACAATTAATGCCGAGGCGAGATGGATGGCATCAAATCCTTTAAGTGGATGCGTGGCTATCACTCTTTTAATGGTTTTGTTTAGAGCGCTTGTCACATCGACATGAATGAAACTTTTCCAGTCCTTTTCAAACGCTATTCGGATTGCTTTGAAAATGGATTGATCAATATCAGCCGTTTCCCTTTTTTTTCTATGGATGGCGGCCAGTGTTTCCGCATAGGCTGCAGTGGAAGTTATAATTGAACTTGTTTTTTTCCACAAACGTATTACCTCTGCGGAACCTTGTTCGTTGAAATATTTTTTAACTATAGCGCTTGTGTCAAGATAGAGAATCATCGCCGATCCTCACTGACCATTTCTGAGACCTGTTTTCCCGGAAGTTCGACAGGGATGGAGATGTCTCTATCGATCCGGTCTGCAGGTAAATTTACCAGGCCTTCCATTATCAGAGGCTGAAGCGCTCGTCTCAAGGAGGTCTTTTGGGTATCTTCGGGAATTATACGCGCAATCGGTTTGCCCCTGTCGGTAATCAGCACCTCTTCACCTTTTTTAACAAGGGTGAGGTAAGAACTCAACCGGTTCTTAAGCTCTTTTATCCCTGCTGTTTTCATAACGTTCACCTCTACATATTTGTAGCCACTTTGTTGCTATGGTAGCTATAATTAAATTGTGTGTCAAGAAGATTTGATCTCTTTGGGACTGCAATGCCGGTGGATTAAACAAAGCGACGAATCCACCAAAGTTAACAATATCAAACAATTATTCAGTTTGTAAATTTTTGATAAATACTTTCTAAAAAGCCGGGTCCAGGCTCTTTATGCACAGCAATTGCAGCGCCAATTATTTTTTCACTTAATCCTTCAAAATCATACCCCATAATTATTTCCCTTTTGCCCTTGCCCTTTTTCGTTCTTTCGTACTTTCGTGTTTTCGTGATTAAATTTTTCACGGCATCCCCGCACCCAATCATTCCCACTATTTTTCACAGCATCCTGCCCAAAATAATACTCTGCCGCCCGCATCAAACCCAGTTTCCCGCAGCATAATCCCAGATTTACCAGCGCAAAATCGTATTCCGGTTCAAGATTAAGCGCCTGCCGCAAAAACGGAAGCGCTGTTTCATATTTTCTTAGATGCCGATAACAGGCCCCGATTAAATTATATGTTTCAGGTGATAAAGGTTGTTTTTCACATGCCAAAAACAGCAGATCAATCACCCTGCCGACATCTTCGTCCGTCTTTGCCCGGTTAAACAGGTTTACAGCCTGGATGTATTCAGCGGCCGGCGGAGCGGGCTTTCCTGTTACTGCATGCCCAAAGCTTGCGACAATCAGATTTGACACAGGATTGTCTTTAAGACGTTTCATCTCGCTTTTCCACGCCAAAGGCCATATTTCCGACCATGCGTAGTATTCAGTATCAGGCGGGGCAGTGTATTGAGATAATATAAACTGATAAACCTCGGCTTCCGGGCAGCTCAAAGCTTTTAAATATGCAGCTTTCCGTTCAAGCGCGTTTTTAAAACAGCCGCCGTCCTGCAAACCATTTTCCGTTGTACAAAGGGCAAACTCTTTTTGATCATTATCTTTAAACCACTTTGTTATACGGTTTTTAATTTTATTATTTAAAGAGGAATGCTCCGGCACGTGACGCAGGCAAAAGGCAAGACCGGAAATTGAAGGATTGTCAATCACGATATAGCTAAAAATTGCCGAGGATAAATCGGGGAATTTACATTTTATATTGCTGACCTCCGCAAGGGGCGCCGCAAGCGTCGTGTAATGAATACGCTTTTTTTCCCATTGACGGATGACGGTGATGCCTTTGATATGGTCATCGGCCGCAAACGGGGCAAAAATTTGAATAAACTGAAGCTGCTCATCAGGTTTAAGATCTGCAATCAGGTCTTTGCAGGATGAGGCAATCTGAATCATTTGAAGCGCGCGCAGAAAAGATTTTTTGCGGGCGATTTCATGGGCCTTGTCTGCCCGGATATTTTCCGCGCCGGCCGTAGCGGTGGCAAATAAAAAATTTCCTTTTTGCGCCGTGCCGGACCGGGTCCTGATTATTTCAGGCACGTTTTGCCACTTTGGTTCTCCGGCCATGGCTGCAAGAGGGATAAAAATCGCTGCAAACAAGGTCAGGGCGGCAATTATGATTTTGTGTATTGGTTTCATGTTTTATAGAAATTTTTCCACTCGTTCCCACTGTCCTGCATGATAATGCATGTTTTAAAGTTCTGCCTTATACGTTCTTATGCCGAAGCTTGACGCCGGACTACCTTTTTGATTTTCGAGGAGAGCGCATCTTCTGCTGCATCAAGATCATATTCCATTTGGAGCCCGGGCCAGAATGATGGGGAATTGCCAAAACAGGCCGCAAGACGAAGAGCCGTATCCGCGGTTATGCTTCTTTTACAATTGACTATTTCGTTTATACGGCGCGTAGAGACGGCAAGGTCTCCGGCAAGCTGATTTTGGCTTATATTCATCGGTTTGAGAAAATCTTCAAAAAGAACCTCGCCGGGATGAATTGGGGAAATTTTATTTACCATATAATATCAACAGGATAAATTTTAAAAGCATAATCGCAGGTAATAATAGGAATTCTTTCGGAAATTCCCTGCGCAATAATAAGTCTGTCAAACGGATCCCTGTGATGAAATGGAAGTTTCATCATTTCAGAAAAATGCTTTAGATTTATTTGAAGAATATCAATTTCGTTTTCTTCAATTTTTTCAGAAATAAGCACTTCAAAACATTTGTAGAATTCAAGTTTGCCTATACTGATTTTAATTGCTGTTTCCCATAAGCTTGCCACACTCATAACAAGCTCATTTTCAAAACTCTCTATAAATTTTCTGGCTTCGTTGCTTAATTTTTTATTGCCTCCGATAAACCACAGAAAGGCACTTTTGTATCAAGTATTGCGCGCATTAAATGTAATCCCGGAAATCTTCAGGTGTTTTATCAAAGTCGGCGGCCATTTTTATTAAACCTTTTGCGCTTCCGAACAAACGCTTTTTTTTATGCTTTTTCATAAGTGCAATCAATTTTACAACTGGTTGACCTTGTTTTGTTATTATAATTTCATTTCCTTCGATAGTTTGTTCAATAAGAGCCGAAAAACTGTTTTTAGCTTGTTCAATATCAATATTGAGCATTATTCCTCCTGCAGTATTTTCATTTTTTCAGTTATTAGCGCAAAGAGACTCCAATGTCTCTGCCAAACTTATTTTAGCTGATTTTATAACACGCAATGTTATGCAACAAGTTGTTTTTCCCTCAATTCCACGGAGAACCGTGGGAATAAGAATCTTCCACCTCCTGCCTGCCTCATAAACTCCATTATCTCACCTTGGAAAGCGGTGTTTCTCCACTTAATCTATTATTCATTTTGGGTTTCTGTTTTCCCCCGGTTAATACCATGATCTTTTTTCTCAAATAGTTATCTATTTCGTTTATATCTACCCATTCATCACCGTTTTTGTTTGCCGCGCCTTTGAGCCCATTGATCAGGCAATGAGTAAAAACCCCGCCGTCCCATTTTTTATTTTCAAGGGAATAGCCTTCCGTGCTCGATGCCGAGAAGGTTACAACACCCGTTTGGCTGATCTTGCTCAACGCACCTGCAAGCCCGTTAATCCTTTCATTAACATCACAGTACACACCAATATCCCTCCTCGTGCCAAGATAAATCCGAATCGTTGGGATAAGACACAAGGTCTTTGAAACTCGATATTGTTACCAAGTGGGTGCTCGGGAAACGGTTTGTTTCCTTCATCTCTGCAGGGCTTGCTCTGGCATTGATGTTAAGATAGTCCCACCTGACTAAAGACTAACCAGCAGGTCAGTAGCGAAGTCCACAGGTAAACCCGGTAACGGGAGTCTGGAGCTGGACGGAGCAAGATTGCAGGCTCTGTATTGAGCCCCGAAAAATGTATGGTTGTGGTCATTGTGATAATCCTGCTTGCAGGAAAAAGCCGACGCTTTGGAGACAGCGGAAGGCAGCAGTCCTGAATATGCTAAGGCAAGTATTCAGGACACCACCGGGGTCTTAGACCAGGGCATGTACTCAAAGGGGTAGCTCGGGAACTTGGGAGACCCGGATGTTTCCTTGGGTAAAAAGAACGGTAACAGGAAATCCAGCGCAAGCGAAATCCCGGCGTTGCATAGGAATGTCCCGCCTTGCAACGAGTCTGCCATTGGCAGAAACACAAACATTAAAAGATGGGCGATACAAGGTATCAGGGGAGGATAGCGAAGAGCGAACGAACCTGAGATAAACATTCGGAAGTCTTAGCAGATCATAGTACCGATGATTAAGAATTGAACTATCTTGATCGGAAAGGTGGGGAAGTGATGCCCAAGCGACCCACTGCAGGGAAGGTGAAGCAGGGTATAACGTTTTTTTGGCAGGAATTATGGGAGATACACAGATGTCACAAACCATATCAACAAAAAGCCGAGAAATTGCAAGAACGGTCGCTTGCAATTCCAGACCGATAGAATGGGGACAACCACCGGTGTTAACAGGTGGGTCATCCCTTATCAAAATCGAGCTGCTTGCTCAAAGTAATCCTGAACTGGTATTTACATCAGTAGTCCATCGGATAGACTTTGATTTACTGAAACAATCCTTTCGTAAAATTCGGAAAAGCAAATCTGCAGGAGTGGACAAGGTTACGGCAAAGGAGTATGCCGAAAATCTTGATCAAAACCTCTATAATCTGTATGAACGACTGCGGAGAGGACAGTACGTTGCGTCTCCTGTAAAGCGTATCTGGATAGACAAGGAAGGAGGGAAAAAGCGTCCAATTGGCATACCTGTACTTGAGGATAAAATTGTCCAGAAAGCAGCAGCAGCCATATTGAATGTCATATTTGACAGGAATTTTTACAATTTTTCCCATGCATTCAGAAAAGGTCGGAGCCAACACATGGCAATCAAAGATTTACGTGAGCAATGCTTGAAGCAGAATATCAGCTGGATAGTAAGCGCAGATATTACAGGACTATTTGACAATATTAATCACGAGTTACTTAAAGACATGATACGTCGGAGAGTAAGTGACGGCGGAATGATTCGCCTGATAGGGAAGTGGTTGAATGCAGGCGTAATGGAGGAAGGCAACCTGACGTACTCTGAAACGGGCACTCCACAGGGAGGAGTAATTTCCCCTGTGCTCAGTAATATCTTTCTTCATTATGTTTTAGATGACTGGTACGTGAAAGAAGTGATCCCCCGGATGAAAGGGAGATGCTCCATCATACGCTGGGCGGATGATTTCATCCTCGGGTTCGAGTATGAAAAAGACGCATTGCGTGTCATGGATGTATTACCCAGGCGGTTCGAACAGTTCGAGCTGTCACTTCACCCGGAAAAGACAAAACTGATTCGATTTTCCAAACGCATTAGCGGAAAGGGAAACGGGACGTTTGATTTTTTAGGGTTTACATTTTACTGGTCAAAATCATTAAAAGGGTACATGGTAATAAAGAAAAAGACGGCAAGAAAGCGTTCAAGCCGTTTTATGAAGAGAATATGGATATGGTGCAAGGATAACCGTCATAAGCCAATGGCCGAGCAGTATGAGATTCTTTGCAGTAAACTGCGAGGTTTTTACCAGTACTTTGGAGTAATAAGTAACTACAAAGTGCTGGAAGTTGTGTTTGAATATACTGAGAAAGCATGGCGTCGATGGTTAAGCCGAAGAAGTCACAAGGGCGAAGTAATGTTCGAGGACTTGCGCACAACATACCCACTGCCATTACCCAGAATAGTCCATAATATTTGATGCCGTAAGGGCTGCAAAGTTATACGCCAAACGGGGTGTCGCCTGTTTGGTTGATAATCCGGTAAAAAGGATTTGAACCGAGGAACCGTATGAGGGAAATCTTCACGTACGGGTCTGTAGGGGGGGCGTCGGGTAACCGATGCTCCTACCTGGAAACTATGATTTCTGCGTTTGCGGTTGATGCAAATCCGATCAAAAGACAAATTACACCAATAATGCTTAAAAGCCTGGTCCCCATAACCCAAATTCCCTTTATTCCGGTTCAGTGTAAAATAATACTACGGCTGCATATGCTGTATACCTATTCTTATATACTGATATTTTGTGATACATATCCGGGGTAAGCAGGGAAAAATTGATCTCACCATCTGCAATACGCCAACCGCCAGCGAAACTTAAATCACCAAGCTCCACCCCATCAATTTTAAGATTGGAGGTTGCGTTGTAAGAAGAATTATTAGTAAAATGATAAAGCGACCACATTGCTTTATGTATGGTATAATCGCCTGGGATATTGATCCTGAATGTTTCGGGCACATTACTCCCTTCATCGGAAATAATTTTAATCAGTTTTGCATTTGGAACCCGGTAATCATAATAGTTGACATCTCCAGGGCTGACAGACATTGCATCACATATTTTGCTTAAAGCATCCTCAAGGTTCGATCCTGAAAGCGAAAGGTGGCCGCCTGAATAATGCCTCCAGTCAATAATTTTGGTTGCCGGTTCAGTATTTCAATAATAGGCAATCATGCCCCCGGTTGTGTCAAGATATACATGCACATCATAGGTTTCATTATAATCCGCCAGGCTGACTGAGCCGATAATATATGTTGCCGTTTTTATTTCAATGTTTTTATAAGCTGTCGCGGCAAGATCCAAATCAACCGCGGCTACATGTGTATAAGCTGAAATCCCTGCTTCTTCTTCCAGGAAAGAAGCCGCCAGGGAAACCCCTGGAATCATCAGCATTAAAAACATTGATACGATAATAATTCTTTTAAATTTCATCATTAATCTCCTTTGCTTTATTAATGGAAAAGCTCTGCCCCCCCGGTAAAATAAATTTTTATTTCTCGTTTCCAGGCTCCGGCCTGGGAACATAATTGCGTTGGAAACTCCGGCTTCCCGAAACAGAACTTGAAGCTGGAGCTTCAAGTTCAAGTCTGTTCTTAAACTTGAGTTTGAGAACAAGAAAAATTTAAAATAAATGTAATTTAAGGAATGGATAAAATTGAATGCTTTAAAGCGGCATTAATTTTTAAATTTAATAAAAGATGCAATAATTATGCCAAATTAATAAAAAATATTATTTGTTTATTTATCAACAGGTTATCGAAAAACAGAAAGTTCGGTTTATGAAAAATATGTAATAAACTTCACAATTGTTATATATTTTGTTACATACATATATAATAAATGTAACACTCATAGAAGCTGTCAACAAATCTTCAAAATGATAATTTTGTCGAAAACACAGCTACCGGATTAAGAGGGAGTTACATTGTAGGGTGGGCACTGCCCACCGTTTTACCTGATTTGCGGTAATTGCCATTAATGGTGGGCAATGCCCACCTTACGAATTGCTTCGTTTAAAGTTTGTAGTTAAAAATGGGGATATGGTTCTCACAAATGTTTGATTTAAGAGTTGCATAATTTCGGGTATTGCTGGGGTAGGGGCAGAATCCATTTCTGCCCTTGTATCATTTTGGCGGATATGGATGGGGCGGAGCGGATATGGACAGGGCGGATATGGAATCCGCCCCTACGTTCGTGAATATGGTTTGGTATAATGACAAATTTATGCCATTGAATATTGTGGAAATCATTCGGTATTTCGTTCCAAATCCGATGGACCATCATTCCCGCGTCATTCAATATCACCTAATATTTTTGATCGGTTTTGAGTACAAATGGTGATAAAATACAATCCCGGTTGGGAATAATCATATCCTTTCAAGCGAATGGATCGGCGGCGGTGGATGTCCGGATTGTATTTTGCCATTTTGATTTACCTTTGTTTTCCATTGCGGCACGCCCTGAGTTAGGTTGCGGGTAAAGTCCGCCTTGGCACCATTATATCCACAAAAGCCCGTTTCCTTTTCAAGTGGATTGATAATTCCCAAATTTTCAATCCACTTGAAATTTTTAATATTAGCAGTAGCCAATTTTAAATTGTGTATTAATGCCGTAGCAGCAATAATTGCATCACCTAACCCGGACAAGCCGGAACCAAACAAGTTTGCAGGAAAAACTGGATGATATATTTTTTTCCATTATCAATCGGATATCTTGTACTATCTCATTCCAAGGTAAAATTGTATTTTTTTTTGTCCCCCTTCCAGCAGCTTGTTCGATTTTTTCAAGTTTGGTTTAATAGTGATATCTACATGAAATAATAGCGATAAAATTGTCATTGACAGCATATACTAAACGATTTGTGTCATCTATTCGACGAGACCAAAACCCAGACAAATTTTCACGCAATGGTTCAGGTTTTCCTATTCCCACAAAAGGTTCTCTTTTCGTATCTTCAATCAGTTTATTAATTCGCTTAAGTGTTTTTCTATCTTGCGATTGCCAATAGAGATATCCTTGCCATGCTTCATCAGTCCAAGCAAGTATCCTACTCAACTATCAATTCCTTTTCTTGAACTTTTCCATTTTTATATTGTTCAATTGATTTTGATAGATGAGCAGCATTAGCAGGCGATCTGAGAAGATGGAATGTCTCCATATAACTATTGAAGGTGTCTAAGGACATTACCACCGCATTTTCTGAATCCCGCCGAGTGATTATAGTGTAGTTAGCATCATCAACGACTTGATCTAAAACGGATTTTAAATTGTTTCTGGCTTCACTAAAATTGACAACTCGCATAATACCCTCCTTATTTGCATTATTTAATATATACCAAATTTATTTTAAATTGTACAATATTTTGTGCAAGTTGCGGAAAAATTTTAGAACCTATCAAGGTATCCTGTTTAAATTTCGGGGTAAAATTTTGTGATATTAAAGCATATTATTAAAAATAGATTACACTTTTAACAATTTTTGCTTTTTCGTTCCCATGCTCCAGCGTGGAAACCAGGGAGTGTAACCAAAACAGCACAGAGCACCAAGCCATAATTGAAATTTTTACCTACGTAGGGGCGGATTTCATATCCGCCCCTACGGTTATTTCAATGATTCCGTGAATATGGTTTGATATAATGACAAATTTATGCAATTGAATATTGTGGAAATCATTCGTTATTTCGTTCCAAATCCGATGGACCATCATTCGCGCGTCATTCAATATCACCTGATAATTTTGATCGGTTTTGGGTACAAATGGTGATAAAATACAATCCCGGTTGGGGATAATTATATCCTTTCAACCGAATGGATCGGCGGCGGTGGATGTCCGGATTGTATTTTGCCATTTTGATTTACCTTTGTTTTCAATTGCGACACGCCCTAAGGGCTCGCCCAAAAATAACTTTACATTTTAAGCGTCGATGTATCCTGCCTGACTGCGTTACGAAAGCGTAGAAATATTTTGATATTCCTACGTTTTCGCGCCTTGCCAGGCAGGCGCCTCAACACTTAAAATTGCGAACTTATTTTTGGGCGAACCCTAAGTTGGGTTGCGGGCAAAGCCCGCCTGAGCACCATTATATCCGAAGCCCGTTTAATTTTAAAGAGGACGGTATTCTTATCATTAAAGCGGAGCGGTTTCGCACGCAGGCTCTGAATCGTCAGGACGCAATCAATCGTTTGACCGGGTTGATCAGGGAAGCCCTGAAAGAACCGAAAATTCGGAGAAAGACAAAACCTTCAGTATCATCAAAAAGGCGCATGCTGGACGGCAAACGTCACAGAAGTAATCTCAAAAAGTTACGAAAACTTGCTCAAACTACTGATGATTAACCATGCAGGGTGGGCATTGCCCACCCTGCTATTATTACGGGCAATCAATCCGGCCGAAATCTTCCGAAACTTCCGGTTCCATGTTTGACCGTGTTTTTATAACAGGTGTTTTACCTGTTGTTATGAGCGATATTACAAGCGGGTATAATATTGCACAGAATATTTATTTTGAGCCTGAGTTTAATGATCTGTGCGGGTTTAAAATGATATTATCTACATCATGGATTCTGAAACTGAAATTGATCGCAGATATGCAGATCTTGTCATGATCATCAGGCCGGATAAAAGATACGGCAAAGTATTTGATGTTTTGATCGAATTCAAGTTTGTAAAGTTAAAGGATGCAGGAATGAGCGCTGATAAGGCACGAAAACTGTCTGACGATGAATTAAGGCTGATTCCTGAAATTACAAACCGGATAAAGGATGGTGCAAAGCAGGTGCAAGAGTATGGAAAAAAGCTTGAACAAAAGTATGGGAACTTAAGGCTGCAGAAATTTGTAGTTGTGGCCCTGGGGTTTGAAAGGGTATACTTTAAAAAGTTGCACTAAGGATCGCAAATTAAATAACTTGAACAATATTATTTGTCTTTTGGCCCATCTGCTGTGTTGCATTAAAGGCCGAATACTTCGAGTATTCAACCTTTAATGCGCCTTGCAGATGAACCAAAATCCTTCATAATCTTTGTCCAGTTTATTTAATCTCCGATCCTAAATAGAAAGGGTGCGGCTCTTATGAAACAAGTTAAAATAGTTGCAAATAGAGGGGTTAAGCATTATCAGTTTTATAAAAGTTCAATATCTAAAGAGATGGAAATATTTAAAAAGGGGTTAAATTATATGACAGGATTAAAATATACGCCAGCTGTAGAAATTGAAGCAAGGATTGTGAAATTCCAGGATGGTTTGATCCAACTTGGTTTTGATGCAGCATTGATAACCCAGCATACAAATCTTTTTTATCTTAGCGGTACATCCCAGAGCAGTCATCTTTTTGTGCCGGCCTCAGGCGAGCCTTTATTAATGGTAAGAAAGAGCTTTCAAAGGGCAAAGGAAGAATCGCCCATAAAAGATATTATTAATATTGGGAGCATTAGAAAAATACCTGATGTTTTAAAAAAAGCGGGTTTTAAAACATCAGGTATTATCGGCATGGAACTTGATGTTATCCCTTATAATAACTGCCTTTTTTATCAGAAGATTTTTAGTGATTATGAGATAATGGACGTATCCGACCTGATTAAAAAGTTGAGACTTATAAAATCTCCTTATGAAGTAGGGCTGTTAAGGGGTGCATGTGGTGTTATTGATGCTGTCTTTAAGGAAACGCCTTGTATGCTGAGACAGGGGATGACTGAAGTTGAGCTTGCAAGTCTTTTTGAGGCAGGGATGCGACGCCGGGGATATGGCGGAAATTGCAGGATGCGCGCCTTTAATCAGGATTTTTCCTTTGGGAATATTACCTCCGGCAAAAATGGCGCCATAGCCACATACTTTGACGGGCCTGTTGGCGGGGCAGGACTTACACCAGCGAATCTGCCCCATGGCGCGGGGTGGAAGGAGATTGGCCTGAATGAGCCTATATACATAGACTATACCTGTGTTGTGGACGGCTATACAGCAGATGAAACAAGGATGTTTGTAATCGGCAATATCTCTTCAGATTTGAAAGATGCTTTTATGGCTGCGCTGGCAATTCAGGATGAACTTGTTAAAATGGCGGTGCCCGGTGTCGAGTGCGGAGAACTTTATGAAAAGGCTGTCAGCCTTGCGGAAGGGTTTGGCCTGGCCGGACATTTTATGGGAATGGGAAGCGAAGGGGTAAGGTTTGTTGGCCATGGAGTAGGGCTTGAACTTGATGAATGGCCTATTTTTGCAAAGGGGGTTAAAATGAAACTTGAGCCGGGCATGACATTTGCCATTGAGCCCAAATTTGTTTTTTCTGATGGCGCAATAGGTATTGAGAATACATTTGTGATGGAAAAAGGCGGTGTTCAGGTTTTAACGCACGCCAGCCAGGATATTGTCTCTGTTTCTTAGGGCACGCTATAGATTGTCACATCAATAATTTTACAAGGCCAGGGTGAGGAAGGCACCTGGCTGATATTCCAAGGATTGTTTTTTTGAGCATAACTCATAGATTGGGCAAAAAGACCATTTGTGGATGGACACTGTTTAAGATTGTACACGCGGTTATACATCTGCGCTACGCAATAAACAGGTTATAATAATTATGACACATGCAGTAATTATCTCACATATATATAAAAATTTTGGTGCACTGCAGGCTCTTAAAGATATTAACTTTACCATAGATCAAAATACCTATTTCGGTTT
Organism: Desulfosarcina sp. BuS5; assembly: GCF_028752835.1. NCBI lineage: Bacteria > Pseudomonadati > Thermodesulfobacteriota > Desulfobacteria > Desulfobacterales > Desulfosarcinaceae > Desulfosarcina > Desulfosarcina sp. BuS5. The sequence goes on from NZ_CP087952.1 coordinate 1,428,605, forward strand.
GATAGGACCAAACGGCGCAGGGAAATCTACACTTATAAATATTATGAGCGGATTGTCCCACGCCACCAGGGGTTCTATTGATATAATGGGATACAATGTCCGCTCAAATTGGAAAAAAGCCAGACAGTCTATAGGTGTTGTACCACAGGAACTGATTTATGATTCATTTTTTACGGTGCGTGAAATGTTACGCCTTCAGTCCGGTTATTTCGGACACGGTACTGAGAATTATCCATGGATTGATGAATTAATAGAAACCCTTGATCTTACCGACAAAACCAATGAAAATCTGCATCGGCTTTCCGGAGGCATGAAAAGAAGGGTTCTTATTGCCCAGGCCCTTGTACATAAACCAAAGGTTATTGTTCTGGACGAACCCACTGCAGGGGTTGATGTTGGTTTGCGCCAGGTTTTATGGCAATTCACCAAAAAACTGCACAGGGAAGGCCACACCATACTTTTAACCACGCATTATCTTGAAGAAGCAGAATCCTTATGCCAAAAGATCGCCATACTCGATAAAGGCCGTCTTGTTGCTATAGACAAAACCAGGGCATTGCTTGAACTTTATCCATACAAATTATTAAATATAAAATTTGCTGGGGACAAGAAGGTCTCAATTCAGACTATTTTAGCTCCGGTGGTGACTTCTCTGCTTTATATGCTTGTTTTTGCTTCGGTAATGAAAGAACATCCGGAAATTTACAGCGGTATTGAATATACTGAATTCTTTATTCCAGGCCTGATAATGATGGCAGTACTTCAAAATGCTTTTGCCAACAGCTCATCCAGTCTGTTTCAGTCCAAGCAAAACGGGAGTATTACTTTTATTTTACTTGCACCACTGTCCAGTTTTGAGTTTTTTTTGGCATATATTGCTTCATCAATAGTAAGAGGTTTGTTCGTAGGTATTGGGGTGTGGGTAGTTTCATGTTTTTTTGCCGTGCTGCCGGTGAATAATATTTTGGTTATATTCTGCTTTGCTGTTATTGGAAGCGGTGTTCTGGGCGCGCTTGGGCTTATAGCTTCTATATGGGCAGTTAAGTGGGATCATATCGCAGCGTTTCAGAATTTTATAATTCTGCCGCTTTCTTTTCTAAGTGGAGTCTTTTTTTCAATAAAATCCCTGTCTCCTTTCTGGAGCAGGTTATCTTTTTTTAACCCTTTTTTTTATTTGATAGATGGCTTCAGATTTGGGTTTCTTGGTGTTTCAGAAATATGTTCACTGCTGAGTTTTTTGGTTTCCGGTTTTTTTTTCTTACTGGTAAGCTGTCTTTGTATAATCATGCTGAAAACTGGATATAAACTCAGAACATAGGCTCTTCTTCGGCGAAAAGCATAAAATCATAGGGGTGCGGCTCTTATAAAACAAGTTAAAATAGCTGCAAATAGAGGGTTCAGCATTATCAGCATTGGCTTTACTCTACTTTCCGGCAAGATAATCCAGTTGCCTATGGCTATCTTATCTGATTGTTTAAAAAATACTCATGACAAGGCTGCGTGATGAGGCAGATTCCGGCAGCATTATTTTTTACTGGACTACGTTTTTTTCGTTATGGAAGGGTAGCAGGAGCTATATGGCATGCAAATCATAAAGCGACAAATATTTTGTGGCCGAGAGTTTACCGGCGAAGAGATATCATTGATTCAGTCAAATACGCCGTGTTATTCATGGAGCCCGCCAGTACAGCTTCCTCCTTTAAAAAGATATGAGGACGAAATAATGCATAGAAATCAAGTTACTGACTTTCTTTTCGTGTTTTCGTGATAATTCTTTTATTTTTCGTGTGTTGCACAATCCAACATGTAACCGCACAGGTCGAAAGATATCATATAAATGCTGGTATTGACTCCCCCTTTACAAGATCCTCATAAGTCTGGCGCTGATTAACAACCTGAAATTCTGCATCCTTGACCATAACTTCGGCTATCCTGACCCTGGAGCAGTAATTGGACGACATCGTAAAACCATAAGCGCCGGCGCTCATCACGGCCAGCAGGTCTCCGCCCCTGACATCCTCTATATGGCAATCAGTAGCAAGAAAATCTCCTGTTTCGCATATGGGGCCTACAATATCCGCAGTAATCTTTTCCGTACCTTTTCTTATGACAGGCTCCACAGCATGGAAGGCCTTGTATATTGAGGGCCTCAAAAGATCGTTCATGCCGGCGTCTGTAATAACAAATTCTTTAAGATCATTTCTTTTTCTGTAAAGAACCTTTGCTATCAGTATCCCTGCATTACCTACCAGAACCCGGCCCGGTTCCAGTACAAGTTTTACATCCAGGCCGTTTATAGAACTGATAACCGCATCCGCATATTCTACCGGCTGAGGCGGAACTTCATCATCATACGTGATGCCCAGACCGCCGCCTATATCCAGATGGGTGATTGCTATACCAATATCCTTTAATTTGTATATCAACTTTTTGACGTTTTCCAGTGCATCTGCAAAAGGCCGTACCTCGGTAAGTTGAGATCCTATATGGCAATCTATGCCGATCAGGTTAATATGCTTTTTTTCAACAGCGTATTTGTATCCTTCAAGAGCAGAGTTTACATCTATACCGAATTTATTTTTTTTCAAGCCTGTTGAAATATAAGGGTGCGTTTTGGGATCCACATCAGGATTGACCCTTATAGCCACAGGAGCTTTAAGATTTAAGGCTTCAGCTCTTTGATTTATTAGTTCAAGTTCCTCAAGCGATTCCACATTGAACATCAGGATACCTGTTTTCAAGGCATAGTCGATCTCATCAGCCCGTTTACCAACTCCGGAATATACAATTCTGTCAGGAGAGAACCCTGCTTTGAGCCCGCGAAATAACTCCCCCCCGGAAACTATATCCAGTCCACTGCCTGCCTGCTCAAATATTTTTAAAACTGCAAGGTTTGTGTTTGCCTTGGCTGAATAACATACAAGACTGTCGATTTTTTTAAAGGCATCCTTAAAAACCGAAAAATGACGTTTCAGTGTAGCATGACTGTAAAGATAAAAGGGTGTTCCGACTTTTTCCGCTATCTTTGCAATCGGAACATTTTCGCAATAAAGTTCATTATTTATATATTCAAAATGGTTCATATTATTCTCTTAAAAATTCAACAATATTGGAGTCCCCACTATCATTGCCTTTATCCGTATATAATTTAACTTTAAATTTATATTTATATCCGTACCCAAGGTTTTCCTGGTATATTATCCGGTTATTTGAGGTCCTCCCCTGAAGAGGAATATCGGCAACAAGCCTGTATCTGTCTGGACAGTCTTGACAATCAGGGTCTATTAACAATTTCCTTGCCCTTAAGACCTTAAATCCTGCCAGATCTTCAGGTGTTGTTTTACCTTTCTTCATGGGGATAGGCCAAGTAAGGGTCAGCAAATCGCCTTCAATGTTCTTTGATAAATCCTTCACCACAGGAAGAGTGGCAATCTTCGGAGGAACCGGAGGCCCCTTTTTGCCGCAAGATTGCAGAAATGTAAAAAAAAGAATAACAAATAAAAACAGACTCCAAGTTTTCACGATTTACTGCTGCTCCCCAGTTTTGTTTTTAGAAGGGCGATCACAAGTGTGCGCCCCTACAACGCCTTCAATCCCTCTCTCCGTTTTCCCGTTTTCCCGTTTCCCCGTCAGCCAGCTCTTCCCCTGCTTTTTTAATAGCTTGATTTACATTTGCAGGAGCTGTTCCTCCCAGTGATAATCTTCTACCCACCACCTGCTCAACTGTAAGAAAATCGAACACATCATTTTTTATGATTGATGCAAATTTGTTAAGCTCTTTTAATGTCAATTCATGAAGCTCACAGCCTTTTTCAAGCGCGTAGCCTACAGCCTTCCCAACGCATGCGTGGGCCTGGCGAAACGGCATACCCAGTCCTGCAAGGTAATCGGCCAGATCAGTGGCATTCAGAAATCCTGATGAGACTGCGGATTCCATTCTTTCCTTATTGACAGCGATATTAGGAAGCATCCGCACATATATTTCTATGCACGACTTCAAAAGATCAACCGAATTAAACATCGGTTCCTTATCCTCCTGCATGTCGCGATTATAGGCAAGCGGCAAGGATTTCATCATGGTTAAAGCAGAGATCAAATCTCCAAAAACACGTCCTGTTTTACCCCGTACGAGTTCACAAACATCAGGATTTTTTTTCTGCGGCATGATACTGCTTCCGGTTGAAAAAGAATCAGACAGTTCAACGAACCCGAATTCGGATGAAGACCAGATTATAAGTTCTTCCGATATTCTGCTGAAATGCACCATGCATATACTTGCCGCAGAGAGAAATTCCAGTATGAAGTCCCTGTCCGCAACTGCATCAATACTGTTTAAAGATATTTCAGGAAAATTCAGAAGTTCCGCAGTATATTCCCTGTCAATTGGGTATGTGGTTCCGGCTAGAGCTGCGCTTCCCAGGGGCATGACATTGATACGCTTCAGGCATGATTGAAACCTTTCAACATCTCTTGAAAACATTTCATAATAGGCCATGAAATGATGCGCCAGCAGAACAGGCTGAGCCCGCTGCAGATGGGTATATCCAGGCAGCACAATATCCGAATGCTTTTTGGCAAATTCAACGATCACCTTTCTTAGCTCTGTCAGATTTTTAATAATATCGATTGTTTCAACTCTGAGGAACATTCGCACATCAAGAGCTACCTGATCATTGCGGCTTCTGGCGGTATGGAGTTTTTGAGCGGCTTTGCCGGCCTCCTGAACCAGCCTGGTTTCGATATGCATGTGTATATCTTCCAGGCTGTCCTCAAAATGGAACTCCCCCCTCTCTATCTCTCTTTTAATTTTGCCAAGGCCCTGTATAATCAGAGAAGCCTCATCTTCGGTAATAATAGACACCCTTGCAAGCATTTTGCAGTGTGCGATACTCCCTTCAATATCATAAGCATATAGGCGTTTATCTATATCTATCGAAGAGGTAAAGGCTTCCACGCACTTCTCGGTAGTTTCGGAAAACCTTCCGTCCCACAGTTTCTCTGACATATTTATCCTTATAAATCTAAATTCGCAGTCTCAGCCTTCAACCTAAAACTACGAATGCATCATCTTCTGAATACGCAGTCTCAGGGCGTTAAGCCGTATAAATCCTTCGGCATCCTTCTGGCTGAAGACAGTCTCATCTTCAAAAGTGGCAAAGTCTTCACTATAAAGTGATTTATCCGATTTTCGCCCGCGAACAATACAGTTGCCCTTGTAAAGATCAAGAGCCACGACTCCGGATACATTTTGCTGGGTTTCGTCAATCATATTCTGCATTAATTTCATCTCAGGCGCAAACCAGAATCCATTATAAACAAGTTCAGCGTATTTAGGTATCAGGGAATCTCGAAGATGCGTAATTTCCCGGTCCATGGTTATAGACTCTATAGCCATGTGAGCCGCCCTCAATATTGTGCCTCCGGGGGTTTCATAAACACCCCTTGATTTCATTCCGACAAAACGGTTTTCCACTATATCCGCCCGGCCTATGCCGTTTCTGCCGCCAAGTCTGTTCAGCTCTCTCAGCAAAGCTGCGGGGGAATTTTTTTTGCCGTTAATTGCCACCGGGTTACCCTGTTCAAAGGTGATTTCAATACTTTCAGGTTTATCAGGCGCATCCTGCGGGGAAACAGACATTACAAACATATCCCCAGGCGGCACATTCCAGGGATCCTCAAGCACTCCCCCTTCAAAGCTGATATGAAGCAAATTCCGGTCTGTACTATATGGTTTATCCACTGTTGCCGTAATAGGGATACCATGTTTTTTTGCAAAGTCCATCAGGGCCGTACGGGAATTAAGATCCCATTCCCTCCAGGGAGCTACGATCTTGATCGACGGATCAAGCGCCAGGTAGCTAAGTTCAAACCGTACCTGGTCATTGCCCTTGCCGGTGGCGCCATGGCTTACGGCGTCCGCTCCTTCGATTGCAGCTATCTCCATCTGCCTCTTAGATATTAACGGCCTTGCCAAGGATGTTCCTAGAAGATAGGTGCCTTCGTATATTGCATTCGCGCGAAAAGCCGGGAAAACATAATCAGAGACAAAGATTTCCGTCAGATCATCAACATAAACCTTTGAAGCTCCGGTCTTCATTGCTTTTTCTTCAATATAATCCAGCTCTTCATCCTGACCTATATCGGCTGAAAAAGTAATTACCTCACACTGGTATGTTTCAATCAGCCATTTTAATATTACCGAAGTATCCAGCCCTCCGGAATAAGCTAGAACTACTTTTTTAATTTTATCACTCAAAATCAGATTCTCCTTTTCTATAATCAGGTACAATCAGGACAAAATCAACGTTTCCAGGATGGCTTTATGCATATGCAGCTTGTTTTCAGATTGATCCCATACAACCGAATTCGGCCCTTCCAGAACATCGGCGCTGATCTCCTCACCCCGGTGCGCAGGAAGGCAGTGCATTACTATGACATCATCGGCAGCGTTTGATATAAGCTCTTTATTAACCTGAAACTTCTCAAATATTTTCTTTCTGGCCTGCAAATCTTCTTCCTGCCCCATGCTGGCCCAGACATCCGTATAAATTACATCGGCCTGTTTTACGGCCTGTAAAGGATCAGGGAGAATCTCTATGCTGCCGTTTTGTCTTGCAACAGCCTTATCCAGGATAGCCTGATCAGGGTAATAACCTTCCGGGCATGCCAGCACCAGGTTGAGGCCAAGCACGGCAGCCGCGTTAATCCATGAATGCGCCACATTGTTGCCGTCTCCGAGCCAGACTATTTTTATATTCTCATATCCACCCTTATGTTCAATAATTGTTTGTAGATCACTTAATACCTGGCAGGGATGATAGAGATCGGTAAGCGCATTTACAACCGGAATTGATGAAAATTCGGCAAATTTTTCTATCAGATCATGCCCGTAGGTTCTGATAACAAGACAGTCCAAGTAGCGGGAAAGTACCCGGGCGGTATCTTTAGCAGGCTCATTTCTCGACATTTGGGTTTCATTGGCGTTAAGGAAAATAGTCGTTCCGCCAAGCTGGGACATGGCTGTTTCAAATGAAATGCGTGTCCTGGTAGATGGTTTATCAAAAATAAGCGCCTGGGTTTTCCCTTTCAGGGGAAAATCGGAAATTCCTTTTTTGTATCTATTTTTAAGTTCTATGGATCGTTTAAAAAAATGTTCATAATCTTCTTTATCCAGATCCAAAAGTGTCAATATATCTTTTTTCAAAACAGCCTCACGCTGAAATTTTATTATTTTTTTATAGAAACCTATAGATGCCCTGCAAATATTTTATCAAGACAATCAACCAGTGAATCGATCTCTTCAATGCTGATGATAAGCGGTGGTATGAAACGCAAAATTTTCCCCTGGATGCAGTTGATAAGAAAGCCCCTATTTATACATTCGTTGACAACTGAATTGCCTTCAATGCCGACCTTCATCCCCAGCAGCAAGCCAAAACCCCGCACATCTTCAATAAAATCATACCTGTTTTTTAACTCATAAAGACGTTTTTTAAAATATACGCCTGTTGAGCTGCAATATTCGACAATATTCTCTTTTTCTATTGTCCTTAGCGTCTCCAGGGAAGCCGCCGTCACCACAGGTGTTCCCCCGAATGTTGAAGCATGCGATCCCGGTCCGAATGCTTCTCCAACCTGCTCTTTGGCCAGCATGGCTCCGGCAGGCAGACCATTGGCAAGAGCTTTGGCAAGTGTCATAACATCAGGTTCAATACCGAAATGCTCATATGCAAACAATTTCCCTGTGCGACCTATTCCTGTCTGGATTTCATCAAAAATCAGCAGGGTGCCGGTTTCATCACACAATCGCCTGACAGCCTTCATGTATTTCGGGTCAGGGCATCTGACACCGCCTTCACCCTGAACAGGTTCCATGAGCACAGCACAGACCTTATTGGAAATCTTTTTACGAAGCGCTTTAATATCGTTGAATGGAACAAAATCGAAACCTTGCAAGGTAGGATCAAATCCCTTTTTTATTTTTGCCTGGCCTGTGGCGGAGAGTGTTGCCATGGTTCGTCCGTGAAATGATTTTTCCATGGCTATTATTCGGAAACGATCGGGTTCATTTCTGTCCTTAAAATATTTTCTGGCTATTTTGAATGCGGCTTCATTTGCTTCAGCACCGCTGTTGCAGAAAAATACCCGGTCGGCAAAACTATGCTCCACAAGCCAGGCCGCCAGTTCCACCTGGGGTTGAGTATAGTAAAGGTTTGACACATGAAATAATATCTTTGCCTGGTCGCAAAGAGCTTTGGCTATACCGGGATGAGCATGACCAAGATTGCAGACCGCAATGCCGGCAACAAAATCCGTATAGGATTTTCCATCTTCATCCCACAGGGTGCATCCGCTGCCCCTTTTTATTACAATCGGGAACCGGGCGTAAGTCTTTGCAATAACCTTTTCAGCCTGCTCTTTAATATTCATATCGGACATAATCAGCCTCCTGTAACTTCCGTACCGACTCCCTTGTCGGTAAAGAGCTCCATTATAACAGCATGTTTTTTGCTGCCGTTAATTATGTGAACCTTTTCAACACCTCTGTTCAAAGCTTCAAGAGCACATTCTATCTTGGGAATCATGCCGCCTGAAATTGTCTTGTCGTCAACCATTTTTTTTATACGCTCAGCTTCTATTGAAGCTATAAGGTCTCCCCCATCGTCCATGACTCCATCAACATCCGTGAGAAAAATCAGACGTCCGGCTGAAAGAGCCTGTGCAATGGATGATGCAACCAGATCGGCATTAATATTATAAGTTTCGCCGTTTGCACCGGCGCCCACAGGAGCAATAACAGGAATAAAATTCCTTTCAACAAGCGTATCTATAACATCAGAGCGGATCCGCGTGACTTTGCCGACAAGCCCGGGATCAATTATCTCGGGCGGCTTGTCCGCATCCTCCTGATGAATTATACGAAGCTTTTTTGCTGATATGAGCCCGCCATCCTTGCCGCTTAACCCGACTGCCATGCCGCCCTGGCGGTTTATGCCGGCAACAATCTCCTTGTTAACTTTCCCGCCCAGAACCATTTCCACAACATCCATGGTATGCTCGTCAGTCAAGCGCATACCCCTTACAAACTTCGGCAAGATACCCATCTGGTCAAGTACCGAGTTGATCTGGGGTCCGCCTCCGTGTACAATAACAGGGTTTATCCCTATAAACTTCATTAAGGTTATATCACGGGCAAAGTCCTCTTTTAGCTGCCTGTCCACCATGGCATGCCCGCCATATTTGATCACTATGGTCATGCCGGAAAAACAGCGTATATAAGGAAGAGCTTCTATAAGTATATCTGCAGCGTTCTGTGCCATTAAAGTATGTACCTGCTCAGATCTTCATCATCCTTAATATCTTTTAATCGTTCATCAACGTACTTGCTGTCTATAACAACTTTAGAATCCTGCATGTCAGGCGCATCAAAAAGAATCTCTTCCAGCAGACATTCCATAACCGTATGAAGCCTTCTGGCTCCTATGTTATCAGTCAGATTATTAACATCTTCAGCTATGCCGGCTATAACTTTCACAGCCTCTTCCTCAAATTCCAGTTCAATTGATTCGGTCTTCAGCATGGCAATATATTGAAGAATCAGCGCATTTTTCGGTTCAGTCAGAATTCTTACAAATTCATCTTTACCGAGAGAATCGAGCTCGACCCTGATAGGGAATCGTCCCTGGAGTTCAGGTATAAGATCTGAAGGTTTACTCATATGAAAAGCGCCTGACGCAATGAAGAGTATATGATCCGTCTTAACCTGTCCATATTTTGTTGTTACAGTACTCCCTTCTACAATTGGGAGTAGATCCCGCTGAACACCTTCTCTAGAAACATCAGGACCGTGACCGCCGTTTTTACCGGAAATTTTATCGATCTCGTCCAAAAATATAATTCCGGATTGTTCCACCATTTCTATCGCCTGTTTAACCACCTTGTCCATGTCAACAAGATTCTGCGCCTCCTCAGTAGCCAGGATCTCCATAGCCTCAGGTACCTTTATCTTGCGCCTTTTGGTGTTTTTCGGCATCATCCCGCCGATCATGTCCCTGATATTTATACCCATCTCCTCTATTCCCATGTTGGAAAAAACTTCCACCACAGGCATGGCGCCGCGATCAGCAATATCAAGATCCACATACCTGCTGTCAAGCTTGCCATTTCTCAGCATACTGCGCAATTTTTCTCTTGTTTTTGTATGGGAGGTTTCATCAGCTTTATCTGTAACAAGTTCCAGCGATGTTTCTTGATTATCCGTCTGTTGGGCAGGCTGAACAGCGCGCGGTTTTGGCAGCAGCAGGTCCAGCATCCTCTCTTCCGCTATCTGGCTGGCTTTATCCTTAACGGCTTCCTGTTCCCGGTTTCTAACCTTGGTGACGGTCAGTTCCAGAAGGTCACGCACCATCGATTCCACGTCCCGGCCCATATACCCGACTTCCGTGAATTTAGAGGCCTCGACCTTGGTAAAGGGAGAATCGGCAAATAAAGACAATCGCCGCGCTATTTCGGTTTTACCGACCCCTGTGGGGCCTATGAGTATAATATTTTTGGGAGCAATTTCATCCCGCAGATCTTCCGGAACATGCTGCCTACGCCATCTATTTCTCAATGCGATCGCAACCGAACGTTTGGCCTTGTCCTGGCCGATGATATATTTATCGAGTTCCTTTACGATTTCTGATGGTTTAAGATTAGCCATATAAAATACCTGTTTAAATCTCCTCTATGGTTACGGAATCATTTGTAAAGACGCATATGGAACCTGCGATTTTCATTGCTGCTTCCACAATACTCCGCGCATCAAGTTCTGTAAATTCCAGCAGCGCCATGGCCGCCGTCTGAGCTCCGACACCGCCCGAACCTATTGCTATAACGCCTTCATCCGGTTCTATCACATCGCCATTGCCTGAAATAATAAACATCCTTTTATCATCAGCAGCAATCATCAGAGCTTCAAGGCGTCTGAGATATTTGTCGGTTCTCCAGTCTTTGGCAAGTTCGACCGCGCTGCGTGTAAGATTACCGTTATATCGCTCGAGCTTGACTTCAAGTCGTTCCGATAAATTCAAAGCATCAGCCGTGGCACCGGCAAAACCGACAATAATTTTGTTATTATAAATCCTCCTGACTTTTTTAGCATTATGCTTGATAATGGTATTATTCAGCGTAACCTGACCATCACCGGCAACAGCCAGTTTTTCGTTACGTCTTACCGCCAGGATTGTAGTACCGTGAAAATTCATATCCGTTCCTTACTTTCTGGGATGTGCTTTGTCATATGTATCCATGAGTCTATCTATACTAACATGGGTATATCGCTGGGTTGTGGAAAGACTTTTATGACCCAGCAATTCCTGCACCACTCTTAAATCTGCGCCGGCATCGAGCATATGCGTTGCAAAGGTGTGCCGCAACACATGGGGTGACACCGGAGTATAGAGACCACATTCTTTTACAAGTTTTTCGAGCAGACGTGCTATGGACCTTGCTGTAAGCCTGCCTTTTCGCAAATTTAAAAAAAGCGGCCCATCCTGGGGCATTTGCATGCCCGATTCCATATTGAGCCTCTCCCTGTATGCCATGATTGCTGCCAGAGCTTTTTTACCTATCGGCACAATCCTTTCTTTGTTCCCCTTACCAAGAACACGAATGGATGAATTTACAAAATCAACATCGGTTTGATCCATTCCCGTAAGCTCCGATACCCGTATACCGCACGAATATATGGTCTCGAATATCGCCCTGTCCCTGAGGCCGGCCAAAGTATTTGTCTGTACAGAATCAAGCAGACGGAACATTTCATCAACCGGCAGATATAAAGGGATCTTCTGATCCTGTTTCGGCGTAAGTATGGAATCAGCCGGATTATCAGTAAGCAAACCCCTCTTGACAAGATATCTGAAAAAAGTTCTAAGAGCGGATAATTTACGAGCCATTGTAGACTTTTTATTTTTTTTATAAAGAAAACCCAGGTAACCCCTGATCATCAGGGTACCCATATCCTCTATAACAAACCGATCATCATCTGCTTCAGTCTTGTCAAGACCGTTATGTTCTGTCAGATATCCGGCAAACTCTCCAAGATCGTGCCGATACGCACGGCATGTATTTTCGGAATATCCCTTTTCAGATGATATCGACTCAAGAAACGAGTCAATAAGATTAGTTACATCGAATGGCATAACATTAATATTTCAAAATCTTATAATAGATTCAAGCTCTTTCCAGTTCTCTACCTCCAGAAAAGTATGATCGCCCCTGTTCCAGGGCTGCTTGAAAAGCAGGGGAGTGATTCCGGCCTCTTCAAGATGAAAACATGTTTCCAGCCTGTCTTCCACAAAATAGGTCTTATTCCTGCTTAACAGAACATCGGCCTTGTCGTCAAAAGCACCTGTCGCAACGATATCGATCATTTCAGGTTCAACTGATAAAATATTCTGCATCCAGTCATATATATAACTCGAATCCGACCGAGCTGTTACAAAAAGAAGCGACCCTGAATTATTTGCAATTTTTGTAAGAACTTCCGGTGCTCCCGTCATTGGTTTAACGTCATCAGCATCACGGCCGGAAAGAATGCCGCCGATAATCTCTTCAGAAATTCCTGTATCAATACTCAGGCAGTCTTCCAATTCATAACTGGTGATATCATTATACCCTATCCCTTTTATATTGTACCGCTTTCGTGCAATCTCAATAAAAAGAGAAGCTATATCCGCCAAAACACCGTCAATATCAAAAGCAATTAATTTTGGGTCTATCATTGAAGATACCTGAATATTAATAATAGGTTACGGTTTCCGGTTTTTTAGTGGAAATCTATATATTTTTTAATCGTTAACTGCGAACTGTAAACGATACGCAACGTTTATGCCGCTCTACGTGTTTTTTTCTTTAACCTGGAAATGCGGCGCCTGAATATTGCGGCCATTTTTTTATCTTTTGTTTCAATGGCAGCCTGATGTTGAGTTTTCACCGAACTTATTTTTTTCTTTATTTCCCTTACAGACGTATCGCTCTTTTTAGGTGCATCCTCAGTGATGCCCCGGGCTTTCTTGATGGCGCTGATCAGCTCAGGCTTATTCATTCCATGAACCCCGATTATTTCCGGTATTTCAAGAGCTATAACGGTCAGCTCCTTGGATGTCATTTTTTCTAACGGTTTTTCCTTTTTCATTTTATCTTTGGAACCCATGTCAGTGTACACTCCTTTTCATTTCTCTCATAAGCATCTTCATGTCCTCCCACACATCACGCTTCCTTGACTCATAACGAAGCAGATAAGCCGGATGATATGTAGGCAAAATCTTTATTCCCTTATAATTATAAAAACGGCCCCTGAGTGCTGATACGGATTTATCAGTTTTAAGAAGAACCCCTGCTGCTATTTCACCCAGAGCGCAAATAAAAACTGGTTTTACAGCATCGATCTGCTGTTCCAAAAAACGAGCGCAAGCACTTATTTCATCCGGCATCGGATCCTGGTCAACCGGCGTACGGCACTTTATAACATTGCAAAAATACGCCTCATCTTTCGACATTTTGATAGCATTAATTATTTTCTCCAGCAGCTCGCCTACCTCTCCGGCAAAAGGTTCACTTGTGCTTTCTGCATCCATACCGGATGGCCTTCCACCTACAAACATCAAGTCAGCATCAGGGTTACCGGTTCCGAATATAATATTTTTTCTGCTTGCAGACAGCCTGCATAAAAAGCAGTTTTCCATATCTGTTTGTATTTTTTTTAAATCGGGAGCCTGCTTTTTAACCGGTTGCCCCCAGGTTGTAATTATGTTAAGACTTTTTTCCGAACAGTCAAAGCCCTTGAATCCTATTTCGTGAAGATATTGCAAATGATTCTTTAAATATTCTGCGACCTGTACAATATATAGCGACTTTGTTTGTGATTTGTATTCTGACGATATGGGCATTATACAACCTGTTATAAATTTTCACGGTAAAAACCTTCGGTAGAGGTACTATAGTATGCCTTCCTTGGGTGTACCTCTTTATCCTTGTGATAATTATTATATGAAAATTTATAATAAAACAAAATTAAAAACTAATTTTAATATTATTTTATTAGTTAAAAGTCAAATCAAAATAATCATCACTAAAACTCCGATATGATTTTTAAATAAAGAGGTAGCTTTCAACGCCTACGTTACGAGGGGTTTTAAAGCGCGTACAGGCGCGTAATTGCATAAATAGAGGTGTTTGTATGACTGTGTGGCTATCAAGTTTACTTAATTAACATATTGATATAATTAGTATTTCATACTATTATCTTTGCTTAAATCCTTATATCGGAGTTTTAGAATCATCAGCAATTCTAATTTTGGAAGGTTGTGGCACATCATATTGTAGCAACGCTATGCTTCATAATTTATATATAGATAAAAATATGCCATAATTAGAATTGCTGAATAATCATAGATTTTCAAATAATTACCTGATTGTAAAATTTGCTACAAGGCCAGAGGGGGTAAGGGTTCAAAATCTTGAACCCCTACTCCGACGACCGATAACGCAGTAAAATTATTTATATGTAAATCTATATTTCAATGGTAGGTTGACAATATGATAGTAGACGGCAAACAGATCAGACCCATTTGGTTGGATAAAGATTTAAAGACTGTTAAAGTTATAGACCAGCGTATGCTCCCGCATGAATTCATTGTAGCCGACTTAACAACGGTTGACCACAATATTCAAGCCATCAAGGAAATGTATGTAAGGGGGGCGCCGCTTATCGGCGTAACTGCAGCTTACGGAGTATATCTTGCCACACTGAATGCCCCTGATAACAATATTTCGGATGAATATATTAAAAAAGAATGCAACCGGATTAAGGCGGCCAGACCAACAGCAGTTAATCTTGCATGGGGTGTTGACAGGGTTTTGACGGAAATAAAAAAAACAAAAAACAATGAGGATAAAATTACGACAGCAAGAATTGAAGCTCAAAATATAGAAGAGGAGGAAGCTGAAAACTGCCGCAAAATAGGCGAGTACGGTTTATCCCTGATAAAAAATATAAGCAGCTCCAAAAATGGGAAAACAGTCAATATTTTAACCCATTGCAATGCAGGATGGCTTGCATGTATTGAATACGGAACAGCTACTGCTCCTATGTATACTGCTTTTGACAATGGTATAGATGTACACGTTTGGGTGGATGAGACACGCCCTTTAAACCAGGGCTCCAGACTCACAGCATGGGAACTCGGTAAGCACGGGATTAAACATACCGTTATTACGGATAATGCGGGTGGACATCTGATGCAGCACGGAATGGTTGACATTGTCATTGTCGGTACGGACAGAACCACATGCACAGGAGATGTTGCCAATAAAATAGGCACATACCTCAAAGCGCTTGCTGCCCAAGATAACAATATCCCGTTTTATGTAGCTTTGCCATCCAGCACTTTTGACTGGACTTTCAGGGATGGAATAAAAGAGATACCGATAGAAGAGCGTGACCCCGACGAGGTAAGATATGTGCAGGGTATGAATCAAGGGGTAACGAAAAATGTTCTTGTTCCACCGAAAAACAGTCCTGCTGCAAACTTTGCCTTTGATGTTACACCTGCAAGGCTTGTTACCGGTTTTATTACGGAAAGAGGAATATGCAAAGCGGACGAAAAAAATATTCTTAGACTTTTTCCGGAAAAGGACTGATCAAGAATTTGTAAAACCATCATTGCTATAGACCGTCAGACAATTAATTATGGTTCATCACGGATTAGTGTGGTAATCCATGATGAACAGCTATTAGCGCTTAGCTTTTTAGCTGTTAGGTATTAACTGCTAAAAGCTAATACCTAACGGCTAATATCTGATGGCATAAGTTTAATTAGTATATGCTCAATAAATAGAATCTCCACAATAATCCGCTATGATCCTTAATTATTTATGTGACGGTCTATATTTACAGACAGACACAATATGAGAAACTATAAAATGCTAACAGAACTTGAAAAACGAATTATCGCAGCAATTCAAGGTGACATACCAGTCTGCAAATATCCGTATAAAGAACTTGCCGAAAAGACAGGGGTTTCTGAAAAGAAATTCGTAGAGACCCTAACCGACCTTTGTTCCAGAGGTATAATCCGTCGTTTCGGAGCTACAATAAGGCACCAGCAATCAGGTTTTAATGCAAATGCCATGGTAGCATGGAACGTGGATGAGGCACATATCAATGCCATGGGCGAGAAGCTGGCTTCATTCAAACAGATCACACACTGTTACAGAAGAAATCCACATAATGGATGGCCGTATAATCTTTATACAATGATTCATGGGAAAGATGAAAAAACTTGCCGGGAAACAGTACACAAAATATCTAAGAACAATTTTATTAACAATTATACCATTCTCTTTTCCCGCAGAGAATTTAAAAAAACATCCATGTGTTATTTTCCGGACTTTTAAGACAATGTATGTTCATCAGCGGCTTACCAGTGCGTAAAAATTCACCCGAAATCCTTCTGATAAATCCCTGGATCCATGACTTTGCAGCATATGATTTCTGGGCCAAACCTGTCGGCCTGTTATCTCTTGCCTCTATATTGAGGCAGCACGGGCTTAACGTTTCATACATGGACTGTCTTGACAGGTTCCACCCTAATATGCCAAAAACAGATCCGCATGCCAGGAATGGCCGCGGCCCTTATCTAAAAACCCGGGCACCCAGGCCTGAAGGGCTCCAGGATATCGATAGAAAATTTTCCAGATATGGAATAAAAAAAAGATGGTTTATGGAAGATCTAAGGACCATTCCCCGGCCGGATCTTGTACTTGTCACATCTTTGATGACATACTGGTATCCCGGTGTTAAAGAGACAATAAAAATTATAAAAAAAATTTTCCCGAACACTCCGCTTATTCTCGGGGGCATATACGCAACTCTCTTTTATTCCCATGCCTTGCAACACTCCGAAGCCGATATTGTTATAAAGGGGGAAGGAATCAAAGAAATCCTTGAACTGACTGAAAAACTAACGGGTTTTACGCCTGTAAACAAAAAAGGCTGCCCAAAATTCAGCGCCGACAGCCTTGACACTTATCCATATCCTGCCTTTGACCTCCAACACCTGATAAACTATATCCCGCTGATCACTTCCAAAGGATGTCCTTTTGCATGTTCATACTGTGCATCCAATTTTTTAAATCCGGGCTTTAAGCAGCGCTCTCCGGAATCGGTGATACAAGAGATAGAATACTGGTATAAAAAATATAAAGTAAAAGAGTTTGTATTTTATGATGACGCCCTGCTTGTAGATTCCGCGAATCATGCAGTCCCTATCCTGGAAGGTATACTAAAAAAAGGATACAATATCTGTTTCCATACTCCCAATGCACTTCACATAAGGGAAATCACAGAAACGAATGCCGCATTAATGTTCAAGGCCGGCTTCAAGACTCTGCGTTTGGGACTTGAAACAACCTTGTTTGAAGATAGAAGCTCAATGGATCACAAAGTTACGGAATACGACTTTAAAAAAGCTGTAACCTGTTTAAAAAGCGCAGGCTTCAAAAAGAATCATGCCGGCGCATACCTGCTGGCCGGCCTGCCCGGACAAACCATTGACTCTGTTAAAGATTCAATCAGAACAGTAAAACAAACCGGCATAACCCCTATTATTGCATATTATACTCCCATACCTCATACGAAAATGTGGCCCATGGCTTTGGCTTCATCCCGTTACAACCTTGAATCAGACCCGATTTTTACAAACAATGCAATCCTGCCATGCCGGCGTGATCCGTTTTCGTGGGAAACGATTTCGTCCTTCAAAAAACTTATACTGTAACTCTAAATAGTATCTGCTGAATTTCTTTTTTATGAAAGAAATGCTTTGCTATCCATAGCAGTATATGCCATTTTTTAAATTGCAGCTAAATGGTATTTTAAGCACTCTAAAAAGGATAGGAGGTATTCTGATGATAAAAAATACTTTTGAAGAAGTTCTTTCTGATGAATGGGTGAAAGCAAATATAACCAATCCAGTTCAGGAATTGGTTATTATCCGTGGGATAATTCCATGGCAAAAAATGATTACAAAGTTGTGTAAATTTTATAACACCAGTCAGGGTGCTTTTGGAAAATCTCTCAGGATGATGACAGCGATTTTGATTTGTATAAAATACTATCAATTAAGTGATAGGCAAATGGTTAAGCATATAAAAGAAAACCACTATATTCAATATTTTTGTAACATCACAAATGAGGAATTGCAAACATGCCTGGATCCGAGTTCTATATGTGTATTTCGAAAACGTATAGGTGAAGAAGGTGTTGAAATTATAGAAAAAGAAGTTTTTGAGGTTCTACGCAAAGCTGGGATAATACAGGGTGATAATGCTATGATAGATTCAAGCGTATTGAAAAATAACGTTATCTATCCAAATGATGTACATTTAATTTTTAAAGCTTTTGACAAAATGAAACAATTTGCCGTTTTGCATCAAATCTCCTTGTGGTGGGACAATAATGAAGTAAAAAAATTATGGCGAGAATTTTTTTTGAACAAAAAACAAAACCGTTTGGAATGGTTACTCAAATTTAATATATTATTTATTCCTGCTCTAAAAATATTTGATAAAAAAGTTGAATCATTAAAGACCACAAAGAAAAAACAAATAAAAGCTGACAATATGTTTGCTATTCTTACTATTCTTGAAGCACAAACCTTAGAAAAACTCGAAGGTAAAAAACAGATAAAAAACCGGATTGTATCCATTGATGAACCGGATGCCCGCCCGATTGTAAAAGGAAAAGAGCATCCGAAGTGTGAATTCGGCACAACAATGGAAATGACTTTCAATAGGGAAGGATTCATGATTACCATTGAAAATTTTATCGGTAATCCAAATGATAAAACGCTTTTTGCTGGAACACTCGAACAGTTCAAAAAACGGATGAAAGGCGAACCGGAAAATATTATTACCGACCTTGGTTACAGAAGCAATGGTAATTTTAAAATTGCAGACAATATCAGTAACGTTTTTTTGGGGCGTAAAAAAGATGTATCCGAAGAAAAACAGAGTTTTTGCTGTAAAGCCCGTTCAGCAACAGAAGGTTTCATAGCTATTGCAAAAAATATTAGAGGTTTTGGATGCAGTCTTTATAGAGGATTTGAAGGAGACCGTATATGGTCATTGCTTTGTCAAACCGCTTATAATCTTAAAAAGTTTATTCAGCTTCTAATGGGAGAAAAGATTGAAGAAAAAAAACTGATGAAACTCGGGCTGGCATAAGCCGAACAAGGATTTTATCAAAAATAGTTGATTTTAAAAAATATGCGGATAGGAGAGGTGCGTCTATAGGTGTTAACAATTTGCCGTTTTTTACCAAAATTCAATTAAAATACCACAAATGAGCTTAAAATTTTAGATTAAAATTCTCTATGATTAATATATGAACAATGCTGATATACTATGTTATTATCGAAATTCAGCGGATACTAAATAAGCTGACTTATATTTTTTTGAAATATACCCTCTCAAACCCCAGCGCCGCCACTACAAATTTTTGCAGCCGCAAGTTCCCGTGCCGTTGCTCAAGCTTTTTACCGTACTCTTTTACCTGTTTTTTGCCATCTTCCATCTGCTTTACAATCTCAGGGAGGCTGCAAAGCTCATCTTCAGACAGTTTTTTTGCCTGATCGGCACTTAATCCTGCACTTTTAAGCTTTACAAATTTGAACTCAATCAAAACATCAAATACTTTACCATACCTCTTGTCAGGTCTGATGATCATGGCGAGATCTGCATAACGTCGGTCAATCTCTTTCTCGGAATCCATGATATAAATAATATCATTATAAAGAAGAGTCAGAAAAGCGGTCTTCACAGTTAATTCATTGGCCCATCTATAATCCCTGTTATGAAAAACCTTGAAATATCTCTCTTCCATAAACCTGCACAAAGGCGCCATATCCCCTTTTTGATAGACCTTTGCTGCGTCATCTTTGCCGTCATCCCTGTCATCAGGCTCAGGCTCAGGCTCAGGCTCAGGCTCAGGCTCAGGCAAAAGCATTTTTTGAACCCGTTCCACATAAAGACTCTGCATGACAAGATTGGGAACTTTTAAGATTACCTGCAAGTCTTCAGTATCACCTGCAATAGTCAATACCCCGAAATAATAAAGAAAAGACACTAAGAACGTGTTATCCTTGGATTTGTCCGTCAGCATCTCTTTAATACCAAAACGATCTTCAATATCTGATATTACAACACCTTGATTTTTTTGCACCAGACTCATTAAAAGATCCCTTCCCCTGGGAATCTGAGCAATATACTCAAGCTTTGCCTCATCTACAGCAAGATTTGAATCCAGCATTTTCCTGGGATAACTACACGCTTTTTCAAACTGTTTAAAAAAATATAAAGAAAGAGTTGGATTATAAATTTGCTCATCTGCTCTATGAGAAAAAGTATAACCATTATAATAAGTCTGTATCGAAATTACGGCTTCTTTACTTTTTTTTTCAAAACCGCATTTATCAACAATCTCCTTGAGTACATCTTCAATTTCATTCTGCTTAAATCCGCATAGATCATTAAACTCCGGCTCAAAATAGATATTTTCGGCAATATTATATCCGCTTGTAATATCGCTCATCACAACAGGTGAAACCCCTGTAATAAATACACGATCAAACATAGAGCTTGAAGTTGAGGCTTTTACTGCTTTAAAAAAAGTTCTAAGGGGGCCCTCCTCATGCACAAAAGCCTTATATCTGCCTTCAGAGCTTTGGACCCCCATCATAACTGTATTTGCAAAATTATCATATTCATTTATAAGGAGATATACAGGGTATGGGGTCATGCGGGCTGAAGTAATAAGAGATTTCATTGAAAAAAGGGCATCTTCCCGATCAATCTCAATCGCAGGCAGTTCAAATCCTTTATAATTATAAACTTTATAAAATTCGATAATACATGCATTAATATGATTAAAAAGAGCCTTTTTTACATCTTCAGCGCTGCCTGTGGGGCCAACACATGAAAAATTAAATTTTAAAATAAAATATGAATTATGCAGATCAGTGGGATTTTTTCCGATCTTCAATCCACCAAAGAGCTCTTCGAATTCATTTTTTTTTGCCATATCATAGTAATTTTCCAGCATGGAAAGAACAAGGCTTTTACCAAAACGTCTGGGACGGATAAAGAGCTGAGATTTTGTATTTTCAAGCAGAGGAATTTTGTCTGTTTTGTCACAATAAAAATATTTTTCCCTGATAATACTTCTAAAATCAGCTATTCCGTATGGATATTTCATTGCCTGCCCCTTTTTATGTCCATTTCCATAATGATAATATACAAATATTATCATAAACTTCACAATAATTGCAACATTGCTGCAGCACCAGCTCTTTAATCTCTAATTCAGATCATCACCAAGCGAGGAAATCGGATAACATCTTATATTATCATGAATGAACTGGACGACTATTTTTTAATCAAAGGATATAAACAAAAATGTGATCCCATACCCCATGGTTATGGTTGATCCCTTAAATAGATAATGCGTTTGCTCTGTAATAACCATGCAATTCTATTGACAATATTAATTATAGTATATATTATTAAGTGTTGAAGGTCAGGGACCTTGGATAATATTTTTTATGACATTGAAAGGAAATATAAATGAAAATAGCGGTAAGCGGGAAAGGCGGGGTCGGCAAGACAACCTTTGCAGCGCTTTTGATTAGAGCATTAAACCTGGAAGGGAAGCATATACTGGCGGTTGATGCGGATCCTGATGCCAACCTGGCTGCGGCCATCGGCATCACCGATGCTGATAAAATTACGCCAATATCAGATATGAAAAAACTGATATATGAAAGAACGGAAGCAAAGCCCGGTACAGTGGGAGGTTTTTTTAAGCTGAATCCCAAAGTAAATGACCTACCGGACAAATTGTCAGCAAAATTTGAAAACATCAGCCTCATGCGGCTGGGGAGTGTGAAAAAAGGAGGCTCCGGATGTTTATGCCCTGCCAGCACCCTGTTACGCGCCCTTATTACGCATATCGTGCTGATACGTGATGATGTGGTTGTTATGGATATGGAGGCCGGTATAGAACATCTTGGCAGAGCAACGGCTTCGGCGGTCGACAAACTGATTGTAGTCGTGGAGCCTGGTCGCAGAAGTATAGAAACCGCTTCTCATATCAGGGAACTGGCATCTGAAATAGGTTTAAAGAATATCGCTATGGTCGGTAACAAGACCCGGGGTAAAAAGGATGAAGAGTTTTTGAAAAAAAATCTTTCCGATTTCACATTTCTCGGCCTGATTCCCCATGATGACGCTTTAATTGAAGCGGATCTGGGCGGTATTTCTCCTTTTGACGTAGATTCTCCTGCAAAAAGCATTGTCTGCAATATGATATCGGAACTTTAATGTATAAAAAAAAACCCATGCCGCGCGACAAGCGATTTAAAGCAAAACTCCGCTTGAAAATTAAACCATCGGCAGATTCGGCTTTGAAAAAAATTTTTGCGGGGATCGGTGTACCTGAAAAAGTTAAATTCAAACCCGATCCTTTTCAACTCGATGCCGTCCAGGCCATACAAACATCAGACTGTTTGGTAACTGTTCCAACAGGAGCAGGTAAAACCTGGATTGCCGAAAAAGCCATAGAGCGAACCCTGAAAGAGGGGGGGCGATCCTGGTATGCTTCTCCCTTAAAGGCTTTGACCAACTCGAAGTATAATGAATTTGCAAAAATTTTCGGGCCGAATAATCTGGGCATACTTACCGGTGACAGAAAGGAAAATCCCGATGCTCCGGTTATAACCGGAACTACCGAAATATTGCGTAATCAACTTTACGATGCCATGCACCGCGGAGAAACCTTGAATACCGATCTGGTAATTCTGGATGAGGCCCATTTTCTAGGCGATCAGGAACGTGGGGTAGTTTGGGAAGAGATAATGATATACCTGCCGCCCCGCATACCTCTTCTCATGCTTTCCGCAACTATCGGGAACGCCGGACAGATAGCCGCCTGGCTTGAATCTATACGCCTTAAAAAATGTACGGTTATTGAAGAAACAAAAAGACCGGTGCCCCTTTCCCCTCTTTTTTTCCATCCCTCCGGCCATCTTCTGCCCCTCACCAGGCATGGCAGCCGGACAGAAAAAAGGAGTAAAGCCAAAAACAGGCTGCACCCCAAGGTAATATCCTTTTTAGATGAAAAAAAACCTCCCCGCCTGGCTATACCAGGGAGACTTCCTCCATTCAGCGATATAATGAAGGTAATGAAGAAATACGACCTCCTGCCGGCCATCTTTTTTCTTAAATCCCGCGCTGACTGCGACAACGCTTTGAAACTATGTGCTTCCGGGCTGCCCCAAGATAGAAAAAGAGCCATAAAGCATAGAATCGGCGAACTTGTGCACGAAAATGCTCACATAGCCCTCCACCCCCAGCTTCAACACTTAAAAAGTATGGGAGTAGGCGCCCATCACAGCGGCCAGCTTCCGGCCTGGAAGCTGCTTCTCGAAACCTTAATGGCCGAAGGTATGCTCGATGCTATTTTCGCAACATCCACAGTCGCCGCTGGGGTAAATTTTCCGGCACGCACCATTGTAATGCTTAATTCAGACAGGTTCAACGGTCGGGAATTCGCTTCTCTCAGCCCGAGTGAATTCCACCAGATGACCGGGCGGGCCGGTAGAAGAGGCATGGACAATATCGGTTTCGCGATGGTAATTCCCGGTAAATTTATGGACCTGCCGCTTACGGCCAGGCTCATAAATTCAGACTCTTCAGAAGTACTCAGCCAGATCAGGATTAATTTTTCCATGGTTTTGAATCTTCTCCTTTCCCATACACCGGATCAAATTGAAGGCCTGCTTAAACAATCCTTTGCCACCTATTTGATCAGAGAAACCAGAAAAAAAACAACCACGAAAAACACAATAAAATTCAGACATAAAGCCCTGGAAGATGATTTCAAGAGACACCTAAACTTCCTGGAAGAGAACGGATATGTAACCGAAAAAGGTGCCTTGACAAAGGTCGGTTTCTGGGCATCAAAGCTGAGGGTCGATCATCCTCTTTTAATAGCAGAAGGCCTTAGAATAGGAATCTTTCCGGAAGACGATCCTGCGCTGCTGGCTGCTATCATCGCATCATTTGTTAATGAAAAAGATACAGACGAAAATATTGACAAAAACAAATTTCCCCAAAATCTTGTGGAAACTTATGAAATGGTCACAAATGCCCTTGAACCGTTTGCAAAAAAACATATTGCCAAAGGATTTGATGTTAGGCAGCTCTTCTTGAAACCTGCAGCAGCGGTTTATCAATGGGCTTGCGAAAAACCATGGGAAGATGCCCTTGCAGTTGCGGCAACAGATGAGGGAAGTCTGGCCATGCTGATATTAAGAACAGCGGACAACCTGAGACATATCAGGGCTCTTGGAGACGTTTTTTCCATAGCAGCCCGGAATGCATCGAAAGCAATCGAACTTATAGTCCGGGATCCGGTTATAACCGGGTATGACGATCAGGGATAACCTTTATACGGATCACAACATGAAAAAATTAATATAGACGGGTGAAATATGGAAAAATTATTTTACCTTCGTTCCCAGGCTCTGCCTTACGCACCAAAACTTACTAAAATATAATACTTTTTATGGGAAGAAGCAGATATAAAATTGTTGAGAGCGGTAAAACATATTTCATAACAAGCAGTTTTATAAACCGGCTTTCTTCGTTTGCCTGCCCGCGCCAGAACGTGCTATACTATATATTTATTGAAATAAAGATTTAGGTTTTCAGTGTTAAGTTTTAAATATTAAAAGCAAAACACAGCATTGAGAGCTAATACCTAACTCCTCAAAGCTAATCGCTTTAAATCTCAGGAATGGTGAACAAGGATAAACTTTTTTACGAAATATCAAGGTTATCAGCAAGATCTCCGATTTTGGATAAATTATTTTTTATTAACTCCATTTCATTTGGCATTATCGGTCTCCATTTTACAGAATAAAGAGTCTCACTGCCGATTCTTGTTATAGGTTTAAACACAGCGACCTCCATATGGGCCGATTCCTTTGGAAAATATTCAATCCAAAGGGTCCTGGAGATATCAAGGTTAAAATCCCTGCA